>CP013062.1 GCA_001430755.1 Candidatus Peribacter riflensis | reverse complement strand
GGCTGTCTCTTACGGTTTTCTGCGCCTCCGCATCCACGCCAGACCTGCCGCAGCACCGGCAGCCATCACGGCCATAGCAGCGGGGCCGGTCTCACCGGCGGGAGCGTGGGTGGGGACGCGTACGGTGGATCCCCTCCTCCAGGGCTCGAAGGTCTGCAGGGTGGCGAAGAGGGGCGGATGGGCTTGATCGGACGTGCGGGTGAGGGATGCCGCCGGTCGCAGGGAGGGGAGGGAGGAAGTGGAAGAATACTGGGGGAACAGGTCGCTCTCGCGCCGGCAGTACTCGTCGCAGCCATCCCCTCTCAGCAGGTTGCCGTCATCGCAGAACTCGACCGGGTCGAGGACGATGTCGCCGCAGTGGGGCAGGGAGCAATCGGGACGGCAGGGGGCATCGGGCAGATTGGAATTGAGGGGGCCGCTGTCACACTCCTCACCCAGATTGGGAATGCCATTGCCGCACTCACGGTGGAGGAAGCGACAGGTGGAGGTGCAGCCGTACGGCAGAGAGGCGTTGTGGAGGGAAGGTTCGCACTGTTCACCCAATGCACGCTGGACAGTGGAGTCGCCGCAACGGCCCTGCTCGAAGAGACAGTGTGAGGAGCAGCCGTCACCGTTAGAGAGGTTGCCATCATCACACTCCTCTCCGACATCGCGCAGGCCGTCGCCGCAGAGAAGGGCGGCGGCGGCGGAGAAGGATTCGATGCGGCAGCCGCGATCACAGCCATCTCCGTCGAGGGGATTGCCATCGTCACACTGCTCGGTCTTCGCCCTCCGCCCGTCGCCGCAGGAAGAGAGTGGTGCGGTCTGCTCCCGCTGGCAGAGGGTGGAACAGCCGTCGCTGTTGAAAAGGTTGCCGTCGTCGCACTGTTCGCCCCATTCGAGAATGTGGTTGCCGCAGCGGTTGAAGCCCTCCCAGCGGCACCAGGCGTCGCAGCCGTCCTCCGGGCCGGTGTTGCCGTCGTCGCACTCTTCGCCGGGATCGAGCAGGCCGTCACCGCAGAGCGGGCCGCCGAGAATCTGCTCTGTGCGGCAGAAGCGGCTGCAGCCGTCGCCGTCACGCGTGTTCCCGTCATCACACTGTTCGGGCGGTTCGATGATGTTGTTGGCACACCGCTCGAGACCCTCCCAACGGCAGAGGACGGAACAGTAGTCACCGTTCCGGGGGTTTCCGTCGTCGCACTCCTCCCCGGGATCGAGGAAGCCGTCACCACAGCGGGGAGCGATAGAGGAGGTACTGGAAGAAGAGGCAGATGTCTCGACGCAGCGTGCGCAGGGAGGTTCGGAGAGCTCCTCACAGAGAAGGCCATTCGAGGCGCAGACCGTATCGCCGTTGGGATCGTACGGGCCGGAGCAGAGATCGCCGGGACAGTTGGCAGAAGCAGCGCTGCTCTGCACGATGATGGAGGAGAAGGATCCGCCGATGCAGCGTGCGCAGGGAGGTTCTGAGAGCTCCTCGCAGATCAGGTCATACGAGGCGCAGACATCGTCGCCGTTGGGATCGTACGGGCCGGAGCAGAGATCGCCGGGGCAGACAGGAACAGAGGAGGAAGCGGAAGAGAATGATCCGCCGCAGTCGCAGATCGTAAATTCCGGATGATTGCCCGGAAGATTGAAACATTCGTACCCTCCACCGCCAAACGTGCCGCCATCCGTGAGCACCGCACAGACTTCACCGGCTCCGCCGCACAACGCGCACCCGCCCCCGAGCGTACAGGCATCGCAGTGCACAGAAGAAGAAGAGCTGGACCGCATCGACGTCCCTGCCGAGGAGGAGGAGGAAGAGGAGCGGGAGGAACTCCTGGAGGATGTGCCGGTGGAGCTCTGGATGGAAATACTAGAGGAGTAGGACGAGGGAACGGGACCGGTGGAGCTCTGGATGGGAATGCTGGAGGAAAGGCTCTGCCCGCTGCTTGCGGAGCTGCTCAGACTGGATGTCGAACTGAGAGCATGACTGCTCCGGCTACTGCTCACACTCGAAGCGCTGCTGCTCTGTGTGCTGGAGGAGCTCTGATTACTTGTCACACTGCTGCTGGCTGCCGAAGAGCTGGAAGGGAGAGCGCTGCTCGAAGAAATGCCAAGGGAGCTGGATGAAGCAACGCCGCCCGCAGAGGAACTGGACGGGAGGATGCTGCTGGTGCTTGAAAAACCAGATGAGACGGTGCTGCTTGATGAGGAATCGCTGGAAGGAAACCCGCAGGGCACCTGTCTGACACACGAACCCACCCCACACAATCCGGCATCACATGACCCTCCTGTTTCAAAACAACAATCATCAGGGTCTGAACACGTCATCGCTGCACACGTGCAATCACTCTGCAAACTGAGAGTGCACGAGAATCCACTGGGGCAACCGCCACCCGTAGGGGCGCAGGAAGTCTGCGAACTGGATGAGGAACGGAAGCTGGAAGAGGATACACTGGAACTCTGAACGCTCGACGAGGAACCTGGATCGATTGGAGAACATTCGCAGTATTCTGCGCATAACGTAGGATCCGAAGCATCACAACCAAAACCGGGCAGGCACCTCTGGCCACCCGGACAGAATCCGCCACAGACCGGGGCGAACGATGCCTCACAATAGGTGCAATCCCCGACACCGATGGGGGTGCAGGCCCCGCAGTCAAAGCCCGACTGGAGCGAGTACCCACCCATGGTGAGACAGTCTTCCATCGTCACGTTCTCCGCAATGCACCCGCAATTATTGAAACCGCAGCAGGCGGTAGGAAGTGCCCCCGGCACCTGGGCCCGCCTCCACACCGAACGAATGGCAGATGAATCGAGGAGGGAGACAAAGAATGCCATCGAACATATGACAATGATCGCTATCGCACCTCTCGCTGTTTTACCCTCCAGTGGGACAAGACGCAGTTTCATATCCAGCCAACTCTACCACGCGAGAAATGGCCAAGAGCGATACGCAATCTTGCAGAGCCCAGCATTTGTTCTTCTGCTCAACTTCGTTTCCTCCGCATCCACGCCAGACCTGCTGCAGCACCGGCAGCCATCACGGCCATGCTCGCAGGGCCGGTCTCACCGGCGGGAGCGTGGGTGGGCACGCGTACGGTGGATCCCCTCCTCCAGGGCTCGAAGGTCTGCAGGGTGGCGAAGAGGGGCGCATGCGGCTGGGCTGGTGCGCGGACATCGGGTGCAGCGGGCCGCAGCGACGGAAAGGTGGAAGCAGCAGAGGATCTCTGCGTGATCAAGCCTCCCTCCCGGCGGCAGTATTCGTCACAGCCATCGCCGCCCAGCAGGTTGCCATCATCGCAGAACTCGACCGGGTCGAGGACGATGTCGCCGCAGTGGGGCAGGGAGCAATCGGGACGGCAGGGGGCATCGGGCAGATTGGAATTGAGGGGGCCGCTGTCACACTCCTCACCCAGATTGGGAATGCCATTGCCGCACTCACGGTGGAGGAAGCGACAGGTGGAGGTGCAGCCGTACGGCAGAGAGGCGTTGTGGAGGGAAGGTTCGCACTGTTCACCCAATGCACGCTGGACAGTGGAGTCGCCGCAACGGCCCTGCTCGAAGAGACAGTGTGAGGAGCAGCCGTCACCGTTAGAGAGGTTGCCATCATCACACTCCTCTCCGACATCGCGCAGGCCGTCGCCGCAGAGAAGGGCGGCGGCGGCGGAGAAGGATTCGATGCGGCAGCCGCGATCACAGCCATCTCCGTCGAGGGGATTGCCATCGTCACACTGCTCGGTCTTCGCCCTCCGCCCGTCGCCGCAGGAAGAGAGTGGTGCGGTCTGCTCCCGCTGGCAGAGGGTGGAACAGCCGTCGCTGTTGAAAAGGTTGCCGTCGTCGCACTGTTCGCCCCATTCGAGAATGTGGTTGCCGCAGCGGTTGAAGCCCTCCCAGCGGCACCAGGCGTCGCAGCCGTCCTCCGGGCCGGTGTTGCCGTCGTCGCACTCTTCGCCGGGATCGAGCAGGCCGTCACCGCAGAGCGGGCCGCCGAGAATCTGCTCTGTGCGGCAGAAGCGGCTGCAGCCGTCGCCGTCACGCGTGTTCCCGTCATCACACTGTTCGGGCGGTTCGATGATGTTGTTGGCACACCGCTCGAGACCCTCCCAACGGCAGAGGACGGAACAGTAGTCACCGTTCCGGGGGTTTCCGTCGTCGCACTCCTCCCCGGGATCGAGGAAGCCGTCACCACAGCGGGGAGCCAACGTGGCTTCATCTCGGCAGAAGCGGCTGCAGCCGTCGCCGTCATCCCAGTTACCATCGTCACACTGTTCGCCCAGGTCGAGCACATCATTGCCGCACCACGGGCCTGTCTCGATGCGGCAGAGATCATCGCAGCCGTCGCCGTCATTCCAGTTACTGTCGTCACACTCTTCGCCGGCATCGAGCAGGCCGTTGCCGCAACCCGGAGAGGTGGGGGAGGAAGAGGTGGAAGTAGCACTGCTCTGCACGATGATGATGGAGGAGGAGGATCCGCCGATGCAGCGTGCGCAGGGAGGTTCGGAGAGCTCCTCACAGAGAAGGCCATACGAGGCGCAGACACTGTCGCCGTTGGGATCGTACGGGCCGGAGCAGAGATCGCCGGGGCAGAGGGTGGAGGAGGTGGAGGAGGTGGAAGTCGCGCTGCTCTGCACGATGATGGAGGAGGAAGATCCGCCGATGCAGCGTGCGCAGGGAGGTTCGGAGAGCTCCTCACAGGAAAGACCTATTGAAGCGCAGATCTCATCGCCGTTGGGATCGTACGGGCCGCTACAGAGGTCGCCCGGGCAGGAAGAGGAGGAGTAACTGCTGCTCGTGCTGGAGGGCGTACAACGGCAGGTACTCACATCGCAGACAAAACCGTAGAAAAAGCACTTATCGTACCCGATACTCGGCTCGCACTGGCTGTCTTCTATGGGATCAAGCACCCCGTTGCCGCAGTAGCCCGTGGAAGAGGAGGATGACCGCGAGGACGCGAGAGATCTGAAAGAGGATGTGCCGACGGAACTCTGAATGGAAATGCCGGAGGAGTATGACGAGGGAACAGAGCCGGAAGAGCTCTGGATGGGGATACTGGAGGAATGGCTCTGCGTGCTACTCGCCGAACTGCCCATACTGCTCACACCGGAGAAGCTACTGCTCCGTGAACTGCTACTGGCCCCTGCGGAGCTGACTCCGCTGCTCCCGCCGCCGGAGCTGCTGCTGAAGGCATGGCTGCTCGATCCGCCGGAACCACCGGAAGAGCCACCCGACCCTCCCGAAGAACCGCCCGACCCGCCGGATGAGCCCCCGCTCCCGCCCGAGGAGCAGCCCGTAGCCGCATTCACCGTAATGGTCAGTGGAGAGCATTGGGGCGTATTCGTGAAGGGCGTTGACCAGCTTCCTCCCCCTGGTGTCGGCGTACAGAGATCCGGAATCGTTGGCCCCCAGATTCCGTTGGCGCATGTCTCTTGCTGGCAGTAATAGTCGACCTGCATCTCGTAGTAGGCGGTATCGAACTCTGAACAGGTCTCGAGCGTGTAGGTTCCCGCCGAGGAGAAGGACATGCCAATCGTCACCGTATCTCCAGGACAATACAGGGAGGCACCTGGCGGCGAGGCGATGGAACCGTGGGGTGATCCTGTCAATGTTGTACTGACGGCGAAGTTGCATCCTCCAGACCCCTGCACGAAGACATTGGTCGAAGCGCTCACCGACCCGCCGCCACAAGGGAGCGTGATGGGAGCGACGGAAGAAGGAGTAGGCGGATAGACCGTATCGCATTCCATATCGCAACCGGTGCACTCGTTTGCGCAGGTTGTAGGATTGAAGACTGGCGTGCCGACTAACACACAGAAAGCCGGAAGCGGAGGACCATTGAGGCAACCAAAAGGATCACAGCCGGGGACAGGATTGGGGGGGCACGCGCAGCCTCCCGGAGCCGAGGAGGATGAGGGAGGTGGTGGAGGAGGCGGAGTGGATGAGGAGGCGGGATAGGCCCCTGGAACATTGCTACACTCCCCGACAGAACACGTATCTACCGTCTGTAAATTACCATCGTTGCAGTCGCTGTCTGTTTCGCAGAAAGGAGTGGAGAGAACACAACCACCCGTCGTGTCACAACCGGTGCCCTCGGGACAGTACCCCCCGCCCGCAAGATTGCATTCGAGGTAGTATGGGCCAGCATACTCAACGCACGTTCCGTACGTGCATGAAGCAGGGTCGTAGCAAAGATCCCCCACCTGTGCAGGAGAGTCACACCACCCGTGCGCGGGAAGAGTGACAGATGGGCTCACATTCTCACACGCGACAACCTGAACGTATGCCCCATTACGCTTTGCGCAACATTTGGCCGCCGGATTACAGGTGAACGACCACCAAGAAAACTCATTGCAGAACGAGGTACCACCGCACGCCAGACCCCATGGATCCGCAGGCATCTCCTGCGCCAGCCAGGGAATGCGGAGTGAAGAACGATTGAAAATCGTCACAGTAAGAACAATCCCCAGCACTACCGCCAGAAGCTTGCCGCTGCTCCCGAGAAGACGCCGTAACATGCTGATCATTGCATTGGAGTGTAGCAACAACCGCTGCCGCTGCCTGATTGACACAGTGTTGTTCTGATCAGTAACCAATGATCGCACGTTCTACCGCCTGTTCTTTCTCCGTCGCATCCACGCCCACCCCGCCGCTGCACCTGCGGCCATCGCCGCGACAGAGGCTGGACCGGTGGCACCCACGGGGCCCGTGGGCGGAGCGTAGGGAACGACGGAAGCATATGGCTGCCAGGAGGGCGGCTGGACGATGGTTGTGGCGAGAATAGAAGGAGCAAGGGCAGAGGGAACGGGTGCAGCGGGAAAGAAGGCTGGAACGGAAGACACTGCCCTCTTGGGGGTAGGACCGGTGCGCACCGGGACGGTCACTGCAGGCGCGCTGGAAACAGGCTGAAAGGCAACAGACGAAGAGGCGGGCTGCTCGGGAAGGAGTGTGAGTTCTAACCGTGGTGGCAGAACTTCGCGCTGGCAGACAGCGGAACATCCATCCTCCGAAACCGTGTTGCCGTCGTCACACTCCTCATCCCGCTCGATGAGACCGTTGCCGCAGATGGCCTGAGAGGCAATGAGATTGATCGTCTCGCGCTGGCAGGTGGCAGAGCAGCCGTCGCCGGATGCCGTGTTGCCGTCGTCACACTCCTCGCCGAGATCGCGGACATTGTCGCCGCAGACAAACGGGACACAGCGGCAACTGGCACAGAAGTGCGAGAGACCCGCACACGCGGCTGTGGTCTCGCACTCCTCGGGGAATTCGAGAACCCCATTGCCGCAGGCCGACTCCGACACGGCACGGCACTGGCAATTCAGGCACTGGTCCCCCGGACGGGGGCAGAGACTGTTCAACTCGCACTGTTCCCCTCCTTCCAGTTCTCCGTTACCGCAGGTCTGTGCAAAAACGGCAGCCTCTCTCCGGCAGGACCGGTCACAGCCGTCACCATTCTCGGTGTTGCCGTCGTCGCACTCCTCACGGAGGTTAAGCACGCCGTTGCCACAGAGGGAGACCGTTTCACTCCGGAGGCAGAGGCAGGATGTGGTGCAGAAGGCGCCGTCACTGCAGGGCATGCCGGATTCACACTGTTCCCCTGCTCCGAGAATTCCATCGCCGCAGCGCACGACAGTGGAAGGTGCGACGGGTACAGGCCCCCCGCGTGATTCACACATGCACGCAATAGTGCAGAAATCCCCGCCGGGGCACGGATTCCCCGTATCGCACTGCTCTGTGACTTCCAGAACGCCGTTGCCACAGAGGGGCTGGCTGCCGACAGACACCCCCGCAGAGGACGCACTCGAGAACATCCCGGATGGCAGACAGAAGCACGAAGTGTAGTCACAGAGAAAATCGGGCGGGCAGAAGTCGAATCCCTGCTCGCACTGTTCATACTCCTCCAACGTGCTATTGCCGCAGGTGACCTGAGCAAAGCCGTCGGAAGATGTGGAGGAGGGAGGCGCCGCAGATGAGGAGGGCGGGAAGATGCACAGGCAATTCATGCAGACGAGGCCCGTGTAACAGGGAATGCCTGCTTCGCACTGCTCGGTGCCCTCCTGCAGACCGTTGCCGCAGAGCGCGTTGACACCGTGCGACGCGCTCGACGATGCAATGGTCATGCTCGAGACGGAAGATGCGGAGGAGGAGTGTGAAGTAGAAGATGAGGAGCGCGAAGAAGAACGGGAGGACGAGCTGGGCGGAATGGGCGTACCGATGCACTGGCAGGAACTGCTGCAGGTCTGTCCGGGAGCGCAGGGGCTGATCTGCACGATGATGAAGTTCGCCCCCGCATCGGCGATGCTTGTCCGGGCGATGGCGAAGTCCAGCCTACCGTCATGATCGAAGTCCGCCTGGGCGATATTCCCTTCTGAGTGCCAGAGCGGGTACGTGACTCCAAAGGAATACAGGGGTGATTGGACAAAGGAGCCATCGCCATTGCCTTTGTGGATCTCAATGGTGGGCGAGGCGGTACGGCCGCCGGTGATGACATCGGCCTTGCCGTCGCCATCGACATCGATGAGCGCAGCGGGGTCATTCAGATTCCCCATATAATTGTTCTTTGCTTCAAACGTGCGGTTGCCGTTGTTGAGCCAAAATGGCCCCACGTTGCCGTTGCCATCCATGTAAAGATCGCTGCGTCCATCCCCGTTGATATCCGCCATCCACAGACCGGTGGCGCCGCTCGTCCAACTGCTGAGCGTCAATGGTACCGAGATGAAGGCGCCGTTCCCGTTGCCGTAGAGTATCTGCACCGTGAAATTGGCGGTGAGCCCCGGTGGGTCATTGGAATTACCGGTCGGCAGGTACGCGACATCGAGGTGGCCATCCGCGTCAAAGTCTGCCGTGACGATATTGCTCCAAGGGTGCGGAAACTCCGCGACGGTGACGCCGGCGGCGAAGCCTCCCCCGGCCTGACCTGCGAAGAGCTGCTCCACATGCGGAGAGTTGGGCGAGGATACGGTGGTGGTGAAGATATCGGGACGGCCGTCTTCGTTAAAATCGCCTACAGCGACATCAGCGCCTTGCGGCAGCAGGGATGATACAGGCTGGAACGTGCCATCTCCATTGCCTCTCATGATGTGTGTTGCCCCCAGCAAAAGGTCTAACTTGCCGTCGCCCTGCGCATCGGCGGCCTGGAAGACGGATTGCACATTGCCAACTTGATAATTCGCTCCGGGGCTGAAACTGCCGTCCCCCGCGCCGAGAAAGACATTGATGCTGCCGGTTCGATTGGGGCTTAGATTCAGCGTGACCAGATCCGCGTTGCCGTCTGCGTTGAAGTCGCCCGCCCGGACCGCATCGGGGATACCGTTCGTAGGCAAAGTCTGCAGCATGCCTGATGGCTCGCACTGCTTGGTCGCTGCGAAGCGCCCGTCCCCACAGACAGCCGCCTGCGAAGAGGAGCTCGGAATGATCGGAACAGAAGACGAAGATGGGGGAATCGGAACAGAAGACGAAGATGGGGGAATCGGAGCAGAAGACGAAGATGGAGAAATTGGTGCGGAGCCGCAGTCTGCAGTGCAGATCGGAACACCGGCGCCGGAGAGGTACACCCAAACAGCACCGGGATGCGTGCCGGAGCATCCATGCACTTGCGTGCCATCGACGCAGAAGAATGTTTCGGGCGAGCCGATCATGATATCCGGCTGTCCGTCACCGTCGATATCGCCCACGTTCGCCGCGGCCCTTCCAAAAGCTCCGCCGAAACGCGCAGGTTGTTCGGGGGAATACATGATCTGAGAGGATTTCACCCGGAGGGGCGGATTGCCCGAAGTACGCTCGAGCAATACCTTTCCCACGATACCGATATTCTCGTACTTGCCCTGCTGACTCACCATACCGAGGAGCAGATCCGGGACTCCGTTCCCATCCGTGTCCCCCCAGGGATTCGAATGAATAAATCCATCATTGAAGTACGGGCTCCCGAAGGCGATTGTCTGCTGCGACAAGACCGATGTCCCGTCCTGCGAGAGAAAAGCCACCGTCCGATTCCACAGGAGATCATTTGCGCCGTCTCCATTGAGATCGCCGGGCGCACCAAGCACATTCCCACCGGAGACTCCTTGAACGGTGCCGATCTGCGCAATGTTTCCATTCGATGAAATCTGGAAAATGCCAACCGCCTCGTCGAAGGAGTCACCTCGCCCCAGATATGCAGCCAGTCTGCCATTGCCCAGGTAGGCCAGATCGTATCCGTATCCCTGGCGCGCCTGTTCTTGCGGCTCCGGATTTGCCCTGTCGGCAAGAACGGAAACCCCTTCCGCCGTCCGCTGCAGCCGAAGGATACGTATCTCTTCGTCATTGCCATAGTCCCCTTCCGTATACGTGCCGGTCCACGCATACAGGGCAAGATCGGGAACGCCGTTGCTGTCGATATCCCCGACTGATTCCATTGCGTAGGCCAGCTTGAGTGGGGCAAGACCCTGACGCTCCGGCACATAAGGCAGCGGATCAATACGCTTGGCGGTGCCGTTGCGATTCATATAGATCACATGGATCGTGCCGCTGACGAACGGGGTGCCGTTCCCGGTAGCCAGAACAACGACGTCCGGGATCTGGTCCGCATCCAGATCGCCCATGGGAACGATATCCATGCCGAAGCCCTCCACTCTGTTTTGGATCGGCCCGGTTGCCGAAGGATGGATGATCCGCCCACCTGCCCCCTGCTCGAAAGACATGCACCGTGCATCGCCGCAGTGTGGCCACCAGATCGCGGAACAGGCACAGGTCACATCGCATGCCGGTGTCCCTGAAGGACAATTATTTACTCCTGCATAGCATGCCGTGCCTATGCAGTGTTGATTCGCAGACGTGAGCGTGACGCACTGACAACGCTGACATACCTGATTGATACCACAGCCCTCAATTCTGCCCCATGCATACCCGCTGTCGCACTGTTCCCCCGTCTCGCGGATATTGTTGCCGCAGTAGGGTGTATCGCCCATCACCTGTGCGGTGAACATGTGCATGGATTGCCGACTCTGCAGAGATATCCACCCCAGCACGGCCACCCCGGCGATCCCCAGCACCACAAAGCCTCTGCGCCTGTGCAGAGAAGACGCCGCCGCTCCGGACCGTAAGAAATCGGGCATATTTCCCGCTGAGCGTATCACTTTCTGTTCAAAGGAGCTGTTTGCCATTTGTTGCACGCATTGAAAAAGATGATGCTATGGTTTCCGCTTTCTCCGCATCCACGCCAGACCTGCCGCAGCACCTGCGGCCATTAGGGCGACAGAGGCCGGACCGGTGGAACCAACGGGGCCTGTGGGCGGAGCGTAGGGAATGACGGAAGCATACGCCTGCCAGGAGGGCGGCTGGACGATGGTTGTGGCGAGAATAGAAGGAGCAAGGGCAGAGGGAACGGGTGCAGCGGGAAAGAAGGCTGGAACGGAAGACACTGCCCTCTTGGGGGTAGGACCGGTGCGCACCGGGACGGTCACTGCAGGCGCGCTGGAAACAGGCTGAAAGGCAACAGACGAAGAGGCGGGCTGCTCGGGAAGGAGTGTGAGTTCTAACCGTGGTGGCAGAACTTCGCGCTGGCAGACAGCGGAACATCCATCCTCCGAAACCGTGTTGCCGTCGTCACACTCCTCATCCCGCTCGATGAGACCGTTGCCGCAGATGGCCTGAGAGGCAATGAGATTGATCGTCTCGCGCTGACACAGGCCGGAGCAGCCGTCGCCATCCTGTGTATTGCCGTCGTCGCACTCTTCCGATAATTCCAATTGCGTATTCCCGCAGCGCGCCTGAGGGGGATTATGACACTGACAATCCACACACAGATCCCCGGGACGCGGGCACGCTGCATTCGTCTCGCACTGCTCCGAACCCTCGAGGAGGGCATTGCCACAGATTTGCGGAAGCGTCAGGGGCGCAGGGGCGGGGGCCGTCACGCTGGAGGAAGCCTGCAACAGAGCAGTTGTCTCTGCGCCGGGGCCGCACCGGCAATCCTGACAGATACCCTGATCGCTGCAGGAATAACCGAACTCACATTCCTCCTGGTCTTCGATCAGCCCATTGCCGCACGATGCCGCCGGTGGACGGCAGACGCAGTTCACACAGACGGAACCGGGGATGGGACACGGTGCATTGATTTCACACTCCTCGCTGTCATTGAGCGTGCCGTTGCCACAGGACGGGGAAGGAGCGCTGCTGCGGGCCGAAGTGGAGGAGCGCGGAACACAGGAGCAGGTGGCCGTGCAGAAGCCGCCATCCGGGCAGGGATGTCCTGAATCACACTGCTCGGGAGCTTCCACCGTTCCATTGCCACACCGCTGTGTCGGTGCGATACATCGGCAGCTCCGGCAGATGGTCCCTGCGGTGCATTCCGCATCCGCTTCGCACTGCTCACTCCCCTCGCGCTGTCCGTTGCCGCAGGTAGGAGCGCCCGAGGCCGCCGACGAAGAGATGACAGCAATGGGCTGGGAAGAGGCGGTAGAAGAAACCCCCTGTTCGGTCTGACAGGTCCTGGAACAGCCATCACCGTTGTTCAGGTTGGCATCGTCGCACTGCTCCACTCCCGCGCGGATGCCGTCGCCGCAGACGGTGGTGCACACGCTTGGCACGCCGGAACAGACCCATCCTGCCTCGCGCTGGCAGATTTGGCCGCACCCGTCTCCGGGAACGACGTTTCCGTCATCACACTGCTCACCGGTTTCAATGACACGATTGCCGCAGAGGGCACCCACCGAACTCACAGCCTGAGAGCTGGATGAAGATTGGGAGGTCTGGGCGGCGGAAGACACAGAGGAAGGACCTGCTGAGCTGGCGACGGCGCTGGAAGAAGAACCGGCCGGAATCGCTGAGGCGGAGGAAGAACGCGAACTTGAGGAGGAGCTGGGACACTGCACATGACACAGCGGACAGGGATTCCCATTCGTGCAGATCAGTGCGCATCCGGCAGGAGGAGGAGGTGGCGTGGGACACTGAGAGGCAGATGAAGAGGAAACCGCCGTTGCGGCGCTGCACGACAGAGTGTCGGTCAGGGTATCGACGACGAACACTCTTCCATCGACGTGGTTGCCCGCCACATACACCTTCGTGCCGGAGACAGCGATGGCCTCAAGATTTGCCCCTGCAGCGATGGTGGCGAGCACGGTATTGGTGTTCGTATCGATGACAGTGACCGCAGTACCCCCCACGGCATACACCTTCGTGCCGGAGACGGCGAGAGCGTAGGGTCGCATGCCCACGGGAATGGTGGCGAGCACGGTATTGGTGTTCGTATCGATGACGGAAACATTGTTACTGCTGACATTTGCCACATACACCTTCGTTCCGGCGACTGCGAGAGAACGGGGATTTGTCCCCACGGGGATTGTGGCCTCGACTGTATTGGTCGCGGTGTTGATGACGGAAACAATGCCGGTATCCCAGTGCGTCACGTACAGCTTTGAGCCGGCAGCAATGAGCGTGTTGGGGCGGGCACTCATGGGGATCGTAGTCTGTACCGTATTGGTTGCAGTATTGATGACGGAGATGACGAGATTTTCATTTGCCGCGTACACGTACGTCCCAACGGCGGCAAGGTCATAGGTAAAATCCCCCACCTGGATCGTGGATTGCACGGTATTCGTGACGGTATTGATGACGGAGATGACAGGCTCGCCCCCCTGCAAGACATACAGCTTCGTTCCAACGACAACGAAACCGGTTGGATAGGGACTCATAGGAATGGCGGTCATGACGGTATCGATGGCGGCATTGATGACGGAGACGGTTGAGTTCCCGGAATTCGCCACAAACACCTTCGACCCGACGGCTGCGATGGCATCGATACGGGACCCCATGGGAATCGTAGCGGACACGGTATTGGTCGCTGTGTTGATGACCGAGATGCTCCTGCTGACGAAGTTCAGCACATAGACTTTTGATCCGACGGCAGTGATGAATTGGGGACGCGATTGCACAGGAATCACGCCATTCTGGCAGACATTCGGTCCCCACTGGCATGCGCCATTCACACAACCATAGGGACACAGGTGTTGTTGTTGGGACGGACCGAACATCATGTTTTGTATGGGCGAGTCGCAGTAGTAATCAATCGCCCGGTCCCCATTGCAGGAATCCGTCCTGCCTTTTATAGGATCAGGCACGCCATCGAAGTATATTTCTGTGCGCACTTTTCTGTAAAAATCACTGCCATCCGGATCGACACAGCCATGAAGAATCCCATCAGATGAAGAGGACGAAGCGGACTCTGTACAGGGAATCTGAAGGTAGCTCACGCCATTGAACCCTGCGTACAGAGCCGATGCGGCATAATAAGTTGCAATAGAATTCGGACAGGTCGCCGGCGGTTCATCTGCGACGATGGGAAACCGCCACGTTTCGCTGTAACCAGCCGGAAAGTGCTTGCCCTGGCCACCGGGAAACGGACACTCGACGTTATCATCACCCATTCTGTTGCAGTTGGTCACGGTCTCAAAAAAGCGGAGACCGGGCGAGGTGCTGATATTGAAGCTGGATACGTATTCTTCGGTGCGCCCCACGTTGGCAATCGTCCATACCAGGTCGTAGCACTTCGTGCCGTACGGGGCGTTACAGTAGACCTCACCTGTGCGCTCGGCGATCTCGATGGTCGGGCGAAGCTCCGGGCCGGCGCCCTCAGAAGCGAACGAGCTCGTGGCGGCCTCGGTACACACGCCGTTTTCACAGAGATTGCACTCGGTAGTGTTCTTGAAGTAACTCCCGGCCGAGATACCTCCGCACACGTACTCTTCGACGTAGCAACGGGCACATTGACTCACGGTACAACTCGGACAGTTCTCTTCTGTCGTGCAGGTGTTGTACAGCGTCACATCATGCGGCATTTGGTAGGGATGATAGAGCTGCACACCCCCGGGAGGAGGGTTGCCGCTCAAATTCGTGCAACGGTCGTTCACGCCGAGCGTTGCGGTCGAATGACCACCGAACGAACGAAGCACGATGACGGAGAACACGGCCGCCAACAGAAAACCCGCAACGAGAACGGAGTTCCGGAAGGGAAACCTGCTGGAAAACGGACGCACGGCAGAAATACTAAACCTCATCCCCATGGGAAGGGAAGAACAACTATTCCCCGCTCACGTACAGAAATGGACAGGTTACGGGCGCATCTTTCTCCGTATGAACGCAAACCCTGCTGCAGCTCCCGCAGCCACCCTTCGTCGGCTCTGCCTCCTCAGGGCAAGTCACTTTTCTTCCTCCTTCTGGACCAGGCAAACCCCGCCGCCGCGCCCGCTGCCATGAGAGCAACGGAGGCTGGACCGGTGGAACCAACGGGGCCGGAGGGAGGAGCGTAGGGAACAGCGGAGACATACTGCCAGGGAGCCACCCCTGCATACACAGGGGAAGTCGCAACAGCAGCAGTGGAAGAGGAAGACACCTTCGGAGCGACAGGGCGGAATGCAGCAGAGGAAATGGCAGAAGTAGTCCTGCCGAAAGTGGGCATGGAGGGAGACACTTTGGCAGTGCGCCCGCTCCGGCGGAAGACCGTGGATGTGAAGGACGGCCACAGACCCGGGATGAGCGTCGGCAGCGGAGAAGCCTCTTCCGGAAGGGCTGAAACGAGTTCGAAGGAGCACGTGGTAGAACAGCCATCACCGGCAAACGTATTGCCGTCATCACACTGCTCACCCTGCTCGATGAGACCGTTACTACAGAAGGGCTGTGAAGCGATGAGATTGAGATTCTCGCGCTGGCACAAGTCGGAGCATCCATCCCCCGATGAGGTGTTGCCGTCGTCACATTGTTCCGATAATTCCAGCAGCGCATTCCCGCAACGTGCCTCAGGGGGATTATGGCACTGGCAACCGATGCACAGATCTCCGGGACGCGGGCACGCCGCATTCGTCTCGCACTGTTCGCCCTCTTCGAGCTGGGAATTACCGCAGACTGTACCGGCAACTACACTAGTCTCTGGCTCACTGTCTTCTGCAGGCGGCAGAACTTCGGTGAGGCAGCGACAATTCTCGCAGAGTGCGCCGTCCGTACAAGGCATGTTCCTCTCGCACTGCTCCTCATCTGAGAGCATTTCATCTCCGCAACCGGCGACGGCGTACTCACAGGCACAGTTGACACAAACGGCACCGGGCTGATTGCAGGAAACGCGCACTTCGCACTCTTCCGTTCCTTCCATCTGGCCGTTTCCGCAACCAACAAGAGGCGGCTCGCCGGCAGAAGATGATGAGGAGGAGAGGGATGGCTGCGTGCATATGCAGGAAATCGTGCAGAAGCCGCCATTGGGGCACGGGTAATTGGCATCGCACTGTTCGGGCTGCTCCACCCGCCCATCCCCGCAACGCTGCGTCGAGATGCACCTGCAGCTCTGACAGGCGCTCCCGTCCGCGCATCGCACGCGCACTTCGCATTCTTCGCTCCCTTCTATGCTCCCGTTGCCGCAGAGCGGCAGCGCCGGTGCCATAGAGGATGTCTGCACACCCGTAGAAGACGAGGCCGACGTCTGTCGTTCAATCCAGCAGTTCCGCGAGCAGCCGTCGCCGTCGAACAGATTGCCGTCATCACACTGTTCCACACCCGCGCGGATACCGTCTCCGCAGAGCGTTGAACACATGCTGGGAATTTCGACGCAGGTCCACCCAAGCTCGCGCTGGCAGAATGCATTGCACCCATCGCCGGCACGCACATTCTGGTCATCGCACTCCTCGGGGGGATTGATCACGCCGTTTCCGCAGAGCGCGCTGATCGGCAAGGACACCTGTGATGATGCGGCTGAAGAAGAAGACGGGGATACGTAGCAGAGACACGTAGACGTATTGCACTGGAAATGCGGACAGGTGCCCCCTGGAATGCAGTTTGGTTGTAAGCACGCAACGATCCCATCGCATTGCTCACCAGCCTCTTTGATATTATTGCCGCAGACGGCGCCTGCTGAAGAACTGGAAGAGCCTCCGGCCGTGCACACTATACTGTATGGCGTCGTATACGGGGGAGGGCCCATCCACAGCAAAACTCCCGTCCCCCCGCCCATCCCGCCGCCCACATCGCGGGCATACGCATAGAGGGTGTGGGGCTGGCCATCTTTGAGCGATAACGGCGGGGCAACAGTGAATCCGTGGTTGGGCTGATTGCCGCACAGCTCCAAAATGCCGATGCTGCTCGGATCATCTGCAACCGTCGTCAGCACTTTTGTCCCCACTCCTACCGGTCCGTCCATGTAGATATCAATGGTAAGTTTCGTCAAAAAATTATCTTCATCACACGCCCATCCATCCAGCGACTGGCAGGTCGCAGTATCGAATTGTCCCACGGGAGGATGAACGACCTGCGGTATGGAGGAGCGCGAAGAGGAACTGGAAGATAACGGGGGGCAGGGCTGATCAATGGGCACTGAAATCATGGTGCCTCCGGGGCCCAGGCAGTCCCGGTGCGTGGAAGATTGCGATGAAGAGGAAGAGGAAGAGGAAGAGGAGACGGGAGCAGCGCATGTCACCGTTTTCGGCGTTACGTACGGCGCTTCGGTTCCCATGAAGAGGAGGACATCGGCCGCTCCGCCGACGATGTCGCGTGCATACGCATAGAGGGTGTGGGGCTGGCCATCTTTGAGTGATGCAGGAAGCGGAATATTGAATCCGTGATTGGAAGGTCCATTGCCGCAGATTTCCCCGACAATCGCCGCACGATCCGTGTTCGCGGTTGTTGTCAGTACTTTCGTTCCCTGCCCCTTGGGGCCGTTGGCGTAAATATCCACCGTCACGTACTGCGTCTTGGCATCCAGATCGCAGGACCAGCCCTCCATCCGCTCGCATGTGGCGTAGTCGAACCACCCCGTGGGCGGAGAGGCGACTCCTGAAGAGGAAGAATGGGAAGAAGACGATCCACCGCAGGTGAGCGCGTATGAACCGATAGGCACATCTGTTCCTCTGCTGCCGATGTTGGCAGCCGTGACCGCTACGGTATGCTGCACTCCATCGCAGAGCGAGGCAGGCGTCTGGAAGGAGAAGCCGTGACTGAGGTACCCACCGCAATACGGTGATCCCACGGGACTGACCGTATTCGCAGTGATCCATGTCAGGGGAGTCGGGACGGAATCCACCCACAGATACACCGTGAGCGCAGTCGCAAAATTATCACGGTCACAGGCCCACCCTGTGATGACCGATTCATTCGCAGAATCCACGGAGCCAAAGGGCGAGTAGGACAGTGACGCTGTAGAGGAAGAACTGGATGCGGGCGCTGTGCAGAGGAGCTGACGCGGGCCAATCGTTGAGGCAAGCTCACCCCTGCTCCCGATCCCTCCCGCCGTCACCAGAATAGTGTGTGCGACGCCGTTGCAGAGTGCGGAAGTCGCCGGAAAGTAGAAACCATGATTGTTGTATCCATCGCACTGGGCAGCCGCCGCGGTGCTGGGCCTGTCGGCAGTGCTTTGTTGCGCGGACGGGACAGAATCAATCCACAGACGGATTGCGAGCGGTGTCATAAAATTATCACGATCGCACACCCATCCCGTGATGCCCGATGCGTCCGCAGCGGTGATGGCTCCGAAGGGCGAGTAGTGAATGGAAGTGGAGGAGGAGGCTTGCGCCGTCAGACAACGCCCCGCCTGGCAGCCATTCGCGCAGAAGTAATTCTGTTGCCCTAGCGTATCCATGGAACAGAAATACTCGGTCACATTCTGGGTATTGGCACAGGTATCACCGTGTGGAACGCATACCCACCCACCGGCCTGACCTACTACGCAGATTTCGGTCACGCCCTCGGTAAAGGTGTCGAGTGCATCCGTATCCGTGCAATCTCGATTGGCGACTGAAGAAGACGAGGAGGCAATGGTGATGTCGCGGCACGCACATTCCCCCCAGACACAGTAGGCGGAACGGGGCTGGGCTGGCTGGCTGGGGCATACGTGAATATTCTGAATGGCCTGGATAGTGCTCTCGCACTGCTCGCCGCGCTGGATACGACCATTGCCACACTGGGGATCAGTGCCAACGCCAGTCCTACAACGGCACTGGACACAGTTGAGACAATTACCCGCGAGCGTCGGTTCGCCGCACTGCTCGCCCGGATCGGCGTTGCCATCACCGCAGAAACGCATTTCGAGCTGATCCGTGCAGAGGCAGGTTTCCATGTCACACCACGGTTCGCCAGGACAAGGATCAACGATATTCACTATCCCCGGATCACACGCTTCTCCGGGATCGATCTGTGCGTTGCCACACGTTCCTTCCGCGAGCGGCCGGGAATATTCGCACCGACAGTTCTCGCAGAAGAACCCCGTAGGACAGGTATTGGTCGGCGCGTTCATATCGCACTCCTCCGCCTGATCTCTCACTCCGTTGCCGCAGGTACTGCACTTGCACGAGTGGCAGAGGGATGAGGAACACACGCTGGCAAAATCGCACGTTTCGCCCCATGCATCCTGGACATTTGCATCTCCGCAGACAGCGGAACTGCAGATGCATCCGACGCAATGCTGCCCCGAAAGACAACCCGCGTCCGAAGTGTCACACTGCTCCGCCCCCTCTTTGACACCATCGCCGCAGACGGCGGAGGGAACGGTGCCGGTGCAGGTGCAGGAGCCGGGATTGCAGGCGCTGCCTGGTGAGCAGGACCCCGCTGCCCCATCGCACTGCTCACCGAAATCCAGGGTTCCGTTTCCACACCCGGCAGTAGCCATGCAGCGGCACTGATTCCAGTCTTCCACGCAGGTTCCCTCATAACACGGATGTGTGGCATCGCACTCGTCCGCCGTGTGTACGGCATCACAGGCCGGATGGTTGGTCGTGCAGTAACAGTAGTCGCCCGAGACTCTGCAGATCGTTCCCGAGATCCCGGGGCATCCATGACTCATATCGCACTGGTCGCCCGTATTGACATCGCAGTACAGGAGTGCGGGTTCCCCGTTTACATCACCATACAACGTACGCAACGGCAAATCGCGCACATATGCCACCGCCACTCCGGCGACGAGGATGAATGCGAATGGAAGAAAGGCGATACGTTGCCGCATGAGTGAGAAGTTTCTCCAAAATTAGCACATACGCCCGCAAACCACCACCCGTCGTGATCACCTGCGCCGTCTCCGCATCCACGCCCACCCACTCGCCGCCCCCGCCGCGATCACCGCAACGGCCGCCGGTCCGGTGCTCCCCACAGGTCCGCTCACCGGAGCGAAGGGAGGAATGACGGAACCGTAGTAGGCAGGTGATTGCTGCGCGAACGGCGAAATTACACCCTGCTGCCCGGGGAAGACGATGGTCTCCGGCCCGGTTCCGGCACCCTGTGACGGGACGCCCGAGCTTGCCGCACTGCCACCCGGCTGTATTTGTCCGCCCTGTGCCATCTGTCCTGCCTGAATGGTCGGCCCTGCAGCATGTTCCGGCGAGATGCTCAACCCGGGAGTATCGAGATTAGGTATCACACCGCCAATCTCCAAACGGCAATCACCCGAGCATCCGTCTCCGGAAAGCACATTACTGTCGTCGCACTCCTCCGGCAGCTCCACAATACCATTGCCGCAGATCGATGTTCCGCCCACCATCGTGATCCATTCCCGCTGGCACCGGGCATCGCAGCCGTCACCGGCAGACGTGTCTCCGTCGTCACACTGCTCACCGGGATCAAGCACGCCGTTCCCGCAGGCCACGAGATTCCCGACGCAGCGACAGCGCGAGAAATCGCACATCATGCCGCTCTCGGAACAGGCCAGGGTCACCTCACACTGTTCTCCGGCATCCTGCGACCCATCGCCGCAGATCGGCAGATTGAGACACTGGCAACGCGAGTAATTGCAGGACCACCCGAATGGACAGGGAACGCCCACCTCGCACTCCTCGCCGACAGCCACCAGACCATCGCCGCAGCTCGCGTCTGGTTCCAGTGCCGCACAGACACACCGGCTCAGGTCGCACGCCTGCGCCAGGTCGGCACACGGCAGACCGATCTCGCACTGCTCATTTTCCGAGAGCTGTGCGTCGCCACAGCGCGTCGCCCACGACATGCAGTGGCAATTGGCAAAATTACAGATCTCTCCCTCGCCGCAGGGCATGCCGATGTCGCAATCTTCGCCGGCATCCACCATCGCATTGCCGCACGTGGAGATGATCGGATCGGTCGTGCACCTGCACGTCGAGAGATCGCAGCTTTCTTCGAAGTTCTGGCACGGGCTGCCCAGTTCGCACTGTTCCGAGCCCTCCAGCATGCCGTCGCCGCACCCTGCGCCGGCTCCTTCGCACTGGCATGCGAGCATATTGCAGAATTGCCCTTCGAGGCAGTGGCTGTCCTTCTCACACTGTTCACCCGCAGCCAGATTGCCGTCTCCGCAATCCATGCCCTGCTGGCAGAGACAATTCACGCACGAGGAGCCCACAGGGCAGAAGACGTTCGTCTCGCACTGCTCCCCTCGCTCACGGACGTTGTTCCCGCAACGCGGCACCTCGACGCACAGGCACGCCTGGCACTGCATTCCTTCTCCGCACGGATGGTTGCGCTCGCACTGCTCCAGCGCTTCCATCGTCCCATTGCCGCAGTTCCCTCCCGTGCCTGCATGGCACAGACAATTCAACGTGCACACTTCACCCTGCGAACAGTCGGGGTCCGATTCGCACTGTTCGCCATCCTCCGTATTGACGACGTTGTCGCCGCAGTAGCTGGGTGTTGAGCAGAGACAGTTCATGCAGAGTTGACCCGTGGGGCAGGGATGATTCGCTTCGCACGTCTCGGTACCCTCCAGCACGGCATTGCCGCAGAACACCTCAATCGAAACGGAGCTCTGTGCCGAGCTCACAGAGGAGGGAATGGAAGAGAGAGAAGAAGAGGGGAAGGAAGAAACAATAGAAGAGGAGGAGGACGCACCGCCAGAACACACACAGAAGGAATTGCACGTGGACCCTGTGGGGCAGGCGTACCCGATCTCGCACTGCTCCGCAGGTTCGATGACTCCGTTCGGACAGAACGAGGCCACGGCGATGCTGGAGGAGGAGCCGACGATGATGCTGGCACTGGAGGAATGGCTGGAGGAGGAAACGACCACCGGAAGACTGGAGCTTGAGGAAGAAACCGGCACGCCGCCGCTGCACTGACAATTCGCGCAGGTTTGCCCCGGTGCGCAGGGGCTCAGGAATACCGAGACGGCATCGGCGTTTGTGATGTTGTCCTGGCAGGCATTCCCATGGGCCACAGCCATGTCCAGTTTGCCGTCACGATTGAAATCTGCGCCGATGATAGCGGTCATCAGACAGGTATAGGAATGCGGCAGTGGAATGACGTAACTGGCAGTGTTCTGGAACGACCCGTCCCCGACGCCCTTGTGTACCTCCAGCTGCTTGCCCATACCGGTGGAATAGGCACTCGTGATGACATCCATTTTTCCGTCGCCATCGATATCGAAGAACGCGCGTGATTCCCCCATTGGGCCCCCGTTGGTGGTCTTCTCCTGAAACGTGCGGTTCCCATTGTTGATCCAGATGGTAGAAACCGAACCGTTGCCGCGCACGATGAGATCGGGACGTCCGTCCAGGTTTGCATCCCGGACGAAAAATCCCATCATGTTGGAAACAGAGGAAGATGGTTGCGGAATCGGCACGGCGGTGAACGCTCCCGCCCCATTGCCGTACAACACCTGTACTGACCCCTCGAACGTGGCATCGGAAGGATCATTCCCGCTGTTGGTAGGCAAAAAAGCGACGTCCGTATGCCCGTCGGCATCGAAATCCGCAGTAACGATGTGCAAGTGGCTCGGATATCCGGCAGCAGTGACGCCGGCCGCAAACGCCCCGCCTCCCTGCCCTGCGAAGAATTGCACACCGCTGGAGAGAGTGATGCCGGTGACAACATCAGTGCGCCCGTCTTCGTTGAAATCGCCGAATGCCGCACCAATCCCAGTGGTAAACGGATCACCAGGTAAAAAAGATGCTGGAGACTGGAAGGTACCGTCCCCGTTGCCTTTGAGAACGCGGAGCTTTCCGCCGCTCCTCACGATGAAATCCACCTTTCCGTCGTCATTCATATCGTACACATCTATGGATAAGACTTGGTGCTGCGGTGTGAACGGGTAATCGACTTTGGTAAAGAATGTACCGTCGCCTCTGTTGAGAAAAACGGAAATGGAATTATTGGCATTATCCGAACTGTAATTGACCGTTACAAGATCCTGCCAGCCATCCGCGTTGAAGTCGCCGTGTCGAACCCATCCGGGCCGGGGACCCGTCGTCATGGTCTGACGCATTGCGGGGCTTTCGCACTGCTCACTGCCGTCTTTGATGCCGTTGCCGCAGCTCACGGATACCGATACGGCACTGCTCGAGGAGGAGCTGGCGCAGACCATACGGGAACAGGTGCCGGAACAGGCGGCGGTGCCGCAGGTGGTACCCATTTCTGTTGTGCATCCCGGAGGAGGAGGATTCAACGACCGCGTATTGCAGACTCCACTATCCAGACTCTTGTTGCAGGCCCACCCTGCCGGGCAATTCACCCACGTACCGTCCAAGCTCTGCTGTGAAGAGGAGGTACCTCCCACACACAGACAGTTCTGGCATGTCTGACCGGTGGAACACGAGAGTCCGGGTTCGCCGCACTGCTCTCCCGACTCCGCCGTACCGTTGCCGCACACGGGTGCCTGCTGCTGTACCGCGCAGAAATTCACACTGGCGCAATCGGCCTCGCAGCGGGGCCCCAAACTGCCGGAGAAGAGCAGCCACGCCAAGCCGACGTGCGACGACCCCCTGCAGGTAAATGAGCCGCTATCCAGCATGATGAACTCGTGCTTCTGGTCACCGTCTAAGTCGCGGATGGTCGCCACCTCCCGCCCCGGAAGATTCCCCCACCATGTTCCTCCACCACCCGGAAGATAGAGACTGCCGTAGCTGGCATTCCACAGCTGCTCCAGTGTGCCGTCCGTGAGAACGGAGTAGTACGCAGCCCACGCGGTGTCATAGGTTGGCTCACACTCAGGGCAGATTTCTGCAGGCTCATCAGGCGAGTACGAAATTATGAGGTCTGTCTTTCCGTCGCCATCCTGATCGCCGGCGGGTGACACTGCGGTCCCCTGCGTGCGCTTGACCGTGTTCAGGCTCCCGTCGACATTGAACGCCATGGTCCAGACGCTCTCGCCGCCCCCCACCGCCAGGAACTTTCTGCCGTCAGAGTGCACGTCGCCCAGAAATGCAACCGCAGACCCGAACCGGATGTACGGGTGCGAGGCACGCAGCATGTCGCTGGTATTCGGCACAGCCGTGAACGACGAGGCCCACAGGGTCCTGGAGGATTTCACCGTCCCGTTGCGGTTGAGCATGAGCAAGTGCACCCGACCTTCCTTGGCCGTGTTGTAGGTGCTGTAACCAGGATCACCCACGGCCAGATCGGGCACGCCGTCGCCGTCGAAGTCGCCGATTCCCTCCAGCGCCGTACCAAACTTCTCCGCAATGGAACCGGTGAATCCGCCCTGCCCCGCTGCGATCTTGCGCGCCGACTTCACCGTGCCATCCGACCGCAGCAGCAGAATCCATACTGCATACGATGTGGGAGTGCGGGACTGCGGGAATGCCGATACGGCAATATCGCGCACGCCGTCCGCATCGAGATCTCCGATCGAGGCGACGATGGCGCCAATGTACGAACCATCGGCATCGCCCGTCTGCAGCCCACTTGTGCCTTCGTAGATGCGGGTGACCGATTTCTGGGTGCCGTTGGAATTGAGACGGACAATCTGCACCTCGTTCATGCCGTAACGATCCACACCCGCCACATTCTGCGTCACGCCCCCCAGTACCAGATCATCGACGCCGTCTCCGTCGAAATCGCCCAAGGTATCGAGGGATTTCGTGCCCATGAACAGAGAGAGCGCAACGTACGGCTGATTCGCATCCGCCCCCTGCAGCACAACCGGATTCATCTCGCCCGCGTTGCACTGGCTGTTACCGCAGCTCGCGAGCGGGGGAAGGGTGCTGTAGCCGGGAGTAAAGAAGTACCGCGATGACCGCGCGGGCGTGTAGGACAATTGCGGGCAGAAATTGCAGTCGCCCGGGCACGCGGTCATCGCGCGCGACAGGATCACGTGCACTGCCCCCTGCGGGTTCGAAATCTGCCCCCCGCACGAGCCGTCGCCGGGCACGCCCAAGATCAGTTCCATCTTGCCGTCGCCGTCCTGATCGGGCATGGCAGCAAGCGGCCAGCCGTTGCCGAAAACGGCGGCTCCGGCGAACGCCCCCAGATCCGCATACCGGAAGGATTGCGTACCCGCCACCCCTTTCTGCGCCGTGAGCAAGAGAATGTGAATGACAGGCGACGCGTGTGACCCGACAAGAGGAGGGTGTTCGACGTACTCGTACGACAGCACGGCGAGATCGGGCACGCCGTCGCCGTTCCAGTCGCCGACCCCCGCGAGGCTGTTGGCAAACCCGTTGAGCTCGCCCTGCAGCGTGAAATCGCTGCCGGGTGTCAGCAGCCGCTTGTCTGCCACACTGCCATCCGCGCGCAGCGACAAGATGTACACCGAACCCATCTCACCGCCGCCGGTATTGCCGTTACCCACGGCGATTTCTTTCAAGCCATCGCCATCCAGATCGCCGAGCGCTGTGATCGACCGACCGCCCATCGCCAGATCATCGGTGCCGAAACCGTCCCCTTCCGAAGCGATGACATGCGTAGACTTGACCGAGTAATTCGCTTCGAGCAACACCACTGTGATTTTGCCCATGCCGTAGGGGGTGTCTGCATACTGGTTGGCCACCGCCAGATCGCCGATGCCATTGCCGTCGATGTCGCCGATGCCGGCGAGCACGTGATGCGGCAGATTGGTGATGCCGTCGCCGGATGTTCCCATCGCACCTCCTGACTGGTCATAGAAACGGATAGCCGTGTAGTTCGGATAGCTGTTTTCGTTGCTGCTGACCGCGTACACGGGGGTACCCTGGGGATTTTGCACCAGCGTAACTCCTGCAGCGAAACCTCCTTCAGCATATTGGTACCCCCACTCCGGTCCGGCGATCTGGCTGTACGATTTCATCCGTCCGTCCTGTTCCATGCGCACGAGCCACACCTTCTTGCGGGCAGCAGAATCGTATGACCCGTAATCTGCTTCTGTCCCCACAACGAGCAGGTCGCCCGCGCCGTTGCCGTCGGTATCGCCCGCGTACGAGACCGCGTGTCCGATGATGACCTCACCGTCATTCTCGGTTCTGAAAATCGGAAGTGACGGGATGCGCAGCGTCCTCCGCTCGCCGAGCTCGCACCGGCTGTTGCCGCAGACGGCCGGCGGCGCCACCTGCGCCTGCCAGCGCCCTCCACTGCCCACGAAGTTGCCGATGAGCATCCCCGTCACGACGAGTGCGAGGAGGATGGCAATCTGCCGGAAGCGGAGGGAAGAAAGAATCATGCGGATCACTGAAGACGGGCGTTACGGGGGTGGCGCGCCGTGCCGGCGGGGCACCGACAGGTCTGCACGTTGCAGACAGCGTTGCCGGTACAGGGCGGCTGTGGCGTCGTGATGCCGTATTCGCAGTCCTCCCCCGGCTGGATGCGGAAGTCACCGCAGGTAGGCGCCTGCGTCTGTATCCCGCTAAAGACCGTCTCGCACCGGCAGGTGCCGATGTTGCAGGCCAGACTCGAGGAACACGCAATGCCGACTTCGCACCCTTCGCCCTCCTCGAGGACGAAGTTGCCGCAGCGGGTGCACGCCGTGCAGCTCTGGCACGTCTCGCTTGCGGCGCAGCCGAGATTGCCCGTCGTATCGCACCGTTCCCCCGTATTCAGGACACCGTTGCCGCAGGCAGCGGACAGCGAGGAAGACGCCGGCGTAACCGGAACGGATGACGCGCTGGAGCTGGAAGAGGATGGCACGATAAGCACACACTGGCAGGTGCCGAAATTGCACTGCCTTCCCGAAAGTGCGCAGGGGACTCCCTGTTCACACTGTTCCACTCCCTCGAGTTGGCCATTGCCGCAGACCGCGGGACGCGATGAAGAGGATGATGCAGGAATGAGAGTGCACTGGCAGCTCTGGCATGTCCGGCCCGCGGAACACGACAAGCCCGGTTCGCCGCACTGTTCGCCCGGATCCAACTGCCCGTTGCCGCAACCCGGACAATCCGCCGTGTACTGGCCGGCCGTCACAGCGGTCTGGCCATTCGACTGACCGGAATCCGGATAGTAGAAGAAGAGAAATTTGTCCTGGGCGCCTGCCGGAATGACTACCTTACTGCCGGGAGGAGATGTAATTGCCGACCAGACGATATCGCTGGTGGTGATGCGCCCCAGCGCAGCCATCGTGGAATTCTGCGTCTTCGCCGTGATCATAAACTGCCCGTTCGAGAGCGGCACAAAGGTATAAAAGCTGGTCCAGCTATTCTCCCATTCCGGAATCTGAGCACCTCCCCATCCCGAGACGGTCTTGCCCTCAACCGAGACGCCGGGCCCGCTGCCGATCAACGTCGGCGCAACGACGAAATTCGATCCGACCTTTGCCCCGCTCACTTCATAGCCGGTTGCGCCAACGCTGCCTCCCGACTGATCATCGCAGGTGAACGTGGAACCGTTGATCGCGCAATCGCGCACCCACATGCCCGCCGCACCGACTCCCCCGCTTCTGGATGTGGTCCACGCGAACAGATTGGCGAACCACCGGGGCTGAGAAACTATGGCGCCGCCGGCCCTGCCGATGATCGCGATGGTATTCGCATCGCGCACCACCACCTCCACCTGCTTGCCCCTGTCCCCGAAGGGGGAGCCCTGATAGGTCCCAACGAAATAAGAGAGCTCCTGGGGAATGGGGCCAAATGCGATCGTGCCGGCAGCGACATCCACCGTCGCCGTAGTCGCGCCGAGGCGCGTGGGATAGTTCTGGTCAAGGCCCCAGAGCAGCGCAATCCTGCCCTCCGAGAGCTTGCGGGCGATGAGCACGGTGTCACAGCGGGGGTTGTACTGCGATGCCGGCACATCCACCGGCGTTCCGATGACAGCATTGCCGCCTGACCAGCGCACCAGAACGGCTTTGCAGCGCTGGCTGGCAGAGTCGTCGTAGACCACGAAGATATCGGAAGGCGTGAGGGCCACCACATCTACAAGCGAACTGCCACCCGAAATCCGCGCATCCGTTGCCTTGGTGATCGAAAGACCAGAGAGCGACAGGCGCGAGAGATAAACTTCGTTGGTGCTCTTCAGATAGGCGACGTACGACGCGTCGCCGGTGCCGGGCCACGAGGCCCTGAGGTCTTTGGCAGGCGTCAGAGTCACCGGCACCCAGTACTGCATGCCTTCGATACATTGCCCAGCGGAGGAAGAGGAGGAAGCACTCAAAACACAGGCGCCGTTGCGGCAGATCTTTCCGTTTGCGCAATCCGTTGTCGTCGCTCCGCCACAGAAATACTCAACAATATCATTCTCATAACCGGGACGATCATCGCACTCATCTGCGTGCGTTTCCGTGATGCACGTCGGCGGAAAACCGCTGCAGGACGTGCTGGTGACGGTGCCGGCGACATCAAGGTTCATACCGCCGTCAGAATCGACACAACTGCTCCCTTGCACACTACTACTCGAGCTCGATGACACGCAGGTCACCGGCGTCAGCAATAGCTCACTATTCCAGACGGTCGAGGGGGTCGTGCTTCTGACCGAGACAGTGGAATTGATGACCGCAGAACATGACAAAGCGGCCCCTAGCCTGAACCCGACATCCACAGTCACAGACTGCCCGGCCGCCAGCGTTGGAATGGCGCAGTTGGCAACACTCTGCGTATTCGTGCCTCCGACACATCTGGAATCAGAGAGCGAGGCATCAAATGTGTTGGCCGCGGCTGATTGCACATACACGTCGATTTGCGAAAGAGGCTGACTGCCGTTATTCGTAGCAGTCACGCGGTACACGATGGTGCCCCCGCGAGGAACACTGCTGGGGAGCTGCACAGAACCTGTGATACTCGCAGAGGGAGTGGAAGAAGAGCTCGACTGACACCGGAAACACACCCCTTGACAGGAGGGTGTTCCGCACGAGCCGCTGTATTCGAGTGTGCAAAGCGGAAGCTGCAAGGACCCGCACGAAAACGACGTGATCTTCGAGCAGGTGTACCCCAATGGGCAGGACTGTACGGAGACGGATGAGGAACTGTTCCCCGCAGAGACTCTAATCGCACAACCATGGTACAGCCCCACACCAATATCCGTGAAGGTTCCCGTGGGCGGATTCGTTTGACCGCCGACGCTCATTCCCCAACACACGATCGTCCCGTCCTGCCGGAGACCGCACGCATGGTTCACTCCCAGCTCCACATCAGAAAATGCCCCCGCCGGCGCGGTGGTTTGCCCTTCGCCGCCATGACCCCAGCATTGCAGTGTTCCATCCGTCTTGATGCCGCACGTATAGGCATATCCCGCTTCGACGAGACGGAACGTGCCTGCCGGAGGAGTGGTGGACCCGCTGACATTCTCCCCCCAACACATGACTGTTCCATCCGCTTTCAGGGCGCACCCATGATTGCCCTCCGCCGTCAGCTGCACGAATGTTCCGGTTGGCGCATTCAATTGTCCTTTCACATTCTCTCCCCAGCAGACGATCGTTCCGTCTTCTTTGATGCCACAGGAATACGAGAGGGACGCCGTAATGTCGATGAATCTACCCGTGGGAGGATTCGATTCTCCATGGCTGTTCGTCCCCCAGCAGGCCACCGAGCCGTCTTCTTTGATGCCACACATATGCATCGTTCCGGCATCGATCTTCTGAAATCGTCCGGCAGGCGCATTCGTTTGGCCGTAGGGGTTATCCCCCCAGCACGCCACCGTGCCATCGGCGGCGCGTATGGCACACGCGAACGCTGAGCCGGCCGTCACATCAGTCCAATCGCCGGCTGGCGGAGCATACCCGTAGTCATTCCCCCAACAGACCAAGGCGCCCGATGTTGCTGTCTGCGCCCGCAGAAAACCCGGGCTCTGCACATCCTGATTGAGCGCCCACGCAAGCGCGACAATGCCCACAAGGCCGAACCCGCCCTTGAGAAATGCTGCCGAGAAGAGAGTGCGAAACGCCCGGAACATGGACTTTGCGCCACTGTATCACTTTTATGCCGTCCCGCTCCGCGCGAGTTCTTGCGCGAATGCAAAATTGTTGAATGGAAACCGAACACAGACATTCGCCCTCCAGAGAGCCGCACTCCGTTCAGAGCGCCACTTCTTCCTCCCGGGCCGGCTTGTGGATCGTCATGCCCGACCGCACGTGCGCCATGCGCTCCGCCAGCGGATCCATTTGCGACGGCTCCCCGTGGACCAAAATGAGATGCTGCACGCCCTCCGTCTGCAGGATGAAGCGGTCCAAGTCGGCCATATCGGCATGACCGGAGTACGCGGCGATGCTCACGACCTCGGCCTTCTTTGTCAGGAGCTCGTCGAAGATCTTCACCTGCGTCACGGTCGGGTCAATCAGCCGGCGGCCCAGCGTGTTCTCGGCCATGTACCCCACCGCGACCACCGTATTTCGCGCATCCTCAATGCCGTTCTTCAGATGGTGCCGGATGCGTCCCGCCTCGCACATGCCCGACCCCGCCAGAATGACCATCGGACCCGGAGTCGTGTTGAGCGCCTTGCTCTCTTCTGGCGTTTCGGTGAAGCGCACGAGCGAGAACTGGAACGGATTCTTCGCCTTGGCGAGGAACTTCTCATACATGTCTTTGTCGTAACACTCCGGGTGTTTCATGAAGACCTCGGTCACCTTGGTGGTGAGCGGCGAATCCACGATCACGGGCAGTGCGGGAATCTCTTTCTGATCCCAGAGTAAATGGAGGTCGAAGAGGATTTCTTGCGCGCGTTCGAGCGAGAAAGCGGGAATCAGCACTTTGCCGCCGCGCTGCGCCGTGCGCACGATTGCGTCGCGCAGGTGATGGCGTGCGGTATCGATATCTTCATGCGCACGGTTGCCGTACGTACTCTCGCAGATGAGTGTCTCGACCGGAGGCATGGGGGCGGGATCGCGGATGATGGGGAGCAAGTTGCGACCCAGATCTCCGCTGAATCCAATCCGGCGAACAGCCGGATTGCCACGGCGCAGTCCCGGCGAAGCGGACACGGAGCCGGACGGAGACGGGCTTTCCGTGACCTCGAGCACGACCATCACTGCCCCCACGATGTGCCCGGCCTCGATGAACTGCGCCCTGACCCCGTCGCAGACAGGAAACCACTCGCCCATATTCTCGCCCCGGAAGAGCACCAGACACGATTTGGCATCCGCTTGCGTATAGAGCGGACCTTCGGTGGGCAGACGGGATTTGCTAATGTGCTTGCGGAAGTACTCTTCGTCTTTCTCCTGGATGTAGCCGCCATCCTGCAGCATCACCTCGGCCAGATCTTTGGTGGCGTACGTGCAGAAGACCGGCCCGGCAAAACCGCGCTTAAAGAGCACGGGAATGCGCCCCACGTGATCCATGTGCGCATGGGTGAGGACAACGGCATCGATATCTTTGCCGGGATCGAACGTGAATACAGCATTCTTCTGTGCCGATTCCGCGCGCTTGCCCTGAAAGAGACCGCAATCGAGCAGCACGCGCCGCATCCCTCCCGGTGTCTGCACCTGGATTTCGTGGCAGGTTCCGGTCACTTCGCGCGCTGCGCCGTGGGGAATAAATTTCATATCCTGGGAAAGAAAAGAATGATGGATACAGAATGAAGAATAATGAGGGTCTTCTCCGATGCTTCGTTCATAATTCTTCCTTCTTATTATAGACCAACGGCAGCCAGGAGTCCCACCCGTTCCGCATCCGTCAGAGCACGCATGCGCCCCGGTTTCAACTGGAGATCGCGGATGGTCATGATCCGCGTGCGCACCAGACGCACCACCTCCGCGCCCACTTTCTGACACATGCGCCGGATCTGGCGGTTCTTGCCTTCGGTGAGCGTGATCGAAAATGTTTTCGTTCCCGTCTTGCGTACAAGCGCCGGCTTCGTCTTTTCGCCGAGAATCATCATCCCCTTCCGCATTTTCTCCAGCGCCCCCTCGGTGATGGGATACGTCACGGTGACTTCGTACTCTTTTTCGTGATCGAATTTTGGATGGGTGAGACGGTTGGCAAGCACGCCGTCATTGGTGAACAGCAGCAATCCTTCGCTATCTTTGTCTAAACGGCCGATGGGAAAGATCTTCCCTCGAAGGTTCGACGGAAGCAGATCGCGGATAGTAGGAGCGTTCAGAGAGGAAGGAAAAGAAATAGAGGAATGAGAAGAAATAAAGGATGACCGCTCTCCTCTATTTCCTGTATTTCCTTTATATCCTGTATCTTTTTTGTTTCCTTCCGATCCTTTATTGGTTTCAATATTCGTCGTCACCACTCCCCGTGGCTTATTCATGAGGTAATAGAGCATCTCTTTCCGCGCTTCGAGCACTGTGCCATCCACCTCGATGGTATCTGCTTCCGGGTCGGCTTTCTGGCCGAGCAGAGCCACCGTGCCATTCACCTTCACCAGCCCCTGCGTGATGTACTCTTCAGCCTTGCGGCGGGAGGCAATTCCTCTCGCAGAAAGAATTTTCTGCAGACGCTCTTGCATGGAAACATGGTACCGCAGATCTTCACGCCAGGCGGAAACGATTGTGCATGAAATTTGGTATAGTGAGCCAAATGTTCAGCCTTCGCTTCTCCGAGCTCGCACTGGCAACCTTCCTGACGCTGGTCGTGACGAGCCTTGCGATAGAGGAGGTGCGCCCACCGACGAGTCTGTTGCTCCCGCGCTTCGATGCCCCTGGGCAACAGGCTCAAGTGACCCCGAGCTGGGGTGCCTGCTGCACCGGGACATTCTGCTGGGGACTCATCTCACGTGCGCTCTGCACGAGCTACTCGGGCGCCTACTACCCCGGGCAGGAATGCACGGCCTGCAGAAATGACACCAGCGCGCAGGGCGCCTGCTGTCAGGAAGGATTCTGCTGGGGCCAGATGACACGAACACAGTGCGGAGCGTATCCCGGCGCCACATTCCGACAGGGTCACACCTGTTACTACTGCGCGTACGGTTCCGACCCGTCCAGACCGTCCTCCTCCTCATCATCATCTTCCTCATCGTCCTCGTCCTCCTCATCCTCGCTCGCCGCTTCTTCTCCCGCATCATCCTCCCGCGCATCATCCTCCATCGGTTCCAGCGCGGGATCCTCATACTCCATGGATCTGGAGTACGGAGCCTGCTGTCCGCAGTCGGGCAGTACCAACCAGTCGTGCGCACAGTCGCTTCGCACGCAGTGCGAGGGTCAGTGGGGCGGACGGTTCGTCGCTGGCTTTTGTCCCGGCGCCTGCGGCGGCGCGAGCAGTGAGGCACGGGGTGCATGCTGCTATCCGAGCGGGTACTGTGATGCCAACGAAACGCCGAACACCTGCGGGCGTGGCGTGTTCCATGCGGGCCAGACGTGCCCACAGGCACGCTGTACGGCACAAAATTCGAGTGCGGACAGCACTCCTGCCGATTCTGGCGTGTGTTGCGGTGGCCGTGCAGTAGGTAAACCCAGGGATGAGTGCACATTATTCACGTCCGATCTGCAACGACAGTGCAGAGCGATGGTGGCTGATGCGTTTGTCGGCGAAACCTCGTGCACTCCGAACCCCTGCGTCACAAGCAGAATAGTCGCATGCTGCGAAGATTCACCGGCAATGTGCGAAGACATGCCGCTCTCCGCCTGCGGCACGCCTGAGAACACCATGCCTCCGGGCTTGTGTAGCCAGTGTGAATACGAATCATCGTCTTCATCGGACGAGCCTTCATCTTCATCATCTGAGGGTCCCATTGGTGCCTGCTGCACCCTGTCAGGTGTCTGCCGGCTGGATAACACGACGCAGGAACTGTGTGACCAGACACCGGACGGTACCAATTTCTATGCAGGAACAACCTGCGCGCAACAGGGATGCACCACCGGAGGAGCCTGTTGCAGAGGGGGAGATTACCTGTGCCTCGCGAACAATACGACGCAGGACCACTGCTACAACGTTCTGAACGGTGTGACCTACGCCGAGGGTGAAACCTGTGCCTCCATCGGCTGCCCCGAAGGGGACTCTTCCAGCTCAGCTGTCATGGGCGCCTGCTGCCGGTACGGAAGCAAACTGTGCCTGAGTAACAGGACATCCGAAGCCTGGTGCTTTTATGCGTTTCCGGAAGGAGCGTACTTCTATGCCAATCAGACGTGTGCACAGGCACAGTGCCCGGGCGGAGGAAGCAGCTCTGGTTCCCCTGCTCCCATTGGTGCCTGCTGCACCCTGTCAGGTGTCTGCCGGCTGGATAACACGACGCAGGAACTCTGCAACCTGACGCCTGACGGCATCAATTTCTATGCAGGAACAACCTGCGCGCAACAGGGATGCACCACCGGAGGAGCCTGTTGCAGAGGGGGAGATTACCTGTGCCTCGCGAACAATACGACGCAGGATTACTGCTACAACGTATTGAGAGGCGTGACCTACTTCGAAGGCGAAAACTGTGCAGCCATTGGTTGCCCGGACAACATCTCCAGCTCCAGCACTCCCGTCATGGGGGCCTGCTGCCGGTACGGAAGCAAACTGTGTCTGGCCAACAGAACGACTGAAGCCGATTGCTGGTATGACCATCCGGAAGGGGCGTACTTCTACGCCAATCGGACATGTGCACAGGCACAGTGCCCCGGCGGACAGAGCAGTTCCAGTAGTCTCATTCCCAGCTCCAGCTCCAGCGGTCCCACAGGGGCCTGTTGCAGAAACTTAGACCGCCTGTGTCTCAACGACAGCACGACAGAGGCTCTGTGCAATCTCTCGCCCGGCGGGGCGTACTTCTACGCGGGACAGACATGTGCGGATGCCCAGTGCCCTACCACGGCAGCAAGCAGCTCAAGCCTTCCCGCCACGGGAGCCTGCTGCAGTGCGGTGGATTTTCTGTGTCTTCAGAATGGCACGACAGAGGCTCTGTGCAATCTCTCGCCCGGCGGGGCGTACTTCTACGCGGGACAGACATGTGCGGATGCCCGATGCACGGCAGTCAGCTCCAGCGCCCCCACGGGTGCCTGTTGCAGTGCGGTGAACTTACAGTGCCTGAGTAACAGCACAACGCAGGCATTATGCAGTGTCATACAGTTAGGTGCGTTTTTCTTTGCTGGCCAGACCTGCACAGAGGTGGGATGTGCGGGAGGTGTTGTCACTTCCAGTTCCCGTCCCAGTTCCCGTTCAGGCTCCCAATCCTCTTCTTCATCACTGTTGGTTTCTTGCTGCTTCTGGGAAGACTGCTTCGATAATATTTCTCTTGATCATTGCATCGACTGGGACGGCTCTCCTCTGCCCGGTAACAATCTTTGTCACTCCAGAGCCTGCAGCGGTAGACAATCTTCATCTGCCTCCTTGCCCTCATCTTCTTCGTCTTCATCTTCTCCCCTTGTGAGCTCGAGCTCACAATCTTCCTTGGAACCATCCGGCGTCTGCTGCGATTTCATCGGCGGCACCTGCTCCACGAGTTTCGGACACTTCTGGTGCAGCGTACTCTTCGGCAGGTTCGTTTCTGGAGGAACCTGCGCCGACTGCAGGATTTCGCCCGGGTCCAGCTCCAGCGCAGGACCGATGAGCAGTGCGCCCAGCAGTCGGAGCTCGGAACCGGCGGGCAGTGAGAGCAGTATGCCATCCTCTCTGGTCTCATGCTGTTTTTCTGAGGACTGCTTCGATGACATCGCGTACGACGACTGCCTGGAATGGGATGGTCTCCCCCTGCCGGGTAACGATCTCTGCTCTTTTATGACCTGCCGCACGGCATCTTCCGCGGCCTCATCGCAACCGGGTGCGGAAACAGATTGCAGCGATGCTGAGGATAACGATCTCGACGGCTACACGGATTGCGATGATGACGACTGTGTGCATGATCCGTTCTGCGCGGTGACGAGTGCATCCGCCTCCTCCCGTTCCAGAGGAGTGAACAGCAGTGATGGCGGTCCAAGTTCAGAATCGGCAAGCAGCAGTGAAGGTGGGACGAGCAGTATCGGCATCCAGCATCAATCAAGCTCTCTTGCCGGTGACGCCTCTTCTGCTCCAATGGAGACAGGAAATTGCTGCATTGAGGATGAAATATTTGGTTTTTGCTTTGCCCAGATCGCCCGAAGCGTCTGCGAGAATACTGACATCGGAGGCATCTACCTCGGACAGTATCCGTGCATTCAGGCTCCGAGGAGCGGCTACAATTGCGGGTCGGCGGAAACAGTTGGCAGTTCTTCTGCAAATCACTCTTCTTCGGGGGAGAGTAGTTCTTCAAATATCTGTGGCGATGGTGTCCTGCAACCTGCTCTTGGCGAAGAGTGTGACGAAGGCCCGCGGAATAGCGTCGCCCCCAATGCCATATGCCGTCCAGACTGCAAAACCTCGCGTTGCGGGGATGGCATCGTGGATAACGAGCCTGTCATCCGGTCCAGAGAAACCTGTGATGACGGTGCACTCAACAGTGAGGTTGAGACTGCTCTCTGCAGGACCGACTGCAAGTCACGCAATGTGTTCTACATCATCGGGGAATGGGTCGGGGATCTGAAGCTCTATTCTGTGAATGGCACGCCGCTCCCGAACGCTCCAAAGACCACGATAGGCTCCTCACTGATCACCATCGGCGTTCTGGTCCTGTTCCTCTTCTAAAAAGAACCACCTTCCCCATCCCCCAATAATCGTTCACCCCGATTGCGCTGGACCAGAAAGCGATTCTGCTCAGCAAATTTGGTATAGTGCATCAAATGTTCAGCCTGCGCTTCGCCGAGCTCGCACTGGCAACCTTCTTGACGCTGGTCGTGACGAGCCTGGTGACCGAGCAGGTGCTCACTCCTCCGGCCTCACTGCTGCTCCCACATTTCGGAGAGCATCTGCAAGGCACGATGGTCACTGATCATGGGTACGGCGCCTGTTGTGCAGGATCATTCTGCTGGGGAGAGACGATGACCCAGACGGAGTGTGACGCATACATGGGCACCTTCAATCCCAATCAGCCGTGCACAAGTTGTGCAGTGACCGGCACGCAGGGTGCCTGCTGTGAAGGCTCGTTCTGCTGGGGAGAAATGCCACGGAGCGAGTGTGACAGGTATCCCGGAGCTTCGTTCAAAGCCAATAAGGATTGTTATGCCTGTCCGGCGGAAAGCAGTGCCGCAGCGTCGTCGCGCGCCTCGGAGGCCGGTTCATCGCTCTCGTACGATACGGTGTTCGGCGCCTGCTGCCCACAAGAGGGCAGCACCAATAGATCCTGTGCACAAGCCGTACAGTCGCAGTGCGAAGACCAGTGGGGCGGCGAATTCATCGAGGGCGGCTTCTGCCCCGCGGCCTGTGCCGGAAACTCCAGCAGCGCTGCATGGGGAGCATGCTGCCACGTCAATGGCTCCTGCGACTCCAATCAAACAGTCTCCGGCTGCCAGGGCACTTTCCATCGGGGCGAGACCTGCCAAGAGGCTCACTGCCCGCAATCTTCCAGCAGCGAAGACCTGGCGGATGATTTCGGCGCGTGCTGCGGCGGTACAGGTGCGGATCCCTCCGTTTGTACGTACTACATGACCAATCTGACAAACAATTGCAGTGGGATAGGCGGCTCACCCATGCAGGGTGCAGTCTCATGCTCTCAGCCCAACCCCTGCGAGACCCAGAGCAGCTCCGAAGAAAATCCCTGCGCAGGAGGAGTATGCGATCTCATCGCCTGCTGCGGCCAGCAGGCAGGAGACTGTGAAGATATGCCATGGAGCTCCTGCGATACACCAGAGAACACGCAGATGGAAGGTCAGTGTCATCTCTGTGACTATAACCAAACGTCGTCTTCTACAGTCCGCGGAGCCTGCTGCAGCACTGTGGACTTCAGCTGTCTCAGCAACAACACCACGCAAACATCATGCGATACAACGCCGGGAGGCGGATACTTCTATGAGAATCAGACATGTGAGGATGCAAGGTGTACGACAGGCGGGACGAGCTCCGGCGGCCCGACGCCACGGGGAGCCTGCTGCAGCGCCCTTGATTTCAGCTGCCTGAGTAACAACACAACACAGGCTTCATGCGATTTGATCCCGGGAGGCAGCTACTTCTATGAAGATCAGACGTGTGGGGATGTGGGCTGCCAGAACGCCGGGACGAGCTCCGGCGGCCCGACGCCACGGGGAGCCTGCTGTGGCGGAGCGGGACCCCAATGCCTGCAGAACAACACGACAGAGGAGAATTGTTACGCCACTCTGGGTGGCGAGTCCTTCTTTGAAGATCAGAACTGTCTGCAGGTGGGGTGCACAAGCGGAGGGACGAGCTCGGCAGAGCCCCCTCCGCGCGGAGCCTGCTGCAGTGGTGTGGATTTCAGCTGTCTCAGCAACAACACCACACAAGCATCGTGTGATAGGACGCCGGGAGGCGGATACTTCTATGAGGATCAGACATGTGGGGATATGGGATGCGGAAGTGGAAATCAAAGTTCTGCCGCCCCACTCCTGGTTTCGTGTTGTTTTGGGGGAAACTGCTTTGATGATATCGACTATGACAACTGTGTGGACTGGTCCGGCTCCCCTCTTGCCGGAAATGATCTATGCCTTCTCGTGGGCTGCGGCGGAACGCAGTCGTCGGAGGCCTCGTCGGAATCGCCCGAACCCGAAACCGCCTGTGCGGACAGCCAGGACAATGATAACGACGGACAGACTGATTGCTATGACACTGACTGCAGCGACGATCCTGTCTGTCACAGCACGGGCGTGTGCTGCAATTACCTCGGCGACATCTGTTCCTTAAGCATGAGCAACTTCTGGTGCACGGTGCTCTTCGGTGACTACATCCCCAATGGATCCTGCTCCGACTGTCAGCAGCCTCCGAGCGGCGCGTGCTGCTCGGGCGACCAGTGCAATCTGCAAACACAAGGGAGCTGCCAGGGAACCTTCAAGGGGGTCGGCTCGACCTGCTCACCGCAAAACCCCTGCCTGCCCAGGGGCGCGTGCTGCTCCGGCGAAAGCTGTCTCGCAAACCAGACGCTGGACACGTGTACTGGCACCTTCCAGGGAGCGGGAACCACCTGCTCCCCCACCAATCCGTGCCTGCCCAGAGGCGCATGCTGTTCGGGTGATGCCTGCACGCTCGCAACCGGGCAGACCTGCCAGGGAACATTCAAGGGGGCGGGAAGCGCGTGCTCGCCTGAGAATCCCTGTCTGCCCACAGGAGCGTGCTGTTCGGGTAACAGCTGTGCTCCGGACAAGACCTCCGAGACCTGCCAGGGAACATTCCAGGGTGCGGCAACGACCTGCTCCCCCCATAACCCCTGCCTGAAAGGAGCCTGCTGCATGGGCAGTCTCTGTGCTGCGAACGAAACACAGCAGAGCTGCCAGGGAACCTTCAAGGGAGTGGGCTCCACATGCTCCCCCGACAACCCCTGCCTCGAGAAGGGAGCCTGCTGTGACCCTTCCACCTCACTCTGCACCGAGCAATCGGACACAGAGAAATGCAGAGCAGAATTCTACCAGTACGGGATCGACTTCGAATCCTGTGCCGACACCCCCTGTGGTGCTCGCAGCGCCTGCTGCTTTTCGAACCGAGATTGCTTCGAGATCGCCTCGGGCCTCTGCCGCCAGAACGGGGGCACGCCCCACGAAAGCGACAGTTGTTTCGACGAGGAATTCTCGTGCGGCGCAGACCTGCAGAATGCTTCGAGCGCCCCAGACGAGGGAGCTTCGAGTGCCACGAACCAGAATTCCAGCGAGCAGGAGATCTTCGTCTGCTGTGAGATTCCCGGCCCTGTGCCCGGTGCCCCCGCCGGACCCTCCTGCCGCCTCATCACCAATACGAATGAGTGCCCGGTGCCCCCCCGAGGAAGAGTGATGCAGGATAGAAAATCCTGCTCGCCCGATCCCTGCAACGCTCCCGTCACCTGCTGCTACGACGAGAGCCGCGCCTGCATCGACCGGCAGGGAATCATGAGTTGTGAGGCGGCTGGCGGCCGTCCCCTGCCCGCAGCCATTGCCTCCTGCGACGCAGATCCCTGTCAATTCGAGAGCTCGTCTTCTTCTTCCAACGTCACCTGCGAGCTCGGCTGCTACCCGGCTCAATCGGCAGGTGAGTGTGGCTCCTACTCCCCCAAAGATATGCCTGGCGGCGGCATCTGCTGTTGCCCGCCGAAGAAGACATGCTGCCGTGAAGTACTGACGCCGTTTGGCGTTGGTTCTCCGCCACAGTACACATACAACTGGATGTGTACCTACGGAGGCCCCGTCACCTGCGCAGAGCAGGAAATGTCGGGCACCGCCATCCTTCGGCCGGGTACGCTCACGGAGGAATGCGAGCAGATCTGCAACTGCGATAGCCTCCCCTGCAAGCCCGTAGACGACTGGGGAGCCTGCTGCGACCCCAAAACGAAGTATGACCCCTCCCCCTGCGTCGATCTCAACGTCGATCATTTCACGACCGCCGAGAGCGAACGGCCGCAGGCCCTCTGCGCGAGCTACGGCGGCACATTCAAGAAGCAATCCTTCTGCTTCGACGACCCCTGTGACAACGTGCGCGCCTGCTGCACCGCCGACGGATGCAAGCTCCTCTCAAAGAGCGCCTGCGCGTCGCAGAGCGGCGAGTACATGGAGAACGAAAAGGAGTGTAAGAGCTCTCTTTGCCGTCGCCCCTGCTGCACAGCACAGGAAAAAACGTGTTCCCAGCTCACCAAAGAACAGTGTGGCGTCGGCGAGTTCCTCTTCAGCGCCAAGGAGTGCAAGGAAGATTCCTGTAATCGTGCCTGCTGCTCCGCAGAGGGGACGTGCTCTCTCCTCTCCAAACAGGCATGCGAAAAAGGGAAAGGCACCTTCAGGCCCGACGCGAAGGAATGTTCATCACAAGGCCCGAACGCCGCCTGTCCTCTGGGCATCTGCTGCTACACCTATCAGGGGCAGAGGTGCGATGCCCAAGGAGGCACTTCACCCTTCTTCACCCAGGGCATCACAGAAGAGCAGTGTAAGTCAGCCTACAGGGGCTATGCCCCTGTTCGCTGGGTGGGCGGCGTGACATCGTGTGATCTGGTCAATGGCCAGAACCCCTGCCTGGACCCCAAGGGGATCTGCTGTACGGGCACGGAGGCCGCAAAGAACCTGCAGTGTCTCACTGTGACCGAGACCGAGTGCAAGCAATTCAAAGGAGAGTACAAAGGACTCGCCGCCTCCTGCAGTGAGTGCCCCTCCGACAAACCCGCGTGCTGCACGTGGGATGCTGAAAAGAAGACCTCCTCCTGCGCCGACGCACCCAAGAGCGGCAGTTGCGGTGAGGGCAAAGAAATGAAGAAGGGCATGTGTCTGTCGGATGGCTGTCCACCCGAAGAGAAGCCTGTGGCCTGCTGCCCCAAAATATCGAACAGCCAGTGCGCGGTTGGGATGAAGCGGGAGAACTGCGATCCAGACAAGCCCATCAACGACAAGAACTTCTGCGAAGGAATCGTCTGCACCGTCCAAACAGAAAAACAGGCTCCTTGTTGCGTTCCGGGCAGTCCCGGTGCCACCTGTGAAATGCTCACGACCAAGGCCTGCGAGGCAAAGAGCGGCGCCCCACAATCGGCGGCTGCCTGCTCTCCTACTCTCTGCGACCAGCAGAAGAAAGGCGCGTGCTGCACGCGAGAGAAACCGGATGCCACGACCAGAGAACTCTGCCTCGACACCTCTCGGGGCAAAGAAATGACGCGCGAGATGTGCGAAGAGTTACTGGACGGCGATTTCAAGCCCGGTGCCTCCTGCCCCAGTGATAGCACTGCTCCCTCCAATCCCTGCAACCCCACGACGCCGGAACAGAAACCGAAGCCCTGCTGCCCCAAGAACGGCGGCGCCTGCGTGCTGTCGGCAGAGTGTGATGGAGAGGTGAAAGAGGGAACCTCCTGTGAGGGGATCTCGTGCAAAGAAAAGACTGGCATCTGCTGCTACGCGCAAGATCCCGTCTCACCTGCGAATCTGTGCGACGCTCTGGCAAATACGTATGACAAGTGTCAGCAGAAGATGAATGGCAGCTTCCGCGAGAGCCTCTCGGCCTGCGAAATAGATACCTGTGGTACAAAACCGCAGGGCAAGCGCACCTGCTGTGTGCGACGGCAGAATGATGCCCTGTTCGGCGGGCAGCCGTTCTTCGCCTGCGAAGAGAAAGGTGACCTAGATCTCGCCGCCAACTTGCTGGCCAATGAGGAACCGCAGGAGGTCTTCTGCATCGTCGGAGGGAAAGAACGCTGTCTCGCTGCAGGATGCTTCACCGGTCCTATCGAAGAAGGCTCATCCTCCGCCGGAGCCGAAACCAGCTCGCAGGAAGCAGCAGAGATCAGCAGCGTGGGAGGCGGCGGTACAGCCGGGGGCGGACAGAAAAGCAGTGCTGCAGACGAAGGTGGTTCCTCCTCCCATGAAGCAGCCGCAGCGAGTGCAAGCTCCGCGCCTGAAAAAGAGAAGGGCAATTGCTGTGTGGAAGGAGAGGACTTCGGATTGTGCTTCAATGATCTGGACCGCGAGAGCTGTGAAGACCCGTTCATCGGAGGCAGCTTCTTCGGAGTAGGGCAGTGCTTCGAATCCCCCTCCCCGTACACCAATTGCGGCCTCCTGCCGCAGACAGGCAGTAGCTCGAGCGCGGAAGAGAGCAGTTCCTCCTCGCAGCAGAGCAGCGCCAGCGCCGGCTGCGGAAATGGCATGGTCGAGGAGGGCGAAGAGTGCGATGGCGGAGAGGCGAACAATGACAGGCCCAATGCCCTCTGCCGCACGAATTGCACGTACTCCCGTTGCGGTGACGGCATCGTGGACAGGACCCCCCCGGGTGGACGCGAGCGGGAAACGTGCGATGACGGCGAGCTCAACAGCGATCTCACTTCCGCCCGGTGCAAGTTGACTTGCAGGTACCGCAACACCTTCTTTACCCTCGGACAGTGGGTGCAGAACCTCCAGCTCTTTGCCGTGAAGGGCATCCCGATTCCGAACGCTCCCGCAACGTTCCCGGGCACCCGCTTCATCACCATCGGTATCCTGACCTTCCTCCTGCTCTAAGCCCCGTGCCGGAGCCCTGCAATGCATTGCTCCCCGTGCATCTTTTCCTATTCCTTCCGACGTCTCCGGAGCCATGCCCACCCCAGGGCTGCCCCGGCAGAGAGGATGGTCACCACCTCGGGGCCGGTGCGCGTCATGGGAGCCTGCGCAGGGATGAAGGGCACGAGTGAAGGTCGGACGAGTTGAGAAACTGCAACAGTACTGAAAGGCTTGGGGAAGGGAATGGTAATCGCTCCGAGCGGGGCAGACGGGATCTGGGCAGGCCTCGAAGACGACCAGAACTGTGAGGCGGCAGCCACTGAAGATGTGAACTGTGCAGGCGTAGAAATCATTGACGAGGAGAGGGCGGAGCGTGCGAGAGAAGACTCTGCCGAGGCGGCGGGGTGTTGCTCCGTGGTATCGATAGCAGGAAGTGTCTCGTACGTGCAGAATGCTGTACATCCGTCGCCGGAGAACACATTGCCATCATCACACTCCTCACGGTTCTCGACGATCCCGTTGCCGCAGAACGCGCCTGCCTGCACCTGTGAATAGAGGGTTTCGCGCAGGCAGACTGCTGAACAGCCATCGCCGGTACTCCGGTTGCCGTCATCACACTCTTCACCGGGATCGCGCACGCCGTTACCGCATTCGTAGATGCGCCCTGTGCACCGGCACCGCGAAAAGTCGCACGTCTGCTGATCGCCCGTGCACGCCATATTCGTCTCGCACTGCTCACCAGGGTCGAGCACGCTGTTGCCACACACCGGTTGATTCTGGCATACACAACGTGGAAAATCACAGGCCCACCCGAACGGGCACGGCACCCCCACTTCACATTCCTCTCCTGCGGTGAGCAGGCCATTGCTGCATCTGCCCGCCGGATCAGACGGTGCACACTGGCAAGTGGCAAGATCGCACACTTCGCCTGGCAGTAGACACCCCGCTCCAATTTCGCAGCGCTCCGATCCCTCCAGCTTGCCGTTTCCGCAACGGGATACGGCACCGACACAGTGGCACCGCGGAAATACACAATAGCTTCCCGCAGGGCACGCAATGCCAATATCACAGTCTTCGCCGGGATCGAGTGTGGCATCGCCACACGCCAGAATCACCGGCTGCCTGACGCAGAGACAGGTATCCAAGTCGCAGTTCTTGCCTGCATCGGTACAGGGGGCATTCGCCTCGCACTCTTCGCCCTGATTCAGTACGGCATCGCCGCAGTAGTCTCTCGCTGTCCCCTCGCATCGGCAGGCGCTGCGGTCACATCTCTGCCCTGTAAGGCAGTGCGTGTCGTCCTCGCACTGTTCGCCCGACTCGAGAACGGCATTGCCACACGCCGCCGGAGATCGGCAGATACAGTTCACGCACACCTGATCTGCCACACAGGGATCAGAGAGTTCGCATTCCTCCAGTGACTCCAGAACGCGATTGCCGCAGTGGGGAGGAGGCGTACAGAGACAGTTACTGCAGATCTCACCGGGAACGGTGCAGGAATATCCACTCTCGCACTCCTCGGATCCCTCAAGGGAGCCGTCGCCGCAGAGGCCACCCGTCTGCTGGCACAGACACTGGGTCGTACACACGTATCCGGCGGCGCAATCTGCATTCTGCTCGCACTGCTCCTGCCGCAGGGAATCCACCGTATCATCTCCGCAGAAGCTGACCGCTCCGCACGAGCAATTCATGCACATGGCCCCGTTGGCACACGCGGTAGTGGTTTCACACTGTTCCAGACCTTCCAGATTTCCATTGCCACACATCGCCGAAACAGCCGAAGAGGCAGATGTGGAGAAAAACGACGCTGGAAAAGCGGAGGAGGAAGCCTGAATCAGTGCAGAAGAGGACGACGCGAAGAAGGCAGAGGAGGAGGAAGCCTGAATCAGTGCAGAAGAGGACGACGCGAAGAAGGCAGAGGCGGAGCTGCCTGCGGGCACACAGCGGCATGCATGATCGCATACGTAGCCTGCACCACAACACACGCCGATTTCGCAGGTCTCTCCGGCATCCAGCACGCCATCGGGGCAGGCAGGTACCTTCGATGAGAGAGCAGAGGAAGAAGAGGAAGAAGAGGCCGCCTGACAACCTGTATTGGTCGCCGTGTCGATGACGGTGATGGACCCCCCTCCGGCATTGGCCACGTACGCCTTCGAACCGTCAGGAGAGAGAACGATTGCTCCGGGGAAATCCCCGACAGGGATCGTGGCCAGAATATTGCGCGTTGCCGTGGCGATCACAGACACCGTATCGTCCGCTTTATTCACCACATACGCTTTCGTACTGTCTGCAGTGAAGACGATGTCTGTCGGCCCCCTCCCCACATCCATGGTTCCACTGAGCCCATTGGACTGCGTGGTGATGACGGAGAGGTTGGCCTCCCAATCATTCAGCGCAAACACCTTCGTGCCGTCGGGGGTGATGGCAACGCGAGACGAAAATTTCTGAATGGAAACTGATGCAGAAACCGTATCGGTTGCGGTGGAGATGACGGCAATCGTGTTGCCATTATGATTCGATACATACGCCTTCGTGCCGTTGGGGGTGATGGCGACATCTTGCGGAGTACCCCCAACCGACACACTGGCAATGACAGTATCGGATACCGTGGAGATGATGGAAACTGATCCAACAATTTCATTGGCCACATACGCCTTCGTTCCATCGGGGGTGATGGCGATGCCGAGAGGGGAAGATCCTACGGTGACCGTGGCCGTCACGGTATTGGACGTCGTGGAGATGACCGAAACACTGTTGTTCCCGGCAGTGACGTACACCTTCGCACCATCAGGAGTGATCGCAAGACGCTTGGGTGTTTTATTGATCGGAATCGTTGCGATCACCGTATTGGTCGCAGTGGCAATCACTGACACACTTTTGCCTTCTTGATTGAGTACATACACTCTTTGGCCGTTTGGAGTCATGGCAATATGGGCCGGTGCATCACCGACGGAAATCGTCGCCATGACCGAGTTGGATGCGGTGGAGAGGACTTTGACTGTGTCATCCCCCATCACGGAGACATACACCTTTGCTCCATCAGGCGTTATGACGATGTCATAGGGATTCCAACCGACCGGGATTGCGCACACCGCCGCCGCAGCAGCAGACTGGGACGATGCTGCGGAAGATGCGGGGCAATCTGCCGGACAGAACGTGGGTCCGCTCGTACAGGAGTAGGGCATGTCACAGACAGGAATCACCATACACACTTCGCCGGGGTCTATGACGCCGTTGCCGCACCGCACGCAATTGGTGCACTGGTAGCACGTATCGCCTGCGGGGCAGCCCGGATACGGAGGCCCTTGGGTATCGCACACCTCGCCGGAACTGACCAATCCATCACCGCAGGAGTCACCCTGCAACGTCACAGTGGTGCAACTGGCGGAACAGTACGAGCAGCTGCCGCCAGTAGAAGGAGTACAGGCTTGGCCGTTCGAAGCGCCGTTGTCGCACTGTTCAGTGCCCTCCTTGGCGCCGTTGCCGCACACTGCAGACACCGAGGAGGAAGGAGACGCCCCCACGACGCACGCCCCACCGACGCATGTCTTCCCGGCAGGGCACTGCCTGTCACCATCGCCCTTGATTCTCCGGGTTCCTGCATCGCAGTACCACTCGGTATAGAGAGACCCATTACAGGAGTCTGTCTCTGCAAATGGCCGCAGGCCGCATGTGGGCTGTCCAGGCGAATTAAAACAGGCCCAATGCGTCGCCGTTCCCTTCACGAGGGGGTCATTGCCGCCGTCCGTATCGGCACACTCTGTCACGCAGGTGGCGCTGCAACCGTCGCCACTCGTCGTGTTCCCGTCTTCGCACCCCTCGCCGGTCTCCCACACGCCGTTGCCGCATCCGGCTGCCACACAGTATTCGGTCACGGACTGCAGCACGTAGGGCTCCTGAAGCGTGCCATCACTGACCTGAATGGCAAAGATACCCTGCCCCTGTGTCTGGCCTGCTACGCAGTTCGCCGCCGTCGTTGCGGAAACCTGGATTGTTTTCGTTGCCTGGGGGGCCAATGGATAGTTTCCACAGGTAATGTAATCCGTATTGCTGCCATAGCAACTGTACGTCAGATTGGATGCGAAGTTGAACACCAAGGGAGGCGCACCCGGCTCTGGAATGACAGCATTACTGGGTGTCAGGGCAAAGTTCTTTTGCTGGGATGTCTTGTTCGTAAGACTGATCGTGACTGTATAGGTCCTGTTGGGATAGGCGACGGCGGGGATCCCCGTGACGGTCACGCCATACTTCGTTGGCGGGATGAAAGAGAAGGAGGAGAAGGAGGAGAAGGAGGAGGAGAAAGACTGCACCGGAATACACTGGTTGTTTTCGCACCGGAACATGCCGCCGACCGTCGGGCAACAATTCCCCCCGCAACAGGTGGAATCAACATTGGGGCAACAGCTATTCACATGCGAGACCTCGTCATAGCAACACGTTGCGCTGTTCAAGCAGGTATCGCCGATGTCGCAGCGGATCATGTTATCGGGAATACACTGATCGACGGCGCAGAAATACCCTCCCTGGCAGACGCAATCTGCGACACAATTGCCACAGTGCTCACCATCGGTACAAGAACCATCTCCGCACCGCAGCCCCTGGAGCGTGACATTGGTACAGCTCGAAGAGCAGTACGTGCAGGTTGACCCGTAGGCGGGGGTGCAAGCCGTTCCGTTGCTCGCCGCGCCGTTATCGCACTGCTCGCTGCCATTGCGCGTGCCGTCACCGCAGAACGGTTGTGCGACGCAATCATTGGAACAATTACATTCATTTTCGTTCCACTCACACTGACCATCGCCACAATACGTGCAGACGAATGTCGATCCCAGATTCCCGCACTGTCCCGGACCGATTACGGAAACATTTCCTGTGGGATTCAATCCGGTACAACACGACAGAGGCGTGGTGACCGAAGCCCACGGAAAAACCCCATTCTGGCCTTCTGAGAGACAGGATTGAGTGGTGGCAACACATTGACATGAACTGTTGCACATCTTGCCTGAACCACAGGGGGTCGATGATCCGTCACACTGCTCGCTGCCATTGCGCGTCCCATCCCCGCACCGTGGCCCCTGAAGAGTGACATTGGTGCAGCTGGAGGAACAATAGGTGCAAGAAGAACTGTAGGCCGGAGTGCAGGCTGTGCCATTGTTTCCCCCATTGTCGCACTGTTCCGGATCTTCGCGTGTGCCATCGCCGCAGACAGGACAGTCGAAATCCCAGACCTTCACGTTGTCGATCACCGCTTTCTGATGGACCGCCCCCGTGTAGCCGTACCATAGAATCCCCTGCGCTGCGGCCACATTGATCGTGGTATCGATCTTCTTGGAGCCGTCGAAGTACACAGCCATTCGTCCGTTGTCGTAGTCAATACGCACGGTATGGAACGACCCATTCGTCACATTCGAAACACTCGTGTGCGACACGTGATTCCCGATGAAGCTCTCCCCTCCGGTTGTGCCGTAGTTCAAGGCGAGGTGCGGCGCGGAGTAATCAGTAAAGCCGTTGCTGGTATTGTAGTGGGTATCGATTTCCACGGCGTAGTACCGCGTTCCTGAGGCTCCACGCTGGAACATGAGGGCAACCCCATCGGCGTACCCATTCCAATCGGGATCCGAAATCTTCACGCTGTACTCCACTCTCCAGTTCATGGAATTGGCGATGGGATTCGTCTTCGGACCGAAGTTCGCATCCACACTGTCCTGCGGAGGATTGAGCACTATCACACCGCCATTTTCAGAGCTCCAGTAGGACGTAGTCATATTCCACAGAGACGCTGTCACAGACTGAGACGAGAAATCATCCTGCAACACCGGGCTTTGGCATTTGGTACAGGTGCAGGACGTGGTGATCTGCCCCTTCCAGGTGCGATAAGACGGCACCGCTGCCACTGCGGCAAGCAGCACCGCTGCCGCCACAACCCACCGGAACCCGAGAGGGCCCCCTGTACGCAGCCGGAAACGGGAGAAAATACTCATACGCTATGGGCCGCCACCGGAGGGCTCAACACAGACACACATATGCACATCGCACACTTTGCCAAGCGGGCAGCACACACCCACTTCGCAGCTTTCACCCGGATCCAGAGCCCAGTTGCCGCACTGGGGACACTGGCCAAATTCACAGAAGGGACGTGGCAGAAGAGGTGTGCCATCGGGACACTGCCGGACCACAGAACAAACTCTGACATTGGGGAATGTCGGCCCCTCGCCTGTGCCCAGTGGAAGGCATAGGCAACCAACGCAATTCTGATTTGAAGCACAAGAGAGCGTCGGCTCCCCGCACTGCTCCCACTCATCAACAGCGCCATTGCCGCAGAATTCGGTGCAGGGAGGAATAATGTCGCAATCCGGTCCTATCATTTGCACGTCCTGCGCTAAACCTCCACAGACACGAATAGTATGCGGACAATTCGGTGTTTGTTGTATCTGTGCCCCCCACAGATTTCCCAAGTTTTTCCACCCGACCGTTCCCAGTGCACTCACTGCGATCACTCCGATTCCCAGTGCCATCGATGTGAGTCGCGGAAACTGCATACATTCAAGTTTTAGCGTAATTTACCACACCGTACGGACTTCCGATTGTGCGGCTTCTTGCAGAGAGCGGAAAATATTGGATGGCACTCAATAGAGGAATTTCCGTATACAAAAAAACCGCGACGATGCGGTGCACACAAACAAAACAGAGACAACAAACAAATGAAATGAACATGCCGAAGCGCTGGGTGGCCAAAAAATAAACAAGAACAAACCAATTTGAAATAAACGTGCCGAAGACGGGCTTTGCCCGTCTGGAGGCACAACAACTGAAGGGAAAGGATGGATCGTGGAAGGAAAACCGCAAGGTTTGCCTTCCACGCCATTAAAAAAGCCCACTGTCCTGGCACCGACCTACTCTTGCAGCCACTTAAGGACTACTACCATCGGCGCTGGCGGGCTTAACTGCTGTGTTCGAGATGGGAACAGGTGTGACCCCGCCGCTAAAGGCACCAGGACACTGGGCTTTTGAATGAAAAGAACGGAATGATGCGCAGGCGTGGCACGTCGTTCGCGAACGACGTGCCGTGTGCGCACATCCTGCACGCTCCTGCCCTGCACCCGACTTTGGATACAGAGCCTGTAACACGTAAACAGCACAGACCCTTCGACTCCCCCGCTGACGCGGGGTCGCTCAGGATCCTTCGTACAAATGTACGAAAAGAAAAACGTTCAATTGCCCGTTCGTACCGCTCGGCTAAGTACATTGCTGTACGTACACCTGCGGCCGATCTAGCCGGTCGTCTTCCGGCGGGCTTATGGGGGGACGCAATCTCAAGAGGGGCTTCCCGCTTAGATGCTTTCAGCGGTTATCCCTGCCGAACATAGCTATCCTGCGTTGCCGCTGACGCGACAGCAGGTTCACCAGAGGTTCGTCCACTCCGGTCCTCTCGTACTAGGAGCAGCGTCTTTCACGTCCCCAAATGATCACGGAGGATAGAGGCCAAACTGTCTCACGACGTTCTGAACCCAGCTCGCGTACCACTTTAATTGGCGAACAGCCAAACCCTTGGGACCTTCTCCAGCCCCAGGATGTGATGAGCCGACATCGAGGTGCCAAACCGCTCCGTCGCTGTGGGCGCTTGGGAGCGATCAGCCTGTTATCCCTAGAGTAACTTTTATCCGTTGAGCGACACCCCACCCACGTGGGAAGAGCGTGGTTAGACGCTCGGGTGCCGGATCACTATCACCGACTTTCGTCTCTGCTCGGCCTGTAAGCCTCGCAGTCAGGCCAACGTGTGCGATTACACGACAACGCCGATTTCCATCCGGCGCTAGTTGACCTTTGTGCGCCTCCGTTACGCTTTAGGAGGCAACCGCCCCAGTTAAACTACCCGGCAAGCACTGTCCCCTTCGGAGTATATGCCGAGGGGTGAGCATCGTCAGAACGCAAGGGTGGTATCTCACTGGCCCCTCCACCGAAACCAAAGTCCCGGCTTCAGAGGGTCCCACCTATGCTGCGCAAGCAAACTAACAATGCAATGCCAGCTTATAGTAAAGCTTCATAGGGTCTTTTCGTCCTTCCGTGATCTACCTGGCATTTGCACCAGGATTGCAATTTCACCGAGTCTCGCGTCGAGACAGTGCCCAGACCGTTGTACCATTCGTGCGGGTCGGAACTTCACTAGGCGTGAATGGAAAACCTCGCGGTTTTCCCTCCACGAGCCACCCTTTCCCTTTCGGCGGTTGCGCCTCCAGGCAAGCGGAGCTTGCCTTCGGCGCGTTATTTCCGAATGGAATTTGTGGCGCGTGTTCCCTCGTTGGTAAGACGAGACTCCGATTGAAACCGGAGCGCACAGACCAGAATGAGGAATAAGGAATTAAGAATAAAGAATATTATCTATTCTTTAATTCATAATTCTTACTTCTTTCTTCTCGCTCGTTCCCCGATTCGAAATGAATCAGGTCGGGAGGCGTTTTCACTCCCACCCTGTGTCGCCACAGGGATCGGACTATATCATGAACGAGGGGGAATTATGAATTTGGAATTAAGAATGAAGGAATAAATAACAATTCCTTTTTCATAATTCTTAATTCTTACTTCTTAATTCTTCGCTCGTCCCGTCGCGTGTAGTCTCTGAGGAGCCACCAGCATGATGCTGATGTTTCCTGCTGATTGTCCCCACCCCGTACCTTGCGGCATAGGGGATGCATGGGATGTTCCAGCATATAGCGACGTTTTACACTTGGTTTTGTACAACGCTGATATTTCTACTTATAGGAACTCTGAAAGATAGAAGTGATCTGTTTACTTCAACACGGCTGATTCCTTAGTGCTGCGCCTTGCGGCGACATTCGGGCAAGTTTCTTATCGACCACCCGACAAGGAATTTCGCTACCTTAGGACCGTTATAGTTACGGCCGCCGTTCATCAGGGCTTAGTTTGAAGGCATACACCCTCTCACGTGACCTTCTGACACTGGGCAGGCATCAGCCCCTATACATTGCCTTACGGCTTCGCAGGGACCTGTGTTTTTGATAAACAGTCGCCTGGGCTCTTTCGCTGCGGCCCAACTTCTTGCGAAGAAGGGCAGTCCTTATCCCGAAGTTACGGACGCTTCATTGCCGAGTTCCTTAACGCGAGTTCTCTCGTTCACCTTGGTCTACTCGACCACCCCACCGGAGTCGGTTTGCGGTACGGTCTCCTGAGACTCTCGGAGCGACGGTTTTCTTGGGAGTGGAACGGTTCAGACTCGCCCCGCTTGCGCGGAGTAATCGGGATCGGCACTCAGCTCACCCGGGGGATTTCCCTCCCGGGATCAACGCTTTGTACCTTCCACGTCAAGTCAATGAGACGCTCTGGACGTCCCTCTCCGTCACACCGCTCCTAGAACGACAGTATCCTTTTCATCAGGCATATTCTCCACCATTCTAGAATCGTAGGAGAATCAAGAAGTATGAATTATGAATTACGGAGACTGTCCTTAATTCCTAATTCTTTATTCATCATTCCTCTCAATTCCAAAATGGTGGAGAACAGAGGTCGGACAAACGTTCAACTGCCGCCCTTGAACGATCCTCAGGAGGTGCAGGAATGTTGACCTGCTCTCCATCGGCTACGCCTTTCGGCCTCGCCTTAGGACCGACTAACCCCACGCCGATTGACGTTGCGTGGGAAACCTTGGGGATTCGGCGGGCAGGGTTTTCACCTGCCTAGTAGTTACTCATGCCAACATTCTCGCTTCCGTCCGCTCCACAATACCTCGCGATACTGCTTCACTGCTGGACGGAACGCTCCTCTACTGCGTACGGCTCCCGAAGGAACCGCACACCCATTGCTTCGGTTGATCGCTTTGCCCCGGTAATTTTCGGCGCACAGATACATAGACCAGTGAGCTGTTACGCTTTCTTTAAAGGATGGCTGCTTCTAAGCCAACCTCCTGGCTGTTTATGCACCTGCACTTCCTTTACCACTGAGCGATCGATTGGGGACCTTAGCAAATGGTCTGGGCTCTTTCCCTTTCGACGATGGCGCTTTGCCGTCACCGTCTCACTCCCGTCACCAAAGGGCGGGTATTCGGAGTTTGTCAGGATTTGGTAGGTCCAAAAAGACCCCCGCACCCAAACAGTCGCTCTACCCCCCGCCGTGCGTGACGAGGCTGCCCCTAAAGGCATTTCGAGGAGAACCAGCTATCTCCGGGTTCGATAAGTTTTTCGCTCCTATCCACAGGTCATCCCTTGGTCTTGTGACACCAAATGGTTCGGGCCTTCATCCCGCTTTCGCGGGACTTCACCCTGCCCATGGATAGCTCACCCGGTTTCGGGTCTTGTGCCAGCGACTAAACGCCCTATTCAGACTCGCTTTCGCTCCGGCTCCGGCTATGAACTGCCTTAGCCTTGCCACTGACAACAAACTCGTTGGCTCATTATGCAAAAGGCACACGGTCACGGGCCCCGCTTCTGGATTCGATGATGGATAATTGCTGCTTTTCTCAAAGGGATGAAGAAGTAAGAATTAAGAATGAGGAATGACGGAAATAGAAGCATCATTCGTTCATAATTCTTTATTCATTATTCACAATTCTTCTCCACTCGAGTACAACAACATCCACCTCCGTCGAACCCACAAGTGGGACCCGCTCCCATTCCTTGAACGCATCACATTTCAGAGACTATTTCATCCCCCTTCCGGGGTGCTTTTCACCGTTCCCTCACGGTACTATCCGCTATTGAACTCTGTACCTGTTTAGCCTTGGATGGTGGTCCACCCGGATTCGGGCCGGATTTCACGTGTCCGACCTTACTCAGGAATCCTCACCCGTCTTTTGTCATTTCGACTACGGGGCTCTCACCCGCTATGGCCGCCCGTTCCAGGGACGTTCGTCTATGACAGCAGAATCGGTACAAGAGGTCCTACAACCCCCCGTGCAAGCACGAGGTTTAGGCTGTTCCCCTTTCGCTCGCCGCTACTCGGAGAATCTCTATTTGATTTCTTTTCCCCTGCTACTGAGATGTTTCAGTTCGCAGAGTGACCTCCCCACACCTTAACAGTGCGGGGTCATGGAATATAACTTCCATGGGGTTTCCCCATTCGGAAATCCCCGGCTACAAGCGCCTGCCTAGCGGCTTGCCGAGGCTTATCGCAGCTGGCTACGTCCTTCTTCGGAGTACAGAGTCGAGGCATCCATGTGATGCGATGAGTAACGTTTTTCATTATTGCTGTTCACGTGTCGCAGGACCCCTACACCATTGTTGATGCGGGGCAAGGAGCGGGCAGGATGTGCCCGCACACTACGCACGTGATCTTTATGGTAATCATTCTTGTTCTCTTCACTGCCGGTGATGCGAAGGAACGCGATGTACGTTTCCGCCCGCCCTACTCCATTCTGTCGCTCTTCTTTTCTACCCGGGCAGAGCCCGAATAAAAAAGAGCGGGTGGCTTATGCACACCCGCAGTATCCGAGAACTCCCCACAAGTGTGGGGAACGAATGCTACGGGTAGGCACAAAGAAACATAGAGCCACCGAAGTTTACTGTGGAGAAACAGCGAGTCAAGGAGAAAGATTGCGACCTGAATTTCCCCCCGGTTCGGAAGACCTCACCCCTCATCCGTAGACAATTCTCCCTCTCCAGAAACCCCTGTTTCTAAGCCATTATCTGCAGCCTCCCGGGGGCCTACCAGAATGACATTCTCCGCCACGATCTCGGTGCGGAAGATCTTGGACCCTGCGGGCCCGTCCCAACTGCGGGTTTTGAGGTAGCCCTCGAGGTAGAGGGGCTTTCCTTTCTTGATGTACTGGTTGCAGAACTCTGCAAGCCCGCCCCATGCCACGATGTTGTGGAATTCCGCCAGACTCTGTCTCTCGCCCTTCGGGTCTTTCCACGTCCTGTTCGTCGCGAGCCCGAAGGTACAGACCGCCTGACCCCCAGTCGTCTGCTTGAATTCAGGATCTCTGGTGACATTGCCAAGTAGGGTGACGCGGTTAACGGATTTCATATCTGCATGATAAGCAGAGAGAAACAACCGCGCCAGACAGTACGGCGAGTCTTCACCCCCAAGAACCCCTCCCCCGGCCTGAAAGAGGGAGGAGTGACCTGGAGAATCCAATGATCATGCCTCTTCCGCTGCCGCCGCTTCTACGGCTCCCTTCTTTCTGGAAGAGAGGAGCACGAAGCGGTCCACCAGAATCTCGGTGCGGCTGGCGGGAGCCCCTTTTTTGGTTTCGTAGCGGCTGGTGTGCAGCCGGCCCTCGACGTACAGGGGGGCGCCTTTCTTCACGCGCTTTTCGGCGAACTCGGCCAGCGGGCCGAAGCACACCAGGTTGTGATACTCCGGCTCGCGCTCAAGCTTGCCTTCAGTATCCCGCCACGCGCGATTGGTGGCGAAACCAATAGAGGAGACCGCAACGCCGGTCTTGGTCGCCCGTACCTCAGGATCGCGTGTGACGTTCCCAAGCAGAGTGACGCGGTTCACGTTGAACATAAAAAATAGGGGGAAAGAAATATGGATCCCCAAGGCTAAAGACCCGAGAGTGCTCCCGGGAGGCCTGTGCAGGGATGATTTTGTAGGGATGATGACTTTTTGGCTTATGCAAGGGCTTTATGGCGTTCTGTATCCATCTGGAACGGCACAAAAAACGGCCCCCCGCGGAGCCGTTTCTCAGTTCTAATCCCTCATCCCTCCTAAGCATCATCCATCGCCTCTTCACTCACCGACTCTTTCATCTCCTCCTTGGCTGTGATGCCCGAAGCCTCGACTGCCTCACCCTCTTCGATGCCGCCGACGACTTCTTCGGTCGTTTCACTCGCAGGCGTCTCGAGTTCCGAGATCTTCTCGGTCGCATTGAGGATCTCTTCGGCTTCGGCTTCGGCCTCGACACGGGAACGGAGCTCCACCTGCTCGATCTCCCCTTCTTCCAGCGTCGTGCGCTCTTCGGGCCGCACTTCATCCTTGAACTTCAGAAGTTCGACTTTGAGTCCCAGTGCCTGGAGCTCTTTGACCAACACATTGAAGGACTCTGGAATGGAGGGACGACGGATCTGTTCGCCCTTCACGATGGCCTCGTAGGCCTTGCTGCGGCCGATCACGTCATCGGACTTGATCGTCAGCATCTCCTGCAGCGTGTATGCCGCTCCGTAGGCCTCCAGCGCCCACACTTCCATTTCTCCGAAGCGCTGGCCTCCGTGCTGCGCCTTGCCTCCCAGCGGCTGCTGCGTCACGAGCGAGTACGGTCCGACGCTGCGGGCGTGGATCTTGTCTTCAACGAGGTGGAGAAGCTTGAGCATGTACACGATGCCCACCGTCGTCTTGTGTGAGAAGGGCTCGCCGGTGCGCCCATCGAAGAGCTGCACTTTGCCGTCGGCCGGAAGCCCCGCCGCCTTCAGAAAGTCTTCGATTTGATCCACAGAGATACCGTTGAGTGCGGGCGTGGCGATCTTGATACCCAGCTTGTCGCAGGCCCACCCCAGATGCGTCTCGAGAATCTGACCGATGTTCATGCGTGATGTAACGCCGAGGGGGTTCAAGATCACATCCACCGGCGTGCCGTCTTCGAGGTATGGCATGTCCTCCACCGGCACAATGCGCGAAACGACGCCTTTGTTGCCGTGACGGCCGGCCATCTTGTCTCCCACCTGGATCTTGCGGGTCTGGGCGACGAAGACCTTGATCTGCTTGATGACGCCCGTGGGCAGCTCATCACCTTCGGCACGGTCGAACACGTGCACGTCCACCACCTTGCCACCCGCTCCGCCAGGCAGGCGGAGGGAAGAATCTTTGACGTCCTTGGCCTTGTCACCGAAGATTGCCTGTAACAGGCGTTCCTCCGGCGTGAGCTCGGTCTCGCCTTTGGGCGTGATCTTGCCGACGAGAATGTCGCCCTCATGCACCGTGGCACCGATCCGCACCACACCATCGGCATCCAGATCTTTGAGCTTCGCCTCACCTACATTCGGGATATCGCGCGTGACGGTCTCGGAACCCAATTTGGTATCGCGCACATCCGTCACGTACGACTCGATGTGGATGGAGTCGAAGTAGCCATCACGCACCACACGGTCCGAAATGATCACGGCATCTTCGAAGTTCGCGCCCTCCCATGACAGGTAGGCAACGAGCAGGTTCTGGCCCAACGCCAGCTCCCCTCCCTCTGTGGCGGAACCATCCGCCAGCACGGACCCGCGGTGCACCTTGTCGCCCACGCGCACGCGCGGCCGCGCCAGGAAACACGTGCCCTGGTTTGAACGTACGAACGTGGAGAGCGTGATCTGATCTTTGCGACCGGACCGGTAGACGACAGCGATGTGCGAGGCATCCACGGCCACCACTTCGCCGTCCTCCTCCGCCAGAATGGCCTGCCCCGATGCGCGCGCCGTCAGACCCTCGATACCCGTGCCCACGAGCGGGGCTGCGGGACGGATGAGCGGTACGGACTGGCGTTGCATGTTCGTTCCCATGGATGCACGCGTGTTGTCGTCGTGCTCCAGGAACGGGATGAGCGATGTGGACTCCGACAGAATCTGCTTGGGGGTCACGTCGACGTGCGTGATGTCGCGGACATCCGCGAGCACCGGTTCACCGCTGCGGCGGGCAGAAATCGTCGTCGAGAGGAATTCGCCCATCTCGGAGTACTTGGTCTGCGCCTGCGCAATGGTGAGATGGCGCTCCTGCTCGGCATCGACGTAGAGGAACTTTCCCGTCACGTAGGGACGCACGGGTACACCGGGCTTCCCCTCCTGACGGCAGAGAGAAACGATTTTGCGGGCGAGCTCCTTGGTCTCAATCAAATCGCCCTCTTTGGCAAGCACCTTGCGGTCTTCGCGGATCGTATCGCCCAGCATGCGCCCATGCAGCTTGTCGGGATCCAGCGGAACCAGATTCTTCACTTCACGGTACGGCGTCTCGAGGAACCCGTAGGGATTCACGCGGGCCAGCGCCGCCAAGTGCACCACAAGACCGATGTTCGGACCCTCCGGCGTGGCGATCGGACAGATGCGGCCGTAGTGACTGGGGTGCACGTCACGGACGTCGAAGGACGCGCGCTCGCGCGAGAGACCGCCCGGGCCCATGGCCGACAGACGGCGCTTGTGCGAGAGCTCTGCAAGCGGATTGGTCTGGTCCATGAATTGACTCAACTGGGAGCTCGCAAAGAACTCCCGCATGGCCGCAGTAATGGGCCGGCAGTTGATGAGCTGGGTGGGCGTGACCGTCTCCATGTCGAGCACGGTCATGCGGTCTTTGATGATGCGCTCCGTGCGGACCAGTCCCACGCGGTACTTGTTCTGCACGAGTTCGCCTACGGAACGGATGCGACGGTTGGCCAGGTGATCGATGTCATCCGGCACACCCTTGCCGTTATTCAGGTTGATGAGCTCTTTGAGAATCGCCACAAAGTCCCCCACCTGGAAGACGCGGTGCGATTCGTCATTGTCCGTCTTGAAACCGAAACGCCGATTGAGCTTGTAGCGGGCGATCTGCCCCATGTCGTACTTCTTGAAGTCGAAGAAGAGTGAGTCGATGAGCTGTTTGGCATTCTCAGGCGTGGCCAGATCGCCGGGGCGGATCTTTCTGTAGATGCTCTGGTATGCGTCTTCGAGGGTGCGCACGGAATCCTTCTCGAGCGTGGTGAGAATGTAGTCGGCATCCTTGCCCTTTACCGAAGCGAAGAGGTCGAGGATCTTCTGGTCCGTGGCGTAGCCGAACACACGCAGCAGCTGCGTGATCGGGATCTTGCGCTTGCGGTCGATCTTGCAGGTGATGATGCCGCGACGATCCGTCTCGATCTCCAGCCACACGCCGCGCTTGGGGATGATCTTGGCGGCATTGTACTTGGGGTAGTCGGGCATTTTGCTGAAGAAGACGCCCGGCGAGCGAACGAGCTGGTGCACCACCACGCGCTCGATGCCTCCGACGATGAAGGTGCCCGTATTCGTCATGAGCGGGATCGAACCAAGGAAGACATCCTGCTCCTTGATTTCACCTGTCTCTTTATTGATGAGCTGCACATGACCCTTCATGGCCGCCTCGTAGGTGAGGTTGCGGCGGCGGCATGTCTCGGGGTCGTACTTGGCAGGATCGAAGGCGTGACCGAGAATCCGGAGCTCCATCTTGCGACCGGAGAAATCGGTGATCGGGCTGATCTCTTCGAGAAGCTCCTTGATACCCTCTGTCAGGAACCACCGGTAACTCAAGATCTGCATCTCGATCAAGGACGGCAGAATTTCTGAAATGTTCTCCTCCTCCGTCAAAAACACGCGTCCGTCGGTCATGCGCTTCGGCGTGAGATGCGCGGGAAGATTGCGGATGGATGCCGGCAGTCGCCCTGCGGGGGGCACGATCGGCGGCACAATCTGCGGCAGGATCTTCTCCTCCACATGAATACGATAGGTGCGCTTGGGCGGCAGGGCCGGTTTCTTGGCCAGCACGAGAGGCACGGGCTTCTTGCTGGCAACGGGCGCCGGCTGCTTCGCTACGGCATGCACCTTCGCCTTACCGTGGGCTACTTTCTTCGGAGGGGTTTTCTTTGCAACGGGCTTGGATTTTGTAGTTTTGCGCGCAACCTTCTTCGGCATGGGAAGGGGAGGGAGGAAATACACACACCCGATCTCCCGGCGCCCTTCAAAAGAATGGGCGGGAGTCCGATGGTGAGGCGTGCAGCGCTCACTACGCAATCGTTACTGCTGCGATCGCGAGCATTCTAAAGGCTTTGATGGGGCAGTCAAACCAATAACTGCTTGAAATTGAAAAGGAAAGAAAAGAGAAAAAAGGAACGAAAGGATCACTCTTTTCATTCCTCTCTACCCTTTCGTTCCTTTCTGCTTTTATACAGCTTCAAATCTGCGTCCCACCTCTTCCCAGTTCACCACACTCCAAAAGGCCTTCACGTACTCTGCGCGGCGATTCTGATACTTCAGGTAGTACGCATGCTCCCACACGTCGAGACAGAGAACCGGAGTCTTGCCGATCGAGAGCGGCGAATCCTGATTGGGAAGATTGAGGACTTCGAGCTGGCCGCCGTTTTTGACGAGCCACGCCCAACCGGATCCGAATTGCCCGAGCGCTGCTGCCTCAAACTTTTCGCGAAAGGCATCGACGCTGCCGAATGCCTTCGTGATCGCGTCGGCAAGACTGCCAGAGGGCCCGGTGCTCTTGGGTCCCAGAACTGTCCAGAACATGTTGTGGTTGGCGTAGCCCCCGCCGTGGTTACGGACCGCCGTGCGTTTGTCGGCAGGAATCTGCTCCAGGTTCTTGAGCACATCCTCGATGGGCCTGCCCTCAAGGGGCGTACCCGCAAGAAACTTGTTGGCGTTGTCGCAGTACGTCTGATGGTGCTTGCCGTAGTGAATCTCCATCGTCTTCGCATCAATGTGCGGCTCGAGCGCATCGAAGGCGAACGGGAGTGTTGGGAGGGTATAAGCCATAAATGAGGGGGGAATTGCAAAGGATACCCGTTCCCCACACTGGACAGCAATCGTAAGACCATGCTTTGAATAGCTGGTACGATCTCTGTGCATGGAGACGCATCTACTCACCACTCCACAGGATCTGGCACTCTTCAGCGCGTGGCAGCGGTCCCTGCCGGATGGCTCACTGTGGCAATCCCCGGAGTGGAAGAAGTATCAGGAGGCACTCGGGCGGGAGGTGAGAATCTACGCCCTTCTGGAAGGGACGCAGATCTTCGCTTCCGTACTTGTCGTCATCGACAAGACAGCCTTTGGACTTTCAACGTGGGATATACCACGAGGACCAATTTGGGACTTAGGACTAAGGACTAAGAACAGAGGAAATTTTTTAGAAACGATTATTGCAGATGCGAAAATGAGCCGATGCCTCAGCCTGTATCTCTCCCCCCTTACTCTGTTACAAGCTGCAAGCTACCCGTCCGACCGAGTCATCCGGGCAGGCAACCTACAAGCTTCGTCCCGTCACGAACAACCCTCTGCCACGCGCATCATCAATCTGGAGATATCCGAAACGGATATTCTGAAGCAGATGAAGCCCAAGGGACGCTACAACATCTCGGTAGCGGAGAAACATGGCATCCATGTGCAGCAATCGGAGGACATTGGCGTCTTTTTTGACCTCATCAAGAAAACTGGACATCGTGATAACTTTTCTATTCATTCGAGGCGGCACTACGAGATGTTTTTGCAGGAATTGCCGGGGAGTTTCCTGTGTATTGCCCATACGGAGCAAGGCGAACCCATTGCAGGACTTCTGGGCGTGATCTGGGGCTCAAAGGCCTACTACTACTACGGGGCCTCTGATCACGACCACAGAGCCCTCATGGCTCCCTACGCGCTCCAGTGGGCTGCCATGCAACATTGCAAGGCTTGCGGCTGTACTTCCTATGACCTCTTCGGCATCGCCCCCCTAGACGCTCCCTTAGACCACCCCTGGCAGGGCGTGAGCGGCTTCAAAGAGAAGTTCGGCGGGACCGTCGTGACCTACCCACCGGAGCAGGAAATCGTGCTGCGACCAGTTGCCAAACGTCTGCTGCAGCTCAAACGGAGGCTGCTTGGCTAGCAACAAAACATTTACAGGCCTCCGTGAGGAATGAAATAAGCCTGCGGCGAAGGTTTGGGTCTCGCGGGCCCCAAACCTGGAGCCGCACCATTGAAGGAAGGATGGGACCGTGGGAAGGAAACGTAGTTTCCTTCCCACGAATTCCAAAAAGCCCCCCCGCTTTCGCGGGAGGGCTTTGTTGGTTGCACGCGTCAAATACTACGAATCGTCGGAATGCAATTAGCCACGATACGTCGTGGAGTTGATAGCGCTGTCCGGGTACTCCACCCATGTGAAGGTATCCGTGTCAGCATTATCTTTGTCATTCCACTCAATGCGGCTGTTACCCGTTGCTTCGCCATTGAGCTTCTTCGTGACGTTCGTGAAGTCGTTCAGAGACACCTGCAGGATGCTCGAGCCTCCGCTCGAAGCAGCCGTATTGGTGTTCGTCACGTTCGCGAGCAGCACGAGTGTGATGGCCTGACCGGAATCCACCGCGGTATTCACCGTCGTGGTGGTTGCAGAGAGACCAGCACAGTTCACAAGGAACACGCCGGAAGCCGTTCCGACCAATGCCGTGCCAGAAGTGTTGTACCCCTGGCAGGCCATAGCCGTCGACTGGGACGTGGCCTTGTTGTAGATCTTGAAGCCCGTTGTCGCCATGTTCACGTTCGTGCCGTTCACTGTGAAGACAGCACCCGAGAGGACCCACTGGTTCGTACCATCCTTGGTGTTGCCGTTCGTGGCGGCCGTGAAGGTGAAGGCTCCGATCTCGCGGTCAGCACCGCTCGGGACTGTACCCGTAGCAGCACCACCGTTCGTGATCGTGGAGATCTTCGCGAGGACCGTTTCGTTGTAGTTACCACTGACACGAACGTTCGTCGCGTTGGCCGATGTGCGGCCGATAAACACTTCACCCTCCGCCGAAGCGTCACCGTCGTTGGCAGTCAGGTTGTTGCTCGAGGCAACACCGCGTGCGCGGACGGATCCGGTTCCGGTGGAGTCATTGGAAGCAGGCGTGTGATCAATGAAGAACGCGTAGAAGTTGCCGCTCGACGCGCCATTCACATCAGTCTTGATGCGAGGCCGGACGAGAACTTTCACGTCCTCACCGCGCGGGACCACGAGCTGCTTGTTATCCAACGTGAAGCAGAAAGCGGTTGTACCCGAAGCGGAGGTGTAGGGCGTGTAGTTCTTGTTCAGTACATCTGCGCTTCCACAGCCGCCGCTGACTGCAGCAGCCTGGGTGGCGCCTTCCAGCCAAATCTCCAGAGAGTCGACGGAAGCCGCCGTACTACCTGAAGAGTTGATGATGAGGTCCGTCACATCAATGTCTTCGAACTCTGCATGCATCTTGATGCGGAGTACCGGCTCACCGAGCGTACCACCAAGCAGTTGGCGGGCGCCGATGGTCTGGGAATCGAGCGAGACGAACAGGTCTCCCTGGTTCCGGAGAGCATAGTTGGTGGACTTCACCGTGGTCACCGTGATATCGCAGCTCCCAGAGCAGACGCCGTTGGTCTTGATACCAGACAAGCTGGTGCCATCGGCGAGCTTCTCGGATTCGATGTAGGTCACCGTGGCTCCCGTATCGAAGGAGATGCGCAGGTTCGTACCCGTGATCGAGGAGGCAATGTCACCGTGAACCTCGAAGACGACGGTCTGCTCCTTCGGGAGCACGTAACCGCCACCTGCGAGTTCGGAGAACGTCACCTGGCTCGACTGGTTGGCAACACCGGTCTCGAGGACCGTGTCAACCACGCGATCGCCATCGGTGTCTACCCACAGCGAGTAGTTGTTCGCGTCATTGAGGGTGCCGACATCCGCCTCAAAGACTGCCTTCGTGAAGAGCAGGTCTTCTGCGGAGCTGGCCTTGGCCTCGAAGCGGAAGAGATTCAGGTCCTTCGCGTTCTCGACGGCAGAATCCGACGCGGCGATGGCCTTGACCTCCACTGTGAGGCTGGCGTCGATCACCTCCATGACGTTACCGGCAATGTCGCCACGCGGGCGGACATCACCGACCTTGTCACCCGTGGAGATGCCTTCGACCGTCATGTAGTAGGAAGAAGAGGCAGCTGTCACGGTCCCACCTGCTCCGAAGACGCCTCCGAAGCTGCAGGTCGCGGTGTTCGTTGCCAGGTTGTTGTTTGAGTCCAATACATGTGTGGGCTCGCCACAGATGTAGATGCGGAACTTGTCTCCGTTCCCCGGGTGACCACCCGAGACGGAAGTGAAGTCCGCGCGGAACTGCCAGGTCTCCTTGCCCTTCACGACGAAGTCGTCGAAGCGGTAGATCTGGTACTGGCCCATGACGGCCGTGGCTGCGTTGCCGGAGCCGCCGGTCGCCGTGAGGCGGACACCCGAAACCGCACGACCCGTGGTCTTGTTGCGGATTTCGATGCCTTCCATCATGTCAGAGATCTCATCTGCGCCTTCGGTGTCATTACATACTGTCGCTGCTCCTCGTGCGCCGTTGTTCTCGCACATGTAGGCACCCGTGGAGGTCTGGCCGAGGACGAGCATGTAGATGTTCTTGATGTCGATATCCTCACCACCGGTGTTGAACTCGATGTTGGCGAGGACTGCATCATTCGTGTCGCTGGTGTACTGCGCGGTGGACGGGCCATTGATGCCGATGGTGAATTCACCAGCGTCGATGGTCACCGTGGTCGCGTTGTCCGTCGGGATGGACACCTGCGAACCGTAGAGCTGACCGTTCACGCCGTACCCGTACAGGGAACCGACGGCGAAGAGGTCAGAGCTCTCTTCGAAGTGCATCTGGATGGACTTATCAGCACCGTTCAGAATGTCGGCAACGATTTCGAGCGTGATCTTGTCGCCCTCCAAAACTGTGAACGGAGGATCGAAGACCAGCGTGATAAAATCACCGACCGTCTGTGCGACGGTGTTCGTGAGGACCGTGCCATCTGTGCGGCGGACTGCCACGTTGACGAAGTCGCCGTCAGAGGCGGAACTGTTGTTCTCGAAGGTCATCGAGTACAGCGTCTGATCCTCGGTGGAGTCGGCATCGACTTCAAACTTGCCGATGACAACACCCTTGTCTCCCACCTGCACCTGGCTCGGGTTCACCGAGCGGTACGTGATGGTGATGATGCCGCTTGTGATGGCTGCAATCTTGAAGGTCTCACCGCGGAGCGGAAAGTTCCCGGTGACCTCCTGGGCATTGCTCGTCACATCAGACGGCAGTTCGACCACAAAGTTGTGCTCTGCAGCCGTGGTGGCCGTAGAGTTGAAATCCGCGACGAGGTCGACCGTCACGGTCTCGCACGGATCGATCACGAGTGCGGAGGAGAACCGCAGATCTGCGGTCTGATCCTGCGCATCGATCGTCCGCTTGCGCGTGACACGCGCGCCATTCACGGCGGCGTACACGCCATCAACGTCGGTGGACTCACCGAAGCCCTCATGGAGGACGGTGAGGTTCTCCACTTCCACCTTGTCCTTGCAGGACGCGGTGAAGTCAGTGGAGAGGAGCACGACGCCCACGGCACCCTTCGGAACGGTGTCGCCGCGGGGGTTCTTGGACGAGAGGGAGACCTCGAGTTCACCGTCGCCCTTCACAATGGCTGCGTAGCCATCGAAGGTCCTGGTGCCCGAGACCATGTCTCCATCTTCAGATTCGACATCCTTCACCTCGAGGGTGTACTCGTGCTCTGCAACCATCTCTTCGCCGAGCGTGAGCTCAACTGTGTCCTTGGCGATGAGTTTGGCGGCATTGATCGGCACAACCGGGGAGCCGGAGACCGTGTAGTTGGTCTTGTCCTCGGATGAAGCCTTCTGCATGGCCACCGTGAACTCGACCTCGACGGTCGTCGCGGATGTTGCCATGACAGACTTGATCGCGGGAGCGGTCACCTGGCCCTGACCACAATCGACACCGAAGGTCAGACCCTGGTCGACGCGGTGGAGCATGACCACCATTTCTGCGCGGTTCATGTTGTCAGAGGGGCGGACGCGACCCGTGGAGTCGTCACCCTGCAAGACACAGTGATCTGCAGCAGTCTGGATGGGCTCCGTGTACCACTGGCCGGAAGGATTGTCGACGAACTGCGCGGCAGAACCGGTCGACTCCAGCCCGAAGGCACGGACGATGAGAGCGGCTGCCTCTGCTCGATTGATGTTCGAGTTCGGGCGTCCGTAGCACGGCTTCGAGCCGTAGCAGTTATTGTCTCCACGAACCCAGCCTTCTTTGGCTGCTTCCTCCATGTACGCGTAGAACCACGCGCCAGTCGGCACGTCGTTGAAGCTCGGCACAGCCGGAGGAGTGGAGAGCAGACCGCCATTCAGCATGACGATCAGCTTGGTAAATTCGGCGCGCGTTGCGGTGTCGCCACCACGAAAGCGCGCTTGTGTGGCATCAAGGTAACCGGCGTCGACGAAGGCCTCGACGGCATCCTTGTACCACACGCCTGACGGGACATCGCTGTACGCTGCAAACGCCGTGCCGACCTGGGTCAGCATGATCGCTGCGACGGACAGACCCGCACAGGCTCTCTTAAAGCGGGAAATATCCATAAGGTATGGAGTAGAGAAGAAATAAAGAACGATGGAAAAGAGGAAATGAGGAAATCGATGATGGAGTGGGTAGGTTCGTTGTGATCAGTGACTCGCCGCCTGTCCCTCTGCGCTCTTGTGTGGTGAGAACGAGTCCCGCGATGCGGGTCTCTTCTCCTTATATATAAAGAGGTGTCACGAGGCCAGAGAGATCCTTTCCAGGGTTAGACGGACACTGGGAGAACACGACAGCGCTTTCCACAGATAGGGAAAGCGAAGTGTGAAACTTGCTTGGTCTCGCATACGCGGGACAAAGGCAAGGCGCCGACTTGTCAAAGGGCGTATACACGGATCGCGCTTTCCATTCCTCGAGGAAAGCGGATCGCGGAGATCCTATGGAAATCTGCAGTTTGCTGCAAGATCTCGCACAGACCCGTGCATGGAGTGAAACGCAGCCCTCCCCGTGGTGTTACAGGGCGAAAGAAGGGGCGGACGCTGGAATTCTCCGCTTCATTTCGCACTTATTCGCATTTTCTCGCACGAATTCCTGCAAGAAAAATACCTTCCGAAGGGTAAAACAGGGGACCAAAAACCCCTTGATCAACGGTAAATATGTGTTAGTAAAGCAAATTTTCCGTTTAGGCCCCCTGACATGACGTTTTCTTTTCCTGACATTTTCTCAAGATTTTCCTGATTCGTCACCGCAGAGCATGCAAAAAAGGTTGAGGAAAAAGATACATACAATCTTTGGATAGTCTTGGGGGTGGCGCGCCACGGGGGGTGAAGGGGAAGGCCCTGTACGCGAAGCGGCCGACGAGACGAGCCGAAGCCTTGGAGGCGAGGCGAGGAGGCGCAGGGCCGGGAGGAGTGGGAATTGGCGCGCCGGCGTTTTGCCCGCCCGAACGTACCGTCGTTCGGTACGGGCGGGGCTCCACCTTTGTCGCTTAGACAAAGGTGGAAAAGATATCGCCACCCTGATAACCAAGTATCAGGTCCGCGATGAGATATTTCCTATAACTTTTTTAACTCCTGCTCATCACCGTTGTCGCGCACCTCATATCCCTCCTTGTGAATCGCATCACGTAGTTGATCGGACAAGTGGTAGTCCTTCGCCTTCCTGGCTTCTTTACGCTTGGTAAGTAATTCCAATACTTTTGCCGACACATCCATTTGTTCGGGTTCGAAGCAGCCGAAAGTGTGACGAATGTGTCCTATCAATTCCTCCAACGCATTCACCGCCCCGTTGCTCCATTCCGACTGATTGCGTGACCACGTCATGAGATCGAAAACGGTCGCGAGCGCAGAAGGCGTATTCAGGTCCGCATTCATCGCCGCAAAAAATTTCTCCTTCCATGGTTCGATCATGTTTTCCTCGCCTTCCTTACCTACATTACTTACCTTATCTTCCTTACCTCCTGCTTCCGTCATCCACTCCAGAATCTTCCGACGCGCCTTCTTCGCATCTTCCAGTCCCTTCTCCGTAAACTTCAAATTCGTCCGGTAATGAACGGAGAGAAGGTAGTACCGCAGGTCTAAGGGACTGAAACTCTGTGCCATCACGTCTGGCAAACTTAACACGTTGCCAAGGCTCTTACTCATTTTCTCCTCCCCCATCTGGATGCGGCGGCGGTGCACCCACGTGCGGACAAAGGGTTTTCGGCTGCTCGAAGCCTCACTCTGGGCGATCTCGCACTCATGGTGGGGGAAGATGTTGTCTTCGCCACCGGTGTGGATATCGATCTGGTCTGCGAGGAACTTTCGGCTCATGGCGGAGCACTCGATGTGCCAGCCGGGAAATCCTGCGGAAGGATCGTCGCCTTCGGTATACACACGCTCACCGGTCGCGTACTTCCATCGGAGCAGGTGCGGCGCATTCTCGCCCACACATTTCTTCCAGAGGGCGAAATCCGCCGGATGATGCTTGCCCTCGCGCTCTTCGATGCGCGCACCGGCACTCAGGTTTTCGGGCGTGTTGCCCGAGAGTGAACCGTACGCGGGGAATTTCTCGACCGAGAAGTAGATGCCATCATTTGTTTCGTAGGCGAAGCCCTTTTCGAGGAGTATGGAAATCATTGCGAGCATCTCTTTGACCGTCTCTGTGGCGCGGGGCCGCGCAAAAGGCTCCAGGATGTTGAGCGCTTTCTCATCCTCCAGAAACTGCGCTTCGTACTTGCGGGCGATCTCGAGAGGATCCAATTTCTCACTTCTGGCCTGCTTCTCGATTTTGTCATCACCCTGATCCCGGTCATGCAGCAGGTGCCCCACGTCCGTGATGTTCTTGGCGTGGGTGACTGCGTAGCCGCTCACTTCGAGCCAGCGCCGAAGCAAGTCGGCCATGAGGAAGGAGGCGTAGTTGCCGATGTGCGGCCGGCCGTAGACCGTAGGCCCGCAGGTGTACATCAGCACCTTTCCTTTTGTGATGGACTCAAACGTCTCTTCCTTCTTGGTGAGGGTATTGTAGAGATGCAAACGAGAGGGCTCCTTGGTTGGCATAGGAGAAGCATAGCGAAAGGGGGCGGGGGACGAGTAGTTGAAAAGACCCCGGCACGCGCACGTACCGGGGTCATCCGTCAGGCTCATGGCCTGGCGGCTTACCCTGTGGCAGGAGGGCCATCCTGCCCCCCTGTCGGTTTCTCCTCCGTCGCAGCTTCGTTGCGACGGATCGCATCGAACACCTCACGGCGGTGCACGGGCACCTCCTTGGGGGCCTCAACCCCCAGGCGCACCTTGTCGCCGCGGATCTCAACGACGACGATTGTAATGTCGTCGTTGATGACGATGCTCTCGTTCTTCTTCCTACTGAGCACGAGCACGGCATCCTCCAGCCTCCTTGAGGCGGAAAGAGGAAAGAGGGAGGGGCCGACTTCGGAGGGCCCATTAAGCTCCCGACACGCCAGAGATCCTCCAGCCTGTCGGGAGCTTAAAAAAACCTTCACTGTCACAGAGCGATCTCTTAGAGAAAGCCCCTAAGAGAGCCGAAACGCTACGCGCTCCTGCGAGAGAAGTGAAGGAAACGGCTCTTAAAAAACCGGTAGAGGAAGGGCGAATAACCCCTGTCGGCCCCAACCAACAACACGTTGGCCGGAAAAAGTGAGACCAGACGAATCTGGTCTTATAAAGAGCATATAAAGTAGTAGCTCTCATCGAAAAACGACACAAAAAACCCCGTAGCGACAATCGCCGTTACGGGGTAGCCACTGAATGCCAGTGACTTGCTCTTACACCACCAGCTCGTCGCGGAGGATAACCACCTCCGACGGGGCGGTGATGCCCACCTTCACACGGTTGCCGACAATCCTCAGAAGGGTGACAACGATGTCACCACCGATGAGAATCCGCTCCCCGCGCTTGCGCGCAAGGATCAGGACTCCGTCCTTTGAGGCAGAGCCCGCAGCGGGGCACTCGCCTCGGGCAATCGGATACCCCGAAGCCCGGACAGAAAACCTGACAACCCTGGAACCGATCCGATCAGCAGCAACTTCAATAGTTCCGCCGATCAAGATCACCTGGTGGAGAGAACGGGTGAGGACAAGCATCCTAACCCTCCTTCCTTGGAAAAAGAGCATCGCTCCGTAGATTCACTTCCCTCTTGAGTCACGCAGTGCGGGACCGCGTTGGCACATCCATTGCGCCCAAAGGAAGGAACGGAACGTAACTGGCATTATGTAATAAAATTCATAATAAATCAAGTACTTGTCAATGGTAGGATTCGCCCACTTATCCCCTTCCTCAGCATGATGACCACTGCCGATATCAAGAAACTCCTCGGTTCCGAAGCCGACGCACTCCTCAATTACCAGTGCAAAGGCATCACGAAGGACCGTCTGCACCTGCCCGGCCCCTCGCACGTAAAGGATATTTTCGGTATCTCGGACCGGCCCAAAGAGGCGGTGAAGCACCTGCAGGAACTCTACGAACACGGCAGACTGGGCGGCACGGGGTACCTGAGTATCCTGCCCGTGGATCAGGGCATCGAGCACTCTGCGGGAGCGAGCTTCGCGCCCAATCCCGATTACTTCGATCCCGAGAACATCGTGAAGCTGGCCATCGAGGGCGGCTGCAACGCCGTGGCCTCCACGTTCGGCGTGCTCGGCATCGTGGCGAAGAAATATGCCGATAAGATCCCGTTCATCGTGAAGATCAACCATAACGAATTGCTCACCTACCCCAATGCTTTTGACCAGGTGATGTTCGGCACGATCGAGGAAGCACACAACATGGGCGCAGCGGGAGTGGGCGCCACCATCTACTTCGGTTCACCGGAATCCCGCCGCCAGATCGTGGAAGTGGCGCAGGCCTTCTCGCGCGCACATGACCTGGGCATGTTCACGGTGCTCTGGTGCTACCTCCGCAACAAGGATTTCAAAAAGGACGGGAAGGACTATCACACGGCAGCGGATCTCACGGGGCAGGCCAATCATCTGGGCGTGACTCTGCAAGCCGACATCATCAAGCAGAAGCTGCCGGAGTGTAACGGCGGGTACAAAGCGATGAGCCCGGAAGGGAAGTACGGCAAATCAGATGAACGCATGTACTCGACTCTCTGCGCCGATCACCCCATCGACCTCGCACGCTGGCAGGTGGCCAACTGCTACATGGGCCGCATCGGGCTCATCAACTCGGGCGGCGCCTCGGGCAAGGATGATCTGGCACAAGCGGTGAAGACCGCCGTGATCAACAAGCGCGCAGGCGGCACGGGTCTGATCTCGGGCCGCAAGGCATTCCAGAAGCCCATGGATGAGGGCGTAGAGCTCCTCCAGGCGATTCAGGATGTCTACCTGTGCAAGGAGGTCACGATCGCCTGACGGATTTGCGATTGATCGATTTGCGACTTGCGATGTCACCCTGAGCTCTGTCGAAGGGTGACTTCGCGTGTTCATGGTTCGACAGAGCTCACCATGACACGCTGCGTACATCACAACGTGATCTTCTCCCTGTTCACCACCATCTGCTGCCCGATGGCGAAGAGGGTCGACACGCCCCAGTAGAGAGAAACAGCCGCCGGGAACTGGAAGGCGAACACACCGATCATGATCGGGAGCCCGTAGAGCATCATCTTCTGCTGCATCTGCTGGCTCTTATCCCCCTGACTCTCGGCTTTGCCACTCTGCTCCCGCTTCTTCTTGGCGGCGGCGAACGTGAGCTTCATCTGCACGAACTGGAGAATAGTGAGGAGCGGCGGAAAGAGAATGTAGCTGGGCTTCAGCAGGTCCAGCCCCAGGAATGTGGTGGCAAATGACCAATCCAAATGCCGATAGAAGTCGTAGATCAGATGTTGCGAGAGCGCGAGCACCGAGCCATCGCGCACCACGTAGAAGACGCCGATGAGCACCGGCATCTGGATGAGGAGCGGCAGGCACGACTGGAACGGATTGATGCCGTGCTCTTTCCAGATCTTCATGGTCTCTTCCTGCATTCGCTTGGGATCATCCTTGTACCGGCGGCGGATTTCATCCAAGAGCGGCTGGGCCTTCTGCATCTTCTTCTGGCCCTCCAGCGAGTGCTGTGTGGGAATGTAGAGCAGGAATTTCACGACGAGCGTGAGGATGATGATGGCAACCCCCAGGCTGTGGCCGGGCAGGACGGAAGCGATGAAGATGAGGAAATTGAGAAAGGGCTTCGTGATGAAAGCGCGGAAGAGCTTGGTGAAAGGGCCCGCGTCGTGGAGCGTGACCCGTGCGCTGAGCGTGCCGTGCTCCGCCGGGACAATGGTGCCGCTCGCCGTGCGGAAGCGCGCTGCTGCGGGCAGCCGCACTTCGTAGGTGCCGAACTGCGAGAAGAGCGAGTACTTCCACGGACCCAGGTCAATGTGGGCCTCGGACTTCGGGGCGACAGAGGTGAGCGGGACGCAGGGCAGAGCCGTCTCTATGGCCATCAGCGGGGCGATTTGGGCACCCGAACCCTCCCCCATGACCGTGTAGACTTCCACCGGCGGCATCGGGCAGTGGTCAGGGAGCAGGAGCGTGCCTTCGGTGTTATTGCGCAGAGTGAGCGTGATGCTGTGCCCGTCTTTTACCTTCGCCGCAGTGGATTTCAGCACGACATCGGCAAGCCCGTTGGGCCCGCCCGCTTCTGCAGGGAAGAACAGCCGGAAGACGAGCTGGGTCCCCAGGTACACCAGGGCGAAGATCAGCGCGAACTCGAGGAGGGCGCTCCGTTTGCGGGGTTGTTCAGACATGCACGCAGGGAAGAGAGAAACGACCTGACATCGTGAATGATGTCTTGAAAGTCACAAGAGAGACTAGAGGAACGCGGCGAGAGCAACAACTGAACGGAGGGGAATTCCGTTTCCTCCCGCATCACGATGCGCAGCGCCTCGCGACAGCGGCGTCGCATGCGATTGCGGTCCACCGCGCGCTTGCTTAAGGAGAGTGACGCGAATGTGCCGATGAAGAGCCCACGCGGTGAGCGCTCTCCGGGACGTGGCCGCATGTTCTGGGGCATACCGGGCAACCATCGGATATTCATCGTCCTGCCCCGCCAGAGCGTGCCCTTGCGCAGGACAAAATCACATGTTTTGCGCCCGCGGAGATGGAGAAGCTGCATGGCAAGAAGTATGAATCAAGAATGAAGAATTAAGAATGCTTCTTTTTTGCCTTTTTAAAAGATACGTTCCGCTTGATTCTTGATTCCTCATTGATTCTCTCTATGCTCCAAAGCGCATGACGAATTTGACCCCTGCCCAAGTCCGGCACATCGCCAAGCTGGCCCGACTCACCCTCTCGGATAGCGAGGTGGAGAAATTCAGTCGCGAACTCACCCAGATTTTGGATTACGTCGAGAAACTGAAAGAGGTGAAGACCGAGGGCGTAGAGCCGACGGCGCAAGTGACGGGGCTCAGCAACATCACACGAACCGATACGATCGCAGAATGTCCCGTGGGAACGGATGCCCTGCTCGGCGTGAGTCCCCTGCCCATTGTGGACCAGCAGATCGAAACACCTTCCGCCCTTTAGATGAGCAGCGCCTCGCTCACCATCGGCCAGGCGCACGCGCGGTTGAAAGCCGGTGAGCTCACCGCTGTGGAGCTGGCCCGTGCCTGCATCGAGCGGATCGAATCCGTCGACAAATCCCTCAATGCCGTGGTGCACCGTAATTTCGATCGAGCCCTGGATGAAGCCAAAAAGACAGATAAGAAGGGGGCATTCGATCATCCGCTCGCCGGCATCCCATACCTGGCCAAAGACGTCTTCTGCGAGGAGGGCGTTCCCACCACCGCATGCTCCAATATATTGAGAAACCCTGCAGCAGATCCTTCGGATCGCGGCAGGGCGCGGGATTTCATTCCGCCATTCGATTCCACGACGACGAAGCGGCTCAAGGCCCAAAGCGCCGTGAGTCTGGGCAAGACCAATACCGATGAATTCACCATGGGTGCCTCCACCGAGACGAGCTGTTTCGGCGTGACGAAGAACCCGTGGGATCACTCGCGTGTGGCGGGGGGGTCTTCCGGCGGATCGGCTGCCGCTGTCGCGGCGGATGAGTGCCTGTTCGCACTCGGGACGGATACAGGAGGATCGATACGCCAGCCTGCGGGTTTTTGCGGTTGTACAGGGCTCAAGGTCACCTACGGCCGCACCAGCCGGTACGGGGTCCTCAGTATGGCGAGCTCGCTCGATTCCATCGGCGCACTCACGAAGACGGTGGAGGATGCGGCCATTGTCCTCAGCGCGATTGCAGGAAGAGACCCGCTCGATGCCACCACCGGCGACGTGCCCGTGCCGGACTACACGCAGACCATCAAGCAGGGCGTGAAGGGCATGAAGATCGGTCTACCCAAGGAGTACTTCATTAAGGGAATGGACCCGCAGGTGGAGGCAGCTGTGCGCGAGGCGGCCAAGGTATATGCCTCGCTGGGAGCCAAGATCGTCGATGTGAGCCTACCCCACTCACCGTACGCCATCGCGACGTATTACGTCATTGTACCCTCCGAAGTGAGTTCGAATATGGCCCGGTACGACGGTGTGCGTTTCGGTCATACCGTTCCGGAGCGTGAGAACCTGATCGGATACTACGAGCGCGTGCGAAGTAGCGGCTTCGGCGACGAAGTGAAGCGCCGCATCATGATTGGCACCTACGCGCTCTCGGCCGGGTACTACGACGCGTACTACCGTCAGGCACAGCGCGTGCGCACGCTGATCAAGCGCGACTTCGATCAGGTATTCGAGAAAGTGGATTGCCTCCTCACGCCCGTGGCCCCCACCCCGGCCTTCACCATCGGCGCCCACACCGATGACCCCGTGCAGATGTATCTGGAAGACATCTTCACAGTCTCAATAAACCTCGCCGGCATCCCGGGGCTCTCCATCCCGTGTGGTTTCGCGAAAGCGAAACCATCCTCCGAAGCTCCGAAGGGAGCGAAGGAGGATGACCTCCTGCCGATCGGCATGCAGATTTTGGGACCGCAATGGGGCGAAGAGACGATTCTGCGCGCAGGCCACGCCTATGAGCAGGCCACGGAGTGGCATGGACGGAGACCGACTCTCGTTTAATCCTCCTGTTCTCGTGTTCCCCGGGTAGAAAGGGACATGTCTTCGCCGGTATCGGGAGACTCCGCGGCGGGTGCAGACCTATGGCGTTCCTGCGTCGTTCCCTGCCCTGGCAGAGTACACACAGGATGGAGGAACGGACGCAGTTTCTCCTGTGCGCCGCTGCGGGCCGCTTCCAAGGCATCAACACTCACCATCCATGAACCGTCTTCCATCAATTGTCGGGGATAAACATTTATTCCCGTCTTCTGAGAGACAATCGTAGGGTCGGCAGCGATGCGCACGAGCATGGGACCAGAGGGACGCTCCATAGAAACAAATGGGGAAGAATTGGATGCGAAGGCTACCGGAGAAAATCTTGAACACAAGGCGGATCAGCAACCTTCCTCTGGTGGCTTCTTCGAGGGCTTCTGGTTGTCAGTCTGTACTTCTTACGGTAGCGTTTCGGCGGCAAATTGGGGTTGCCCGCCCGTACCGAACGTCGGTACGTTCGGGCGGGTAGCTCAGCTGGAACACTTGATACAATGTACTTCGCATACGTTCTGCATAGTCTTACAGCTGACCGGCAGTATGTCGGCATATCAGCTCATCCGGAGCGAAGACTTCAAGAACACAATGCGGGCAAGGTGAAATCAACAAGAGGATATCGACCATGGCAGTTCCTCCTGAAAGAAAGATATCCGGATAGGCTTGCAGCAAGACAGCGAGAAAAGTACCTTAAGTCAGCTGCAGGAAGGCGTTTCCGTAAGCAGCAGTTATGGGGTTGTAGCTCAGCTGGTTAGAGCGTCCGCCTGTCACGCGGAAGGTCGCGGGTTCGAGTCCCGTCAGCCCCGCCAAAGTCCATTATTGAGAATCTTGCCAGCATTTCACGATCTGAGCCACCCGAGAGATATTTGTATGTTCGAGTCATGTTCCATTCCCCTGTTACATCGGGATGAAACCGGTTTACGATCCTCAGCCAAACGTCAGCACCCTGTCCGATTCCTCGACGATGTGCAGGAGATCGGTCATGGTCGAAATGGGACAGGCTGCGCTTTCGGGTTGTGATCGGCTTTTGAGACAGGTCCCACAGGCGAGAATCTGGCCCTGCAGTTCAGTGAACTCCTTCACTTTACGAGAGATATCGAAATCTCCGGAATCAAGGATACTCTCAAGCTCCACCCCCTCACTCAAGAGGAAGATGCGCACGTCGTGTTTCGCTTTCCGCGCGGTGATTGCCAGACGGAGGGCATTCCACACGTGTTCCGGCTCGTTCGATTGCAGGATGATACCGAGTTTCATAGGTTTTTCAGGCAAGGTTTTTCTTTCGCTCTTCAAACTCTTTCTTGTCGATTTCCCCCTCCGCGTAACGTTCTTTCAGGATGTCGAGCAGGGATTTTCCTCCTGATGTTCCAGAGGAGTGTGCGATCCATTTCACGAGCGCGATGATCCCGGCAATGATGAGAACCCACCAGAGGATCATGAAGAGGAGGCCGAATGGCGCGAACCCGAATCCGTATCCCATCATGGGAAGTATCGTAGAGGAATCGGAGCCATTTGACCATCTCCCCACTGTCGGAGCAGCGCCGTTCCAAGCTCCCCCCATCATGATCGGCATCATCCCTATGGGAAGTGTTCCGTCTCCTCCGCATCCGCTCACTCGTTTACCCATAGCGATATGCGCCTGTTCTTCCCCCAGTTCTCCCATCATTGTTTTCATCATTTCGTTGATGGCAATGTGCCTCACAGTATCTCCTATAGATTGACCCATAAAATACTCACTAATTTTCTCAAAATCTGCATCTTTGAGATGCGAACAGGTAACTGTTTTGCTGTTGAGGTTGTCCAAAAACTGCTTACCTTCTTGCTCTTCCTGTTGCTGGCTTTGTACGGCGGCATTATCGGGGGATGAATACGAGAAACCCATCATTCCTTTGGCAAAAGAAAAGCTGGGAAACAAGGCAAAGCCAAATGAAGAGGAGCATGCCGGTGAGAATAGTGGTGGAGAGACGGCGAAGCGTGGCGTGCAGCGGGAATCTTCAGTGTACACGATCATCACGCCAGGAATGCGGAGGATCTGAGAGATTTTCCCGTAAACGGTTGTCTCCATGCCGTTCCTCTGCGACCATGCCTGCATGGAATTCGACTACACCGTAACCACCGCCAAGGATTTCGCTGCGGCGTCCTCCAGTGTCCTAGAGGAGATCGCGAAGGCGGGGATGCGTGTACTCCACGTACACGACTTGCAGGCGAGCCTTGCGGAGAAGGGTATCCATCGCGATCCATACAAGATCGTGGAGTTCTGTAACGCCAAATACTCAAGCGAGTTCCTCCGTGCCGACCCAAAAATAGGTCTTTGCATGCCCTGCAAGATCAATGTGTACGTTCACGAAGGCAAAGTCTTCCTCTCAGGGATGCGACCCATCGCCCTCTCTCAGTTCTTCCCGCAGGCAGATCTGGGAGATAAGCCGCAGGAGGTCGATGCCATCGTGCGGGCGATCATCGACAAGGCGAAGGGGGCGTGAGAGATGAAGAAACTTTCTCTGCATGGACACCTGTTGCTCCATTCCGCATCGGCAATCTTCTTCCTCCGCTCTGGAATGGAAATTCATCTGGGCACTCATCCTCAACGGAGGTCTTGCGATGGTGGAAATCGTCCTGAGCGTGCTCACGGGCAGTACTGCAGTGCTGGCGGACGGCCTCATGAACACCGACGACATCGTTGCCCTCGCTGTCAGCATTTACAGCGAAAGGAAGACTAGGCAAGCCCCCGATGAGCGGCGCACCTTCGGGTACGGTCGGATGGATGTGCTCGCGGGTTTCGTGAAGGGATGCCTTCTGCTCCTCTCTGCGCTGGTCGTCGCGCTGCAAGTAGGAAAACTCTTACTCATGCCCGAATCTGTTGCCGGGACGACGGTTCTCATCGTCGGTGTCGTTTCTCTCGCTGTGAATTTCATCTCTTCTGTCATGCTCAAGGCGGATGCCTGTCACAGCCTGAACGCGCGAGGGACGTATGCCTGTATGACCTACGATATGATCGGTTCTGCCGCCCTGATCGTGAGCGGTCTCCTCTCACGATATTTCAGCGTCGTATATTTTGATGTCGCCGCCGCACTGCTTATTGCCTTCTTCATGATCAAGAGCGGCTGGGGCATCTTCAAGGAGGGTGCTCGTCTCTTCCTGCAATCCGCTCCGCAGAGTTTCGATTACGATCTTTTCGAGAAAGCGGTCGGAGACGTCCAAGGTGTCCTATCCGTCGGGGATATCCACGTCTGGAGCCTGACACCGGCGGAGCACCATCTGACCTGCAAGGTTACGCTCAAGAACGGTGACGTCTGTAAGTGTGATGCGGCGATCCGCGACGTCGAGCGCATCGCCTCAGAAATGGGTATCCATCATGTCACCGTCCAGCCCGTCTATACGGATGAGACGCTACAGCGCTTCTGCAAGACACCTGCATGATCCGCGAGTATCGAAACCACTGGCTCTCTCCTCTCATGTTCTTGGGCGCGAGTTTCATCCTCCACCTCTTTTGGGAGAACCTCCAAGCCCCTCTCTACGTGGGCTTCACATCGTATCGCGCACATTTCTGGATCTGCTTCAAAGCGACTGGCGGGGATCTTCTCTTCATGCTCATCCTCTACGCCGCACTCGCGGTCATCCATCGAAGTCCCTTCTGGATTGCAGATCGGTCGGCGTATGAGCATCCCGCGACGTGGACAATCGTGCCGTTCATCGGTGTTCTCCTCGCCGTAGGATTCGAATTGTGGGCCGTCTACGTCGATCACCGCTGGCAGTATGCAGCGATGCCCATGATTCCTGTATTGGGAATCGGCCTTTTCCCCGTCCTCCAAATGATCGTCATTCCACTGGTAGCCATCACCATCAGTGCACGTTTCGTTCCACGCAGCTGATAGGTGTGGCAATTCCTCCGCGGTGTAACACTGTTCGTCCGGATCTTCTATTTCCACGTAGACCCGGGAGACCTCTGAAGGAGAGGCTGTCCAGACAACGCGTTAAAACTGGACTCAAGAATCCTTTTGAGGCTGCCCTCAACTTCGCTCTAAACAACCGTGACACCGTGTGCGGAGAGAACCCCGATATGCGTTCGAATCACGTTCAGTAGGTCCCGCCATCCCATACATCATTCTGCACCGTATCCCTCGTTGCCCCGCTGACAGGATCTCCGCTACGCTGGTGCATTCCTTTCCCCCTTCTTCATGCTCTTCTCACCCTTGGCCCTGCGCGGCGCAAACGTGCTCTACCTCCTCTTCCGCATTCTGGTCGGGTTTCTCTTCCTGCAGCACGGGTTGCAGAAGCTGGGCCTCCTCGAAGGACAATTCGCCATCAACGGATTCATGGGATTTGTGGGCATGTGTGAGCTCGCAGGCGGCATCGCCCTTGTCGCGGGCTTCTGGACGCGCCTCGTCGCCGTACTGGGCACCATCCTGCTCATCGGCGCCTACGTCACCGCCCATGCGGGCAACGGCGTGCTCCCCATTCAGAACCGCGGCGAACTGGCGCTACTCTACATCGCCGCATTCCTCGTGCTGTTCATCTACGGCGCCGGCCGACTGAGCGCTGAGAAGTTTTTCTTCAAGCGCGAGCTCTTCTAAAGAGAAAGACCTGTTTTCGCTAAAAAAAGAAGCTGCCCGCCGGCAGCTTCTTTTGGCGTTCACCGACGATGATTATTCATCGCTGGTTCCTGAGCGAAAAGGGCAATCACCCTGTCCTCCGCGCATACCCTGTCCGCGTCCGTGACCGTCCATCATGCGTCCTCCACCCATGCCGCCACCGAGACCTGCGCCCATGCCACCCTTGGGTCCAAAGCCGCCGCACGCGTCGCGCATAGCTTCCATGGCCGCCTGCATCTCATCCGACTTCGACCCCATCAGGGTCTGCATGGACGTACGGAATGCTTCGTTGGCCTGCTGCACGGCTGTCTGACGTCCGGCGTCATCGGCGATAGCGGCGGCAGCGTCGAGCGCATCGCGGTGCACCTGCATCGCAGCCTTTCGTGCGGCCATCGTTTCATCCATGCCGGCCGCCATGAGATCATGCTTCGCCACCTGCGCCTGCAGGCACTCCTGCGAGGGAACAGGACGCTCACGTTGTGTATCTTCCGGCGTACCTGCGACGGAGGAAGCTGCGGACGCGAGCAGCGGAACAAGAACGAGCGAAGCGATTCCTGCGATCGTTCCAAATGAATAGTTCTTCATAAGAAATGGGAGAAAAAATGAAATAGAAGTCTTAAGACGGCACCATCGTACTCAGGTCACCTTAAGAGAAAATTAAGACCGCGGAGCGTGTGTCTGTGAGCCGAAATGCATCGTGAATGTCGCGCCTTCGCCGTGCGTGCTGCGCGCCTCCACGGTCCAGCCGTGCAGCTCCACAATGCGCTTCACCAGGGCCAGCCCGAGACCGAATCCCCCCATCGCGCGCGACTGCTCGGCCTGGTAGAAGCGGTCGAAAATATGCGGCAGGGCAGATGCGTCGATTCCCACACCGGCATCTTCGATCGAGAGTGTTTTGGAGGTGAGACGCACGCGAATGTCGCCCCCGGAGGGTTTGCTGAATTTGATGGCGTTGGAGAGCAGATTCTCCAGCGCCTGCCTGAGCAGAACGGCATCGCCGCGCACGGTCACGCCCTGATCGATGTGCTGCTCAATGGCAACGCGCCTCCCGGCTGCGAGCGAGCGCATGCGCTCTGTGGATTGCGCGACCAGTTCCGAAAGATCAACGGGGTTGTCTTCATGAATGAATGTATCCAGTCGGGCCAGCTCGAGCAGCCTCTCTACGAGCACCGTCACCTGTTTCAGGTCCTCCTTGGCCGACAGAATCCCCTCGCGGTGCTCCCCATTCTTCAGCGCAAGATCCAATGAGGAGCTGAGGGCGGCGAGGGGCGTTCTGAGCTCGTGGCTCGCATCCTGCGTGAACTGCTCCAATCGCTCCATCATCTGCTCCGCAGGCTTCAGGCTCCGGCGCGCAAAGAAAAGCCCGACCACAAACGTGAGGGCCGAAACCAGAATGCTGACGAGGAAATACAATCCCCACCGGATCGGCAGATCGCGCGCCGGCAGATGCTCCATGCCGGCCACTTGGGCAAAGCCGCGGACGCGGCCGTCCACGGTGAGCGGAATGGTCAGGACGGTGTAGGACTCCTCACGCACTTCAATGGTGGAGTATCCCTCGGTCGTCAATGCAGGCACATCCGCAAAGAGTGATCCGGCATGCATCAGCCGCCCGTCGGCATCCAGAATCCTGATGCGTTCCGCGAGCGGAGGAGGAACGGAAAGCGGCTTTCCCTGGAGCATGCCGGGCGCCTGACTGAGGATCATCTGGGCCTCGCGCAGCAGCCGACCACGGGCCATGCGCCGGACATTCCCGAAATCCGCCATGAGAAAGAGCGATCCATTGATAAGGAACAGCAGAAAGACGAACCCCATGAACTGCAGCGCGATGCGGGTGGAGATGTGCCGAAAATTCGCAGCGTGGTGCATCACCGGTCCGCGGGAACGAGGTAGCCCTTTCCGGGAACAGTCTCGATTGCATCTTTGCCCAGCTTGCGCCGGAGGTACGCCACGTGCACATCCACCGTCTGCGAGAACAGCAGATCGTCCCGTCCGCCCCACACGTGCTCGATGATGCGCGGACGCTCCTGCACCACGCCCTTGTTGCGCAGCAGGAACTCAAAAAGCCCGTACTCCTTGGGCGAGAGATCGACGCTCTTGTCCTCCCGAAAGACCTCGTGCGTATTCGTGTCGAGCACGATGGACCCCGCCGTCAGCCGCGGCTGTTTTGTAGTCCCCTTGCGACGGAGCAGAGCGCGCACCCGCGCAAGGAGCTCATCCAGATCGAAAGGTTTTCCCAGATAATCATCCGCTCCCAGGTTGAGCCCGTGCACGATCTCCTGCTGCTTGGTGCGTGCCGTGAGCATGAGAATCGGCATGTCTCTCTTGCGCTGCCGCAGCAGGGAACAGATGAGGTAGCCATCCATGCCGGGCAGGTTCACATCGAGAATGAGCAGATCTACCTCCTGCGTCATCGCTTTCTCAAAGCCCTCTTTCCCATCGTGTGCCACGGTGACTGCATAGTGCTCCAGCGTGAGAAACTGCCGGATGTTGTCTGCCAATTTCTCCTGGTCTTCGATGAGGAGGATGTGCATAGTTCCGGAAAAAATGAGAGATCATCATAGATCCCAATGGATTAAGAGGACATTAAGAAACCGTGAATTTTTTAAGATAATCGCTGTTTCAAGCCTTAATCCGATCTTAACCATGGAACGCTATACTTTCGAGAGAAAATGTTTTTAGATTTTGACAATATCCCCCATGAAAACGTTCCATCCGCTCTCTTTCGGCCTCGGACTGCTCTCGGGCCTTCTCATCCTCTTCGTCGTCGTGGGGGGGCTGAGCATCCTGCGTCGTCCCGCCGGTCAGGCCGGGACATTCGGCAACCGTGCGGGCTTGCAGCAACGGCAGGGAGGCAGGATGGAGCAGGATCGAGAGCGCATGGCAGAACAGCTCGGCATGACGGAGGAAGACCTGCGCAAGGAACTTGCGAGCGGCAAAACCCTGCGTGATATCGCAAAGGAAAAGGGCGTGACGCTTGAGCCCGGAAACCGCATTCGCGCAGCGAGCGGATCAGTGCTGTCATCGTCCGGCTCGTCCGTCCCCACACAACAATGAATGGGATGATGCTCTCCTCACTACGCACCCGACTCTCCGCACACCTGCCGGAACGCGCTCGCACATTGCTGCAACGCATTTCGGCCGGCAATTACCTGATCGGGCTTGTGACCGCTCTCGTGCTGGGGAGCAGCTATCTCGCCTTTGCGCAGGGGAGCAGCCAGTCATCGACACCCACAGGCGAGCTCTCGTCTGTGGAACGCCGGAGCATCGTCACCTCTGTGAAAGCCGTGGGCTCCGTGACCTTCGCCAATGAACAGCAGCTGAAATTCAATCAGAAGGGCACGGTGGCAAAAGTACTCGTGCAGGAGGGGGACCGCGTGAAGAGAGGGCAAGTGATCGCAGAGCTCGACAAGACGACCGTGTTCGCCGATGTGCGCCAGTCACAGCTCGCGCTCGGAGCCAGCCGTCTGCAACTGGAACAGCTGGAGGCGAATCGCGAAGCAGACGTGCTGACGGCGCAGAATGCGGTGAATTCGGCAGAGCGCCAGGTGGAACAGGCACAGTCGGACCTGCGACAGACGCGCAAGACCGAACTGCAGAGCATGGCTTCCACCGCACAAGATATCCTCATCGCATCAGAGAAACTCTTAGACTCCTTCTACGGTGTCCTGACAGCGGATACGGTGGCGCGCCCGCCTGCGGATATCACGACCCTGGAGATCGACCGTCACCTCTACCGCGATTGGGTGCTCAAGAATGATGTGGAGCTAAGTTTTCGGGAGGGGGTGAACCAGGCCACTGCCATCGGTCAGCAGTATGGAGCCCTCAACAGCGAACAGGATCCGGAGGTGATTCTGCGGGCACTGAAAGAAATGCAGAGCCTGGCTGAAACGATTCAAAAGCTCGGCGAGCAAACGTACCAACTGATGCAGGGGGCAAGTACAGATACCATCACCTTCACCGTCGCTACCCTGAACACTCTGCGTCAGACGGTGAATACGAACCGCTCCACTGCCGCAGGGCTCGTGGATGATGCGCTGACGGCCCAAGCCAGCCTCGTTGCCCTGACGGAGGATGATGCTCTTCCCAGCACCACGCTCCAGACGAAGGAGGATACGCTGGCGACGAACCAGGAATCTCAGTTGATGAAAGAGGTGGACCTGCAGAGCACGCTCAGGGATCTGGATATCCAGATCAAGCTGAAGGAAAACGACATCGGCCAAAAGTCGGCCTCACTCACGAAACTGGCGAAGACACTGGATGATTACCGGATCGTCGCCCCGTTCGACGGCATCGTGCGCAGAGTGGATTTTCAGGTGGGCGACAACCTTCTGGCAGACACGGCGGAAGCCAAATACGTGGTGCTGGAAAATCCAGAATATCTGATCATCACCATCCCCTTAGACCAGGTGGATGTGGTGAAGGTGCGCAGAGATATGCCCGCCCACATCACCCTGGACGCGCTGCCCGGACAGCGATTTGAAGGGACCATCGACGAGATCAATCCCACACCCATCGAAGAATCCGGCGTGGTGTCGTATGAGGTGGATGTGAAGCTCCCGATGCCTGCAGACCTCACCATTCTCTCGGGCATGACCGCCACCGTAGAGGTGGTCACAACGCAGAAAGAGAATGTGCTCGTCATCCCGAATCTTGCAATCCAGCGCAAGGAAAACGGCGCGAGCGTGCAGACGGCCAGCGGCGAAACCGTCCTGGTGGAGACTGGCCTGACAGACGGCCGCTACACAGAGGTGCTCTCGGGCCTTCGGGAGGGTGACAGCGTGCTCTCCGTCAATCTGACGACCACGACCCGGCAGACCACCAGCGACTCTACACAGCAACTCATGCGCAATATGGGCAGGCTCAGCGGAGGCGGTAGCGGCCCACCCCGCTGACCTTATGATTCACCTCACGCACATCACCAAGGCGTATCCACTCGGCAGGGAGCAGATCACCGTACTCAAAGGGATTTCACTCGCCATCCGTTCCGGAGAATTCGTGGCCATCATGGGGCCGTCGGGGTCAGGAAAATCCACGCTCATGAACATCATCGGGCTGCTCGATACACCAACCGGGGGATCATACCTCCTCGAAAAAAAAGAGGTTGCCACCCTCACCGAAAACGAGCAGGCGGACGTGCGCAGCAAGCGCATCGGCTTCGTCTTTCAGGCCTTCAACCTGCTGCCGCGCATGGATGCCCTGCGGCAAGTGATGCAGCCCCTGCTCTACCAGGGGTGGCCGCGTGCAGAAGCCGAGCAGAAGGCACGGCAGGCCCTGCATACCGTCGGTCTCTCGGAACGAATTGCACATAATCCCAACGAGCTTTCTGGCGGACAACAGCAACGCGTAGCGATCGCCCGCGCCCTCGTCACGGAGCCCGCCATCATTCTCGCCGACGAGCCGACCGGCGCGCTCGACACGCACACCGGAGAGGAGGTGATGGAGATCCTCACAACCCTGAACACACAGGGCAAGACGATCGTCATGGTGACGCACGAACCCTCCGTGGCCGCGTTCGCCCAGCGCACGATCCACATTCAGGACGGCCTTATTTTCAAACAATGACTCTGACTACCGTTATTGTCGGCTGCACTTCTCTCACGAAGAATTATGAATTAAGAATGAGGAATTATGAACGACGACTCCTTCGCTTTGCATAATTCTTTATTCTTACTTCTTTATTCCTCTTCGATTCTCCTTCCGCTCCCATCCACTATCACTCATGAATATTCTGGAAAATATCCGCAACGCATTGGGGGCGATCGGCAGCAACAAAATGCGCTCCGCGCTCACCATGCTCGGCGTGATCATCGGCGTGGCCTCGGTCGTGCTCATGGTCGCCATCGGGCAGGGGGCACAGAAGAGCGTCACCTCGCGCATCGAAAGCCTGGGGACCAATCTGCTGGCCATCTCTCCGGGCAGCCCCACCCAGACCAATGTGCGCTTTGGCGGCGGGAGCAGCACCCTGCCGGAGGAGGACATCGCGGCGATCCGGGAATACGTGCAGGGCTTAAGCGGCATTGCACCGGAGCTCAGGGGCCGCAGCCAGGTGATCGTGGGCAATTTGAATGTCTCGACGACGGTGGTCGGTACCACGGCGGACTACACGACCGTGCGCAACGCCGCAGTCGCCTACGGCAGCTTTCTCACCGAAGACGATGTCGCCCAGTTCAACAAAGTCGCCGTTCTCGGCCCGACCGTTGTGCAATCGCTGTTCCCGGATACTCCCAATCCCCTGGGAAGCGACATCCGCATCGGCAACAACATCTTCACGGTCATCGGCGTGCTGGAATCGAAGGGACAGCAGGGCTTCAATGATCAGGATGACATGATCGTGATTCCGCTCTCCACCATGCAGCAGCGCATCACGGGCAGGGATGTCGTGAGTTCCATTTACGTATCAGTGGCCGATCAGACAGCCATGGAAAAAACGCAGATGACCATCACCGCAGTGCTCCTGAACGCGCACGGCATCACGGATGTGAGCAAGCAGGATTTCACCGTCCTCAATCAGGCCGACGCGGTCGAGACGCTCAATGAAGTGACGAGCACGTTCACTCTGCTCCTCGGCGGCATCGCGGCCATTTCGCTCCTCGTGGGCGGCATCGGCGTGATGAACATCATGCTGGTCTCGGTCACGGAGCGCACACGCGAGATTGGCATCCGCAAGGCCATCGGGGCCAAGAAGCGCGATATCCTGCTGCAGTTCCTGGTGGAATCCACCGTCCTGAGCGTGCTGGGGGGCATCGTGGGAACGCTGCTGAGCGCCGGGGGTGCGTGGATCGTGCGGGCAAACTTCAGCCTCGATGCCACAGTCGCCCCGTCATCGGTACTGCTCGCATTCGCTTTCTCGGTCGCCGTGGGTATTTTCTTCGGCATGCTGCCCGCATGGAAAGCGGCCAAGCTCCGCCCCATCGAAGCGCTACGGTATGAATAATGAAATGGCCAAATAGGAATAGGGGATAGGGCGTGGGACGTAGGATTGATGAAAGAATCCTCAAAATATTCTCCCTACGCCCTACTCCTCGATATACAGCATTGGATTTTTCTTCACGCCCTTCACCCGGACCTCGAAGTGAATGTGAATGCCGGTGGACCCATACACGAGCCCCGTATTGCCCATCGCCGCGATGAGCTGCCCGCGCTGCACCTGATCCCCCACCTTCGCGAGGAGCTCTTTGTTGTGCGCGTAGAGCGTGATGAGATCATTGCCATGGTCGACCTCGATCACGTTGCCGTACCCGCCGTTCCACCCGTACTCCGCCCGGATCACGGTCCCGGCCTCGGCGGCATACACCGCCCCGCCGCCCTTCTCCTGCAGGTCGAGGGCGTAGTGGCTGGGATTGAAGTACTGCGTGATGAAGCATTTACCGCTGCACGGCTTCTGCAGCACCCCGGAGGTCGGCGCAGTCGTGACCTCCTCCATCGGCTTGGTGGGCGGGGGCGTACGTCCGTTCCCCGTCTTCACCGGAGCTTTGGAAGATGGGGCCACCGCCACCACCGTAGGCTTGCTGACGATCGGCTTGCCGCCCGGCACAATCAGCTCCTGGCCCGCCATAAGGAAACTGCCTTTGATCTTGTTCTGCTGCGCAATGGTCTCAGCCGGGATGTCGTAGAGCTCGGCGATGCCGAGGAGCGTCTGCCCCGCTTTCACGGCGTGGAGCACACCATCGACGGGAAGGATGACGAGCTCATCGCCGGGATGAATCGTAGCGCCCTCTTTGAGATGATTGGCCCAGATGATGGTCTCTTTGGAAATCTGATACCGCTGCGTCAAACGCTCCAGACTCTCGCCCTCCTTCACCTTGTGCGCGATGGCTTCGGAGTACGCGCGGCGTCCGCCCTGCTGCGTGAGCGAAGAGGATTTCATTAGAAACCCTTCTTCGACGAGGAGGAACTGCTGATCGATTGACTCGATCTCCTGAAAAGCGAACACCGCCTTGGGCGCATAGGGCGGTGCGAATGAGGCAACGACGAATGCTGCGGCACACACGATGCGCACTCGGAGAGACAGCCAGCGAATGACGGACTCTTGAGACATGGATCAATCGAAAGACTACGGAGCGGGACAACCGCCTCCCTGGGCACACTCTGTGTCCTGTACGGGAATATCGGTCGTACCTTCCGCTCCAAAGAGCGATGCAAGAATGGCCTTCATATCGTCGTAGCGCTGCTGCGAGTGGAGCAGCACCACCACATACTCACGCTCCCCTTCGCCCACCACCGACACGAGACACTGTCCCGCCGCATTCGTCGTTCCGGTCTTGCCCTCCTCGACGAAGGGATTGCGTGCACGGAGGAGCGCATGCGTATGCGTGAGTGCGATCTCCTGGCCGCTCTTACCCGCGATCCTGGTCCCCTTCAGCGCCAGCCGTTCTCGCAGTGCAGGCTCCTTCTGAATGTGCGCGGTGAGGCGGGCAATGTCGCGCGGGGTGGACCACTGACGGGGATCATCCATGCCCGAGGGGTTCGCGTACTGTGTGCCGGTGAGCCCGAGCGCCGCGGCACGCGCATTCATCTCTTTCACGAACGCTTCGGTGGAGCCGCTGTGAAAGCGCGCCAGCGTCACCGCCGCATCGTTGGCCGAGGCGACGAGGAGCGCAGAGAGCAGATCCCCCACTGTGAATTGCTCGCCGGGCGGGAGGTACGCCACGCTGCCCGTGATCTCTGTCGCCTCCTTGGGAACGGTCACCCACTCATCAAGATCATGATGCTCTACGATGAGCAACGCAGTCATCAACTTAGTGAGACTGGCCATGGGTCGCTCGACATCCGCCTGAGATCCGTAGAGCATCTGACCCGAGGCAAGGTCGATCACGATAATGCCCGAGGCGGAGAGCCGACGGCCAATCGAGATCCGTTCCTGAAGCGGGGCAATGGGTACCCCGACGAGAGAAGCGAACGGTGGAGGGGGAGGTGGAATCTCGGCTGCCACGGGGAACAAACCCAAGAGGAGCACGGAGAGCACCGAACTCATGAACATCGTGAGCGAGTATAGCCTTTCTGGAGCGCCTTCGGAAGGATCAGAAGTGATTTTACAGAGAAAGTCACTGCAAAAAATCAAGCAGGAGCACTGGCGGGAACCGGACGATAGACAGAAAACCTGCTGCGGCCCTCTCAGCGGTAGACCACACGATCGGCCAGCCGAAGATCGATGTATGCTTTCGCCTCAGCAAAACCGACAGACCGCAGGAAAATGCGGTAACGCAGCAACTGCGCCTCGAGGGGACTGCGCACGTCGAACCACAGGTTTACCTTTTCAACGGTGAGGTGGAACTCCTGCGCACGGATGAAAACCACGCGACGCTGCACCTCCTGTCCGAACTGCATCTGCAGTGTCGTGACGGCCTGATCCATCCGCTCGAGAAAATCCTGCGAGAGGATGGGGGCACCCGCCTGCGGACGGATCCCCCAGTCCACCAGATCGAGCAAGGGGAGTACGACTCCGCCGGCAAATCCCTGCGGAACAAGCGCATACGTGCCGCGGTCCGTCACGTACCCGATGATGCCCCCCGAGCCGCGTGGAGGCTGCTTCTCCTCTTCCGGGGAAAGCACGCGCGCACGCGCCACCAACGGCGAGAGCTCCACCCGCACGAAGAGTTGTGAGGGGTAGTGTTTGCTCACGGTCACCGCGCGGATATCCGGGATCTCCTGCTCCAGGAGCGAACGCACCTCAGGGCCGAAGACCGTGACGAGCGACCGGTCGAAGAGCGGAGCAAGCACCTTCTGCACTTCTTCGATATCGAGACGCGGATCCGTGCGGGTCACGCGGATCTCCTCCACATGACCGAGAGGTGAGAAGGCGACAATCCCCGCAGCGAGGAGGATGAGCGATGCGAGCGTGATGGCAGACCACTGAAGAATGGCGCGCCTCCAGCCTGCCGCCCCTTTGCGCGCCCCGTGTGCCCAACGCCGCCAGCGAACGGCCAGGCGGGAACGCAGAGGCACGCCGTGCTTGCGTTCCACAAGACGCTTGGTCCGGCGGCTGACCGGCCGACGAAACTGCCGGGGTAATCGACGTGCAGGGCGAAGAGACACGGTGGGTATCCTAGTCGAATGGATTGCAGGATACAGTATTCAGGAGCGAGGTTCTTGTTCCCGCATACTACATACTGAATACTGCATGCACGTATGAAGCTGGCTCTCGTCGCCGACTGGCTCCCGACATTCGGAGGTGCCGAACATGTCATTGCGGAGCTCCATGCCCTCTGGCCCTCTGCCCCCCTCTTCACCACCGTGGCGCGGCACGGACATCTGGGATCACTGGACGGGGCGGATATCCGTACGAGCGCACTCCAGCGCTGGTACCGCCTGCTGAAGCGCCACGAAGTGCTCCTGCCGTGGATGCCGCGCGTCGTTGAAGCTATGGATCTGCGGGCATTCGATGTCGTCGTGAGCTCTTCGCATGCCGTCTCGAAAGGCGTGATCCCCCCCATCTCCGCCGTGCACGTCTGCTACTGCCACACCCCCATGCGTTACGCCTGGGAGATGGAGGAGGAATACCTGCGGGATTTCAGGGTGCCGCGCCTGCTGAAGCGCACGGCAAAGCGCTTTCTTAAAAGTATGCGCCGCTGGGATCTGACGACCGCCAAGCGCGTGGATTGCTTTCTCGCCAATTCGACCACGACGCAGGAACGCATCGCGCGCGTGTACGGCCGCGAGAGCGTCGTGATCCCCCCGCCGGTGCAGGAGAGATTTTTGGAGTTTCCGCTCCCGACGGCAGAGGAACGAAAAGGTTTTCTCGCAATCGGCCGCCTCGTGCCCTACAAACGTTTCGACCTGCTTGTCGAGGCGGCAAACCTGCTGCATCTGCCACTGAAGATCGCCGGAACCGGCCGTGATCTTGCACGCCTCAGAGCCATCGCCGGGCCGACGGTCCAGATGCTCGGATTCGTGCCGGATGCAGACCTGCCGCACCTGTACAGCCATGCACGCGCCCTGCTGCTGCCGCAGATCGAGGATGCAGGCGTCGTCCCGATCGAGGCGCAGGCCTGCGGCACTCCGGTGCTCGCACTGAGGCGCGGAGGCGTGCTGGATACCGTGCAGGAGGGAAAGACGGGTCTCTTCTTTGAGGAACAAACAGTTGCCGCGCTCCGGGATGTGCTCGACCGCTTTGCGAAGACGACCTTCAGCGCCGACACCATTCGCGAACATGCACGGCAGTTTTCGAGTACGCGCTTCCGCGCGCAGATCCTCGATGCGGTGCAGCAGGCCGTCTCCCGCTTCGGGAAAAAACAAATCTAGAACCCGGTCTGGTACAATGCCACCGTGGAACGGCTGAAAGACTCCCACAAAGGCGAGAACGGAAAGGTTGCAGTCATCGGCGGGTCCGAAACGATGCACGGCGCGCCGCTCTTTGCCGCACTGGCGGCCGAGGCCAGCGGCGTTGATCTGATCTTCGTGAGCCTGCCCAAGTGCCATGCCGAAACCGCGAAGGCGACTTCTCTCAATTTCCAGGTCCATCCTTTTGCCGGTGATGATCTGGCCGCAACGGATACAGCGCCGATTCTGGAGCTGCTCGCCACCTTAGACTGCGCCGTGGTAGGGCCGGGCATCGCCCACGGGAATGCAAAGAGCCTCAAAGCACTGATGACGATCGTGGCGGAATCCCCCTGCCGCCTGATTCTGGACGCGACCGCATTACAGCCGGAGACACTGGAACTCGTGCGCGGAAAATCCGCCGTCTTAACCCCTCATCTGGCGGAACTGGAGCGGATGAACCTGACAGCAGCCGATCTTTCACAGCAGGCAGGCAATGCGGGAGCAGTCATCTTCCTTAAGGGTCCCATCGATAGCATCGCCGGGCCTGACGGCTCCCTGACGGAACTGAAGGGCGGCAACGCGGGCCTGACGGTCGGCGGCACAGGGGATGCCCTTGCAGGGCTGATTGCCGGCCTCATGGCACAAGGCTTGGAACCGCTCGATGCAGCCAAAAAAGCCGGTGCAGTGATCAAGCGCGCGGCGGAGGAGCTCTTCGAAAAATATGGGTATGCATTCGGAACAAGGCGGATCATCAAAGAAATCCCAAAGATGCTCAAGACGATAGCGTGAACATTCTGTCATGGTGAGCCCTGCCTGCCCGCCGAAGCTCGCAAGCGAAGGCTGGGTCGAACCATGACAGAACAATATTGTCTCTCTTTCGACAGAGCTCAGGATGACCATTGGGCCTCTTGCCGCGGCCTCCTATACTTACCTCATGCTCCGCTCTCCGTTTTCGCTGTTCGCGCCATTTCCCGACCGGATCGGAGTGGTCCTGTGGACGAAGGCAGATGCCCGCCCGCATGACGTCGTCGGGGTTCTTGGAGCGAACGAAGAAGCCAGTGCGGAGCAGGTGCACGGAGCGAAGACAGCAGTCGTCCGCGATGCGGTGCAGTACGCTCCCGGAGCCGACGGACTCATGACGGACCGGATCGGCCTGGCTTTGTCGGTTCGGTTCGCCGATTGCCAGTCATTCATCGTGTACGCGCCGTTGAAGCATGTCATCGGCGTCCTGCATGCGGGCTGGCGCGGGCTCATCGCAGGAGCCATACCGGAATTTTTCGCAGTGCTCAAAAAAGAGTGGAACGTAGACCCGAAAGATACATGGGTCGCCGCAGGCCCGTCGCTCTGCCAGAAGTGTGCGGCGTTTAGTGATCCCGAGCACGAGCTACCGACAATCCCACCGGAATTCATTACGGGGAATAACGCCGATCTGCGCGGGGCAGCGGATGCGCAGTTTCTTGAACTTGGAATCCCGCGTGGTCATCTGGAACGGAGCACAGACTGCACCTGCCGCAACCCAGGAAAGTACTGGACGTATCGGGGAGGGGATAGAGAAGCGGTGAAAGCGGGTGAACGAAACTTGCTCGCCTGTGTCCTGAGGCCAGTGCTACGCTGATCCCTGTCTGGACGGCACGTCAGAGCCGGTACGTTTCTCCTCAAGTGCTCTAGGGGAGGCCTACTCTCTCCCGACCGTGGTCGGGGGATGCGGTCACCCACCTGGTTACCCAGGAGCATAGCGTCCCTGCTCAACGGCTGTTCGGCATGGAAGGCAAACCTACAGTTTTCCTTCCATGAACCATCCTTTCCCTTAATGGTGTGCCTCCCCGCCCGTACCGAACGGTACGTTCGGGCGGGCAGCGCGGGAACCCGCGAGACCCGCGCTTCGGCACGGATTATTTGTGTGTCGCTTCGCGACAACAACTCACAACTTCGCGATGATTATTTTAAGACCCAGCGCTTCGCCTCAGGCTCTCTCAAACAGACCATTCAGGTCCGAGATCTCCGGGGGTTGTATCTTCCGGTCCGCTGCCGCCATCCGTTGCGGAAGAAGGAATCCTTCTGTCCTTGCTGAGATGTTTCAACATCGAAGGGTCTATGACCGCCACCGGCTCGATGTTTCCGATGTCCCTCTGCACCGCAGTCGCGTAGCGGCGCTGGTCCTCCTCGGCAGCATGAATGCACTTCAATGCGCACTCCACGGCGAAGAACCCGTCCTCATTGCCGCGAAACAGATCAGATAATTTCTCATACACTCTCCCGATTTGTACATGGATGTTGGAACACAGTGTTCCGAGCGGCTCGACGAATCGGGCATGCTCGTTCTGATGATCTGCGCCGCTCCATCTGACCGCCTTCTCTGCATGGAAGAACGCAGTGGAGCAAATCTGCTGATACAGAGACTGCAGTGTTGAGACAAGCGACCGGATGTACTGCTCCTCCGCGTGCCCCTGAGCCGCCTCGGTGACGGCGAGAAGTGATTGCCCGAATGCTGCATCCGACCACTGTGTTAGCGCGATAGCATTGGCTATCTGCGCTCCTCTCTCTGCGGATGTTTCGTTGGTGATGACCTCGGAAGACATGGGAGTGCATTGTTCCATGGCTCATCACCCTGTCAAGGAGTTGCCGGCTGTTTCGGCTTCCAGAACTACAAAAACGACAGGCGTACACTGGACTCTCCGATGAAGCCGCTTGTAGCCCGCATGACACAGGCCAATACGCTCCTCGCCCCCTACGCGGTGCCGCATGAAGGAGTGCTGGGACGAACGGTGAAGGAGCCCGAAGATGAGACGCGATTCCCCTTTCAACGCGACCGCGACCGCATCATTCACACGCAGGCTTTTCGCAGATTAAAAGGAAAGACGCAGGTCTTCGTCGCCGGCCTTCGCCAAGGCTACGGCCGGCAAGCAGGAGGATCGGACCATGTGCGCACACGCCTCACCCACACCATGGAAGTGGCGCAGATCAGCCGCGATATCGCACGCACACTGCGCCTGAACGAAGATCTGGCCGAGTGCATCGCATTGGCGCACGACCTCGGGCACCCGCCGTTCGGCCACGCGGGGGAGGAGGCACTGGATACGTGGATGCAGACGCATGAAACCCGGTTTGAGCACAACGAGCAGTCTCTGCGTATCGTTACGCTGCTCGAGGAACACACGTCACACACACCCGGCTTGAACCTCAACCGCGAAATTCTGGAGGGACTTAACAAACACTTCACGCCGCACGATGCGCCTGCGGCTTCCACCACCGGCCACATCCCGACACTCGAAGGACAACTCGTGAACCTGGCCGATGAAATCGCCTACACCGCGCACGACTGTGATGATGGGCTTGCTTCTGCACTTTTCTCTTTCGACGACATCACGGGGATCCCGCTTGGCAAGCGGGCCGAAAAACGCGCGCAGGATCGCGGCACATCGCTCAGGGGAGCGCTCATCCATTTGCTGGTGACCGACCTGTACGAAGCCACGGAAAAGGAGCTGACCTCCCATTCCGTTCGCTCGCTGCAGGATGTCACTATCGCATCCGGATCGTTGGTGCGTTTTTCTCCGGCCATGGAACGGGATTTGCAGGCCATCCACGATTTTCTCTGGCAGCGCCTCTACCTGCACCCGCACGTACAATCATGCAATGCCTACGGACAGGCCATCGTCATCGCGCTGTGCCGGTTCTACGAAGCGCATCCTCATCCGAAAATCCTGGAACTGCAGAAGAGGACGGGCAGCTCGCTGCCAGAAGCCATCAAAGATTATGTCGCCGGCATGACAGATGCCTTCGCCCTGCGGCAGGCGCAGGACTTCAAACTCACGACTGAACTTGGTCCACCTCCGGCCTCGACGGCCCGCCCGACCGAACGGTCGTTCGGGCGGGAAGAACCGTGAGCGGATCGATGCGCTCGCCCTGAGCGATCACTTCAAAGTGCAGGTGCGGACCCGTGGAGATGGCCCCCGCTCCCGGCGTGCCCGGCATGCCTCCCGAGGCTCCCAGCACATCCCCCTGACGCACCTCGTCCCCCTCTGCGACAAAGAAGCCGCTCACGTGTCCATAGAGTGTGGCGAAGCCGTCATGTTTGACGAGGATAAAGCTGTATCCCAGACCGTTATCCACGACCTTTTCGACCACTCCATCTGCGGCGCTGCGCACAGCGGACCCCTGCGAAACAGGGATATCAATCGCATGGTGCGGAATGCCGAATCGCTGCTCGTAAGCGGCATCGAGGAAACCGGCTGAAAGACCCCGTTCCGGTTCTACAGGCCAGAGCATGCGCACCACTCCCGGGCTCCCCATGGCTGCGGCCGCCGAGAGCCCCTCGGCCTCCCACATCTCCCGCAGAGTTTCGAGGAATTTCTGTTCGGCAGCACGCGTGTCGCCGAGCAGCGAAAGGAGCTCTGTCTTCGCCGCACGCACCGCATCATCATTGCCGACGCGGCTCGCTTCGGTTTCCAGAACCTGCAATTGGTAGCGAAGAATCTCCTCACGCCGCGCGAGTACCGCCTGCTCGAGCCTGATCCGCCGCGCATCATCCTCGGCACTCTTGAATGCCAGTACCCGCGCCTCACGATCCGCCCCGCCGCCGCCGCGGACCTCTGCCGGGCTACGTGCATCCATCGATGCACTCTGGGGCACATCCCATGCCATCCACAGCATCACTCCTCCCGCCGCGAGCAGAAGGCAGAGTGTTTCAAGCGGATGAGGGATGTTGATTTCCACGCGGAGCATCAAAGTATTGTACCAAAAATCGCTCACTTCAGCCATGCTCAGCCAGAACAGAAAAATGGAGGGCCGCCACCGGGCAGTCCTCCACGCGAGAAACAGGGTATGAAGCGCTCACAGATCCTCGTTCGCCTTGTAGCTCTCGTCGGACATCGACTCATTGCAGAGCTTGGCGGCTTTCTTGAAGATGCTCCAGGCGGTCTGGCGCGCCTCCTTGTACGTCTTCTTCGCCATACGCTTGGTTTGTGCAAATGCTGTCCATGCGCTCTTCACCGCCGCTTTGCGCTGGCTGTTATTTGCAATGGCCCAGGCATCGTGCAAGGCACTCTTCTTCTGCTGGAAGGCGGAGAGAACACTGCTCGTGTAGGTCGTCACCGCCGTAAGCACAGATTGCTCGCGGGCATCGACCGCCGTCTGGATGCAGCCTGCGACAATTGGCGGGAGCGCCTTGCGCCTGCGGCCCTTGCTGCTGTCAGGCGCGGAGGAAGAAGACGAGGAGGAGCTGGACACACTCGAAGAAGACGATGAACTGGTCATGCTCGACGAGGAGGAGGACGCATCGTCGTCATCTGCCAGCGTCAGCGCAGGAACGAGCATGGCTCCGATGAGAAGGAGCGAGAGGGAACGTGAGGAGCGCATAGGCCAGGGGGAAAATACGCGAACACCCTACCATTGCTCTGCATGCATCGAAGATTCAAATCATTGCTGAATTCCCCGAATATTCTCAAACGCTGCCTCAATGGCCAGTCTCAGTGACTCGGCAACCTGTTTTTCCCCCGCCGAAAGAGCACGTTGACGCGCAATGGAAACGTACTGGTAGTAGCCGGCGATCATATCCATTTGCGCTTTGAGTAGATTGAGGACGCGCAGCGTGGTGTCATCTGCCGAAAATTTCGTCGCCGAGAGCGAGGTACCGAAGGCTGCAACATACTCGTTGTAGCGAGCAAGAAATTGCGTGTATTCGGGGTCCGATGTCGCTATGACAGATGAGACGGAAGAAGTAGAGGCGGATGAGGATGAGACCGGCGATGCAACTTGTGGTGTCTGTTGAGCAGACTGCGAAGATGAAGATGCAGGGGAGGATGCACTAGAGGTGGTTTGGATAACGGAGGATGAGGAGGATGCCGAGGAAACTGCCGAAATCACTGGCGGCAGCGGTAATTGAATCTGCAATGCAGCCGGTGCCGGTGGCAACGTTGCGACCGCCACATCACAGTTCGGATAGCTCAGCCCCTGAACCGCTCGGGCAAGGGCTGCGAGCATTTCCGCCTGATTCAGTATGGCATCAGGGCGAACTGTTTTCTGCGCATCATCACCACGAAACACGCAATGACTCGCTGCCGAACGCAGAGCTTCTTCATACCAGGCACCGGATCGGCTATCAGAAAAAATCGGCGCATCTCCTCCTGCCTGTAAACCAAATGCCCGAACGATGAGCGCCGCAGCTTCGGCGCGATTGATCGCCCGTCTGGGAAAAGCGAAACACGGATGCTTTCCAATGCAATTCTCCACGCCTCTCACCCATCCCTGGGCTGCTCCCTCCTCAAAAAGGAAATACTGCGGATCTTCGGCACTGACATCGTCGAAGGTCACCGATGCGAACGGCCCGTGCACCACCCCTCCCTTCAGGCGCAACAGAAGGTCGAGAAACTTCCACCGCGTAGCCGGAGCCTGCGGCACCATGGCACCTGCAGCAATATATCCGGCCTCCTCAAACGCAGAAAGCACCGGTGCATACCATGCACCTTCCGCCACGGCAGAAGGAATCACGCACAGAAAAGCGGCGAGGCAGTGAAGAACGAAAAGTCGTCGGCTCATGGGAGCCTCTATGATAGACCACCTGTAAGCAAAGGGCACAGGATCCGTCCTCTACTTCTTTCTCGTGAACCAGTAATCCAGACGACTCACGGCAAGCGTGGTCACGCCTCCCGCCACGAGACCGATGAGCAGGGCATCGACAGAGACGCCGACCTGGAACACGCTCAGGAGCGCGCCGACGACCAGCGCAATCACGGGCTTGCCCCATTCCAGATCATCCAGCTGCGGAATCTTGAAGAGCGCCTCGCAGATGAAGAAGACTAAAACGCATACCATGAAGAACTCCGGCGTGAAGACTGCCTGTGGCAACGCCTGGAGCAGGGGAATGATGTCCATACAACTGGGGGAAAGAACAGTTGGGAAGTATACCCCACCCTCAAGAAATCAACGAGAACTGCTTTTTCTCGCAGCACCATTGTCGTTTTCTGTGGGGGCTGAGTAAGATAGGGATGACCTAGGCGCGCCCGCCCGTACCGAACGACGGTACGTTCGGGCGGGTAGCTCAGTCCTTCGACAAGCTCAGGACTTATCGTAGAATATGAGCGGGTCTCGTTTGTTCCTTTCTCTCCTAGGCGCGTAGCTCAGCTGGTAGAGCACAGGTCTCCAAAACCTGGGGTCGTAGGTTCGAGCCCTACCGCGCCTGCCAGATCTCAAACCAAGCAACTGACCTATTACTCTCTCATTATCTGCGATAGGCCCCGGCGAAGCTCGCGCAGCGAGCGAAGAGGGGCCGCGCCTGCCATACTCATTTCTTCCCCCACCCTCTCCCCTTCCACTTGCTCGGGCCCCTGGCTCGCTTCTTTGCCAGCAGGTCACTCGCCTCCTCCAGCGTCACGGCTTCGGGTGTGAAACGCTTGGGCAGGGAGCAATTGGTTTTTCCATCAGTGACGTACGGCCCGTAGCGGCCGGTCTTCACCTGAACTTCGGCCCCTGTCGCGGCATCCTGCCCGAGCGACCGGAGCGGCTCGGCTGCCTGCGCCTTGCGATCCTTGGCGGAGGCGAGGTAGGCAATCGCCTCCTCCTTCGTGATCTGCGCAGGCTCCTGATCCTTGCCGAGTGACGTCGTCGCTTTGCCCCACTTGATGTACGGCCCGAAGCGTCCGAGGTGCACCTCGATCGTCTGGCCGTCCTTCTCGCCCAGCACACGCGGGAAGGCGAGGAGAGAGAGGGCCTGCTCCAGCGTGATGGCATCTTTGCCGATCGTCTTCGGAATCGAGGCGCTCTTGGGCTTGGGAACATTCTTCATTTTTTCGCCGGGCTTGAGCTCGATGCGCCCGAGTTGGATGTACGGGCCGAAGCGTCCGGTGCGCGCCAGCACCTCCAGCTTCGTATCGGGATCGATGCCGATGACGCGGTCCTTGAGCACCTCGCCCTTCTTCACCTCGACGGTCTTCGATTCGATGAGCTTGTGGAACGGCTTGTAGAAGCCCCTCAGAAACGTGACGGATTTCAGATCGCTCTCGGCGATGTCATCCAGTGACTGCTCCATCTTCGCCGTGAAGGTGAGATCCACAATATCGGGGAAGTGCTCGGTCAGCAGATCGGTCACGGTGAAAGCGATGTCTTCGGGGATGAGCTGCTTGCCCTCCTTCTTGATGTATCCGCGCTGCTGGACCGTGGAGATCGTCGGGGCGTACGTACTCGGCCGGCCGATGCCTTCCTCTTCCAGCTTCTTCACCAGACTCGCCTCGGTGTAACGCGGAGGCGGCTTGGTGAAGTGCTGCTCCGGCAGCAGAGATTTGCACTCGAGTGTCTCGCCCTCCTGGAGCGGCGGGAGCATGCCCGCATCCTCCTCTTCCTCGGCACTCTGCTGCGATTCCGGTTCGTCGCGTCCCTCGAGGTACACGCGCAGATAACCATCGAATGCGATGGTCTGGCCGGTGGCGCGGAACGTGTAGGCACCGGCCCGAATATCCGCACCCACGCGCTTGAGCTGCGCTTCGGCCATCTGTGTCGCTACCGCGCGCTCCCAGATCAGGGTGTAGAGCTTGAGTTGCTGATGATCGAGCACGTCTTTGAGCGACTCCGGCACGCGCGCCATCTCGGTGGGACGGATCGCCTCGTGCGCTTCCTGCGCACCCTTGCTCTTCGTCTTATACTTGCGCGGAGACGAGAGAATGTACTCGCGGCCGTAGTGCTGCTGAATCGTTTCACGCGCATCGGCGAGCGCCTTGTCACTCAGGTTCACCGAATCGGTACGCATGTAGGTGATCAGGCCCACATGCCCTTCGCCCTTGCCCAGGTCCACGCCTTCGTAGAGCTGCTGCGCCACCATCATGGTCTGCTTCACTGAGAAGCCGAGCTTGCGGCCGGCCTCCTGCTGGAGCGTGGAAGTGGTGAAGGGGGGAGGCGGCGTTTTTTTGATCTCTTTTTCTTCGAGCGATTGAACGGAGTAGGAGGCGCCCTTGAGATCCGCGAGCACCTGCTGTGCCTGCGCATCGCTCACGGGCACAAATTTCTTGCCGTCTTTCTGTTTCAAATCAGCGGAGAACGGCTGCTGCGCTCCATTGAGAAGATCTGCTGTGACCGTCCAGTACTCCTCCGCATGAAATGCCTTGATGGCACGCTCGCGGTCCACGATGATGCGCACAGCCACCGACTGCACACGTCCGGCGGAGAGCCCGCGGTAGACCTTCTTCCAGAGGAACGGGGAGAGCGTGTAGCCCACCAGACGATCCAGAATCCTCCGCGCATGCTGCGCATCCACCAGTTTCTCATCGATCTTGCGCGGATGCTCTACCGCCGCCTCGATCGCCTCTTTGGTGATTTCATGAAAGACGATGCGCCGAATGGGCTGCTTCTTCTTGCGCTTGAGGATCTCGGTGAGGTGCCAGCCGATGGCTTCCCCTTCACGATCTTCGTCAGTCGCGATCCACAGATCAGAAGCAGAATCGAGAGACTTCTGCAGCCTCTTCACCACCGCAGCTTTCTCTTTGGGGATCACATACTTCACCGAAAAATCCTCCGTGTCGACGCCGAGTGACCCTTCGGGCAGATCGCGCACATGACCCATGCTCGCCTCCACGTCGAAATCTTTGCCGAGAAAGCGCTTGATGGTCTTGGCCTTCGTGGGGCTCTCGACGATGACGAGATGTGAGGGCATGAACAATCCTTGGAATTGAGGGTGTGCGAACCGGAAAAGATCAGTGCCTGCCCTCTATCGGAGCGTAGCGACTGGTACAGGGCGAGAGACTAGTGGTGAATACGAGCGGGTGTCAAAGAGAAAGGCCTGCCCGCAACGGAAGCACAAAAGTTGCCCCATGTGGAGAAATGTGACTCAATCACCAGAATAATCTCTCCATGCTGACTACCTTTGGTGCTCAAAAGATTTGGCTTGCCTGAGCCATGCCGACGAAGTTAAGCGCAAAAACCAACGTCGCGGCTGATCCATGGCTTGCCTAAGCCATTCCTCTCCGTACACTGAGGATGATTTATTTCTCCTCCCCCCATCCGTTATGTCCAAGCAGGATCTCATCAACGCGATCGCGGATGCAGCCGGCATCACCAAGCGCGCCGCTGCTTCGTCGCTCGATTCTCTGATCACGCTCGTCACCAAGGAGCTCAAGCGTGGCAACACCGTGACGATCACGGGCTTCGGAACCTTCAAGGTCTCCAAGCGTGCAGCCCGCATGGGTGTGAATCCGAGGAACCCCACGCAGAGGATCTCCATCCCTGCAATGAAGGTCCCGTCCTTCAAGGCCGGCAAGACCCTCAAGGACGCCGTCCGGTAAATTCGAATCTGGTTTTCGATGAGAGAGCCTCCGTAAGGGGGCTTTCTTTTAGGGAATAGGGATTCGGACCTTGGGGTTCTGCTTCGGGGCTGATGAGGAAGTGCGTGCCGCTTTTTGTTCAAGGGACTCTATCGAAGATTCCCCGAAGTCCGAATTCCTATTCCCGAATCCCTACCCCTCCGCTATTCTCCGCTTCCGATGAACTCCACTCTCATTCAAGACACCTTAGGCTCGCTCTTGAAGCTCCTCGATCTCCCGTTCGATGCGATCACCGTGCATACGGAAGAAGGAGAAGGATTCACGCGCGTCGACATCACCTCCTCCGCTGCAAGCCGGCTCATCGGCTGGCACGGCGAGACACTCAATTCCGTGCAGCATCTGCTCAAGTCCATCCTGCGGAGCAAAGAGAATCTCGAGAAGAGCCCGTTCCTCGTTCTGGATGTGGATGGCTACCGCCGCGAGCAGGAGGACAAGGTGAAGAAGATGGCCGAGAACAAAGCAGATTTCGTCCGCAGGACCGGCAACCGCGTCGCCCTCGCACCGATGAGCCCGTACTTCCGCCGCATCGTGCACCTGCACATCGCCAATAACCCCCAGTTCAGCGATCTCACCACAGAATCCATCGGCGAGGGTGACTACCGGCAGGTGGTGCTGAGATCGAAGAGCAAGAAAGGACCCGCCGTGGGCGAAGAGCTCTCACCGGTCATGGCGGAACCCGAGAAAGGTGAAGAGGGATTTGAGAATCTGGATGTGTGACAGGCCAGTTCCGACGCTCATCCCCGCATCTTCTTCCACTCTTCGACGAGCTTCTGCTCCGCCTTTGAGAGCTTCGTCGGGATTTCGACATTCACCGTCACGTAGTGATCGCCGAAGCGGCTCGAATTGAGCACGGGCATGCCCTTGCCCTTCAGGCGGAACACCTGACCCGGTTGCGTACCTGCGGGTACCCTGAGCGTCACAGATCCCTGCACGGTGTGCACGGGAACCTCGGTGCCGAGGAGGGAATCGGTGACCGGAATCGTGACTGTGGACCGGATAGCATCGCCCTCGCGCTCAAACTTTGCATCAGGCCGGATACGGACCGTGACGAAGAGATCGCCGATAGCCCCGCCACGCACCCCCGCTTCGCCCTCGCCACGTACCCTGAGCGTCTGCCCATCCTGCATACCGGCAGGAATGTGGATTGTCACGGGCTCATGGGAACGGACTCTCCCGTCCCCGCCGCAATTCTTACAGGGATGTTCGTGTGTCTTGCCGGTTCCTCCACACGCTTCGCACTGTGCCGCCTGCCGAAAGGTGCCGAAGAATGACTGTGTCGTGCGCGTGATCTCGCCCGTTCCCCCGCACTCTTTACATGTCACCTGCTTCGTTCCCTCCTCGGCCCCGGATCCGCCGCATTTCTTGCAGGGACGCTGGCGCTCCAATTGAAGAGAGCGGTCGATGCCTTCGACAACATCAGTGAGCGCCACTTCGATTTCAATCTGCAGATCACGTCCGCGCTGCTCGCGCCTGCCGCGCCGCGCCCCCCCTCCACCGAAAAAAGTCTCGAAGAGATCGCCAAGTCCTCCGAGGTCACCCGTATTGAAACCCGAAAAATCAAACCCGCCGAAGGGCCCCGACCCCGCCCCGCCCGCCCCGCCCGGACCTCCGGTCGTTCCGAACTGGTCATACATCGCCCGCTTCTTTTCATCACTGAGCACCTCGTAGGCTTCGTTCACTTCTTTGAACCGCCGCTCCGATTCCTTGCTGTCTTTGTTGCGATCGGGGTGCAGCTCCTTGCTCAGCGTGCGGTAGGCACGCTTGATCTCCTCTTTCGTCGCTCCGCGCTTGAGGCCGAGAATGGCATAGAGATCCTTGGGCACCTGGTCAGGATTGCGAAGGAGAGGCCAAGAAGCAAGGGTGGATGGGGGTCTCTTATTGTGGTAGAATACTTAGATGGCCTTACAGACTTCGCTCTCGACCAAACTGCTCGGCTGGATGACCCTGTCACTCGGCGGCATGTGCCTGGTGATCGTGGGCTATGCATTCCTCGGCTTTGGCGGGACTTCCGCTCCGCTCACGGGACGTCTGCTGCCAGCGGCCTACCGCAAAGAAGTTCGCTGGCGTGTCATCAGCCCCCGCATGGTCATGAGCGGCGCCACGATCCCCACCGATACCAATGTTATTTTCGAGATTCCCTCTGACACGCTGCCCATCCTGCGCCGCATCCTGCTTGGGTCGTACGACCCGGATATCCGGTACTGGGGCTACTGTCTGCCGCCGGACTACGACCAGGCCAAAGCCGTGGCAGGAGACAGGCTCCCCGGCAGAGTCTTTCTGTCGGAAGGGGAGCGTGACGCACGCCAGGAGCTCTACGAAAAGCAGTTGCGTGACCGATTCTCAATCCCCACGAATCTGACAGAGGAGGATCTCAATGAACTGCGCGAAAAGCCTGCAGGCCGCATCGAACATGAGGTGGAGTCCTTTGAGGCCGGCAACATCTGCTATCTCATGACACAGGTTCCCCTCGCGATGGGCCTCGATCCTGACGACGACGAAGCCAATGACCAGGTCGAGCGGGAGTACGGCACCAACCCTCTCGTCGCGGATACGGACGGTGACGGCGTTTCGGACGGACGGGAGATCTTCTTCCTCCACTCCAGCCCGACGAGACGCGATACGGACGGAGACGGTCTCATCGACGGAATCGAAGATGCCAATCACAACGGCCACCTCGATCGTGGAGATACCGACCCCATCAAGTGGGATACCGACCGTGACGGGCTGCCCGACGGACTGATGAAATTGGGCGCGGGCCGCAATACGAAAATTCTCGGCGAGGACAAGAACCTCAACGGCACCGTGGATGCGGACGAAACAGACCCCCGCAAGTGGTCCACCGTGGGGAATGACATCTCGGATGGCGACCGGTATTACCAATGCCTGCTGACCGGAGGCAGCAATTGCTAAAAAACATAAATTCCTGTATAATGCTTATGAAAATGAAACACCTCCTCCTCGCAACCATTCTGCTCCTGAGTCTGACAGTGGCTCCCGCTGCACAGGCGTACCTGTCGCCGGAAGACGTGCTGCTGCAGAAAGAACTCTACCTCCCTCCTTCGGGACGTGAGAGCGAAGAGCGTGTGGATCGCCAGGCACGCGAGAGTGCCGAAAGACGGGATCGCGAACAGGAGATTCTCTTCAAAGCACAATCTTCGTCCGAAGAGATGGAGGATCCTGCAATCGGTGCTGCGCCCGAGATGAATGGCGCTGCAGGGGAGGAAGGCCTGGGTTCCCTCGATGAAGGGGACTTGCGGCTCCTGCAGACGATCCGTCTGCTGGATCGCGTGCAACGCAACCAACAGGTGGTGCTCTACGGCGGCCGCATGCTGCCATTGCAGGCAGATACCCTGCATGGTGGTGCTCCGCTCGCGCCGACCGGTGCCGGTGGCATTCTCTCCGCTATCACGATGGTCGGCGCAGTCGGCTGGACACTCCTGCGCGCGAAGCGCGGGAAGGTGGTGACCCACCAGTGAGGGGATATTTCAGGAACGCCACGTATCCTTCTGCGTGCCTTTTCGAAGAGGGAAGGGCCTGCTAGGCTCGCTCCCTACATGCCACCCGAGCTGTCACTCACAGGAAAACGCTGGGTGCTGCCCGGGCGCACGGATGCCCTGCCGTTGGCCATAGCCGCACGACTCATCGCAGAGCGTGATCTATCTTCACACCCGCTGCCCCCGCCACAGGTCTTTCCGGATATGCAACGTGCCATCGAGCGACTGCATCGTGCCGGGGGAGCGCACGAAACGGTGGGTATCTTCGGCGACTATGACTGCGACGGCATCACCGGGGCTGCGCTGCTCGTCCGCTGCCTGCGTAGGATGGGCATCGAACCGATCGTGCGCCTGCCGCACCGCATGCGGGATGGGTACGGACTCAAGCTCAGCGCGATCGAGGAGCTCGCTGCCCGCGGCGTGACGCTGCTCCTCACCGTCGATACCGGCATCACCGCCCTGCGGGAAATTGCAGCGGCGCAGGAGCGTGGCATGGACGTCATCGTGACAGATCACCACCACCTGCCGGCCGAAGTGCCGCAGGCGCTGGCACTGATCCATCCGGCACTCGCCCCCACGCATCCGCTCCCCCATCCATCCGGAGCCGGCGTCGCACTGCAACTCATCCGCGCACTCGAGGGAACAGACGAATGGAAAGACCACGAAACGGATTTCGCGCTCGCTGCCATCGGCACGATTGCAGATCTCGTTCCGCTCACCGGCATGAATCGCACCCTCGTGCAGCGCGGTCTCGCCGCACTCAACGGACTCACAGAAGGGCCACTGGCGCTCTTCGTCCAGTCTCTCCCCGCGCGCACATCCGCACTCACCAGCCAGGATATCGCCTTCCGCTTAGCCCCGCGCATCAATGCCGCCGGACGCATGGAGGACCCCCTCACGGCCCTCACGGCCCTCCTGGAAGGGGGAGAGGCACTGGCAGCACTCGAACAGCTGAATAGCAACCGGCAGGACCTGACGGGCGGTCTGTTCGGCCGCGCATGGCAGTCACTCGGTCTCCCCGTCGACCCCCGCGCACAGGATCTGCAGCACCTCCCTCCGCTCCTCGCGGTTTCGGGAACGGACTTGCCCGAAGGACTGATCGGGCTCATCGCCGGCAAGCTCACGGAGGTCACGGGGCACCCCAGCCTCGTGTGCGCCGTGCGGGAGGGGGAGTGTACGGGCTCGCTCCGCAGTACCCGCGCCTATCACATCACCGAGGGACTGGAACGCGTGAGCGACCTGCTCTCGAGCTTTGGGGGCCATGCACAGGCGGCTGGGTGCACCTTTGCCGCAGGCAATTTGGAAGCGATCACGCAGCGCCTCTCGCAGGATGTCGCCGTACACACCACAGCAGAAGACCTGCTGCCCACCCTCACCATCGATGCCATCCTCTCGCCACACGACGTGACCCTCACATTCTGCGAACAACTGAAACACTTGGAACCGTTCGGGCAGGGAAATCCCGAACCGCTCTTTCTCGTGAGAGGAATCTCACTGGAGCAACGGCGGCGGGTGGGCCACGAAGGCACACACCTGCAGTGCCGCATTGCAGGGATCAAAACAATCGGGTGGCGCCTGGGTCACCTGATCGATACCGCTGCAACGCCACTCGACATCGTGTGCAAAATCGGCATCGACTCATGGAACGGGCGAAGGGCCCCGCAGATCGTCATCGAGGATGCAAGAACGGCACAGGAAAACAATCAATATGCAAAAGCCTCTTCAGAAACGTACAAGAAGCTCAGTGTATGAGTGAGAGATCCCCTTTGAGCACTACTGGCCGCATGGCCACCATTTCCGAATGATAGTAGGGAATGTCCGGAAGCGAATTGAAAAGGAAAATCTTCTGTCCAAGCACATGGGCAAACCCCATTTCAAGAAGCGTATTCCCACCGATGTAATTCTTAATTCCATGACGATCGAAATTCATCACCAGCACTGCATCGGCCCCTTGCATCAGTCCCCAAAATTCACGAATGGCATCACGTTCCATCTGATCCTCGATCTTGCGTGCTTGTTTCTTCTCATCCGAAAGACCCACAAATGGAGGAGCCAACGTTGTCACAAAGGCATCATGGCCTTTGGCTATGAGTGCATCTCTTGCTTCTATCATCCGCTCAGTGAAATGCATACTTCCGATAACTCCGATCTTCATGAACAGATCGTAACACAATTCAAAAAAACCGTCGCGAAGACGGGCTCCGCCCGTCTGGAGCGACACCACTTAGGGAAAGGATGGTTCATGGAAGGAAAACCGTAGGTTGTCCTTCCATGCTTAAACCGGTGCCAGCGCTCCTTCCATCTGGAACACTTCGACCACGGAGGTACTGAGGGCCGCGGCGATTTTGTAGGCGAGCAGCACCGAAGGATTCGTCTGTCCGCGCTCAATCGACATGATGGTCTGACGGCTCACCCCCGTGCGCAGCGCCAGTTCCTCCTGCGTCATGTTCTTCTCGAAACGGAGGCGGCGGATGCAATTCTTCAGGGCAACAGAGGACATGAGTGAGAGGAGGAAGGTTGGTAGGGGCGCATTGTACTGATGACGTGCACAAGATCAAGGCTCACTGTGTGCACTTACGCTTGCGCAGAAAAACATAGTGACGTCCGGCTCAACGCGCAAGCAGAAGAACGGCGAGCGGAATCAGATAGAGCGCGAACCATGCGGTGCTGAATCGCTGGACGAACACTCTGAGCGCAAGAATTGCAAAAATACTTGCGCCGAACGATGCGAGGAATCCGACACTGCTCACCGCGGGTGAAGGAAGCGACAGGGATCCGTTCGCGAGCTGCACCGCCGCGAAGAGTGTGGCACCGGCAATGGCGGGCACGGCCATGAGAAAAGAGAAATCCACGGCATCCGTGCGCTTCAATTTCAATGCGCGCCCAGCCGCAATGGTGACCCCTGAGCGCGAGACGCTCGGCAGGAGCGCACAGACCTGGACAATGCCGATCAGCAGTACCTCCCTGACTGTGAGAGAGGTGAATGGCCGCTGGCCGGGCATGCGCTCCGCAACGAGGAGCACGAAAGCGGAAACGAGAAAACCCACGCCCAGTGCCGTGAGAGAACGCATGGCATCCAGTGCTTCCCCGAACAGGACCCCTGCGATCCCGGCCGGAATGGTGACGATGATGAGCAACAGCAGCGTTCGCATTCCCGCGCGATCCGCGATGAAGGGGGACCGGAGAACGCGCAGCCATGTTTTGCTGTAGCAGAGAACCAGAGCCAGGAGCGAGCCTGTGTGGAGCAGCACATCGAAACCGAGGAGCCCCTGCGGAATGCGCACTCCAAGCCACAGCTCCGCCAGAGCGAGGTGCCCCGAACTCGAGATGGGCAGGAGCTCCGTGATGCCCTGCAGCAGGCCGAGCAAGAGTGCCTCGAGCGCGGTCATGACAACGGAGATGCGGAACGGCGTGCCTTGCGGCGATTCCACTTCACGTAGATCCAGATGAGCACCGCACAGCCACCGAGCACCCACAGCGTCGCCGTCTGCGACCACTGCCTCACCAGTTCCTCGTTACCGCCAACGGCGTAGCCGATCAGTGCGAGTACCGTCACCCAGAATCCCGCCCCGAGTCCTGTCCAGAGTGAAAAGCGCCACAGGGGCATCCTGGCCAGACCTGCAGGAAAAGAAATGTACTGCCGCACCACGGGGATGAGGCGTCCCACAAATGTGCTGATCTCTCCGTGCGCGAGCAGGAACCGTTCCGCCTTCTCAAATTTTTCGGACGAGACCAGAAACCAGTGGCCGTACTTCAGGAATGCCTTGCGGCCGAGTGTCGCCGCGATTGCATAATTCACCCACGCCCCCACAACGGACCCGGCGACTCCCGACACAATCGCAAGCCCGATGTGCATTTGCCCCTGTTTGGCCAGGTATCCCGCCGGGATCATCACGACCTCGCTCGGAAACGGAATGAAGGAGCTCTCGACGGCCATCAGCACGAAGATGCCGGGGTACCCCAGAGCACCGACTGTCTCGACAAGCCAGCGCGCGAATGCCTCGAACATGCGCCACAGGCTACAGAAGGCGGCGAGAATTGGCGATGGAAAAATGAGGGATCGAGAGAGCGCGCAGTGATGGAACCGATCATCATTGGTCCTCCCGACGCCCATCCATCAATCGTTGTCCGTTGTCAATTCATCACATCTTTCCCCCTGCGCCACTGATCATTTTTGCGAAAAGACCGAAGAATTCGCTACGATTGCTGAAAATGGCGTCTTCCCCCTTCCACGGCATCTTCAGTTCCTTCGGGTCGCCCGAGTGGGATCAGAGGGCGGCGCCGACGGGAACCGCCGTCAAACTCACTGCCGAAGAACCCGCCTCACCGCGCCCGACCGGCATCGGTCAGATCGCCGTGGATATCTACGAGCAGGACAGTTACTACATCATCCGCGCCCCTCTCGCCGGCGTGAAACTGTCTGATCTGGATATCGAGGTGGATGAGAAGGTGCTCACGATCCGGGGCAAGCGCTCCGTGCCCGATGTCATCCCGCACGATCAGTACTACCTGCAGGAATGTTTCTGGGGGGAGTTTTCGCGCAGTGTGACGCTGCCCTGCACCATCGATCCCAAGCGGGTGAAGGCGACCTTCAACCGCGACTGCATCTTGAAAGTCCTCGTCCCGAAAGAGGAGAAGGTGAAGGTAGTACGGATCAGCGAGGGAGGATAATTTACTTCCTCTTGCTGGTCTTCCGGCGGCGGATGTTTCTGAGCTGCGCCGAGATTTCACCGCGCATGGTGCGGAGTTCTACGAGAACATCTTCTCCGCCCATGTAGTGCCAGTCGACTTCATCCAAGAGGCGCGAGAATTGTTTCAGGCACTTCTGGGTCTGCTTGCGCTGGTCAGCCTTCTGAAAGTTTCCCTCTCTGAGATGTTTCCAGAGTTCGATTTGCATGGCGTACAAGTCGTGGACCTTCGAGAGTGCGGACTGTGAGACGGTCATGGGAGTTTGTGTGGAAGAAATCGAGACATTGTAGCGGTTTTTGCGAATTGGGTCAAACGAGCGGCGAAATTAGAAGGCAAAGAAAGTGCTGATCTGGCGCAATGGGAAGCGCAAAAGTCCCTTCGACATGTTCCGCTTCGGCTTCGCAGGTTTCCTCCGCTACACTTCCCCCAATGAAGGTCACCCAGGCCATCCTTCCCGTCGCAGGACTCGGCACGCGTTTTCTGCCGTGGACCAAGACTGTTCCGAAGGAATTGCTGCCCCTCGGCAACCGTCCGATCATCTCGTACATCGTGGATGAGTGCCTCGAGGCCGGTATTGCGGATATCTGTTTCGTGATCAGCCACGGCAAAGAAGCCATCGCCCAGTACTTCTACGATGACCCCGTTCTTCTCAAAGAACTGAAGAAGCGCGGCAAGGAACAGCTCCTCGATTCGCTCAAGCGCTACAGCACGGCGAATTTTCACGTGGTCTACCAGGAAGAGATGCTGGGCGACGGCCACGCCATTCTGCAGGCGGCCGGGTGGGCGAAGAGCGAAATGATCGCCGTACTCTTTGGTGATGATCTGTTCGTCGGAGCCAAGCCCGGCATCGCGCAACTGATGAAGGCCGGAGCGAAGATCCCCGAAAAGCAGTTTGCCCTGCTCGCCGTGGAAAATATCCCCCGCGAGATGACCGGTCGTTACGGTGTGATTGAGATCGAAAAGGAGATGCCAGACGACCCGCGCTTGCGAAAAGTGAAGGGGCTCGTGGAAAAACCGGATCCTGCGCGGGCGCCTTCGACCCTGGGCATTGTCGGTCGCTACCTGATTCCACACTCCGTGCTGGCGACGCTCCCCAAAGTGCGCGCAGGAAAAGACGGCGAGATCCGCCTGATCGATGCCCTGATCTCACAGATGAAAACGCTCCCCGTCTATGCCCTGGAGTGCTCCGGAACACGCATCGATACGGGAACACCTGAAGGGTACGCCCAGGCAGTGAAGGTACTGGGGATGATCACCTAACAACGAAGACTCTCAGCGCTGACACTCGTACCCGAACGGCGGCACGCGATCGTAGCGCGAGAAGGTGTAGTTGCCGCATGCGGTCAGTTCCCGCGGCGTGGGTTCCCGCTGATAATCAACCGGGGGAGGGAATGTGTGGTAGGTCTTGTAGTAATTCTGACGATGAAAGGAGTGGAGCGCGAAGCTCTTCGCGCGCGACGGGAGCGTGTAGTAGAAAAGGGTGGGGTCGTAGAAGTACTCGCTCACAAATCCGCCGTTCGTCTGCTGCAGCCATTCGATGTCCCAGTCGTAGCGGTAATTGGCAGAAGAAGCCTGTGCCGGGATTGCAAGAAGCAACGAAGACAAGAGCGTAACGACCGAGAGAGTTCCGGTGAGCAAACGAGTGGGGGTGTGAGCCATAGAGATGGATTGTACGTTCTATTATAATTTTGTCAATGTACCGACCGATCTTTTCCAAAAGCCCTGTGTGTTATGTATCGGTATTTTGGAAATCATCTCTCTACTTCCCCAATTGGCAGGATAGAAGGTTCAGAACCATAATTGACATATATAATTTTGAGTTTATTATCATCTTATGAGTGGATGGAAACAATGGAGCGGCACGGATTTTTTTGAGGACTACCTCCTGCCCACCAACGGACAGACCAAAAATCCTCTCTGGGAGATTACCGGCATTCCGTACCTTGCGCGCAGATCTCCCTTGTTCTCAGTGCAACCAACCTTGGATGCGGGAAAGGGCATCGTCAGTGCCTGCCGCCAGAGAATGCAGGGAGCCCTCCTCACGGGGACACTGCACCTCTATGCCGGTGCCCAGTGCCTGGGATTCTCCCTGGGTGCGGCTGAAACCGGCAACGGAAAACTCCTGACCCTCGCGGCGGGCGGCTTGGTGATCAACGCGTACTGCGCTCTGATCCAGGGCGATGTTGCTCAGCGATGCAAGAAAGTTCTCCGCAGGGCAGATAGACGGCGTGCGGAACGGCACCGTGTTCTGGAACGCAAGCACGCTTCCTGAATGAGATAGCGCATGTGAGGAATGACCGTTGTCTGTTTATAGCTCTTTCTTGAGCAGATCGATCTCATCTCTTAAATCAGCAGCTTTTTCAAATTCCAAATTCGCCGAAGCGATCTCCATCTGCGCTGCGAGCTCCTCGAGAAAACGCTTCTTCTCATCTTTGGGAATCTTGGCATGATCGCGATGCGGATGCTTCAGAGCGGCTTTCGAATGAGCCTCGGCAATATCCTTCACCGCCTTTTCGATCGTCTTTGGAGTGATGCCGTGCTTCACGTTGTACGCCTCCTGAATCGCACGACGCCGGCTCGTTTCGTCGATGGCCTGCTTCATGGCATCCGTCATCCTGTCAGCATAGAGCGTGACATGACCGTGGACGTTTCGGGCGCAGCGGCCGATGGTCTGGATCAATGCATCACGCGAACGCAGGAACCCCTGCTTGTCGGCGTCGAGAATGCCGATGAAGCTCACCTCGGGCAGATCCAGCCCCTCACGGAGCAGGTTGATGCCCACCAGCACATCGATCTCGCCGGTGCGCAGCTGCCGCAGAATCTCGATGCGCTCCAGAGTTTCGATGTCGCTGTGGAGGTAGCGCACTTTGAGATCGGCATCCTGCAAAAACTGCGTCAGATCCTCAGACATCTTCTTGGTGAGCGTCGTGAGGAGCACCCGCTCTTTGCGCTTGAGAGTTTGCTGGATCTCGGCCATCACATCATCGATCTGGTGCTTGCTGGGTTTCACGGTCACCGGGGGATCCAGGAGACCCGTCGGGCGGATGATCTGCTCAACAAGACCCTGCTTGGGCGTATTTTTGAACTCGTATTTTCCGGGCGTGGCCGAAACGTAGAGCGCCTGTCCCACGTGCGCCTCAAACTCATCGAACTTCAGCGGACGATTGTCATGGGCACTCGGGAGCCGGAAGCCAAAATCCACCAGCGTCTGCTTGCGGCTGAAATTGCCCTCGTGCATTCCGCCGATCTGCGGAATCGTGATGTGCGATTCATCCACGATGAGCAGAAAATCCTTGGGAAAGTAATCGAGCAGGGTCGAGGGCGGCGTGCCGGGGGTCTTCTCCTCCAGATAACGGACGTAGTTCTCGATGCCGGTGCAGTACCCCGTCTCTTTGAGCATCTCCACGTCGTACTCGGTGCGCGTGCGGATGCGCTCGGCTTTGGCGAACTCCTTTGCCTCAAGAAATTTCTTCTCCTGAATCTTCATGTCTTCGAGTATGGCCGCGGCGGCGCGGTCGATCTTCTCTTTGGTCGTCACGTTGTGCGCGGCAGGGAAGACTGTCACCTCATCGAGCTTCTTAATGAGCTCCCCCGTGAAGCTGTCGACCTCTTCGATGGAATCGATCTCGTCGAACGGGAGCTCGAGCCGGATCGCCGTATCGCCGCCGGGGGGGAAGATCTCGACCGTATCGCCGAGCACGTGGAACATGCCCTGCTTGAACTCGATGCCGCTCCTGCGGTACTGAATGTCGGTGAGGCGGCGGAGGAGAGTGTCGCGCTGGATGGGCTGGCCCTTATCGAGATGAATGGCGAGAGCCTCGTAATCCTTCACATTACCGAGACCGTAAATGCACGAAACCGAAGCGACGATGAGCACGTCTTTGCGCGTGAGCAGATTCATGGTCGCCGCGTGGCGGAACTTCTCGATCTCTTCGTTGATGCTGGCATCCTTCTCGATGTACGTATCGGTCGCGGGCAGGTACGCCTCCGGCTGGTAGTAGTCGTAGTACGAGACGAAGTAGCTGATGGCATTGTCGGGGAAAAACTCCCGGAACTCGCTGCAGAGCTGCGCTGCCAGGGTCTTGTTGTGCGCGAGCACCAGGGTGGGACGCTGCAACTCGGTAATGACATTCGCCATCGTGAAGGTCTTTCCGGTACCCGTGGCACCGAGCAGAGTCTGGTGCCGCTCGCCTTTCTTGAGGTTCTCAGTCAGCTTCGCGATGGCACCCGGCTGGTCACCGGTCGGCTTGAAGGGCGCCACAAGACGGAAGGGTTTATGCTCAGACATGTCAGGGTAGTGTACCCGATGACCCATCCTTTTCCAGAGGCTCCCCCCTGTAAGGCCCTCTTTTTCCGCATGGTTTTTCTCTGGCCCGCCTCCCCTTCCATGCCTTGACAGGCGCTTACCGCAGGGTAGATTCGCCTTCCATGGAAAATTCCGCACATCACTACCTGCGCATCAACGGCGAACGATTCCCGCTCCCGGAAGCGCTGCACGGCGATCAGCACATCGTTACCGCCGTCACGCGTGGGCCGGAACACGAGTACATCGGCGTCGCAATCGAAGGTGCGCGGTTCGATTTCAAGCACTCCGCCATGCAGCTTCTCTTGAGACAGTTGAGTAGCCCAGGCCAGAATGGGGAGGGCCCCAGCCCCATCGTGCAGCAGGCCTTTGAGAGCTTGCAGCGACACTTCGAGAACGAAGTATGATGATAGCCGCCTCTTTCAGCCGATATTTGCTACACTGATGGCTCATGATCGATCTCGTTGACCTTCGCGCCCGCCCCGATGTGTACCAGGATGCCGCCGATAAGAAGGGCATCAGGATTTCGGTGAAGGAATTTTTGAAACTCGATGAACTCCGCAGGGCACTGCAGAAGATGACGGACGAGATGCGCGCGCGTCAGAATTCGGCGAGCAAACGCATCCCGGGGCTGAAGGGAAAGGAGAAGGAAACGTCCCTCAAAGAAATGAAAGAGCTCTCGGAGGAGCTGAAGCACCGTTTGAACGAACTGCAGCAGACCGAGGAAACATGGATGAAACTCCAGCTCGTGCTCCCGTCTCTGCCGCACCCGCGCGTGCCGGTGGGCAAAGATGAGCAAGGAAATGTGGAAGTGAAGAAGTGGGGCCCTTCGACAGGCTCAGGGCAGGCGGACCCGAAGAAGCTTCTGAAAGTGAAAGAGCCCAAGGATCACGTCGCGCTCGGTGAAGCACTGGATATCATCGATATCCCGCGTGGCGTCAAATTGGCCGGGGCGCGGAGCTACTTTCTCAAAGGCGATGGGGCGCGGCTGCACCGCGCGGTCCTGCAGCTCGCCTTGGATCACCTGGGCAAGAAGGGCTGGATCCACTTCACGCCACCGTACATGGCCAACTGGGATTGCCTCATGGGCACGGGGTTCTTTCCGGGGGCAGAGGAACAGACGTACGCCGTGGGCGCACAAGAGAAACGTGGCGAGAAGATCTCTCCGGATGACTTTTACATGATCGGCACGTCCGAGGTCTCGGTGTGCAGTTATCACAAGGATGAAGTACTGAAAGAGAATGACCTGCCCAAGCGGTACGCGGGATTCTCACCCTGTTTCCGCCGGGAATCGGGAACATACGGCAAGGATACGAAGGGTCTGTACCGCATCCACCAGTTCGACAAGGTGGAGCAGGTGGTGCTGTGCCCGGCGAACGTGGACATAGCGCTCGCACTCTTCGAAGAGATCCGCACGAATGCGGAGGAAGTGCTGCAACTCCTGAACCTGCCCTACCGCGTGCTCGATATCTGCACGGGCGACATGGGTAAGGGCAAGGTGTACATGCAGGACATCGAGACCTGGATGCCAAGCAGAGAAGGCTACGGCGAGACGCATTCCTGCTCGTACCTTGGCGACTTTCAGGCGCGGCGGCTCAACATCAAGTACGAGACGGGCGAAGGAAAAAAGCTCTTCGTCCACACGCTCAATAACACTTGCATCGCTTCACCGCGTATTTTGATCCCGCTTCTGGAAATGAATCAGAATGAGGATGGGAGCATCACGATTCCGGAAGCCCTGCGGCCGTACATGGGGGGGCAGGAGAAGATTGGATGAACGCCCCCCACCTTGATGCCTGAAGCACTGCCGCCATCGGATAGTGACCGCCGCGCGATGATGTCCGCCGCCATCCGGCAGGTGAAAGCGGCGCAGCGGCAGCTCAAGGAAGAACAGTCACAGGCAGCCGGACCGGCACAGGAATCCCTGCGCCCACAGGAAACTGTGGTGACGACGGATATTCCTGCGGAACAGATCGCACAGTGGCGCGGGCAGTACCCAGAAACTTACAAGCGCATCCTCCGTGCCACTGCGCGGGGGTTGGAACAGAACCCGCAGACGCGCCAGCGGCTCTACCGGCTCCTCAACTGCGCACCGGAGGAACAAGCCTGACACGGAAATAACTGCATGAAGTGATATGCGGAATGGCATACTCTCGGCAGCAGGCCTCCCCTCCCCAGACGGGGGAGGGCTAGGGAGAGGGGATTTATTCCTGGTAGAGCCCAAGTTTCTCTCCGATATTTGTGAGCACCAAATCACAATCCTCAACAACAAAGCCGTTCTTAAAACGGAGCACTGTAAATCCTTGCTCCCGAAGAAAGTCCTCTCTCTTTCTGTCTTTCTGTTGAATGCCTGGCTGGAAATGCGAGTCGCCATCAACCTCAATGATCAATCTTTTCCCAAGACACAAAAAATCGACCACAAAGGGACCAACGGGAACCTGGCGACGAAACTTAAGCCCATGGAATCTCTTTGCACGTAACTTTTGCCAGAGGATCTGTTCGCCAGGCGTCTGGCTCCCGCGAAGGTGGCGGGCAAAGAGAATTTTCGGCGTGTCGGTGCAGTGAAGAAAGTTCCGCAACATAGCGGATCAGCATAACACCGAAACTCACCCCCTCCCCTTGGTCCCCTCCCGCCGGGAGGGGAGTACCACCTGCCTCTTCAAACTCTTGGCTTCAGTCAGGGCTCGCTTGACCGTTTCAAAAATCCTCAATTTGTGGTACTATGTTCTGATATCCAAATAGAACCTCATGGTCTTACTCCTCTCTGGCGGCACCGAGATCTCGCGCGGCGTGATCGTGGATAAATTCCTCGCCGATCATCCTGACTGGCGCCACCTGGCGCTCGAAGATCTGGATCAAACGCAGGATCCCGACGACGTGATCGGCATGGGTGCGTTCTTCGCACTGCTCGTCGCCTGTGAGTGCGCCAAAGAGGCGCTGAAGGAGGGCTACAGCGTGGTGATCACCTGCCCGGCCGCAGAAATGCTCGATACCGTGCAGGAGTCGTTCCCCAAAGATCTCACATCGGTGTACCTGGGCAAGACACGCGCCAAAGCAGTGTATGACCGCGTGATCGACACCTCACGCCAGTCGGTAGGCGAGACGTGCGCGGTGCTGCGTGACCTCGTCGATTGATGGATACCCCCCTGCACCAGTCACCTTCAGTTCCGGCGCAGGGCACCGCCCGATTTCTCATCGCCGATGACACCCCGGGCAAGCAGCACTATTTGCGCGCACTTCTGAAGAAGAGCCGTTTTCCGGCGGAAGTGGTCGTGGCGCATTCGACGAAAGAAGGTGAGGAGCTGATCGCGAAGACACCGGGTATCGTGGGCGCGTTCATCGATTTCCGCATGCCCGAAGCCGGAGGAATTCCGCTCATTTCGATGCTGCGCAAGCGTCATCCCTCCGCCCGCATCGCGCTCATTACGGCTTCTACGGGCGACGCACTGGAACAGGAGGCACGTGCTGCGGGGGCAGATGTCGCCATCTCGACCGCCTATCCCGAGCGCTTCGTGACGGAAAAGATCCTCAGGCTACTGGAGGAGTGGAAAGAAACGAAGAAGTAAGAATGAAGAATAAAGAATTATGGATCATACTAATGTGGCTTCTTTGAATATTTTTATTCTTGATTCTTAATTCCTCATTCTTAATTCTTCATCCCGTCGATGAGAATCCTGTTCACGCGATTTCCTCTCGAAAGTGCCTACGGCGGCGCCGAAGTACAAACCCTGGCGCTTCTGAGTGGACTTGCCGCCCGGCGCCACGGGGTCGCCTTCCTCGGCAGCTGTGCAACCCTCCTCAAGCTCTGTTGGGATGAGGGCATCCTCGCTGCGGAACTGGAAATCGGTCCACCCCCCGTCACCAAGTGGGGCGCCGTGAGCTTTCTCTGGCGAAGGAAATCGATGCAGCGACGCCTTGAAGCGGCCATACAGGAGTTCGGCCCACTCGATGCCATCGTCATGCTGAGCATGACCGAAAAACTCCTCTTCACTCCATTTGCACTCCAACGAGGAATCCGCGTGCTGTGGGTGGAGCATGACCGCGTCGGCCGGTGGCTGATCAAAAATCCCTGGCTGCCGGCACTTCGGCGTGCGAGTGCGGGGGCCACCATCGTGACGGTGTCGGAATTGAGCCGACAGATTTACGTGGAACAACTACACTTCGCCCCCGAGCGCATCGCGGTGATCGGCAACGGCATCGATCCGCAGCATCTTCAAGGCGAAGGGAATGAGACGCGGCCTGAACGGACGACGCTGCATGTGGGCACGGTCGCGCGCCTCTCGCACGACAAGGGAGTGGATCTGCTGCTTCAGGCAATGCGTGACCTGCCGGGTGTGACGCTCGACATTATGGCGACGGGTGCACACGGCAGAGATGAGGCGAAGCTCCGTGCACTCGCCGCAGAGATCAACGCGAATGGGGAACGCATCCGGTTTCTGCCTCCATCCGCTGCGGGGATAGGGGCGTTCTACCAGTCGCTTGATGTCTTTGTGCTCCCCTCGCGTCTGCATGATCCCTGCCCGCTCGCGCCCATGGAAGCCCTGTGGACGGGCACGCCAGTGATCCTGACCGATGCCTGCGGCACGACGGGATACTTAAAGCAGGGAGAAGAAGCCCTCATCGTGCCCGCCGGTTCCGTGCCGGCTCTGCGCGATGCCCTGGAGAAAATGCAGAATCCGACGCTCCGCCAGACCATCGCACACCGGGGTAAATGCGCCGCACGGGAGCGCTTCTCGCTCGATCGCATGGTGGATGCCTATCAGGCCCTGTTGCTGAGGGAATCGGAAATGGGAATCCGGACATAGGGCGGTAACTGTTTTGCGAACTGCTCTCATGCAATATTTTCCGAGGTCCGAATCCCTATTCCCGAATCCCGATCCGCTATACTCCACGCAATGCGAAGGAATTTCGCCATCGCTCTGGTCCTCGGCTCTCTCGCAGGTGCCGGGTGGGCAGAACCCGTTTTCGCCGCCCCCACCGTTCTCACACGGGAGGAGTGGGGGGCAGATGACGCGCTGCTCCTCTCCACGACGGAGGAACCGAAGTCCGCCGAACAGCAGGTTCCTGCCGATGAGGGCAACGGCATTGCCGAGCGCGTGAAGCAGTGTCAGGAGGCGCAGCGACTCTACCCGCAGGAGTTCAAAGTGGAGCGTACGGTCAGAGAGAATACGAAAGGAGAGAAGCTTCGATGGCCGCAGTCGTACTCTTACAACGTGCGCCTGCTCGTGGTGCACCACACGGCCATGATCATCCGTGATGACCCCCGCAGCCCTCTGGAACGCGTGCGTGCGCTCTACCAGTACCATGCGGGCTCGCTCGGCTGGGGAGACATCGGCTACCACTACCTGATCGATGAGGATGGCACGATCTACGAAGGGCGCGCGGGCGGCGCGAATGTGGTGGGCGGTCACGCCTACTGCGCCAATGTGGGAACCCTCGGCATCGCGCTCCTGGGTAATTTTGAATTGGAGGAGCCAAGCCAGATCCAGATCCTGAGCCTGCAGTGGCTTTTGAAAGACCTCGCCGTCCGCTACGGGCTGGATCCGCGGCGCTCCATCACCTTCCACGGAGAATCGAAAGAGGTGATCGTGGGTCATCGCGATATCGTGCACACCGCCTGCCCCGGATATTTTCTCGCAGGAGTGCTGGAGCAGGTCCGTCAGCACGTGGCGAGCGGCACTGTCTCGGCCCGCGTGAGCTTTCCTCCGCCCATTGGCAAGAACTACACGGACCGCACCAATGATCGCCGTTCCACGCGTCTGCAATCGCTGAACCTGCGTCCGGCAGAGCCGACGCTCACGCCGCTCACCGATACCAAGCTCGCCGTTCGGCCGGGCGGACAAGTGCAAGTGTCGCTGCTCTTCCGCGCTGGCGGAACCGTAGTCCAGCGCCGCTCACGGATCGCATCGGTGACCCGCAGCTCCAATCGCATCGGCATCTGGCAGCAACTGGGTGATGAGAACCTGCGCGTGCGGCAGGAGCTCCTCCTACCGCGCATGCTGCACGAAGGCGAAGTCGAAACGCTCCGCCTGCGCTTTCAGGCCCCCACTGAACCGGGGGTCTACTCGGTCGATATCGGACCCGTCACCTTCCTGCTCAATGCCGACGGCCGTCGCACGCGCTCGCCTTCGGGCGAGCCTGTGAGCATGACCTTCAGTCCATCCGACAACGTCAATATCCCCACGCCCGGCGCCCAACGCTCCGCCCGATCCTCCACTTCCTTTGTTTCTTCTGTTCCCTCTGTAGCTTCCCCTCTCATCCGCATCCGTCTTTCGACGCGTGAAAATGGAGCCACTGCCTGCAGCGCCTATGACCTTGTATATCTCAAGCGCCTCTATCGGGGAGCAATCACCTGCAGCGCAGTGGAAGGAAAAGCGACACTCATCAATGAGCTTCCAATCGAAGACTACCTCGCAGGACTTTCGGAAGAGCCCGATACCGAGCCCTACGAGAAGCAACGCGCCTTCGCTATCGCCGCACGCAGCTACGCCGCGTTCTATCTGGATAGCGAGCACCGCAAGTTCCCCGGCATGCCGTATGACGGCGACGATTCCCCCGCCCGCTTTCAGGCCGACGAAGGCATCGCCTTCGAGCGTGACAATGTCCGGTGGGCACGCGCCGTGCGTTCCACGCTCGGACAGGTGCTCACCAAAGACGGACAGATCGTGAAGACCCCCTACTTCTCATCGGATGACGGCCGCACGCGCACGCCCGCCGAAAACGGCTGGACGAATTTTCCGTTCGAAGACATCTTCGCAAGCAAGCCCGATCCGTGGTGCAAAGGCCTGCCCATGGCCGGGCATGGAGTGGGAATGTCGGGCTGCGGAGCCAAGGCACAGGCGAAGGAGGGCAAGAACGCAGAGCAGATTCTGCAGTACTACTATCCGGGAACAAAAATTGAAGAATTATGAATGAAGAATTAAGAATAAAGATTGGCTTTGATATGGTTGCCTTAATTCATAATTCATTATTCTTCCTTCATCCCTGAGGATAACTTTCACATGCACTGCTTCAATTACTCCATTGAGCGAACAAATAACCGCACCTCCAGCGCATCATTCAAAGATGATGGTGTGCTCATCCGACTGGCCGGCCGCCTGAGTGAAGCGGAGGAGCAGCGTCACGTCACATCCCTTCTCAGGCGCATGGTGCGCCGCTGTGCGCATCACCAGGCCTCCCGTACAATTGACCCCTTCCGCTTACTCCTGCGCGCGGAGGGACATTTTTCCATCGCGCTTGCCGACGGCACACGCTGGATATTTTCCGTGATGAAAGGGGAGAGGACGTCTGCCACGAGGACGGAAAATGGTTGGAATATCGCGCGTGCACAGACGACCGGGGAGAAAACATTCCATGCGTATCTCTGGCGCCTTCTCAGTATGTCGGAACGTGAAGCGATGGAAGAGCGGGTGCGCACGATCAATGCAGCAACGTTCGGCGCACGCATCACGCGCGTGCAGACGCGCCACATGCTGAGTCGTTTCGGCAGTTGCGCGCCGAATGGCCGCATCACGCTGAATACGGCGCTCCTGTTCGTGCCGGAGCAGCTATGTACCTACGTGATCATTCATGAGCTCGCCCACATTCTGCATCACAATCATTCACGCGCGTTCTGGTACACAGTCGCCTCCGTCCTCCCCGACTGTATGGAGCGACGAAAAGCTTTGAAGCTCTACCGGCTACGCGGCTGAAACTTTTTGCTTCACTGCTTTCACTAATTCCGGAAACTCTTTCTCAAAGAAGTGTCCCCGGTTCGTATATTCGTGATAGTCGGCGCTGAGGTTTTTCGCCACCAGTCTCGGCTCTTCGATGGAGAAAAAGGGATCATCGGTGGAAGCGAACTGAATGATCCAGCGCTGATTCTCTTTGATCGCTTTCCAATCCCACGGATCATCGAAGTACCCGCTCAGGCGCTCATTCTCCACTCCCGTATCAGTGTAGTAGGCACCCACAAGCACGGACCCGAAAATCTCCTGCTGCTCCGCAAAGCGCATGGCCGCGATAGCGCCGGAACTGTGCCCGATCAGAATGGAGTTCTCATCCGCGCCGCACTCCTGCTCGAGAAAAGGGAGCCAGATACTTTTGCGCGCCAGATGCGCATCGGGAAAATCCTTTGCAACGACCTCTAGACCGAGCTTCTGGAATTCACGCGCGGCGTACGGAAACCAGTAATGGCCCACCCCCTCTCCGCTGTTGCCGTGGAGAAAAATGATCTTTGGAAGAGTACTCACCAGACGATGATAGCGCATCCCGCTTCACCCCCACTTCAGTTCTCTTTCGGTTTCAGCGTTCTGGGCAATTCTTGATACCGCCGCTGCACGTCGCGCGGGAATGTTTCGGGGTCGAGTAGCTGTGCCGCTTCACCCCTCAGATCATGAATGACCTCTTCGGGCTTCTTTGCCTGCTGAAGAAGCACAAATGCCCGTACCACTTCTGGCGCCGTAAGCTCGTCAACGCCAAGATGAGGATGAGTATTCATGGGAGAAGAAGGAAAAGAAAATATCAGCGAACCATGGCTCCGGCCTTGGTGGTATGGGCGTGCGATGCGCCGGTCGCCTCACTCACAGCCTTCAGAAGATCCGTGATGCGCGGGGTCTCTTCCCACTTCACTTTGAGATCTTCGCGACCCATGTGACCGTAGGCAGCAAGCTTGCGGTAGATGGGCTTCAAGAGATCCAGATCGCGGATGATGGAGGCGGGACGCAAATCGAAGACCTGCTCGACGGCCTTCTCGAGCACGCGATCATCATAGGTACCGGTGCCGAAGGTATCGACACGGATGGAAACCGGACGTGCGACGCCGATGGCATAGGCCACCTGCACCTCGCACTTGTGGGCCAGACCTGCCTTCACAATGTGCTTGGCCACCCAGCGGGCCGCGTACGCCGCAGAGCGGTCCACCTTGCTGGGATCCTTGCCCGAGAAGGCGCCTCCGCCGTGCCGGCCGTAGCCGCCGTAGGTATCGACGATGATCTTGCGTCCGGTGAGGCCGCAGTCCCCCGGGGGGCCTCCGACCACGAAGCGTCCGGTCGGGTTGATGTGCAGGATGGAATCTTTATCCAGATACTTGCCGCACACCGGCTCGATCACGTGCTTCGTGATATCCGCCTCGATCTGCTCGTGCAGAGCGCTCTCTGCATGCTGGGTCGAGATCACCACGCACTGCAGTCGCTGGGGCTTGCCGTCATCGCCGTACTGCACGGTGACCTGGCTCTTGCCGTCCGGGCGGAGGTAGGGGATGAGCTTCGACTTACGGACCTCTTCGAGCTTTTTTGTGAGACGGTGCGCAAGCGAGATGGGGAGCGGCATGAGTTCCGGAGTCTCGTCACAGGCAAACCCGAACATCAGTCCCTGATCGCCGGCACCCTGCTCCTTGTCCTTGTTCTTATCGGTATCGACTCCCAGTTGGATATCAGCGCTCTGCTCACCCACGCTCACCACCACGGCGCATGCCCTGTGGTCGAAGCCGAATGAGGCATCGTCGTAACCGATTTCCTCGATGGTCTTGCGCGCGATATCGGCAATCGGAATGTAGATCGAAGTCTTGATCTCGCCCGCGACCACCACGAGGCCGGTCGTGGCCAGACACTCGCACGCCACATGGGACGAAGGATCTTTGCTGAGCGCGTAGTCGAGCACCGCGTCGGAGATCTGATCGCAGAGCTTGTCCGGATGGCCGGAGGTCACGGACTCGGAGGTGAAGAGGTGGGACATGGGATAGGGGGTAGGGATAGGGGGTAGGGTTAGGGTTAGGGTTAGGGTTAGGGTTAGGGTTAGGGCGTAGGGATAATGGAAGGCCACCTCCCCGTACGAGAGGAAGTGTGAGCTTGGTGAGCTATCTTCCCCCTGACGGGGCTGGAGGTCCCACCGTTCCCCTTAGGGGTGGTTGGGGGATGCCTTGTAGCGGGCCAGTTCCCTCGGCATCTCTCTGGATAGAGCGGTGATGTCAGAAGCATTCTACCCCGGTTTATTGTTGAGGCAAGTGCGATGAGAGCCTTTCGCCGCTTTGCATAAGGGCAAGGCAGCGTTCACGGTACGGGCACATCAGTTCATCGCAATGAGCCCTGCAGGGCGCAACATCCTTATCCCAATGGATCTCTTCGGAGGCATGGGAGGAAGAGTGCAGCACACGACAATTGTGCTCCAAATCTGCTCTCGGACCCCGGCCATTGAGGAGCTCGGGGCGCCTGGCCGCCAAAAAGATGTGGAACTCTTCTGTCTCTTGTGCGTACGGCATAGTACGAGCACAGCGTACTTGACATCTCTGCAACATCAATACACCAGAGTTTTTGGCTTCCACAAGCCATTCATAGAATTCCTTGCATGAACAGCATGTCATTTTCGGGCATCTATTTCCCCCATTCCACGAGCCTTATTGCTATGCCAAAACGTCTACCCGGCGATTGTATTATAGAGCCACGCGAAGACCGCACCGCAGACGAGACCATCCAAAAAACCCCACACAATACCGAAGAGCATACCTCGAAGAGTGGGGCCGTAGCCCAGATAGATTTCAGAGAGGAGCCCGACGAAGGAGGAGGCCATGCCGGTCTTGGCGGCGAGGGCGGCAAAGAGCACGACGCCCACGGCCCAGAAGATGCCGCAGGTGAGGGCGAAGGCTTTGACGTTGATCATAGGGAGAAGGGGGAAAGGCCACCCTGCATTCTACACGTCATTCCCAATCGAGTTCTTTGAGGTGATTCATCACCCTCCCATTCACCACACAAACCAGATCCATCCGGTACCCGCGATCGTAGTGATACCGGTTCACCCACATGCGGGCGGCGTGGATGAGACACTGTTTCTTGCGCCAATCGATTCCCAGTTCGGGCGGAAAATCTTTGGAGTCATTTGAGCGGGTCTTCACCTCGGCGAAGACCAACACATCATCGACGGGATCATGCGCGAGGATGTCGATCTCATCCCGGCCGATACGCACGTTGCGTCCGCGGATGTCATACCCGATCGACACAAAGTAACGTACTGCGATTTCTTCACCCTCTCTGCCAATGGTTGATCGTGTTTTCATGGAATGGCCTTGCCCCCCTCACTCGGTCTATCCCCGGAGGGGAGAGAGGTAGAGGAAGGTATGCGATTATGTTTGAAGGGTGTACGTTCGTCCATCTTTTCCACTCGACATGATGGGTGGACTATAGTACACCTCTAGAGCTTTTCCTCATCTCCATGCTCACGAAACTGACCTCTTTCGCCACCATCGGACTTCAAAGCGAGCGCATCACCGTAGAGGTGGGTTCCACCCCAGGCGAGGGCAAGATCTTCATCGTGGGCCTCGGGGATATGTCTGTGCAGGAAAGTAAACAGCGTGTGAGGCACGCTTTGCGCGCCGGGGGGTACCACTTCTCGACCGGACTCACGATCACCGTGAATCTGGCGCCCGCGAATCTGCGCAAGGCCGGCCCGCGCTATGACCTGGCAATCGCCCTCGGAGTCTTGCTCGTCAACGGATCCATCACGCTGCCCGAGGATGTTCTGGAACAGACGGCATTCCTGGGTGAGCTCGCCTTAGACGGGAGCCTGCGGCACATCACCGGCATTCTTCCGGCTGCCATCGCGTGTCGTACACTGGGGATCAAACGGCTCGTGGTTCCGGCGGTCAACGGATCGGAGGCAGCGCTCATTCCGGGCCTTGAGGTGATTGCAGCAGACAATATCAGCGATGTGATTGCCATTTTGAAAGGGGAGCGGGCTCCTGATCCTATCGCGGCACCGGCCTCCAGCGCCGCGCACACCGATCCTGAAATTGTAGACTTCTCCGACATCCGCGGGCAGGAGCATGCCAAGCGCGCCCTCGAGATCGCCGCGGCGGGCGGGCACAATGTGCTCCTCTCGGGCGCACCCGGCGCAGGCAAGACACTGCTCGCACGGGCATTCCGCGGAATCCTGCCTCCCCTGTCGCAGGAAGAAGCTATCGAGGTCACGCGCATTTACTCTGTAGCCAATCTGCTCCCGCCGGAGGTGCCCCTCATCCAAAGCCGCCCGTTTCGGGTGGTGCATCACACCGCGAGCGGGGTCAGTATCGTCGGAGGAGGACAAATCCCCGGCCCCGGCGAAATCAGTCTGGCCCACCGCGGCGTGCTCTTTCTGGATGAACTCGCGGAGTTTCCGGCGCAAGTATTGGAAGTACTCCGGCAACCGCTGGAGGACCGCCGCATCACCATCACGCGCGCACAGGGCTCCGTCACTTTTCCGGCAGACTTCACCATGGTCGCCGCCATGAATCCGCCCCGCTTCACAGCAGGAAACGCCGAGCGTATTCACCGTCGCATTTCGGCGCCGCTCTTAGACCGCATCGATCTCACCGTGAACGTACAGCCCGTGCCCATCGAAGACCTGCAGCGCCCGGCCCGGATGAACGGCGACACCACCGCTGCCGTTCTCAAGCGGGTGATGGGGGCACGCGCGCGTCAGGCAAAACGATTCGAAGCCCATACGATCCGCACCAACAAAGAAATGGGCGTGAAAGAGATCGACGCCCTCTGCCCGCTCAAAGAGGACGCGCAGAGGCTTCTGTCACAGGCGGTGGACCGGATGGGCCTTTCCGCCCGCGGGTACCACCGTGCCATCAAGGTCGCACGAACGATCGCGGATCTGGCGGATGTACAGGAAATTGAGATTGTGCACGTGGCGGAGGCTCTTCAGTACAGGCAGACGATCGAAGACTAGGGAAATCGGGAACTAGGGAACTGGAGAATGAGGGAAATCGGACATAGGAAAGCGGCTTCTCAATGACTTATGCAAGACTGGCACCACACACGACTCTGGCAGACTGGACTGGAACTTGTAACGGAGATTTATGCAATTACACGAATGTTTCCCCCGGAAGAACGGTACGCCATGACTTCTCAACTGCGGAGAGCTGCCACAAGTATTCTCGCCAATTTCGCAGAGGGATTTTGTCGGATTTCCCCAGCTGATAAACAGCATAAGTACATTATTGCCCGAGGTGAGTGCGCAGAGGTCTGTGCTTTTCTGGACATGGCAATCTCTGTTGGTCTCGCAACACAGCAACAAACCTTGCGCGCAAAGTCATTAATTGATGGTGTCGGGAAAATGCTTTCAGGCTTTGTATATTCAACCGAATCACTGAATCGTTCAGCCTAGTTCCCTAGTTCCCCAGTTCCCTCTATCATCTCAGCGATGCATTTCGCTGATGTACTCACAGACGCCACTCAGAAGAAATCCCCCGTCTGCGTGGGGCTCGATCCCGCCTTGGATAAGCTGCCGGAAGGAATCGCCAAAGACGCCAAGGGGCTCCTGGATTTCTCCACGGGCATCATCGACGCGGTGAAAGACATCGCCGCCTGTGTGAAACCGCAGATGGCCTACTACGAGGCGCTGGGCTGGGAGGGGATGCGCGCCTTCTTCGAGACCTGCGCTTACGCAAAACTCCAGGGGCTTTTGGTCATCGCAGATGGAAAGAGGAATGACATCGGCAGCACCTGCGATGCCTACGCAGATGCCTACCTTTCGAAAGATTCCCCAATTGATGCACTCACCATCTCGCCGTACCTGGGCTCAGACGGCATCAAACCGTTCATCGAGCGCTGCAACAAGAATGACAAAGGCATCTTCGTCCTCGTGAAGACGAGTAACCCCAGCTCCGGTGAGCTGCAGGATCTGACGGTGGGCGATGAAACGGTGCACGAACACATGGCACAACTGGTGGATGGCTGGGGGCTCTCTTTCCTCGGCAAAGAATCGGGATACTCCTGCGTGGGCGCGGTGGTGGGCGCCACCTATCCGGAGGAGCTCAAATATTTACGATCCCTCCTCTCGCACGCCATCCTGCTCATCCCCGGCTACGGCGCGCAGGGCGGCACGGCTGCGGACATTAAAGCCGGATTCGTGAATGGCAACGGAGCCATCGTGAATTCCTCGCGGGGCATCATCTTCGCCTCGAAGGGCAAAGACTGGAGGGAGGCCGCCGGGAAGGCGGCGGAGAAGATGAAAATGGAACTCAAGAGTGTTCTGAACTAGAGGTCGTGGTGCTCCCGGCAGGAATTGCCTGTCCGCCGACTGGTCCTCCGAAGCCTTAGCGGAAGAGGAAGCTCCCAGAGGAACGAGGAGCGTAGGCGGAAACCTGCATCCATCGCTCCCGCCTTCGCCTTCATTATACGACTGTACGATGGTGACCCCGGCGGGAACCCGACTTCGCCCTTCGGGCTTCGCCGGGCAGGTCGAACCTGTATATTTCTGTGGTGCTCCCGGCAGGAATTGAACCTGCATCCATCGCTTAGGACGCGATTGTTCTATCCGTTGAACTACAGGAGCGAGGTGGATCGAATAGTGGAAGGATCCATTGCCTGCCCGCCGTAGCTCCACAAGGAGCGAAGGCGGGAACTATGGGACCGTGCCGCCATTGTACTGTGCTGCACGCAAAATACGAGAACCGTCTTCCCCTAACCCTAACCCTATTCCTAGCCCTACTTCTTCGCGTTCAAAATCACCACCTCTCTGCCTTCTGCAGGCAACGAGCCCTTTGATTTGAACTCATCCATCGCCTCTTTGCCCACGGCGCCGCAGATCTTCAAGACCTCCTGGAACGCCTTGTCATCTTTGTGCACCAGTGGGATGAACACGCGGGGGTCCACCACATCGAGCAGGTGCTGCACGATCTTCACGTCATCCACCGGCAACACCAGCACGTCGATGTCGCCCACCCATTCCAACTCGGCATCGCTCAAGGAGTGGAGAGGAGAGGAGCAGAAAAGCACGCGCACGCCATCCGCTTCCGCCACGTACGAAACCTGGCGGCCCTCCTTGTGCCCGATGCCACGGATGAAGATGCCGTTGAAGTCGTACTCGCCCGGCCAGCTGATGGTACACTCGGGCGGCTGTTCATCGGGGTTGGCGAAGAGTGTCATCGTCCCCTCTGGTCCGGGCTTGGCCTGCGCTGCAGCAAAGACTGTGAGCGGCATTTTTCCGAAAAGGCACTGCAGTGTGAGGCCGCCCGAAGAACTGATTGTCACCATAAAGCGGAGCCATGGTACTGGAAGGAACGCGGGACGCCAAGACAGAGGGCGCGATCTCTACCTGCCCAGAAGGAACCGGATATTCTGCAGGTGTTCCGCCGCCTTTGCATGCGATGGATTCAGCCAGAGAACCCGCCTGAGCGCTTTTTCCGCCTCTTCCAGCCTCCCCTGTTCCGCATAGATTCCCGCGAGGCGGTACTGCATATCGGCGTTGTTCGGCTGCAGGGACCGTGACAGCTCCAACGTGCGGAGTGCATCGTCTTTGCGCCCCCGGTCACTGTAGGCGACGCCCAGGTAATAGTGAGCCGCGGCAATGCGGGGGCCGAGCCGGGCCGCCAGTTCCAGCACCTGCAGAGCCTCCCGGCTCTGCCCCTTTAATGCGAGTAGCTGCGCCAGCTCAAAGAACGGAAGCAGATCCACATTGATCACTGTTTCCTTGCGAGAAACCATCTGCACGGTGGCGCGAAACACCAGCTCTGCACGCGCGATCTCGCCCCGATCACGTAGAAGGCGGGCGGTATTGAGGAGCGGAAACACATATTCCGGATCGATTTCGGATGCCGTGCGGAACTCCTCGAATGCCCCTTCACTGTCGCCGACACGCGTGCGTACGACGCCCAGATTGACGTAAGCGAGAGCAGAACGCGGATAGAGCGAGACGACATGCCGGAAGAGTGATTCAGTCGATTGCCACACCGGAACCTGAGCACGCGCAACGGCGGCGAGACCGAGCACAACACCGATCACGCCGGCAGTCGCCACCCAGCGCAGGCGATCGCGCCCCTTCAGCACGCCATCGAGCGCGACGAAGAGGGGCACGAGCATACCGAGCATGGGAAGGTACGCATAGCGATCTGATGAGAAGAAGAGTGAGCCGTTTCTGAAGAAATTGGTGAAGCTCGGCAGCAGGAGCAATAGAAAAAACCCGATCCCAAAGGCGAGCACACGCTGCCTGCGCGCAGAGAGCGCAGCTGCTCCCAGCAGCGCAATCACCACGGCGGCAGAAGCCACAAACAGCCACGGATCAGCCTCACGCAGAGGTTGTTGCGGGTAGAGAATGGAAAAATGAACGGGCACCAAGAGCTGCCAGAGAACGAACGCCGTACTCTTCATGCCCAAGAGAACATTCGTGAGCAGGTCAGAGGCTCCCAGGATCTCGGTCTTCCCTACGATCGCGATGATCACGAAGAGCGCGCCAAGAACAAAGAAGGGAATTTTCTCTTTCCAGCGCGCGCGTAAAGAATCGCGCTCCAGCCAATCGGAGAGCAGGAGGATAAAGGGCAGAGGCGCAACTGAAACCTTGGAGAAGAGGCCGCAGAGGAACAGCAGCAGACTTGCTCCGTACGTCAGCCAGCGCCCGTTGCGGCGATAGACAAGATAGGAACCGAAGGAGGCGAGAAAGAAGAACGCAGAGAGCAGATCTTTGCGGGCCGACGCCCAGAGGACCGCCTCTGCGTTGAGCGGGTGGAGCGCGAAGAGTGCGGTCACCCCAGCCGTCACCCACGCCCTGCCTGTCAGGCGAAAGACTACCCAGCTCACCAGAAGAATATTCAGAAGGTGCAGCAGCAGATTGGTCGCATGCACCACGCCCGGGCGGATGCCGAAGAGTTGCCCCTCGATCTGGTACGTGAGCAGGGTGAAGGGAACGTAGAGCTCCGGATCGAACGTCGAGAAGATGAACGAGAGGGTGCGCGTCGAGAGCTCCTGGACCGCCGCATTTTCAACGATGAGCGGCTGGTCATCGTAATCGACAAAATCGTTCCGGATCGTCGGCACATACACGACTGCCGTCACCGCCACGACGAGCAACAAGCCGAGTGTCAGTTTCCGCTGTTGCAGCCACGCACGCATCACCTGCACACTCGCAGATCACCCGGCGACCGTCAACGGGGCGGGGCGGGGCGCAGCCGTCTCTCCCTCTTCTTCCTTGCGCTCCTCGACGGAGATTTTCTCGATATCCGCTCCCAGAGATTTAAGCTTCTCGTCGAAACGGTCATAGCCGCGCTCGATGTAGCGCACATCCGTCACCATGGTCTCTCCGCGAGCGCACAGGCTGGCCAGCACCATCGCTGCACCGGCACGAATGTCGTTACTCGAAACGACGCGGCCACGCAACTCCGTCGGACCGATGATCAGCGCCTCGTGCGCATTGAGGATCTCAATGTGGGCACCCATCTTCTCCAGCTCGTACAAGTAGGCCATCCGTCCCTCGAACAGACGCTCGAAGATCCGGCTGACTCCTTTGGCCTGCGTCATCGCCACGCCCATCGTGGCCTGCAGATCGGTGGGGAACCCCGGAAAAATATTCGTGCGCACCTCCTGCGCTTGCAGCATCGAGAGCTCCCCGTCGACGAAGAGCACATCCCCCTCGACGCGCACGATCCCGCCCATGCGCTTCAGCACACTCAGAAAAGAAATGAGATGTTCGGGATCCGCCCCGTGCAGCCGCACTTTGCCCTTCGTGACGAGGGCGGCAATGATGAACGCCCCTGCCTCCAGATAATCGGGAATGACCGTGTGCGTGGGGGACTGCAAATTTTTCCTGCCCCGGATCAGGACGGCGTGCGTGCCGATTCCCTGTACCTGCGCCCCCATAGACGCCACGATTTTCTCCACCTCCTGCACGTGCGGTTCCGCTGCGGCGAGATCGATGCGTATTTCTCCGTCGACCAACGCCGCCGCCATCACCGCGTTTTCCGTCGCAGTCACCGAGAACTCCGGCAGGATCACGCGGCCGGGCTTGAGCTCTCCTTCGAGGTGCAGAACCTCATCCGTGCTGCGATCTTTCGCCCCCAATTGTCCCAGCGCGGCGATGTGTGCGTACACCGGCCGCTTGCCGAGTACGCATCCTCCCGGATATGCCATCTCCACTGTTCCGAACCGTGCGAGCAGGGGACCTAAGAGGACAATCGAACCGCGGAGTTTCGAAACCAGTTCGACGGGAATACGCCGGTTCTGGAGCTTGTGGGTGCGAATGCGAACGGTGTTGCCCTGAAACGAAGTCTCGGCGCCGAGGAATTCTAAAATCCGCAGCATCACCGTGATGTCGCGCAGCCGGGGCACGTTGTGGAGCACGGTCTCGCCACTGGCGAGCACCGACGCCGCAATGAGAGGGAGCGCCGCGTTCTTGGAGCCGCTGATGGTGATATCGCCGCGGAGGGGGTTTCCGCCGCGCACGCGGTAACGGATATCCATGAGAGCGACAGTGTAACCTCGAAGGGATGGGAAGTGGAAGCGGTTTATGAAGGTAATTGAAGTATGAATTATGAATAAAGAATAGGGAATAAAACGTGGGTTATCTCTTCGCCTCCTTCGTCATTCATTGTTCCTACTTCCTCTTCTTCAGAACAAGCTCCATCATCAACATCAATACCCCAATGGTAATAAAACTGTCCGCCACATTGAAAATGGGGAATGTTCCGACTTGAAAATAATCGGTGACAAAGCCGTCGCGAAGGCGGTCGATGAGGTTGGCGATACCACCGCCAAGAATGAGCCCGAATGCCGCCTGCTGCAGGCGTCCCTGCGATGTGCGCACCATGCTTGCGACGGCAAGGAGCGCGACCAGAATGAGCCCCATCTGAAGCCACGGAACGAAGGTGAGACCAAAGGCCACACCGGGATTGAAAGAGCGTTCCAGCCCGACGAAAGATCCGAAAATGGCAATGCGCTCCGAAAGGAGGCGATCGGCCAGAACGGCTGCAACGCCGCTGGCAACGGCGCTCAGAACGCCAGCCACGAGTACGGTACCCATATCGCCATGGTAGCAGCTTGCACCAAGCCCTAAACAGCAGTATGATGTTTATGTATCCTGATGGTAGATCCACACTGTTCCGTTATAGCGGAACGGTGATTTCCCGCAGCGCACCCACGAAGGGGTGCTCCTGCTTTCCCCCATCCTCCATGCGCGCATCATTCATCGCAGCCATCAATCAGATCTGTGCCGAGAAAAGCGTGAGCCCGGAACAGGTGTTGGAAGCTGTGAAGCAGGCCATCGCAACCGCCTACCGCAAGGATTACGGCAACAAGGAACAGGAAATCCGCGTGGATCTGGAGGAAGGCAAAGACCAGCCGACGATCCTCCTGGTGAAAGAGGTGGTGGAAGGCGTGGAGAACGAGAACTTCGAAGTCAGCGTGAAAGATGCCCGCAAGGTGAAACCTGATGCTGACGTGGGCGACGAAATCACCATCGACGTGACGCCTGTCGGCTACGGGCGCATCGCCGCACAGGCCGCCAAGCAGGTGATCCTGCAGAAATTGCAGGAAGCCGAGAAGCAGAGTCTGTACGAGATGTTTAAGGATCGTGAGAATGAGCTCCTCACCGCAACCGTGACCAAAGTGGAGCCCAACTGGGTGACACTGGAAATCGAGGGTATGGCTGTCAGCCTGCCGTGGAGGGAGCAGATTCCGGGCGAGCACTACTACACCGGCAAGCGCATTCGCGTGTACCTGGATAAAGTGGAGCTCACCGGCAAGGGGCCGCAGCTCAGAATCTCGCGCACGCATGCGGGGCTGGTACGCAAACTGCTCGAGCTCGAAATCCCCGAGGTCCGTAACGGTGATGTCACCATCAGGGCTATCGCGCGGGATGCGGGCTTCCGCAGCAAGGTCGCCGTCTCGAGCAGCGATCCGCGCATCGATCCCATCGGGGCCTGCGTGGGTCAGAAAGGCGTGCGCATTCAGGCGGTGATGGAAGAGATCAACGGCGAGCGGGTGGACATGATCGAGTGGTCGGATGATCCGATCAGACTGATCTCGACTGCCCTGCAACCGGCCTCCATCTCGGCCGTGATCATCGTCAACGATCAGGAACGTGTCGATGATGCCGGTCGCCGGATCAAGAAACGCGCAGCCGTATTCGTGGAAGAGGCACAGCGCCCCATGGCCATCGGCAAGAAGGGGCAGAACATCCGCCTGGCCACCGAGCTCACAGGCTACGAACTCGATATGTACAACTACGAGGAATTGCCGGCCTTCAAAGCAAAACTGGCCGAGCTCAAAGGAGAAGGAGCACTCGCAGGGTCCGCTCCTGCAGAAGCTCCCCAGGAGGAAGCTGCTCCTGCCGAAGCTTCGGACAAAGAGCCGACAGAAGAAGTGGCACAGGGTTGATTGCTGGCAGCAGAGGGCTCCCCGCTCTAGTATCGGGATGTGCACCTTCCTTCATTGCCCTTCGTCGTCCTCGATACCGAAACAACGGGCTTCGTGCCCCGCGCGAACCGCGTGATCGAATTTGCATCGGTACGCATGGAGAATGGAAAAGTGGCTGAGGAATTTGAGACGCTCATTTCCATTCCCGAGGATGTTCCGCCCACCGTGCAGGTGCTCACGCACATCACGCCGCAGATGCTCACGGGCAAACCGTCGTTCGAGCAGGTGCGGGCCACGATCGAATCCAAAATCGGCGCAGACACACTGATCGTCGGACAGAACGTGGGCTTCGATATCCGCATGTTGAAAGGGGAGGGCATCGACCTCTCGGAACGGGCGTGGATCGATACTTCCATGCTCGCATCACTGGTGTTTCCCGAGCTCAGCAGCTACTCGCTTGGCTATGTGAGTGCGGTTCTAAAACTCCGCCATGACCCCGTACACCGGGCGCTCGGAGACGTGCACGCCACCGTAGAACTTCTGGGAAAGTGCTGGGAACGCCTGCAGGAACTCCCGCCGGATGAATTGCGCGCGCTCTTTGAAGTTTTTTCCTTAAGCTCCCCGGGGTACCGGCGTCTGGCCGAAGTGCTGCCGACGGTGCCTGCAGCCAAACGACCCAAGTGGATGCTCTCGGGCACGCGGCCAACGCGCGGAAAGAAGCAGGCCGCCGGTGACCGCGTGAGCCTGCCGGAGAGCCAAAAATCTGGCGTCACGCTCATCGAAGATTCCCTCGCACCTCAGACGTTGCAACGCATCGTCGATACCGCCCTCGCTGCCAAAGACCCCACGTGGATCATCGTGAAAAACCTGGAAGCGAGCGTGCGCGGGCTCACTCTGCCTGAAGGGGAATCACGCGTGCTCATGCCCGCCGCTCTGCTTCTGGATCCCGATGCGGCCGAGGCCCTGCTCCTGCAGCCATCCTTCACCTCCGACGAGGCGACGCTCGCCGTGAAGGTGCGCTGGTACCGTCCTGCTGCCCACCGTGACCTGCCCGTGCACGGTGAGGAGCGCGCCGTGTGGTACGGCAAGCTCGCTTGCACCAATCAATCAGAAACCTACCACCGGCAATTCCAGAATACGCCTTCGGTCGTCCTCATTGATCACCAGCAGTTTCTTTCGATCCTTGCGAATCCTGAGCACCCCGGACATCGCGCCCTCTCGCCAAATACCCGCATCCTCATCACCGACGTCTCCATGCTCGAAGATACTGCCACCAGGGCATTCAAGTGGCAGGCGGTGCTGGATCACCTGCGTGCCGCCGCAGAGGGCAGGGCGGATCTCACGGGGTTTCTGGATCTCCTCCAGCTGTGGATCGAGCGCGTGCGTGCGTTTCAGGACGTGCGCTACCTGACGAGTCAGGATCTCGAGACCAAAGAGGCGCGTGTGCTCAGAGAGAGAATCGTCCCATTCATCTCGGATGAAACCCTGCCGGAATTACCGCGCCGCGACCTCATGGATCTGGATCGTATCCTCACCCCCGAACTCCTCGCACGCCGCATCGCATGGATCGAGCAGCGTCAGGGAGGCAGCCAATCGGTTCAATCCGTGCCGGAACGTATCGGTCCGCTGCTCTCGTCACTCCTGTACGAGGCACACCCGACGATCCTCACGATTCCGCCGGGAAGCAGTGCGACGCTGCGTGAGATTCTTCCTGCCACCGATCTGCCCGCCGCAACACCGTTTCCGCCCTTTACCCTCCCGCTTTCCATCCGCACAGATCTGGCGCTCGATGATCTTTTGAGAAACCCCCCGCCCGGAAAATCCGTCGTGCTCGTCGGCAGTCGGCGCATCATTGAAGAGAAATACGTGGAGTACACGGCAGAACTGGAAAAGAAGGGGGTAGAAATGATCTGCCAGAATTTGAGCGGGGGACTGGAGCGGATGACGGCGGAGTTTCTGGCCGCACCTGCTCCGGCCCTGTGGCTCTTAACGCCGTGGGGATACGAGGATGTTGAATTGCCTGCCGAAATCGTGGACCGCCTGATCATCGCCTCACTCCCCTTCGATCATCCATCGCACACCGTGCTCTCGCGCCGCGCCGCGCACTATCCGAATGCGTTTGAGGACTATTTCCTCCCGCGGCTGGAACACCGGCTGTTCCGCTTACTGCGGACGTTCTGCCGTCACCGCACGTTCCAGGGCGAGGTGCTCGTCACTGACGACCGGCTCAAGACCAAATCCTACGGCAAGCGGGCGATGGCGTACTTACGCCGATTCGGCAACGCGGAACAAGATGCGCCAAAGGCGGGCGAGCCGCAGATGGGGCTGTTCTAGCTTCTTCGCTGGTTAGCTTGTTGGCTTATATAGAAAAACCTAACCAACTAACAAGCGAACAGGCTAACCAGCTGCCTCACTCCGCCCCATCCCTCTTTAGCACCGTAAAAATCGTCCGCCACATAATCCACAAATCCAGGAGCGGTGACCACTCTTCCACGTACTGCAGATCATGCCTCACCTCTTCGTCGAAGGGGAGGGAGCTGCGGCCCGTCACCTGTGAGAGCCCCGTCATGCCCGGACGCACGGCGAAGACGCGCCGCTGAATGTGCGTGTACCGATCCACCTCTTCTGGCAGGTGCGGACGCGGACCCACGAGGGACATCTGCCCCATCAGCACATTGAGGAGCTGTGGCAATTCATCGAACGACCAGCGACGCAAAAAATGCCCGAAGCGGGTCACGCGGGGATCGCACTTGATCTTGAAGAGCGGACCGTCGCTGCGATGGCTCAGGTGCACGAGCTCTTGTTTCTGCGCTTCGGCATCACACACCATGGAGCGAAACTTGAGCATTGGAATCCGGCGACGGCCAAAGTCACCCACGCGCGGCGAAACGAAGAACACCGGCCATCCGCTATCGAGCAGAATGCCCAGTGCAAGGAATAACAGAAGGGGGGAGAGGACGATCAGGAGTGCGGCGCTCGCGACGATATCTCCTGCCCGCTTCACCACGCGTCCCCAGCCATCGAGAGGCGTCGGCTGAAAGCGCATCATAGGCAGCATGCCCAGCCGTTCGATTCTGAGTTGGTGCGGAACATCAGAGAATACAGGAGGGAAGAACCCGTAGCCGATGTGATGGCTGCGGCAGAAATCGATGAGCGTCACGGTCTCTTCGCTGTCCGGATTGGGATCCGTCTGCAATACGAGATCGATCACGGGCTCATATGAGAGACGGCGAAGGCCGGCAAGATCCTCCAGGTGCCCGACGTACCGATAGTGCGCGTCATGCTCGAGTGTGTGGCGTGCGAGAGCAGTGATGGAATGCCTGCCCACCGACACGACGGTGCGCACGCCGATGCCAAGCCGGAGCAGGGAACGCTGGAGCAGAACGAGCGTCGTCCGTCCGGTGATGCTGAATGCCACCAGAAAGAAGACGGCGTGAAAGAGAAGAATGCGGGAGTAGAAAAGCTGCTTCTCGACGAAGAAGAACCATGCGACCACTGCCACGAGCCAGAGCAGCGAGGCAATCATGACATTCCCCATTTCGCGCCAGGCGCTCTTGGTCGAGCGTAACGCATAGAGACCCAATACCGCCGAGAGCAGGAGGAACGCACCCACACTCGGCGCCACGAATGTGTCTGCGTAGAAGGGGAGCGCGGGAAGCGTGGTTGCCGGCTCCAGAAGCTGCACGCCGGGAATGAGATCCATCTGCGCCTCGCGCAGCCGGTAGGCGAGCAACAGCGCCGCCATGACCGCCAGAGCATCGACGGGGAGTCGAAGGAGGCCTAAGAGGAGCTCAGAACGTTTCACTGGTGTGGAAGTGTACTACGGGAGGATGCGCAGTGTGGGCTAAAAGCTCGCGATTCCTTGACTCCCCCAGAGGAAGAACAGACACTGGCCCACTCTCCACCACTTGGGCTTCTCGCTTCTTCTATGAGTCACAGACGGAAAACGCCCGATACTCTGCAGCTGACACCAGGACCAAGCGGCATCCATCCGGACGTGCGGGGAGCGGTGGCGCGGCAAACACTCAATCATACGCACCCGGATTTTTTGGAAGAATGCCACCAGGTGCAGCAACTGCTCCGTGTATTGATGGGCACCGAGAATAAGCACACGGGGGCACTGACCTGCTCCGGAACGGGGGGCAACGAGGCAGGCGTGATGAATTTCGTGCATCCCGGAGACAGGGCGCTGTACGTGAATTCGGGCTTCTTCAGTGGGCGCATCGGCGACATGATCAGCAGGCGATATCCCAAAGAAATCATCGAGATGAACACGGAATTCGGACAGACCGTGGATCCCAATCGCTTTGAAGAAACGATTGCCCGATACGGAGAGGCGGGCATCTCGGCTGCGTTTGTCGCGCAGATCGAAACCTCGGCGGGCACAGAGATCCCGCGCGCAGACCTCGTCCGATTGGGCACCATCGCAACCCGCTACCGTGTCATGCTGTGCGTGGATGCAGTGTGTGCTCTGGGCGGAGCGCCGGTGTGTGCCGACGCGTGGCAGGCGGCGTATGTCTCCGCATGCTCCCAGAAAGGAGTGAATGCCCCTCCGGGAACGGCTCCGTTTACGGTCTCGCCTCTTGCCATGGAACGCATTCAGGAACGGAGACGGCAGGGATGCCCTCCCGGCAGCCTGTACCTCGATCTCGAATCCAACATGCGCTATTGGAACGAGGGCATCTACCATGCGACCCCGGGCGTGCAGAATATCTATGCGCTGGGAAAAGCGCTGCAGATGACCATGGATCGCGCCAACGGCAATCTGCCGCACATGTTCAACCAACATGCCATCAACCAGCGCGCTCTGGAGGCGGGTCTGGAGGAGATCGGTTTCACCAATCCGGTGGAACCGGCAAAGAGAGCGTCTGTCGTGAGTGTCATCGAAACGCCGGAGGGGACTGACGCCCGTGCGATACGGCAGAAATTGCTCGGCGTGAAAGAGGTCAGGGGCAGGCAGATCGGCGGCGTGGAATTTGCCGCAGGCAAAAGGGATCCTGCGCGCGAGATGCGCGTGGCGCTTCTGGGGCTCTGGTCCAATAAAGAGACCGTACTCGATGCGTGTGATGCGATGGGACAGGTGACTGGGACACATGACAGAGCGGTCCAGGCGGCAGCAGGCTATTTCGCTGATCACCAACAGCCCGATAGCGGAGACATGCGCATGCGGGATAAAGGGATGGAGCCGGATGGAGCCGCTTCGGGGATTTGAACCCCGGACCTACTCATTACAAGTGAGTTGCTCTACCACTGAGCTAAAGCGGCCTAGGCATGAGAGACAAACCTACGGTTTTTCTCTCATGAACTCTCTTTTCCCTAAGTGGAGTGGCTCCAGGCGGGCAAAGCCCGCCTTCGCCACAAATATTATAAAAAGATCAGACAAAGAAAATCCTACGGAGTCCTTGTCTCAAAGGCAATCAAAGACGAGAATAAGACTTCCTGCTCTTTGGATGATCGCTCCGGCGAAGCCCCGTAAGGGGCGGAGCCTGAGAGGAACGTCCGGGCTCCATTGGAACGCCTAGTGGGTAACGCCCACCTGCCCGTCATATATTCGGTAAAGGCGGGCACGGACCAGTGCCACAGAGACGATCCCGCAAGGGGGTGAAACGCCTCGGAGCACCGAGGCCCCGTGCAAACGGGGTTGGCAAACTCTAGGTGGAGCAAGGAGGGTTTGGGTCGCTGGATCACGCAGTGGTTCCGCTGTACCGACGACTCCTCCGCACAGTACCCGTCCCGCATCTGCGGGCCGCGGTCGAGGCCACCGGGTAACCGGGGTCCCAGAGAGATGATCATCGCCCCGCGTTCCATAACGCGGGGAACAGAACCCGGCGTACAGAAGAGCGGGACCAACTATCATCATGAGCCTTGGGGAAGTCCTCCCCGGGCTCATGACCGTGCCTCAGGAACCCTCGGCCGAGGGGGCATCCGGCTTCTTTGGATTCTCCAACGGCAGCTCCAGCATGAATGACGTTCCCTTCCCCTCGGTACTGAGGAACGAAATTCTGCCTTTGAGCTGCTCTGCGAGCATGCGGGAAATGTAGAGGCCGAGCCCGCTGCCCGTCGTATCCACCTTCGTCGCATTGGAAGCCCGGAAGAGACGCGTGAAGAGGTAGCGCTGCTCCTTCTCAGGGATGCCCACACCCGTATCCTGCACCGTGACCGCCACGGTCTCCTCGGTCTGCGAGAGGGAAATGCCGATGGAGTCCCCCGCCTCGGAGTACTTCACCGCGTTGCTGATGATGTTGTGCAGAATGATCTGCACCAGCGTGGGATCCGTGACCAGGGTCAGACCGGACGGCAGCCGAAGCTCCATGCTGATTTTGCGATCCTTCGCGAGCGCTCGTTCGTCTTCAGCTACATCCCGGATCAACGCGACGAGATCGACATTCTGCTTCATTGGCGTGATCCCGCCGCCCTCCAGCCTGGACACATGCAACAGGGCATCGATCAGGCGCGCCATACGCTGGCCGGCGACGTGCATTTCGTCCACATAGGCCTTCTGCGTCTCGGTAAGCTTGTCACGGTCATCCGTCTGCAAAAGCTCCACGTACCATGAGATCGTCGAGAGGGGTGTACGGAGCTGGTGGGAAGCCAGAGAGATGAATTCGGACTTCATGTAGTCCAGTTTGCGTTCCTCGGTCACGTCGTGGAACACCACGACCACCCCGAGCAGTTGATCTTCAGAGAGGAGGGGGCTGGCGATGAGCATGACCGGAATGCGCGAGTGATCGGGGCGCTCCAGGCTGCTCTGCTCCTGCGGGTGCGGGCGGACTTCGGTGCGGGACTTCAGACAGTGCATCACAGGGTGTTCCTGCTCTGGGAGGAACTGGTGGTGATGAGAGAGACGAAGAACCTCAACAACAGAACGCCCGTGGATTTCTTCGAGCCGACTCTGCCCCATCATCTGCACGGCTGCGGGATTGGCATCGATCACCCTTCCCTGAGGATCGGTGACGATCACTCCGTGGTGGATGGATGAGAGGATCGTCCGGTCTTTGAGGTACTGCTCTTTGAGCTCCGCCGTACGCTTCTCCACCTCACCCTGCAGATAGAGATAGCCTCGCTCCAGACGATGCGCCATATCCGCCACCACGGCTTCGAGCGTGCCGACTTCGTCGGTGGTGTTCTCTGCAGGCTGATAGGACCAGTGATCCGGCCCCAGGCGCGCCACGCGGCGGCTGAGCGAGACGATGGGGCCTGTCAGCCCGCGTGCGAGAAAGTACGCCAGCGCCACCGCGAGCGTGAAGACCAGCACTCCGAGCAGGAGAAAGAGCGAGCCCAGGAATGCCGGCAGCGGCCGTGCGGCGATTGCCGTCGCACCCGAGAAGAGCACGACCGAGAAGGTGGCAAGGAGCGCGAACTGGCGCATGGTGCGCCAGAAGATGGACATGCCGAATCCTGTGCGCCGCTGCGTTTCACCACGTGCAGATGTGCGCGGAGGGTCCGGCCGGGGCGGAGCAAGGGGAGCCTGCATAGTTGTGTATCTGAATAGTGATTATACCATATTTATATAATACTCACAATGGTCGATTCACCCGCAAATTATCGCATTCCAAACGAAAACCCCGCACCCTTTCCTGAAAGAGTAGATGCGGGGTCGAGTGGACAGTCTGACTTCCTCCTTAGCGTGTCACGCTGATGGTCTGACTCTGCTCGGCTTCGGGAGCCGAGACCGTTACGCGTCCGCTGGTGATGGCAACATCATAGTTCGTGTCATTGCCCGTTGCGCCAGAAGGATCTGTGGGCAGATCCACGATGTACGACGTGGTGAGTGAATCGAGGTCGCAGCCACCTGTCACACCCGTGCAGGAAGAGCCCTTCACGCAGATATTTCCTCCGGTACCCGATGCCAGACAGCCCGGCATGGTGCCGTTGTTATCAATGGCGTACTGATAAACCGCGTTCAGAACGGTGTTCACATCGCTGCGGCGCTGTGCGTTGCGTGCATCACCCATCTGCTTGGTGGGGTTGATGGCCACGATGACGATGGAAGCGAGGATCGCGATGATCCCAATGACGAGGAGGAGCTCAATGAGCGTGAACCCTGCTCGGGAGAGGCGAAGTTTCATAGAAGAAAATGGGGAAGAGATAGAAAAGAAGAGGAGGAGCACTCCACTCTGAATGCTCCGCAACAGTGTAACAATTTTTCTCTCCGCACGAGACGATTGCATTGACGGTCAAAAAAAAGAGTCTGCAATCGCTACAGCGCAGGACACGGCAGAGTGATCGGCGCTGCGGAACAGCTGGTCCCGGAACAGATCTCCCACTGATAGATGGCCCCCTGGCATGATGGCGCTGCACAGCCGCAGTCGTCACCCACTGTGTGGTCTTTGGGAAGGAGCGAGACGAGCATCTCGAAATTCCGGGTGTACTCGGGAACGGCAGCAGAAGGGAGCGGATACGACTGAGTGAGGTCGAATGAGATCAAAACGCTCGGATGTGTGCTGGCGGGGGAGGTATTGCGGACCGTGAAATGTGTAATAGTCATGCCCTCCGTCGTGAGTGTCTTCTTGGTATCGCGCAGCACCAGAACCAAGGCACCGTCCTCGAGGCCCACAATGAGAGGATGGTCCGATTCTGATGCCATTTGCAGCGCGAGGATCGCCCCAGTCGCCCCGTTCGCGGGATCGAAAATGCGCTCGGCATGCTCGATGCGCCAACGCAGGCTCTGGAGAATCTGGAGTCCCGTACGCTCCACAGATACGATGGTCTGCTGGCGCGCACGCTGGTCGCTCGTTGCGAAGAGAATGGAAACAACAGTCCCCCCCACCACGGCGAAAAAGGCGAGGAAGAGCAGAAGCTCCACGAGCGTGGTACCCGGCCGGCGCTGAGGGGAGAAATGCATCATTCGAAAGCACAGGCAGTGAATTGCTCCACCTCGCGCCAGGCATAGACCTGAATGGAGGGGAGGACACGCTGGAGCAGGATCTCGTAACGCCGTACGGTCGACCCCACATTGCCCTCAGTACAGAGGGAACGATTCTCATTCCCCGACCCCCCCACGCGCCAGATCGCGCAGGTCCCCTCTGCAAAGGTGAATTCCTCGGAGCCGATATAGGCGCCATCTTCCCACAAAGACCGGAGTGCGCGTTCCGCACAGGTCTGAGCGAGCGAGCGCGCCTGTTCCGACTGCTGCACGGTTCCGCCGATCTGCAGGGAACCGACGCCGATCATGAGCAGGGATCCCAGTGTCGCCACAGCGATGGCACCCACCATGATAATGCTCAAGAGGAAAACGTAGCCGGATCGGGAGCGCAATTGCATCATGTACCGGGACGGTAGAGGAGAATTCCGCGATCCGTGGCGAGGAGCACGCGGTCACGCTGTGCATCGTAGGCGACTGCCCGCCCTCCGCCGGTCGAGGTGAGCGCGGAGGAGATGATGGGGAACTGACCCGCACGAAAGGCCTGCAGGTCCGCCACCTGCAATTGCGCGGCGATGTTATCGGTGGCGATGAACGCGTAGCGTCCTCCCGGCTCCACGGTGAGAGCGGGAACGCTCCCGCCCATTTCCTGATACCACGGACCGGGTGGCGGGGAAGGAACCGCTCCACTGCTCACATCGAGAAGCACGAGTTCCTCAATGGCCTCTCCACTGCGCCTGCCGATGAGCACGTCGCTGTTGACGGTCGCCATGGCGAGCCCATCCTGCACATCCGTGAGGTTGTACCCCTCGCCAACTGCAACGGAGAGATCGGCGGGATCGAAGACGTCGATGACCCGCAGTTCCATGGAATCCATAGAGCTCGCAACATAGGCGAACCCTTCGTGCAGGCTAAGCCCGAAGTACGAGGCGGTGTCATCCAGAATATCCAGAAGAGCCGGATCCCCCGCATCCGCCACATCGAATGCGTAGAGTTCGGCTTCTATAATGTCCTCGGTCGCACCCACGAAGAGTGTGTTATTGAAGAACGCGAGAGACCGTGCTCGTCCGTCTCCGGGCACATTGATCGTCGCGAGCCGCTTGGTCATAGAGAATTCCGCCGGTGCGGACACATCGAAGATCTGCACTTCTGCAGAAGTGTCTGCGGTCGCAACATACAGCACATCCCCATCCACCAGCACCGCGTAAGCGGCAACACCCAAATCGAATCCGGCCGCAATGGGCAGGGGATCGCCGCCCTCCGCGTACGAGAAGACATGCAGCCCCTTACCGCCCTCTCCGTACGCACTGGCGACGAAAGCGGCACCATCGTTGAGCGCGATCGCGGAGAAGAGCGGCTGGCCCTCGATGGTGAAACCGCCCTCCTCGTGCACGGTCGCCCAGTCGCCAATCGGCTTCACCACACGCCAGTCTGTCAGCTCTTCGGCAATCAGAACCGATCCGGAACCTATGGCACCCCCCTGCCAACGCGTCTCTGCAGAGAGGCGCACGTGACTCTCGGCAAGCGTCTGCACAGTGAGCGTCGTACGGAAACCATCTGCAGCCACATTCTCCTGGCCGCAGAATTCCCATGTTCCGGCTGCTCCGATACAGACCCCATGCTTCCCATCCACGAGCTGATCGAAAGAGGCATCCCGCATTGTGCGAGCGGCAGCCAGCGCCTCGGAAGCGAGAAAGACCGCACGTATCCTGTCTCCGCTCTTGAGTGCACCTTCCTGCCCCACGAAGAGTACCGTGCTCACCGCCCCCGCGAGAATCGCAAAGATGGCTACGCCCAGCAGGGCTTCGAGCAGCAGCGAGCCGGATCGCGGACGGGAGGAGAAGGGAACAGTTCTGCAGTATACAGGGAAGGCTCTTTGAAGGAGCGCAGAGAGCTTGTCATTCCGAGCCCTTCGACTCGCTCGGGATACACTCCGCCGGGGAACGAACTCTAGAAACGCGGTGCCGCCCTTCGACTGTGCTCGGGGTGACACCGCTTTTCTTAAGTGACGAATAACACTTACGGCCGCGACATGCGCAGGATCGCCGCCCCGCAACCGAATTGCCGTGCGCCGTTCGTATAGAACGGGAAGAGGCTCTTGAGCTCCCGATGGAGCAGAGGCTCGTGCGGGAAGTAGTAATCCCGCTCGCCCTCGGCCACCGCCACAAGCTGTTCGCAGCTGCAACCGCGGGTATCGGAGAGGGAGAAGGAACTCACCCTCTTGCGCGGCCCCTCGCGGAACACGCCGCTCGACCCCGTGAGGGCATACCGGTTGAAGAGCATGAACTCGGTCGGTACGGACTCGGGCAGGTACGTGCCGGAGCAGAAGTCTTGTGCATTCGGAATGCCGTCACCGTCCTCGTCGGCTTCACAGGCACCCAGACGATCGCCGATCGCGCTGTGCGCAGACCAGGCAGATTCATTGATTTCCATTGTGGCTGGATGCAGCCGGTCTGCGCTGGTGAAGTGACAGATCGTGATTCTCGGGCCTGCCACCGAGGAAGTGGAAGAAGTACTGCTCGTTCCCGCAGGAACGCTCGACTGACTGCTGAGCGCAGCATCTTCCTGTGCACAGGGTCCGCCGCTGCTCACCGGCTTCGCAATCGTGACCAGCACCACGGCATCCTGATAATCTGCCGTGTCATCCAGTGTCTGCAGCTCCACAAGCGCCAGCACCTGCCGGCCGGTGAGGAGCACTCTGCCTTCGGAAATGCGCTCCCGCAGGAAAGGCTTCAGGCGCATGGGGTTCAAGAGCAAGCCGATGCCGGGGACCACCGAGCCGGGCCGGAGCACGCGCACGCGGTCTCCGTCATCTTCGATGCGCGCGACACGCTTGAAGAGCCAGGAGTAACGCCCCTCAGCCGAGAGGGTGAGTACGGATCCCGAAGGAACATCCCGTATGGTCTGCGTGTCGCCCGTGATGATATCGCGGAAATTGAAGAGCCCGCGCCACGTGCCACCTCCGTCCAGACTCGCATTCAGGCGCACGTGAATCATCGGACCGTTGGCACCGTACGTGGCATAGGATCCAAGAACGGTGAACGAGACATCGGCCTTCTCGCCGAGCACCATGCGCCCCCGATCATCCATCGTGTATGCGGCGGCACAGGCATCGGGTGCGACACTCGCTTCGCTGCCGGTTTCGCCCTCACTGCCGGTCTGCCCTTCACTGCTCGCTGACTGCGCAGATCCGGAAGAGGCCTGACTCGACGCTGCGGAACTGGCCCCCGAAGCGGCACTGGAGCTGGAACTGGCCATGCCGATTGCCCAGTGAATGAAGATGGCATCATCCGCGCTGGTGACGCGCGTCTGGAACCGTACCGAGCCGCGGTCATCCGCAATGGTCACCTCATCCCCGCCCGTGCCGTCGTTCACGACGCCGTCGGTGGGATTTTCGGTGGTATCGGCCCCCATGTCATTCTCGATGGAAGTCACGACGGCACGATCGAAGATGATGCGTGCATCCACGAGCTCCTTGCCGGATGGAATGATGTGCGATCCATGCAGGAGCACGCGCAATACTCCGCTGCGGCGTTCTACAGCCATGCCGGGGACATTCTCGACAAGGGAGGAATCGGCCATCGTCACGCCCGCCACCGACAGGGGAATCCACTGATCCTCCGCGAAGAGGATACCCTGCTCGCCCACGTATACCCGGGGACGGACATCGCCTGCGTTCTGATTCTCGAGCCGGTCGAAGACGATCTTCACTTTTGGATCGGTGGCCTGCGCGCAGCTGCCGGGCTTTGCGGCAAAGGTCACCTGCACGACGGCATCCTGGAACTTGGAGGCGCCTTTCCAGAGGGCATCGAGCTCTGTGAGGAAGACGACGGATTTTGGATGGATCTTGATACGGCCATCCTCAATGATCGCGCGAAGGAAAGAGGCGAGTCCGGCAGGATTGCCGAAGGCGTCATAGGAACCGACAGGAAGCCGGTGCCCGTTGCGCAGGGCCAGCATGTGCCCCGCGGAATTATTAGAAAGGAACGTCCGGTTGAAGAGCCAGGAGTGCCGGCCGTTGACCCGGATGAGAAGCTTGGTACCCGAAGGGAGATTCTGGACGACATCTTCCTCTCCGCCACGGACGGTTTGTCCGTCGAAGAGCGGAACCCACGTATCACCCTCATCCGTACTCATCGATACAACGATCCTGGCGGCAGGGCCGCCCGCCCCTTCGCTCACCTGCGAGCCGAGAACTTTCACGGTGGCATCCACCGTCCCTGTTGTCTCAATGGTGCCATCGGGCAGGAGCGTGAACGCATCATCACAGGTTGCGGCGCTGCTGGAGCTCTCTGTATCTCCCCCTCCCGTCTCTCCTCCGGAGGCAGTGCTGCCTTCGGACCCTCCGGACATGCCCGCACTGCTGCCGCCCGAACCAACGCTGCCGGTACTGCTGATATCGGAAGATGTACTGCTCCCACCCACACTGGCCACGGTGCTACTCGAGCTGCTCTCTGGCGGAAACAATTCACTCGAAGCCACCGACCCCCCCTCTGTCACTGTAATGGTGCGCCATTCCCCGTTGTCTGCCTGAAAGATGATCTCCCCGCCGACTAACGGCTCACCGGTTACACGCTGAAAGACCACCTCCGTCAGGCCCAAGACCTCTACGGAGGCCGGCACAATGTACGCCTCATCCGACTGGGGCTCGCGGATCGCGAAGGCCTCTCCCTGAAAGAGAATGCCCTCCTGTGTGGCATAGCCCCACATAGAGTCGTTCTGCCCTGCCCGTGCCAGCACTTGGGCGCGCTCGAGGGCGTGCTTGGCCTGCTCGATGGCAGTATCCAACTCGCTGCGGAGTTGGTAGGTGCGATAGAGCGGCATGCTGATACCGGCTGTGACTGCGACGATGCCGAGCGTGAGCAGTACTTCGACTGCAGTGAACCCGCGGTGCGACATGAGGAAGGGGGGAAGGAATGGGAAAACATCAGTTACCGATGTTCCCGACGACTTTGTAGATAGGGACTATGATAGCAAATGCGATGCCTGCGACGATGCCGCCGATGATAATGAGCAGAAGTGGCTCCAGGATCACCGGAAGTCTCTCTGCCGTCTCAGAGGCTTTCTTGTCGTACATGTCTGCGATCTTCATGAGCACCTCGGCCAATGCCCCCGATCGTTCGCCGGTCACGATGAGCTGCTGCACCGAAATAGGGAGGAGATGGCTGCTCTCGGGCAGGGCGGCAAAGCTCTTGCTGAATGAATCGCCGGCATTCACATGTTCGAGCAGGCGCTCGTAGAAGTTGTGATAGACGACAATGTTCGTCACCTCCACCAGTGAATGCAGGGCCTCCACCAACGGAACACCTGCGCGCAGAAGCCCGCCCATGATCACGCCGAACTGCGCAATGGTGGCTTCGCGCGCCAGACTGCCGATGCCGGGGGTATGAAAGACCAGCCACTGGGAAGCCACACGCAGCCGCGTGTATTTGCCGAGAAGGAAAAGGTTAATGAGCGCAAAGATGAGCAGCGGCGTTACGAGCACGCCGTGCGCCTCAAAGAATTGCGAAAACGCGATCACGACACGCGTGGCGAGCGGAAGCTCCACCCGCAGCGAGTAGAGCACCTGCACGAGATTCGGCAGCACGAAGAGTCCCAACCCCATGATGAGAATGAAGACAAGGACCACGACGATCGACGGATAGATCATCGCCATCTTCACCTTCTGTTTGAGAGCATGGTCTTTCTCCTGTTGCTCCGAGAGGTACTGCATATTGCGCGCCAAGTTGCCTCCCTCCTCGCCGATGTGGACGAGCGCGATTTCGTAGGGGGAGAACAACGACTGGTCATCCATCGCCTTCCACAGGGGCGAGCCCGATTCGACTGCGGTGATGATATTTTGAATGAGCGTGCGCACTGCCTTGGATCTGGTTTCAAGAAGTTGTGTTTTCAAGGCATCCACCAGCGAAAGGCCGGCCGTGAGCATCAGCGACATACTCTGAATGAACACCATCCGCTGCTTGCCCATGCCCAGGTGCTGCAGCGAGGAGAGAAACTTGCGGAACTCCTGTCGCTGCGCGGCATAGCGCGACGGCTGCTGTTTTGGGGTGATCTCAGGCAAAGCAGCCTCCGGCGCAGTGGCTGGAGGGGGCGTGACGGGCTGGGCCGCAGGCGTGTTATTCGTCTCGGCCATGCGACGGGTTGAGAACAATGGCAGGCGGAGCCGCCACGCGGAGCAGTTCTTCAATCGTCGTCACGCCGGCCAGCACTTTCTCGAGACCGTCTTCGAACATGAGACGCATGCCCTCCTTCACTGCGGTTTCATTGAGCTCGGAGCTGGAGGCACGGCGCAGAATGAGTTCTTCGATCTTCGGTGTGATGACCAGAAGCTCATAGATACCGATACGCCCGCGATACCCCGTAGAGCTGCAGGCTTCGCATCCCTTGCCACGGTAGAGAGTGAGCGGCTTTCCCCCAGGAATCATCTTGTCCGCTCCGGGGAAAAGCGTGTGTGCCTTTTCGATGGGCACGCTCACACTCAGACGGCAGCGCGGACACACGCGACGCACGAGGCGCTGGCCAATCACCAGCTCCAACGTGGACGCGAGCAGGAAGGGCTCCACGCCCATGTCGAGCAGACGCGGAATGGCCGTAGCCGCATCGTTACTGTGCAGGGTGGAGAGCACCAGGTGACCGGTGAGTGCGGCATTGACCGAGATATCTGCCGTTTCGCCGTCACGGATTTCTCCGACGAGGACGATATCCGGGTCCTGGCGCACGAGTGCGCGCAGACCGGAGGCAAAGGTGAGATTGGTTTTCGGATTCACCTGAATGTGGTTCACGCCGGGGATCTTGTACTCCACCGGATCTTCGATGGTGGAGATATTCACATCAGGTGTGTTGCGCATCTTCAGGAGCGCCGTGAGGGTCGTGGACTTTCCCGATCCTGTCGGCCCTGTCGTGAGCAACATGCCGAACGGCTTGTGGGCCGCATCGGTGATAATCTCCTGATTTTTGACCGAGAAACCCAGATCGAGAAGGGTGATGGATCGGACGTAGGAGGAGAGAAGACGCATCACCACCTTTTCGCCCTCCACGAGCGGAACGATCGAGACGCGGATATCCAACGCATTGCGCGGAGTGGAGTACCGAATGGCACCGTCTTGCGCCGCGTAATGCTCGTCGATGCGCATATTCGCCTGAATCTTGATGCGGTTCACCACGCCCTCGTAATGCTCTTTGGGAATGCGTCCCGCTTCGTGCATCACGCCATCGATGCGGAAACGGACGACAACGATTTTCTCCTGCGGCTCGAAGTGTACGTCCGAGGCTCTGAGTTCAATGGCATCATTGATGATCTCTTCCAGAATTTCGGGTGCGACTTTTTTCTCGTTCTGGATGATCGACTGAAAACGCGTGGAGAGAGGTTTGCGGTAGTGCTGGCATGCGGCGTCGATGCCCGACTGGGGGGTGTAGACAAAGGTGATCGTGCCGGCAAACCGTTGTGGGGCGGTCTCTTTCTCTTCTTTCTTTCCAATGGAGAGCAGGCGCTGCACGACCTTTTTCTGCTGAGGTGCTTCTGCACCCTCCCCTGATTTGTCTTTGGTTTCCTGGGGCGGCACCACCGGTTCTTTCTGCCCCAGATTGAGCCGCATGACCTCCTCCAGATTCTCCCGTCCCGGTTCCGATGTCGCGATCGTCGCGCGGTCGGTGGCGAATTCCGCCACCACGGTGTGGTAGGCCTGTGCAATTTCCTCGGGGAGTTTCGCAATGACTTCCGGCGAGGGCAGGTGCGCCTGTAGATCGAAGAAGGGAAGTTTGTAGTGTTCCGCTATGGCTCCCTCGTACAGATCCTGTGTGAGAAGCCCCTGTTCGAACAGAATCGAAAGAAGCGGGAGATTCCGCTCCTTGGCCAGCGCCGTCACGCGCTTCAGATCCTCCTCAGAAAGATAATTCTGTTGGACGAGGATGGGGCCGAGATCGGTGTCAGAAAGAGGCATCGTCAGAGAAGGGATTGCACTTGTTTGATGATCTCCATGATCGGCGTATTGGATTTCACGTAGTACCCCACCGCTCCCAGCTCCTGGGCGCGCGCACGGTCTTCGTCTTGTCCGAGGTTGCTGAGAATGACCGTAGGTGTTTTCACGCCGCGACTCTTCATCTCCTGCAGAAAGGTGAAGCCATCCATGCGCGGCATGATGAGATCGAGCAGAATGACGTTGTACGTTCCTTCGGTTGCCTCTTTGAGCGCCTCTTCGCCATCCAGACAGATGTGCGTATCGAAGCCCTCATGGTGGAATTTGAGTTCCAGAGCATGCGCAAGCGGACGCTCGTCCTCCACAATGAGGATGCGTTTTCCGTTCGAATTCTGCACCGGGGGAGCGGCCGTATCCGCTGCCGGTGGAGCGGCCTTTTCCGGGCCCGGTTCTCCCGCAGGAACATGTTTTTTGGGTGTGGGCATAATTGTGTATCTGACTATGTATGATAGCACAGAAAGGCACTTTCTGCAAAGTTCCTGAACGGCAGGTTCCCGGGCCTCCCGGTTGACGGAATAGGAGCCCCACCCCTAGGCTCTCTGGCGACGTCCCCGGAGCGATGGCGAGGCCTTCGTTCCCCGCGCGGGATGCTTTCGTACACTTTTCTCCCCTCTCTGTATGAACTCCTTGTTCCTCGAGCTTCTGGCCCCCGTCATCGCCGTCGGCGGTCTTGCCTACAGCCTTGTGTTCTGGAATGCCGTGAAAGCTGCGCCCACCGGCACTCCCGCCATGGAAAAGGTCGCACGCGCGATCTCGGTGGGGGCACGCGCCTTCATCCGGCGCCAGTACCGCACTATCACGCTCCTCTCGATTACGGTCGGCCTGCTCATGATCATTGTGTACGGCCTCGTGGGAGGAGAGAACAGCTGGGCACACGGATTTGAGATAGGAATCTCGTTCCTCCTCGGTTGTTTGCTCTCAGGAATAGCCGGCGTGGTGAGCATGGTCGTCGCCACACGCGCGAACCTGAAAGTGGCCGCCAGCGCGCGCACCGGTCTCGACAGCGCACTCAAGATGGCCTTGCGGAGCGGTACGGTCTCGGCACTCGTCATCACCGCACTCTCACTCCTCGGCATCAGCGGACTCTACTTGTTCTACCGCGTCGGTATGGGAGTTCCTGCAGAGCAGATTCCCGCCCTCATCGTCGGCTACGGATTCGGAGCGAGCTTCGTGGCGCTCTTCGCACAACTCGGCGGCGGAATCTACACCAAGGCGGCGGATGTGGGTGCGGACCTCGTGGGCAAGATTGAGGCCGGCATTCCGGAGGATGATCCCCGTAACCCCGCCGTGATCGCGGACCTCGTCGGCGACAACGTCGGCGACTGCGCGGGCCGCGGGGCGGACTTGTTCGAATCCATCTCGGCCGAGAATATCGGCGCGATGGTGTTGGGAGTCGCCCTCTACCCGGTCTTCGGGCTCAAGGGCATTCTCTTCCCTCTGATCCTCCGTGCCTTCGGTCTCATCGCAACGATCTTCGGCGTGTACTCGGTGCGCGCCAAAGAGGGTGATACCCCCATGGGGGCGATGGTACGCGGCTACTGGGTGACGACCGGCCTCACGACGATCGCACTCTTCGGCTGTTCCGCACTCATGCTTTCTACGGCCTCCTCCGGGAGCGTCGTGGGCTCTTTTGTTGCCTTCTTCCAGCTCGCCAACGCCGCTCCGTGGTTCTTTCTCTGCGGGGTCGTGGGCATCCTGACGAGTGTGGCCTTCGTTTACATCACGGACTACTACACGAGCAAGGATCACCGTCCGGTACAGGCGATTGCCAAGGCCTCCACGACCGGGCATGCGACGAACATCATCTCGGGTACGGCCATCGGCATGGAGTCCACGGGGCTCTCGGTGCTGACGGTGTGCGCCGCCCTTCTGGCCTCCTACTGGTTCGGTGAGCAGACGGGCCTCCCCTCGGGCGGCCTGTACGGCACGGCCGTCGCCACCATGGGCATGCTCACGATGGTGGGCTACGTGCTCGCGATGGATATGTTCGGACCCATTACAGACAACGCCGGAGGCATTGTGGAGATGAGCAAAGCCCCGGATGAGCTGCGTCTCGTCACGGATGAGCTCGATGCGTGCGGCAACACGACCAAGGCCCTCACGAAGGGCTACGCCGTCGGCTCCGCAGCACTCGCCGCCTTCCTGCTCTTCTCGGCATTCCTGGAAGAGGCGCGCATCTCAGTGGTCGACCTTGCCAAAGTTCCCGTCTTCATCGGGGCATTCCTCGGTGCAGTCATCGTCTTCTTCTTCACCTCCCTCACCATCCGAGCTGTGGGGCGCGCTGCAGGCGTGATCGTGGAAGAGGTACGCAAGCAATTCCGGGAGCATGCGGGCATCATGCAGGGAACGGAGGAGCCGGATTACGCTGCGGCAGTGGATATCGCCACTCGCGGCGCCCTCAAAGAGATGGTGCTCCCCGGCCTCGTCGCGATCGTTGCCCCGATTGCAGTGGGCATCATCTTCCGCGCCGAAGCGGTTGCCGGTTTCCTGATGGTCGGCACCATCACGGGTGTCATCCTTGCTGCCTACCTCAACAACTCCGGCGGCGCATGGGATAACGCGAAGAAGTTCATCGAGTCGGGTGCCTACGGCGGCAAGAAGAGCCCCGCGCACCAGGCTGCCGTTACGGGCGATACGGTCGGCGATCCTTTCAAAGACACCGCCGGCCCCAGCCTGCACGTGCTGATCAAGCTCTTCTCGACCCTGACACTCGCACTCGCGGCGCTGTTCATCTGATTCTGTTTTTTCTGTTCATCTCCGTAGCGGAAGCTCGCGATCTTCCGCTACGGATTTTGGAAACCCCGCATATTTTTCCAAATCTCATTTGAATATGACAACCTCCCGAATTCTTATCCAGAACTCGGGAGGGAAAGTGGGTCAGCAAGTTAGTACAGCCACACACTGGCAACACTTGCCAGCATGACAAGGGCAAGTGTGATGCTCGCCCAAACGTGACCGAAGTCGTCCATCGTTGGTTCTCTTTCTGAAAATGTGGAAGAGGAACTGCCTCGGAACTTGCTCGCCGACACTTTGAATGAACAGATCTGGTTTTCATCAGATCTAAATATAATCTATCTTTGTCAAATGCTTCGGTCAACGCATGTAGGAGCTCAAATTATTGATTTTCTCCTTCTTCACGCTAGACTCCTTCCGCTCGTTTCTTTTCATGCTTCGCTACGCCCTCCTCTCGGTCAGTGACAAACACGGCATCGAGGAATTCGCCCGGGGACTGACTGAACTCGGATTCAAAATCATCTCGACCGGAGGAACGAAGGTCGCCCTGGAGAAAGCCAAAATCCCTGTGACACCCGTCGAGAAAGTGACGGGCTTTTCCGAGTGCTTCGGCGGAAGACTCAAGACACTCCATCCCCTCATTTTCGGCGGTATTCTCTTCAAGCGCGACGACAAAGAGCACGTGGCCGAGGCGAAGAAATTACACATCGAACCGATCGACCTCGTGTGCGTGAACCTCTACCCGTTTGAAACGACGGCGGCAAAGCTCGGCGCGACACGTGAAGAGATAATCGAGCAGATTGATATCGGCGGGCCCAGTCTCCTTCGGGCTGCCGCCAAGAATGCGGAGAGCGTGACTGTCGTGTGCGATCCGCAGGATTACGCTTCTGTTCTGGCGGAACTGAAGAGTGCCGGAGAGACGAAACCGGAAACGCGGAAGATGCTTGCCGAAAAGGTGTTCCTGCACACGGCCGCCTACGATACCGCCATTACCCGTACGCTCTCGGATCGTCTGCACACGGGCGTGCTCCTCACGAACCGCACGCCTCTTCGCTACGGCGAGAACCCGCACCAGTGGGGAGCCTTCTACGAAGTGCCGGGGAATCCTCCGGATTGGGTCGTGCTGCAGCAGGAGGAGAAGCAGATGAGTTACTTGAACATTCTGGATGCCGATGGTGCGTGGAATCTGGTCTGCGAGTTTCAGGAGCCGACCGCCGCATGTATCAAGCACGCCAATCCGTCTGGGGTCGCCTCGCACGCAGACATTGCCGAGGCGTTTCAGCGCGCCTATGACGCCGACAGGCTCTCTGCCTTCGGCGTGATCATCGCTCTGAACCGGCTATGCACGAAAGCAGTCATCGAAAAGATTTTGGAACAGAAAATCTTCGTCGAGATCATCATCGCGCCAAGTTACGAACCGGGAGCCTTGGAACTTCTCAGGCAGAAGCCAAAAATCCGCGTCATTGAAAATCACTGCATGAAGCCCAATGCCGAGATCGTTTCGTTCCGCACCGCGCTCGGCGGCATGCTCGTGCAGAATCTCGATACGCGCGTGGTGACGGAAAAGGATCTCACGTGTGTGACGGAAACCAAGCCGACAAAGGAGCAGACCCGCGATCTACTCTTCGCCTGGAAGGTCGTGAAGCACGCCAAATCGAACGCCATCGTCTTTGTGAAAGACGCCTGCACGGTGGGCATCGGTGCCGGCCAGACGAGCCGGGTGGATTCGACGATCATTGCCGCGCGACGAGCCGGAGAGAAAGCCAAAGACGCCGTCATGGCCTCAGACGCGTTCTTTCCCTTCCCGGATAGTGTAGAGGAGGCTGCCAAGTTCGGCATTGCCGCCATTGTCCAGCCGGGGGGCTCCGTGCGGGATGAAGAGGTGATCGCAAAGGCAAATGCGCTCAAGATTCCGATGGTGTTTACGGGGGTGCGGGGGTTCAAGCATTGATCGCTATTTTCGGGTCGATCTGTGTAAGAATAGGCATTCGCGAGCGTCTTCCCTTTGTCACCCACCCTCTCGATGACCCAACAGGAGTTTCTGGAGGCCTACGACAGCTACGCGGATGCGATTTTCCGCCACTGCGCGCTGCGACTCGGCGACCGCGAAGAGGGCAAAGACCTCATGCAGGATACGTTCATCCGCGCATGGGAGGCCATTGTCGGCGGCATCACCGTCCGGAATATGCGCGCCTACCTCTACCGTGTCGCCAACAATCTCATCATTGATATGGTCCGTCGCAGAAAGCGCCGGCCCACCTCCTCTCTGGAGGAGATGATGGAAACGGGGTTCAACCCTCCCAGCCGCGAAAAAGGTCCCGCTGCGGTATTCGAAGAGCGTTTCGTGCTTGAAGCATTTCAGAACATCGAGGAGCCGTACCGGACAGCCGTCATTCTGCGTTTTATTGATGGGCTCCCCCCGCGCGAGATCGCCGCGCTCCTTGATGTCTCCCCCAATGTGATTTCTGTTCGCGTGAACCGTGGCATCGAAAAGCTCCAGTCCCTCTTAAGCCCTCATGGATAAGCGCGTCACCGCATTCCTGGCCGCCGCCCGCTCCTGCACGCTCTCGCCCGTGGAACACGCGCAGGTGCGCGCCGCGCTCACGGCACATACGATGAGTTTCGCGCCCTCTGATGTGCTGCGGGCATCATCTGGCTCCCTCCGATTAACCGATTATGAGAAGGCCATCGGCCGCGCGAAACTCCTCAGCTTCATGCGAAGTAATCCCCTCGAGGAACGGAGGCTCTCTCTCTTCTCTGTCTTCTCCAGGCCTTTGGCCGCCACGCTCGTCTCTGCATGCATCGTCTTGCTTGCCGGAGGAGGCATGGCGTACGCCGCAGAGGGTTCGATGCCGGGTGACCTGCTCTATCCCATCAAGGTGCATATTACGGAACCCGTCATTTCCGGCCTTTCCATCACTTCCGCCAGACGTGCGCAGTGGACGATCCGGACCATCGAACGAAGGCTTGATGAGGCCAATACCCTGGACCAGGAATCGGATTCCGATGATCGGGGAGCGACCCTCCGCTCTCAAATGGAAGAGAACGCTGTCAGCCTTCAGAAATATCTGCACAGCCTTCCTGCTGAAGAGAGGAAGGCAATCCGCAGGGATCTCCTGCTGGAACTCACCCAACATCAGAAATCGCTCCTGCAGGTTCAGGCGGCCATTGGAATCCCCCAGACACTAAAAACGCTCATGGAGGACGCCGCCGATGAGCTCGATGAAAACGACCGTGATGACGCATCTTCCTCTTCCAGCGCAGAGGAAAAGCAGAATCGCGAGAGGATGGAAAAGAAACTTGAAGAAAAAGAGGAGAGGAGGGTAGTCGCCCCTCCCCGAAATGAAGAGGAGCGGCAAGAGGCATCAGCCGCGTCCTCTTCTGCATTCAGCCATGCTTCTTCCTCCAGTGAAGAGACATCCGAAATCCTCTCGGGGGGAGAAAGAAAAGAACGGCGCGAGAATGCCGCACGATCTCTCCTCCGCCTGCTACAGGAAACACCGCCCCGCTCTTCCGCCGCATCGTCATCCGAGATGTTTTTCACCAGCCCTATACGCTCCTCTTCCTCTCGAGAAGAGGAGAACCATGAGAGGGAAGAGAGAAAGGAGAAAGAGCCCAAAGAAGACGGGCGGTAAGAATCGGCTGCCTGCATCGTCTTCTGTGATGTCCCTATTTCTTTCCCCCTTTCTTTATGAGTACCTTTTCACGCCCTTTCATCGCACTGGCAATGATGATGGGACTTCTGGTGGGGCAGATAGCTCCCGCCTACGCTTCCCAGGATTCCAATAATGACAATGATGACGACAGGGATTCTGTGGCGGCCAGCGTTGTACTTGCGCGTGCCAAAACGCGTGCCGAGCGCATCCTTCTCCGCACAGAGCGGCATGTGGAAGTGAAGGCAAAAGTAGAAGCGAAGGTCAAAGCTCAAACCGGAGCCGTCATAGAGGCGCGCGCCTCCTACGGGAAACTGGTCAGTGGCTTGCGTTTGGAATTGAATACATTCAGTGCCTGGCTCAAGGTGCAACTCCGTAATGCTGGCAGTGGCATTGCAGCACTTTCGTTGGAGGCGCGCGCCCAGCTCTACAGCAATATTCTTGCGAAGATCCATAGCGCGCTCCTCGCGCTCCGCACTGACATCTCGGCAACAATCAGCGCCGCAGTGGGTGCCGGGTCCAGTGCGAGTTCGTCTCTGAGTTCTTCCAGTTCTTCGAGTACCTCGTCCTGAGTCATTGTGCGCAATCCACGACGCGCAGAGGGGGTCTCCGAGGACCTCCTCTGTTTAAAGGGGACCTCACAGGTTCCGTCTCCCCTCCACCGCCTCTTTCAGCGTCACCTGATCGGCAAACTCAATATCTGCGCCCATAGGAAGCCCGTGCGCGAGGCGGGTGATCTTCTGCACTTTCTCCTTCAGACGCTCACGGATGAAGCTGGCAGTGGCCTCCCCTTCAATGTCCGGATTTGTCGCCACAATCACCTCTCCCACTGCGCCATCCGCACACCGGTCCGTGAGCTCTTTGAGGCGCAGCTGTTCCGGCCCCATGCCATCGATCGGCGAGAGTACCCCATGCAGCACATGGTAGACGCCTTTAAAACCGGAGCGTTCGAACGCGATGACATCGAGTGGGTTTTCGACGACGAGCACCGTCGCATGATCGCGGGAGGTGTCGGCACAGATGGAACATTCCTCCTGCAGGGTGACCATCTGGCAGTTCCGGCAGTACTTGAGCTCCATCTTGAGGTCCGACAGTGCCTTGCCCAGATTCTCGGGCGAGGCTTTGGAGCTGCGCAGCAGGTGAAACGTCAGACGCTCGGCGGACTTGGGCCCGATGCCCGGGAGCTTCGAGAATTCCTCGATGGCTTTGGTGATTTGCGGAGGGAGGAGCGACATGGACAGGGTGCAGTATGCAGGATGCGGCAGGCGGAGAGAATGTGTTTTCTCTCTTCTCAATAATCCCCCGTCTGCTTGAGCTTGCGGGCGACTTCGCGCTCTTTGATGCGCTGGCGCTTGTCGGTTTTCTTGCGCCCGCGCCCGATGCCCAGCAGCACCTTCACGAAGCGCCCCACATGCATGGCGAGAGGGACAACTGAGAGGCCTTTTTCTTCCGCCCGTGTCGTGAGTTTCTTCAGTTCCGAGGACTTTAGAAGCATCGTGCGATCGCGCTTTTCTTCGTGCGGAATATTGGCCGCAAAAGCATAGGCAGAAATGGAGACATTCTTCAAAATCGCTTTCCCATCCCGAAACGAAACATAGGCCCCCGCCAGATTCACATGCCCTGCGCGGCAGGATTTCACCTCAGGACCCGTGAGCATGATGCCGGCTTCGACCGTCTCGAGGATCTCGTAATCAAAGCGCGCCCGGCGGTTCTCGGCGATGACCTTCATCGCGCAGAGTATGCGCGAGGGAGGGGGAATCAGCCAGCCCGTTCCCTGCGCAGGATGGGCAGAAATCGCTTAACTTGACATTCCTGAGACTTTCTGTACGATACAGAAGCCATCATAAAACTCCTCGTTGAGTCTTTCTCATCGGCGGCGCTCCGGTTTTCCGGGCGAATAGTGTGAACGATGGTACATCTATGGGCTCTTGCCCAACTCTTGTCGGGCGAGAGCCCACTTTTTAATACCCGGGGAACGAAAGCCTAGAGAAAGAACCCTGGGACAAGCAGGCCGAGTATCCGATCTCCAAACATGATCGTGAGCAGGGCCGCTCCAGCCAGAAACGGCCCGAAGGGAATGTGGCTCTTGCGGGAGGCTTTATGGAGAAGAAGCAGGTACGAGGCCACCATTGCCCCCAGGATGTATGCCAGACCGAGGCAGAGCAGGGCTCGCATCCAGTCCCCCAGAAGAAACCCGACGCCGATACCGAGGAGGATGTCTCCGCTCCCCACCCACCGCCCCCGGCTGAGCACCCACTGCCCGCCAAAGAACGCGCCGAGAAGAAGGGGGGCGGCAATCTGCACGCTCCCCACACTCACTGCATAGGCAACGGCGAACGCAATGAGAGAGAAATTGAGGAGGTCATGGATGCTCTGCGTTCGCGCGTCCATCACGGCAATAAGCAGGAGCAACCAGAGCGCAAGCGCGAGGAGGAGGGAAGAAAGCGCCTCTTTGACGAGGAGCAGCGCAAGGAGGAAGAGAAGTGCGGACCCAAGCTCGATGAGCGGGTAGAGCACGCCAATGGATCTTCGACAGTGACGACAGCGCCCGGAGAGAAAGCAATAGCTCACGAGCGGGATGAGCTCAGCCACCCCGAGCATGTGCTTGCATCTGGGGCAGCGGGACCGGCCGCCTATGTGCTGCCCCGCCGGGAGACGCGCGATCAGCACGGTGCCGAAACTCCCGAACACAAGACCAAGAATCCCAAAAAGAATGGCTAAAGACAAATCAGGAACATACATCGTTCCTCACTGTAGTGGATTCGCAGTGCGACGGATAGCTCACCGCGCCTTCTGCTTTCTGTGGAACGTTGCCGCGGCACCGAGCGCGAGCGCGGCAGCCAGCGTCGTTCCGATGCCGGAACTGGGGAGGCTTTCGCCAGCCAGCTTCGCCTGAAGCTGCGTGTCGGCACGTACACGGGCCGAAGAGGCGCTCTCTGTCGCAAGGACAACCTGCTCTGCCTGAGCCATCACCGAAGAAGACGCGGTCTCCACGGCCATGGCAGAGAACGCTGCCGAGGAGGAGCTGGCAACCAGATCTTCCAGATCCACCCGTGCGATCGAGCTGGAGCTGATGGGAGTGGGCTGTGTCACCTCAATCCCTCCCGGGAGCACGTTGGCCTGCGGCCCCTGTTCCGCTGCGAAGCGCTCGTAGATTTCCCTGGCCTTCGCGGTGAGTCGATCGAATTCGTAGTCACTCACTTCGGCATTCACGCGCGTTGCCCCCGGATGCTCCGCATCGATCTGTGACTGGGGCACAACGAGCCATGCCGTAACGATCGGGGCGCTGACCTTGTATGCCTGATAGAGCAGCAGGGCAATCGCGGCGCCACCTACGGCACCGAGGAGCTGTTTCCAAAGGGAGGGGCGGCGTGTGTTGTTTGTTTCCATGAGAGATGAGAAATCTCATCATTATAGCAGAAATGTGCCACTCTTACCATCCTGCAGACATGCGCAGCTGGAGCGGCTATCGGTGGCCCCGCTGCAGGCTGCTCTTGTAGAGCTCGGGGTGAAACGCCGGCAGGCGTTCCAGCGGGCAGGGCAGGGATTCTGCCTGAACACCCTGTGGAAGCTCCTGGTCGTACCCGAGCAGGATGAGAGCGGGCAGCAGTTCTCTGACGGGCCTGAGGTAATCTTGCCGGTCCCCCAGAACGACACGTACGCCGGGCATCATCTGTTCAACCGCCAGACGCCGCTCCTCCTCCGTCTGAATCGGGAGTCTGCCCTTGCACCGCTCCACTGTGGCATCGCGCGAAACGACCACGGTCAGATCCCCGCGCATACGCGCCTGCTCCAGGACGAACCGGTGTCCCGGGTGCAGTTGGTCGAAGGTTCCGAAGATGAGGACTCTCATGTATGGATGATAGTGGAAGTATTTCTGATTTTTTGGAAGAAGTAAGAATTATGAATAAAGAATAATGATTGATAAATAACGGATCTAAATCCCCATGCCGATTTCTTTTGATTTTTCGTGCCTGATTCTTAATTCTTTATTCCTAATTCCTCTTCGACTGCACCATCACTTCCATAAAGCTATTTCGCCAGATCCACAACGTGCAGCCGCTTCTCATCCAGCACGTAGAGGTGCGCTTCGTCCGCATCGACGAACAGATCCTTGAGCGTGCCAATCTGATCGCCCTCGAGCACATACTGCATCTTGTAGGAAGATTCTCCCATGGTTCCGCCATCGGTGGCCACAATCACCCGTGCGCCCGTCGGATCGAGGAAGTAGAGATTGCCGCCCGGGACCTTGAAGACCTTGGTGGCCGTCGCGAGGATCTTCTCTTCTGGCGCATGGCGGATCGCAAAGGGCTGCACTTCGCCGCGGAAGAGCTTCACCACCTCTCCCCCGCGCTTGAGTATGAAGATCGCTCCGTCCACCGCCATATCGATCGCCCCCTCCAGCTTGCCATTCACGTTGTACTCAGTGGGCGCTCCGTAGCGGTTACTGAGGCGCTCGTACTTGTAGATCTGATTGTTCTCGGGCGAGAGCAGATAGAGAAACCGGAGGTAGGTTTTGATATCTGTTCCGCTGATCCAGCCCGCCGGGTCCTCCGTTTTCATGGTGGTGGGCTGCCCGCCGATCGTCTCGATGATGCTGTTGGCGGCTGTCTGGAAGATGACTGTCTGATACCGCGCAAACCCTGCGGCGTCGGTGATGGTCTCTTGGGCAGAGATCTTCTGAGGATCATCAATGGCGTTCAGCAGGGCACGGTAGTGGTTCTGCTGGTCATAGAGCACAAACTCTCCGTCTGTGAGCCCCACCATGCCGATGAGGGTGATACTGGCACTCTTGGCCGTCGCATTCACGACGAGGCGCGGCGAGAGGCGCACGATGTGGTTGATCTCTTCTTTTTTCGTCCGAATGCGATCGAGAAGGTCCAAGGCCTCGCGGCGGTAGAGGCCGCTCTCGTTATTCATGATCTGCTCAGCCTCTTCCTGCGCGCGGTCAAGAACGAGGTTGGCCCCGTCGATGTCGCCGCTCAGCTGGCGGTTCTCTGACGTGCGGATTTCCTGATCGATCTGCTCCATGAGCTGCGTGAGCTCTGCTTTGGTCTTCCCACGCTCCGTCGAAGCCGAGAGATTCACGATGACCCAGAGCACGATGAAAATCGCCAGCGCCCCCGCAACAATGAGCAGGTGTGCCCGGCGCTTGCGCTGGGGATGCTTGAGATCGACAAGAAAACCTGCCGTCCAGCCACTGAGCTTCTCCCAACCCCGGCGGAAGATGTCGAGCGAAAGAAACTCCTTGCCCCGCTCGCCGATTTTTGCGACGGCGGCCATGGCCCCCCAGCTCCGCCCGCGCCGATCGCGCCTGGCTGGCAGCGCCCGGGCAACTGACCGTCCGGATGTCTCGCCGATTTTCATCTGCCCGCCGCTGGCATGCATCACTGCAAGTGCTGCGTGCTCACGCTCCGATTCCAGCGTATTCACCAATTCATCGAGGAGCTGATCCCCGTGCTGCGCGTGCTGAGCCAGCTGCGCCGGAGTGACCGCCCGCAGAAGCCGCTGCGTCGAGAACACCACTGTATCGCGTGCCTCCACCCGCCCGCTGGCAATGTGCACGAAGGCAGGAACGGGTTTGCCGCGCGTGTATTCCGTAATCTGGCTGGCCGCTCCCGCACGGATGATATAGGCCTCCGCACTCCCCGCATGAGAAACATGGAGCGTCAGATCGCGGTCCACGATGGCGACAATGGCATGAATGCCATCAATGGCCTTGGAGAGGATGAGCCCTTTCAGGAGCCCATTCAGTTCCTTGAGTGTGCCATCCAGCCGTTCTGCCGCCCCGCCGTCGGTCTCGAGCAGGGCATGCTCCACCACAGCAACACATTCTTTCTCCACGGTCTTGGCCTCTGATGCATCTGCCTCTGTCTCGAGGAGGAGACACACCTGTTCCTTCTGCGACGAGACAAACGAAAGAGCGACGAGGGAAACCCCTTTTGTCGATTTGGTCATGCCCGTCTGGACCGTCACGTCCATACAGGGGCTCAGGCTACCCTAGGTTGCGTAAAAGGAGCAAGCGCCTGTTTTGGGAGGATCCCCCGCCTCCTCCACGACAGCCCGACAGAGCTGTGGAGCAAAAAATGAAACTAAAAATTTGTTGAGCTGAAGCCAAAATCTCGAATATATGACAAGTCATGGTTGCTTTTTTAGCCTCACGGGAGTACCATGGTGGCATACATCGTTTACTTTCAATCATCACGTAATGAAAACAGTCAGTGAGTGGTTACAGAAGAAACTTGGGGATCAACCACCGTCCTCTTCCACCCCGCACCTCGCGCAGAGCGCAACGGGGTCTACACCTCCTCCCCCTCGCACAGGCGACCAGGGATTCGACAATGCTCACCCCAGGGGAAAGCCTCCGCGTTCCTTCGTTCCGCAGCAACGCCCGGCTCCACGCCCCCCTATGGGGAATGGACCGAACATCCGGCCGCAGCAGCAGCCGCAGCAGAACCAGCCCCGCGGACGCGGGGGACTCAAGCTCTATCCGCTCGGCGGGTTCGAGCAAGTCGGACGCAACTGCTTCGTCATTGATGTTGATGGCGATCTCTACATCATCGATTTGGGCCTCCAATTCCCGGACGAAGACATGCTCGGCATCGATTATCTCGTGCCGGATATCTCTCCTTTAAAGGGAAAGGAGAACCGCATCAAGGCCCTGCTGTTCACGCACGGGCACTTGGACCACATTGGAGCCGTGCAGCATCTGCTGCCGCAACTCCACTTTCCGCCCATGTTCGGCACGAAGCTCACTATGGCTTTCGTGCGCAAGCGCCTAGATGAGACGCATATCACCTCCAAGGCGCGGCTCAACAACGTGAACTACGGGCAGAAAATCCGCATCGGGCGCGTTGAAGTGGAATTCCTTCGCGTGACGCACAGTATCCCGGATTCCGCCTCGATCGCCGTGCACACTCCGTATGGGACGATCCTCCACACGGGGGATTTCAAATTCGACTTAACCCCCATGAATGAACCGGCGGCGGACTTTCAGCGCTTCGCTCAGCTGGGAGAAAAGGGTGTCCTCGCCATTGTCGCGGATTCCACCAACGCCACCAAGCCGGGGAACAGTAAGAGCGAAAAGGAAATTTCCGAAACGCTTCACGGGCTCATCCGCGACGCGAAGGGACGGATCATCATCTCGACCTTCAGCTCGCTCTTGAACCGCATGCAACAGATCATCGATCATGCGCGCACCTACAACCGCAAGGTCTTCATCTCGGGCCGCAGCATGGAGACAAACTTCGAGATCGCCCAGAACCTGGGCTACCTCAGAGCTCCGCGCGGTCTCATCCGCAAGGCAGGCCCCGGCATGGAGAAGACCCCCGACCGCGAAACCATCATCATCACCACGGGCAGCCAGGGCGAAGAGATGGCAGGGCTCGCCCGCATCGGGCTGGGCACACACCGACACATCTCCATCAAGGCCGGTGATACCGTTATCCTGAGCAGCAACCCCATTATCGGCAACGAGCGCGCCGTCTCGAAGGTCATCAATAACCTTCATTTGAAAGGCGCGATCGTGAAGACCAATGCGGATCTCGCTCTGCACACGACCGGCCACGGCCAGCAGGGCGACATCCTGCTCATGCACCAGCTCGTTCGTGCCAAGCACATCATTCCAGAACACGGCGAACCCTACATGTGCGCCGCACATGCAGATCTCGCCCGCAGGTTGGGCTATGAGGAAAACCGCATCCACTCACTCGTGAACGGCGATATTCTGGAGTTCGACCAGCAGGGGAACGCCCGCAAGAGTAAGCAGAAGTTCCTCATCCAGGATGTCATCATCGACGGACTCGGCAGCGCCGGCGAAGGCCAGCGCGTGCTCAACGACCGCAAGGTGATGAGCTCGGCCGGCGTGATCATCGTCATGCTGCGCGCGTACGCCCAGAGCAAGCGCCTCGTCGGGGATCCCGACATCATCTCGCGCGGACTCATCTATGGATCGGAACAGGTCGTCATCACCAAAAACGCCTCCGACGTGGTCCGTAAGGCTTATGACGAAGCCGTTGCGCGCGGCGAGACGGATCGTCATGCCATCAAGCGCGCCGTCAGCGGCGCCCTCTACCGCTACTTCGACCGCAAACTCGACCGCGAACCGATGGTCATTCCTCTCATTGTGGAGGTCTGATCTCAATACTTTCATTAACTTTCACTTCTCGTCCCCCGTAGCCTCCCATGACTCAAGAATCATTACGCATGATGCCCCTCCCGAGTAACTGGGGGCGAAGGGGGATGGTGATTCCGCTTATCGTGGAAATCTGACCTCGGCACTCTCATAATTTCTATTTCATTTCCAACACACCCAATGACCCAAGAATGGGGACGCAGAGGATAAAGAATCCCAGCGCACATCATCGGTACACAAAAACAGGGCTTCCTCATACGGGGCTCTTTTTTTACCACCGTCCGACGACCGTCGCCTTCCCCATTACCTTCCAGCCCTCGTACGGCGTCCAGCCGCACTTGCTGTGCAGCTTGGCTCCTTTCAGCTCCCATTCCTCTTCGGGATGGACAAGCACGATGTTGGCGGGCGCTCCCTTCTCCATCATTCTGCATCCCAGGGAGAAAATCTGATTGGGGCGATCGAAGCAGAGGCGGCGGATGTCGGTGTAGAGCAGTTTGGGGGCGGGAAGGCGGCGGCGGGGATGCGGCCAGCACCCTGCCGCAACGGTGAGGAGAAGCGGGATCATTGTTTCCACTCCCGGAACGCCACTCGGAGCGGAGAGGGCCGGCAACGCCTGTTTCTCTTCCAGAGTGTGCGGGGCGTGATCGCTGGCGATGCAGTCGACTGTGCCATCCTGAATTCCTCCCCAGAGCGCCTCTGCGTGATCAGGTGTGCGCAGGGGGGGATTCATTTTGGCAAGGGCTCCGAGGGATTCGTAGTCTTCGGTGGAGAGGAAGAGATGGTGGGGCGCCACTTCGCACGTCACAGACAGGCCATCTGCCTTTGCCTGGCGCACGAATTCCAGCCCGCGCCTGGTGGAGAGATGCGCGATGTGCAGGTGCGCACCGGCTGCCTTCGCCTGCTCAATCGCCACGGAGATTGCACGCTGCTCAGACTCGGGTGAGCGGATGGATGAGTGCGCTGCAATGTCGTCACGTGCATTCAATTTCGCCGAGCGCGCATTGAGGACCGGGTCCTCGCAGTGAGCGACCACCGGAATCTTTAGTTCAGCGCAGACACGGAATGTCTCCTCGGCAACGCCCTTGACCGCTTTCTGGTTGCCGGTGGAATGATCGAGGTAGAGCTTCACTCCGGCGCAGTGGGCACGGAGCGACGCGTGCTCCTGTTCTGTCCACAGCTGTCTCAGTTCGGTGAGATGCGACGATTGAGTGATTCCGAAAAAGAAACGGATATCGCACGCAGACACCCCCTGTGCAATGCGCACTTTCTCGTGAAGGGCGGCAAGAGAGACAGTGGGAGGATTGGTATTCGGCATATCGCAGACCGTCGTGATCCCCCCGGCAAGCGCGCTCTGTGATTCTGTTTCCATCGTCCCCTTGTGTTCCAGGCCCGGCTCGCGAAAGTGCACATGCGTGTCAATGAAACCAGGGAAGAGGAGTTGCCCCGCCGCCTCGATCGTTTGATCGGCAGCCAGAAGTTTCTGCGGACTCGTGGTGCGCACATGAATTTCCTGAATGATCCCTTCGTTCACGAGCACATCTGCCCGCTCGTCCCCCATCGGGCGAACGATGGTGCCTCCACGAACGAGAAGGGATGTCATGCTTTTTGAAGAAGCATCGCCAAAAGAGCCATCCGGACCACTACGCCGTTACGGACCTGCCGGAAGTAGGCGGCATTGGGGAGGGCATCGACATCGGGAGTGATTTCCCCGACACGCGGAAGCGGATGGAGCACGGTGACGGAACGACCGCTCACCTGTTCGGGCCGCAGGATGTATTTCAATTTAAGCCGCTCGTACTCCTCGGGTTTCTCGAATCGCTCTTTCTGTACGCGCGTCATGTAGAGCACATCGGCATCCAGCCCCTGTTCCATATTTTCTGTTTCGGTATAGAAAATGCCCTTCTCTTTGAGAAAGCTCGTCACCTTCGGCGGCATGACGAGCTCTTTGGGCGCGATGAGTGTGAAACGGATATCGCGGTAGAGACCCAGCAGGAAGGAAAGGGAGTGCACCGTGCGGCCGAATTTGAGATCACCGACCATGGCGATGTGAATGCCGTCGAGCGTGCCGCGCTCCTTCTGGATGGTATAGAGGTCGAGCAGCGCCTGTGTGGGGTGTTGCCCTGGCCCGTCTCCCGCATTGATGAACGGCACCGGCGAGACCGACGCGGCGCGATCGGCACTGCCCTGTTCGGGATGCCGCATGACAATGAGATCGGCGTACTGCCCCACCACCATCATCGTATCTTCCACCGTCTCGCCCTTGTACATCGAACTGAATTGGAGTCCGTCGGCCGTGATGACGTTGCCGCCCAGCCGCTGCATGGCCGTTTCAAAACTCAGGCGCGTGCGGGTGCTGGGCTCGTAGAAGAGCGCAGCGAGAATCTTGCCCGCGAGCAGATCACTCCCGCCCTTCGCGAGCACCTTTTCCATCTTCTCCGCCACCTGGAGTACTGCATCTGTATCACTGCGCGAGAACTGCTTCGTTGAGGTGAGGTGGCGGAAGGGGAGCGGCATAAGGTGGTAGTAGCGTATGACGGCGGCAGGGCGATGTCTACACCGCGACAGAGAGGGGGACAGGCCCGTTTTCTTCGCGTACAATCGGCTGCGATGCCTTCTGCCGGAAAAAAGATCGTCGCATCCACACTGTGGCAACTGGCCAGCCAGATCACCATGGCTGCACTGTCGATTCTGGGCATTAAATTCGTTGCGACGGCCTTAAGCCTTGAAATGGCCGGATACTACAACTCCTCCTACGGATACCTGCAGGTCTTCGGCATTCTCGCAGATTTCGGTCTCTACGCAGTTTCAGTGCGCGAGATGAGCCGCTCGGACCGGAAAGAAGAAGTACTGAGCGCCCTCATCTTCCTGCGCTCAATCATCCTGACGCTCTCGCTTGGTTCGGCCATCCTGCTCGCATGGATTCTGCCGAGCTGGCACGGCACCCCTCTGCCTCTCGGCATCACACTCGCCGCCTTCACGCCGTTCTTCACCCTGCTCGCCGGCACATTGCGCTCCGTCTTCCAGATTCACTACCGCCTGAATTACGTCTTCATCGCCGAGGTCAGCCAGCGCCTGCTGACCACCGCCATGTTGGGCATGGTCGTCTTTCTGGGGGCACGGGGAAGCGACAATGTGAACCTCTTCTACTTCTGCACGCTCATTGGCGGCATCGGCGCGCTCCTGCTGCTCATCCTCTCGTATATCTACGCACGAAGATTTGTGACTTTCGCAGCCCGCTGGCATTGGCCAACCATGCGGTATCTGCTCCAGAGCGCACTCCCCTTTGGGACCGCGTACCTGCTCCTTGCGCTCTGCCGCCAGTTCGATATGACGATGATCGCACTCCTCCGTCCTGATTTTCAGATTCAGAATGCCTACTACGGTTTCGTCCTCCGGATGGGAGAGATGGGATTTCTCATCCCCACGTTCCTGCTGAACTCCATCCTCCCGGTCGTGAGTGAGCGGCGCGAGCGGGGAGAAAACACGAGCGACCTGCTGGGCAAGACTTTTCTGGTTCTCCTCCTGCTCGGAACGACAGCTGGATTATTCGCGGCCCTCTGGCCGCGCCCCCTCGTCGCCATGCTCACCACGCGCGATTATCTTTCCACGGCAGCGCACCCGGGGGCGGATACGGCTCTCAGGCTCGCCAGCGTTCCCATGTTCCTGTACGGCTTCATCCTCTTTTCGTTCTACATGGCACTGGTGCACGGAGAATGGAAGCGCCTCATGATCACACTCGTCACCGGTGCCGCTCTCTCGATCGGGAGCAATTTGATCCTCATTCCGCAGTTGGGTTTCGTCGGAGCGGCTACGACGGCCATCATCGTTCAGTCCCTGCTCGTCGCCCTGTTGCTGCCCGCAACCCTTCGGTACTCCCAGCCGAAGTTCCCGCCCACAGCCTTCGTGCGCTGGTTCGTATTTTCACTCCTGCTCGCCGTAGGGCTTTGGATCACACGCCCGTTCCTCGCCAATGATTTTCTCACGGCCTTCGGCCTCGTCGCTGCAGGTGCCGTACTGGGAATCCTGCTGTGGATCACTGGCCTCGCAGGGCTGCTTGGGGCTCTACACCGCCGTGCGCTCGGGCTTGGCGGGAAGAGCGAGATCTGATATAATATTCAGAAAGACAAACACCCCTCTTCCCTATGATGCGTCGTTCCCTCTTCGCCCTTGCTGTCGTGAGCGTACTGAGCCTGCCGTTTTCTGCTTTGGCAGAAGCGCCTCAGAGCGTGACGGGCCTGAACGCCGAAGCGCAGGAAGATGGCACCATTCAGGTGCGGTGGACGCCGGTGGGTGGAGAGGTCTCTGCGTACCGGGTGTATTTCAGTCAGAAATCCATTCTGGAAAATGACGGATACTACGATGATGTTGAAACGACGGAAGGGCCGGTGAGTGAGTACGTGCTGCGTTCCGTCCCGTCTTCGCTCACCACGATCTTCGTGAGTGTCATGGCAGTGAATGCGCAGGGGGAAGAGAGCCAGTACTTCATCGAAGAGGTACAAGTGCAACGATCAATGGGCCAACCCATGAACGAGCCTCCCGCCTCTCTGCCGGAACCCGCTCCGGTTTCATCCGTGCCCCAGCAACAGATTCCTCCCTCCGCCCAGGAACCGTCGGGCAACACGCTCCACCTGCTGTCGGCACAGGCGCTCTCTGCCACGCGCGTGGGTCTGGGGTTTTCGGCCACGCCGATCATCGAGCCCTCTCTGGCCCCCTCTGCGTTCTCCATCGTTGATGCTGCAGGGGCACCTCTCGCCATTGAACAGCTCACGATTGAGGGGAAAAACGTCTCGGTGCAGACGGTGCGACAGGTTGCGGGCGCGGTCTACCAGATCCGCTTAAATGAGCCGCTGGCTGGCGAAGGCATGATCCCGCTGGACCGTCTTGATCGCACCGCATTCTTCACGGGGCACTCGACCGGCCTCACCCCCCAGGAGGGCGCGGCACGCGCCGTGGAACAGGCCGCCCAGATGCCGCCGCAGGAAGTGACTGCACCGGCCACCTCTCTGCCACAGCAGCCGGGGCAACTGCCTGATGTTCTCAATTTCCGCCTGCAGGCAAGCCCGCAGAATAGTCAGCTCTTCACGGTGATCGGACAGTGGGAGTATGACCCGAGCACGCCCGAAGGAGCATTCATCGTCGTCCGGCAGAGCCGCGACGGAGGCCGGACTTTCTCTGTGCCGGAGTTCCTGCCGGGGGACCTCGATGGCGTGAAGATCCCCAATGTGACTCCTCAGAATTTCGGAATCGTTGTCTACGTTGCCGATGCAGAGGGGCGTTCCTCCCCTGGTGTTTTCCGTTCGATCTTCGGATGGAATACTCCTCAGGTTGCGCCTCCCCCCACGGCTACGGTCACGCCGCCCGCAAGCGCACAGTCTTCTGCGCCCGCATCAACGGTGACCGCCCCACCCACCCCCAAAGCCAAGAGTCTCTCACAGACCGGAGCGGGCGCCATAGCAGGTCTTGCCGCTCTGGGCGCATTCCTGGGCTGGAAGAAGACCCGCAAAGCCCGCTGAGCACTTCATAGCCTCTGGCGGACGCACGCGGTAGAGTAGCCGGTCCAATGCGGACCACGCCTCTCCATCATCGACGTGCCCTGCTGGCAATCTGCATGGTCCTGGCAGTGACTTCACTCGTGCTGATCCGGGAAATCCGGCGGCTTCCTGTCGGCCACCTGACAGTGCAGTTCTTCGATGTTGGCCAGGGAGACAGCGCACTCATGGTGAGCCCTTCGGGGAAAACGATCCTGATCGACGGAGGGCCCGATCTCTCCGCACTCGAGGCACTCGGCAAGGCATTGCCGCTTTCAAAAAAATCCATCGATCTGCTCATTCTCTCACATCCCGACCCTGACCATTTCACTGCGTTCCCAGAAATTCTCCGGCGGTTCAAAGTGGGCGCGCTCCTGCTCCCTGCGATCCGGAATAATGAAGAGCCGTTTCAGGTGCTGCTCGCGATCGCACAGGAGCAGGGAATCCCGCTCGTCGCTGCGAACCCGGAACGGGATATCGACCTCAACGATGGCGTTGTGCTCGATATCCTCTGGCCCCCGCACCCTGCCCCCCTCATCGGCGATAACGACGCCTCCATCGTCCTGCGCGCATCGTTCGGAACAGGCTCTGTTCTCTTCACCGGGGACCTGGGCGTGCAGGGGGAGGCGACGCTGCTCGCCACCGGCGTTGATGTGTCGGCACAGGTACTGAAAGTCGGGCATCACGGCAGCCGCTTCAGTTCTTCGGACGCATTCCTCACTGCCGTCTCGCCACGACTCGCTGTGATTTCGGTGGGAAAGGACAACCACTACGGCCACCCGAATCCGGAAACACTGCAACGCCTCACTACAGCCGGAATCCCGGTGCGTACCACCGCCGAAGAAGGGGATATTGTCCTCATTTTTTAGCGGGGAAGAACTGGCCCACAGAAGCCATCGAAGCGTACGATAGGCCCGTGAAAGCCCTTCTCCTCCTCGCAGGACAGAGCAAGCGTTTCTGGCCGCTTACCGAGAAATCTCTCTTCCCCCTCTGTGGGAAGACACTCCTCGAAATCCAAGTGGAGAATTTGCGTGCCGCGGGAATATCCGAAATTACGGTAGTGGGCGGCAGCCACAATGTGGAACAGGCGAAATCACTCTGTCCGGATTTACATGTGATTGAGCAGGAGGATCTTTCGTTCGGCATGCGCGGGGCTCTCTTAAGCGCCCTCCCCTCGATCAAGGAACCTGTGATGATTGTGGGAGGGAACGATGTTGTGGAGCCGCAGGCCTATAAAGCACTTGTGGAAGAAGCACAGAAGGAAGGGACGGACGGAGCCCTGCTCGCCAAACGGATGCCCACGTACTTTCCGGGAGGATATCTGCAGCTGCAGGGAGAACGCATCTCCTCCATTGTGGAAAAGCCGGGGGCAGGGAAGGAACCGAGCGATCTCGTCACGATCGTGGCGCATGTTCATAACAATCCTGCGGAGCTCCTCACCGAACTGGAAAGAACAAAACCCACACGTGATGACGGATACGAACAGGCGCTCGCCGCTCTCTTCAAAACGAAAACGTACCACGCCGTGCCGTACGAAGGTCCCTGGCTCCCCGTGAAGTACCCCTGGCATCTGCTCCCACTCCTCTCGTTCCTCCTCTCTAAAATTACCAAACCGTTGATTCACCCGAGGGCACAGATCCATCCCACTGCCGTGATCGAGGGGAATGTGGTCATTGAGGAAGGCGTACGCGTGTTTGCGCATGCTGCCATCGTCGGCCCATGCATCATCGGTGCACGCAGTATCGTGGCCAATAACGCGCTCGTCCGTGGAGCGAGTATTGGAGAGGATTGTGTGGTGGGATACTCCACGGAAATCAAATCCTCCATATTGGCTTCACACGTGTGGACACACATGACCTACATCGGCGACAGTGTGATCGGCTCCAATGTTTCCTTCGGGGGTGGGAGCCTGACGGGCAACCTGCGCCTGGATGAAGGAGAAATCTCCTCAGTGGTCGGGGAGGAAAAAATCCCAACCGGGCTCCAAAAGTTCGGGTGCATCATCGGGGATGACTGCAGGCTCGGTATTCACACCGTAATCAACCCGGGAATCAAGATTGGCAAGGGGACGTTTATCTCGAGCGGCGGGAGAGTCGACAAAGACATTCCGGAATGGAGTTATGTCTCGATGAAAGGAGGGGAGATGACCATCCGCGAAAATAGAGAGGTGGTTCCCCCGGCCCACAAGCGGGAAACCTTTCGCAAAAAGATTTAAGAGCTTTTTTTAAGAAATTCTGGAGGGAAAGCCCGCCATCTTGCACACAAAAGTTATCCACACCCCTGTGGAAAGCCCTGTGGATGGGTTCCTCTTAGGTAGGCAGGTGTTCTGCACGTAAACTTTGGTATTTCCGCTCCATAAAGCCATAAACATAGCGTTTGGCTTCCCACTCATCTACTCTTCCACTTCTCCACAAGTTATCCACACCTCCTCCACAACCCACAGAGAGGCCCAAAAAATAGAGATGGCCTTAAGAAAAAGAAAAAATGAAACTATTGCTCTCACTTTCCACAGACTACAATGATAAAGATGAACTTTAGTAGAGGGTCTATGATTACGACGAATTATAAGAATACTTCTTTTAATTATTTACTATTGGGAACCACCTTATGAAACTCCTGTGTAAAACATCCGATCTCCTTCAGTCACTCACACTTGTGAGTCGGGCCATCAGTGGGCAGCAGGCGCTTCCGATTTTAGGGAATATCCTTCTCGAGGCAGAAGGAAAACGCTGCAAGGTGAGTGCAACAGATTTGGAGTTGAGTATTGTGACCAGTTTTGAGGCTTCTATTGAGAATGAGGGATCAATTACCATTCCCTCCAAAGCCATTCTCAATTTTGCCCAATACAATTCTGACAATGAGGTCCTCCTGGAAACCAGCGAAGGAACGCAACTGAAGTGCACTTCCAAACATGCCAAAACCCTCATTGCCGGAGAGGCAGCCTCGGAATATCCCACCATTACCCCCATCGAGAAGCAGACCACCTTCACCCTCGATGCGGCCCCAGTACTCGAGGCCCTTCAGCGCGTGACCTTCGCTTCCACCAAAACATCTCTCCGCCCCGTTCTCTCGGGGGTGTATCTGCACGCAGAAAAGGGCCATCTCACTTTTGTCGCAACCGACAGCTATCGTCTGTCGGAGTACAAGATCCCCACAAAAGCAGCCACCATCGACATCTCCTGCATTGTCCCCACAAAGGTACTGGAGGAACTGAGATCCATTCTCGGTTCCCGCAAGCCCGAGCGCACAGAAGGAGCGAAAGAGGAGGGAAAGGACAAAGAGAAGAAAGAGAAGCCCGAACCAACACTCCAGCCCATCGAGGTGGCACTGAGCAATCAGCAGATTGAGCTGCACGTCGGGCCCACCCGCCTCCTCTCACGTCTCATTGACGGGCGATTCCCTGACTACAAGCAAATTATCCCGAAGGAGCAGAAGACCACCATTCAACTTTCTGTGCGGGAGCTCACGCCGATTGTGAAACGCATGCATTATTTCGCGAAAGAGATTAACAACAACCTCACCTTCTCCTTCTCGAAGGATGCGGTGCATGTGAAGACGCCACAGACGCAGGCAGGCAGGGATGAGGCGACCTTCTCAGCCAAAATCAAAGGCGACCCAAACAAGATCGCCTTAAGCTCCAGCTACCTGCTCGATTTCCTGGGGCATGCAGACAGTGAGGGCGAGGTGGAGCTCACACTGACCGACAGCATGCACCCGGCCGTCTTCCGGTTCCCCAGTAACCCCCTCTTCCTGCACCTGATCATGCCGCTCAGACTTCAGGAGGAATAAACTCCTTATTTCAAGAACTTCTCAACGACGAATTTGTCACACTGAGCCCTGTCGAAGTGCGATAAATTCGTGAATGCGATGGTTCGTCAGAGCTCACCATGACATTTTCGGAGCTTTCTTCATATCCTTGCTTTTCCACCAGTTTCTTCTATACTGGTGGCATCAACGCCCGGGGCGCAGAAGCGGTCTCTCGAAGGTAATTTCCTCTCCTCATTTTTTGTGAGGGGAGTCGAATCTCGGGCACAACTCTTTCGCACATGCAACCTTCTCTCCTCCTTGGGAGAGACACTCACCGGGAACTGACCGAGCTTCTGAAGAAGGAGCGGCGTCTTGTGATCTCCGGGGCCAGCAATGAGACCGCAAAAGCCCTTCTTCTCTCTCTTCTCCTCGAGCAGAATTCCCAGCGCACGCTCCTGGTCACCGGGCGGGAGGAAGAAGCGGAGGCCCTGCAGCACTGGCTGCAATTCTTCGGGCAGACGACGCACATTCTCCATCCCATTGAAAATGAGGAGGGGGAAGTATTGCCAGATGCTCTGCAAACATTCCTGCAGTTCACGCAGGGGGAGGAATCGAAGAATGGGATTTTCCTCTGCTCGCGTGAAACGTGGGATCAGTCGTTTCCGCGCTTCGCCGAGCTCCTGGATCGCATGCTTACGCTCACGCTCGGCAAAGAAATCAATTTTACGAAATTCGTGGAGGATCTGATCGAACGCGGATACCAGCATGGGGAGGATCTGTATCTTTCTCCCGGTGAATACCGGCGCATTGGCGATGTTTTCGATATCTTCCCGATCCAGTCCAGCCACCCCTATCGTGTTTCCTTCGACATGGATCGGGTGGAAAAAATTCTTACCGTTGATCCCATTGATCTTTCGAAAACGGAGGACGGAGGTAAAGAGATGCAGATCTTTCCGTTGCTCTACGAAGAAACAGATCTTCTCGTCCGCCAGATTCCCGCGAAAGCGCTTCTGGTGATTGATGATCAGGATGATGTGGAATTTCCCATGACAGCGACAGCCCTGCGCTTCACGCCTTTTCCTGAAACCGACGATCACCACGCGCACCTGCGCTACCTTTCTGTTCTGAAATTCTACACACTCATCGATTTTCTCAATGACGTCAAAGACAAGCTCACGCAGAAATGGGCGATTTTCGTCGTCACCAAGCGCATCGAGGAGCTTAAGGGTATTTGCAAAGAGGAGCATGTGTCCTGTTCGACGGATCTGGAGCGTACTCCGGGCACTCTTACCCTCATCGGTGCCGGAGAAGACGAACTGCTCCCCCACTCCCTTCAGAATCCCGATTTGAAATTCGCTCTGCTCACCGATCGTGAAATTTTCTCACTGAGAAAGGCGGGCAAGCAGCGCAGCATTCAGAAATTGGCCCTCGATTTTATCACCTCGCTCGTTCCCGGTGATTACGTCGTGCACATGGAGCACGGCATCGGGCACTTCGAAGGGATGACGCAGAAAGAAGTGGATGGAACGCTGCGCGAATATCTGGAACTGACGTATGCCGAGGGCGACAAGCTCTTCGTGCCGGTGGATCAGGCCGACAAGCTCAGTAAATTCGTCTACGAAGAGGGGCAGGAGCCCATTCTCACGCGTCTCGGAACCAATGAGTGGAAACGCGTGATGAAGAAGACGAAGGAGGAAACCGAACTGATCGCCAAAGAACTTCTGTTGCTCTACGCCAAGCGTGCCAAGGCCAAAGGATACGGCTTTGGCGAGGATACCGATATCCAGCGCAAGTTTGAGGAGTCGTTCCCGTACGAAGAAACGCCGGGCCAGCGCAAGGCCATCGAAGACCTGAAAACGGATATGGAGAGCGGGCACCCCATGGATCGCCTCATCTGCGGAGACGTGGGATTCGGCAAGACCGAAGTGGCCATGCGGGCCGCGTTCAAGGCCGTGCAGAGTGGCAAGCAGGTGGCCGTGGTCGCGCCGATCACCATTCTGGCCGATCAGCACTACCACAACTTCCGCGAGCGCATGGCACCGTTCAATGTGCGCATCGAAATGCTCAGCCGGTTCCGCTCGGCCAAGGAACAGCGTGAAACACTCGAAAGACTGAAGAAGGGGGAAGTGGATCTCGTCATCGGCACGCACCGGCTGCTGCAGGAGGACGTGCACTTTCATAATCTGGGGCTCGTGATTGTGGATGAGGAACAGCGTTTCGGCGTGAAGCAGAAAGAGAAGTTCAAAGAGATGCGCGCCTCGGTGGATATTCTCACCCTCACGGCCACCCCCATCCCGCGCACGCTGAATCTGGGGCTGCACAAGCTTCGCGACATCACCACCATCACCACGCCACCCCCGGGCAGGCTGCCGATCATCACCGAGGTCCGGCGCTATTCCGATTCGCTCATCCGGCATGCGATCATCTTCGAATTAAAGCGGAAGGGGCAGGCCTTCATCCTCCACAATCGTGTAGAGACGATCGATGCTTTTGCCGACAAGCTCCGTATGCTGATTCCTGAGGCGAAGTTCATTGTGGCGCACGGGCAGCTGAAAGCGGACGAGCTCGAAGAGCGCGTGCTGGAATTCAAGAAGGGCAACGTGGATGTGCTCGTGAGTTCCACCATCATCGAGAATGGCATCGACCTTCCGCGCGCCAATACTCTTGTGGTGGATGAGGCGGAACATTTCGGGCTTGCCCAGCTCTACCAGCTCAGAGGTCGTGTGGGGCGCAGCAAGGTGCAGGCGTACGCCTATTTCCTCTATCACGGGCAGAAGCTGCAAGACGATGCGAAGAAGCGCCTGAGGGCAATTGTGGAGGCCTGTGAGCTCGGTAGCGGATTCCAGGTGGCCATGCGCGATCTCGAGATCCGCGGAGCCGGCGAGATTCTGGGGGCCAGCCAATCCGGCACCATGAACACCGTGGGTGTCAGCCACTACCTGCGCATGCTCAAAGGGGCCGTGGAGGAAATGAAGGCCGGCGAGAAGGGCGAGGTGGAAGAGGAGATCTCGGCCGAGATCCTGCTTCCCGTGGAGGCGATGCTTCCCTCCTTCTACGTCACCGACGAACAGGAACGCATTTCGGTGTACCAGAAGCTTGCCGGCAGTGAGGATGCCTCCATTCTGAAGGAATTCGAAGAAGACCTGCGTGACGAATTCGGTGAGCCGCCGACTCCTGTGAAAAATTTATTCGCTATTCTCCGGCTCAAACTCGCGTGTCGTCATGCAGGGGTCATCCGCATCAAAATGGAACATGAGGCGCGGGAAGATTTCATCGTCCTCACGCTGGCGGGCCGCGTGACGGCCAAAGAGATCATGCAGCTGCTCAAAGAGAATCCGCAGTGGAAGATCTCGGGCAGTAATCTGCACCTGCCGTTCGCGGAGCTGACCAGGAGAGCGGGGGCCGAGGAGTCGCAGTGGCTTCTGGAACTCACAAAGGAGGTGGAAATGCTCGGCGGCAAGTCAAAAGAGAAGAAGTAGGCCATTTCGCAGAAGGTTGAAGATTTCTGTGAAATTTGGTATAATTACAAAGAAAAGAAGCCACAACAATATCCATGTCCAACCCCCAGTCTTCCGCAGGCGTTCCCGTGGTTCCTGTCGCGCAGTCCGGTGCGGAGATTTATAACAAAATCATGCAGGAGATTGAGCCGGAACTCACCACAGATCAGATCCCTTTGGCGAAAGAAAAGTACAAAGATGAGACGCCCGAACAGAAGAAGGCGCGCGGAGAGCGGTATGCCAAGGCCATGGAGGAATATGAGAGGCGCTATGCCCGGCACATGCAGGAGCAGGAGGCCCAGGTGCGCTCATTCAAGCTCGGAGCCATTCATTTTGTGGAGGACAAGGCCTCCCAAAATGACCAGCAGAAAATGCGCTCCATCGAATCTTCGTTCAGCACCCCCTAATTCCCATGCTGTTTCATCCACAATGCAGAGCAGAGAAGGAGCAGAGACTGATTTTTGTTGATGGCGCTCCGGCTGCCGCGCCCGGCGAAAGTGCGGCTGGCGCGCCGCCTTCGGCGGAATTAACCCCCGAGCAGAAGAAGATTCAGGAGCAAATCGACAAGGTGAAAGATGGGAACCCCGACGCAGCCGAGGAGCTGGCGGATTTTCAGGTACAGCGGGCCGCGGAGGACAGCGCACAATTGCAGGAGCGGTACCGAACGGCACTCGTGAACGCAGCGAATACCTACCATCAGGAACTTGTGAATGTAGCGACCCCCGAGCCCCTCAAGGTGGTGAATGAGGCATTCGCACCAGCCGATGTCAGATTTGCCTTGGGAACCGACGGAAAACTGGCCATTGGCGCAGAGGCGCCCGCTGGCACAAAAGAAAAAGGCCGCGCGCTCACCGAAGACGAGAAAGCCACGATTGATCAGGCGTTCTCTTCCAATCCTGATTTAAAGGCGGCTGCGGAGAGACTGATGGCGAGTATGACAGAGGGCAGCCCCGAGCTTGCGACGGCGCAGGGGTTCTTCGAAAACTTTGATGCCAAGAGTCCGGCAGAGAAGAAGGCCATTCTCACCAACGATCAGGCTTTTCAGAAATTCATGAAGGAGCTGCCGGCAGACCAGCATAAATTTGTGAATCAACTCCGCCAGACCATGGTGGAAACGGGCAACGAGCTTTCGGATGACGAGCGCAAAGACATCGTGGATGGTGCCGCGAAAGAGCTGGAAAAATTTGACGCCACCAAAGCATCAGAGGTCGACAAGAACATCATGCTCGCACGCATGCAGATGCGCGGCATCGATACCAGCAACCCGGATGGCATCTTTAAGAAGCCTCCTGAACTCAAGGCGCTCGAGGGCTCGCCCGCGGAGCGTGGTTTCAGCAAGATCATGGGCCTGATCGGTTTCGTACTTCTGAATGTTCAGAAGATGAAAGAGATGATCAACCCAGGTGAAAAGAAAGGACCCGCAGGATCGCCCGAAGCAGGCAAGCCGGGCGCCGAATCTGCATCGAATGCCTCCAGTGCCGAACGGCGCAGAAATCTGGTCACTGAGATGACAGATGGCGCCAAAACCGGATCAGAGCTGCTCACGAGCAAGGAGGACCGCCTGAAGGCTCTCAATGATGCCGCCGGCCCCGGTTCCATCGCTGCTCTGCAGCGTATTGCCGAGTCGAGACGGCCGTCGGCGACAGCCGCCACCGCGACGGATCTACAGAAGAATGAGCTGCGGGATCTCGATAAGCGCATTAGCGATCTGGCTCAGGAGCGAGACAAACTGCAGGCAGACGTGACGGAACTCACTGCGATGAAGCGTGAAGTTGAAACGGGCAGGGCGGAGATCCTTCAGAAGCTCAACAGCATTCAGGACCTCCTAAGTCTCCGGGCCATTCCCGGCACAGACGGCCTCGCAGCGGCCCTAAACAAGCTGACGATGGGGCCCAATGACCACTTCCAGCTCACCGCTGATCCTGATGCGGGCGCGAACAAGTGGGCACATGTGAATACGATCAATAACGTCATACTCACGAAGCTCGGCAGGCCCCCCGATCAGGCGATCTCGGTGGATAATTTGGGCGTATTCCATTCGCCAATGGTTGCACGGGATGCCATGGATGCGCTCTACAAAAAGCTGGTCGAAGAGGCACGCCCGGCCGCGGCGCCCGCTGCATAGCGTGATGTTGAGAGAAGGGCGTGGCGTTTTTTGTTGCGCGCTTGTCGGTTGGCCGATTGCGCGGAGCGAGTGCCCTGGTGTTTGTCTCTTCAAACATTGAAATATCTGTACACTGGTTTTCATGGTGTCTTCCAGCGTTCCATGTACCGGTCGCATTCTCATCCTTGGCTTCGGCGGGGTTGCCCGGTGCACGCTCCCGCTCCTTCTCAAAAATCTCACTATTTCACCCACACAGATCACAGTGATGGATATGGTGGATCACCGTGAACTGCTGAAGGACTATCTATTGCAGGGGCTGACATTCCGGCATGAGCGCCTCACACGGGAACACCTGAAAGACCAGCTGGCCGCACTGCTTTCGCGGGGTGATTTGCTCATCGATCTTGCCTGGAATATTTCCTGCACCGCATTGCTCGATTGGTGCCATAGGAACGGTGTGCTCTACATCAATACCTCCGTCGAATTGTGGGATCCATACGAAGGGAGGGAACATTCAAACCCATGCGATCAAACGCTCTATGTCCGCCACATGGCGATCCGCGCGCTGATACATTCCTGGAAGGACAAGCCCGGTCCCACTGCCGTTTTGGAACATGGGGCGAATCCGGGACTCGTTTCCCACTTCACAAAGAAGGCGCTCATCGACATCGGTGACAAACTCGTCAGCGAAAAGCCACATGATTCACGTCGCGAGGCAATCGACCATGCTGTGCGTTACGGAAACTTTGCCGAACTTGCGGCGCTCCTGAACGTGCAGACGATTCATATCAGTGAAATTGATACGCAAATTGCCCATACTCCCCGTGATCCCAATACATTCCTCAATACGTGGAGCGTGGAGGGATTTCGTGAGGAGGGAACCGCACCCGCTGAGATGGGGTGGGGTACGCATGAAAAAACAATGCCCGGTGACGGTCATGCTCATGCAGCCGGGCCGAAGAATCAGATCTGTCTCAAGCGTTTTGGAATTGATACGTGCGTCAAGTCGCGCGTGCCGAGCCAGGAAATCGTCGGCATGATCATCCGTCACGGAGAGGCGTTCACGCTCTCGGATGCTCTGACCCTCTGGAACGACGATGGCACACCTGCACGCCGACCCACCGTGCACTATGCCTATTGTCCCTGCGCCGAATCCCTTCGCAGCTTTGAGGATCTGCGTGCCAGAAACTTTATTCCGCAGGAAAATTGGAGAATTTTGAGTGATGACATCAAGAGCGGGATTGATGAGCTGGGTGTGCTGCTCATGGGACACGACTTCAAGGCGTGGTGGATGGGTTCGGTGCTCAGCATCGACGAGGCACGCAAACATGTACCGGGCCAGAATGCGACCACATTGCAGGTGGCGGCATCGGTCATGGCGGCGGTGCGCTGGATGATTCGCCATCCCAGCGAGGGCGTAAATATTCCCGATCAGCTGCCGCATCGCGAAATTCTGGAAGCCGCCGCTCCCTATCTGGGCTCTCTCCCTTCCATTCCCATTGATTGGACCCCTACAGGCCGGCCGGTTGATGGCCAAACCTGGCAGTTTGCGAACTTCCTGACCGACGAAAGGCCGCACGGAAAGGTGTTTCGGCCAAATTTGGATGTGGGTGTGGGAGCGTGAGGAGGGTTTCCTCTCAACGACAATCGGCTCCCCTCACTCGGTCTCTCCCCAAGGGGAGAGAAGTAATGGTCACGCCTATTTGCTGGTGCCGAGGAGAGGGCTCGAACCTCTATCCCGCTTGCGCGGGACCAGCTCCTAAGGCTGGCGCGTCTACCAATTCCGCCACCTCGGCACGAGGCATGGATGGGAAACCGCAGGTTTCCCATCCATGGGCTACCCCTTCCCTCAGCGGTGCGCCTCCAGGCAGGCAGAGCCTGCCTTCGGCGCGTGGCTATCTGATAGGGGCAAGAAAGAGCGGTTGCAGGAAGTATATCAATTAATTTCTGTCCATTGGCGTTTTTGTTGCTGAACCATCATGTGGGGATTTCTTCCTCTCCCCGCGCGATGTGATCGGCGCGGCGGGCAGCCTCTTCCTCTTTATGAACGGCGTCTTTGCCTGCCTGATCGCCGCGCCTCTTCTCTTCTGATTCGATTGCCGCCAGGCCTTCACGCTCCTGGATAGCTGCGTCTTCGCGCTTGCGACGTGCCTGCAGCTCAATCTCCAGTTTTCGCTTGTTCGCCTCCATATCGATGGCCGTTTGCGCCATGCGTTTTTCATGTTCGATTTTTTCGCGCTCCCGCCGCTCGTCCACGTCTATTTTTCGCTGTTCCGCCTCGCGGAGCGGGAGCGGCAGTTCCGCGGCCACCATCCGGCGCCGCCGGATATCATTTTCCACGCGCGCCATCGCTTCACGGTTCTGGGTTTCGATTTTCGTCTTCTTCTGCCGCGCCTCCTCCTCTGCGGTTTCTTTCAGGCGTTGCTCCTCCTGGTCGGCATCCGCGCGTTTCTTTCTGGATCCTATCTCCGTCTTTCCGCGCTCCTGCTTCGCCCACAATTCGCTCTGCTGTCGTGTACGTAAAGCATCCCATTCCGCTTTCTCACGCGTGTCATCCGTCAATTTCTTCGCGGCGTTCTTGCGGCGTTCCAGCATCATCTGGCGTTCGTTCTGCTCGTGCATCTGCTTCATGTAGGCGGCGCGCTTCTTGAGTTTCTCCGCGTGCTTGGCGTCCTGGTCCTCCCAAAATTTCTTCTCTTCCTCTTTTTTCTTTTTCATTTCAATTACAGCCTTTTTCCGTTCCACCTCCGCCTCCTGCCACTCCTTCACTTCCCGCTTCTTGCGTTCCTGCTCCAAAAGTTCCGCCTCTGTGAAGGCGTGCTGGCGCTCGCCGCGCTCTGCGGCTTCCTGCCGGCGTTCCCCGCGGCGTTCCTTCTCCTTTTCCAGCTGTGCGCGCCTGAGCTCCTGCGCGCGTTCCAGCTGCTTCTGCAGGTCGGCCTTCTTGGGATCAACAGGTTCGGCCATATCAGGTCATTATAGCACAAAACGGCCCATAATGCCCGACGATACGAACGGAGGGCGTGCGGCTATTCTTCCACTACGCGGATGCTGAGCTCTTTGAGCTGAGCGTCGGAAACCACGGAGGGTGCCCCCATCATGACATCCTGAGCCTTGCCGTTCTTGGGGAAGGCATAGATATCGCGAATGGAGGGGCATTCCCACAGCACCATCATGAGGCGGTCGATGCCCGGGGCAATGCCGCCGTGGGGCGGCGCGCCAAACTGAAATGCGCGGATCATTCCGCCAAATTTCTTGTCGACGTCTTCCTTTGAATATCCGGCAATCTCGAAAGCCTTGTACATGATATCCGGTCGGTGATTACGAATGGCTCCTGAGCTGATTTCAAAGCCGTTACAAATGAGATCGTACTGGTAGGCGAGGATGGTGAGAGGGTCCTTCTCCAGCGCCTCCATTCCGCCCTGGGGCATGGAGAAAGGGTTATGCATGAAGTCGATCTTTTTCTCCTGCTCATTCCACTCATACATCGGAAAATCCTTCACCCAGGCCCATGCGGCCGTTTTGGAGTCTGCCAGTTTCAGTTTCTTGCCGATCTCTCCGCGTACCTGGCCGAGAGAGCGGCAGGCGATCAGCCACTTGTCTGCCGTGAAGAAGGCGATGTCTCCGTCTCCAAGTGCTATCTGTTCTGCGATTTTTTCCGAGAAATCCTCACCCAATTTCGTGACGGGCACCCCTTCGAGCTTTCCCTTTGTCCGTTTCATCCACGCAAGCCCTTTGGCGCCGTACGTTCGTGCGACATCGGTGAGATCATCGATCTCCTTGCGGGAGAATTTCGCTCCTCCGGCGACCCTCAGCGCTTTCACCACTCCACCCTTCGTGACCGCATCCGCGAAAATGGAGAATCCGCAGCCCTTGCAGAGAGCGGTGATGTCGTTTATTTCCAGGCCGAATCTCAGATCCGGTTTATCTGAGCCATAGCGGTCAAAAATTTCTTTCCACGTGAAGCGGGGGAAGGTCCGTTGCACGATTTTTTTGTCACTGAACTTTTCGGTCAGTTCGATCATGAGCGGCTCCACGGCATTGAAGATGTCTTCCTGCGTGACGAAGCTCATTTCAAGATCCAGCTGGTAGAACTCGCCGGGATGACGGTCGGCGCGGGGATCTTCATCCCGGAAACAGGGTGCAATCTGGAAGTACCGGTCAAGCCCCGCCACCATCAGGAGCTGTTTGAATTGCTGAGGAGCCTGAGGAAGTGCGTAGAACATTCCGTGGTGCAGGCGGCTCGGCACCAGATAGTCACGTGCCCCCTCGGGGGAGGAGTTGGCGAGAATAGGCGTCTGCACTTCTGTGAATCCCTTGCCATGCATGTAGCCGCGGATATGCCCGATGAACGCATCCCTTTGCTGCATCATTTTCTGAAGCGAGGGGCGGCGCAGGTCCAGGAACCGGTACTGCAGGCGAAGTTCTTCGTTCACCTCCTTCTCCTGGTCGATTTCGAACGGCGGCGTCTTCGACTCGCTCAACACCTCAATACTTTCTGCGAGCACTTCGATTTCGCCCGTGGGATTCTCTTTGCGCTCCGCACCTTCCACGCGCTTGCGAACGACTCCGGTTACTTTCAGTACCCACTCGGGGCGAATCTTCTCCGCGGCGGCGAAGGTCGTCTTATCCTTCGGATCGAACACGATCTGTGTGAAGCCGTAGCGGTCCCGCAGGTCCACGAAGATGAGCCCTCCGTGGTCGCGGCGCCGGTGTACCCAGCCGCACAGAGTCGTTTGCTGATCGGCATGTTTGGCCGTCAGCTCGCCGCAGGTGTGGGTTCGTAACATGAGGTAAGGAAGGTAAGGAACGTAAGGAAGGTAAGGGAAGTACAGAAGGCAATACGAGCGCCAGCATAGCAGAAATCACCTTTCTCACCTTTCTTACCTACATTACTTTCCTTACTTTAATAACTGCCCCAATTCCTTCTTGAATTCCACCACATCCTTGAATTCCCGGTGCACAGAGGCGAAGCGGATGTAAGCGACCGTATCGAGTTTCTTCAGTTCCCGCATGACGTCGGTGCCGATCGTCGAGCTCGATACCTCGCGGCGGTTGCCTCCCCACTTCTCTTCCAATTTACCCAAGAGGCGGTCGATTTTCTCCTGCGAGACGGGCCGCTTGGTGCAGGCCAGCCAAATGCCCCGTTCGAGCTTACTGCGACTGTAGGGCTCGCGCGTGCCGTCGCGCTTCACCACGATCAAATGGCTCAGCTCCTGCCGCTCAAATGTCGTGAACCGGTGATTGCACTTGGGGCATTCGCGCCGCCGTCGGATCGCCCGCCCCTCCTCCGCCAGGCGCGAGTCGATGACCGCCGTGTCTTCCGCTTTGCAGCGAGGGCAGTACATAGCCGAAGCTTACCCGGCTTTCCCTGGCCGGCAAAAGAGACTCCTGTCCTTTTCATTCAGCGCCTCTTCTTTGCCTTTCGCCGGTCAGAAGCCTGTGTGAGGGCGCTCGCCGAAACCGTGCGCACCTTCCTGCTCTTGCTCCTCTTTTAAGGAGGCGGGCGGCCATGCGGGCGACGCGGGGGCTGGTCTTCTTATTCCCTGCCACGGGCAGGGGGGAAATAGTATGCAGTATACCGTATGACGTATTCCATATGAGTGATGGAGTGTCATCGTCAGACGGAAAGACCTCCTTGGCGTCTTGTTCGGGTTTCGTCTCTTTGTGTGAGATCGATAATGGTGGATGGTGGCACAGGAGGTAATTCCCCGCTATCGAGGATCAGATCCGGCTGTGCAGAGGCGGAGGCAAACTGCCGTTCGATTTCCTGCGCCGAGTAGGGGCTGGGGCGACCGTGCAGATTGGCGGATGTTGTCGAGAGAGGCTTGCCGAAGCGGGCGGCCAATGCTTGGGCGAGGGGGTGGGAAGAGATGCGGAGGGCGAGGGTAGGGTTAGGGGTAGGGATAGGGTTAGGGATAGGGTTAGGGGTAGGGGTAGGGATAGGGAAGACGAGAGGGGCGTCTTTGCGTAACGGGAGAATGAGCGTGAGGGGGCCGGGCAGGTGCTGATGCGCCAGTGCTTCGGCGCGATCATTCCATGCCACATAGTTCTTCGCCTCTTTGACAGAAGGAAACAGGGCGCTCACAGGCTGGCCCGAAGATCGCTCCTTGATCGCAAAGAGCTTTGTCACGGCGGCGGGATTTGAGAGATCGCAGGCGAGCCCGTAGCAGGTCTCGGTGGCATGGGCCACGATGCCTCCCGCGGCCAGAATCCGCAGCGCCTCATTCGTTGCCTCCTCTGAAACCGGAAGAATGCGCATCAGGCGGCGGGAGAGGCATACGCACTGAGCACTTCCTCGATCTTCTTTTCGAGGATGGTGGACATGTTGATGGTGAGCGGGAGGGGAATGAGCTGCTCGCCGATCTTCAATTGCACCTTTTCTTTTCCGGGGAAGGTTTCGAGCACGTGCTTGAGATCCAGCAGGAGTTTTTTTGGCGCGCGCTCCGGGAGCGCGATCGTGTGAATGGAGATTTCGGTGGAGTAGGTCCGGGGCTCCGTTGGCGCATCGCCCTCCTTTTTCTTCAGGGTTTTCTTCTCAGGCTTTGATGAGTCTGCCTGTGCAGGCGATTCAGAAGATTCCTGGGCCGAGAAGCCCAGTGCCGTGAGCACCTCCGTCGTCGGCATGCCCTGCAGAAGCCATTGCCCCAGTGGGCCGAGGAATTCGTCCTGCCCGTTCTGACTGTTCCCCAGCGTCACTGTTTCACCGGCGATGACATTCCCCTCCTCATCCACCAACTCCACCTGCTCAGTCTCTTCCAGTCGCTTGCGCGAGATCGAAAGGCCGTGCTTGGCTTCCTCTTCATCGAAGAACCCTTCCTCTTTGGCATGGGTGATCATGGTCGAGAGGACCGCGCGCTTGAGCGCATCCGCCCGCATCTGCAATTGTCCCGCTCGCATATCGATTGTCCCTCCTACAACGAGCACCGAATCTGGCAGCTCCAGCAGATTGGCGAACTCGCCATAGACCCTTGGAAAGAGCGTCGCCTCAATCTTGCCTGTCGGATCCTCCAGAAGGATGACAGCCATCGTCTCGCCCTTCTTCGTCGTGATGCGCTTGATGCTCTCGACCAGTCCCGCCAGCTTGATTTTCTTTCCAGCGTCTTTGGCGGTGAGATCTGCAATGAGCTGGGCTTTTTTGGCGATGTATTTCTTGAGACCCGCAAGGGGATGGCTGCTGACGTACATGCCGAGCGTTTCTTTTTCCCACTGTAATTTTTGCAGGGACGTGGCCTCGGTAGTGTGCGGGAACTCGATGGTGGCATCGTCGAGCTTCGTGCCGGCAGAGGCGAATAAGTCACTCTGGGCGGCGGAAACATTCCCGCTGGATTTAGCGTAATCGATGATGAGCTCATAGTGCTCCACCAGTGCTCTGCGCTCGCCGAGCGAGTCGAGCGCGCCGGATTTAACGAGCGCCTCGAGCAGTTTTTTGTTGAGCACTTTCGAGGGAACGCGCCGCGCGAAATCCTCGATGGACTTGAATTTCCCGCCTGCTTCGCGAACGGCGATGAGCTGCTGCACCGAGCTGTCGCCAATGCCTTTGATGGCGCTCAATCCGAAGCGGATTGATCCCTTCTGCGCCGTCCCGTGTGCCAGTGTGGCTCCTTCCGGCGGGAGGGCGGTGAAGTGGCGGAGCGATTCATTGATATCTGGCGGGAGCACCTGAATGCTCATCTGGCGGCATTCTTCAATTTCGATCATTACGCGGTCTGTCCGCTGCGCGTCACTCGAGAGGAGCGCGGCCATGAATTCCGTCGGGAAGTGCGCCTTCAAGTATGCGGTTTCAAACGCGATGCGCGCGTAGCCGGCAGCATGCGCTTTGGGGAATCCGTATCCGGCGAATGGCAGGATGACATCGTCAAAGATCTTCTCTGCCAGCGCCTGCCCATGTCCTTTCTTCGCCGCGCCCGCGATGAACTTGTCTCGCTGCGCGTCGAGCTCTTTCTTGATTTTCTTTCCGATGGCACGCCGCAGAAGATCCGCTTCTCCCAATGAATAACCGGCGAACACACGCGCGAGCTGCAGGATTTGCTCCTGGTAAACGCCGATGCCGTAGGTCTCGCGGAAGATGGGTTCCACATCCTTGTGGAGGTATTCCACCTGTTCTTTCCCGTGTTTGCGCTTGATAAAACTCGGAATCCATTCCATGGGCCCCGGGCGGAAGAGCGCCGCCATTGCGGTGATGTCGTTGAATGTCGTAGGGATGAGCTGCTTTAAGTACCGCCGCATCCCGGCGGATTCCAGCTGAAACACGCCCGTCGTATCTCCGCGCTGGAGGAGCTCGTACGTCGCCTTGTCATTCATGGGCAGGTTGGCCATATCCAACTGTGTGCCGTACAGACGCTGAATGATTTCCAGCGTGGTTTGGATGACCGTGAGGTTCGTGAGTCCCAGGAAGTCCATTTTCAGAAGCCCCAGCGCCTCCAGTGGCTTCGCCTCGTACTGTGTAATGATGATATTTTCATCTTTGGGAGCGCGTTGGAGCGCGGAGAAATGCACTGTGGGTTCCGGCGTGATGATCACGCCGCAGGCGTGCACCGAAACATGGCGCGCTTTTCCCTCCAGCTTGAACGCGGTGTCGATGATTTTCCGGTACGTCTCGTTGCTGTCGTAGGCCGCCTTCAATTCCGTCGTTTCCATGGCATCCTTGAGTGTCGTGCCGGGACGTTCGGGGATGAGCTTCGCCAGCGCATTCATTTCGAGAAACGGCACGCCGTAGGCGCGGCCCACGTCTTTCACGGCCGCCCGGGCCGCCAGCGTTCCGAACGTGCAGATTTGCACGACCCGGTCATTGCCGTACTTGTCGCGGACATATTCCAGCACTTCATCTCTCCGCGTATCGGCAAAATCCGTATCGATATCCGGCATCGAGATGCGCTCGGGGTTGAGAAATCGCTCGAAGAGGAGCCCGTGTTCCAGGGGATCAAGCGTCGTGATGTTCAAGCTGTAAGACACGATGGACCCGGCAGCCGATCCGCGCCCGGGTCCCACCGCAATCCCCCTCCGCTTCGCCTCATTGATGAAATCGGCCACGATGAGGAAGTATCCGGCGAATCCCATGCTGTTGATGACGGAAAGCTCATGCTTCAGGCGATCCTTTTGTTCCTGCGTGGCATTGGGGTACCTCTGTGCGAAACCTTCTCCCGCGAGACGGGAGAGCTCGGATTCCTCGGTGGTGTCCTTTGGCACCGGGTAACGGGGAATGCGGTACTTTCCCAACTCCAGAGTGACGGAGCAGCGGTCGGCGATAACGCGCGTATTCTGCAGCGCTTCGGGTACGTGGGCGAATGTACACTCCAGCTCCGTAAACGGGCGCATGGAAAAATCACTGTCACGCATCGAAAAGCGCGTTGGATCGGCGACGTTTGCGTTCTTCTGAATGCACAGGAGCACATCGTGGGCCTCGGAATCCTGCGGGCGGCAGTAGTGGCTGGAGCACGTCGCCACCAGAGGGACATTGAGCTTCTTTCCCCAACTGATGAGCTGCTGATTCACCTCGGCCTGCCCGGTCACCCCTGTCAGTTCCATCAACTCGAAGTAGAGGTTCTTTTCGCCGAAGTACGAACGGTACTGTTCGGTGAGTTCCTGAATGCGCTCGCCGTCCTCCACCAGCGCGGCCTGCGGGATCGCCCCTCCGATCGGCCCGGTGAGCGCAATGAGACCTTTGCCATATTTACTCAGGAGTTCGGCATCCACACGCGGCTTGTAGTACATGCCCTCGAGCGCGGCCTGCGTGGCGAGCGCGAGAAGGTTTGAGTACCCCTCTTCATTTTCCGCGAGGAGCACGAGTGGGTAGCGCTTCGTATCCGTTCCGCTTTCCTGGTCGAAGCGCGTGCGGGCCGCCACGTACGTCTCGAGACCCAGAATGGGCTTCAGCCCACCCTTTTTTGCTGCCTGATAGAACTCCACCAGCCCGTAGACGTACCCTTTGTCGGCGATGCCGACGGCGGTTTGACCCAGCTCTTTTGCACGTTCCACAATTTCCTCCGGGCTCGGGAGTGCCTCGAGGAGGGAGTAGGTCGAATGGCAGTGCAGGTGGACAAAGTCGGTCGCTTTCATGTGAGGTGGAGGCATGCCCTGCGCCGGAGCGAAGCGACTGGTGCGGGGTGGACGAAATCAGAGGTGTTCATGAAGGAGAACCAGTATGCAGTATTTGGTATGGAGTATACAGCTTCGTGGCTGCCTTCTCCTCAGAGTCCTGCGGCATTTTTGCACCGCTCGGCAACATTTTCATCGAGGGCGGCTCCGTTGATGTAGGGGAAGCACTCATCCTCGAAGATAATCTTCAGGACGCGCTCCAATTGCTTGGTACAGGGACGAAAAATGCACGAGGTCCGCAGGAACGCTGCGTAATTCTTCACGAATTTCCTCAATCCACGGTCAGAACTTTTCACAGTCAGAGCCATCTTCTGTACTTCCGTGCGGAGCGCAGACAGATTCTGCAGGGTGCGTTGTGACGCGTCGGTTGTCTTGGCGATCTGCGTACTCTCCACTTCGGCCTGGTGCAGGCTGACCACGCGCAGGTACTCCTGTACGTCATTGCGTGCACCGAGAAGCCAGATGAGCCCGCCGCCTTCGATTGCTTCGGCCTGCTCCCGTTCGGGGGTGCCTTCGGGAATCTCATTGGCGTTGCGCAGGTACGTGGGCGGACGCCGTTGCAGGCCCCAGCTGTACCAGAGCTCCGCCAGCTTGGGCATGAGTACCTTCTCGTTGGAGGCGAAGGAGAAGGGGCCGCGGCGCTCCCAGAAGGCGATGCCCGCCGGCAGTTCCTGGTTCTCTGTGAGGCAGCCATTGAATACCTGATGCGTGCGCCGGTTGCTCGCCCCTGCCCCGAAGTTCGAGAGATCCGACACCCCCCCTCCCAGGCGTGCCTCCAGCCGGAGCACCATCTCTTTTGCCCCCTCCATGGAGCTGATGAAGGTGTCGCGATCACGCATCAGTGTCTGCAAGCCTTCGATTTCCTTGCCGATACCCTCCACAGCGCTGCCGCGACTCTCGAGTACCGAGAGATCGCACCCGTAGCCCACCCCCGTTGGAGGGAGGTAATCGGAGCTGAACGGACAGGGCTCCCCTTCATCTTCTCCTCCGCCGCCCCCTCCGTCGCTGCAGCCGGCCTGCACGCATGCGTAGTGTCTCTTGAAGAGAGAACCGCGTTCTCTCCGGCACTCCGTTCCGTCTTCGTCGGTCACCTGTTTGCAGGATGCCACCTGTTGGTCGTTCTCCGCCTCTGCGGGGCAGCACCAATACGGAGGAGGGTCGAAGGAATAGAAGTTCCCTTCCTCGCCATCGACGTACGTTGGGTCGCGCACACCTTGCAGCAGCGCCCTGTACCGATTGTTCAGGTAGCGTTGCATCGAAATCAGCCGCGCCGCTTCGCCCACCTGTCCTGATTGAATGGCATCGTTTTTCTTCTGTCTCGCCCGCTCCATCCATCCCTCCAGGATGAGTGTATCGAGTCGTAAACAGGGGGTATTTTCCCTCAGGTCCTGCTCGTGTTCCACGATGCGCAAATCGGTGTCGATGAGCCCCAGGATCGTGCCGGTGATCTTATCGAGCCAGAACAGGCGCAGGACGGTATCGGAGGTGGTGCCTGCACCCGCAGGGGCGCTCATGCCCGCCTGCACCCGCCGCACCACGCGTCGGACGTACGGCGACACGGGCTCCAGATCGGCGTACTGGTCTCCTGCCGCTTCCGTTGGCAGGGCGGAGGCGAAGAGCAGAAGGCCGAAGGTGAAGGTGGCAAGGCGTCTCATTTAGTAAGAGGCTGCGGAAGATCGGCAGAAGTCGGGCTCTTCGGTTGCGTTCCGGGGGCAGGTAGTGCGTGGGAAGACCGTTCGTTCCATGTTCTGCATGAGCAGGTTGCCCGCCCGTAATGTTTCGGCGAGTGAGCGGCCTGCCCAGGTGAGGTAGCGCGAGAGGAGTGCGGTTCCGATGCGCGTGGAAACACTCTGCGTCATGCGCTGGAGAGAGGCAGTCGGATTCAGATTTTCTGCGATCTGGTCGGTGAAGCTGAGCGTGGTCGTGACGTAGTTGTCGGTGGGAATGCTCAGGCGGCGCTCGTAGTCGAACTGGCAGAAGATCGGCGGCGTGGCCGCCGGAAGCCCGTTGATCTGGCACAGCGCGCGATCGAGTGATTCTACGAGGAGCCGCGGATTGTATGGGGGCGGCAGCGGGGGAGAGAGGGCCGGCAGGGCCATCATTCCTCCTGCCCGGGGGTCTTCGGCAGCACAGGCATCCCACGGGTAGGCTTCGTCTGCCACATTCAGGGGCATACGTCCGGGGATGAGGCGGGATTGCTCAACCGACTGCTCGATGCACTGTCCGACGTAGCAGAGATTGTTGCCGATGGTGTTCTCGTACTGCGTCTTGCACCCGGGGGAGCAGGCCATATTCATGGCTTCGACCATCGAGAGCGGACGGGTATCAAATTTCCCGGATCCCGTACCTTCGCCAATGAGCTCTTCGCAGGTGGGGAAATTTTCCTGTGATTCACTGGCGCGGCGTTCCAGCACTTCATCGATCTTCTGTTTCAGGTTCACCGTGTTGATCTCTGAACAGATCCGGTCTCCGTACCGTTCGCAACTTACGTTCGCCAGGCCCCCCGCGCACTCCTCGATGGAGGCGCCCGCCTCCTCCAGCACACCGTCTTCGGCAAGGATGCGACAGGATGCGCGATAGGCTTCGTATTCATTGGCGCAGCAGCGCTCCGCCGTATCGAAAATCTTTGTTCCCGGGGGGAGATTGCAGAGCTGCTGCGCATGGACGAGCTCATGGATGACATTATGGAGCAACAGGCTGCGGGGCGCGGACGTTGAAATGCAAATGCGGATCTTTCCATCTTCATCTTTCGGATTCGTCAGGGCCGAATGGCCCTCGCAATCACTCTCACATTGCATTTTCGGGATGCACAAACTGCAAGAACTCTTTTCCGTTTCTCCGGAACCCTGGGAAGAGGAGGAAGAGCTGGCAGGAATCCGCCACCATCCCGTGCGGCAGATATCGGGGCCGGATGCCGTCAGTGAGATGGGCTGCTTCGACTGCGAGGGCTTGCACTCTGTCAGCACGATGGAGCGGGGGTCTTTGTATTCGATCTCGACGTTGCACCGGTCATGCCGGAGCGGGCGGCAAAGATAGCCGTCGCGGGCGAAGGGCAGGTGGCAGATGCCGCCGTTCTCGCCGGGCTCCTTGGGCGGATCTTCGTACCGGCCTCCCGGCCGGATCCTGAAGCGGTTCACGACTGTGCAGTAGGGTTCAGAGAGGGTTCCGGCGTCACAGGAGTCTCCGCCCACGAAGCCGATGGGTACGGGATCGAGCGCGAGATCCCATCCCACGCCCGCCTCACGCTCCACTCTGCCGTTGATGTTCTCTGCCATCATCCAGACGACGACATGCGCGGGATCGTCGAGCCTGCGCAGCGGGAAAATGACGATTTCCCCTTTCTGCAGTGGAGGAGTGTAGTCCAGGGCGTTCGCTGGTAAGGCGTCGCGCAGGGCGCGGAGCTTTTCTTCCACGGCACATGAGCGCTCTCTGACTGCCTCGAAGAGCTCGGAGGCATCTGTGGTTTCAGTGCAGTAATCGCCGAACGCAGCGAGGCCATAGCGATAACGCCAGACGGCTCCGGGCATGTGCATTTTTAGCTCGGATCCCAGATCATCGAACATGCCGTCCGTGACGCTGTCCGGCCGTGGGACCGCCCGAACCAAGGGGAACACTTCGGGAGTGAGGAGTGCGTCATCCTGACTGCGCCAGAGGTGACGGATGGTGAGGGTGCGCTCGGCAATAGTGAAGATTTCGCCCATAGCGCCACTCACACCCGTTTCATACCCTGTGGCGATATGGAGCAGATCCGTCGAGAGTGTGCGCGTTTCGATCATATCACGCGCCCAGTCGCGGAATGTCTGGTACACCTCGGGGCACCCGTCGAATGTGGCGTTGTACATCTCGCAGAAATCGTCCAGGCGCGTCTCGAGCGCCGCTTTCACCGCCTCGCGCAGATCGGATGAGGTTTTTCCTGCGGGAATCATCTTTTCCTGCTCCGCTAATTGCACCACATAGGTGACGATCACGTCATCCACGTTTTCCAGGGCGATCTCTTGCAGTGTAATGGCATGCATTCTCTCGTAGAGTCGCACATCTCCGTCCGCCTGCTGCGCACTGGCACTGCCTGTCGTGAGCAGGAGCAGGAGGAAGCCGATGGCAGCAGCGTAACGCTTCACGGTTGCAGATCGCGGAGGGGATCCTTGGCATTCCAGATGCGCGGTAAACAGGCGCTGGCTTCCGCTCCGAGAGCGAGAGCGTTGCGAATGTCGAGCGAAGCGCGCTCGATGCACTGCAATTCCCCATGGAGTGGCAGGAGCCGGCCGAGGCCTCCGACAATCGTGAGCGCGCGGTGGAGCGTCGGACGGGCGGTGGCGTACTCGCGGGTGATGGTCTTATCCTCTTCCGACACCTCTGCGATGAGATCTGAAATGTCGATTACCTCCGATTCGGCTCCCGCGTTCTGCAGTCTGCCTTTCAGTTCTTCCAGGGCATCGGGGTGGAGGAAGTACAGACGTTCCTGCAGGGCGCACTCATAGGCACGCAGGTATTCCAACAGGACCGCCCCCACCTCCGTCTGGCTCACTGTTGCGTTCTTCCAGCTTGGGAGCATACGGGCCAGCTCCTGCAGCTTGGGGCCAGCCGGCAAAGCCTCCGCTCCTGTCGTGGCATCGCACTTGGCCGGCTTCAGAAAGGACTGTAGGTGTTCCTCCACGACCGCGCCTGCCTTCTCATGGTAGAGCGTCGGCCACTGAGCGAAGTTCCCCGTTGCGAATGGCAGCTGCATGTACCCTTCGGTGAAACGGGAGCAGGGCGTGAGTACTGCGTTCTCCTGCTCCTGTTTCTGGATGAATGCGACACTCACCCCCGTGAGGGTTTCGGGTTGCGAAATCACTGCTGCCGTACCCGCCACCAGAAGGAGGATGGCCGTGAGGCCGATGGTGTGCACAGGACGCAGATTCATTCTTCAGAAGACGGGAGAGGGCCTTCGTCGCAACTCGCAATGAAGCAGGGAATGCGGTGCAGCGTCCCGACGAGTTCTGCGGCCTTGCGGAGCGAATTGATCATGGGCCAGCGGAATTCCTGCAAAAAGGCGTCGGTCTGCCCGGAGAGCTGGAGGAGCGAGCGATAGGCGGCGTCGTACTCGGTCGTGAGCTTGAGCAGATCCCTCTCGCGTGTCACGAGGTCATCGCGCACGAGCCGGCAGTGCGTGAGCACGTCGGCCTCTTCGATTTTGTTGCCTTCGGCAGCCGCCAGATGGCACCCCGAAAATGTCTGTCGGCGTTCTTCAATGCAGCCCGGAACGGTGACGGTCACTTCCTGCGGGTCTGCTGATTCCTGCCCAATCGAAAGTTCCACCGTTTTGCAGATGATGGTGCTGCGACACTTGAGAGCGCGGTACGCCTGCGTGAGGTGGGGGACCAGGTCAGAAGTGGCCACGCGTCTCGTTTCGTAGATGCCTTTTCGTTGCTGGAGTTCATCGTTCTCGTCCATGACCGGGTCGCGCCAGATCACATCGACGAATCGTGGCGACACAGAGCGCCAAGTATTGCGTTCGGTTTTGATCCAGGGGCGGCCTTCGGTATCGAACCGTACTTCGCTTGGAGGAGCATCTTCCGCTTTCGTGTGGCCGAAGAGCACGCTGCGGTACAGGCGTTGCTCCTTGGAGAGCGCGGACTCCACCAGGCTGCGACAGCTGGCGATATCTGCCTGGGCTGTCTGCTGCGACCAGCCCGGCGCGGGGAGCGCGAGCAGCAGGAGCAGGCAGGGCCAGAGCAGTGAGCGGAATCGGATCATGAGGATGCGGAGCCACTTCGTCCTGAGGGGTACGCAGGCAGGATGAACGGGCCTGGAACATTGAAAGAGGGCAACAGCCCTTCGGGATACACAATGTAGGGGAAAGAGCTCGAGCTGTTGGGGATGGTTTCTTTTCGCAGCCGTTCCCGGAGGTTTTGCAAATCCTCCTTCCCCGTTCCCTCCTTCACTCCCTCGATACGCCATCCCTCCCGTGCGTAGGTTTTCTCTGCGTTGAATACCTGGCACACCCAATCCTCACGGGGGCAGGGAGGCACAGCTGTCGGCGGCGAGAGCCGGGAACTGGGCAGACTGTCGGCGGTTGCCTTGTTATTGATGACACCCGTGCGCAGCAGTCCATGAGAGGCGAAATCCTCTTTCAACTGCACCGCAGGCCGCGAGCCGATGCGCGTGAAGCGCTCCAGCAGGTCCATTTCAACGTGCACGCACGGCATGACGCCCAGTCCCTGACAATCCCATTTCTTCTCGGGGATATCGCGCTCCGGGTACTCCACGATGCTCTCCCAAAATTCGCCGTAGGTCCGGTCCATTCCCGTCAGAATTCTGGAGATCTGCTCCAGTACTTCGCGGATTTCGGGCGGCAGTTCCGGAAGAGTGGGTTGAATGGTGGTCGGGGAGGAAGTGTGGAGCACTTCATTCGGCAGCAGGCGATCGAGAACCTCCTGGAAGATCGTGGGCACAGGAGGCAGATCGGGAAGCGCGTTCAATTTGTCCAGCTGCTCTGAGACAGCACCCAGTTCCTTATAAAACGCGGGCGGATTGAGAAGAGACTGTTGCAGCCGGACCTGCAGTGGATGCAAGACGGGCAGGAGGACCGTACCCGTGGAGACGCGGAAGACCGTAAAGTCGTAGACCAGGTCCGGAAGCGGATCGATGGCGAGACGCGGCAGCTTGTACGGGTCGGTATCGTTCGCAGGGTTCTCATCAATGTTGAGTGCCAGATCGCGCGGGGCATCGGGACCGGGCATCCAGGGATCGAGGAACGAGTAGATCGGAGTCGTATAGCGGTCATTGCGACACCACGGCATATTCGTCCGGTCATGGAATACGCGGTACTTCTGTTGGATTTCCTTCCACTGTGGTTGGAGGTTCAGGCGCTCCCGCCAGGCCGTTGCATACCGGTCCCAGGCTCCCAGGTTTCCTTCGAGCCATTCGCCGATCGCGCGTGTCATGGTTCCCTGATACGTCAGAAGCCGTCCGATGTACTGTGCTAATTCGCTGCGCAGAGCGCGGACCTGATCGATGCGCTCGGCATAGGCCTCTAACTTCTGGGCGGCCCCTTCCGCCTTTGACTTCGCCTCGCCTTCCCCCTGTTCTTCTCCCCATCGTTTCCATCCCTGCGCCAGCGCGCGGAGCTCGACCGGCGAAGCCAGAGGGACCACGAGCGTGACGGGTTCCTCCTGCACGTGGATGAGGAGGGCGTTCTCGAGGTAGGCGCTCACTTCAGAGAGCAGATCTTCGGGATCTGCGCGGATCTGCAGGTCGATGATTTGTTGATTGATACGCAGCGAGCCTGGAGGACGGCTGTTTCCCTTTGGTGTCAGCAGGGGATCGGTCAGATTCAGGCCTTCTGAGGCGGGCGTGGGGAGGATGAGGCGGAGAATTGGCGGTGTGAAGAGCTTGTGAGCCTGCGTTTCCTGCTCCTGCCACCACTCGACGATCGTGCGGCGGCCCGTGTGATCGGTGTTCACCGTGTCGTCGGTGGCGCGTAGCAAGCTTCCACTGGAGAAGACGCGGGTCTTGTCGAGTTGTGCGGTCGGTACAAGATTGGTGTTATCGAGCTGGAGCAGCGGAAAGAGGTTGTCTTTCGGCGATTCCTTGATTTTGTTGCCGTTCAAGAGTGAGAACGTATCGCTGAAATTATTCACCCACAGATCTTTGAGCGTATCGCGTGTCCGGTTTTCTTCGTACGTGGGATCCGGCAGATTGGAATTCTGGCCGTACTCGCCTTTTCCATGCTGTGTTTCTTTCATGTCCCTGAAACGTTTCTCCTCCTCTTCGAGCATGACGATGCAACGGTGATCATTGGCGAGCGTCTTGCGCGTCTTGGGGTCGAATTCCTCATAGCGGCAGTAGCAGTCGACGGGGACATCTGTTCGCTGCGTGTCATCCCGCGGAACGACGGGCACGGCATTGCGGGTGAAGCTCACCATAAACCGTCTGTATATCGAAACGTACTCCCGTCCATTTGGAGCGTTCTTTCCTTTACGGCATCCAGTCTGTTCCAGGTCGGCCGGGACTTCTCCATTAAAATCCACCCCGGGATTATTGCGGTCCTCGAGCCCGTCCCCGTTGCAGTTCAGACAGTTGCGTTCCGGGTCGTTCTCACGGTTCGCCACAACGGCGTTTGAGCAGCAGTAGAGCATTTCGTCGATATCGCACCATACATTCGCATCGGGATGCGCATCCTGCAGGCGGGTTCGGGGATCGACCCAGTTCTCGTCACCGGGTTGGCACCAGTCACCGTTATCGACGTTCTTGCAGGGGCTGGTATCCTCCAGAAAATCAAATACCTGAAACGGATTGCCGTCCCAATCATATTCCGTCCATTCCGCCGTGCAGCTCTGGTGAACGCGTTGCCAGGCGTTGAGTTCGCTGCACATCTCCCGGCACTCATCCGGGTTTCTGCAGGGAGGCTCTCCCGGGCACTCGCGGATGTAGGGATAGCTGTTTCCACATTCATTCACGTGGCAGACGGTGGACCAGCCGGTTGCCAAGCCCGACGAAGGGAAGACAAAGCCGTCCTCCAGTGCCCCTATCTTCTCTTCGCGCTTCGCGAGGCCGCTTTTTGCCACTTCGGGAATCAGTTTTCCGCCATCAAAGACAGTGCCCTTGCGTCCGGGTGCTCCGGTGACCGTGGAGATCTTGCCCTCCACACGCTCGTCGAACATCCATCCGCCGCATTGTGCTCCGGCGATATCTCCCCGCACCCTATTCACGTTCTGCTGGACGACCGAAAAATTCGTCGGCTCATCCACTTCGATAGCGCTCGCGGAAAGCACATGAAGGGAGGCTGCCATGAGAAGACCTGCCACGACCGGGACGACGTACGGAGCGCGTGCATGCATCGTGGACGGTATCGTACCATGTTAGGGTGAGGATGAGGGGGTGGGATGAGGGATTGGAAAGCGGAGATGATCATTGCGAATGAGACTCTGTCATTGTTCAACCTCTTTCGTTTGCATGGGAGATGCACTGGTGTACCTTCCCTTCCCACGGCAGTGCGTGGCCTCCTTTACTTCCATTCTCCCTTCGAAGCATGTTCTCTCTCAATCGCGTACACCTTGTTGGCTACCAGACGCAGCCCGTCGAAATTCGTCAGACCCCCGGGGGCACGAGCGTTGTGGATTTGAATGTGGTGGTGCCGTATTCCTTTCAATCTGAGCGCGGCGAGGCGCTGCAGGGGCGGGCCTTTCACACCGTCACGCTGTGGGGCTCTATGGCGGATTTTGCCGGTCAGTACGTGCGGCCGGGATCCCAGATATTCATCGGCGGCAGGCTGCAAACCGATTCCTGGGAAGATCAGACGACTCACGAAAAGCGCAGCAAGACGAAGATCGTGGCGCTCGACATGATCCTCCTTGATCCCAAAGACGGTCAGCTGCCCACTCCTGAGGGTGCGAAACGGACACTGGCGGCCGTGAACCGTGCGGATGTTGTGGGCAACGTCACCCGTGAGCCAGAAATCCGCACGACGACCGGCGGCAAGCAGGTGCTGACACTGGGTGTGGCGACCAATGATCGCTGGAAGGAACGCTCGACTGGCGAGACCAAAGAGCGCGCGGAGTTCCACAATGTGGTGGTGTGGGGCGAGCTTGCCGATGAGGTGAGCAAGCTGGTGCACAAGGGCAGCCGTGTCTTCGTTTCCGGCCGCGTACAGACCCGCAGTTGGGAGACGCAGCAAGGCCAGAAGCGCACGACGACCGAGATCATCGCCGATCAGTGTGCGCTCCTGGGCGTGCGGAATGCTGCGGCCTCTGAGGCCGTGGAGTCGAGTTCCCAGCGGCGTTCCGCCCCGAGATCGCAAGAGGCTCCTGCCGCAGGGGCTCCCACATCGGCCGACATCCCCGAGATTCAGTATGCATCCGAGGTGAAAGTGGAGGACCTGCCCTTCTGAAGGGGTGTTGGTGTTCTCATTTCGGCGGATCAAAATTTCTCTGTGCGAACGGGACGCACAGTGCCATCTGTTGGTGGCTCAACGCACGGCGGTGATCCACGGCATCTCTCAATTGCTGGGTTAATGCGTATTCTTCGGGTCTACGTGCATCCGGTGCAGGCGGATGAAGGCGGGTGTGCAATTCTGAATGCATGTAGCAGTGCATCGAAGAATCTATACCGCTTTTTGCACCATAAACAAAGAGATTGATAGTGCCGGTCTATGCCAGGAGTGTTCCCGCCTCTTCGATGAGGCGCATTTCGAGAGCGAGCGGTGTCTGCGTACGCGTGCGGATTGTTTCGATGAGCGCACACACGTCTGCGAATGTCCCCTTTCCTGTATTGATGAGAAAGTTCGCATGTTTTTCGCTCACCTGCAGATCACCGGCCTTCAGACCCTTGAGTCCTGCGGCATCAATGGCCTTCCATGCCGGTGTGCCATCGGGGAGCGCCTTGAAGCAGGATCCGGCCGTGCGCGTGTGCGGCTGCGATTCCAGCCGCTTCTTCAAGAGACGGGTGATTTCGGCTTCCACCTCGGCCTTGGGGCGAGAGGGCACTTCGAGCAGCACCTCCCAGATCAACGGTGAAGCCATGCCCTTGAAGACGCTTTCGCGGTAGCGAAATGCACACTCGCTGCGCGTGAACGATCTCCATGCCCCATCTGCAAATGCCGTCACCCGATCAATGAAATGGTCGAGCCAAACGCCCTGGGGTCCCTGGCCGGCATTGCCGAACGTCGCACCCCCCACCGTTCCCGGAATGCCGGTGAGTGCGGAGAGATCGAGGTTATGCGCCGCCAGTTTGGCGACGAGGGTGGCGAGCGGCAGACCTGCTTCGGCCCGCACAGTCGTGCCGTTGATTTCAAGCGCACTCGCTTTTATGGTCACCACCAATGCCTCAATCGTGCCATCGGCGAACACAGTGTTCGATCCGGCGCCCAGCACGATCATCGGTATGCTTTTCTCCTGTGCAAATTGCCAGGCTTCCTGCACGTCCTGCTGCGTCTTCAGCTCCGCATAGTAGCGCGCAGACCCACCGATGCGCATGGTGGTGCGAGGGGCGAGAGGGACGAGTTCCTGGATCTGCATTCCCCCTCACCCTAGCCCTCTCCCCTGGGGAGAGGGAAGGAGGTAAGCCATTTTCCTACTTCTTTGCGAGGAATTGTGCCGTCCGTTCCATCACATCGGCGATGCGCTGGGCGCGGGCCAATTTTTGCATGCGAGCCAGAATCACTCCGAGGAGTGCGAGGCCGATCAGGCTGCCGGCCACAAGCAGGAGCTCGCGCGTTCCGAGCTCGACTCCCAACAGGGTGAGCACGGCCTGACCCAGAGAGAAGAGAAAGATGCCGAAGAGCGTGCCCACCCCCAGTGTCACGATGACGAGGTGCGTGCGGTTCTCCTGGCTGTCTTGCGGGGCGCTGGCAAGCTGCGTGAGGAGTTCGCTCGAGAGGATCACCGGCTCCTTATCCCACTGCTTGAACAGCTGGAACACCTTGCGCTGGAGTACGAGGCCGACGAACGTACGGAATGGGACCGAGGTTTTTCCGGTGATGATGGCTCTGTTCTGTTCGGTCTTGAGCTCGATTTCGAGATCGGCGGTTTCGTGCATGGGGAGGAGGGAAAGACAGGGAGATCTTAGCACGGATTCTACTTTTCTATCTGTAGGGAGAAGCCTTATCGGTTCTCTTCTTTCTCTTGTCTGCCCGACAAGAGAAAGAAGCAAAGAGAAGCGCACCGCCGCCAATCCCAACTCCGCTCGGCCCTGTGCCTCCTCGCCTCGCCTCCAAGGCTTCGGCTCGTCTCGTCGGCGCGCACTGCTCTTGCGGCAGTGCAGGGCCTTCCCCTTCACCCCCCGTGGCGGCGGACCCCCAACGGTTGCTGTGCGTTGTTTTGTTGAGATGCACCGGCGGTGTGTCTTTACGTTATTTTTGGAGGCCTGCCCGGGCTACTTCCAGTCGCAGGAGGGTGGTCTCTTTGCCCAGCGCCACAGCCACCTCGAAGGCACCCGGGCTATAGGGCAGACCCGTGAGAGCGGCACGGAGTGGCCAGAGCAGTTGCCCCTGCGTCAGATCTTCGGCCTTGGCGCGGGCGAGCAGTTTTTCTTTGAGCGAGTCGATTGTCCATTCATCCTCAGAAATTTTCTCCATGGTTTCCACCAGCACCTTGAGGACCTTGGGCAGGAGCTCCTTCGTGATCTTCTGTTTTTCATTGGCGAGGAGGTCCAAATCAACTTTCGGATCCACATAGAAGAAGGCGAGCATGTCGGGCCCCTCTTTCAGGAAGGTTACGCGCTCATGGACGAGTGCAGCCTTCTCTTTGAAGTGCGCGTCGTGCTTGGCCTCCGGAAAGCGCTCCACAGTGAGCATCTGCAGCCGGTCGGCAAACTCCGCAAGCGGGAGCCTGCGGATCCACTGGCCTTGCAGCCAGTCCAATTTGGTTAAGTCAAAGATCGCCCCGGCTTTCTGCACGCGTTCCAGCGAGAAGGCCTCGGTCAATTCCTCGAGCGAGAAAAGCTCCTGCTCCGATCCCGGGTTCCAGCCGAGGAGCGCGAGAAAATTGATGAGTGCTTCGGGTAAATATCCCTTTGCGATGTACTCCTCGGCCGCCACGTCCTGCTGACGCTTACTCAATTTCGTACGGTCTTTATTCAGGAGGAGTGGTACGTGCGCGTACTTCGGAGGCTGCCAGCCCAGACGCTCGAACAGCAGCAGGTGCTTGGGAGTGGAGCTGAGCCATTCTTCCCCGCGGATCACGAGATCGATCTCCATCAGGTGATCATCCACCACGTGGGCGAGGTGGTACGTGGGGAAACCGTCGCTCTTGAGAAGAACCTGATCATCCACCGTGTGACCCTGGAACGAGACCTCTCCGCGGACTTCATCGGTGTAGGTAAATGTCCGTTCGTGCGGAACGAGAAGCCGGAGCACATGGGGATCACCGCGCTCCAGACGCTGCTCGATCTCCTTCTTCGGCAGGCGTGTACAGAGCCGGTCATACATGGGTGCCTGTTTCCGTGCCATCTGTTCCTCGCGCATCTTCGTGAGCCGCTCTGGCGTGCAGAAGCAGGGGTAGGCGTGCCCTGCTTTCAGGAGCTCTCCGGCGGATGTGCGGTAGAGCTCCAGACGTTCGGACTGGATGTATGGGCCGTGCGTGCCTTCCTGTGCCACCACTCCTTTGCGCAGCATCACGCCCTCATCCGGATCGAGGCCGGCCCAATGAAGGGTTTTGAGGACACTCTCGATGGTTCCCGGGACGGATCGCGCTTGGTCCGTGTCCTCGACTCTCAGGAGGAATTTTCCGTTCGTCTGTTTCGCGATGAGCCAGGCAAAGAGTGCCGTTCTCAGGTTCCCAACATGGATAAAGCCAGTAGGAGATGGAGCAAATCGGGTTCTCATGAGGTATGGATAATGGAGTGGGTTAGGTTGAATTTCAAAAAATTGTCGCGAAGCGCGGGTCTCGCGGGTTCCCGCGCTGGAGCGACTCCACTAAAGGAAAAGAGAGTTCGTGAGAGAAAAACCGTAGGTTTGTCTCTCACGCCTTCATGCAGGAAACCTGTCGGCGATGGCGCGAAACGGGTGCGCATGGAAACAGGATACCCGAAGACACCATGGATGGTCTGTATTTTCTTAATTGACTACCTCTACCGTAAACGTCACCGGATCCAGCGGCCTTTCGAGTTCCCCGACGATGACCTCGCTGATGGCATCTATCACTTCCATCCCTTCCACTACGCGTCCGAATGGCGTGTGTTTGCCGACGAGCCAGGGAGTGCCGTCGGCGCGGGTGATGATGAAGAACTGGCTGCCGTTCGTGTTCGGTCCGCGATTGGCCATGGCGATCACGCCGCGCACCAGCGGGAGGGGGTTGCCCTCCAACTCATCTTCGAATGTGGGGCCATAAATACTCTCGCCTCCCGTGCCATCGCCGTTCGGGTCGCCGCCCTGGATCATAAAATCTTTAATGACGCGGTGGAAGGTGAGGCCGTTGTAGAAGCCAGTGCGACCGAGAATGACAAAGTTCGTCACCGTCTGCGGGGCGCTGTCGGCATCCAGCTCCAGGGTGACATCTCCCATGCTCGTGTGGAGGATGACAGTTTGCTTTCCGGTCAGCAGTGTTCCGTCAAAGCCGGCAGGGGCGGGGGGTTCCATCTCTTCAGGGGGAGGAGCCTCTTCCTCTGGCGGAGTTGCTTCGGCGGCAGGAGGAGGGGCCTCGGGCGCCGGTTCGCTTTGCTGGCCGCACCCAACCAAGAGTGCAAGCGCAAAAAGCGGAATGAGGAAGACGTAGTACCTTTTCATATGTGACCGCGGAAGGGTACGCGCGTCCTCCCACTCAGGCAAGAGACCGTGCAATGACTTCGGCGATTTGTCGAGCAGCCTCCGGTCGGTGGAGCGAGCGGATGGCGTTCCCCATGGTGCGACGTGTTTCGGCGGCGTCGATCAGATGACGGATCGTCGGGACCAGTGATGATTTCAAGAAGCGCTGATCGAGCAGGATCGCTCCGCCGGAACGGACCGCCACTTCGGCGTTTCTGCGCTGATGGTCGTGCGCCACATGGTCTAAGGGGACAAGCATGGTCGGCAGGCCGATGGCTGCGAGCTCGGCGAGCGCTCCCGCCCCGGCGCGGCTGAGGGCGAGATCGGCGGCAGCGTAGAGATGGGGCAGCTCCTCGCCTGCGAAGGGGCACTGCCAGTACCCCGGAGGATTCTGCAGCACTGTGGCCTTTCCCTGCCCCGTGATGTGAATGATGTCGCAGAAGTCCAGAAGCTCGGTCAGGTGCGCGGCAACCGCCCGGTTCAACGCGAGCGCCCCCTGGCTCCCGCCCAGCACGAGGAGCACCGGACGCATGCGCGAGAGCCCGGTGAGGGCCAGGCCCTTCTGGCGCGAGCCGGACGTGACCATTGCGCGCACGGGGTTTCCGGTAACTATTGCTTTGGAATTTCTGAAAGCTCCTTCAGACCCAAGGCAGATCGCCTGCGCCCACCGGCCGGTGAGCCAGTTCGCCCAGCCGCTCACGGCGTCAGACTCGTGCAGGATGACGGGGATGTTCCTCTTTCGTGCGGCGAAGCAGAGAGGCACGCTCACAAAACCGCCCTTACTGAAGATCGCACGCGGCTTCGTTTCATCGAGCAGGGCGTGAGCGGCGCGAACCGCCTTCCAGAAATCCCAGGGCAAACGCCAGGAGATTTTTTGTGCGGGGAGGCGCAGGACTGCATAGCCGCTCTGTTCCAAAAATTCCGCATCTTCGGCACGCTCGCTGACGACGAAGCGAATGGTGACGGCCGGGCGTATCGCAGAGAGCTCCCGGGCAACCGCCACTGCAGGCGCGATGTGGCCGATCGATCCGCCGCCGACGAAGAGAACAGTTATGGAAGTCATAGAGACAGGCTTTCTATCGGCTTGCCATCTTACCTCTTCCGTTCCGCTCAGGCGCGCAAGAAAGAGGAAGTTTGTCTCTCGGTTCTGCGTGCAACGCTGGCTGCCTGCGTGGAATGCATAGAGATATTGAGCAGAATGCCGACGGCAGCCAGTAGCGAGATGAGGGAGGAGCCGCCGTAACTGATGAAGGGGAGCGTGATGCCCGTCAGGGGGAAGAGCGCCAGATTCACCGCGATGTTCAGCATCGTCTGCGACGCGATCCATGTCGTGATGCCCGTTGCCACCAGAAAACCGAAACGGTCCGGAGCTTCGCGGGCGATCTTGTACCCGCGCCAGATCAGGATGCCGTACATAGAGAGGATGATGAGCAGGCGGAAGAAGCCCAGTTCCTCGGCCATCGCGGAGAAGATCGTGTCGGCCTGCACTTCGGGGAGGTAGCCGAACTTCTGCACGGATTTTCCGTAGCCCACGCCGAATGCCCCGCCGCTCCCGATGGCGATGAGGGCCTGCTTGATCTGAAAACCGATGGTTTCGGAAATAGAAGGATCTTCCGGCGAGAGGAACGCGCGGAAACGGTTGCGGATGTATTCCTTCTGCAGGATCAGCGGCAAGCCCAGAATGCTCGCCATGGCGCCCCCCAGGAGTACATGGAAAATATTTCCCCCCGCGAGGTAGAACATCACGACGGCGATGGAAGCGATGACGAGAAAGGAACCGAGGTTGGGCTGGATGGCCACCAGGATCGTACTGATACTCAGGAGCGTGGCGAATGGGACGAATCCCTCCTTCCATGTTCCGACCAGTTGTTCGCGTTTCTGCAGCCACATCGAGAGGTAGAAGATCATCGAGAGCTTGATGAACTCATCCGGCTGAATCGACAGCGGACCCAGGCGGAGCCAGGTGCGTGCCGTCCCCCAGTCTGCGCGCAGGCCGGGGATGAATACCGCAATGAGGAGCAGGAGACTTGCGACAAAAATCGGGAACGCGAAGCGCTGCCAGAGACGGTAGGGGACGAGCGAGATGAAGCCCATCACGCCGAGCCCCATCAGGACATGGCGGAAACTGCGCCAGAGGTAGAACGAATTACTCGGCCCGTCGCGCAGGCCCTGCAGGGTGAGCCGCTGGGTCAGCTGATAGCTCTCGAAGACACTGACGCTCGAAATCATGGCAAGCCCGAAGAGCGTGAGCACCACAGTGATGCCGAGGAGGAGAAAGTCCATCCGGCGGAACATGAGGTCGAAAGCATAGCATGGGATGATCACCATTACTCTTTCCACCCTTTTCCGGCGAAAAGGCTTCCGCCCAAACGCCGGCGCGCCAATCCCCACTCCGCCCGGCCCTGTGCCTCCTCGTCATCTCCTCCAAGGCTTCGGAGCTGACTCGTCGGCTTTCCCCGCTGCGCGTGTCAGGGCCTTCCCCTTCACCCCCCGTGGCGCGCCACCCCCACTCTCATGAAGATGTATGAAGCTTGTGGCTGATCACTCATCTCTGATTTATTTTTTGTATTTTTTACGAAGTGTTTGCGAGATTCCCCCTAAGAAAGCTCGTTGGTGTTTTCCGCTCATCGTCGGCAAGAGCGCTCTCGCCCGCAGCGCCAGCCGCCTGACCGCAGAAACCTGTTTACGGAAGTCGGGGACTTTCTCCGCGAGCAGGACGAGCGACTGTCCCAGCGTTTCCATGCGCGCGAGCGATTGCTCCAGTGTCATGTGATGGTGGTGGAGGGCCTTGGCATCCGGTTCGTAGTACAGGCGAATTCCCGCCCGCTTCATCCGCATGCCCCATTCGATATCCTCCCAGCCATAGAGGGTCATGTCTTCACGGAACCGGAACCGCCGTGCGACCTCCGTGGGCACGCTGATGTTGCTGGTATAGGTGAAGTGTTCCTGCATCTTTTCGGGGAGGAACGCGTGTGCGTACTTCGCGATCTTCGGGTACCCGAATTGCCAGCCGCTCCGCTCAAGCCAGCGCATGACGGGCGTGATCTCAACGACCGGGTCCCAGGTGACGAAGCCGAGAACGGCGGTTTCGGGAATGGGGAATCGGGAATTGGGCTTCGGGGATTTCTCATTTCGGATCTTTTCGTGTGTTCGGAGATGAATCTCGCAGGCGCTGCGTTCCAGCAGCATGTCATCGCCGATGAAGAGCGCAAAAGGAGCGTGCGCGTGACGTACGCCAAAATTGCGTGCAACCCCCTGTTGCGATTTGGGAACCTCGAGGTAGGTGATAGGGGGGAGGGTGTGGGGCGTAGGTTCCTTGAATAGTGCTGCGGTTTGGGGATCCGGACCGTCACTCACCACGATCACTTCCAATTCGTCGGCGATGGTTTGCGCTTCGAGGCACTTCAGGCAGAGCCTGAGAATGTTCGGCCGCCGGTACGTGGGGATGACGACAGAGAGAGAAGGCATATGGAGCGGGATGGTTCCATTCTATCCGTTCGTTTGAGGAGAATTAAGAAGCAAGAATTATGAATTAAGAGACAGTCTTCTTGATTCTTTATTCTTTATTCATAATTCTTTCTTCGTGCGCTGTCTCTTTCTTGATCTGGCCAGCCATTCCGGCCTCCTCGCCTGTGCCGAGGATCGGGCGATCAAGGCCTCCGAACCGGTCGATCATCGGATCGGCGATCATGAGCTGATTCTGCTCTTCGAAAAGACGCTCGATGCGGCCGGATGGAAAAGCGGAGATCTCACCCATGTTGCCTGCGCCATCGGTCCCGGAGGATTCATGAGCCTCAGGGTGGCGGTGGCATTCGCCAATACTCTCATCCATCAACTGCATATTCCGGGGGCGGGAATCCATTTGAGCGATCTCACTGCGGCGAGAGTACAGGATGCCGTCGATTTTCTCTGGCTTCACTCCACGAAGAGGCATGAGCTCTTCGCGCGGGGATTCGGGTCCTATACATCTCTCTGGCCAGAGGCGGTTCACTTAACCGTTGATGATTTTATAGCAAAGCTTCCCCCCTCACCCTTCCCTCTCCCAGAGGGAGGGGGGATGAGGAATGAGCTCTTTTTTGTGGGAGAACTGATCCCCGAACACGAAGCCCTGTTCAAAGACAGGACCACTCCTGCGTCCCTCCGGTCTCTCGACGATGTGCTTCCGGAGTTCCTTGCCCGGCAGACCTTTGCACCGGAACTTCTTGAGCCGTGGTATGGCAGAGGGTGGTAGCCCGGCTCCATAGACGCTCCGTTGCGGTGCAGAAAGCCCTCCTTTCCTTTAGAAGATCGCGTTCCGTCTGCTATTCTCCTCACTCGAACATGGGAGCCATCGATTTTCTGAACAAGTTCCTCGGCGATCCCAATGAGAAGGAGCTCAAAAAGCTCCGTCCCATCGTGCAGCAGGTGCGCGCGGCAGGCCAGGATCCTTCCATCAAGGCACTCACACTCTCCGATCTGCCCAAAAAGACGCAGGCATTCCGTGATCGTGTCGCCAAAGGCGAGACACTCGATGCTCTCTTGCCCGAAGCGTTCGCCACTGCCATCCGCGCGTGCGAGCTCCTGAAAGAATCAGGGAGAAAAGCGACCCTGGGTAAGCAGGAATTCGTATGGGACATGGTGCCGTTCGACGTGCAGATCATCGGCGGAGCCGTGCTCCATCAGGGGAATATCGCCGAAATGCGCACAGGAGAAGGCAAGACACTCGTCTGCACCCTCCCTGTCTATCTCAATGCCCTCACGGGCAAGGGTGTGCACGTCATCACAGTCAACGACTACCTGGCCAAGCGCGATTCAACATGGATGGGCATTCTCTACGAAGCACTCGGCCTCACCGTCGGCACCATTGTTCACGAGAAAACGAATGATGAGCGCAAGGCCGCCTATGCCTGCGATGTCACGTACGGTACCAACAATGAATTTGGCTTCGACTACCTGCGCGACAACATGGTGACGTCGCTTCAGCGTCAGGTGCAGCGAGGGCTCAACTACGCCATCGTCGACGAAGTGGACTCCATTCTCATCGATGAGGCGCGAACGCCACTCATTATCAGCCAGCCCGCCGAGGAATCCACCGACAAGTACCGTCAGTACTCCATGCTGGTGGGACAACTGCAGGAGAACATTCACTACAATAAAGATGAGAAGCAGAAGACCGCCGTCCTCACCGAAGAGGGTGTGAAGAAAATGGAGCAGTTGTTGGGATTGGAGAATATCTACACTGAGAAGGGCTTTTCCGAGGTGCATCACATCGAGCAGGCGCTGCGTGCACACGCCATGTACCAGCGCGACGTGGATTACGTCGTAAAAGACAACGAGATCATCATCGTGGATGAATTTACCGGACGCCTGATGGAAGGCCGCCGCTACAGCCACGGTCTTCACCAGGCGATCGAAGCGAAAGAGAACGTCGAGGTGCAGCGCGAATCGAAAACCCTCGCCACCATCACCTTCCAGAATTATTTTCGTCTCTTTGAGAAACTCGCCGGCATGACGGGTACGGCCAAGACCGAGGAGGAGGAATTCGAAACCATCTACAAGCTCCGCGTCATCATCATTCCGACCAACAAACCCATGGTCCGGGATGACAAGGCAGATGCGATCTACCGTACAGTGGAAGCAAAATTCAGGGCAGTGGCCAAGATCGCGCAAGAGAAGTACGCCAAAGGGCAGCCGATTCTCATCGGCACAACTTCCATTGAGAAATCAGAGGCCATGAGTGCGCTTCTCGAGCAGGAGAAAGTGCCGCACCAGGTGCTCAATGCCAAGCATCACGAAAAAGAAGCGGAGATCGTGGCGCAGGCAGGGCAGAAAGGCTCAGTCACCATTGCCACGAACATGGCGGGACGCGGAACCGACATCAAACTGGGCGAGGGCGTGGCGGGGCTGGGTGGCCTGTGCATCCTCGGCACCGAGCGGCATGAAGCGCGGCGCATCGACAACCAGCTGCGCGGCCGTTCCGGACGCCAGGGGGACAACGGAGAAAGCCAGTTCTTCGTCTCAATGGAAGACGATCTCATGCGTCTCTTCGGCGGGGACCGCTTGAAAGCCATGATGGAACGGCTGAAGGTTCCCGATGATGTGCCGCTCGAAAACGGCATGGTCTCGCGCTCCATCGAAGGTGCGCAGAAGAAAGTGGAAGGTCACAACTTCGACATCCGCCGTCACGTGGTGCAGTACGACGACGTGATGAACAGGCACCGCCAGATCATCTATCTGCGCCGGCAGAAGATTCTGGAGCGTCTGGCCGAAGCCGACAACATCCCCGAGGAGGAGGTGGAGGCCCAGCCTCTCCATAAAGATGTTCTTGCAGCGATCGAAAAGGATATGCGCTCTCTCGCTGCCATCCACGCGTCCAGCATCGATCCCAGCGAATGGAATGCAAAGGAGATCACAGAAAATCTCGTTGCACTGCATCCCGCGTTCGCCGAGGTCGCCACAGAACAGAAATTGCGTTCCTTCTCTGTAACCGAAGAGCTCGCAGCGGCGTTGGTGCAGCTGACGCAATCGTTCTACGAGGCCAAGTGCAAAGAGGAGCAGCCGGCGACCGTGGCACAGGCGGAGCGCATCATCACCCTGCGGTCGATCGACACGCACTGGATGGATCACATCGACGACATGTCGCATCTGCGGGAACAGGTGGCCTTCGCCGGCTATGCCCAGCGCGATCCATTAATCGAGTACAAGGATCAGGGATTCAGGCGGTTCCAGCAGCTCATTGCCACCATTGATTCCACAATCGTGCGCACGCTGCTGCAGGTCGACTTCGCGCAGTTCGCGGCGCGCGCGGCGCTGGAAGAACGGCAGGAAGAGCTCCAAAACCTGCAGACCAATGCGGATCAGATTGAGGGGGAGCTGGAGAAGACCGGTGTCGGGACGGAAGAATTAAGAATGAAGAATAATGAATCAGGAAGTGGTGCCATGCTCATTCAGAATCATCTAGGAGCTCCTTCCAAGCCCGTCTCTGCCGCAAAAGTCCTGAAGGTGGATCATGTGGGGCGCAACGATCTGTGCCCATGCGGCAGCGGAAAGAAATACAAGAAGTGCCACGGTCGGGGAGCGTGAGACGTTTTAAAAGGTGGTACCATGGTTTCCCATGCTGAGGCCTAAGGATATCGTCGGCCATCACGCCGTTCGCGCGCAGCTGGAGCATGATCTTGAAACGGAGAATGTCAGCCATGCCTATCTCTTCGCGGGGCCGCGGCATCTGGGCAAGATGACGCTGGCGCGATGGTTCGCGCTCCGGCTGCTCAGTGCCGGTGTGCCTGAAGAAGCAGAAGAGCACGTACGTCATGCCTGCGAACGGATGACGCACTCCGATCTCTTCGTTTTGGACCAGCTCTGGATTGCCGATCAGTGCGAAGATTGGGGCACGATCGCGCAGACATCCAATGCACCGCAGCAGGAACGTGAAAAGAAGAAAGTGAAGACCGATACGATCGGCATTGATGATATTCGTGCACTGCAGGAGAGACTGCAGGAGACAGCGACCGGAAAGTACCGGTGCTGCATCATCCGCTCAGCAGAACGCATGCAGTCCGAAGCGGCCAACGCCCTCCTCAAAATTCTCGAGGAGCCGCCGCCTTCTCTCGTCTTCATCTTTACCACCCAAGCACTTTCGTCGCTCCTCCCCACCGTCGTTTCGCGCATGCGCGTGTTTCGTTTCCATCCGCTCTCCCGTCCCGAGTTGCTTCCGCTCCTCGATGGAGTGAACGAGGAAGACCGGCAGTTCATCCTGCATCTGGCGCAGGGTGCCCCTGGCGTTGCGCAGGAACTCAAGCATGATCCGGAGGCGCTTCGCATTCATCGGCTTGTGCACACAAAAGCCGTATCTTTCTGGCGCACGCGTTCGCTCAAAGAGCGCCTGCAGATCCTTGATCCGCTGACGGAACGCGGCGAGGAGGCCGATCAACTTCTCCTCCACCTCGCTCTGGCGCTTCGCGAGCAATCTCCTGCGTCCGGAGCATGGGTACATGCCCTCCACGAGCTGGCTCAGGGCCTGAGGACCAATGCGCACCGCGGGCTCATGACACAGCGCTTTGCTTTGCGCGTCTCGTGAGGGGATTCTTCCCTTACAGCCTTGCCCGTCTGCGGATCGGATGCTAGCCTCTTTTGCCGCTTGATAGGGATCTTCTTGCACTTCAGATCCTACCCTGCGGTCCCCTCACTCTGTCTCTTCCCTGCGGGGGAGAGAAGGAGCGGAGTCAATCATTCATTTGTATGGTCTACGTCTACGTCCTCTTCGGCTCTCTCTTCGGAATCTGCCTGATTCTGGGCGGGCGCGTGCTCGTCCGTCACCATGCGGTACGCCGGTTTGTGCGGAGTGTCTGCAAGCGCACGGAGTCTGCCGGGGAGCGTGGGGCTGTCATTCTCGAAGAGACTGTTATCGAAAAGCCGCGCAAGAGTCCCCGGGTGTCGGCGATTGAAATGCAACAGGTGCGCTCACTCACGCGTGACGCAGAGAAGGCCCTGGCCCAACTCAAGTACGACGAGGCCGAGCGCCTCTTCATTCAGGCGCTCACGATCAATCCAAAGGCTTTCGATGTGCAGGCCCAGCTGGCCAAGCTCTACCTTCTCACCGATCGCGATCACAAAGCCGAGGCGATGTACCGCGAGCTTCTGCAACACCGCGATGATGTGTCCTACTTTGCCAATCTCGGATTGGCCTACTACCGGCAGGGCAAGTATGTGGAAGCGTGCCATTCCTACCAGGAGGCTCTGAATCGCGATCCCAAATCGCCCGACCGCAGCGCCGCACTCGGGCGCGCATGCATTGCCGCGCAACGCTACGAAGAGGCAGTGCCCCTTATAGAGAAAGCAGTGGTGCGCCTGAATCGCGATACGACGCTCCTCCACCTTCTTGCAGAGTGCTATTTGCAATTGGGGCACGCCGACCAGGCCGGAGAGGTGTACCGCCGCATCAACAAACTGGAGCCGTACGACGAATCCGTGAAGGAGAAATTGTCTGCACTCGCGCGGACTTAAATCGCTTCCAGTTCCACTGTCACATCCCCTTTCACCGTGGCCTGGCAGCCCAGGCGTTCGTCATTGCCCATGCCCATCATTTCTTCGCGTTCGTTGGGGGGGCTTACATGCTCCATGCCCGCGCGCACATGGCATTTGCACGTGGTACAGAACCCATTACCGCCGCAGGCGCTCTCCATAGGGATGGCATTGGCCTGCGCTGCCTGCAGAATCGTCTCTTCTGGCTGGGCATCTACGATCTTTTGCTGACCGTTCACGATAAAGGTGATTTTTGGCATGTCGGCAGTATGCAGGAATTGTGCGCTGCAATGTAGAGATTTTTCGTCTTTTCCCCCTGTATACTTTTCGTATGGTTCAGCGCAGCCCCATTCTTTCGCTTCAGGATCTCCACGTATCCGTGGCCGGTAAACAAGTCGTTCGCGGCGTGTCGCTCGCCATCCGGCCCGGAGAACTTCATGTACTCATGGGGCCGAATGGTGCGGGCAAATCGTCGCTCGCCCATGCGCTGATGGGGCACCCCAACCTGCATGTTTCTGCGGGAAAAGTGCGTTTTGCAGGAGCAGATCTTTTGAGTTTGGCCCCCCATGAGCGCGCGCAGGCCGGGCTCTTTCTGGCTTTTCAGCACCCGCGCGAAATCGCCGGGGTGAGTGTTCGTCAGTTTCTGTACGCCGCACTGACGGCGCAGAAGAAAAAGCTCACCCCCCTGCAATTTCATGATCGCCTGGCGCAGGAGATCGCGCTCCTCAAGATCGATCCTTCCTGGGAGGACCGGCCCGTGCACCGCGGATTTTCGGGTGGCGAGAAGAAGAAACTCGAGATCCTCCAACTTCTTGTTCTGGAGCCGAAACTCGCACTGCTCGATGAGACCGATTCGGGGCTGGATCTCGACGCGTTGCGCGTGGTAGCCGACGGGCTGCACGCTCTCCGCGCCCGCCACGCGTCTTTTGCAGCCCTGCTTGTCACGCACAATGTGCGGTTCCTCACCATTCTCCACCCCGATCACGTGCATGTGATGCTCGCAGGCACAATCGTGGAGAGCGGCGGCCCCGCCCTGGCACGGGCTCTCGAGCGCGAAGGATTTGCACGGTACCGGAACAAAAAGAGCTCCTGAAGCGCAGTGCGAAGCGGCTCCATCCCCCTACCCTTTTTCGGCGCGATGCTCTATCATGACAATTCCTTTCCCTTCTCCTCATCATGGAAAATACGTGTTGTTCCAACAAGCCGGCCTGCTGGCTTTCTGTTCTTCTCATCGTCGTTGCCGGAGGGTTCTACCTCACAGGCAAGGTCATTGAGCAGCGAGATTTCTCGCCCATGACCATTTCCGTTGAGAGTACCGGCAAGGCATCGGCGGTGCCCGATATCGCTGTCGTGAGTTTCGGTGTCCAGACGGGGAGGCAATCGAGCGCGCAGCAGGCGATGAAGCTTCTCACTGAGAAGATGACAGGCATTGTGGCTGTTGTGAAACAGCAGGGGATTGAAGAGAAGGATGTCACGACGGATTCCCTCTCGCTGCAGCCGGAATACGATTGGAACGAAGGTCGGCAGATTCCCCGCGGGTTCCAGGCCACACAGTCCCTGCATGTGAAGGTGCGGGACTTGGACAAGATCGGCGATCTGCTCGCGGCCGTGACGGCCGAAGGGGTGAATCAGGTTGGCGGCGTGGATTTCACCATGGATGATCCCGAGGCTCTGCGTGCTGCCGCGCGCGCGAAGGCGATTGCGAAGGCGGAGGTCAAGGCACAGGAGCTTGCAGCCCAGCTGGGCAAGAAGATCAAGAGACTCAAGGGATTCTCTGAAGGAGGCGGCTACGCCTTAGACATGGATTACCGCAAGGCGAATGTGACGATGGAAGCCGTTGGCGGCGGGGCCCCCATGCCTTCCGTCCCCGTGCCTACAGGCGAGCAGGAAATTCAAGTCTCGGTCTCGCTCATCTACGAGCTGAAGTAAGCCCTCATGGGCGACAGGGGCTTCTCCTCTCACTTCTCCAGCAATGAGGCGATGTGCGCGCGACAGTGCGTACTCAGTGTCTGCACGTCGAAACCCTGTTCTTCTGCCGCGTTCAGAAATCGCCTCCGCTGTCTCTGGTGGATGCCGAGTAAATGCCGCACGCGCTGCCAGTCTCTGCGCGTCATGATCTGCCGGATCAGTTCCCGCTGCTCATGCAGGCGGCCGGCCAGGTAACTGGCGCTCTCTTTTGTCATTCCTCCTTCCACAGCCTGCGTGAGCACACGTATGCCGGCAGCAGTTGCCCGAAAGGCTTCGAGGACATCATACTCAGTACACCGGAAGCGAGACCGCCATCCTCCGAGTGGCTGGTGTGTCATGGCAGGAGCAGGGCGATTTCCCGGTGAGCCGCAACCAGAATGCTACCCGTCGTAATGAGGAGGAGCCCGATCAGCAGCGGCACGTCGGGCTTTTCGCCGACAGTGATGGAGTTGAAGATGAGTGCGGCGATCGGTGCTGCGGCGATCCAAAGCCCAATGACCACGAGAAAACTCCCGAAGGCGCGGTTGCCCCACTGAAAGCCGAGCCCATAGAGCAGGTTGATCACGACGGGGATCCAGATGAACGCGATGAGTGTCACGAGGAGCCCCGCAATTGGCGATGAATAGGACCAGCCGAACACCGATCCGCGCGCCGGAACTTTCCCCAGAAAGTGCCCATACCAGGTGATGATGACCTGTGCGGCGAGAAAGCAGACGAACGTGAGCAATTTCAACATGACCTCAGTATACGTCCTCTTCGGGTGGAGTGCGCGCCATCATTCCTCGTCTGCATCTTTGGGGGTCAGGTCGCAGGTGCACGCATTCTCGTCGCACCCGCACCCGCTGCACTCTTTGCAGATCGTCTCGTCACAGAACTCACAAGTGATCACTTCCATAGCATAAGAAGAGGAAGGAAGGAGACATTGTCCCTCGATATTTATCGAGCGTGCAAGAGGTCTGTTTTTGGCTACTCAAAGCGCATCGCTTCAATGGGACTCAGTTTAGCCGCGCGCAGCGCGGGATAGAGCCCGAAGATGAGGCCCGTCCCCACGGCCATGCCGAGTGCGAGTGCCACTGAGCCAATGGTGAGGGCGAAAGAGAGGCTCCCCAGAAACTTCTCCGCAAGGCGCGTGATCAGGAATCCGAAGAAACCGCCGCCTACGATGCCGATGATGCCTCCGAGCAGCGTGAGAGCCACAGCTTCGATGAGGAATTGCAGCAGAATATCCTTCCGTCGCGCCCCCACTGCCTTGCGCAGACCGATTTCCTTGGTGCGCTCTGAGACAGACACCAGCATGATGTTCATGATGCCGATGCCGCCCACGACGAGTGATATGCCGGCGATGAGGCCGAGGAAGATCGTGATGGAGAGAGTCACCGTGCCGACGATATCCATCGCCTGTTCAAAGGAGCGTGCGATGAAATCATCTTTGTCGGGATCATTCTCGGGATTATCAAGATCATGGCGCTGACGGAGCAGAGATTTGATATCTTCTTCTGCCAGCTCAACGCTTCCTACTGCCTGCACAGAAATGTAATCCACGTACTGTCCTTTGCTCGTCATCGTCTTCGCCACGGTATACGGAACGTAAATCATTCTATCCATTTGCGTGCCCATCATGCCCCCGAGTCCCTTGAGAACGCCGACGACGGTGAATTTTTGCTCTCCCACACTGATGCGCTTGCCCAGGGGGTCGGCATTGCCAAACAGATTCTCGGCTATTTGCGGACCGATGACCGCCACATTCTGTCCCCCTTTCAGGTCGCCATCCGTCAGCAATCGCCCCTCCTGGATCTTCAGCGACCAGTTCGTGAAAATTTCCTTGGATGTCCCGAGCACCATGGGAGTTTCCTCCTCTGATCCGTATTTCACTTTCTGTGCAATGAATATTGCCTTCGTGACGTTCTGAACCGTGGAGAGCTTGTCGAGGGCTTCGGCATCCGCTTCGGTAAGCGTATTCATGTTCTTGCCGATTTGCTCCATGCCTTTTGGTTGTATTTCAAATGTGTTGCCACTGAAAGAACTCACCTGATCCAGGATGTATCGTTCGAATGTCGTGCCGACTGATACCATCAGCACCACTGATCCCACGCCGATGATGACGCCGAGCGTCGTTAAGAGTGACCGCGAGATGTTGCGGGTGAGTCCTTCGGTGGCCGAGCGTAGGGTGTCTTGGGTGCGCATAGGGACCGCGGCGAAGCGGAGCGAGAAGACGGGTTATTCGTAGCGAAGGGCTTCCATGGGGCTGAGTTCCGCGGCCTTGCGGGCCGGGTAAATGCCGAAGATGAGTCCTGTGCCTGCTGCCATGAGTAGAGCGGCGATCATCGCGGTGATATTGACGGCAAAGATGTAGCGTTCCAGAAACTTTCGGGCAATGCCGACAATCATGGCATTCAGACCCAAGCCCAGGAGAAGACCGATGATGCCGCCGATAATGGTCAGGACAACGGCCTCGATGAGGAATTGCATCAGGATGTCATTGCGCCGCGCGCCAAGCGCCTTTCTGAGGCCGATTTCACGCGTCCGCTCCGTGACGGCAACCAGCATGATGTTCATGATGCCGATGCCGCCGACCACTAGCGAGATCGTCGCGATCATCGTAATGAACGCCGTCAGGCTGAAAGAGACTGTGCCGAGGATTTCTTGCGCCTGTTCGGAACTGCGGACCAGAAAGTCATCGTTATCCGTCTCGATGCCGGTGGCGGGAGGCACGATGCTGTGGCGCCGCCGCAGCAGGAACCGGATGTCATTCATGGCATCCGCCGGATCCCCTGTTGCCGTGGTGGTTGCCATATCCACGTAGGATTGCCGTGTCGTGACTCGTGCCGTTTCGAAGGGGACGATGATGCGTTCATCCATATTCTGGAAGAACTGCGAGCCCTTCGCTTCCAATACGCCGATGACCGTGTACTTCTGGTTCCCGATGTCGATGCGTTTGCCGATGGGGCTCGCGTTACCGAACAGGTCGCGCGCGGTGTCCGGTCCGAGCACGGCCACCTGGCGTCCATCGAGCTCATCCTGCTCATCGTGCAGCCGCCCCTCGGTCGCGACTACCGGCTGGTTGATGTAGGAATCGGGCGTCATCCCGCTCACTGCCGCATCAGATTCCTCAGTGCCGTACGATACTTTTCCCTCCATGAAGATGATGGGGGTGACATGCGCAATCGTGTTGAGACGGCGGAGCGCGTCAATGTCGCTGATGGTAATGCTGTCAAAATCAGGGTTGAGAAAAGAGCCCCCTTCCTCCGGTCCGTTCTTTCCCGGCCAGAGGGCAACGGTTTTGGGGCCGAGAGCGCTGATCTGGCCCAGGATGACGCTCTGCATGCTCTCGCCCACGCTCGTCATGAGCACGACTGCCCCTACCCCAATGATGATGCCGAGCATCGTGAGGAGCGAGCGGGCTCTATTGCCCCTCACTGCCTTGAGCGCGATGGTGACGGTATCGCGGAGTTGCATGCGTTGGCGTTATTTAAGTTCTTTCAGGTTCTTTGCGATGCGACGCTCAAATGCATGGTCATCCGCCACGATGCGGCCATCCATGATGCGGATGATGCGCGCCGCGTGTTCCGCGGTCGTCTTCTCGTGCGTCACCAGGATGATCGTGTGCCCTTCATCATGCAGGTTCTGCAGGATTTCCATCACGTGTTTCCCTGAGGCGGAATCGAGGTTGCCTGTCGGCTCATCGGCGAAGATCACTTCCGGTTCGGTGACGAGTGCTCTGGCGATGGCCACACGCTGCTGCTGCCCGCCCGAGAGCTGGTTACTGAGATAGGTTGCGCGATCCGTCAGCCCCACGGCCTTGATGGCCTTCAGGGCCTTTTCACGTCTCTCCGTCGGTTTTGTCCCGCTGTGGTAGAGCAGGGGCAGCGTGACATTGTCGATCACCGATGTCCTCGGGAGGAGGTTGAACGACTGGAAGACGAAGCTGACGCTCGAGGAGCGGATACGGGCGAGTTCGTCCTCGCTCTTCTCCTCCGTCGCTTCCCCCTTGAAGTGGAAGTGGCCCTTCGTCGGCACGTCCAGAAACCCCAGAATGTGCATCAGCGTCGATTTGCCGGAACCTGAGGGTCCCATGATCGCCACGAATTCCCCGGCATCGATGCGCACATTGATGTCGAAGAGCACGGGAGTCTCAACTTCTTCATTGAAGTAGGATTTGTACAAGTTTCTCGTTTCGATCAGCGGTGCGGATTCTTTTTTTGTCATGATCATTGCTTGATGAGGACAACCACAGTCTCTCCTTCACTCAATCCACTGACAATCTCGGCATCGGTATCAGATTCCATGCCGGTTTCGACGGACTTTTCGATGATTTCCCCGTTCTCCAGAATGCGGATGATTTTTCCCTGGCCGTTCTTTTGCAACACGGAGCGTACGGGCGCCAAAAGGACATCTGTGCGTTCGCCGGTGATGATCTCCGCATCGCCGGTCATGCCAATCTTGAATTCATCATGCAGGTACACAAAGCCCAGGCTCACGCGATATTTCGACACACCGTCGATCTTTGTGGGGCCCGGTTCGATGGAGGTGACGGTGAGTGCGTAGTTCACTCCCGGAAAGGCGTCGAGTTCGATGGATCCGCTCTGCGAGAGCAGAATCTTGGGGATATCCACCTCCGAGAGGAACATCTCTACGCGGTACGGCGATACGCCGAGCATCGTGATCGAATGATTGGCGTTGTCCGGATCACCGGTGAATTCCCCTTCCTTGAAATCCACTTTCGTAATCACGCCGTCCGTCGGGGCGCGGATGATGGTGTCTTCCATTTTGGCGCGGGCGCGGGCCACGTTTGCCGCTGCAGAATTCATGTTTGCGCGGGAGGCATCGAGCTGCGTCTCGCGGGGACCGGCTTTCTTGAGGGCGAGCTGCGCCTCCTGCGTGCGCAGGGCGGTCTCGTAAGTGAAGATGGCGGATTCTGCGGTCTGCTTGGCGGCCTTTGCCGCCGCATAGGTATTCTCTTCCGTTGCGATACTCGTATCGTAGCTGGCGGAAGAATCCTGCAGATTCTTGAGGGCGGTATCAATGGAACTGATGGCACTCAGGACGTTGGTCTTCTGCGTGGCGATGGTGGATTTGTGCGTCTCGCGCACCGTGGTATCGAATGCGGTGGTGAGCGGGAGATCCGCAATCAGGTTGTAGGCCTGTTGCACAGCATCTGCCACCTCTGTGATCGCTGCGCGGGCACGTTGCAGTGCGTCGACTGCCTCCTGGTAGGAAGCAACGGCACTCAGTGTTCCCACCGCATCCAGGGAGCTGGTGGCTCTCTTTCGCGATGCCACAAAGATGCTGTTCGCCGTCGTGCGATACTGCTCAGCAAGGAAGGTGATCGTAGAGTCGACGAAGATATCTTCGAGTGACTTGAGCGCTGTTCGGGCGGTCGAGAGCTGCTCCGAACCCGTACTGGCCGCCTTGGCGATGTATCCCGAGAGGTTCGTATCCACCTCGCGCTTGCTCGCTTCCAGCTTCTGCCCCGATGTTTTCAATTTCTCTTCGGCGCTGGCGAGATCAGCCCGGGCTGCCTCCAGTGCGGCACGCTTGTTGGCCACCTCCGCTTCGGCGATGGCGATGTCTTCGGGGCGCGTGCCTTCTGCGAGCTCCTGATAGTTCGCCTGCGCCTGTCGGTACTGGGCTGCAGCAGAGGCAAGGTCTGCGGCGAATGATTCGTTGCGCAGTTTGACGAGCTCCTGGCCGGTAACGACTGTGTCCCCCTCCTTCACGAGCACCTTTGCGACGATCCCCGTTACGGGGAACTTCATATTCACGTCACGATCCGATGTAATGGTTCCCACGGCTTCCACCCTCTGGGTGAGGTCACCGCGTCGCACGGTTTCGGTGATCATTTCCGGCTGCGCAGGCGAGAAGATGTACCACAGGAGCATCCCGAACAGCAGGATGAAAATCCCGAGTACGACAGACCAGATGGGATGCCGCAGAGCGAAGGATTTGAGGGCTTCCCAAGTGCGCCGGAGCAGAGGGAGAGGGGACCACATAGGAATGTTCTATTATTATACCATATCATAAAATATTTGTTTGGCATTTTCTCGGGAATTTCCAATGGAAAGTACACTTTGCATCTCTTTCAGTTATTGACCGAATGCTGCAAAAAGAGGCTCATTGGGGCGGCATCGGCGGGGTTGTCTCCTCCCCCGCATCCCCTACACTCTGACTCTCTGCATGCCCTCATCTTCCCTTCCGCAATCGGCCCTGCTCGATACCCCCAATGCCGCACCGTATACCGCGGGGCTGGCGCGCGGATTGAGTGAAGAACTGGTGCATCGCATCAGTGCGGATAAGGGCGAACCGGAGTGGATGCTTCGGCACCGACTGACTTGTCTGCGGATCTTTCGGACGATGCCGTTGCCCGCGTGGGGGCCGGATCTCTCGCGGCTCAATCTCAAGCGCATTCTCTTCTACGCGCGGCCCGGCGTGACGCAGACTGACGACTGGGCCGAGGTGCCCGCAGACATCCGCCGGATCTACGAGCGGCTCGGCATTCCCGAAGCGGAGTACCAGATGCTCGGCGGGGTCGGCGCGCAGTACGAGAGCGACGTGATCTATCATCGGCTCAAAGAGGAGTGGGAGGCACAGGGGGTCATCTTTCTCGATATGGATGCGGCTGTGCGCACCTATCCGGATATCGTTCGCGAGCATTTTATGCAGTGCGTGCGTCCCACGGATCACGCGTTTGCCGCTCTGCATGGGGCTGTGTGGTCCGGCGGCACGTTCCTCTTCGTGCCCGATGGGACGGTCGTCACCGAGCCACTGCAGGCGTACTTCCGCATGAATGCGCGGGGCATGGGGCAGTTCGAGCACACGATGATCATCGTCGGTGAGGGGGCGGTGGCGCACTACATCGAGGGATGTTCCGCGCCGAAGTATGGCAGCCCTTCGCTGCACGCCGGTTGCGTGGAAGTGTTCGCGAAACCCGGCTCACGCGTGCGGTACTCATCGGTGGAAAACTGGAGCAAAGATACGTTCAATCTGAATACGAAGCGCGCCATCGTGGAACGCGAAGCGACGATGGAGTGGGTGGGTGGCAATCTGGGCAGCGGCGTCACCATGCTCTACCCCTGCTCGGTGCTGACCGGGGAGGGATCGCGCTGCGAACACCTGGGGCTGGCTATGGCGGGGGCGGGCCAGTGGCAGGATACGGGCGCCAAGGTCATCCACCTCGCTCCGCACACGTCGAGTGTGGTGGTGAGCAAGTCGGTGAGCAGAGATGGCGGCCGCACCGTGTACCGTGGCCTCCTCAAAATCGCACCTGAGGCGAAGGATTCCACTTCAAGCATTCAGTGTGATGCGCTCCTGCTCGATGCCCGGAGCAGCACGGCCACCGTGCCGGATCTGAAGGTGCAGACCGACGATGCGACCATCGCGCACGAGGCAACGGTGGGCAAGCTGTCGGAAGAAGATCTCTTCTACGCGATGTCGCGGGGCCTGAGTGAACCCGAAGCCAAGACGATGATCGTGCGCGGGTTCGTGGAGCCCGTGATGCAGGCGATTCCCCTCGAGTATGCCGTGGAGCTGAACCGGCTCATTGAGATGGAGATGGAGGGATCGGTGGGGTGAGGTGGGTTATTTGAGAATAACATAAAATATGTTATAATATTGCCATGAATGATGGTAGCAGCTTCAACCTTCGTCTGAGCGGCGTCGATTTGCCCGACCCCACTCTTCTGTTCGAAAAGGAATTTCAGCTTCTCATGAAGCGCAATGTTCCGGTGGCCGATGCCGTGCTCAGCATGAGTAAGGGTGCCCGCATGGCGGTCGAGGCGCTCATGAATAGGGCGGGGCACGGGTGGAGTCAGTTTCTCTATGTTGAGAATCCGGCCGTTCTCAAGGATGCCGCAGAATCATTGCATTCCAGTATGCCGGGGTCGCCTGCACGGGCAGAAGCAGAAAAGACGCTCCGTGCGCTCACGGAGTCGTAGTCATCCGATCGCCACTGTTCCCACGCCTCTCTTTCAGAACTTGTATGAGGTTTTTGCGCACCTGCGGCAGTGCGCGCAAGCCCTGCTCATTGAGCGTTTCAAGTGCGCCGAGAATCGGATGCCAGAGCGTACCAAGAAATTTGTCACGATCCGGCATCGGCTGGTGATGGGCATACATCGTGTGCGCCCACGCGAGGTCGATCTCCTCCGCCTCCTCGAAGATGCCCAGTTCCACCAGGCGTTTTTCCAAATCGGGCAGCTCCAGAAATCCCTTGCGCATTTTTTCGATCAGCCGTTCCACTGCCCATGTGTACGGCGTGTGCCGCTTCACAGGGAAGAGCAGGAGCTGCTGTTCCCGCGGCGCGCGGGAGTACGTGCGATGCATGTTCAGGCAGCGATGAGATCCATGGCGCGCTGGCCGATCCGGTGTATAGATTCCGCTTGGACGAAGAGGGCATTGTCTGCCTCCGTCGCCCTGCTCTTCTGCTCAAGGGCACTCGCTTCGCTCCTCAATTGCTCCACGATGTGTAGCTCGATGCCAGGCACGGCGCGGAGCTGATTGATCTGCAGGAGCGTTGCAGCCATGGCTCGCGTCACCGCCTCGCGGCCGCCCATCGTTTTGCTGCCGCTCGTACTCTCTGCGGTATCGGCAGTACGCATCGCTTCGACGCGTTCTCGGTGCTTGAATTCTTCATTGGGGACGAATGCAACCATGCTATTGTGGGGAAGGGAACAAAGGTGATTGTAGACTAATTATTAGTAACTGCAAGTATCTTCTTTCTTTCCATGGGGTCGGCTCAATCTTCACATGACAGGCGTGTAGTGATGCTCAAAGATGGCCTAAAGGGGCCTCATCTTTTTACGCTCTCGGACCACCATCCCTCCCTCGTTCTGCGTGTGCCGCGCGGGAGCATGTCTGTTGCGTTCATCGAATGTTCCGCACGCAAGAAGAACGCCACTCTCACGTTGGAAATCGCACTGGACCCGCGTTCCGCGCTCACTGTTGTCTTCGTCTGGCGCGGGAAGGCGGGGGCGACCATCGCGCAGAAGATCCGCGTGGCGCAGGGAGCACGGCTCCATCTGGTGAATCTCACGCTCGGGTCCTGCACGCAGGAAACCATTTCAGAAGTGATCGGTGCGCAGGGCGAGAGCCGCATCGACTGGATCATTCACGGGCAGAAAAAAATGGAATGCCGGCTCTCGGCGCGCAATGTGTTTCTGGGCAGAGAGGGGCGGGGGGATCTTGAAATCCGCGGTGTTGTCGAAGGGCATGCGAAAGCGTCGTGCAATGGGTCGGTGGAGATCGGCCCCAAGGCTTCGGGGACGCAGGCGCACCTCACCGAAAAAATTCTTCTGCTCGATCCCACGGCGCGGGCCGATGCCATTCCGTCGCTCGATGTGGAAACGCATGACGTGCAGGCCAGCCACTCCGCCTCTGTGTCGCGCATCCATCCCGAAGATCTGTTCTACTTTGCCAGTCGTGGCATCACGCAGAAGCAGGCGCGGAAGCTCTTCATTGATGGATTTTTGGGGAGTCTGCTCGATCACATTCCCGGCGATGGCCTGAAGGAAATGTCGCGGGCGGCATTACACACTTGATTGCTCGAGTTTCTCAACTGATTTCGAATTCATGCGAGAGCAGGGCCCGGCAAACCAGGTTGTACTGTGCATGTGCACGACTGCGAGTGGGAAGGGCCACTTCTACTCCCACCCTCTTCTCTCCATTGATGGTGCAGGCGAAATAATGACGGACGAAATCAAGTATCTGTTCGATGTGTGGCATACGGAATTCGACTACTGCCCGTCGGTCCGGAGTCATTCTCCGAATGCAATCCTGGCCATTGAATATGTCGGTCCATAGTGTGTTATGGATAGACGTTGCCTGATGCAATCTCTGCTCGCCCGCGGGGGAGAGTTTTTGCTTTTTCGGAGAGGGGGAGGGGTGCTCCATGATGAAGGGGACATTGTGCCTGCTTTGCCAGCAAGGGAAAGTGTTTTTTGTTCCTCATTTTCTCTCTCCAGACAGCCGTTCTCTGCAGGCCTGTAAGGTTATTGCATATGAATAATATTCATGTTATAATAATAAAGATGGCAGATCGTTTCTTCTCCAAGGAAGGGCTGCAGACATCGGTCAACCGGGATGCGGAAGCCAACCGCATCGTTTCAAGGATCAACGGAGTACAGAACGCTCTCTTTCGCGAAGATAGTGACCCAAAAAAAGAGATGCCAGTTCCTGCCGTGTTGTATGCCTCTGTGTTTGCGCTCGTTGCGGAGATGACACAGGAGGCGTCTGGCAGAGGTGACACTGCCTGGCCGAACGATATGGAGCAGGTCCTCCGGTTCGTCGTGCCGATCTACGCACGGGACCAGAAGGAGGCTCTCGATATGCTTCTTTTCGCACTGCGCAGTTCGTGGAGGCAGTCAGAGGCGACGAACGGACGCAAAGTGACTGTGGGTCAACGGATCGATTCTCTGGTCCGGGGCGTGCGTGGTGCAGTCGGGAGGTTTGAGAACTGGGCAAAGAGGCAGTAACGACTACCGGATCTGTGCAAAAATTACTACGTAGTTCTTCCCATACGCTTTGGCGCAACGGGGGCAGGTGGTGTAGCAGCAGTACACCTTGCGGAGAGTCTGCCCTTTTGCCGCGACGTAGTCCTGCATCTCCTTCATCCATTTGCCGACATTCTTGTACGGTCCCTCGAAGACTTTGGTCAGGAATGTTCCCGAAATCGTGGCCATCTGCGCGCCCGGGACATCTTTCGTCACATCGATGTAGATATCCGCGCCCCAGAGGGATTTTTCGTCGCTGAGCATGAGCTGAACGGAGGACTGTGCGCCGGCTTGTTCGATCAGTTTCATGTTCCTCGTCACCACTTTGCCCATGTTGAGGGGAATATGCAGAAAGCTCGTCACGTGATCCTTCACAAAGAGCTTATTGTTCCACGTGATCTCCTTTTCCTGCCAAGGTTCGGGGTTGAAGGGGTCGCAGCAGCCGGTGGGTTGAACGGGTTGGTTCTCCATGATGTGTAGTGTACGCCGCAGTGTCACCCTGAGCCCTGTCGAAGGGTGACAGGGCTTCACCTGTTGGCTGTTTGTTGTTTTGGTTTTCAGGATCTGTCCTTTCTTTGCCAGGCGCAGCAAAGAAAGGACGAAAGAAAGTGCTGCGCCTATGACCCCCTCCGCTATCGCCGCCACATAGGCGCGTTTCCGGGATTTTGTAGGTTGTTTTGTTTTCGTTCAGGAATGAAACATATTTTTCAAACTCTCTGTTGCCCGTTTACTGCGAGGTTCCTCCATTTCGATGAGTCTATTCAGATGTTTCTCTCTCTCAGAGAGCGCGCTCAATTGAGTATTGTCCTTTTCACCCAACCACTTTTTCTTCAAGATCTTTTCTTTCGTATATTCGATTAATTTCTTTTCAATTTTTGCATCCGTTAACTCCTTTTCCTGATTGTCGCCAATAATTTCCATAAGCTCTTTAGCTACTGTATGGCAAGAAAGCACAAATTCGTGTAGCCCTTCCGGCGTCCAAATGCTTTTTCTACCTATTTTAATTTCGTCTTTTTGAATCGATTTACCAAAAGGCATTCCATAATGAACATGTGCGATGGGAACACGAATTTTGAAGATTTGATCCAATCTGGAAGCCAGAGAATCATTCTTTTTGGCTAAATGGGCTCGGACCAAACAAGTTTTTTTGGAAATATTCATTTCCGAGATAGCAATATTTATTTCTGAAACTCTGCTATCAAATTCTTCTTTGGTCTTTCCGTGCCTGGTAATTAATAATCGATGTAGTAGTGTTCCTAGAATATTTTCTACGAGAGCAGATTGCTGAATCACAGTACTAATTACGTAACAGTCATCTTCGGAATAGTCACAAATGCTATTGAGTATTTTTTTAATTGGGGACCCAGGAGGCGGCAGTCCAAAAGGAGTCATGTGTAGAAATATATACACCTTTTATACAAAATCACACCATTGCAGAGTAGAGAAGTCTTCCGGTCGTTGACCCCAATTGGGGACATCGGTGCTCTCCCGGGCAATCGGATGCATGATGGCCTAAAAGCACAGCCAGCGCATGCGTTCCCGCGCACTCTTCGAAGAAGAAATGCCGGGCCAGAGAAATTCCCTGGTAAGGAAGTGTTCCATCCGCAGGTTCTCCTACGGATACCTTGTTACGACTTACTCCCAATCAGCAGTATCACCGTGGTACCCCCCCTTGCGGGTAAAGGTCCTTCAGGTGCTCCTGCCTTTCATGAGTTGACGGGCGGTGAGTACAAGACCCAGGAACATATTCACCGTAGCGTAGCTGATCTACGGTTACTAGCGATTCCAGCTTCATGAAGTCGAGTTGCAGACTTCAATCCGGACTGAGACCGGTTTTTTGAGATTTGCTTACCCTCGCAGGCTCGCTTCTCTTTGTACCGGCCATTGTAGCATGGGTGTTGCCCCAGGCATAAAGGACACGCTGATCTGACGTCATCCCCACCTTCCTCCGCCTTGGAGGCGGCAGTCTCCTTTGAAAATGCAACAAAGGATGAGGGTTGCGCTCGTTCGCTGACTTAACAGTACACCTCAAGGCACGAGCTGACGACGACCGTGCATCACCTGTCTTCGGGTTCCTTGCGGCACTCCCCCGTTTCCGGGAGATTCCCGAGATGTCAAGCCTGGGTGAGGTTCTCCGCTTATTATCGAATTAAACCCCATGCTCCACCGCTTGTGTGGGTCCCCGTCTATTCCTTTGAGTTTTAGCCTTGCGGCCGTACTTCCCAGGCGGCGTGCTTACCGCGTAAGCTTAGGGCACTGGGATAGATTGAATCCCAACACCGAGCACGCATCGTTGAGGGCGTGGACTACCCGGGTATCTAATCCGGTTTGCTCCCCACGCTTTCGTCCCTGAGTGTCAGCACATTCCTAGTATCCTGCCTTCGCTTTTGGCGTTCTACCGTGGATCAACGGATTTTACCCCTACACACGGCATTCCAGATACCTCTGAATGGCTCAATTCCCATAGTTTCCGGTACGGATACGGAGTTAAGCTCCGCATTTTGACACCAGACTTGCAGGAACACCTACGGACCCTTTACGCCCAGTAATTCCGAGTAACGCTTGCACCTTCTGTCTTACCGCGGCTGCTGGCACAGAATTAGCCGGTGCTTTCTCCTGAGGTACCGTCAAAAATTTCGTCCCTCAGAACAGAAGTTTACGCCCAAAAGGGTTTCATCCTTCACGCGGTGTCGCTCCGTCAGGCTTTCGCCCATTGCGGAAGATTCCTCACTGCTGCCTCCCGTAGGAGTATGGACCGTGTCTCAGTTCCATTCTGGCTGGTCGTCCTCTCAGACCAGCTACCCGTCATCGACTTGGTAGGCCGTTACCCCACCAACTATCTGATAGGCCGCAGGCTCCTCCCGAACCGAAAAATCTTTCCTCTTGCGAGGGCATCCGGTATTACTCCTCCTTTCGGAGGGATATCCCTGAGTTCGGGGTAGATTCCAACGTGTTACGCAGCCGTTTGCCGTGGGTCTAAACCCACTCGACTTGCATGTGTTAGGCGCACCGCTAGCGTTCACTCTGAGCCAGGATCAAACTCTTCAAAAAGAAGAAATTTATTGACCTGGTTGTTCAAAGAAAAACAACTAGTTTCTAAATTGTAATCCATGCATCGTCCCCGGGGACGGGGAGATGATGGTTGATACTTCTCTACTCTGCGATGGTGTGAAAGATCTCCGATCTTTCACCCTGCTTGTCCGGCGTAGCTCCGAAGGAGCGAAGACGGGAGCTTGTCGAAGGGTGAATGATCACTTTCCTGCGGCTCCACGATGGAAACGGCCGCGCTCCCGCGGCCGCGGGACGCGAGCCAACAAGGGAGGAGAAGGAAAGGTCTCTCCCATCCCGTTCTTAGCGGGACAGGAAGCAGGGGCATTGTAAGCTACCGAAAAGGTGCGTCAAGGAGTTTTGGCGCGCAATGGATGAAAAGTGCTTTTATGAGATGGTCACCCATGGCCGCCCCTTCGGATCGGCCGGGTGACCTTTGCCGGTAATGCCCTTATACGCAGCCGGATGGAAGATTTGGGCAAAAGGAGGGGGGACGAAGTTCCCGGGGACCAGCGCATCCAAAACGAAGAAGGCATTCACCCCGTTTCTGTCCGTTGCGACGAGTGTGTACCCCTTTTCGCGTCCAAGTTTTTCCAGTGCCTTCAGGCTCGCCCCTTGATAGTCCGTTTTATCCCAGATGAATGCAGGGTCATAGGGGATCGTCACACTCAACTCAGGACCCTTGTTCGCGTTGTACTCCATGATGACCACGCGGGGATGGAAATGCGTGATCGCCTTCCAGACCCAGTAGTCATTGCCGTCGATGTCGATACTCAGAAGGTCACACTCAGCCGGCACGCCGTACTTTTTGAAGAGCGGTTCGATATTCTCGGCTGTGATGAATTCGCGATGGACGCCCAGACAATGATTTTTTCCACCTTTGTCGTCACAAAGGTGGAGCCAAAAGACTGGCGCGCCGACGCCCGCTCCGCCCGGCCCTGTGCCTCCTCGCCTCGCCTCCAAGGCTTCGGCTCGGCTAGTCGGCCCCGCCCGTTCCACAAATGGGCGGGAGACAGGGCCTTCCTCTTCACCCCCCGCGGCGCGCTCCCACTCCTTATGTTGTGTGCTGCCTGCCCTGAGCGGAGCCGAAGGGTTTGTTTCTGTTTGTTGTTGATTGTCTTGTTGTTGTGTTTGTACGGTCGTCGGCCATTCGCCTCCGTCCATGAGGAGACCTGTCCAGCCCCTGTGCTTGAGCAAATACCGGCAGTTGCATTGAAGCCCATCTTCCACGCCGAACTCCACGCAGTACTTATTTGTTGTGCCGATTTTCGCGAAGATCGCGGCAATGATCCCGTCCTCTCCGTTCTGGGAGTACTCGCGTCGCTCGATGAAAGGCATGCGGCGCTGGAAGAGCGAAAGATCGGTGAGCGGCCTCCTGGTCCAGCACAGCCACCGAAGGGTGACGTGCGCATGGAACCACCCCTTAAGCCAGTCGAGGGACTTCTTCGAGCGCTTTCGGATGCGGGTGAAGAGGAACACGCGGCAAGAGTATCAGAATATCAGAGTATCAGTTATCAGTACCTGTATCCCTTTATTGGGGTACTGATATTCTGATATACCGTCATACCGTTACTCCAGTACTCCCCATCCCCGGCGGGAAATACCCCGCAAACCTCCAGATATCCGTTACCATACTCTCATGCGCGTCTGCGTTCTGGTTCCGTTTCTGGATGTTTATAAAGGAGGCAACCACCTCCCGCTCTTTGCTGCCTTGCCGGATGTTCAATTCACCGTGCTCACGAGCAGAGTGCTCCCTCCTGGTGCTCCGCTCCCCGCGAATGTGCAGGTCATCGAGCTCCACGAGCGTCTCGGTTCCTACTACTACGGCTTTGCCGACTGGCGGTTTGCGCGCGCGGTGCTGAAGACGTATCCGGTCGGGCACGCGTTCTGGAAAGAATTCGATGTTCTTCATCTCAACCAGGTCCTCGGCCCGCAGTTTTGCCAGTTGCCGCAGACCGGCGTCCCCGTTCTCTACGCAATCCACCATCCCGTCACGGCGGACCGGGAAGTGGCGACCCAAGAAACATCCTCCTGCGAGCGGATGTTGTGGAAGCTCAAGTATTTCTTTCCCGCACGTTGGCAGCGCCGTCTCTGCCGTTCGCTCCCGAAGCTGATGACGGTTTCTGCGACCGTTCGCGACCGATTGGTCAGCGACTTCGGCGTTCCCGCCGATAAAATTTCCATTGTGCCGAACGGAGTGGACGGAGAGCGCTTCATTTCCGTTCCTGATCGGGCACCCGAGTTCGACGTGATCGCAGTCGGATCATTCATTCATCCGCGCAAGGGATTCCGCTACCTCCTCGATGTCTATCGTTCCCTGGCCGAAGGGGGAATCCGCATTGCCGACGTGGGCAAACGTTCCCATGAACAGCGCGCGGCGCTCGGGCAGATCAAGGGTGTCACGTCTTTCGATACTGTGCCGGATGAGCAGATCACATCCCTCATTCAGCGCTCCTCCGTTCTGCTTTCCACTTCCCTGTACGAAGGGTTCGGTCTCTCACTCATCGAGGCGCTCGCGTGCGGGCGTCCCGCTTTCGCATTCGATGCCGGCGCGGTCGCAGAGGTGCTCTCGCCCATCGATCCTTCTCTTGTCGTTCCGCTCCGCGACAGTACCGCGCTCGCCAACCGCGTGCGGGAGTTCCTTGCCCTCTCCACCGAAGATCGCCGCCGTCGTGGGGAGCGGTACCGTGAGGCAGTTCTGAAGCATTATTCCCTCTGCGGTTCTGCCGTCGCGCTGCAGGAGGTGTATGCGCGGCTCTGTGGGAATGCATGAGCGCGAAGTGTTGTCATCCTGAGCACTGTCGAAGGATTGACCATGAATCTTCTATTCATGGTTCGACTACGCTCACCATGACAGAAGGGGGTTTTCTCCGTGACGATTCTTGTGATCCTGCTGCCCTTCCGGTAGGTTTAAGGGGATGCAGAAGCATGAACGCACGAATGTGGGGAAGACTCTCTACCTGCTCCAGAGAATCCGCATCCATCCGGCCTACCTGCTGATTCCGCTCTTCTTCAGCCTGCTCGCGGCAGCCTTTGAAGGAATCGGCATGGGGCTGCTCGTTCCCATTCTCAACGGGTTTCTCAACAAGAGTTTCGCGTTCGCCACTGGCATTCCAGTTCTCGGCAAGGCGCTCCAGTTATTGCCCGATACATTCCTGGCGAACGATCGTCTGCTCTTTGTGGTTTTTCTCGGCGGCTTCATTGCCGTGTATGTTCTCAAGAATGCGCTGCGGTTCCTCGCGAATGCCTCGATGGGGTACTTTTCGGAGCGCTGTCTGCACCATCTGCGCAAGGCGCTGTTCGCGAAGTACTTAAGCTTCGGCAAGCTCTTCTTCGATACCACGAACGTGGGGCACCACAGTACGCTCCTCCTGCACTTCTCGCAGAATGCGCTCTATCCGGTGGCGGCGCTGGATGGATTCGTCGGCGCACTCTTCTCTCTGGCCGTGTACCTCGTCGTGCTCCTCAGCATTTCGTCCAAGCTCACACTCGTCGCCCTCCCACTCTTCGTGCTCCTGCATTTTGCGATCAGGTTCATGATCACGCGGATCAAGGGTCTTTCCCGTTCCATTGCGGAGCAGGGCAGTGCACTCGGCAGGAAATCCGTCGAAATCCTCTCGACGATTCCCCTCGTGAAGTCCTACCAGACCGAGCGCAAGGAACAAGATCACTACACCAGCATCAGCGACCTGAAGGCCAAGTTCGATTTTCGCGTGCGCGTCCTGCTCGGCATGATCCTGCCCCTGCAGGAGATCATCACACTCCTGGTGGTGTCGATCGTGATGGCCGGATCGTTCTATGTGTTCGGCCGCGCGCAGATCGCCTCCGCTCCGGCGCTTTTGGTGTACTTCTACATCATCATGAACGCCTCGGGAAAGTTCGGCACGGTCTCGGGCTATCGCGGCGTGCTCGCGAATGCCAGTGGGCCTCTGGATGCCGTGCTCGAGATCTTCGACGAAGAGGGCAAGTACTTCGTACGGGGCGGCAGCACGGTGTTCCCCGGTCTGCGTGATTCCATCGCATTCAGGCATCTGACCTTCAGCTACCTGCCGGATCGCGAGGTGCTGCACGCCGTCTCTTTCACGGTGGAGAAAGGCAAGATGACGGCCATCGTCGGGCCCACGGGCGGGGGCAAATCCACGCTCATCAGTCTGCTCATGCGGTACTACGACTGCCCGTCCGCATCGCTCTTCGTCGACGGAACGGATATTCGTGAGCTCACCTTAGACTCGTACATCCGGCGGGTGGCGCTGGTGAGTCAGGAGACACTCCTTCTCCACGATACGCTGCGCAATAACATCACGTACGGACTCTCGCATGTGCCGGAAGAGCGTATTCAGGAGGCGCTCAGGCGCGCACGCCTCTCCGATTTCATCGCGAAGCTTCCACAGGGGCTCGAGACCCCCATCGGCGACCGCGGGGTGAAGCTCTCGGGCGGTGAGAAGCAGCGTGTTTCCATCGCGCGCGCGCTCCTCAAGGATGCCGAGATCCTCATTCTCGATGAGGCGACCAGTTCCTTGGACAGCAAAACCGAATCGCTCATCCAGGAGGCGATTGATGACGCCGTGAGCGGCCGCACCTCCATCGTCATCGCGCACCGCCTGAGCACGATCAAGCACGCCGACAAGATCGTGGTGCTCGAGGAAGGAAAGGTCACCGAGGAGGGGACGCTCCAGGAGCTTCTGGAGAAGAAAGGTGCCTTTTTCGCTCTCTGGGAACAGCAGAGATTTTAGCATTTTCACGCTCTGCTCCCTTGTTGCTGCCGCGGATTCCCGCCATACTTTTTTTGATGCCACAGGAACCGATCCGTGCCATCGTCGGGCGTTTTACCTTGGGGTACTCCCGTGCGGTGATTGAAGCGGTGATGAAGGAGCGTTCCTTCGCCTTCGTCGCGCAAATTGCGACGGGGGTGGAGCCGCAGTATGTGCGTGGTCTTCCTCCCTCGGAGCAACGGTGGTTCATCTCTTCCGAAATTCGCGGATGCCATTATCGTGGCACGGATTGGAGCGCGCTTGCGCCGCTCGATGAAGAGCTTGTGGAGAGCATGCGGCCGTGCGAGTCGGTCTTCATGGATTTAGTGTCGCGCCTGGAGTGGAAGAAATCCGTTTCCTACGATGTGCGCAGGCGCTGGTACCTGCGCCACCTGCGGTTCTGGAATGACTTTCTCACGCGTCATCGTATCAATCTCTACCTTTCGGCATGGGTTCCGCACGAAATTCCCGATCTGCTCATCTATGAGCTCTGCAAGCACCGCGGAATCCCGACGCTCTGGTTCGCGGATGCAATGGTACAGGATACCTGTTTCCTTGAGCGCGACTGGCGTGCATCCTCGCCCGCCCTCCGGGAGCGATACGAAGAGCTCCTGCGAACGTATCCGGAAGGGACAGATCCTCTCTCCATTGCCCTGGAACCGCGCTTCGAGCACACCTACGCCGCCCTCTCGAGCCCCAAGGGCGAGAAGGGGGATTTCTTCAAAATCACGTACTGGCAGTCCGTCTGCAATCTTCTTCGGCGCAATACTTCACTTTTTTTCAAGCATGGAGTGGACTACCTCGCCCCGCGCGGATGGTGGCGCGCTTTCAACACGTGGACACGATGGCGCCATGTGCGGTCACGGCGCGCCTTCTACGATGCCCACGTTGTCCTGCCGGATTTGGCGAAGCCCTTCATCTACATGCCGCTCCACTTCCAACCCGAGGCATCCACGGTTCCGCGCAGTGGCAGCTATGCCGATCAAATCCTCATGGCAGGGCTGCTCGATGCGTCTCTCCCCGCGGATGCATTCATCTACGTCAAAGAACATCCATGGGAGAGCGGGTGGCTGCAGCGCAGCATTCCCTACTACCAGGAACTCCTCTCCATCCCCAAGGTGCGTCTCCTCCCACGGACATTCGATACATTCCAATTACGCGAGCATTGCATCGCGGTTGCCACGGGTACCGGGTCCGCGGGGTTCGAAGGCCTATTCCGCGGCAAGCCGGTGCTGCTCTTCGGACATACGTTCTACCAGTTTGCCCGCGGGGTGTTCAGTGTCCGTACGAAGGAGGACTGCAGCCGCGCCATCCGGGAAATCTTTGCGGGACGGGAACAGCCTACGTCTTTGAGCTGCCGGCTCTTTCTCAAGGCGATGGAAGAGACGAGCGTGCACGGGATTCTGGATCCCTTCCTCTTCCGCAAAAAGCAGATCACCGACGAGGAGAACGTACATGCGTTTCGGGAGGCAATCGTGCGGGAGCTCACTGTTCCCCAGCCGTGATTACTGTTTGCGTGCGGGAAGCGTGAGGATACTGCGGGCGACCATGGCGCCCATAAGTTCCACCTTCTCCGCATCGGAACGTTTCTCATGAGGGCTCAGGGCAGGCAGACCTGCGGAGGGCGTGCTGCATTCATCCATGGCTTTCAGAAACATGCGGACATCCCACTCAGTGGGAAGTCCTTCTCCCCGGAGAATGGAGTCTACCGCTCTGCGGCAATCTTCCACGGAATGCACCGTATGGATGCCTGGTGCGTACTGATAGAAGTAGTGACCGAACATGATGCCGGGCTTGTGGCGGATCATGCCTTCGAAGAGCGCAGTCCCGACACCCGAGGCGACGGCAATCGCCTTGTCCATCAGTTCGTACGTATCGAAACCTTTGGGAACGAAGGTGACGGACGGGATTTCGAGCAGCGACCGGTAGAAATCCTCGCTCCTGCACCGTTCCCCCTGCCGAGGGTGCTCCTTTACGTAGAGGCGGATCCCTGAAGGAAGGCACGATGCGAGGAGCTGGATGGAGAGTTCCTGATCCGTGAACGCGCCGGCGACAGGATTGGTGCTGGCTTCGGGCTGATACTGCAGAGGGAAGTAGAAGTACCGCGCCGAGAGGTCAGGCGTCTGCACATGTCGTTCGTAGAATTGGAATGTTCGATGCTCGGCCAATTTTCGTCTCCATGTTTCGGGCGAAAGAAGCGCAGTGAACAATTTTGCCGGATCGCGGAAGAGCAGCTTCGCCGCTCTGCCATACCACTTGGATATAAACCCGCGGCGGGAATCAGGATTTTTGCCCGGTTTGTACCACGGGGTCGGCCTCTTCTGCAGGTAGTAGCTGTAGAGATACTCGTAATTCTCCGAGAGCGTGATCGGCTCCGCCGTTTGCGTGTAGCGCTCGCGGACCTCCCGGTAGTGATCGCGGATTTCGGGAGACGATTCCTCCCAATCCGAGACCATGAAGACGGAATCCGTTGTGAGCATGCGGTCGATGTAGAGCACGGGGATGCCTTTCATTTTGCTCAAATGGTAGATGACGTAGTCGTAGCACTGGTGCGGCACATGGTTCATGAGCACGAGGTCGATCTTTTCGGTCCCGAGAACGTGATTCCAGTACTGAAGGTGGCGCAAATACTGCCGCTTGCGTTCCTCGAACGGGATATCCTGCGGGAAGGCATACCGCTCCAGCATCCGCAGACACTGTGCCTCGCAGTGGCGCATGGCTTCGAGGAGCGGTTCATCGATGGGCAAAATGGTGCTCCAGTCCACGTCCGGATAGTGTCCACAGCGCAGATTTCCTGCGGACATCCACCGGTGTTCCTGCGCGGTCAGTTTGGGCAGGACAGAAGGGTCGTTGGCGATCGAGATGCAGTTGCCTAGACGCGTATTCCGGAACGCGGCCTCCAGAAGGGCTCTCTCGGTTGGGTCGCCGTCAAAAGATTTGAAGAGGATATTCATGATTTTGTGCAGAGATGGTAGCAGAGGAAGGCTTACCCTACGTCCTCCCAGGACAGGGGAGTCCCCTTCTTCAGTGCTTTTTTCGCTCTGCGGCCGATTACCTGCGTGATTTCCTTGGGTGGCAGTCCGTGAGACGGCCGGATGGAGCGAATATTCCGTTCCGTGAACGTCTCTCCCCCCGCGATATCTTCCACCACGAAGAGTGATCGGCGGAAGGTGAGACTCGTCTTCTCCTTCGCGCCTGGCGTATAGGAGACAGACCCCAAAGCGCGTTCCGTCATTCGCACCGCGTCCACCATGGTGCGAAACTCCTGTGGCTCGAGTGAGAATGCTGTGTCCGGTCCCTTCTCTTTCCTAGAGAGGCAGAAGTGCTTCTCGATGAGGCAGGCCCCCAATGCCACTGCGGTCGCGGGGACCGTCGGAGAGAGCGAATGATCCGATAACCCCACCGGAACATTGAAGCGCTGCGCCATGTCGGGGATCGTTCGCAGGTTCATCTCGTCGGGTGCCGCCGGATAGGCGCTGGTGCATTTGAGCAGGACGATGTGTCCATTGCCCGACCGGCGCGCGCAATCCACCGCTTCGCGGATCTCCTGTTCCGTCGCCATGCCCGTCGAAATGATCAGCGGCTTGCCCGTTCTGGCGGTGCGTTCGATGAGCGGGAGATCGACCACCTCAAACGAGGCGATCTTATAGGCCGGCATGCCCGTCCGCTCCAGAAAATCCACCGCTGTTGCATCGAACGGCGTGGAGAAACAATCCATTCCCAGTTCCTCAGCGAGTTCCTTCAATTTCGGCTGCCACTCCCAAGGAGTGAACGCTTCTCCATAGAGTTCGTAGAGCGTCCGGCCTTCCCAGAGCGAGCCCTTGCCCACGCGGAATTCCGGGCGATCGCAGTCGATCGTCATCGTGTCCGGCGTGTAGGTCTGCAGCTTCACCGCGTCCGCACCTGCGTCCTTCATCGCACGGATCGTCTCGCAGGCCCGGTCGAAATCCTGTCCGTGATTCGCCGACAGTTCCGCGACGATGTAGACGGGGTGTCCCGGTCCGATGCTTGTACCATTGATGATCACTGCGTCCTTCATCGAATTTCGCGGATGAGCTCAAAGGCCTCTGCAGCCTCCAATCCCGCCACGCTTCCCCAGTACTGGGCGTGCGCGCGGAGAGACTGGGCAGAGCGCGGATGGGGGAACGCGCGGCTCTCGCTTTCGTAGAGTGCCATCGCCTCGATCTTCTTTTCGAGCGTCGTGCTGATATCGATGAACGTATTCGGACGGAAAGCGGGGGCAAAGGTCTGGAATGCCCACTCCGTCGAAGAGGGAACCTCATACGCGTAGACGCGCTTCACCGGAGAACCGCTCATGGGGCGGGTGGCGGTGAGCACGGCGCGGAATGTGCGTTCATGATCGATATTCAGATCCCCGCCGTGTTGGGTCAACACCGTTTCCGGCTTGAGTCTGGCGATGGCATCTTCGATCACCTTGATGATGTGGAGCAGGGGCACCGTGTCGAAGCTGTTGTCGGGGAATGTGCCGATCGTCACGCTCTTCGCCCCAAGCATCCTGCCGGCCGCATCGGCCTGCCCGTGCAGGGTCTTCAATTTGTCGGAAGGGGTGTCCGCTTTGTCGTAACGGGAGGTCATCCCTTCGCCGAGGATGAGGATGTACACATCGTTCTTCTCCTGCGCAAAACGCGCCATCGTTCCCCCGCAGCCGAGGACTTCATCATCCGGATGTGCGGCGACGACGAGGACGGTCATGAGTCGGAAGCGGAAAGAGGCAGAGCGGTGATCTGCGCTTCTAGACGGCCATTATAGAGCACTGCCTTCCTGAATTCATAGCGCATTCCTCCAGATTCCAGAAAGGCGGCCGGGTAGCCTTCGCCATCCAGCATCCGGATGAAATCGTATTGAGTCTCAAGAGAGAGGCCCGCGGGCATGCGGCTCTGCTCGGGTGTGCGTCGTTCAAAGATGACAGGTTTTCCTTCCTGCTCCTTGGGCACGGGATGTTCCCGGATGATACGGTCGATCAAGCGGGCAGCCAGCTCACTCGATCGCACCAGAATTTCCTGCGCCGTGCCCTCAAGGCCCATTGCTTCTTTGAGGTACACGGGTCCGGCATCCATCTCTTCCGTCATGCGCAGGGCCGAGAGCTTGGTTGTTTTGTGTCCGCGGAGAATGAGGTTCTGGAGCGGGCTTCCCCCGCGGCCATACGGCACGTCGGCCATGTGGAAGTTGATGCACTCGCATGTTTTCCATATTTCGGACGGCACCTTCCACGACCAGTGTAGGAAGAAGACGTATCGGGGTTTCAGTTTTTCCAGCAATCCCTTTTTGAGTTCCTCTTTTTTCCCGACAAAGTGCCATGTGCCAGGAAGTGATGTCATGTGCTCATCAAACACCTTTCGGTTCCACGATTTGCAGCCGCAGACGATGTAGGTTGTGTCACTCATGGGCGCTCATAGAGGAAATGATAGACCTCTTCCCCGTGCGTCACTTCCCTTTCAAGCTCTTTGAATCCGGCCTTGAGGAAGGCATTGCGGGAGCCCGCGTTGTTGATCTTGATGAAGGAGTGCACGGTTTTTGCATCCGAAGATCTTAAGAACGTATGTATCCCCTCAGTGATCAACGCGGTTCCATAGCCCCTGCCACGCGCTCCGGGGGCAATGTGTACATCCACTTCCGCGTTGCCATCCTCACGAATGTCAAAGCGGATCTGCCCGACGGGCACAGCCGTTTCATTGAGCGCGATGAACATCGTGCAGTGCTCGTCGCGCAACTTTACCTCAAACCAGCGTACGTGATCTTCCCAGGGGATTGGAGCAGTGGAGAATGAGGAAGCGCGGACTGTGGGGTCGTTGGCCCACTCCCAGAGCAGGCGGCAATCCTCTCGCGTGACAGGCCGGAGGCGGAGGGAAGGTTTCATCCGCGAGAGGAGAGGAAGTCAGTCATAGCGCTCACGATACGCTCCGCACCCTTCCCATCCACCAATGCTCTGCCGTTCTCCGAGAAAAGGAGGCGCTTCTGCGGGGAGTGCAGGAGTGCAGCAATGGCCCCGGAGCATTCCTCCACGGACATGGCCGACGGGTCTCCGAGCAGCGCGGCGGCGTTTCGCTTCACCATATCCTCGGCAACCGGGCGCTGGTTATCTGCAAGCACTGCCAACAACATGGGGACTCCCATGTACGCCAATTCATAGGAGGTCGTTCCGGCTGCGGCGATGGCCAGATCCGCTCGGGCCATCAAGGACGGCATATCCGTGACGTCCTTCATCACGGTCATTTCCCCTGCGTCGGACTCGAGAGCGGCCAGGTGCGGGTTTAAGCCGCCGACCACCACGGTCACCCGCAAATTTCGATCATTGATTTGCCTGAGTGCACGCATCACGGCGAGCGTGGCATTCTTCGGATCGCCGCCGCCCATCGTCACGAGCACGGACTTTCCCGTTCCCGGGATATGCGTCCGATCGTACGCGCGAAACTCCCGTCGCAGCAGTGTGTAGGCGCATCCCAGGAGCAGTTGCGCAGAAGCGGGACGATCTTCATACCATTCCGGATGACGTGGTGCGTAGGAATTCTGGTTGAGGATGAGATCCGCCGCGTAGGGAGAGCCGTGTCCGTAATCGTCGATGAAGAGGAGGGGGGTATCACTCTTCCGAATGCTTGTCTGGTAGGCGCTTGCCAATTGGTAACCGTCCACCACGATGAAATCCGTGTCTTTGGCGATCTCCACGCATTCTCCCGCGTCTGCGTCGCTCCCTGCGAGGGCATCGATACGCGCAACGTCGATGTGTTCTGCATGCAGTCGCTTCTCAAAAGAACGGGGAATACTGCTCATGGCGAATCGTACGTCGTTTCCTCCATCCTTCGCTGCCTGGGCGAGCGCAAGGCAGCGCATCGCGTGGCCGAATCCTATGGCAGTGCCGGCGTCGGTGCGGAAGAGAATCTTCATGACGGGGGGAGAGCGGGATCTTCGCTCAGAGATTTTTTGTACCCCTCATTACAGACGATTCCTTCGTTCATGGTCTGCAGTTCGGGCTTGCGGGCGAGAAGGGCCAGCACTTCCTCCTGCCCGAAGACGCCATCGCCGAGTTCCGCGAAGATCGCACGCACGAAGGCAAGATCCCGCGGCTCATCCACCGTCCACCGCAGGGCGGAGAGATCGTGCTCCTGTGTGACATGGCCGATGCGAAAGAGCTCCGGATGCCTGTGGATGTACGGGGTGACGTGTTCCCGCTCCGAAGGAAGCCTCGCCTCGTTTCTGGCTCGGGTGAGGGCTGCCATAGAGAAGACCTCGGTATCCAATCCATCCGGGTATGTTCTCTGAATGGCATTGCTCACGTAGTCATGGCGGAGCGTGGGATGGCCACCTACGGTGTCCCTCCCACGAACCCACCCTTCCCTTGGCGGTTGCGCTCCAGCGGCGGGACCCGCGAGACCCACCGCTTCGCGCGTTTGTTTCATTCCTTCGGTGCTGCAGACGCGAGGCATACCATCAATGAAATCAGTGCCTGTATCAAGGTAACAGGGCGATTTGAAACGTGTTGGGTCAAAGACCTCAACGACCTGCCGGATGACGGCGGGATCCAGAAGCGGACAATCCGCCGTGAGGCGCGTGATCATGTCGGCTTTGTACGTCTGTGCGGCTTGATAGTACCTCTCGAGCACGTCGTTCAGGTCCCCGCGGAAGCACTCCTTCCCGTTCGTGGCGCAGTATTCCGCCACCGGGTCATCCTCTTTGTCCGTGCTTGTGGCAAAGATGACGGCGTCAAAGATATTCGCCGCCTCCGCGCGGTGGATGACGTGGGCGAGTAGAGGAGAGCCTTCAATATCTATGAGGATTTTCCCTGGAAGCCGTTTGGAACTCATGCGTCCCTGAATGATGGCGACACTCTTCATCTTTTTCGAACAGTAAGTGCAATCCTCAGAGCGGAGGTCGCTTCATCGAGCGATCCCATCGGAGGAGATCCAGTTTCCACAGCATTTAAGAAATGATTGAGCTCCTCCAGAAACATCTGGTTCGGCTCCCATCCCTCCGGCTGCCGGATGGTTTCGGCGAGTGTTCCATCTTTTTTGTACCGTTCCACCATTCCCCGCTCGAAATCCCACGAGAGCGATCCCTCGCTGCCCGTGATCTGCTGGCTCCGTTCAAATTTTTCGTCGATGAAACTCAAATGGATGTTGCTCTCGGCCCCATTTGTGTGCCGGAGCGTGATTTCGGCGAGGCCGTCCGTCTCAAGGCCGATGCTCGTGGCGGGTGTCACCTTCGCCTGCGTCACTTCGGCCGGTCCAAGCTCCCAGAGGGCGAGATCAATTTCGTGAATGCAGTCCAAAACAACACCTCCCTGCGAAACGGAGGCGCTATAGCTCTTCTTATAGTCCTGCCCGGGCCGCCACGATGGCAGGTACCCGCTGTAGACGATGCGTGCGCTCATGGGTGTGCCGATTGCTCCTTCTTCGAGCAGGCGCTTCACCTCCTTCACACCCGGATGAAAGCGCATATTGCAGCCCACCATGACGACGTGTTTCTCTTTCTCAACGAGTTTCCGCAACTCTTCCACTCCTTCCATAGTGTGTGAGAGGGGTTTTTCGATGAAGACGTGCGCGCCGGCTTCCACAGCCTTCATAGCCTGCGGCACATGGAGGGCTGTCGGCGAGCAGACGAAGACCAAGTCCGGCTTCCACTCTGTCATTGCACTGTCACTGTCCGCACGCGTCTGCACCTTCAGTTCCTGCGCGAGAACCCTGCAACGCTCCTCATCCGGCTCCGCGATCATCACTTCTCCTGCACCGCGCTTGAGGAGGTTTTTGGCGTGCCGTGTGCCGATCGATCCGCCGCCGAGTACCAGAATGCGGTGATTCATTGCGCAGCGTAGTGGGAGAGCACTTTTTTCAGGGCTTCGATCACGTCCTGAGCATCCTGCTCGGTCATCGCGGCGAACATCGGTAGCGAAATGATGCGTTCGTAGGCCCGCTCCGCGACCGGGCAGAGCCCTTCGGCGGTGCCGAATGTCCGCCGATAGTACGGGTGCAGGTGCACGGGCACGTAGTGCACGTTCACGCCGATGTTCTCTGCCCGCAGCGCCTGAAAAATCTCATTGCGGCCGGCTGTCAGGCGTTCCAATTCGAGCTGGATGACATACAGGTGGTACGCGTGCTGCACGTCTTTTCGGACCGCGAGTGGACAGAGTCCGTTCATACCCTTCAGTGCGGCATCGTACTGCTTTGCGATTGCCTGCCGACGCTTTGTCCACTCCGGAACACGCTTGAGCTGGCTCAAGCCGAGCGCGCACTGTATGTCCGTCAGGCGGTAGTTGTAGCCCAGATCGACGACTTCGTAGAACCACGAACCCTTCTCCTGCCGCTCGCGGTGGTCGGTAGTCATGCAGTGATTGCGGAACCGGCGCATGCGCAGGGCGATTTCCGGATCGTCCGTCGTCACCATGCCGCCTTCACCCGTCGCGAGAGGCTTCACCGGGTGGAAGCTGAACGTGCTGATATCGGCGAGGGAGCCCACCGGCTTGCCGTGCTCTGCGCCTCCGAGGGCATGGCAGGCATCGGCGACGAGCGTGAGCTTGTGCTTCTCGGCTAGGGCGCGGAGAGCGTCGTAGTCGCAGGGTTGCCCGGCGTAGTCCACGGCCATGATCGCCTTCGTCTTCTCGGTGATCTTCTTTTCTGCCTCTGCAGGATTCAAGAGGAGGGTATCTGGATCGCAATCGACGAAGACCGGCTTCGCGCCCAGAAAGACCGCCGCGTTCGCTGTGGCCGCAAAGGTCATGGGCGGCACGATCACTTCGTCTCCCGGTCCGATGCCCGCCCCATAGAGCGCCACGTGCAACGCGGCGGTGCCGTTGCTCACGGCGACAGCTTCTTTTACATGCGTTACCGCGGCGAATGCTTGTTCAAATTCTGCCACGTTGGGCCCCGTGGTCCACCAATCGGACTTGAGCACCGCGGTAACAGCCGCGATGTCCTCTTCGCTCACGGATTGGTGCGCATAGGGCAGAAGCGTCTTGCGCACAGGTGTGCCGCCGTGGAGAGCGAGTGTGCTCATGTGCGTTCTTTGCGGAATACCCAGCGGTCGTAGAGCACGCCGTCATGATTCATCGTCTTGGGATCGATGCACACGCGCGTAAATCCGCATTTTTCGTACACGCGGATGGCGGGTTTGTTCTCTGGGATCACGCCGAGCGTGACGCCCTGCAGGCCGAGGGCGGAAAACGCATACTCCGCGGCGAGGTTTGTCGCTTCGGTGGCCACGCCCTTGCCCCAGAATGGTTTTTCGCCGATGAGAATACCGATCGTCGCTTCCTTCTTCTCGCGATCGATCGGCTCGAGCTTGATGTTGCCGATGTGCTGGCCTGTTTGCTTCCAGAAAATGCCGAACAGCAGGGCATCAGGACTCTCACGCTTCGCGCGGATGTAGGTGCGCAATTCCGGCACCGTGACGCGGCGCGTCTCGAGCCACTGATTCACCTCGGGGTCGTTGAGCCAGGCTGCATAGGCATCGGTCGCATCGTCTTCCTGCAGGGTTCGGAGGAAGACCCGTGAGCCGGAAACGATGGTATCGCAGGTTGTCATCAAGCGTCAGCGAGAGCCGCATCCTTCAGCAGTGCGCGCCACTGCTCCGGAGAGAGCTTCTCGGCGTTCGTATCGCTGCTGTACCGCCAATTTTCCTTCGGTCGCTTGCCTTCCCAATGTTTGAAGCCCCACGATTCATCCTCCGGCTCAATGACGTACATATCTGCGAGTTCAACGGTGTGCCGCACCTCTTCATCCGAGAGCAGGCATTCGTGCAGCTTTTCACCGGGCCGGATGCCCGTCGTCACGTGCTTGCAGCCGGGAGCAACAGCCTCCACGAGGTCGATAAGACGAGTCGATGGAATTTTCGGAACAAAAATTTCCCCGCCGCGCATGAGCGACAGGCACTTCAACACAAAATCCACTCCCTGTTCCACCGAGAGCCAGAACCGCGTCATCCGCTCGTCCGTGATGGTCACTGTGCCTGTCTTGCGCTGTTCCATGAAAGATGGAATCACGCTCCCACGGCTCCCGATCACGTTCCCGTAGCGCACGCAGCTAAAGACCGGCCCCTCCGGACGGGAGTAGGCGTTGCTCTGGACGAACAGTTTCTCCGCGCAGAGCTTGCTGGCACCGTAGAGATTCACAGGATTCACCGCTTTGTCGGTGCTGAGGGCCAGCACTTTTTTCACGCCGGCGTCGATGGCGGCGTTGATGATGTTCTGGGCACCGATGATATTGGTCTGAATTGCCTCGATGGGGTTGTACTCGCAGGCGTGCACGTGCTTCAGTGCCGCTGCATGCACCACGATGTCGACGTCGCTCATGGCGCGGCGCAGCCGGTCCTTGTCGCGAACATCACCGATGAAGTATCGCATGCATACCGCGTTATATCCCTGCATGCGCATCTCGTGCTGCTTCAACTCGTCGCGGCTGAAGACGATCAACTTGCGTGGAGGAGTGCCTTTCAGGAGCGTTTCGACGAATTTTTTCCCGAAGGATCCCGTTCCGCCGGTCACGAGAATAGAGAGGTTCGAATCGATACCCACGCCGGAATCGTACCATATCTCCGCTTTCTTCCGCGTAAAATTCCCTGTTTTGCCAAACGGTCTCTCGGTGCTTTGCACTGCCCTCATCGGTCAAACGAGCTCATTTGGGCTTCCAGACCAGCTCACTCGATGGATTGAGGGAGTTCACGCCGTACACGTCGGGCTCATTTGTAAGGAATGCGATGTCCGACCGCGAGCGGATCAGGCTCACTAAATCGCGGTTGTAGTCGTTGATCATCACGTAGCGCTTGCGGAGGAGATCCAAGAGCGAGTCCCCGTAATTGTCAAAACCGACTTCAAGGTGGATTGCCACTTTGATGCGATCGAAGTACTGCGTGAGGGTCGCGAGGACATTCTTGGCGGTGGGGAGCTGTTCCGTGGCGTGGCGGCTGAAGACCAGTACCTTCGATCCTTTCGGGCAGCGTTCCAGCATAGGGAAGGAACGATCGTAGAAGTTAAAGGTCTCGATCGACATGTTCGGACAGTCTTTGTACAGCATTTCCGCCAGCTTCACTGCGTTCGGGGAGTAGTCGCCCCCCAGGAATGTTTTCTCCGGGAAATGCCGCCGTAGCTCCCAGAGATTGTATCCATAGCCGCAGCCCAGCTCCACGACTGTGTCGATGCCGCCCATATGCGGCTTGAGAGCGTCGAGCAGCACGGCGTTATCGACCGGCATGATTTGCTCGGAGGGGAGTTCGTAGAGTTTGTTCTTCTGCGAGACGCAGAGGGGCTTTCTGGGCAGGCGGAATTCGTACGCACGCACGTCGTCGGCCGTGGCACCGGGATTCTCCTTTTTAAAGTTCAGGCAGCGCAGGTACTCGTCCTTGTCGTACTCGCGATCCACCTTGGTAGTGTCACGCTTCTGATCCCTCCACTCAATGAGTCCGAGCAGACGCTGTGGCCACGGGGACCACTGGGGGAGCTCTGCGAGAGGGATTTCGCGCGAGACGAACGGTTGCAGATTGATCATACGGACCGGGATGCTATCAGGGATACCGGGGCGTTCAAAGCGGGATTGGCGCGGTTTCCGCTGTCTCCCATCCACCCTTTTTTGTATTGTGCCTCTGTGACTGCATCTCCGTCCGTCGCGATCATCGATTACGGCGTGGGCAATCTCACCTCCGTCCGGAATGCGCTATTGCGTTTAACGGATACGGTGATCATCACCGGTGCCCCGGAGGCGATTGCGTCCGCATCACACCTGATCCTTCCGGGGGTGGGGAGTTTCGGCGAGGGGATGAAAGGGCTCACCGAGCGCGGGCTCGTCGATGTTTTGCGGGAGGAGGTTCTTTCGAAGAAAAAGCCGATTCTGGGCATTTGCCTCGGCATGCAGCTTCTCGCCAGCGAAGGATTCGAACATGGGGAGTACAGAGGCCTGGGTTTCGTTCCTGGGTCGGTGAAGCAGATCGCAACCGCTCTTCGCCTGCCCCACATTGGCTGGAACAACGTCCGCGTGACCGGGTCGCATCCGATTGCCCGGGGATTTACAGAGGACCCCGTGTTCTACTTCGTGCACAGTTACTGTTTCTCGTCGGAGGATCCCACGGTCGTCGCCGGTACGGCGGACTACGGCACAGAGATCGTCGCCCTTCTCCAATCTGAAAATATTTGCGGAGCGCAGTTCCATCCCGAGAAGAGTCACGATGACGGTCTTCGGATTTTCCAGAACTTCCTCACGCTCTGAGCGATGTTGAAGCCGCGCCTCATCTCCGTGCTCCTGCTCAAGAATGGCATCCTGGTGCGCAGCCGCACCTTCTCGTTCCACCAGCATACGGGCGATCCGCTGGGGCAGGTGGAGCGGTACACCGCGTGGAAGGCGGATGAGCTCATCTACCTCGACATCAACCGCGATGAGACGCACGATTTCCGTGAAACGATGAGTGTCATCGGCACGACGAGTTCGCACAAGGACATCCCGGCGACCATGACGAATGATGTCGTGTCCGTCATCCGATACGTCTCCGAGAAGTGCATGATCCCGCTCACCGTCGGCGGCAAGATCCGGACGATCGAGGATATCCGCGTGCGGCTGAAGAACGGCGCGGACAAAGTGAGCATCAACACCCAGGCGCTCGAGGATCCAGCGTTCATCGAGCGGGCCGCACAGGCTTTCGGCAACCAGTGCATCGTGGTATGCGTCGACGTCCGGCGCGATCCACAGACGGGCGTATGTGAGGTCTACAAACGCTTCGGCAAGGAACCGACCGGGCTCTCTCCCGTCGCGTGGGCGAAGGAGGCGGAGCGGCGTGGCGCCGGGGAGATTCTGCTCCAGTCCATCGATCGCGACGGGACGGGGACGGGGTACGACATTCCGCTCATCCGGGAGGTTGCTGAAAGCGTCTCGCTCCCGGTGATCGCGCTCGGCGGCGTCGGCAAGTTCTCTGATTTCGTCGCAGGCCTCCGTGAAGGGCAGGCATCGGCTGTGGCAGCAGCAAACATCTTCCACTTCTCGGAGCAAAGCGTGATCAAGGCAAAGAAGGAAATGCGAGCTGCCGACATAGACATACGGCTATAAATGCCGGTTTTCGCGCTTGTTTTTGTTGTTCCCGCTCTCTCTCCGGCGTTAGACTGCCTGCGATCATTTCCCGTTCTCCATGCAGTACTGCAAGCGCTGCACGTATCCCATCATCGCCGTGAACCTGTCGATGGGGGAGGATGGAGTGTGCAGCGGGTGCATCGTCAATGAGGAGAAGAAGCGTATTGACTGGGCGGCGCGCGAGGAGGAATTGCATGAGCTCCTTTTTTCCTATCAGAAAAAAGATGGCAGCAATTATGACTGCGTCGTACCGGTGAGCGGCGGCAAGGACAGCCACTTCCAGGTGTGGTACATCAAGGAGAAGCTCAAGCTGAACCCGCTTCTCGTCACGTACTACACTCACAACTACACCGAGACTGGCGAGAAGAACCTGCGCAACATCAGCCGCGCGTTCGGTGTGGATCACTACGTCTTCACGCCGAGCCTCGAGACCTATAAGCGGATGAACCGCGCCAGCTTCAAGATGCTCGGCGACATGAGCTGGCATTTCCACTGCGGCATGTGGACAGTGCCGTTCCGTGTCGCGGTGCAGTTTAATATTCCGCTGGTCGTGTATGGGGAGCACGGGTTCCTCGACCTTGCGGGGCAGTACAGTTTCGCCGACCGGCCGGAATTCACGGTGCGCGATCGCAAGGAGAGTTCACTGCGGGGCTATGACTGGAATGATTTCGTCGGCAAGGAGGGGCTCACGGAGAAGGATCTGCTCTGGGCCAAGTTCCCGACAGACGAAGAGGTTGCCCGCGTGGGCGTGCGCGGTATCTTTCTGGGTGTGTACCTGTACTGGGACGGCAACGCGAACGCCGAGAATATGAAGAAGTATGGATTCCAGGCCAGTGAGGAAGCTTTCGAGCGCACGTACCGCCGTACCTCGAATGTGGATGATATCCACGAGAACGGCATCAAGGACTGGTTGAAGTTCGTGAAGTTCGGGTATGGCCGGTGCACCGATCATACGTCCAAAGATATCCGCCTCGGCCTCATGCCGCGCGAGCAGGGCATTGCACTGGTGCGCCAGTACGATCATGCCATTCCACAGAAATCACTGAAGTATTTCCTCTCCATGACCGGCATGCAGGAGGAGGAATTCTTCCGCATTGCGGATACGTTCCGCGATCCGCGGGTCTGGTGGATTCAGAACGGCGAGTGGTGGAAGGACAATCTCTGGGGCGAGCCATCCTCGTACGGCGAGGTGCTCCTTCCCAAGGATGCGTGGGCGAAGTATCAGAAGAAAACTTCCTGATTTTTCCTCTCTATGTCACTCCTCATCACCATCTGTGCGCGCGGCGGGTCCAAAGGGATCCCCGGCAAGAATATCCGTCCGGTGAACGGACAGCCGCTCATCGCCTACTCCATCCGACACGCACAGATGTACGCGGAACACCGGGGGGGAGCGGATATCGCGCTCTCCACGGACAGCGACGACATTCGCCGTGTCGCTGCGGAGTACGGACTCAAGAGCGACTACGTGCGTCCCGCCGCGTTGGCATCCGACAGTGCCGGCAAGCTTCCCGTTCTCCGGGATCTCGTGGTGCATGAGGAAACCGTGCGCGGCAAAACCTACGAATACATTCTGGATCTGGATGTCACTTCCCCGCTCCGCACGACGGAGGATCTGGATGCCGCTTTCGCGAAGATTGAGGCCAAACCCGATGCACTCAACATCTTCACGGTGAGTTTTCCGACGCACAACCCGTACTTCGATATGGTGGAAGAGGGGAAGGACGGATTCGTTCATCTGGTGAAGAAGCCGGCAGCTAACGTTCTCTCCCGACAGGAGGGACCCAAGGTCTACGATGAAAATGCATCCTTCTACTTCTACCGCCGTGCGTATTTCGAACAAGCAGAGCTGCACCTCCCCGACCGGTCACTCGCCTACCTTATGCCGCATCCCTGTTTCGAGATCGATGCGCCGCTTGATATGGACTTCCTTGAGTATTTGCTCAAGCACGATAAGCTGAATTTCTCCTTCCCCTCCTGATATGGATCTCACCGGAAAGATCATCGTGGTCACCGGCGGGCAGGGGCTTCTGGGGAGCACCATGGTGAAGCGTCTCCGCGAATGCGGGGCGACGGCGATCTCGGCGGACATCGCGTGCACCGACGATCTCGGGCACGGGAAGTGCCGCATTGACATCACGGACGAGAAGTCCGTGCAGTCGGTTGTCGACTCGATCGTGAAAGAGTTCGGCAAAATCGACGGCTGGGTGAACAACGCGTATCCGCGGAGCTCTACATTCCGCCTTCCCTTCGATGAACAGCCGCAGCATGATTTCGAGAAGGATATCATCAGCCACTTGGGCGGGTATGCGCTCTGTGCGCGCGTCGTTCTTACACAGATGAAGAAACAGGGGAGCGGCTCTCTCGTGAGTATGGGTTCCATCTACGGGTGCGTGGCGCCGGATTATAGTTTGTACGAGGGGTTGCCTGGCATCGGCACGCCGGTCGTCTACGCGACGATCAAAGGTGGCATCATCCAGATGACCAGGGCGCTGGCATCCTTCTACGGCAAATCCGGCGTACGCGTGAACGCCGTTTCCCCGGGCGGTATCGAGGACCTCAAGAACCAGCCGAAGGAGTTTATTGATCGCTACAGCAAGCGGGTCCCTCTGGGGCGGATGGGCAAGCCCGATGACATTGCTCCCGCTGTAGCGTTCCTCCTCTCCGATGAGGCGCAATACATCACCGGCCAGAACCTGATTGTGGACGGCGGCTGGACGGCGCTGTAAGTCCCTCATCCCTACAAAGAACAATTTAAGAGGAAGAGGTTTATTCACGATCCTCAGGCGCGTATATTCCTTTTGCTATGGGCAAAGGACAAGATCTCTACCACAAAGCAAAAACACTGATTCCGGGGGGAACACAACTTCTCAGTAAGAGGCCGGAATTGCACCTGCCGGAAGGCTGGCCGAGCTACTACAGTCGTGCGCAGGGTGCGGAGGTGTGGGATCTGGATGGTAAGCGATATCTTGATATGGGATTCTCGGGTATCGGTTCGACGGTGCTGGGGTTCGCCGATCCCGATGTGGACAACGCTGTCCGTCGGACGATCGACGCCGGCACGATGTGTACGCTCAACCCGCCAGAAGAGGTGGAGCTTGCAGAGCTACTTGTCGAATTGCATCCTTGGGCGCAGATGGTTCGCTATGCGCGCTGCGGCGGCGAAGCGATGGCCGTGGCCATCCGCATTGCACGTGCACACACCGGCCGCGAGAAAATCGCCTTCTGCGGCTACCACGGCTGGCACGACTGGTACCTTGCCGCAAATCTTGCGGATGATGATGTTTTGGACGGCCATCTGTTGCCGGGTCTTGATCCCAAGGGTGTTCCGCGGGGGCTCAAAGGGACGATGCTTCCTTTCCGCTACAACAAGATCGAGGCACTGGAAAAGATCGTTGCGGAGCATGGAACTGAGCTCGCTGCGATCAGCATGGAACCGATGCGCGAACACGGTCCAGAGAACGATTTCTTGAAGAAAATTCGCGCGCTTGCCACTCAGTGCGGCGCGGTGCTCATCTTTGACGAGGTCACATCCGGTTTCCGCGTGAACTGCGGCGGCATCCATCTCACGCTCGGAACCGAACCCGATATCGCCGTTTTCGCCAAGGCCATCGGGAATGGTTATCCCTGTGCCGCTATCATCGGACGCAGCTCTGTCATGGAATCGGCACAGAAAACATTCATCAGTTCCACCTACTGGACAGAGCGCATCGGGCCGACGGCCGGGTTGGCGACTATCCAGAAATTCCGGGAGCAGAAGGTCCATGAGCATCTCATCCGCATGGGGAAACTGGTACAGGAGGGATGGAAGCGCGCGGCGGAAAACACCGGACTCAAGCTCGAGATCGACGGCATCGAGCCGCTCAGCCACTTCACGATCCATTCGGATTTCGGCGAAGCCCCCCGGACGCTCTACACGCAGCTCATGCTCCCGAAGGGCTATCTGGCGCTCAACAAGTTCTACGCCATGTTCGCCCACACCGAGGAACAGGTGCGCCCGTACCTCGCGGCGACGGAAGAGGTGTTCGGCATCGTCGCCAAGGCGATCAAAGAAGGAAAGGTACTGGAAATGCTGAACGGGCCCGTGGCACACGCGGGCTTCAAGCGCCTCACATAACTGTTCAGGCTTTCTTCTGCCCAAGGAAGGTCAGGCTCTCGCCCAGCCAGTGTTTTTCGATGAGTGCTCGGTACTCCTCGTCTGCCCTACGGAAGAACGTGTTGAAATCCTGCGCGACTGGAGAAATGTCTTTCTCATGGTCGATGAGAATGGGATCGCTGTTCCCCAATCCGAAATTGGGCTGGGGGCCTCCGGTGATTTTCCAGTGGAGATGATTCAGGAAATTATAGCGCTGCACGTTGCCCATTGTCCCGACGAAGCCCGCCTTATCAATCGCGTCCTGGAACGTATTCTTGGTGAAGTAGGAGATATGTGGCTCGCGGAAGTAGAAATCGGCGTAGCCAGGGATGTGGTAGTGGTCGAGCAGGATATCGTGCAGATTGGGGACTTCGAGGTACAGATACCCCCCGGGCTTGAGGTGCGTCCCGATCGCCCGGAGGAACGCCACCGGGTCTTTCACATGCTCCACGACTTGGAGAGAGGTGATGAGATCGAAAGGACCTTCGGCGATAGCGGCCTCCTCGATCGGATCTCCGTACACGGGGAAATCCAAATGCGCCCGGATGAAGTCCACAGCATCCTGGCTGAGCTCCAATCCGACCCGCACATTTACTTTTCCCTTGAGCGCGGCGAGGAAGTGCCCCGTCGAGCAGCCGACGTCGAGCACGCGCATGTCGGGTCTGAGGAGCGGCTCGATGCAGCTGATGATCTGCTGCTGGTAGGGGAAATAGGTATCGAAGATCTCCTGGGAATTCGACTTCTTGGTCAGGTCGGGACCGTACGTATTGCGGTACGTCTTCTCCTCATAGAAATCTTTCTCTTTCTCCTCCAGGGGGCGCAGGAAGACATAGTCGCACTGTTCGCACCGGAGGACATCCCGCTCGATGTCATAACGCAGTTTCTTGCGGATGACCGTGAGATGGGTCGATTGGCAGAGCGTGCAGGAGGGCATGACTGTTCCGTCACCCTAGCGAATCGATGTGAAACGTCAAGAATTCGTCTTCGTTGTCTTTCCGCATTGCCCCCATCCGGGATTGTTTATAGATTGATCCGTGCACTATGGCGGTTCCATCTCTCCGCATTGCGGGACGCATCATCGGCCGGGAGTTCCCTCCATTCGTCATCGCCGAAATCGGCATTAATCATGAGGGAAGCATGGAGAAGGCGAAGACGATGGTCGACGATGCCGCGGCGGCTGGCGCCGAATGTGTGAAATTCCAGTCCCATGTTGTGGACGACGAGATGGCACCTGTTGCAAAAAAGGTTATTCCCGGCCATACCAAGGAGAGTATCTGGGACATCATGGAGCGTTGCGCGTTCAACGAAGAACAGGAGCGGGAGCTGAAGCGCTACGTCGAGAGTAGGAAGATGCTCTACCTGAGCACCCCTTTCTCGCGCGCGGCTGCGGACCGGCTCATCCGCATGGACATAGCCGCGTTCAAGATCGGATCCGGGGAATGCAACAATTACCCGCTCATCGAGCATGTCGCGGTGTGCGGCAAGCCGGTGATCCTGAGCACCGGGATGAACGATATCGCCTCCATCCGTCCTGCAGTCGAGATCCTGCGTGCCCGCAAGATTCCCTTCGCCTTGCTGCACTGCACATCCATGTATCCCACGCCGTACGACAAGGTGCGGCTGGGTGCGATTGCGGACATCCAGAATGCCTTCCCCGATGCCGTGACGGGGTTGAGTGACCACTCACTCGGCATCTGGACGTGCCTGGGAGCCGTGTCCCTGGGGGCGAGTATCCTCGAGAAGCACTTCACTTCCACGCGGGAATGGGAGGGTCCGGATATTGCCATCTCCATCAACCCCGCGGAGTTGAACGATCTCATCCAGGGTAGTCGCGCCATCCATGCGGCGCTCGGCGGGTCCAAGACGGTGCTCCCCGAGGAACAAGATGTCATCAATTTCGCCTATGCTTGCGTGGTCACCATCGTCCCTGTGCGGGCGGGCGAGACATTCACAGAGAAGAATATCTGGGTGAAACGCCCGGGAACGGGAGAAATCAAAGCCAAAGATTTCTCTGCTCTCCTCGGGAAGAAGGCGGCAAAGGATTTGGAGGGCGGAATACAGGTGAAATGGGCTGATGTCCTCGGGCGCTCGTAGTATGCTCTGGCTCTCATGCGCAAAATCCTCGTCGTCATCGAGCGCCGGGCCGATTATAGCCGCTACCGTCCGGTTCTTCAGTTGCTCAAGGCCGATCCCTCCTTCGATCTCCATTTGGTGGTCACCGGGATCAACCTTCTGCCCGGGCATGGAGAAGATATTGAGAAGATCAAAGCGGACGGGTTCACGGTGCATACCACGATCCCCATGTTCACGGAGCACTCTCCTGATAGCGGGGCAGAGATGGTGCGTGGCATCAGCCGGGTGCTGAGTGGCATCGTCGATATCCTCGAGGAGATGAAGCCCGATCTCGTGCTCACCGGTTTCGATATCGGTGCCAACTTTGCGACGACGGTCGCCGCCGCGCACATGAATATTCCTGTGGCACACATCCAGGGCGGTGAAGTCACCGGCAGCATCGATGAAAGCCTGCGGCATGCCATGAGCAAGTTCGCGCACATCCATTTTCCCGCAACGGAAGATGCCAAGCGGCGCCTGGTGTCCATGGGTGAGGATCCCGCGCATATTTTCGTGGTCGGCTGCCCGTCCCTCGATGTCCTCATCAATGCTCCGGCCATTCCGAAAGAGCAGCTCGAACAGCAATTCCATGTCGACTTGTCGAAGCCGACGGTGGTGCTCATTCAGCATCCCGTCACGACTGAGAATCTGGATTCACGACGTCAAATCGAGGCGACGCTCGCCGCTCTCAAGGAGGTGGAGGTACAGATCATCGCACTGCTTCCCAACAACGATGCGGGGTTCAGCAAGATCGTTCAGAGCGTCCGGCAATCCGGTCTTCAGTGGTTCCCCAGCATCGACGTGGTGACCTTCGCCAATTTGTATCGTCACATCAGTGCGATCGTGGGGAATTCCAGTTCGGGGATTCACGAGGCCGCCACGTTCCACATTCCCACGATCAACATCGGCACGCGCCAGCAGGGGAGGGAGCGCCCGGTCAGCGTGATCGATGTCGGCTATGACACGGCGGAAATCGTTGCGGCGCTCCGCAAAGCGCTCTTCGACGCGCAGTATCGCCAATCTCTTACGACTGTTGTGAACCCGTACGGCGACGGCCACACAGCGCCCAAAATTTACAAGGTCTTGAAGGAAATTTCCCTGACCGGAATCATCCAGAAGAAATTCTATGAGTAGATCTGTCCTGCTCATCGGAGGAACGGGCTTCGTCGGGTCTGCTCTGCGGAGGGCGTTCGCCGGGGACGAGCGGTTTTCCGTCACGTACTCGAGTTCCAAGGGCGATGCTTCGAATCCGCGCGCTCTCGCCATCGATCTCCTTCAGCCCTCTTCGCTTGCCGGTGTTCGCTCCTTCGACGTGGTGATCAATCTCACCGGTCAGGTGACACCGTCCATGGAGCTGTGCACATCCCTCAATACGACGGGCATTGCAAACCTTATTGCCGCCCTGGATCCCGAACGGCAGATTCTCGTCCAGATTTCGACGACGCAGGTCTACGGGACGGCGAAGCAGGCGGACGAATCGTCCCCGCTCCGGCCGGAAACGCCGTATGCCAAAGCAAAAGCATCAGCAGAATCTCGAGTGCAGCAGGGACTCCCTGCCGATCAGGTGCTGATTCCGCGCCTCTGCAATCTCTATGGACCGGGCCAAACGAAAGGGTTGCCGTGGTATCTGACGGAGTGTATCCGCAACAGCCGACCCATAGTGATTGCGGATCATGACGGGACGCTGCGGCGCCATTTTCTGCATGTGGACGACGCAGCTCTCATCCTCCATGACCTCGTGTCGCACGCCGTGACCGGCATCGTGAACGTCGCTGGTTCTGAATGCTTCTCGATCCGCGAGATCATTGCGCTGTGTGAAGGTATCGTGGGGCGTCCCCTGGATGTGAAGTACGGCAGCGGATCTCCTCACGGCAATATTGATGTACTGAGTACCGACAAGCTCTCTCATCTGGGATCCCACCACCCGACCCATCGCCTGGAGCAGTATTTCCGCACGCAACTCCTTTAGGCCTATTGCACGATTCCTCGTGTTTTTAATGGCACAGGACCGTTTCAGGTGTACGATGGCTCCTCGAGTTTATCGGCCTCCCGCTCGCTTTCTTATGACGTCGTTCTTCCGCTCCAAAACCATCCTCGTCACCGGCGCAACCGGCTCCATCGGCTCGGAAGTGGTGCGGCAGCTTCTCGTCCAGGAGCCTAAAGCAATTCGGATCTTTTCTCGCGATGAGCATAAGCAATACCTTTTGGAGCAGGAGCTGGGAGCGCGTCCGCAGGATGATGTCCGTTACTTCCTTGGGGATGTCCGCGATTACCCCCGTCTTCTGCGTGCCATGGAAGGAGTGGATTACGTGTTCCACTGCGCTGCCTACAAGCATGTGCCGTTCTGCGAATACAATTCGTTCGAAGCTGTGAAGACGAATGTCATCGGCACGCAGAACGTGATCGATGCGGCCATCGCGCAGAACGTAGGTCGCGTCCTCCTGATTTCCACCGACAAGGCCGCTAGCCCCTCGAATGTCATGGGTGCGACCAAATTGCTCGCTGAAAAGATGATGACATCGGCGGCACACGCCGCGGGCTCACGCCCGATCCGGTTCGCGTCGGTGCGCTTCGGCAACGTGCTCGCTTCACGCGGGTCCGTGCTGCCGCTCTTCTGCCGCCAGATCGAAAACGGAGGACCAGTAACGATCACCGATCCCAAGATGATCCGTTTCTTCATGTCCATACCGCAGGCCGTCGCCCTCACCTTCCGTGCCATGGAGCAGATGCAAGGGGGCGAACTGTTCATCCTGAAGATGCCGGTGCTGCGCCTCGGCGACATGATCAATGTTCTCATCGATGAGCTCGCCCCGCGTTTTGGACGTGATCCCTCTTCCATTCGCCAGCAGATCGTGGGTGCGCGTCCCGGGGAGAAGATGGAAGAGATTCTCATGACGACGGAAGAAGCGCAGAGCGCCACCGAGGAGAAGGACATGTTCGTGGTGCATCCCAGGATCCTGACCCCGTACGGCTCGAAGCAGACTCCGGTGAAGGGTGTCTCGGCAGACCGCAGCGATTCCTCCAAGATTCCGCCCCTCTCCAAGGACCAGATTCGCACCCTCTTGCGCGAGGTGCTGGCCGATTACTTCCGTGTTGCGGTGCTCCCATCCTGACGATGACGAAGAAACGAGCACTCATCACAGGCATCACGGGGCAGGATGGCTCGTACCTCGCAGAATTTCTGCTCAGCAAGGGGTACGAAGTCCACGGCATAGTCCGGCGCGCCTCCACCTTCAACCGTGGACGCATCGAACACCTATTCAAGGACATCTCGCGCGACGCGCCCAATGTCCAATTGCACTACGGTGATCTGGGTGACAGTAATTCCCTGTTGCGCATTCTCCTCGCCGTCCGGCCGGACGAGGTCTACAACCTTGCGGCCCAGAGCCACGTTGGTGTGAGTTTCGACATGCCGGAGTACACGGGGGATATCACAGGGATAGGGACGACGCGCCTGCTCGAAGCCCTGCGCACCACTGGCATTCCGGCCAAGTTCTACCAGGCGAGCTCGAGCGAGCTCTACGGAAAGTCCGTGACGACTCCCCAGAACGAAGAAACATCGTTCTACCCGCGCAGTCCCTATGGGTGTGCCAAGGCCTATGCCTTCTACCTCACCCGCAACTATCGTGAAAGCTACGGCATGTTCGCCGTGAACGGCATTCTCTTCAATCACGAGTCGCCCCGCCGCAGCGAGAACTTCGTGACACGCAAGATCACGCTGAGTATCGCAAACATGCTCGCAGGCAAGCAGGAGTGTCTCGCCCTCGGCAACCTGGAAGCCAAGCGCGACTGGGGCTACGCCAAAGAATTCGTAGAGGGGATGTGGATGATGCTCCAGCAGCCCGCCCCCGAGGATTTCGTGCTCGCCACGGGCCGCACGGCCACCGTGCGGGAGTTCCTCGAGCTGGCGCTCACCGCGGCATTGATCCCTTTCGAAAAGAGCGGTACCGGCAAAGATGAGGTGTACCGCGATGCGCGCACGGGCAAAGTGATCGTCCGTCTCGATCCCCGCTACGAACGTCCTGCCGAGGTTGATTGTCTCCTGGGAGATGCCTCCAAAGCACGACGTGTCCTTGGTTGGGAGCCGACGATGACGCTGCCGGAGCTTGTTGAAATCATGCTGCAGGCGGATTTGGATATGGTCGGCGTTCAGAGGCCGGGGATCTCGCTGCCAACGGCAGTGGCATAGAGCCCGCTCATGGCAGCCGCCATGGACGCGATCGAGAAACGCTGCGCCCACGCGCGGCACGTTTCCGGGTCGATCCGGTGCTCATCGAGAATGGAGTGCATCCTTTGTGCGATTTGCGCAGCATCATCCGGGCGGACACGGTAGCCGCTCTTCCCTTCCTCGATGGCTTCCGCCGCCCCACTCGTCGTGGGTCCGATAGAGGGAACGCCGTATGAAGCGGCCTCGATGAAGACTAAGCCGAATCCCTCGAACGTCGTTTCGGTGGTGCGGGCGGGCAGAAGTAGCAGGTCCGCGGAGCGGTAGGCGGCATCGAGTTTGTCCTGGGGGAGCACACCCTCGAAGCGGACCTCATCCTGCATGTGGAGTGCCACAATTCTCTGTTCGACGGTACGCGAGTACGCGGAATCGTCCTGTGTGCCGATGATCCGCAGTGTGAAGGGATTGGCGTGCATCTGGCGATAGAGGGCGCATGCCTCCACGGCCTCGAGAACGCCTTTACGCGGCTTCAGGGGTCCAATGAGCAGAATTTGCTTTCGGTCACTTCGTACGTGCTCTTCCGGAACGGAGGGTAAACAGATGGCGTTGTAGACCACCTGTGTCTTCCGAAGGAAACGGTCGGCGAGGGCCGATGAACAGCGCCGGTTACATTCCTCTGCAATGCGGTTTTTTGTGTAGGAACTGACGGCAATGAATGCGGGGAGTGATGCGAGTACCCGCCTCAGGAGACGGCGGCTCATGCTATTCTGCAATAGGCGGACCCCGTAGCTGCCGTGGAAAGTGATGACCGTACGATGCAGAAGGGCATGCGGCCAGAGCGAGGCGAGGAGCGCGTAGGGTTCGACGGTGATGTGGATGATATCGGGCGTCGATTTCAGGAGAGCAGAGCGCAACTTCAGTGAGAGGAGGAGAGAGCGCAGCGGGTGGCTCAAGACCTGCAGAGGCGAGGGAATCTTCGATAGCGTTCCCGCCGATTCCGGACTGAGGATCATGACATCGTGTCCTCGCTCCCGGAGACCTTGTGCAAGGTTGGTCGCGTACGTCGCCCAGCCTCCCGGGGCGCTCAACGATTCGGTGATAAGAAGAATGCGCACACAAGTAGCCTAGCTGATCCCGCGCCATGCTTGCTATGCTGATTCCGTGGGCATTCTCGATGCCATCGGCCTGACCCGAAAAATCACGCGCCCCCGGCTTCGGGCATTTCTGCGGCGCCACGCGACAGACAAGCGCGTTCTGGATGTGGGATGCGGAGCCGCTTCGTACCGTGATCTCTTTCCGCAGGTGACCACGCTCGATATCGCGCCGCGCGAGGGGGTCAACGTGGATATCGTCGCCGATGCGCATGACCTCCATCAGATCCCCGATGCCTCGTTCGATGTCGTGCTCTGCACGGAAGTGCTGGAACATCTGCACACGCCATCGCAGGCGATTGCCGAGTTTCGCCGCGTCCTCAAACCCGGCGGGCTCCTGCTTCTCTCCACGCGGTTCATCTTTCCGCTCCACGATGTGCCGGGGGATTACTATCGCTACACCAAGTACGGACTGCGGCACCTCTTGAAAGATTTTGAAGTTCTGGAGCTCACCGAAGAGGCGTCGACTGTCGAAACGCTCGCCGTTTTGGAGCAGCGCATCGGGTTTCAGTGTGAGACATTGGGGTGGAAGCCGTTCAAGCTCTTCTGGTTCCTGCTCGCGGCGGTCACGCGGTGGTGCGGGTGGCTCCTCAGCCGCGAATATGGCGATATTCGGCAGCAGGTTCCAGAGAAAAATATCCTCACGTCGGGGTATTACGTGGCGGCACGAAGATAGGGTTAGGGATAGGGTTAGGGCTGAGACTGGGTTTGAGTTTCTTCAAGAGATAGTTCATCTTTCCCAACCCTAACCCTAACCCTCAAAGTGCCTTATACCGCAGACCTTTCCCCTCAATCTCCTTTCGCGGCAGGATTGTTTTGAGATCGTAGAGAAGTCCTTTGGGCTTCAGGGCTTTGGTCAGGGCTGAAAGATCTGTCATGTATTCCCGGTGCGGGACCAGGAGCACCACGGCATCGTAGGGGCCTGATTGCAGAGAGCCCAATTTCCATCCTTTCTTGAGCATGACTTCCTCTGGCATGTAGGGATCGTGCACTTCTACAGAACAGCCGAGTTTCTGCAGTTGCTTCACCACGTCACCGGACTTGCTGTTGCGGGTGTCGGGGATGTTCTCTTTGAAGGTTAAGCCCAGCACAAGTACGCGTGGGCTCTTCGTGCCCTTCAGTTCTTCTGTCGCCTGTTCCGCGACGTGGCGGCTCATTGCGTCATTGAGGGCGCGGCCGGCCGTGATGACCTGCGTTTGCATACCAAGCTGGCGCGCTTTCTCGACTAAGTAGTACGGATCTACTCCGATGCAGTGCCCGCCCACGAGGCCTGGCAGGAACCTGAGGAAATTCCATTTGGTAGCAGCAGCATCGATCACATCTTTCGTCTCGATGCCCACTTTATGGCAGAGAAGCGCCACTTCGTTGATGAAGGCAATGTTCAGATCCCGCTGTGCGTTCTCGATGGCCTTGGCCATTTCGGCCACCTTGATATTCGCGGCACGATGAATCCCCGCGTCGATCACGGAGCCGTACAGATCGGCGAGTGTCTCGAGCGTTTCAGTATCCTGCCCCGAGACAATCTTTCTGATCTTCTCGATCGTGTGCTCCTTGTCACCCGGGTTCACGCGCTCGGGGGAGTAGCCCAACTTAAAGTCGATGCCGCATTTCATCCCCGATTCCTTTTCCAGGATCGGGCCGCAGATCTCCTCCGTCGTGCCCGGCCATACGGTGGATTCGTACACGATGATGGCACCTTTCTTCATGTGTTTGCCGACCGTAGAGCTGGCGCTCTTCACAGGAGTGAGATCGGGGGTATTCCGCTCATCCACGGGCGTGGGGATCGCCAGGATCACGACATCGGCTTCGTGGATGGATGCGGGATCGGCGCTGTACCGGATGGTCGCCTCTTTCAACTGCTTCTCCGTCAGCTCCCGCGTGCGGTCATGGCCGGCCTTCAGCTCCGCGATGCGCTCGGCATTCAGGTCATACCCGTGCACGTCGAAACCTTTCTTCGCGAAGATGTACGCGAGCGGCAGGCCCACGTAGCCGAGTCCCACGATGCAGATCACCGGCTTCTTCATCATGGGCAAGTGTAGCATTCCGAAAGCCCCGCCGGTTTGAAGAAGTTCTCGGAATTTTGGGGTACCGACCCTCGTTCCAGGGGCCGTGGCATGCTACCGTAGGCGGGATGCGCCGTTTTCGTCATTGGATTTTCGGCCCTGCGCGGTCCACCCGCGTGCAGTTCTTTCGGTACTTCTGGGTGGGGGGTATCTCCACGGTGGTGGATTTTGCCGTGTTCGTCTTCTGCGTACGTTTTCTGGATGTCCACTACCTCCTCGCACAGTTCTTCGCGTACTGCACGGGCTTCGTGACCAATTACATACTCTCGATTCTCTGGGTCTTTCAGAAGACGAACCAGATCGTGCGCGAGATCACCGTGGTCTTCATCATCACCATGTTCGGGCTTCTGTGGACTGAGCTTCTGCTCTACCTCTTCGTCGACAAATTCTTCTTCGGAGAGGTGAAGGCGAAGGTCATTGCCACCATTATCGTGCTCTTCTGGAACTTTGGAGCCCGCAGGCTGATCGTCTACAGGAATCCGCCCAAGGCCTAGGTTCCCGGGTCCGGTTTGAGTAGAGTACGGGCATGTCTAGGGTTGCCATTATTGCCGGTGCCGGTCCCGCGGGGCTCACGGCTGCCTACGAGCTTCTCAAGCGTACGGATATCCGCCCGATTGTCTGCGAGGCGACCGATGCCATCGGCGGTATCGCCCAAACCTTCAACTACAAAGGCAACCGCATCGATCTGGGAGGACACAGATTTTTCAGTAAGAGCAAGCGGATCATGCAGTGGTGGTTCAATATCCTGCCGCTGCAGGGTGCGCCCGCTGCGGATACGGTCGAGAAGCAGCATGAGATTGATTATGCGGCAGAGGCGGTGGTGGAATATTTATGTCCCGCCTGCGCCGAGGCTTCGGCGGGCAAGCCGGAGTGTGTACAGGACTTAGGACAGAGGACAGAGGACTTAGGCTTCGAAAAAGATTCAGGTTCAGATCCCAAGTCCCAAGTCCCAAGTCCCAAGTCCCCCGTCATTCGTCGTCCCGCCCCCGATCCCGAAAAGGAAGATCAGGTCATGCTCCAGCGGCCCAGACTCAGCCGCATCTACCATCGCAGACACTTCTTTCCGTATCCCATCGCCATCACTCTGCGTGTTGCCCTGCGGTTGGGGATCGCCAACACATTCCTGATCGGTTTGAGCTACCTCAAAGCGCGTGTGTTCCGGCTCAAAGACGAAACCTACCTCGATGCTTTCTTCGTCAACCGCTTCGGGCGCCGCCTCTACGAGACATTCTTCCGCGATTACACCGAAAAAGTGTGGGGGATTCCCTGCAGCCAAATTCGCGCGGATTGGGGCGCCCAGCGCGTGCAGGGGCTGTCACTCCGGCGCGCCGTTGTTCACGCCGTGAAGGATCTTCTGAGCAGTGATTTCAAAAAAGCCCAGCAGGAGCGCGAAACCACGCTCATCACGCGCTTCTTCTACCCCAAGTACGGGCCCGGACAGATGTGGGAGACCGTTGCGGCTCAGGTGAAGTCGTGCGGCGGTGAAGTGCGCATGCGCACGCGCGTTTCGGGTGTGCATCTCACAGACGGCCGCATCACTTCCGTCACACTCGAAAACACGCAAACGGGCACCGAAGAGACCATTCCGTGCGATTTTTTCTTCTCCACCATGCCGATCAAGCATCTCATTGGCATGATGACGCCGCATCCGCCTGCGCGAGTCGTGGAGGTGGCGGAAGGCTTGCCGTACCGCGATTTCATCACGATCGGTCTCCTGCTGAAAAAACTTCACGTGCAGGATGGCAGACATACCGATGCATCAGTGCCGGATAACTGGATCTACATTCAGGAGGGGGGAGTGCGGGTGGGACGCGTACAAATCTTCAATAACTGGAGTCCCTACCTTGTGGCCGATCGCAAGAATGCGGTGTGGATCGGGCTGGAGTACTTTGTGAACGAGGGCGGGGACCTGTGGATCAAGCCCGATCAGGAGCTCATCCAATTCGGCATCGGCGAGATGGAGAAGATCCACTTTCTCAAGAGCGAGGATGTCATCGACGCGTGCGTGCTCAGAATGCCCAAGGCGTATCCCGCATACTTCGGCAGTTACGATCAGCTCCACGTTGTCCGGGAATTCGTCCAGAGTGTCCCCAATCTCTACCTGATCGGCAGAAACGGCATGCACCGCTACAACAATCAGGACCACAGCATGCTCACCTCGATGACGGCCGTGGATAACATCGTCGCAGGCCGCACCGATTCATCCAATGTGTGGGAGGTGAATCTGGAAATGGTCTATCACGAGACGAGAAGTAAGAATTAAGAATTAAGAATGAAGAATGAAGGAAAAGATACTTCAGTCATAATTCCTTATTCATCATTCTCGTCCATACCACTCCACCGACTTCTTCACTCCCTCCGCGAAGGGCACCTTGGGGTCGAAGCCGAGGATCGTGCGCGCCTTCGAAATATCCGCCGTGTAGCGGGTCACTTCGCCCGTGCGGGAATCTTTCGCTGTGATGGCGGAGGTGCTTCCCATGAGTTTCTTGATGAGTTCCGCCAGTTCCATGATGGGGTGCGCCTCGCCGAAGGCGAGATTGATGGTCTGACCGTTCGCCTTCGCGAAATTTTTCAGGATGAGCAAGAGTCCGTCCACCGCATCGTCGATGTACGTGAAATCCAGGCTCTTATCTTTACCGAAGACGACGAGCGGTTCATTCTTCTTGGTCTGACGGATGAAGAGCGGCACCACACGCTCAGAGTCGTCGTACATGCCGTACACGTTCGAGAAACGCACGATCACCGTCTCCATGCCGTAGCAGCGCCGGTACGATTCCACGAGCGCCTCACCGGCGATCTTGCTTGCGGTGTAGGGGCTCTCGCAGTTCTCGACCCGTACCATGTCTTCGGTGTACTGAGCCGCTCCGCTGTTACCGTACGTCTCGCGCGAAGAGGCGAAGACGAAGCGCTTGATTCCGTTTTTGCGCGCCCATTCCAGCGTATTGAATGTGCTCATGATATTATCGCGTGCCCGGTCGGGGTGTTCCACGAGCTCGTAGACGCGCGCGTTGGCGGCGAGATGGATCACACAGTCGAAATCCGTGGGAAGCTTCTTCAGTTCCTCTTCATGCCGCAGGTCCAAGCGCACGGTGAGTTTCTCGACCGTTGGTTGCCACTTATTCGGCTCCCAATCTGCCCCAACCACGTCTTGTTTCAACTCCAGGAGCCTTGCGCAGAGGTGCGTGCCGATCGTGCCGGAGGATCCAGTGACGAGGATCTTCATACAGCTGGTAGTTTGCCCTTGAACAGTGATGAGGGAAATAGGGAAGTCGGGAATTAGTGTAACCGGAATGGAAAATAAGCCGAGTTCCCTAGTTCCCGCACCCGAATTCCCTAACCGTTCGTTCTCTAATTCCCTTGAGGAAATCGCTGACATCAATCACTCCTACTCGCTACACTGCCTCCTGATGTTGTCGCTTATTATTCCCACGTACAACGAGGCGGAAAGTCTGCCGGTTCTGCTGCCGCGCATCGCAACGGCGCTCACGGGAATGCCGCATGAGATCATCATTGTCGACGATGATTCACCGGACGGCACCTGGCGCAAGGCGGAGGAATTGCAGACGTCATTTCCGTCACTCCGGGTGATCAGGCGGCGCGGGGAGCGCGGGCTTTCCTCGGCAGTCGTGGAGGGGTTCAAAGCGGCGCGCGGCGAGATTCTTGCCGTGATGGACGCCGACGGGCAGCACGATGCCTCCCTCTTAAAGAAACTCGTCGAGACCGTACAGGTTCGTCGGGGGGTTGCCGTGGCTTCGCGCTACATCGCAGGCGGGAGCACGGGACAGTGGAACCGCCGCCGCACCCTCCTGAGCCGTGTGGGCACGAAGGTGACCACCCTGCTCTGTCGCCTGTCCGTGCGCGATCCCATGAGCGGCTTCTTTGCCATCGATCGTTCGCTCTTCGAGCGGATTGCGCCGCAGTTCCATCCCCGCGGTTTCAAGATCCTGTTCGATCTTCTCATGCGGTTGCCGCGCGGCACCCCCGTCACGGAGATTCCCTACACCTTCGCGCCGCGCGCGGTGGGCACGAGCAAACTTTCGCTCAGCGTGCAGTGGGATTTCGGTTGCTCACTGCTTTCGCTCTTTCTGCATCGGTGGGCGCGTGTCGCTTGGGTGCTCTTTCTTATCCTCATCATCGGAATTGGGATTTTCCTTTCGGTGCGCGCGTGGCATTTGCGACTCCTCGTGCTCGACCCGCAAGTGCGTGATCGAACGAGAGCGGCGATGCAATCGCTCTCCGATACAGAAGGGTGGCTCATTTCAGATCTTTCTCTCCGTCGTGTTGAATCTACGCGTATCGAGCTCATACACCATCCTCACGGACGATCCAATGTATCCGCGCGGTGTATCCGCGTCGGATTCGAATACTTCGCCTGGTCCCCATGCGACGCTTTATAAATCCCGCCTTCGGCCTCCTGCTGCTCGCTGTCGTGCTGGCAGTGCTCCATGTCTGGCATGGGGTGACCACCGATGAGGCGAAATATCTGCTCAACATTCCCTATCCTCATCCCCCGCTCGCACGCTGGTTCATAGGTCTGACGCAGTGGATTCCGGGGCAGGAGTATCTCTGGCGCATTGTCCTCGCCGTTTCACTTTTGCAGGCGGCGTGGATTTCGCGCGGTCTCGCTCCCAAACACGTGCCGTCATCCCCCCTGCTCCTCATGAGCCTGTGGGTGCTCTCCGCCGGCGTCTTTGTCTCTGCCGGGCAAATCCTCCTCGCTCCCATTACGGCCCTGCAGATGCTGGTCTTCTGCTACTGGCTCCTCAAAGGCGAAGAACTTGAGCCCATGATCGGGTGGGTGGCACTCCTCTGGATGGCCTCTCTCTTCACGGCCTATCAGGCGATCCTCTTCTTCCCGGTGGTGGCCGTCGTGTTCTGGCGCATGCGCTTACCCAAGTGGCAGCGTCTTTCCGGTCTTTTCGGTCCCATACTTCTGCTCCTCCTCTACACCGCAACCAATCCTCTGACATTCGCGAGCATGGTGACGGCAGGGCGGCAGAATCTAGATGGCGGGACGATGATTTTCGCTCTTCGCGGCACGGTGTGGCTCTGGGTGCTCGGTGGGAGCCTGGTCTTGAGCGTCCTCGGCACGCTCGGCATGGTCCTGTCGCGGCGCTGGTCACTTGTGGCGAGCCTGCTGCTCGTCGGCCTGTTCATCTTCGTCTCGTTCCGGCCGTACTATGCCATCCTCTTCGCTCCGCTCCTCGTTGCCGGTTTGGCTTCAGCGCCGGCATTGATGCGTCGGCCTGCGATGGTCGTACTCTCATCGCTCCTCTGTGGCTTCATTCTCATTCCGTTCGCCTATCCCCGCAGTCAGCCCTCTCCGGCTCCGGCGGTCTTTGCGCAGGCACAGGCGGCCAACGTACCCGTCGGGGCGACAGCGATTATTGCAGGGTCCTTCGGACACGAATGGCAGGAGGCTGGTCCCTACCTCATCCGTCGATATGTGACGAATTATCACCTCATCGATTCCGCGCGTATCGCCGTGTGTCTTGCCGATTGCCCGGATGTGCGTAAGCGGGAGGGCTGGCAACGGCTTGAGAACGTTCCGGTGGAGGTGTGGGTGAGACCGTTACTAAGGGATGAGGGATGAGGGATTGGAATCTTGGGGATTAGGGCCAAATAAAAACCTTCTTTTCAAGGTTTCCTAATACACTAATCCCCAACCCCTAATCCCTAAAGGTCGTAGTACTTGCGATACCATTCAACGAACTTCGGGATGCCGTCTTTGATCTGTGTCTTGGGGCTGAAGCCCAGCATCTTCCTCGCTTTCGCGATATCCGCCTCCGTGCGCACCACATCGCCCGGTTGCATGGGAAGGAATTCTTTCTTCGCCTCTTTTCCGCAAGCCTGTTCGATGCCTTTCACGTAATCCATCAGTTCTTCCGTCTTACCGCATCCCAAATTGAAGACCTCTTCGGGATAGTTCTTGTCGAGCGAGGCCACGACTCCAGAGACAATATCGTCGATGTAGGTGAAGTCGCGCTGCATTTTACCGTGCCCGAAGATATCGAGTGGGCGATCGTGCAAAACCTCATCCGTGAACTCGAAGAGCGCCATATCGGGGCGGCCCCAGGGGCCGTAGACAGTGAAAAACCGCAGCCCCGTCACCGGAATGCCGTAGAGCGAGTGGTACACGTGCGCCATGAGCTCGTTATCTTTCTTATTCATGCCGTAGAGCGAGAGTTGGTTATCGGTGCGATCGGTCTCGGCGAGCGGCATCTTGGTATTGCCGCCGTAGACGGAGCTCGATGATGCGTAGATGAAGCCGGGAATCTTCTGCAGCCGCGCCTCCTCGAGCACATTGAAGAACCCGCGGATGTTGATATCGATGTACTCGTCCGGATGGTCGAAGGCGTAGCGCACGCCTGCGAGTGCCGCGAGGTGACAGACGCGGTCACAGCCCTTCATCGCCTTGGCGACGGTCTTGCGATCGCAGATATCGCCGCGGATGAGGGTGAACTTTTTATCCTTGATCAGTTGCGCATTGCGATCCTCTTTGAGCTTGGGGTCGTAGTACGGATTGAAGTTATCCAGCCCGATCACCTCGTCGCCGCGGGCGAGGAGCACTTTGGCCGTGTGGAATCCGATGAAGCCGGCGGAGCCAGTGAGGAGAACTTTCATCAATGGCAGTGTAGCAATCTCAGCCGGTTCTTCCCAATACCTTCGCAATCGCTCCGGTGAAGAGTCCTGTACGGGGTTCTGCGGGCTTCTCTGGAGAGGTTCCCTCAAGGGAACCTTGGCTTTTGGCCTGCTCTTCGATGCGCCACTGCAATTCATCCTCGAGAATCTGTGCCCAAGGGAATGACGGCGTGATGTAGTGGCCATTCTTCGGTTCTACCCAATTTGCATCCGGGAGACGGTGCACGACTATTGTTTCTATGGAGGGAGCAGCTGAAGTGGCGGGAGCGGTTATCTTCAGCTGAGACTTGGCAGACGCTTTGCGCGAGCAGTACAGCGTGAGGGACCCCGTGGCGCTTTCTATGGCGGCTCTGAGTTTTTGGCGTTCAGGATACTGCCGACGGAAGAGTTGTTGCGAGGTGATCTTGTCAGTAGCACGTGCCTCCGTCGTGGGAACTCCCAACATACAGGTTTGTATCTGGAGTCGTTCCCAGTCAGTGAACTTCTCCACATTCAGCAAGGCCTTTCGCCGTGCGAGCGCACCGGCGACGGTGTCGTCTGAGAGCCCTTCGGGGAGCTTGTTTTTTTCCACCATAAGAGAGGGAGTGTACGTTCACCTAAAGTGCCTGCAAAGGTTATTTGTCCGCCCTTTTCCCTTACTTCACTCCGATGCCCTGGTAGGTGAACCCGGCTTCGCGGATTTCCTCCGGATCGTAGACGTTGCGCCCGTCGAAGAGCAGCCGGCCGCGCATGGTCGCCTTCAGTTCCTTCAGGTCGACTCCGCGGAACACATCCCACTCCGTGAGCAGGATGACGGCGTCGGCATCCTTGGCCGCCTCGAGCGGCGTATGCACATACACCACCTCTTTCGGGAGCACCTTTGCGGCGTTCTCCATGGCCACAGGGTCAAAGGCGCGGACGATGTGACTCATGTTGAGGAGCATGGGGATCAGATCCAGGCTCGGGGCCTCGCGCATGTCGTCGGTATTGGGCTTGAACGAGAGCCCCCAGATGCCGATGGACGCATTTGTGGGGATGGCATTGAGCAGCTTCTGGAAGAAGCGTTCACGCTGGCGGGCATTCACATCCTGTGTGGCCTGGATGATGGGAAGCGAGAGGTCGAGTTTCTTCCCGATGGCGAGCAGGGCCTTCACATCTTTGGGGAAACAGCTGCCTCCGTAGCCGATGCCCGCATGGAGGAAGCGCGGACCGATGCGCTCATCCAGACCGATGCCTTTTGCCACGTCGCGGATGGATCCTTCCGTCATTTCGCAGAGTTCGGTGAGCATGTTCACGAAAGAGATCTTCGTTGCGAGGAAAGCGTTGCTGGCGTACTTCACGATCTCGGCGCTCTCGCGGCTCATGAAGACTAAGGGGCGCTCGGTGCGCACGAGGGGCTGGTAGAGCTCCTCCATCAGTTCGCGCGCCTTTTCGTCGCCGTTGATGCCCACAATAATGCGGTCGGGCCGCAGGGTGTCGCCCACGGCTGAACCTTCGCGCAGGAATTCAGGATTCGAAATGACTGGAATGTGGAGCTTCTTCTTCCGTTTGGTGAGCCGGGCGGCGATGCGTTTTTCACACTCATGGCCCGTTCCCACGGGGACCGTGGATTTATTGACGAAAACCAGATCGTGATCGATGAGTTCCGCCACGCCGTCGCAGACGCTGAAGACGGCGCGCAAATCGGCAGTGTGGTCCTCATTCGGTGGCGTCGCCACGGCGCAGAAGAGCACCTTGCACTCCGGCAGCGCCTCGGCGAGTTGCGTGGTGAATGACAGGCGGCCGCTCTGCAGATTGCGGAGGAGCAGCTCTTCGAGCCCCGGTTCGTAGATGGGGCTTTGTCCGCTCTTGAGCTTCTTCACCTTGGCTGCGTCGATATCCACGCCGATTACCTCATGTCCCAGTTCCGCGAAGCAGGCTGCGGAAACGAGGCCGACGTAGCCGGTACCGACAATCGTGATTTTCACGTGGAGCCAGCTTAGCTGGTATTGGTGCTTCTGTCAGTGGTTTGGATAGGGAAATGGGGAACTCGGGAAATAGGGAAATCGGCCTGAAAAACGAACCTAGTTCCCTCATTCCCGAATCCGAGTTCCCTTTGCTAGGCCTTTGCTCTCCACCCCTTTACCGGCACACTAGGTCTGCTCATGAGAAAAATCCTCATCACTGGCTCCATCGCGTATGACGTCCTTCTCGGCTACGAGGGCTCCTTTGCCGATGCCATCGATCCCAAATCTCTCCAACATCTCTCGCTTTCGTTCTTCTCGCCACGCTTTGCGCGCCATCACGGCGGCACGGCGGCCAATATCGCATGGAATCTTAAGCTGCTCGGCGGTGATCCGTTGGTGGTGGGCACCGTCGGTTCCGACGGAGGACCGTACAAGGCCCTGCTTGCCGAGCGTGGTATCACCGTCACATACATTGAAGAGCAGAAAGAACATGTGACCGCCACGGCCATCATTGGCACAGATCAAAAGGAGTGCCAGATCACGTTCTTTCATCCTGGTGCGGATGCGCATGGCACGTGGCCGGATCTGGTGGACGAGCGTGATGATCTTGCCTACGGCATTGTGAGTCCGCGCGATACGCGGCAGATGACTACGGGGATGCTCTGGTGCGCGCAGCAGAAAGTGCCGGTGTTCTTCGACCCCGGACAGCAGGTGATTGCTTTCAGTGCGGATGAGCTGAAGCGCCTCACAAAAATGAGTGCGGGAGTGATTGTGAATGACTACGAATGGAGTCTGCTCAAAGAGGCGCTGAAGGCGAACGAGAAGTCGGTTCTTGCCCTCGCGCCGCTCGTCATCATCACGCACGGTGAGAAGGGCGTCACGCTGCTTTCAAAAGATGGAACGGTGACGTTACCCGCTTGCAAGCCTGATTGCGTGGTCGATCCCACGGGTGCAGGCGATGCGTTCCGTGCGGGGCTCCTCTTCGGCTTGTCACGGGGATGGGACATGACCACTGCCGCCAAACTGGGTGCGGCCATGGGGTCGAAGGTGGTGGAACAGGAGGGAACGCTGATGGATACGTTTGATAGAGAAGAACTCTGGGCACGGGCAGAGCGGGCATACGGGGGAGCGTTGCCCACCGTTCAGGCGTGATGGATGAAGATCCGGAATAGCCGCCAATGGAACCATTCTGTTTTTCATGACAGTTTTGCATGAACTCGTCCGGATTTTTCGCTACGCTGGAGCCATGTCGCACGTCAAAGATCCCTCCCTCGCCCCCCAGGGGCGCATGAATCTCGAAATTGCGGAGCGCAACATGGCTGCGCTGCTCACACTGCGCGAACGCTTCAAAAAATCCCAGATCTTCAAAGGTCTTACCATTGGCATGGCGCTCCATGTCACGAAAGAGACAGGCGTGCTCGTCCGCACACTCGTTGCGGGTGGCGCGAAGGTGGCCATTACGGGGTGCAATCCTCTGAGCACGCAGGATGACGTGGCCGCCGCGCTCGCGGAGGAGGGTGTGCTCGTGTGGGCGTACAAAGGTGAGAGCCGTGAGGATTACTACAAATTCCTCAGGGCCGTGCTCGAAGCCGAGCCTGATCTGACCATCGATGACGGTTGTGACCTGATCTCCCTCATCCACAAAGAGCATCCGCACCTCCTCGAAAAGGTTATCGGAGCCTGCGAAGAGACGACGACGGGCGTGAATCGCTTGCGCGCCATGGCGAAGGACGGCGCTCTCAAGATGCCGGTGATCGCCGTGAACGACAACAAGACCAAGCACCTCTTTGACAACTACTACGGCACCGGCCAATCCACATTGGATGGCATTCTGCGCTCCACGAATCTGCTCTTCGCGGGCAAAACTGTGGTGGTGCTCGGCTATGGCAGCTGCGGCAAGGGCGTTGCCCTGCGCGCACGTGCACTGGGATCAAAAGTGATCGTCACCGAAGTGGCGACGGTTCCGGCACTGCAGGCGGCCATGGACGGATTCCAGGTGATGCCCATGGCGCAGGCTGCGCCTCTCGGTGATCTCTTCATCACCGTGACGGGTGACATTCACGTCATTCGTCTGGAGCACATCGAGCGCATGAAAGACGGGGCGGTGCTGGCGAACTCCGGACATTTTGATCACGAAATTGACGTGGCTGCGCTCGAGAAGGCCGCCAAGAGAAAGCGGCGTGTGCGGCACTACCTGGACGAGTACCTGCTCAAATCAGGCAAAGTGGTCTATGTGGCGGGCGAGGGGAGGCTGGTGAACCTGGCTTCGGCCGAGGGTCATCCGAGCGAGGTGATGAGCTTGAGTTTCTGCGGGCAGGCACTGGCGTGCGAGTACCTTGTGAAGAATCGCGGCAAGATGCCCAAAGAGGTGATCACTCTGCCGGAGGCAATCGATCAGGAGATCGCCGCTCTGCAACTGACAGCCATGGGGCTCACCATCGATACGCTTACGCCGGAACAGGTGAAGTACCTCAGCAGTTGGGAGGAAGGAACGTGAGTTGCTCATGTTCTACTGCACTATTCATTCTTGTCCTTTCTTTGTCAGGCGCGACAAAGAAAGGACGAAAGAAAGCGCTGCGCCTATGACCCCCTCCGCTATCGCCGCCACATAGGCGCGTTTCCGTAGATTTTTGTATGCTGTTTTGTTTCGAACCGGTTATGTTTGTGTTTTATCGAACAGGATGCAGTTCCAATGGCCTATTCAGATCATTCTTGACAGGCGGGGATGTAATGTTTACATTACCTTCTGTCATGCTGCAGCAGTACGTCCTCCGCCCGTTTTCCATTCCCTGCCTTACAGCAGAGAAGGGCGCGTGAAGGAAACCCCGTAGAATGATGCGCATCCTTCTCTCCTCAAAGAGAGTGGGTGCTTCCCTGATCTTTCATTCCACTATGATCTCTGACCTGCTCATAAAGGAAGAGCAGGAGAAAGGAGTTACCATGAGCCGCAAAATTAGGTGCTCACGGTGTGGGCACATCCTGCAGAAGTGTTCCTGCAAGGATGGTGCCAAAAAGGCGCCGCGAAAGCGGTGCCGCCGCGGTTCCCGCTAACCGCCTCTCTTTCGGAGCTGCCGCCCGCGCGACGGCAGCTCCATTCTTTGAACAGATCAGAGATCACACACGCTCCTTCACATCATTGTTTGCATTCAGAAAGTGATCTGCCTTCCTTGCCCATTGGAATGGGCGACCCTTTGCTCCCCCCTGGGAGTGCTTATCTGCCGGAGTGTGGATGAGTAGGTTTCCCGGAAGGCTTCAGGTCTTCGATGGAGTGTGAGCTATGGTATGCCGAACTCATGATTCGGAAGTCGTGGCAGAACTGAAGGACGATCGGCGTCTGCATAGACGCCTGCGGACCCGTCGGGTCCACACGGAGCGCAGGCGGGTGACTATCTACCTGGCCAACTGCGCGCGAGTTCTCAAACGTAAGGTCAACCGAGCCAAGCGTCGCGGTCAACCTTACGTGCAGGCATGTGGAGCTGTCGATGCTCTCAATCTCCGGGCCAACCGGCTGCGTGACCGCTATAATGTGCGGATCGCCTGATCGCGAGACCTGTTCCATTTCGGCTTAAGCTTCGGCTTGAGCCAAACCCATTTCCCCGGGTGCATGCAGAGGCATGCACCCGGGATAATCAAAAAAATCGGGGAGGCGGATCACTTCCTACATTGGTATCCTGTTGTCTTGTGGAGAACAACGCGCGCATCGCCATGCTTCTGCATCAGATCGCCGCCCTGCTCGAGGAGCAGGGGGTGGCCTTCAAGCCCGCGGCGTACCGTCATGCGGCAAAAATCCTCGAAGAACTGAAGCGCGATGTCTCCGCGTTCAAAGATATCGAGCAACTGGAGGCACTCCCCGGGATCGGCGAGAGCATCGCCAGGAAGATTCAGGAGTACCTGCAGACCGGCCGCATCGCCGCGCTCGATAAGCTCCTCGGTGCGCAGGGCGGTATCCCTCCTGCGCTCATTTTAGTGGAGGGGCTTGGACCCAAGCGCGCCCGACAACTTCAGATGGCATTGGGCATCCAGTCGGTTGCCGATCTGATCAAGGCTGCCGAAACGGGAAAGCTGAAGGGTCTTCCCGGTTTTTCCGCAACCATGCAGGCGAAGGTACTCGAGAACGCCAGGCGTGTGACAGAACGCATGCGCCGCTTTCCGCGTGAGGAGGTGAAAGACGATGTGGCCGCGCTCCTCAGGAAAATCCGGGGTGTACAAGGCATCGAACAGTGCGAGGTGGCCGGTTCTTTTCGTCGCGAGAAGGAGACTGTGGGCGATATTGACGTGCTGGTCGTCACACAGTCAGCGAAGGCCGTGAGTGATGCCATCGCAGAGCTCCCGATGGTCCGGGATGTTGTGGCGCACGGTGAAAAGAAGCTCTCGTTCGATCTTCAGGCCGGCATCCGAGTCGATATCCGCTTCGTCCGGCGCGATCAGTGGGGAGCCGCCCTGCTGTACTTCACGGGGGATAAAGGACACAACATCATGCTCCGAAAAAAGGCGATTCAGCGCGGGTGGAAGCTCAATGAGTACGGGCTTTTTCACGGTGAAAAGGTGATTGCCTCACGCGAAGAGGAAGATATCTACAAAGCCTTGGGTTTTACATTCATCCACCCGCCGGAACGGACCGACACGCTGCCCGAAGTCTGATCATCATCTGCAATCCTCACTTCACCTGCACACTCTTCACTGTGGCTGAGACAAATGGCTTGCAGGCCGTATCGAAGGCAGTTTTCTCCGCTGCGAAGACGACGGAGTAGAACTGGTTCTTGCTCGTGACGAATCCGTACTGATCCGTATGCACAAACTGCCCGCCTCCCACGGCGAATTCCCCCTCGATGTGGCTGGTCGTCTGGGTGATCTCTTTGCGGAGAATCCGCACGTTGGCCTGTGCGACTTGCTCGCTCAAAAGCCCTTCGAGGGCAGTCTGGAATTGTTCGCCGGCCGGCAGCACCCGCGCGGTCACGATCAATCCGCAGCCGGCGTTTCGCACGGCGACTCTGGCCCTCTCCGGCTCCAACACCGTTTCTTTTTCCATAAGCGGCCAATCCGGGTGTGAGAAGGAAAAATCATTCGCTACGTAGGATTTCATCGGCTGGTCCTTCTCTGCTGCAGGAAGGCTGGTCCGTCCCAAAGTGGGCACTGCCGCCTGCTTGCAGGGGGTTTCGGGCATGGGAGCGGAAGGATTGCCGTGCTTGGTCCACTGCCCGTCGACACACAACCACGTATCCTCCCCTGAGGTTGTTCTGAGCCACAGGGCGAGCAGAACGATGGCCACAGCGATGCCAGCCAGAATGACAATGCGGGGGGTCAGGAGGTTTTTCATACAACGAGTGTAGCGGAGATCAGTCGCAAATCCCATCCAACATGTCCTGTGGGAACGAAGCGGCCTTCAGTGCATCACAATCCACCGACCCATTGCCCTCGTAGAGGATGCTCCAGGCGCCGTTCGTCTTCGCCGCCAGTACAAGGCCGCCCGGAGTCCCCGGAGGGCCGAAGCGCACGCTGGCCCTGGCGAATGTGTCCGTCTGCTGTGTCATCGTCAGTGTAATCTGCTGCTCCTCATCGCCATGCCGTGCAGCCAGTTCCCAGGTCAGTGCCTCGAAGGCGGAGGCGAAGCACTCCTCCTCCCACGCACGCAGACATTTTTGCTTGGGGGCGCACCATTGGTAACCAGCGGAGCCGATGCAGCCGTGTTCGTCGCGATCGCCTCCCAGAAGCGGGTTTGCAGAATCATCTGCGGGAGGGGTGGTAGCGCAGCCGGCGAGCAGGAGGGTGAGGGCGAGGAATATGAGGCGTTTCATGGGATGGGGGGAGGGAAGAGGGAGGGGTGTCCCCCTTCGCTCTTTCAGAGCTTCGGAGGACGCAGTACACAATTCTAGTGTAGAGGATTGTCCGCCTTCGCATTTGTATTCCGATGGCCGCAGGCCAGCCGAAGCTCTGAGCAAAGCGAAGAGCGAAGGCTGGCGGAGAGGGGGGGATTCGAACCCCCGAGACCCTTTCAGGTCTACGCGCTTTCCAAGCGCGCGCACTAGGCCACTATGCGACCTCTCCACAGTGGCCACTGTAGCAACGGAGGATAGGCAGATGGAAGAAGAATTCACTGGGAAACCGTTGTCATGGTGAGCGTAGTCGAACCATGAATCGGAGCGTGTCGCCCTTCGACTACGCTCCCGCCTTCGCTGAAGCTTCGGCGGGCAGGCAGGGTGACACAATAATTATTCCTTCGAGCACAGACACCGGCACATGCACTTGGACCACAGGGTGAGAGCGACGACGAACGCCAGGATCGAGAGCGAGCTATTGGTGCTCCCGAATACCATCCCGCCCGTGGCGAAATGCGCCCGGTACACGCCGACGAGTGAGGCGATGCTCGCCAGGAAGAGAAGAAGGCAGATGACCCACTGCACCGCAGCGCAGGAGCTGGAGCAGGAAGGGCAGGAATTCTTCATAGAGTGAGGGAAAAAGACCCCAATACGCTAGGCGCGTCCCGCCCTTCGCACAATCCCCCACAGAATCCCTTGCTGTTGCGGTGACATTCCTACCGCCCCTTGAGGGGTTAGGCTATGCTCCTGCCATGAAAGTTTCACTCGAATGGCTCTCGGAGTTCGTTTCGTGGAAAGAGAAAGACCCACGGGTCATTGCCAATCGCCTGACCGTGGCGACGGGTGAAGTGGAGGAGATCGAGGAGCAGGGAGCGCCGCTAACGGGGTGTTGTGTGGGGAAAGTCCTCTCTCTGAAAAAACACCCGAATGCCGACCGTCTCTCGCTCTGCGATGTGCAAACCGATCAGGGTACCAAGCGCGTGGTCTGCGGCGGGACGAATTTGCGCACGGGCATGCGCGTGGCGTTCGCGCACGTGGGGGCACAGGTGAAGTGGCATGGTGAGGGGATGGTGACGCTCCAGAAGACCAAGATCCGCGGGGAAGAGAGCGAAGGCATGATCTGTGCTGCAGAGGAATTGCAGCTCGAGCACCTGTTCCCCACGGCGACGGGGCACGCCATCGTGGATCTGGGGGATGGCACTGACGGTGTGGGAACATCACTCCGGGAATACCTCGGTCTCACCGATGCCATCCTGCACGTCGATAACCATGCCATTACACATCGTCCGGATCTGTTCTCGCAAATCGGGTTCGCACGGGAATGCGTGGCATTGGGATTAGCGGTGTGGAAGAAGCCTGCGAAGAAAAAGGCACTCGCGTTCCCCAAAGGGGCGCTTCCCTTCGAGAGTGTTGTGGAACAGAAGAAACTCGTTCCGCGGTACTGCGGATGCACGCTGCGCATTTCCGGCCTCGGCGAGACTCCTGCATGGATGAAGCGACGCCTTCTCTCTGCCGGTTTCCGGCCGCTCAATCTGCCGATCGATATCACTAATTACGTCACTGCAGAACTGGGCATGCCGCTCCACAGTTTCGATCTGAAGGATTTCAGAGGTGCGGTGCACATCCGCGCGGCTAGAGAGGGGGAGAAGATCCAAACGCTCGATTCCGTCGAGCGCGTCCTTCCCGCTGGTGCTGTGGTGATGAGTGATGATGCCGGTATTTTCGATCTCATGGGGATCATGGGAGGCCTGAGAACCTCCACCACCGAAAAGACGCGCGAGATTTACCTGCACAGTCCCGTTGTCGATGCCGTTGCCATCCGCAATGCGGTCATTGCCACCGGGCATCGCACGGATGCGGCGACCATCTACGAAAAAAGCGTTCCGCCCGTTCGTTGCGAAGAGGGATTGATGCGGGCCCTGGAACTCTTCCTCACCCTTATTCCCGGTGCGCAGATCACCTCGAAGCTGCAATCATGGGGGACGGACGGTGCGGTGAAGCCCATTCATTTCTCCTACAAAGATGCGGAGCACCTGCTCGGCGTGGCAATCGCAGAGAAGACCGCGAAGAAGATCCTCACCGATCTGGGGTGCACGGTGACGCGCGGGTCGGTCACGCCGCCGCTCTGGCGGATCAAGGACCTCACGGGTCCGCATGATCTCACCGAAGAGATCGGCCGCATTTCCGGATACGAGCACATCGCTCCTGCCTATCCCGAAGCAACTGTGACGCCGCCTCCCCGCGAATCGCGTGTTTCAAAGCTTCGTGACAGCCTGCAGTCGCAGGGGTTCATGGAGGTCGTTTCGCTCTCGCTCGTCGGCCCGGTCTTACTCAAGAAGGCCGGTATGGAGCCCTCCGATGCCCTTCCCGTGCTCAATGCCCTCGGAGAGGAATTGAGCGTGCTCCAGACATCCACCCTGCCGCGTTTACTCGAGCATGCCGCACAGAATCTTCTGCTCGTGGGGGACGCCGTGCGCACATTCACGTGCGCCCATGTGTTCAATGAACGCGAAGGGGAATGGCTGGAGTGCGGCATCTTTATGGCTGAGCGCCGGAACCTGCCGCTTTCTGAGACACCGTTTTTGACGCTCAAACAACTCGTTGCAGACGAGATCGGGGGCAGCGGACTTTCCATCGAGATACGCGCGTCTGAGAAAACACCTCCCTTCGGGCACCCGGGGCGCAGCGCAGACTTTCTCATTGAAGGCAAAGCGATGGGCCTCGTCTGCGAATTACATCCGTCCGTCTGTTCGGCATTCGATCTGCCGGGACGCGCGGCCGTGGCGCTGCTCGATCTCACCAGTCTGCTCGCTCTGCCCGAGAAACCCGTGATCTTCTCGCCGATCGCGCAGTATCCATCCATCGCGTATGACCTGACGGTCACGCTGGATGCCGGGCACAAGAGTGCGGATTTCCTCGCAAAGGTGCGCAAGAGCTCCTCTCTGCTGGCCGATGTTTCCGTTGTGGATCTCTTTGAGGGGGCCAAGCTGGCGAAAGGCCAGTACAACCTGACGGTGCGCTGCACGTACCGTGCTTCTGACCGCACGCTTACGGAGGAGGAGGTGAAGAAGGAGCACGAGAAGATAGGGTTAGGGGTAGGGGGTAGGGCGTAGGGAACGCGGGAAATCGGGAACTAGGGAACTCGGAGAGATCAGGAGTAAAATAGAAATTCCCCCTATGGCGCGGCCGCGCATCTCCACTGGCACGGGCGACGATGGAATGACCGGTCTTCTCAAGGGCGAGCGCGTATCTAAATCTGCCATACGTATTCATGCAGTGGGGAGCCTGGATGAGCTCAATGCCATTCTGGGTGTGATTATGGCCGAGACGGCCTTGTCTGATGATCTTCGAACGGCGCTGGAGCGAGTGCAGCGTGCACTTTTCAGTGCAGGGGCGGATCTCGCATCGGTTTCGAGCGGTCACCAGCCTTCGGCCGCCTCTGGTGGACTACAGCCGGCAAGTCGACTCTCTGTTCTGTTCATCCGGGAGCTGGAAGAGTGGGGGCTGACAATGGAGCGTTCACTCCCGAAACTCTCGCGCTTCATCCTGCCCGGAGGATCGAAAATCGCGGCACTCCTGCATCAGGCGCGTGCCGTCTGCCGACGCGCCGAGCGATGGGTGGTGGGAATGAATCATGAGGGACAAACCTTCAGCCTTCGCCAAGGCTACGGCCGACAAGCCGGTTTTCCCCTCATGGGCACCCCTTTCCCTCAACGGTTGCGCTCCAGCGTTGGGGCCCGCGAGACCCAACGCTTCGCGCGCTCATTCACGGATTCTTCACAGTCCTCCATTCCGGATGCGGTTTCGGAGGGTCAAATGGTCAATACGAATGTGCTGGTGTATTTAAACCGTCTGAGCGACTGCCTCTTCCTTGCCGCGCGGGTCGCGAACCGGCAGGAGGAGACTATGGAGGTGGAGGTTTAGAGTGCGGGTCCCTGCGGCAACCCCAGGATATTCCAGAAGTTCAAGGCGACGAGAAAGGTGAAGAACGCGAGCAGTGGGAGGCCGAGCAGCACGAGGAGCAGCCATGACACCCCTTCCCGGTGTTTCACGCTGCGGTAGAGGCTTGTTCCTCCGTAGACGACGGCGACGAGCGCCAGCGGCAGATCGGCGACCTTGAGCCACCACTCCGACCAGGGGAGGCCGATTTCGTTTCTGAGGAGCAGATAACTTATAAAGAAACTTCCGGCGAGGAGGTAGAAGAGGATGGCTGAGAGGCGGTGGAGGAGGGACGACATTCGGAGTATCAGAATAACAGAATATCTGAGTATCAGTGAAAGAAAACGAGTTCTGACCCGCCGACACACAGATTACTGATACTCTGATTACTGATACACCGATAGTTGCCTATTTCTTTCCTTTCCGCTGCACGACGATTTGCTTGCGCCCCCTACGCCGACGACGGGCGAGGACCTTGCGGCCGTTTCTGGTCTGCTGGCGCTTGAGGAAGCCATGCTTGCGCATGCGTCGCCGCCACTTGAGTTTGCTGAGCATAGGGAGATTTGGAGCGCTGAAAGCCTACAGAGCGCCGCAGAGGTGGTCAAGAAAGAGAAGACTATTTACGGTGTAAGTCTGGTGCCGAACTGATGTTCGTATTTTCGTTCTCTTTCCACCTTTGTCGCGACAAAGGTGGAGCCCCGCCCGTACCGAACAACGGTACGTTCGGGCGGGCAAAACGCCGGCGCGCCAATCCCCACTCCGCTTAGGCCCTGTGCCTCCTCGCTGGCTCCTCCAAGGCTTCGGAGCCGACTCGTCGGCATCCCGCTTCGCGGCAGGGCCTTCCCCTTCACCCCCGATGGCGCGCCCCTCCTACGTTTACTGTTTTGTTTTTGTATGTTTGATGCAATTCCAATGCAGCTTTGCTTTACGGAGGTTCCTCCGTAGACTCTTCCCCGATGTACTCCATTCAGCGTCTTGCCTCCGGGCTGCCTGTTCTCACCGCTCCCAGCGACGGTGTGGAATCCGCCACGGTCATGGTGTTCGCCGGAGCGGGGTCGCGCTACGAGCGGCAGCAGAATCGCGGCATCAGCCACTTTCTGGAGCACATGTTCTTCAAGGGTGGTGATAAGTATCTGACGACGAAGGATGTGAGCGCTGCGATCGAGGGGGTGGGCGGCGACTTCAATGCATTCACCGGCAAGGAGTACGCGGGGTATTACGTGAAGGCCGCGGCGAAGCACTTGGATCTTTCGTGTGATGTGCTCAGCGACATGCTCTGCAACGCCAAGTTTCCGCAGGAGGAGATCGAGAAGGAGCGTGGGGTGATCATGGAGGAGGAGCGCATGTACCAGGACACGCCCATGTACCGCGCCGGGTGGGATTTCGAGCAGCTCCTGTACGGCGATCATCCTCTTGGCTGGGATACCATCGGCACCGAGAAGGTGATCCAGTCCGTCCAGACCTCGGATTTTCTCCATCATAAAGAAGAGCTCTACACGCCCGATAATCTCGTCCTCGCTTTTGCGGGGAAAGTGGATCAGGCACAGGCGCTCGCTCTGGCAGAGCGGTATTTCCGTCCCATCGGTGGGAAGAAGAGCCATGCCTTTGACCCGTTCACGACGTTCGGATCGGACCGTGTGTACCTGCGCACCAAGAAAACGGAGCAGGCGCATCTGGTGCTGGGCGTTCCCGGTGTCGGTGCCTTGGACGGCGATCATTTTGCGCACAAGCTGCTCTCGATCATCCTGGGTGGAAACATGAGTTCGCGCATGTTCCTGAATATCCGTGAGGCCAAGGGGCTCTGCTACTACATTGCCACGGAGGTGGACAGCTATCTCGACGGAGGTTCCCTCTCCACGCGCGCGGGCATCGATCAGACCCGTCTGCACGAGGCGATCACTCTCATCATCCATGAGTACGACCAGTGCGCGGCCTCGGGTGTTACGGCAGAGGAGCTCACCCGTGCCAAAGACTATCTCACGGGGCGCGTGACGCTTTCACTCGAGGATACCGAAGAGCGTGCGCACTTCTACGGCAAGCAGCAACTCCTGTATCCCAAGGTGCGCGATCTGCCGCAGTACTTCGCCGAAATCGCCAAGGTCACGCAGGAGCAGGTGAATGCACTCGCCAAGCGGCTGCTCACGCACAAGGATCTTCGGCTCGTAGTGATTGGCCAGGAGGAGAATAAAGCCAAATTGGAGGAATTGATCGTGTGACGAACGACAATTGCCGATTTTCTGATTGGCGATTGCCGAGGTGTTTCTCTAGGATGTGGCCACCTATGGCACAACGCACTCTCATCCTCCTCAAACCCGATGCCGTGACGCAGAAGATCTGCGGCAAGGTGCTCACACGTTTCGAAGATGCCGGTCTCACGATTCGCGGCATGAAGATGATCCATCTCAAGCCCGAGCTCCTGCGCGAGCACTACGCGCACATCGCAGATAAGCCGTTCTTCCCCGAGGTGGAGAAATTCATGGGTTCGGTTCCCGTGGTCGCCCTGGTGCTGGAAGGAGACAAAGTCGTGGATCGCGTGCGGGAAATGCTGGGCGTCACCGACAGCCGCAAGGCCGCCCCCGGAACCATCCGGGCTGAATTTGGCAAAGATCAAATGGTCAACGTGGCCCATGCATCCGACAGCCCGGAATCCGCCGAAAAAGAAGTGAGCCGTTTCTTCTCTGAGAGCGAGCTTTTTGCCTACTGATCTCCGTCACTCACTCTCGATCTCTTTGCCTGCCTGCTTGGGGAGCGGAGCCTTTTCCATCGTATCCGGCTCCACGGTCGTGCCCGGTTGCCCATGTTCGAGCAGCCACTCCATGGCGGTATCGAGTTGCGGGTCTCTGTCTGCCGCGCTGTCTTCGGGCGTGCGATCCACTTCGATATCCGGATGAATGCCCTCCTTGCTCAAATCTTTGCCTCCCGGGGTGAGCCAGCGGGCTACGGTGACGCGCAGGCTGCTGCCGCCGGGCAGATCGAAGACTTCTTGTACGGTGCCCTTGCCGAAGCTCGTTTGACCCACAATCGTGCCGCGCTTGTGATCCTGAATCGCGCCGGCGAAGATCTCTGAGGCCGATGCAGAGCCGGCATTGATAAGGACGGCCAGCGGCAGCTCCGCTTCGAGTGGGCGGCCGTTCACGTAGTGAGCCACCGGCTCACCTTCGCGGCGTTGCACGGTGACCACCTTTCCTTGTTTGAGAAAGAGTGACGCGAGCTCCACAGCACCGTCGAGATAGCCGCCGCCGTTGAAGCGCAAGTCGATGACGAGCCCCTGAATTGGTTCCTTCTCCTTCTGCAGGTCCCGGAGGGCTTTCTCCACTTCCTGCACGGTCTCATCTCCGAATTGATTGAGGGCAATGACGCCGACGGCACCGCTGGCGGTCTGGTGCACCTCTGCTTCCACACTGGGGATGGTGATATCGGCGCGCTTGATGGTCAGCTCAAATGCATCCGGCTGATCGGCGCGCAGGAGGGTGAGGGTGACGGAGGTCCCCTTGGGGCCGCGAATGCGCTGCACGACATTCGTGAGCGTTTCGTTGCTGATGTCGGTGCCATTCACCTCGATGATGATGTCTTCGGGCAGCAGGCCTGCTTCCTGCGCCGGAGATCCCTTGAGCGGTGCGACCACGACCACCTGCCCGTCTTTCATGGTGAGCTCGGCTCCGATGCCGTGGAGCTTGCCACCCAGACCCTCCTTGAAATCAGTATTCTCACGCGGAGTCATGAAGGAGGTGTAGGGATCATCGAGTGCGCGCACGAGGCCCGCAGTGGCACCGAAGAGCATGTTGGTTGTTTGCAGCTTTTCCGGAGCGATGTAGTGCTGCTGCAGCAATCTCCACACGCCCCACAGCAGGGCGAGATCCACTTCCTTCTCCGGGTCGTGCACCAGGGTTCCGCTCGCGGTCTTGCCCTGGTACAGGAATTCGAGCTGGCTCATCATGTCGGCCACCTGGCGTTCGGCATACCGCACGCCCAATCCCCAGCCGAGCGACAGGGTGATGAGGGGCAGCAGGACGATCAGGCCGATGCGGAGTGTGCGCTTCATGGGGACGTTGGCCCATCATACCGGAATCTCCGTGTGCGTCGAGCAATGCATGAGAGATACACCCGCGCTACACTGGTGTGCGGTGACTCGCATTCCTGCCGCCCTCGAGCGTCGACTCCAACAGATCTTTCCGCGTGTAAAGGAACGTGAGCAGTTTGTGGCGGATCTCATCACCCGGGAACTGGAGAGTCCCCAGAAACAGCTGGGTATGGACCAGCCCGAGTCTGTTGGCGGCACGCTCCACCTGTTCACCGACGGCGGATCGCGCGGGAATCCCGGCCAGGCTGCCGTGGGATGTATTCTCGAAGATCCGACACGCGGTGTGACGCTGCGTGAACACGCAGAGCGGATCGGCGTCGAAACCAACAATGTTGCGGAGTACCGGGCGCTCATTACAGGGTTGAAGATTGCGAAGCATTACCACCCCAATCGTCTCGTTTGTCACCTCGATTCCGAGCTCATCGTCCGGCAGCTCAACGGGCAGTATCAGGTTCGCATGGCACATTTGAAGCCCTTCATTGAAGAAATTCAGACACTGTCGCAGGATTTTCACTCCATCACGTTCAAGCACATTCCGCGCTCCGATAATTTCCGCGCCGATGCGCTGGTGAATAAGGCGCTCGACGAGCATCCTGCGCCGAAGTACGAATCGCCGAGGAAAGGACTGCAGCCCTGAGCGAAGGTTCCTCCTTCCGCACCCTTCCTATACGATGGTCCGCGTGAAGCGCCTCTTGTTCATCACCAGCATGTTCCTGTGGGCTGTTCCATTCGGTGCGCACGCCGCCAGTCTCACGTTTCGCTACCAGCATCACCTGTTTTCGGTGCCTGTGGATACAGGGTGGCAGGAACCGCGCGAGGTGTGGACGTACCAGGGGCGACCGGTGACTGTGCCAGCGGAGTTTCGGGTGGATGGCGATCGCGTGCCTGCCCTGCCAGCGGGATTCGAGCGCGCAGAAGAAATCTCGTGGAATCGCGGGGCTGTGCGCGCCGCACTCGAGCGCAAAATCGCAACGGTTTTCGATCGTCCTGCGGGGTCCGTGACCATTCGCGGGTCCGGTACGGGCGCCATCACGTTCGAGGGCGTGGGCATGCTCGGGCGCCGGGTGGATCTGGATCGTGCAGTCACGCTCACCCTGAGTGCGCTTGCCCAGGACGTGATGGATATCACCCTCCCGGTGATTGAAACACAGCCCCAGATTATCGTGGAAGATGCCCTGTTGGCTGCGCAGGGGATTCGTGAGGTGGTGAGCATCGGAGAATCTGATTTTTCCGGATCGGCTAAGGCAAGGCGGCACAACATCAGTGTGGGGCTGCAGAAGTTCAATGGCACGCTCGTTCCCCAGGGGGCTGAGCTTTCCTTCAATGCAATTCTGGGTCCGGTGAATGCGGCCACCGGGTATCTGAAGGAACTCGTGATCATGGGCGACAAGACGCTCCCGGATTACGGCGGAGGACTGTGTCAGGTTGGCACCACGTTCTACCGCGGCGTGTGGGAGTACGGATTCCCCATCCTCGCCCGGCGCAATCACAGCTTCGCCGTGCACTACTACAGTCCTCAGGGAACAGATGCGACCATCTACCCGCCGCACACGGATATCCGGTTTTTGAATGATTCTCCCGGCGCGTTGCTCATCCAGACGCATGTCGATGGGGACCATGCGTACTTCATTTACTACGGCACCCGTGATCAGCGGCAGAGTGAGATCATCGGGCCCTTCACATGGGGATTTGCCGCGCCACCTCCCGATCGGGTGGAGTACACCACAGAAATTCCCGCAGGTACGACGCGCAAGGTCGGCGAGCGCGTACCGGGCCTGAAGGCGATGTGGTGGCGTCTGATCCGTTCCAACGGCACGGAGGACGAGGAAGGAGTGTTCTCCGCCTACGAGGCACGTCCGCGTTTCGATCAGATCGGCGTCGAAGCGACGTCGCCGCTGCTCCTCAACCCATCCGGTAGCAGTGTATCGTCTGCAAGCGCGGCATCTGCCCGCGAGCCAACGTTGAGTCCGGGAGGGAGATGAGCGTTAAATTGACAATAATGCCATAATAATGTTATATTACCAATATGGAAGAAACAGATGTTCAACCTGAAAGTCCGGACTTTTCTCCGAACGCATTCGCCCGGAAACTGGTTGCAGGACGGAAGTTCGGTGCAGCGGCCACTGCCTATGCGCGCCACGGTCAAAAGGAGATTTTTGATCAGGCATGCCTGGGTTTTGCTCAGCACATTGTGTGGGAAATATTCCCGGATGACAGTGAACCCGAGGAAGCTCTTCAAATTGGGATGGCAGCACTGCTCGAGGCACTTCATGACTATGAACAAGGGCACTTCGCGAAGAATATGACTTCTTTTGTGAGGCGGCGCATAGAGCAGGCACTGTCCGGTTCATACGATACAGATGCGAAGACGGAACGCCCTCCCCTAAGAGGAGGCATGCCTTGCGAAGAGCCCCTACAGAGGATTCCCGATGAACAGGCGTTGCTTAGAGGCAGGATCGCCAAGGTTCTCAAAACTCTCTCGTATCGCGAGAGGGAAATCATTAAATTGCACTACGGACTTGTGGATGGTGTCTCCTATACCCCAGAAGAGATCGGACACATCTTCAAAGTCACGAGGGAACGCATACGTGGGATTGAAGCGAAAGCGATACGCAAGTTGCGGCAGCCCAATCGTGCCCAGGAGCTTGAGGGGTTTCTCTAGGCACTTACATACATGCGGCGGCCACGTCTGTGGAGCGCAACGGTCGCGTGCAATGCTCCTGCACGAGTTGGGTGCAGAGGCTTCTCAGGCGGGTGCAGGAAATTTTTTCGTTCACGGGTGTTCCGCGCATGCTTGCCAGAACAAAGGAGCGCTCTTCCGGAGACAGTGGGGCAAAGAGGCGATGTGTTATTTCCGGCAGCACTCCCAGCAGGGCCAGTACGCGGAGGGTGAAGGCAAGCGTGTCCTGTTCGGCGCAGTGCGGATGGTGGAGCAGAGCAGACAGCGCCTCGAAAATTTCCGGTACCGGTTCCCCGTCCGAGAGGAGCGCGAGCAAGAGTTCACTCGCCTGCATGCGCACGAAAAAATCCTGAAGGTGCTGCACGCGGGGATTGTGATGGTGGTGCGGGGTGATGCCGCAGACGAGAAAGCCGCCGCGGCTCTCTTTGAGTTCCACGGCGAGATGGGTGAGTGGCAGGAGCGGGCAGAGGCGGCTTTTCAAGCGACGCGCCCCCGGTGCCCGCGCAGCGAGACGTCCCTTCTCGCGCGTGAGGAGGATCAGGAACCGGTCGGCTTCCCCCACGTCATAGGAGGCGAGCACGATGGCATCGAAGACCGCAGAGTACGACATGGAGACAGTGTAGCGCGTCTCTTCTAAGAATGGCTGAGCGAGGTGGATCGGAGCGACGGGCGAATGCCGAGCCAGGCCCCGATTCCGGCGAGGAGCGGGGCGCAGAGGAGCTCGAGGATCAGAGCGGTGGGCAGTGCGACAGAGAAGATGGGCACGGCGGCCACGGCCAGTGCAGCCAGGGCTCCTCCGGCGCTCAGTGCCGGAACGAGCGTCGGGAGGATCACTAGAAACACCATCAGCACTGCGGCGCTCACGAGAATGCTCCCCCAGAGCAGGATCGCTGCCTCCCAAATGAAGGGCAGAGCCAGCGCAAATCCGTCTGAGCCGACGAGCCGCTCCACCAGGACCTCTTCTGAGCGGCCGAGGGCGTTTCTCCGTGTGAATTCCACAATGGTCGAGAGCAGGATGCCGCACGCGAGTAAGAGGAGGATGGCTGCCAGATTCCTGCCTCCGTTCGCGACACGCAAAAGCTCGTGCACGCGTTCTTCCTGATGGGTGATATTCGAGAGCAGCGCGGGATCCACGATCTGCTGCCAGCGCGGGTCTAAGAGGAAGGTCGAAAAGACCGGGTAATCACTGAGGGACCGGAGCGTCACGCCGATCGTATCGGGGAACGGATTATCCACGCCGAATTTTTCGAAGAATGCTGCGAGGGTGGGATCCTCCACTTTGATGCGTGCCAGCGCCTGTTCGCGGGTGATGTAGACAGCGCGCTCCACGTACGGCAGCTGCTGCAGGTTCGAGAAGAACTGTTGCACTTCCCCCCGGTTGGCCTCGGGCCGGATTTCGAGCTTCACATCGGAGTGCAAGAGGAGCAGCGATTCAACGGCGCCTGCGCCGAGCAGGCCCAGCAACAGAAATTGAAAGAGCGTACAGATGCCGAGCAGCGAGCCGAAACTCGCACGCCATTCCCCTTCACGCCAGAGTGTCAGGAGAGCACGGCGGAGGCTGCGTCGCAGGACGGGAGAGTGCATGAAGGCGCGCGGAGGACACACGGGAGTATACGAGCGTTCCTCCGGCGGTTGAAGTGGAGGTTTGCGGGAACAGTGGTGTCCGGTCATCGCCGACGTGCTCTCTCCTCATTTCCTCTCGGTCGTCTTGAGCAGTCGTTCCGCCATGAGCACGCATTCCTTGGCACGGCCATTCTCCGGATCCAGCTCCAGCGCGCGCTGAAAGAGCGCACGGGCTTTGCGCAGGTTGCGGGCCTGCAGGTAGGCGGAACCCAGATCGCAGAGGGTGAGGGGATTTTCCTGGTCCAAATTGAGTGCACGTTCCAGGGTCACCACGCCCTGCGCCCGCTGGCCGACGTTGAAGAGTACCCATCCCAAACAACGAAGGATCTCGGCATTGTTGGGGCTGAGCGTATTGGCGATCTTCAGTTCCTTCAGGGCTGAATCCCACTTCTCCTCCTGTGAGCGGAGGTACCCCAGAATGTAGTGTCCGGTGTAGCTCTTCTGCCCGATGGCCACCGCCCTCCTCGCTGCGCGTTCTGCGCGCGAAAAATGCCCCAAACTCAACTCGTTATCCGCCACTTCTTCGAGTGCGGGAACGTTCTCGGGGTCTTCGATCAGCAACTCTTCCAGAATTTTCAGCGCATCTTCATGTTTGCAGGTGAGCTTCAGTTGCTCTGCGCGCTCGAGCCGTTGCAGAGTGTCGGAAGAGTGGGGCGCTTGCATGGGAGGACGTCATTGTACCTCCACGAGAAGCCCGCACAATTTTTAGTGAGTTTTTTTCTCTTTTGACTACAGGCAGATGGTGCTTCATTCAAAAAACCCTCTGAATCGGCCGCGCGACCCGTCTCCATTTCTATCCCCAGACGAAGTACGAGGCTGTACGGAGAATCGCCTGTGCTCCGAGAACGATTCCAAGCCCCCAGAGGGCCCCAATCATCATGTTCTTCCCTTTTGATTTGCGGTTCTCATCGCCTGCGGAGATTGTGAACAGAAAGGCCCCTGTGACGAAGACCGCCACGGCCGCGACGGTAATCGTGTTTTTGAGCATGTTGACGATACTGCCCAGGATTCCCTGCCACGTCCGGTCCCCGTAGGCCCACGAACTGACCGTAAAGGACCCGAATGCCTGCCCCTGGGCGCGTACGACCGGGATCAGCCACTCGCCGATGACTCTGAAGAGGGACATCTGTCCATTATAGCATAGAATCCATTCTTCCGCAGACTCATTTGCGGGGACAGGTCTGGAGCCCTACACTCACATTCTCATGGTTCCTGAGTTTGAGCTCCGGCCGCTTTCGAATGGACGGACGGGGTACCGTCCTTCTGCGCGCCGTGCGCCCTCTGCCGTCGGCGGAGGTTTCTTCGGTTTCCTTCAGCGCTTTCTCCGCAGTCTTGTGCGCGTCTTTCTGCCGTCTTCGGGTACCGAAAAGCGCCTGAAAAAGTTCCTGCTGCGGTTTGGCGTGTTCCTCGTTGCGGCAGGCACACTCTACCTCGGCTTTCTCTGGTTCACGCTGCCTGACATCAGCGATCCCCGAAGTCTCTTCGCTCCCCAGAGCACGGTGATCACTGACCGCAACGATGTGGAGCTCTATCGTCTCTTCAATGAGCAGGACCGCACGTTCGTCCCCAGTGCCCAGATTCCGGAGACGATGAAAAAAGCCATCATTGCGATTGAAGATCAGCGTTTCTATGACCGCGGATGCCTCGATGTCCGTGCAATCGCACGTGCAGTTTTTCTGTTCGGACAGGCGGGCGGCGGCTCCACCCTCACGCGCCAGCTTGCGCGCAACGCGCTCGATCTCAAGCGCGAGAACATCGTCAGCCGTAAGTTCAAAGAGGTGATTCTGGGCTGTCAGTTGGAATCCAAATTCAGCAAAGATGAACTGCTCGAGCTCTACCTCAACTGGATTCCTTTCGGCCAGAACGCCTACGGCATCGAGCAGGCGAGTAGCACGTACTTCGCCCGTTCCGCTTCGGGGATCACGCTGGCACAGTCGGCCGTCCTCGCTGCGCTCCCGCAGCGTCCCTCCTACTTCAACCCGTACGGGTCGCATGTCCGCACGAAGGTTTCTGATGAGATCACGCGTGAGGTCCTGCGGGGTGAGATCACCTCTGCAGCCGATATTTCCGAGGAAGAGGTGACCGTGGGTCTGCTCGGCGCGGTCATTGGAACCGGAGCCACGACCGTGTACATCGGCGGACGTGCGGATGCCGTGCTCCGGAATATGCAGGAGCAGGAGCTCATCACCGAGCAGCAGCGTCTGCAGGCGCTCGACGAGCTGGAAACGCTCACGTTCCAGCCGATGCGCGACACCATTCGTGCCCCGCATTTCGTGCTCTGGGTGCGTCAACAGGTGGAGCAACTGCTGGGCGGGCAATCTGAGAAAGATATTCTCGAGCGCGGAGGGCTCAAGATCACCACGACACTCGACTGGCGGCTGCAGGAAATCGCGGAGAAGGTGGTCGCCAACCATCGCGAGGATGTGCTCGACCGCTTCGGCGCACACAACATCGCGCTCGTCGCCCTCGATCCGGCCACCCGCGATGTGATGGCATACGTCGGCAACAGCGATTACAGCGACGAGCTCTATGGCGGAAAAATCGATATGGTGCAGGCTCCGCGTCAGCCCGGATCGAGCTTCAAGCCGATCGTGTACGCCGCGGCTTTTCAGCAGGGGTACACCCCGGCGACGGTTCTCTACGACGTCACCACGAGAATCGGCGACGATCAGCCGCAGGATTTCGACGGCAAGACGATGGGGCCGATGACGATCCGCCAGGCGCTGGGGGCCTCGCGCAATATTCCCGCAGCCAAGGCCTTCTTCCTCGCGGGGGGCGAGCAACCGATTCTCGAACTGGCACGTGATCTGGGCGCACCCACGCCGCTGGAGCAGCGCCGCACACTCCAGACCACCGGCTCCGGGAGTTTCGAGTACGGATGGCCGCTCGCGCTGGGCGCCGCTGAAACGCCGCTTCTGGAGATGGTGCAGGCGTACGCATCGCTCGCTGACAGCGGCATGTACAAGCCTGTGGTGAGCATTCTCAAAGTCGAAGATCGCAAAGGGGCATTACTCTTTGCGGCTGAGCCTGGCAAAGAGGAGCGACAGGTGCTCGATCCGCGCATTGCGTACCAGATCACGTCGGTGCTCAGCGATGCCTCGGTGCGTCCCACGGAGTACTGGCAGTCGCAGCTCACGGTCTCGGGTTACGAGGCTGCTGCGAAGACCGGCACGAGCAACAAGTGTCTGGAATGGAAAGACAAGAACACCTGCAAGCTGCGCAAGCCTGATAACGCATGGGTACTCGGTTACACGCCGAACCTCGTCGCAGGCGTGTGGTCGGGCAATGCCGACAGTTCCTCAATGTACGACAAAGGAGACGGACTCAATACGTCGAGTCCTCTCTGGAAGGAATTCATGGAGCGCGCACACCGCGTGCTCACAGCGCCCAAGACGGCCTTCACGCCTCCTTCGGGCATCATCCAGCCGCAGATCTCCACCCTCTCAGGCGAGCTGCCCTCTCCCTGCACGCCGATTCAGTACCGCCGACCGGATATTTTCCTCGAAGAGCGTCCGCCCACTCTGCAGGATCCCGCCTGCGCGCAGCTCATCGTTGACCGTGTGACACACCTTCTCGCTTCAGATGCGTGCCCGCAGGCAGCGCAGGAGTCGGGGAGCTTCCTCGTGGCGAAGAGCATCCTCCCCGACCGCTGGCCGACGTGGGAAGAGGGTGTGCAGAAGTGGGTGGGGGAGCAGATGACGCTGTGGTACGCGTCGTCCGATCATTCGGGTTCCATTCTCCCCCTGCCTGTCGCTCCCACGGAGAAGTGCGATCCCGCTCTCACCCCCGGAAGGCTCGACAAGCCCACGCTCACGATTCTGTCTCCCGATGAGAACGGTTCGGTGACGTATCCCGCATTCCGTCCCAAGCTCCAGTATCGCGTGGGTTCGGCGGTGCGCGAGATCCGCTTCGAAATCGACGGCAAACGGGTGGCGGTACGCACAGCAGCACCGTTCGATGAGCCGCTGCGCGTTCCGCGGTCGGTGGACCGTGAGGAATCTCACACACTCACCGTGACTGTGACGGATGAGTACTACAACGCCGTCACCGAGACGGTCCGTTTCCACTTTGGGGAAGGAGAGGGTGCCGGTCTCTCGGTTTCCTTTCTGGAACCGGAGGGAGACACCACGATTGCACAGGGGGAAACACTTTCCATGAACGTGCAGGTGCAGGATGACGACGGCGTGCTCAAATATGTCCAGTTCTATCTGGATGAGACGTTGCTCACGACAAAACCGCGGGAGCCATTCAGCCTCACGTACGGTGTCACGGTGAGTCCGGGAACCTATCGTCTCCGCGCCGTGGCCACGGATCTTTCGGGCAAGACCACGGACGATACCGTCACGGTGACCGTCACGGAGAAGCGGTGATTCGGCCGTTCCCTGTCTGCACACGCCTCCTTTGTCGAATACGCTCAAATCTGCTATACTAAGTGGATTTTCGACACACACATCCAAAATTTTCTGTCATGGAGCGGCGTGGGCGGACACATCTTTCACAAAGGGTGGAATGTACTGACGATTCTTATTTTCGGCCTTGCGTTCGTTGTGGCGTTCTCCGTGATCGTTCCGTACAACATGGATGAATTTCTGTTCTATAACACAATCACCTGCCACCTGTATCCCGGAAACAACATCCATAACGGTTGTGACCCGTTTCAGCTGAATGTTCTGGGCACGGGGCTCGTCGCTCCGCTGCGATCGTACGATTACGTCGGGAGTTTTCCCGCGCTATACTTTCTGCCGATTATCCTGCTCTGGAGCAGCCCTCTGGCGGCGCGTCTGTTGGGGATGCTGTTCCTCATGGGTGGCGGTTTTCTGGCCGCACGCGCTTTTTCATTCAGACCCAAGATCGTCATCGCTGCACTCATCCTCACGTTCCCGTACCTCTTCCAGCATCTGGTGGATACCGGGCCGATCGGCGTGCAGATCTTTTTCGTGTTCCTGCTCTATGCTCTGCTGGACCGGTGGTGTGCCCGGCTTGAGTGGCGTTTGATCGGAGCCATTGCGCTGGTGACGTTCTTCGGGATCTGGACGAAGCCGACGTTCTTCTGGTTTGGGCCGGGTCTGCTCCTCTTCTTCCTGATCCATGTGGTCCGCCACTGGGATACGCTGAAGATGCCGGGTCACCTCGGCCGGCTCATCCGGCAGGGGATCGCGGGCGCTGTCGTGCTTGGTCTTTTCCTCGCCGTCTTATTGTTCTCCACTGCCCCTGATGATCCCGCGTTTCGCCCGTTCCTCCATCAGCTCCTCCAGAGCCAGTCATACAGCGTTGTCGAACTTCTGATGGGAAAATGGCCGCTCCCGTCTTCCCTGTATGCATTCCTCAATCCTCTTGAGGCTACGCAGCGCGTGTACGAAGTATTGCCTGCCCCGATGCTTTCCCGCATCTTCTCGGTTCTTCACTACCTCTTCGTTCCCTCCACCCTGCTGCTTCTTGTGCTATTTGCCAGGGGTTTCTCACACAGGAAGCTCATCCTGCCGACCATGCTCTACGTGAGTTTTCTACTCACCATTATGATGGTCGTTCGTACCAGGGATTCGTGGGCCATGCACCATGCCATCCTGAGTTATCCGTTCCTCATCCTTGCCACGCTTGCGACGATCCGGTGCGCACTGGGGGCCTTTGCGTCCGCTCCGCGCCCGTGGCTCCGTATGTACCTTATCCTGTGCGCCACTGCGTTCATTGTGGTGAATATCCTGTTCTACGCGATTTTTCCCATCCAGAAGTATCTGGTGCATAACACGCCACAAAAATTGGTGGTCCAGCGCATCATTAATTCAGGATCCATTCCCGAGCGCACTATCGTGCTCGCGCTCGACTGGGGGATGTTCTACTACTCCGGCCTCTTCGGTTCCTCGCAGAAGAGCGTGCTCTTTGAGTGGGGACTGGATGATCCCAATCGCGTTGAGTACCTCAAGAATCTGGCCAGAGAGCATCACCGGAAGCTCGTGGTTCTCTACACGCCCAGAGACACCTCCATCAATGCGCCTCTGCTCAGGTGGTTGATGAAGTTGGAACCGTGCGCGGCGACGCCGCCCGGAGCGGACTGGGTGATGATGGCCGAACCCGATGCTGAAATCCGGGAAGTGTGCGAGCGCTACGCAGCAGCCTCTGCGCGCCCGTCTCTCGTAGAACGTCTGCTCTTGCAGGCATCACTGACACGCTGATGATGTCAGAGTTGTGCAGCGATTGCATCTGCAATGTCAGCATTCGTGTGGACCTCTGATACATCTTCGTCCTCCTCGACTGCCTCAATGAGATTCATGAGGTGCTGTGCCGTCGCAAGATCCGTGATGGCCGATTTCTGCGTGGGAACGTACTTGAGACCGGCAGTCGTAATCTCACAACCTTCGGCTTTCAGCAGATCACGCACCTTCGGCCATTGGGTGGCGTTCGTCACCACCTCCACGGCATCCTGCGCCCAGTCGATGTCTTCCGCTCCGGCGTCGATGAGTTTCAACTCCAGCTCGTCCGAACTCTGTAAGCCCGGTTTCTTGCCGATCACCACCCCCTTCTGCTGGAACATCCAGAGTACCGAGCCGGATTCCGTCCACCGTCCCCCCCGTCGTTCCAATATCGACCGCACGCTGCTGAGCGTCCTATTCTTGTTGTCGGTGAGGCATTCGATGACCATGGCGGTGTTGCCGGGGCCGTACGCGGCGTACATTTCGACCGCCATCTGTTCGCCTTTGAGTTCGCCCGAGCCTTTCTTGATGGCGCGGTCGATGTTTGCATTCGGCACGCCGTCGGCTTTCGCGTTATCAATGGCGGTCCGCAGGTTCGGGTTCATGCCCGGGTCCGGGCCGCCGCGCGCCGCCATCTCGACTAAGCGCGCATGGCGCGTGTAGATCTTGCCGCGCTTGGAATCCTGCGCGGTTTTGCGAACCTTGATATTGGCCCACTTGGAGTGACCGGACATAACTCAAGTATAGCGCGCCGAAGCGCGCCGGTGGAGGTTTTTCACTTTCTGTAAGACACCATTCCCATGAAGCGCGCGCGCTCAATGGCGTTCTTCAGCATTTTCTGGTGCTTGAGGCAGAGCCCCGAGTAGTAGCGCTTCATGATATTGCCGAAGTAATCCATGAAGGGCTTGATCGTCGGGTAATCCTTGTAATCGATGTACTTCGTCGTCTTCAGGCAGAAGGGGCACTTCTTTAAGCGCGGGTCGGAGCGCTGTTGCTGTTGCTGCTGCTTGCGGTGGTCCATGTTGTTAGGGCGTAGGGGATAGGGCGTAGGGGTTAGAGGCCGAGGGTATCGTCGGAAATCAGTTCATCCAGCTTCTTGCTCAGGTCAGCCTCTTCCAGCGTGGAGGTGACCTCCTTCTTCTTTGCCTCTGTACGCTTGGCCTGAATCTTTGCTTTCGCCACCACCTTGCGCTGCAGGCGCGTCTCTTCTTCCTTGCGCTGCGTTTCCACGGCCGTGGCGCGATCTTTGAGCCACTGTTCGAAGTGCTCGGAGTACTTCACGACTTCGTACCCCTTGGGTGGCTTCACTACAAGGTGACGAAGCAGATTGGGCAGGATCCCGAGTTGGCGATTCACCTCTTTGAGTTTCTGGGGATCCATCTCGAAGTAGAAGACGATGAAATTTCCCTCCGTCTGCTTCTTGATGGGGTACGCGAGGCCGCGCCTGCCCCAGGCGTCGCGCAAAAGCTGCTTCGCCTCCGCCTCAGTGAAAATTTCCTCCATTCCCTTCAAAAGCGTCTGCTCCTCTTTCTGGGAGAGATTGGCGGGGTAGAGGACACAGAATTCGTAGATGGCGGTGTCTTCCGATGTGGGCACAAAAGATGTCATACGACTTGTGGGTAAAACCGTGTACCACGACCGGGTACACAGAAATCGTGCGGCGACTTTAGGGCCCGACCGAGAGGTTGGTCAAGTAATTGCGGGGAAAAACTGCGCAGGGAACGGCCATTCCCGCATGGTATAGTACCGGCCTGTGTCTTCCCCCCTCGTCGATTTCACCATTCCACAGGCGAAGATTCGTCAGCCGCCTCCCCCGCGGGCCACGCTGAAGAAGCCTTTCTGGGATGCGTTCGCCGACGAGACCACCCGGGAGATTTTTGAGCGGGGCGGCCTGATCATCGACATCGGAGGGGGACTGCGCATCGATCCGAACCGTGGGGACAAAGTGAATCCTCAGCACCGCGAACAATTCTTCGCCTATCTTCAGGATCCGAACGTGCAGTACCGCGTCACCGGCTATACGGACAAGTACCATCCCGATCTCATAGAGGATATCCACCGTCTCTCCTTCGCCGACGGATCGGTCGACGGTCTGTTCTGCCTTGCGGTGTTGGAACATGTGTACGACCCCAAGCGTGCCGCCGAGGAGGTGGTACGGGTGCTGAAGAAAGGCGGGATTGCACTGCTCTATCTGCCGTTCATCTATCGCTATCACGCCAATTCCACGGAGGAGTACCGGGATTACTACCGCTATTCGAAGGACGGAATTTCGTACCTCTTCCGCGGGTGCTCGGAACTGGAGATTTGTCCTGTGCGGGGGTTGTTTGAAACGCTTCTCCGCTTCACGCCGCTCCATTCTCTCTCGCCCCTCCGCAGCGCTCTGCGCATTCTTGACTGGGGAACGGAGCGTATGCGCCGCCTATCGGAGCGGCAGACATCGGGCTATTTCGTCAGAATCCGGAAGTAGTTTTTCTGCTCTACCACATTCAGAATACGTCGCTCGTGCTGTACTGCCGGGGAGACGAGTCACTGTGAATGGAGCCGCCGACCGGAATTGAACCGGTGACCCCCTCCTTACCATGGAGGTGCTCTACCAACTGAGCTACGGCGGCTGAGGCAAGGAACGCTCGGAGAGTCTATAAGGATCGTACGCGGATGGACAAGTCTCTTACCTCTAATCTTCGTCGAGCAGCTCGGGCCAGGTGAGCGGCGGTTCGCCCTGCCATTTTCGGAGCGCGTTCCTCAGTGTGAAGAGCGGCAGGAGCGCGCACTTGAGCCTCCGGGTGGAAATAGGGACGCCGAGGAAGGCGCGCTGATCCTTCGGCGAGAGTTTCGCTACTGCGGCGGCATTCTTGCCGGCCAGTTGCTCCGTGAGCAGCGACATTCCTGCCTGGCTGATCGCGCAGCCCGATCCGTGCCATTCCACCCCGGTGATCTTTTTTCCTTCGATCAGCAGCGCGAGCGAAAGCGTATCGCCGCAGGCCAGGTTCTCCTCCGCATGCTCCACGGTGCGGTCCTTGAGAGGCGATGTGCAGCGGGGGTTCTTGAAATGCTCGAGGATGTGTTCGGCGTAGAGATCCATTCTAGAGTGAGGGTGAAGGTTAGGGTGAGGGTGAGGGTTAGGGTGAGGGTGAGGGGGTAGGATCACTTCGAAAGCATACGGATCGTGTTCAGAATGGCAGGCTTAAGGGAACGGATTTCCTCCTCCGTATTGTAGATGCCGACGGAGAGCCGCGTAGAGGCGGTGATGCCGAGTCGCTCGTGAAGCGGCTGGGTGCAGTGGTGCCCGGCGCGCAGGCAGAACCCATCCTTCCCCAGGACAGTCGTGAGGTCATGCGGGTGCACTCCTCCGAGGATGAAACTGAGGCACCCCGATAGCTCTGCCGGGTTCTTCGGTCCGAGCAGACGCATACCTGGAATGGCCTGCAGAGTTTCGCATGCGACAGCGATCAGTTTTGATTCGTGTTCCTCAATCTCTTTCCAGCCAATGCCAGCCAGCCATTCCAGAGCCGCTTTCAGTCCGGCTGCCTCGATGATGGGCGGCGTGCCCGCCTCGAATTTCTGCGGAGCATCGGCGGGCGTGAACCCGTCACGCTTCACCGAGCGGATCATGTGGCCACCGCCGAGGAAGGGCGGCATGGCGCGCAGAAGATCACGCTTCGCGTAGAGCACGCCGATGCCTGTCGGCCCGTAGGGTTTGTGGCCCGAGAAGGCGAGAAAATCACAGTCCAGCACCTGCACGTCGATCGCGTGGTGGCCCACGAGTTGCGCGGCATCGATACAGACCAGGGCTCCTGCTGCATGTGCTTTCGCGATAATCTCTGCGAGCGGCGGGCGCACGCCCAGCACGTTGCTCTGACCGGTGACGGATACGAGACGTACGTTTCCCTCTTGAAGGATGCGCTCAAAGTCCTCCATGTGGAGATGACCCTCCTCATCAATGTCGACCCATGCGAGCGCGGTGCCGCGTTCTTCACTCAACTGATGCCAGGGCACGATGTTGCTGTGGTGTTCCAACAGAGAGAGGGCGATGACGTCCCCTTTCTTCAGGCTGTGCCCCCAACTCTTCGCAACGAGATTGAGAGCCTCCGTCGTCCCTTTGGTGAAGATGATCTCGTCGCTGTGCTGTGCGTTGATGAACCGGCGGACGGTCTCCCGTGCAGCTTCGTAATCCTCCGTTGCCCGCTCTGCGAGGGGGTACATGGCACGGTGGACATTGGTGTAGCGCGTCTGCGCACAGACATCCATCGCGCGAAGAACGGCTTCCGGTTTCTGGGCGGAAGCGGCGCTATCGAGGTAGATCGTGCGTTCCCCCTGCTGCAGGAAGGGGAATTGCCTGCGGATGGTTGCGCTATCGAAGGACATGCAGAGGTGCAGCATAACAGGGGCAGCCGGATTTCTGGAGCTTTCCTCTGCCTTTCTCTTCACTTTCTGGTAGGCTCCGCACCTGTATGCAGAGGCGTACGATCCAAATCCTCGCCGTATTGCTGTTGCTCGGCCTCCTTCTCTGGGGGGGGTACAGCACATTGGTGTATCTGGGGGTTCCCCTTCACGGGGCGGTGCTGCTGAGCGATGCCGCCAAGCAGGCTCTGCGGTCGGAAAACTGTGCAGAGGCGTTCTTCACCTGCGGACTCTGGAGCCTTTTCCCTGTCCTCACACACACCATCGGGCGGGCGGGGCAATTCCTGGGGTATGCCGTTTCCTGCTTTGTCATCTTCCTGGTGTTGTGGGGATGGTCTGCAGTGAAGACCGGTCAGTGGCGGTCATTCGCTTTCCGCTGGAGGCCGATCTATTACCCTTTGGTCTTTCTCTTTCTGGCATGGCTGCTCTTCACCACGCTCGGGCAATCGAAGCCGGGAGGGATCTCGATGCGGCAGATTGCGGAGCCGACGACGCTCGTCTACTCCGATGCTTCGCCTTCTGTGCTCCGGGAACTCAGAACGAATTTCGATCGTCTCGAGCAGCGCGGTTGTCTGCAGCCCGTCGGGTCGTACTCCAACGGTGCGAAGGTGTACAACATGGCGACAGGGTGTATGCAGGTTTCTTTCATCACGCGCGTGCTGCCGGTGTTCCTCTTTGTCTTCGTTCTCCTCTTCGAATTTCTGGTGCTGGGTCGCATGCTCTTGCGGCTCTTTGGCATGCCGACGCTTTCACTGCTCCCGGAGGTCACGGTGAGCGCGGGCGTGGGGGCGTGTGCAGGGGTCGCCATTCTCTGGATGCTCGCGGTCGCGCACCTGATCATCGCTCCTGCGGGTTGGCTGCTTGCTGTGCTCATCCCGCTCATCGGGTATCGCGATACTCTCTACTGGGTGCGCACGTTCATGCGGCCGCGAGAGACGGGCGAAGTGCGTTGGCTGAGGGCAGAGACGTTATTGCTCTGGCTCCTCTTGAGTTACCTCGCACTCAATTTTCTCACGGTCGTCCGCCCCTTTCCTATTGGGTGGGATGATCTGGGGAGCTACCTGAACCGCCCGCGGCTGATGGTGAGCTATGGACGCTTCATCTTCTCCATGGCGCCGTTCCAGTGGGAGTATCTGACGTCTCTCGGTTTCCTGCTCTTTGGCTACGAGAGCGTGTTCGGCGCAACGGCATCCATGGCGGTGAACTGGACAGCCGGGGCGTTGGCGGTTCTTGCGGTGCTGAGTTTCGCACGGTTCTTTTTTGGCCGGTCCGGCGGATTGCTCTCTGCGCTCCTCTACTACACCCTCCCACTCGTCGGACATTTCTCCTTTGCGGACATGAAGATCGATAACGCGATTTTCGCGATGGGGGCTCTTGCCATGTTCACTGCGTTCATCGCGCTCTTCCCTCGTGCAGAGGAGGAAGATACTCCGCCGCCTTCCGTACAGTGGCGGCTGATCGCCCTGTCGGGCCTGTTCGCCGGATTCGCGTTTTCGATGAAGCCGACTGCCGTCATGGTGCTTCTGGCGACATTCTCGGTGCTCGTGGGTGCATCGTTGCACTGGGTCGGGTTCCTCGGCGCCGTTTTTCTGGCGATCGGTGCGCTCATCGCGCAGCATGCTCTGGATCTTCAGGGTATCGCACAGCGCGTGGCCGGAGCCTCCTCCGTCGTTTCTTCCAGCAGTGCACTGACGGTCGTTGCTGTTCTGGGGTGTGCACTCATCGGCGTGGCCGCCCTGCTGCGTCCGGCAAAGATCAAGCGGACACTTCTTTCGGTGTTCCTCTTCTGGGCGCTCTTTACGGCTGCGGTTTTCCCCTGGATCTACCACAATAATTTCCTCCGCGGCCGCATCATTCCCACCAAGATTGAGCTCGGCGTACCCAATTCCAACAGTCCGGACTTCAACATCGATGGCCAGGGCACCCCGTCACCCGGTCGGCTGTACCGCGAGCTTCCGAAAGAGTTGCAGGTGGATAAGACGAGCCCCATGTGTACCGCGACCGGCGGTAAAGAAGAGCTGGGGCGCTACTGGGGATACCGCGAGGGATGGGGTCACTACCTCCTGTTGCCGTGGCGCCTGGTCCTGAATCTCGATTCGCCCGGGTACTACGTTACGACCTCGCCGGTCTTGTTCCTCTTCCCGCTCCTGCTTCTCGTGCCGTTCTTCTGGATGCGGCGGGGCCGGTGGCTGCGCTGGCTCTTTATTGCGACGGCATTTCTCATTCTCCAATGGGTATTCCTGGCCAATGGCATTCCCTGGTACGGAATCGGCATGTTCCTGGGGCTCTTCATCTGTGCCGAAGCTCTGTTCGTTCATGCGCCCGATCTGTTCAGCCGGACGATTGCTGGCGTTCTAATCGCCATCGCGCTCGTGTGCTCCTTCGGTCAGCGGCTGTGGCAGTTCGAAATCCAGCGCAACCTTCTCGAATATTCATTCGGCAAGATTTCTGCTTCTGCGCTCCAGGAACGGACTGTCTCTCATTACGATGACATCGCGCTTGCAGCACTCGACCGTCAGCGGCTGCAGCCCGATCGGCCCTATCTGTACCGCGTGGGGACGTTCATTCCCTACTTCATCCCGCGGAATCTGGATGTGATCGGCGTTTCGGACCATCAGTTGGATTTCTTCAATTGTCTCTACTCTGAGCGCGATGCAGCCCTGACCCTCAAGCGTCTGCAGGCACTGGGCTTCAACAGCATCGTCTTCGACACGAACACGTCGACCATCGAGAAAGATCCGAACGGTTCATTGCACCAAAAAGTGAACGCTTTCCTCGAATTTGCCAATTCACGATCACTTGGCATTGTGCCGCAGGTGAATGATGCCGACGGAGGGATCGCTTTCATCCTTCTTCCGTAACATGCGCGTCATCGCTGTCATACCGGCCTATAACGAAGCGGGGCGCATCGCAGCCGTCGTCGAGGCAACGAAGAAATTCGTAGATCGCGTGATCGTCGTGGATGACGGCTCGACGGATGAAACGGCCATCGTGGCCGAACATGCCGGAGCCACCGTGGTCCAGCATGCCGAGAATTGCGGGGCAGGGGCGGCGACCATGACGGGCATCGAGGCGGCGCGTGCGGACGGCGCCACGGTCATCGTCACGCTGGATGCCGATGAGCAGCACGATCCCCGCGATATTCCGTCGCTGCTGCAGCCGATTCTTGCCGATCAGGCGGATATCGTCTTCGCCAATCGCTTCGGGCGCAAAAACCGCATTCCCTCCATTCGCCGGTTCTTCAATGCCGTCGGGAATCTGGTGACCTTCGCAACGACGGGTCGCTGGGTGAATGACAGTCAGTGCGGATTCAAAGTCTTCGGTCCCCTTGCCGTGCGCGAAGTGCGCCTGCGTATGAGTGGGTACGAGTTCTGTACGGAACTCGTGCGTGAGACCGTACAGCGTCGGTGGAGGACAGCAGAGGTGCCGATCAAGGTGGTCTATTCCGCCTATACTCTCGCCAAAGGGCAATCATTCGCCAATGGAGTGCGTACGGCACTTCGGATCCTCCTCCGGTCCTTCCTGCGCTAATATTTCCCTGTGACGCTCACGCCCTACCAAATCGTCGCGCCCATCGTGTCGCTCCTCGCGGTTTTCTACGTGTGGAGTCTTGTGTTCCGACAGAAGAAAACCATCTGGGAGGGATCGCTCTGGACGTTCTTCTGGGCGGCAATCGCAACGATCGCTCTGTTTCCGGAAGTGCTCGATTACCTGGCGTTCGTCATGGGATTCAAAGACCGCCAGAACGCATTGCTCATCACCTTTCTCGGTATTCTTTCCTTCATCATCTTCGCGCTCATCGTGCGGCTGGAGGAATTGGAGCAACGGCAGACGAAACTGACGCGTTCCATGGCGCTTCGGGATGTCGGCCTCGACCCCCGTCACGTCAGCGGCAACGGAAACGGTGCGAAAACGCCATCGAATAGCTGATTTCCCGCTTGGGTCTTCCGCTCATCTCCTTCATACTTTTCTCGTGCAGACCATTCTTCTGTTGTCACCATATTGGAAAGAAGAGCACCGCTGGATGGTGAGTACGGTGAAACTGGCAGAGTTGTGGCAGCGGCTTGGATACCGGGTCGTTGTGGCCTGTATGGGATCCAAGACCGGGACGGAAGTGGTCAGTCCTTCGCTCACGATTTACCGTAAGAAAGATTTTTTCATCCCTGATCCGTGGAACTACGGCATTGCATTCGGATTTACGGGCCTCGTCCGCCGCTTGGTCCGGCAGGAATGTCCTGATTTCATCGTGATCAACAAGATCCTCTTCTGGACATCGCTCGTGGCGATCCCGCTCGCGCTCACGGGCAGGCGGCCGATTGTTCTCACTGATACGTTCGTCGGCATCACGTGGTGGCCGCGTGGTCTTCTGCCGAAAATCGGGGCTGCTCTCTACGCATGGACGCTCGGGTGGCTTATCCTCCTCTGCGCCAAGCACATTGTGCTCTTCCATCCGCAGCCGGAACGGCTCTTAAAGCGGCTCTGCATCGCACACAAGACGGAAGTCATTCCCACGGGGATTGATGCTGCAGCATTCTTCCCCTCTCCCCAACCCTCTCCCAATGGGAGAGGGGGGAACCTCACCGTGACCTATATCGGACGGTTGGAGTCTGTAAAGGGAGTAGAAGATTTTCTTGCCGCCGCAACTTCTATCCGTCGCGATTTTCCCGGTACGCGTGTTCAAACGGTCGGCTGGTACAAGCCAGATCATCCGCTCGTGCGGCAGTACGCGGGAGCAGTGGAATTCACGGGGCTGCGGCACGACATTCCCGAGGTGCTCCGGTCCACGGATATTTTTGTGCTGCCCAGCTACAGCGAGGGACTCAGCAACGCGCTCATGGAGGCCATGGCCAGCGGGTGCGCGTGCGTTGCGAGCGACGTGGGCGGCAACCGGTTCCTCATCCAGAACGGTGTTTCGGGGTTCCTCTTCCCGGCGGGGGATCGGGAGGCTCTCGCGAGTCATCTTCGGCGTCTGATCGAAGATCCCGCGAAGCGCCGCACTCTTGCAGAGGCTGCACGGAAGCGCATTGAAGAACAATTCGACTGGAAGAAAGTGGGGGAGCAGTATCGTCACCTGTTCGCCGCTCAACAATGAAGCAGAAAGTCGTTTTGCTCTCGGCATTTCTCACGCCCTTCAGGAGCGGAGCGGAAGCGTGTGCGGAAGAAATCGCCCACCGTCTGTGGGAGCGTTTCGACATCACGATCGTCACGGCGAGACTCACGAAGAAACTTCCCGATGACGATCCGTTCCGCGGGCAGGCCAAAGTGGTGCGCGTGGGGTTTGGGCACCGTATCGATAAGTGGCTGTTCCCGTTCCTCGCGCCGTTCGCGGTCCGCCGTGCGCAGCCACAGGTCATTCACGCGGTACTCGAATCCTTCGCAGGTCTGGCCATGGTTTTTTCGAAAATGCTCCTTCCGGGCGCAAAAGCCATTCTGACCTGTCAGAGCACCAACACCTCGTTCCTCGTCGGGCTCATGCACCGGAGGGCCGACCGTGTGACGGTGATCAGTCGCGCGCTCTTCGCCCGTGCGCAGGGCTTCGGCAGGACCGATGCACTTCTCATTCCCAATGGCGTGGATGCTCCGGCGATCGAACAGGCCCGCCTGCACGAGAAGAAAGTGCCGGGACGTCTGCTCTTCGTGGGCCGGCTGGAACCGATGAAGGGCGTCGATACCCTGCTGCGCGCACTGGCGCGTCTGCTGTCGGCAGCGCCGGGACCTTTTCATGACGGAGGAAAGGACATCCTGGATCATCTGCACTTGCGGATCGTCGGTCGGGGATCGCAGGAGAAAGAATTACAGCGTCTTGCCGCCGAGCTGGGGATTGCGGAGCGCGTCACGTTCGTCGGATTCCTCCCTCCGTATCGGGTGTATGACGAGTACGCACAGGCACAGATCTTCTGCGGCCTCTCGCGGAGCGAGGCGCTGGGCAATGTGTTCCTCGAGGCGCAGGCTGCGGGATGCGCGGTGATCGCCACGCGCACGGGCGGGATCCCCGATATCGTGGAAGACGGCCGTACGGGTCTGCTCGTTCCTCCGGATGACGCCGAGGCGGCGGCCAAGGCTCTGCTCACCCTTCTCTCGGATCAGCGGCAGTGGGCCCTGCTCGCAGAGGCGGGCATGGCGCATGCGCGCACGTACGACTGGGGCGGAATCGTAGGGCGGTACGAAGAGACCTATAAGTCATTGCTGTAGGGAGTTATTTTTTGGCACAACACTGTGCGATTGCACGTAGGAGGATGATCGGATGGCGGAAGGCAAATGTTTTGAGCCCGCCGCCGCCCTGCCCACTCACGTTTCTGCCCTGTTTGCGGCGCGTAACATACTGCTCGATCATGCCGCTCAGGGCTTTGGTCAGGGCTGCATTGCCCATTGCCTGTTCCTCCGACGGCAGAGACTCGACCACGGTTTGCAGCGTTTGGAACCGCTCGAAGACTCCGCGGCCGAGTCCCTCGTTCACCGCGCTCATTCCCGCGGGATGCACGCGGAATTTTCCAAGTACTTCCGGCACGTAGACCCAATCGGCATTCAGCAGGCAGCGCGCCCAGTACTCACTATCCAGAAATTGCACCATGGAGGCATTGAACGGGCCGACTTTTTCCATGAGCGACCTTCTGAGCACGACGAAGCTCGGCTCGCCGATGACATTGGGCTTGAGTCCGCGTTCCATCCACCAGCGGAGGAACATGCGATGTTCGTGCAGACCGGGCGAAATATTCTGCTGCACGAATTTCTGAAGTTCCTCGTAGAAGGAAACCGCAGGGACTTCTCCTTCTTTGAGATACATGTGATTCGTCGCGGCGAATCCGGCGGTGGGGTTTGCCTCGAGCGCGGCAATCATTTTTTCCAGATAGGCTGGTTCCCACAGGTCGTCGTGGAAGAGGAAGGCCACAAGACCCCTCTCCCCCGGCCCCTCCCCCGTGAGCGGGGGAGGGGGGTCATTCTTCAGGCATTCATTCCAGTTTCCTCCGATCCCGAGGTTCTTTGGGTTCCGACGGAAGGTGATGCGGGGATCGCCAAGGAAATCCTGCACATACGATTTCACGCTTTCCCGTACGGAGGCATCATCATTGATGAGCAGGGTCCAGTTTTTCTCCGTCTGAGCCAGTACCGATTCCACAGCCGCGCGGATGTGGGCTTTCTTTGGCTCGTACGCCGGCATATAGACCCTGACGCGCGGAAGATCCATAGGCTTAGACTAGCGGAGATTTCGCTTCCGCAGAAGCGCTCCGGCGCGTAGAATGGCCGGGTTATGAAGCGCGTCCTCCTGACCGGCATCGATGGCTTCATCGGCCACCACTTTGCCGAGGGCATCTTGAAAAAGCACCCCGACTGGAAGCTCATTGGCTTGAGCAAGATCGACTCGGCTTCGACGCTTCATCGGCTCACAGACATTGCTCTCTGGAGCAAGCAATTCGCCGGACGGGTGGAGTTCGTCTACCACGATCTGAGAGCGCCGGTGAACCCATATGTCGCGAACCGCATCGGTCCGGTGAATTACATCTTCCACCTTGCGGCATCGACTCACGTTGACCGCTCGATCGAATACCCGATGGAATTCGTGATGGATAACGTCGTCGGGACGGGAAACCTGCTCGACTACGCGCGCACGTTGGATGGTCTCGAGCTTTTCAGCTACTTCTCGACCGACGAGGTCTTCGGCCCGGCACCGGAAGGGGTCGCCTACAAGGAGTGGGATCGCTACAAGGCCTCGAACCCGTACGCCGCCACCAAAGCCGGCGGTGAGGAGCTGGCCTACAGTTACTTCAACACTTTTGGGCTCCCCGTCGTCATCACGCACACCATGAATGTGTTCGGCGAGCGGCAGCATCCCGAAAAGTTTATTCCCAAAGTCATCAATGCCGCCCTGCATGGCGAGCGGCTGTTCGTGCACTCCGATCCCAGCCGCACCAAAGCGGGAACACGCTTCTACGTGCATGCGCGCAACGTTGCGGCGGCCATGCTCTTCCTCATCGAGCAGCACGAAAAGGGGTTCCCGGTGCTCGGAGACAAATTCAACATCGTGGGCGAGAAAGAAGTGGATAACCTCACGCTCGCGCAGTTCATCGCGAAGACGGTCGGCAAAGAGCTCAAGTATGAATTGGTTGATTTCCACTCGAGCCGTCCCGGGCACGATCTGCGGTATGCACTCGACGGAACAAAATTGAGAGAGATGGGATTCCAGTACCCCAAGACGTTTGAGCAGAGCTTAGAGAAGACTGTGCAGTGGTACGTCGAGCACCCAGACTGGCTGCTTGCGGATTTCAGCAAGGCGCAGTTCGCCAAAGAGGCCCAGGCATTCGCGAGTGCATCCCTTCTAAAACGGACAGTGAAGGGAGCAGCGGGACAGGAGGAGCGAGGAGTATCAAGCGAACATTAATCCGTGCTCTGCAATCGAATCGCATGAATGCGTCACAGATTGAGGACTTGGCTAGGAGACAGTCGATGAGCATGATTCCTTTGAATACGGATGCTGCTGTCTCAGTTCTTTCTCAGGAGGTTTTGGCTGACTTAGGGAGGGTGATTGAAGATAGGGCAATTCGGAAAGTATTTTCATTGGCAGTCGCTGAAATGCCCAAGGTGCCCACCGGCACGAGCAGACCGTATGTCTCGACGGATGCCGTTATTGCGGTATTAAGGAGGGCATTTCAGGATCCTCAATAAAAACAAAAATGGATACCTGACACGAAAAAATCACTTAAGGAACCATCTGAGCCTCTTTTTTCCGCTACGATAGCTCCCAATGGAGATCGTTCTCGCTACGGGCATTTATCCCCCTGACATCGGCGGCCCCGCCACGTATGTCCACGCACTGGCGGAGCAGCTCAAGAGCGCCGGGCATGTGGTGACGGTGGTGACGTATGGAACGCAGGACTTAGGGCTTAGGACTAAGGACTTAGGAAATGGTTGGGGTGTTTTGGTTGTGTCCAAGAGCGGAGGTCCGCTGCTCCGGTGGTGGAGGTACGCGCAAACGCTCCGGAAGGTCGCGGCTGATGCCGATATCATCGAGGCATTTTCGTCGGTGAGTGTGGGGGTTCCACTGATGTTTGCGCGGCTCAAGAAGCCGAAGAAAGTGCTGCGGCTCGGAGGGGATTTCTTCTGGGAGCGGTACACGGATCGCGGCGGCGGGAAGAACTTGAAGGAGTGGTATGCATCTGTGCCGCGATCCAAGTTCATCACGCAGAAGATTCTTGCTTCATTCGATCATGTCGTCTTCTCCACTGACTTCCAGAAGACGCTCTACCGTGCGCAGTATCGACTGCCGGGGCACTCGGTGATCCAGAACGCGCTGCCCGCCGGCACGCCGGTCCTGCATGCGGCACACGCTCCTTTCCGTCTGCTCTTCATGGGGCGTTTCGTGGCATTTAAGAATCTTCCTATCCTCCTGCGCGCGCTCACATTTCTGCCGCAGTGTTCCCTCACGTTCGTGGGTGATGGTCCCGTGGCAGCTGCCCTGCACCTACTCGTGCAGGAGCTGTCCCTGGCCGGTCGCGTGTCATTCCTCCCTCCACAGAGTGGAGCGGCCAAGGCACGTACGATGGCTGATGCCGATCTTCTCGTGCTGCCATCGATTACGGAGCTGAGCCCCAATGTCGCCCTCGAGGCCCGGGCTCAGGGATTGCCGGTACTGCTCACGCGCGGAACCGGGTTCGGCGAAATGCTCACGCGCGGCATGGTTCTGCGTGATGTAAAGACTCCGGAACAGCTGGCACAGGCGATTGCCGACGTGCGTTCCCGCTACACGGAGATTGCAGAGACCGCGGCCCTGCCCCCTCCGATGCGCGGATGGGATACTGTCGCCCGTGAACATCTTCAACTCTTCCAAAGCCTATGAAACTTCTCATGATTTTCCACCTTCGCTCTTCGCGCTGCTCAGAGCTACGGCGGACAAGCTGGCTTACCTCCTTCTGTTTATGAAACTTCTCATGATTTCCGGGGACCGTTCCATTCTCCGCGGCAAGCGGTGTGCATTTTGGTACACGCTGCAGGAACTGCGGCAGCACTGGGACCGGATCGACATCATCTGCCCGCATGTCCGGCGCGTCGAAACGGGTGTGGAAGAAAGGAATTTCGTGCCGGTCAGGGATGGTGGCGGCGAGGTGCATTTTCATCCTTCCCCGCACGGGCTCTGGTATCAGCCCTTGTGGATCGTGCGCGAGGGCAAGAAGCTCTGGAAGGAGCAGCACCACGACGTGATGACCGTGCATGAGTATCCGCCGTTCTACAATGGGGTGGGTGCCCGATGGCTTTCGCGTGTAACGGGGCTCCCGTACGTGCTCGAGGTTCACCATATCGTGGGCTATCCGCATGCTTCTTCCGTGGGCGAATGGATCGGATGTCTGCTCTCGCGGCTCCTGTTGCCCCTGCATGCCCGGTTGGCCCCCGGTGTGCGCGTCGTGAACGAGGCCGTAAGAGAGATCTTGCTCTCGTGGGGTGCACGGCCGGAGAAGGTACGCGTTGTCCCCTCGTTCTACCTCGATCGTGCTCTCCTCACAAAGAACGTGCGCCCTCCCATTTCGTACGACATTTCTTTCTGCGGGAGATTGGTGCGCAATAAACAACTTGCCGCACTCATCACCGCGGTCTCGGATATTCCGGAGGTGCGCCTGCTCGTCATCGGCGACGGCCCGGAGCGCAAGCGATGTGAGCAGCTGGCAAAGACACTCGGCATGGGTGAACGCGTCACATTCTTGGGGTGGCTCCCCACAGCAGAAGATGTCGTCGGAGCTGTGCTCACGGCCCGCATCTTCGTTATGAATTCCCTGAGTGAGGGCGGCCCGAGAAGCGCTCTGGAGGCGATGGGAATGGGCATGCCGGTCATTGCCACTCCCGTGGGGGTAATGCCCGAGGTCATTGAAGACGGCGTGAACGGTATCTTCACTGACGGCAGCAAAGGAGACCTGCGGCGCAAGATCATGCGGCTCATCGCAGACGATGCAGCGCGCGAGAGGCTGGGGGCCGAGGCGCGCAAGATTCTTGATCGCTTCGATCGCGTGTTCCTCATCCGGCAGTACGCGGAATTCCTCAAGTCTGTCGCGGCACCACGGCCATGAAGCTGCTCATCGTCACTCAGAAGGCCGACCGATCTGATCCTATCCTCGGATTTTTCCATCGTTGGCTGGAACTCTTCTCTGCCCAGGTTGAAGCTCTTACGGTGATCGCGCAGAGTCCCGCGAATGATCCCTTTTCTGCCAACGTACAGGTCCGCTCGCTCGGCAAGGAACTCCATCGGTCGAAGGCGGCGCAGATGTACACCTTCTGGCGGCTCATCTGGCGTGAACGGAGCCACTACGACTGCGTGCTCGTGCACATGACGCCCGTGTGGGTGATCCTCGGCTGGCCGGTCTGGTTCCTCCTACGTAAGCGTGTCTATCTCTGGTATGAGATTCGCCGTGGGAGCTGGCGGCTCACGCTTGCGCTCTTTTTGGTCCGGAAAGTTTTTTCCGCCACAGTACAGGGTTTGCCTGAGCCGCATCGCAAGCAGGTGGTGACGGGGCATGGTATTGATATGGAGGTTTTTCAACCCCTCTCCCCCGGCCCCTCTCCCAGTGGGAGAGGGGAGGAACAGGAGATCGGTTTGATTGTTGCGGTGGGACGCATCACACAGTCCAAGCGGTACGATGTGATCCTTCGTGCGTTCGCTCTGCTTCCGCAAACGTCCCGACTAGTCATTGCAGGCGGCGTGATCACGCAGGCGGATGAAGGGGAGTGGGAGAGCGTGCAGGCGCTGCTCATGCAACTGGGCGTCGTTGGGCGCGTCGAAGTGCGGTGGGTGGATCCATCTGAGATGCCGCAGTTGCTCCGCCGTGCGGAACTAATGCTCCACGCGTGTATCGGGGGGTTGGACAAAGCTGTGCTGGAGGCGATGGCGTGCGGGTGCCCCGTGGTATCTTCCAGTGACGCGGCACAGGAGATCCTTCCCGAAATATGTCGAGCCACGGATGACAGCATTGCCTCGGTTGCACGGAAGATTTTGGAGTTATCTGATTTAGAAAGGGCAACGTTGAGTCAGGAGCTCCGGCGGAGAGTCCTCGAAAAGCACAATTTGCCGAAGTTGATCGAGAGGCTGGCGAGGGAGATGGAGTGAGGTTTGTACTTTCTTTGTCAGGGCGACAAAGAAAGTACCAAAGAAAGCGCTCCGCCTATGACCCCCTTACGCTTAGCCGCCACATAGTCGGGTTTCCGATATTTTGTTTGTTTCTGTTGGTGTTTTGTTTGTTTTTTTCTCATCAAATGGTAAGTCTCATCAGCACCCCGTTCACGAAGGTGAAGAGCAGGCAGCCCGTGATGAAGATGTACAGGATGATGCGGAGCGTTTTCATGGAGAGGGCAGAAGATTGTTATCCTTGAGGTAGTTCCACTCTCCACGGCCGCTGAAGGGATCGGTGGTGATGGCGCCGTCGTAGTAGTAGGTGTGGGTGGGGACCGAGAAGAACGTGAGCGCGGCGGTGAGCACGAAACTCACACTGATCAGAGAGAGGAGCAAAGTCTGCGTTCTGAAGCGCGGTACCAGGTGTTCGATTGCCTCCAGCGAGAGGATGAAGACTAAGGGGAGCAGTGGCACGAAGTAGCGGAACTTGGTGATGGGCCAACCCGCAGAGACGAGGAAGTGCGCGGCGAAGAGGATCAGCACTGGCAGCAGGCGGTTCCTGCGCTCATGCAAAAGTGTCTGGTCAATGAGCCCGTAACTGAAGAAGATGAACGCGAGAGGAGCGAGGATGAAGAGCTTGCGGGCGATGTAGAAGGCGTTATTGGGAAGCCACGAGGTGAGCATCATGCTGAGAATGGCAGCAGTGCGTTCCCAGGTACCCGGAAACTGGTACACGTAGTCCACGACGGTGGCGTGTATGCCCGACTTCGAGAAAATATAATTCGAATTTACGAGGTGGTGAGCAAACGGGTCTCCCACGAGGATCGCATTACGGATGAGCCAGGGGGCGACGCAAAGTGTCGTCACCGCCGTGACGACCACCATGCGCAGGAGGCATCCGCGTTGCTGCCTGCATTGCAGCAGTTCCAGCAGGAGGGCAGCCGGCAGGAGGATGATGGACTGGTAGTTCACGAGGTAGGTCAATCCGGATACGGCGCCGAGAGCGGCCGCCCGTTTGCGTGTGGGTTTCTGAAGCGCGATCCAGATCCACAGCAGGTAGAGCGCGCCCTGCAATACGTAGAAGGCTCCGTTGCCCGAGAAATCGATGAGGAGGTACGAGATGCTTACCCAGAGAGCCGCAAACAGTGCCGCCTTTCTGCTGACGAGCGGGCGCACCAGTATCCAGACCATGCCGATCATTGCCGTTCCGCACAGGACGGAGAGCATGCGTAGACTCAGGAAGACATCCATGAGAGTGCTGCCGCTCCAAAGCTTCGTCGCAGCTGCACCGAGCAGGAGCCACACGGGGCCGTGCTGTAGTGATGGGGTACCCTCGCGTGAATCTCTCGCGAACAGGGAGGGATGTCGCTCCGTCGCGGGGTCGGGCGGTTCGATCCAGAGGCCGCCGGTTTCGAGGAAGATCGCTCCGACCATCGCATCACCGTCGACGTCGGCATGAGGGAATGTATTCCACGAGAGCGCGAAGATCCGCAGGGTCAGTCCGAGCAGGACGATCGCCGTCAGGAGCCAGACCTCCCGCCTTTGTATCCGCATCTGCATGCAGCGAGCGTAACAGTGCTGTGACTGGAGCGTCAAAGACTTCAATCTCCAAGCCAAATATCTTGCAGCCCCGTGTCCGATGAGCGACCATGCGGCCATCCTTGCCGTATGGTTCATTTGTATGGAAATGCCCCATCTCGCCATTATCGTTCCGGTCTACAACGAAGAGCGCACGCTCGAAGCGATCATACCGCGCATTTTTGCGGCCTGCAGCGACGGAACTGAGGTGATTTTTGTGGATGACGGATCGAAAGATCACTCCCTCGAGATCCTCCGCCGCCTGGCCCGCCCACAGGATCAAGTCATCACCAAGCCCAATGGTGGCAAGGGCGATGCGATCCGCATGGGCCTTGCGCACGTGCGCGCCCGCTACGTGGTCATCCAGGATGCGGACACGGAGTATGACCCTGCCGAAATTTCTCTGCTGCTTCAGAAAGCTCTTTCCGCTCCGGGGTGTGCCGTCTTCGGCTCACGATTTCTGAAGCCGAACCCCTGCCTCTATCAGCGTTTTCTGTGGGGCAATAAGGTATTGAGCGCCATGCTCAGTCTGCTCTTCTTGAAGCGCGTCACCGATTCCTACACCTGCTACAAGCTGCTCCCCATAGAGATCTTTCAATCCCTCGCCCTCCGGTCGAACGGCTTTGAAATGGAGGCGGAGATCAGCGCGAAGTGCCTGAAGCGCGGCATTCCCGTCATCGAGGTGCCCATTTCGTACCATCCCCGCACCGTGGAGGAGGGAAAGAAAATCCGTTTCTCTGACGCCTGGAAGGGGTTACTCATGATGCTCAGGGTCCGGCTCGGTTTACTGTGAGAATCTGATATTCTCTTCTCATGGCCGATCGCACGAAGTGGGTCCTCATTGTTTCCGGTTGCGCGCTCCTGCTGGGGGCGTTTCTGCAGGTACCGCAGTTTCTGTACCTGATGCAGCCGGAGTCGCAGGGGATTCTCGTGCACCTCAATTCGGATGAGTACCAGTACCTCGCGCGCATCGAGGAGGCGCTCACTGGCCGGCCCGAACAGTCCGCACAGCCGTATCTGGGAGACCCCTACATGCCCGGCATGCATCTGGCGCCCATCGAGCAGGTGGAGGGCCTGCTTTTCGGGTGGACAGGATGGCGGGCGGCGACCGTCGCCCAGGTGATGGATTCGGTGATTCCCATACTCCTCTTCTTCGCGCTCTTCGCTTTCTTTCGTCTTACCGGATTTTCCCGTCCGCGTTCTCTTGCCGGTGTTTTTCTCTTCGTTGTGCCTCTCCTCTATTCGCTCAACCGCCCCGTACACCAACGCACGAGTTTCCTCTTGGTCCTCATCACCATTCTGTTGATGATGCTGGCGCTCGAACGGAGAAAAATAGTCTTTGCCGTGCTTGGGGGAGCCCTGCTCGGCGCACTTGTTGGCGTATACCTGTGGAGCTGGATGATCGCCTGGAGCTATGTGGGCGCATTGTTCGTGTGGGAGGCCATCGCGTGGTGGCGCATGCGTCCAAGGCAGTCCATTCGTCACTCGCGTTTCGGTATGCTCCTGCTTCTTATCAGTGTGGGGCTTGTCGTCGCGGGGTTCTTTGCCGTGCGCATCCTGCACCTCATGCAACATCCACTCTACGAGCAGGTCGCCTTTCGCCAGGGGATGTACCTCATGCGCCGGCCCGAATCCTGGGTCTACTCCATCCTCTTTCTCGGCATGTCCCTGGGTCTGCTCATGGCTGCGTGGCGGTTCCCGAAGCTCCGCGGAAGCCACCGGTATGCCATTCTCGTTCCCGTGGCCGTGTGGATCGGCATGCACCAGCAGCTCCTTCATGGCCATGTCATCGCCTTCGTCTCCCATTTCACTTTCGCGATCGCACTGGGGGCCGTCTGTTCCCTGCTCTTAGGATCCCTCTTCTTCAGTCGTAGGCTCGTCATTCCTTTCCTCTGCGGAGCTGTAATGCTGAGCGGCACGACGTGGGATAACCGCCATGTTTATAAACAATTCGTCATTAATCATACGCATTTTACGGAACAGCATTTTGTCACTCTCCTGCCGGTCTTAGACCGCTTGCCTCGCTCCGTCATTCTTTCGGATGAATCCACATCCGGGTTCGTCTCCATTGAAACGCATCACGATATCCTCACCTCCATCTACCTCGAGAGTGCCCTGATGCCACATGAGGAGATTGCCCGGCGCTACTGCATCACGCAGGGGCCTCTCACAAATGAGCAGCGACGAATCCCCGAACAGATCCATTTGGTGTGGCCCGACGCGAACGCGGCCAACCGCGGAACGGATGCACGGGAGCGCGAAGTGGCGCTGGTGGAGCGCGAGTGTGCAGCGGTCGATGCCGATCCCGGGGCTGCGCTGAAACAGTACGGTGTGCAGTACGTGCTGTGGGATGTGCGGCGCAAACCGGAGTGGGACGTGAAGCGCCTCAAGGTTCCGCTGACGAAAGTGGAGGAGGATGCGGGCAATTGGGTGCTGTTTAGCGTGAACGGAGCCAGGCCATAAGCGGTTCCACCACTGTGCGGGGCTGGAATTGTGCGAGGAAGAGGGCTCGACCGTTCTGCGCGATCAAGTCGGCGAGATGGGAGTTTGTTTTGAGCTCCCGGATCTTCTCTGCCAAATCATGCGCATCGCCGGGCGTGGTCAACAGTGCGCTCGCCCGGTCCCGGAAGATCCGCTCGGAGGCAGGAGTTCGTGCGGTCAGGAGCGGTTTACCCATCGCAATGATTTCGAAAGCCTTGGTGGGAACTACGCGCCGGGCCTTGGCTCCGGTTCCGAAGATACCGAGGCACGCGTCCGCTCCCGCGATGAAATCTGGGATTTCCCCAAGTGTCTTCATCCCCGCAAACCGGACGTTTGCGATTCCCTCCGCACCTTCCTGCATTACTCTGAGTGTCTGCCCTTTTCCAGCGAGTTCAAACATGACGTCATCGTCCTTCAGTTCCCGGGCCGCACCGAGGATAACCTCGATGCCGTGCAGGGGTATGAACGAGCCGTGGAAACGGACGAGGAACGATCCCTGTTCCTGCAGAGCCGCCCGCGGTGTGAAGATGTCCGTCCTGCAACCGACGGGGATCACGAGGAATTTCTCACGCGGGATGCGGTAGCGCCTCACGAAAAAATCCCGGTGCTCCTCAGTGTCGATGAGGATCACGTTCGCGAGCGCGCAGGCCATCCAATCAATCAGCCACAACATCCACGCCTTCGGATGCCACCCGCTGATACGGGCCCGGTCTTCGACTTCCGTTTCGTAGAGCGAAATGAAGACATCGAGGATTACAGGGATGCTCTTTCTGCGCGCGAGCCACCAGGCGAGTGGCATCAGGTAGTGGCCGGGGAACACGACATAGAGGGCGTCAGTTGCGCCGTCGAGGCTCTTCCACTTTCTTCGCAGGTCGCACACTTTCGGCCAGAAGCCGCGCGCGTCGGTCCGACAGAGGGACACGGTGCATCCAGATTCCTCCAATCCCTTCCGGATCACCCAAGAGCGCTGTCCCTCGAGGTCAAAGTAGCCGAAGGCGCAAACGGTCTTCGTCATACGTAGACGAAGAACTTGTAGATGAAGAAATTCCATAGAACGACCATGCCCATCGTCAGGAGTTTCGCCACCTGTTTTTCCGTCCCCAATCCATCCACCAGCATGTAGAGGGCGATCGCACCCACAAGGATATTTGCCATATCCACGATGAAGAAGCGGAAGAGGTGCCTGAAGAAATCACTCTTCTTCCTGAATGCGATGTACTTATTCATCAGGAATGTTGTGGCGAATCCCAGAACGCCGCTCGCCACCGTCGCGATGATGTACCAGACGCCGAGACGGATCAGAATGGCGTACGTTCCAAAGTCCACGATGGCAGCCGTTCCGCCGCTCAGGACATAGAGGGAGAATTGCGGCAGATGGCGGAGGAGGATTTTCATGGTCATGGGCAGTCGGATGGGGCCGGAAATACGACGTAACGTCCGCTGACCGGGAGGTAAGCCCCCTTTTTTCTCTCCAGATCTTCGTGGCTTTCTTTTCTGAAGACCGGGAGGCACTTCGTCTGCTCGATCCGTTGTTTCAGCGCGGGCGGTTGGCGCTCTACGTCCCGCAATTCTTCCGAGAAGAAGAGCCAGCGGGCATTTTCCGGGAGTCGCACAAAAACTTCAGGCGAAAGGATCACCAAGTCGCGATTCTGCCACTGATCCTCCAGTACCTGTGCTGCAAGGATCGCTTCGGGGGAGGTGGACGCGCCCCGGTACGTGAATTGCCAGTGCCCCTGCAGGAGCACCATGAGCCCCAGGAGTGCGAAGGAGCCATACCTGCCGAGGAGCGCGCGGGCTCCTGCGGGCACGAATGGCAGCAGGAGCAATGTCCCAGGCAGAAGTGCCCGATACCAGCCCGGACCGTTCAAGCAGTAAAGGGTGAAGAGGGTTGCGACAAAAAACAGGATGACAGAAAGGGAACCCCGCACCTTCGAGCGCACCGACCACCAGCCGACGAGTGCGAGAATGACCGTGAGCGCATAATGCGCATAGGGCATGCGGAGCAGTTCTTGCGGGCGTGCGATGATCGGCACAAACCGGTCTGCGGGGACCACACTTTTCCTCTCGAAGAGAAAGATGCGTATCTCATCCAGGAATCCCGGTTCGAGAATACCCATCCAGTACGATCCGATGAGCGCGACGCCTGCAGTGCTCACTGTTGCTACAAGGAGGAATCGTTTTTCATCTCTATTGCGTCTGAATGCGGCGACAATCCATGCCACAGCAAGAGCGGGCAGAATGAGCCCGAAGGGAAGTTTCGTCATCACGGCGAGCCCGAATGCGATGCCAGTCATCACGGCGGAGCGCAGAGACATGCTTCCGCGCTGCATGAGCAAGAGCCCCAGCATGAGGAAGAAGAACCCCGGAATTTCCCCGAGGACAGGTTTTCCTGTGTTGATGAATGCGGAGAACGAGATGAAGAGGGCAGCAGTCCACCGGGCGGCAGTGCGATTGAACGTGCGCACAACGTAGAGGTAGGTCACTACCGTTGTGCCGAGCAGGAACAGCGTCATGGGAATTCTGGCTGCTGCGACGGAGAAACCGAAGAGCTTGATGGCAAGCGCGACCGGGTAGATGAGCGTGGGCCCGACGGCGAGGATGGTGGGATGCGCCCAGTCGTATCCGAGGATGGGCAGCGCGTACCCGCGCCCCTGCGCGACCGACTTCGCCACGAGCATGAAGAGGCTGTCATCCGCCCATGCAGCCGGGAACGTGCCGAGTTCTCGCAACGCGAAGTACAGGAACGCAGCGAGCAGCAGTCCCTCCGGGAGCCAGCGCATCATCTTGAGCCTCGCGGATTTCATGGGCAGTATTGAGTATGCCCTAGCTTGTCAGAGCCGGCGGGATCCGGCAATCCGGAGCCGATTTTTTCCGCTTGCCTCGCATACTTTGCAGTACAATGCGGGCATGGATCCGCTCCGCATTGTCCAGAGCCAGGGACGCACGCTTGCCATCTTCGTGCGCAAGGGCATTAGTATCGATACCTCGCAGTTCTTCACCTCGCAGAACGATGCCTTTCAATTTGGCATGTTCGAGCGCCCCGCCGGACACAGTGTCCGGCCCCATCGGCACCCGGGCATCACGGTGGAATCCCGCCAGGCGGCGGAGTTCCTCTACATCGAGCGTGGCGAGATGAAAGTCACCATCTTCGATGATGCTTGGAATGTCGTCGCCGAAGAGGCGTTCTCTGACGGTGATTGCATGCTCTTTCTCGCGGGCGGTCACACCGTTTCGATGCTCAAACCGACGCGCTTCATCGAGGTGAAGCAGGGTCCGTACCCCGGTGACGCGCAGGCAAAAGTTTTCCGTGACGTCTCATGATGACCGTTCCCGTGAATGAGCCGGTCATCCCGGCCGAGGCCAAGCAGTACGTGCTCGATGCACTCGACACGGGGTGGGTGTCATCCGCAGGCAGGTACATTCAGGAGTTCGAAGAGGTATTCGCCCGTTATTTAGGAGTCAAACATGCGATCACGGCGACCAGTGGCACGGCGGCGCTCCATCTTTCTCTCGCGGCACTGGAGATCGGTCCGGGCGACGAGGTGATCGTGCCGGATTTCACCATGATCGCCTCGGCATTCGCGGTGCTCCACACCGGAGCGCGACCGGTCTTTGTCGATTGTGATCCCGAGACGTTCACTCTCGATCCATTCAAGCTCGTTGCCCTGATTACGCCGCGCACAAAGGCGATCATGCCCGTGCATATCTACGGGCACCCCGCCGATATGGATCCGATCCTCGCCCTCGCGCGCGAGCGGAATATCGCCGTCGTTGAAGACGCCGCCGAAGCGCACGGTGCCGCGTACAAGAATCGGCTCTGCGGCACGATGGGCACGGTGAATGCCTTCAGCTTCTATGGTAACAAGATCATCACGACGGGGGAGGGGGGCATGGTGGTCACCGATGACGATGCCATTGCGGCGCGCGTTCGCTCCCTCAAAGACCTCGCCCATTCCCCGAAGAAACGCTTCGTGCACGAGACAGTCGGATTCAACTACCGCATGACGAACCTGCAGGCGGCCTTGGGTCTGGGGCAGATGCAGCACATTGCCGAATTTCTACAGAAGAAACAGTGGATGGCAGAGCGCTATGCAGAGGGGCTCAAGGATATTCCGGGTTTGCGTCTTCCCGTCACGCGGGAATGGGCGAAGAACGTGTACTGGATGTACGCCGTACTCGTGGAAGATTCCTTTGGCATGACGCGCGACGCCTTCAGGGCAGCACTGAAAAAACGCGGCATCGACACGCGTGATTTTTTCACCTCCTGCGCCGCGCAGCCGGCGATGCGTGCTCTTGGGATTGAACAGGGTCCGTTCCCCGTGACGGAAGATATCGCAGAGCGGGGGCTCTACCTCCCCTCCGGGCTCGCGCTCACCGAAGAGCAGATCGCTGCAGTGATCTCCGCCATTCATGATATTGCTCATGTCTGATATCGCCCTCGTCTCCATCATCCTGCCCACCTACAACGAAGCAGGAAATATCGTTCCGCTCATCGAGGCGATTGATCGTGCGATCACCCTCCCGCACGAGATCATCGTGGTGGACGATCATTCCCCGGATGGCACGTCGCAGCTGGTTCAGGAGGTCATCGCTTCCGGCCGCCTTCCCGGGGTGCGTCTCGAAACGCGCATGGCGGATCGCGGGCTTACGAAGAGTCTGTGGCGCGGCATCGAGCTCGCCCACGGAGACACGATCGTCTGGATGGATTGTGATTTTTCGATGCCTCCCGCAAAGATCCCGGAGCTCCTGCAAAAGATCCGCGAGGGATTCGACATTGCAGTGGGATCGCGTTTCGTCACAGGCGGAAGCGCAAAACAGGGAACGCTCTCTTCCCCCAACGAATCCTTTCTTGCCACGGTGCTCAGCCGGGGCCTCAATCTTGTGCTCCGCATCGCGCTCACGCCGCGCTTTCGCGACTACACGAGCGGCTTCATTGCCGTGCGGCGGGAAGTCTTTCGCTCCATCCGGCTTACGGGCGACTACGGCGAGTACTTCATGGATCTCATCATGCGGGCCATGTGGCTCCGGTTCTCCTTCGTCGAGATTCCGTACATCAATGCGGTGCGCAGGACGGGGGAATCCAAGACCGCACCGAACCTGCGTGTGCTCTTCAAGCGCGGTCTTAAGTACCTTGCAATGATCCTGCGGCTCTGGGGGCTTCGTATCAGGCATCTCGCTGGCGGCTCCATCGCAGATCGGGATGCGTTACCATCATGATCATGAAGACTGATTGTCGATGGCCGATGGCGCGGCTGGCGATGGGCACAGTCATTGCGGCTGTGCTTGTTCTTCTCTGGCTGCCGGGGCTGAAGCTCCCCATCATGAGTGATACGACGATGTACGCGCTTCTCGGCGAAAGCTTATGGCGTCATGGGACGTATGTCTTCGACGGCGTTCCGTATGCCAAACATCTGCCGTTGCACGCGTTTGTTTCATATCCCTTCGTGTGGCTCACTTCTGCGCAGGTGGGCATGAAAATTTCGACGCTGCTCGCCGCGATGGGGGTTCTGCTCACGACCTACATCCTCCTGAAGCGCGCGTTCTCGCGCAGCACAGCACTCCTTGCGGTTGTCTTCGTCCTCTTTCACCACGGATTTGTGCTCATGATGCAGATGGGATCCGCCGATCTGCTGTTCACGTCTCTCTTCTTGGGCTCGCTGGCCGCATTCATCGCTGCAGGGGAGCGTCCGCGCCTGTATGTGCTCGCGGGGATCCTGCTGGGGCTGGCCTCCCTCACGCGTTACAACGGCGTACTGCTCTATGCTCTCTACCCCCTGTTCGTATTCTTCAGGCGTCCGCAGCATTTGCGCTCTTCGTGGTTCTGGGCGGGGATGACGTTCGCCGCAGCGCTCTTCGGTCTGTGGTTCCTGCGCAATGCGTTCGTCTTCGGCAACCCGTTCCACACGGCGTACAGCATCGAGTACCGGTCGGAAGTCCGTTCCATCTGGTTCCTGCTTTTCCGCAACGTGCTGTACTACATCGGCCCTTTTCATAATGTGCTTCCGGTGCTGTTCCTCCTGGGGCTCTGGGGCGTGATCCGGCATGGCCGCCGGCAGCCGCTGCTTCTCCTTGGCATGACGGCAGTGGGCGCACTCGCACTCCTGTGGTGGGTGCGAGGCATTCGCTTCGCGTTCCCCGCGTATCCCATCTTTCTCGGGTTCGGGGCGATGGGGGTCATAGATTTGTTTCGATGCCACCGCACCCGGGAACGGGTGCTGCTTGTTATTATCGGGATTCTGATCGTCGTATTGAATGCCGGTGCGCTCTGTCTCTATTCGTACGGGGCGTGCAACGCCTGGGCAGATCGGACGATCGGTCATTTTCCGGCGGATCTGCACCTCTCCCCCGAAGGTCTCTATGGCATTTCCGTCGCACGCGATTACATCAATGCGCACGCGCCGCAGGGAGCCTTCGTTTTCGTGAGGGAGCCGAATTACCACACCTGGAAGACTACGGTGTTCCGTCCGGATCTCACCGTTGTGCGCGATCTTACGGAGGGATGCCCCGCCTACGAGATCGAGCAGGGCGAGACGGATTTCGTTCCCTTATTTGTGACACAGAGTATGCCGAGGACTATGGTGCTTTTGCGGGAGTGCCCGCGGTGAATCTGGGTCTGCTTTTCCTCTCCCCTTGAATGTTCCGCCACTGGAAGATCATCCTGCCGGTCGTTGTCCTCGTTGCAATCGTGAGTGTTGGTATTGCGGTATGGAGTGGCTGGTTCAGCCTTTCAGGGCAGCAGGCGCAGAGCCCGTCTGCGCAGGGCGCTCTGCCGCTTCCCAGTCGCGAGGAAGAGACGGCGCTCGTCAACAGGACGATGGGGGATTTTGCCCGCGCGCTCACCCAGAAAGACTTCGCAGGCTTCTACGGCAATATTTCCGCTATCTGGCAGAGGCAGACCACGCCCGAAAAAATCGCACAGGCTTTCGCGGGGTTCATGCCCTTCGGCCGCGAGGTGCAGAAGTCCATCACATCCGGCTTGCCCACGTTCAATGCACAGCCTTCCATCGACGAGAAAAACATTCTGACTTTGCAGGGGTTCTACCGTATCGAGGCGACGAAGATGCTTTTCAACTTGAAGTACGCGCGCGAAGGCGACGCGTGGAAACTCTTGGGGATGGATCTCTCTGTAAAATAATATGCGGGAGTATCGCGTGCGCAGCGTCGTTCGTTTCATAACGCCGCGTGCAACCGGGCACTCGTTTTTTCCACTGCCTCCAGCGTCTGGTCAGGGCGGATGAACGGACGGCGCTCCTCCACGATCTGCAGCAGCTCGTTGCGTTTTGGCAGAGAAGGGAGCGGATAGGGACGGCCTTTCAGTTTTGCGTACAGATCCTGAATCGTGCAGACCGAAAGCATGGCGCTCATGAGCCCGAAGAGCAGGTTCCCGCTCCAGCGATCAGGCGGAGCCGAGCGGAAGTAGCCCAGTGTTTGTTGCGGGCTTCTGAAGTGGTACAGGAGCATGACGGCTCCGCTGAGTCCGCTGAATTCCGCGACGCACTTTTGGCGTTCCTTGGGGGATACGATCGCGCAGCGGTAGTTTTTCTTGAGAAGAATTTCATTAGCTTTGTCGAAAGTGTCGTAGCGGCGCGGGGGACGGGTGAGGAGGGCTGGATGCGGGTTATCCGGTGCCGGTGAGAGCGATAGTTTCTCATGCATGAAGATCTCGCGGTCGACGGCGAGGCAGTAGCTGCTGCTTGGCTGGACGCGCTTTCCGTCAAAATCGAATTCCCACCACTCACGCGGCCGAAAACTCACGGAGGCCGTGCCGGACACGGCAAATTCCCGTTGGAGGATGTGCAGGCATGTATCGCTCATCAGAAACATGTCGTCATCGCAGATCCAGGCGATGCGGCGGTTTCGCGCAATGTGCCGGATGAATTCATTCCCCTTCGTTGCCGCGTAAAAATTGAGAAAGGGCAGTACGCGCGCATCTGGAAATTCCTTCGGATCGAGCCTGCCTGTGCAATCAAAGATCGCGATGTCCGCTCCGTCACCGATATTCTTCTTCGCAAAGTGGTACCACACCGTCATCATGGGCGGCAAAATATTCATCGTGCACAGGGCCGGTTTTTCGTGGAAGGACAACCTGCGGTTTTCCTTCCACGCACCATCCTTTCCCTGAGTGGTTGCGCTCCAGCGCTGGGTCCCGGCAGAGCCACCCAGCGCTTCGCGCGGTTGTTCCATTGCAGGGATTTTAGTGATTGGAACCGGTTCGCCAGATGGAGGCAGAGCAGGGCGAGTTATGTAGTACCAGAGAGTTGGCAATGCGGTCCGGACAGCGAAGCGGAGGCTGTTCCATTTGAAGGCGGGGCCGAGGAGCTGGTCGTACGAGCGCGGGATGGGAAAGCAGGGGAAAGCTGTACGCCTACGAAGGTTTCACGGCCTCGATGAGGTAATTCAGGCGCGGGTCGTGCAGGGAGATGGTCATGGGAACCTGTCGCACAGAAACAAATCCGATGCTCTGCAGCAGCCCGATCATCTGGCCGGCGGGGTAGAACCACTTGTGCAGGTCTTCACGTTCGGTCGCATCAGATTTGAACTTGCCGAACAGGTACTGGTTCACGAGCTCGATATTTTCATGGTCCAGAATGGCGCGGGCCAACGCTTCGACATCGGGTGTCGAGACCTGGAGGAGCCCGCCCGGTGCGAGGATGCGGAAAAATTCCCGGAGCACGTGATCCACTTGGGCTCTGCGCAGGTGTTCCAAGGTCGCGACGGATACCACTTCTGCAATCACCCCGTCTTCGATGGGAAAACGCTGCGTGATGTCGAACGCCAAATCCACTTTGGGAAAAGGGACCATGTCGACATTGAGGTACTCCTGCTCGTTGTAGGGATTCCTCCCCCCGCACACATCCAGTTTTGCGCCGCGAAAGCCTCTCTGTTTCCACTCCTCTGCTCTCTGCGAGCAGTGCAGTCTGCTTTTGGTATCCACGATCCACCCGTAGAGGGGTCGCAGGGGCCGGATGTAGCGGTAATACTTGTCGATGAAGCTTTTCATGATGGAGTTTTATCATAGGGTATTTCCTCTTTCTAAGCGAGATTTCCGCTTTCCACCAGCCTATACTGGCCGACGTGAAGCGCGTCTACTTCGAGCGGCTGCCGGGGGTCCCCTTGGTTCCTCTCCTCCTGCCGAACTTGCCAGAGGATCTGCCCACACGCCAACTCTTCCAGAAAGAGGCGTTCCGCGATCTCAAAGATCCTCTCATTGCGATCGAGACGGATCCCGCGCGTGCCGATGTGCACCTGCTTCCGCACAACTATCCGTCGGTCGCGGACCGCGCGGAGTATCTGAAGCGGTGCCAGACGACAGCCGCGCGGCACAACAAGCGCATCATCACCTTCTGGCACGGGGACGGCACGGGTCCGGTCGCACTCGACAATGCCATCGCCTTCCGTACCTCGCAGTACGAATCGAAGCTTCGCGAGGACGAGCACATCATGCCGGCCTATGCGGAGGACCTGAAGGGGAAGGGCCTCTTTGTTCGTGACAAGACGGATGCGCCCCCCGTCATCGGGTTCTGCGGATGGGCGCAGTACAAGAATACGAAGAACGCCATCGGGTCTTTTCTGCAGGCGCTGCCGCATGAGGCCTGGGCGCTTCTTTCCGGCTACCCGCAGAGCCGCTCCTTCATCAAGGGGCTCTGGCTCCGTCGTCGCGCTCTCGCATCCCTCGCGCGGAGCAGGTGCATCCAGACAAACTTCCTCCTGCGCTCCAGCCACTCCGCACATGCCAAGACGATCCGTCTCGATCCAGCTCTGGCGCGCCGCGAGTACATCGAAAACATGCTGGCCTCCGATTTCGTGCTCTGCATACGGGGCGACGGCAACTACTCGCTGCGCTTCTACGAAGCGCTGAGTCTCGGGCGCGTGCCGATTCTACTCAATACCGATGTGCGCCTGCCGCTCGAGGGCATCGTCGAGTACTCCTCCTTTATTCTGCAGATTCACATTGCCGATCTTCTGCGCATCGACGAGATCGTGGCGGATTTCTGGGCCACCTGTTCCGATCAGCGCTGGTTCACCATGCAGGTTTCAGCGCGCTACGCGTTCGAAAAATTCCTCTCGGCCCCGCGTTTTCTCGCCTATGCCGTCGAGCACCTCTTCTGATTCCATGCGGATCACCTATATTTCACAGGCGCGTTTCCCCACCGAGAAAGCGCACGGCCACCAGATCGCGCAGGTGTGTGCGGCGATGACGCGGCTCGGTCACTCCGTCACGGTCGTGGCCCCTGACGTGCACGGCACGGTGCGCAAAGACCCGCGTTCCTACTATGGTCTGCAGCAAACATTCGACGTGACGCGCCTGCCCGTGTTCGACGCACTCAACGCCCGGTGGATCCCCGGTCCGCTCGCTTTTTTCTTCACGATGCGCTCCTACGAGCGGGCTCTGCGCATATTTCTGCGTTCGCATCCTGCGGATCTGCTCTACACGCGCTCGCCGCGGCTCGCGCCTTCTCTGCTCGCCACCGGCATGCCTGTGATTCTGGAGCTCCACACGCTTCCGTTGCGTACTGCGGCATTCGTTCGCACATGCCGTCAATGCCGTCTCGTTGTCTGCCTCACCACTCCCATGCGCGATGCGCTCATCGCATGGGGGATCGATCCTGAGCAGGTGGTGACAGAGGGCGACGGTGTGGATCCGCAGCGTTTTGCGCATCTTCTGTCATCGGCCGATGCGCGTCGCGAATGGCAACTGCCTCCCGATCGTAGGATTGCGGTGTACGTGGGGTCGCTCGTCACGCGGGGGACGATTGAGAAAGGAGTGAGAGAATTGCTCGAAGCCGTTGCGATTCTGAAGGGAGGTGAGGGAAGTAAGGAAGGTAAGGTAGGTCAGGTAGGTAAGGTAGGTAAGGAAGGAGAGGGAATCTTCTGCTGGGTGATAGGTGGTCCGCGCGATCAGGTGGAACGCTACCGGACGATTGCCCGGCAACTTGGTCTGAGCGATGAGAATGTGCGATTCGAGGGCCCGGTCCCCAATGCCCGCGTCCCTTCCATCCTCGCCGCTGCCGATGTATGCGTGTACCCCGCTCCCGCCTCGCTGCATCCGTTCTTCCTGCGCGACACCTCTCCCTTAAAAGTGTTCGAGTACCTCGCTGCGGGCAAGCCGACCGTGTGTGCCGATCTGCCGCCGCTGCGGGGGGTGATCGATCCCTCCCTCGTCCATTTCTTTCCGGCGGGCGATGCGCCTGCGCTGGCTGCGGCAATCGAAGAGGCATGCTCACATCCCAGAATCAACGAAGAGAAGCGCCGCACCCTCATTGCCCATGTCGCCTGGGATGCGCGGATGGAGCGAATTTTGCAATCTTCCCGGCTTGTGTGATGCAGTTGCCGCAGTTCCAGGTTCATGCCGATCTCGAGGAGCGTCACTGGTGGTTTCTGGGGCGCCGCGATATTTTTCGCGCTCTCCTCACGCGGGTGCTGCCGCCTTTCCGCGAGCGCCTCATTCTGGATGTCGGGTGCGGAACAGGAGGGAACACGGCTGCATTCAACCGTCTGTACACGTGCGTGGGTATTGATCCTTCTCTCGATGCCGTATCGTTCGCCCGGCAGCGCTTTCCCGGCATCGAATTCCGTCACGGATACGCCCCGCAGGATTGCCGCGACCTTCTGGAGCGCGCGGATGCCGTGCTCTTTCTCGATGTGCTGGAGCATGTGCAGGATGATTTTTCCTTAGTCTCGCAGCTCCTTGCGGCCATGAAGCCCGGTGCCTACCTGCTCATGATGGCGCCCGGTGATCCTGAGCTCTGGGGACCGCACGATCGGGGTTTCGAGCATGAGCGCCGCTACAGCCTGCCGCGCTTTCGCATGCTCTGGGAGGGTCTTTCGGTGGAGGAATGCGTGTGCTCCGCTCTCAACGCGCGTTTGCACCCCATCGCGAAACTCTCGCGCCTCTTCAGCCGATTGCGCGGCCGCTCTCTCGGGCCCGGGCAAACCGATCTCTCGCTCCCATCCGCTCCCGTCAATGCACTCCTCCGATGGATTTTTGGCGGTGAGGCACGGCGCATCGTGCGGGCATGGGAAAAAAGAGGCCGCCCGTACCGTCAGGGCGTGAGCGTGCTCGCACTCCTGAAGCGCCGGACGGGAACTATCGCTCCCCGGATGCGTCCGGCTTCTCTGCCCTTAGATCCCCGGCCTTGGATGCTAGAGCAGTGGTGATGCGAGAAAGAGGAGCGTCCTGAGGGTCGCATTCACGATGCCGAACACCCATCCCGAGAGCAGCGGGACATTCAGGAACACGCCTGCGAGGATGAGGAAGAGCAGGATCATGGGACCCCGCTGCATGAAGGTTTCGTACTGATCTTCATACTGGAGTGGGATGAAGATGTGCAGGACCTTCGATCCATCGAGCGGTGCGATGGGCAGCAGGTTGAACGCCATAAGGCCCAAATTGATGAAGACGGAGCTGCCGAGGATCTGCAGGAGCAGTTGTTCGAGCACCGACCTATTTGCACCCACGGTCAGGAGGCCGAAGGCCGATCCTCCGATCTCGCCGCGAAGGATCAGGACCAACCCAAAGAACGCGAGACTGCCGAGGAGCAGATTGCTCACGGGTCCCGCAAGCGAGACCAACGCCGTATCCCGTTTGGGGCGGTGGAAGTAGAGAGGGTTCACGGGGACTGGCTTCGCCCAGCCGAATCCCACCATGAGGAACATGAGTGCGCCCATCGGATCGATGTGCGCAATGGGGTTCAGCGTGAGGCGCCCCGCATTGTGTGCCGTGGGATCACCCAGACGGGCGGCCATCCAGCCATGGGCTGCTTCGTGCACCGAAATGGCAATGAGGATGGAGATCAGAAACGGCGGACTTAAAAAGCTTGAGAGCATGCGGCCAGTCTAGCGGAAAAGAGGAGGAAAGCATTTGCGCCTGCTGTCATCTTTCAGTACTCTTTGCCGGCAATGGCACGACGGTGCGTCAAAACCGGCAAGCAGACGACCTTCGGGAACACCCGAAGCCACTCCATGCGGCACACCCGTCGAACGTTCAAGGCGAACATCCAAAAGAAGCGCGTGTACGACCCCGCTACGGGTCATTACCGCACGATCAAGATTGCCGCGAGTTACCTGCGCACGCTGGCGAAGAGACTGCAGGCAGGGAAGGCCGTTTAGTGCCCCAGCTCCTCGAGTGACCGGTGCAGGGCATTTTGACGCTGCTCTTTGACGCTGCTGCGGTGATGTTTCTGCTTCAGCATCTTCTCTTTGGATCGCCGTGAGCGGCGCTGCTTCTGCTTGCGGAGCTTGAAGATCTCTTGCTGCCGCTTTGAGGCGGCCCCTTTGATGTGCTCCTCCAGTTTCTCGATGAGCAATTTGTAGGCCGCGATGCGATTCAAGTGCTGCTCCCGAAAGCGCTGCACGCGGACGACGGTTCCCGTGGGGCGGTGGGTGAGTTCGACGCAACTCGCGGTCTTGTTGATCTTCTGGCCGCCGGGTCCGCCTCCGCGCGTGAAGAATTCGTCAATATCCTCCGGCAGAATTTTCAATTCCACGGCGAGGGCGAGCGTTTGCGGCGGGAGTTCGATGGGGAAGTTCATGGGAGAAGTGTATCGCATGTCGCAAACCTTTCCGTCTTTTGCCGGGCGCGGCGGTCGGAAAGGGCATAGAGAAGCAAAGGACCAAATTGTAGGCCTCTTGGGTCTTCAGTGCGCCACGTCCTGCTCTGTATGCCACATGTTTGTGAAGATCCGGGCGCAGAGCCGCACACATGTGTTGTATCTTCTCACACCGAAGCCCCGGGCAGATCCGGATAGTGTTCGCGCCCGTTGCGCTTGAGCCTCTCGAGAGCGCGCGACTGGAGGCCGAGTGCGAGAAATTCCCCGGCGAGGCGGGGCACCTCGTGTTCCTCATCCCGGCCGAAGAGCAGAGCCGCGCTCATGCGGAAAGTGCCATTGCGGTGCGTGAGTGCGACAATGTGCAGACGCTGACGGGCACCCGGCCGGGCTAGGGGGGCGATTGCCCGCACGAAATCCGTGCGGTTTCCCTCGAATGTTCCGACGAAGCTCGCCATGCACTTGCGCACTGTCCCGTTGCGGGCGGTGCAGAGGAACGCGGTCATGCCTGTCATGCGGAAATTCGGGTCGACGATGAAGAAGCGGTTCCGGCTGTCTACGAGCACGTCGAAACCTCCTATGCCGTACCATCCCATCTCGCGCACGGCCGGGAGAACGTGGTGGAGCAACAAGTCATTGACTCCATCAATCCGTGCGAAGAGGTTATCGGGGTCCACCAGTCCTCCAATGAAGGCGCCTTCGGGCGTGGTGAGCTGTTCACTCACGCCGATGAGCTCGATCTCCTGCGCGGGATCTGAAGGAATGCCGAATTGAATGCCGAAATTCCGCACGGCTTCGACGTGCTCATCGACGATGATTCCTGTCTTCACCTTCGCAAATTCCCTCTGCGCATTCCTCAATTCTTCTTCAGTGCGACAGATACGCACCCCGTCGCCCGAGCTCGAAGAGGAGACCTTCACGACACAGGGAGTGGGGAACGTGGAGGGAGAAGCGGCGAATGCGCGGCCGTTGGCGCATTCCGCGTAGCGTTCGGGCAGGAATGCAGGCGGGACGTAGCGCGGCATATTCACCTTATCATTGAGCCACAACGTGAGGGCGGGGGGCAGGGCGAAGCGCGTCTGCAGACATGTGTCCATGTAGGGCTGGGCCATGACGAATTTCTTCGGCGCGAGGATGCCCGAGAGGGCGCGCACGATGGAGCGGTTACGCTGAGGGCCGGAGAGAGTTTCATTGATCGTACTTGGCAGAACGATCGGCTGCCGGCGTGCCGGCGCCATACCGAGATCCTCCCGCAGGATTTCCTGCGTCAGCGGGTCGATACTTGAGGCGAAGACGACGGGAGTCACCCACGCTCCGGCGCACGAGAGCGCACGTGCTGCGACGATCTCTTCGATGAACGGCGGCACGGCGTTGAAGAACCCCGAGTGCTCACCGGACGGATAGCCGTAGAAATACTGGGTTCCGACAGGAAAAAAGCTCGACAAGCTTACATCCGTGAGCGCCGGGAATCGGGCTGCAGGGGCGATGGTGGAGACGCGAACGAGAGAGGAGAGGGATGGTGCCCACCTTCGCGCTGTGCGCTTCGGGGGGCCAGCCAGGGGAGGCTCCATGCAGGTGGGGGAAGGTGCACGCGTCCTGTTCAAACCACGTCCGTTTTAGTCCACAAGGACACATATTCCAAACTTGTACAGGTTACCCTTTTTATGCCGAAAATCAAGGCTCTGGGGGCCCAATCGTACTTTGCGTCAGGCCTCCCAATAGGGTCATCTGGAAGGGGCTTCTCCATCAACGGCTGTATGGTTTTTTGGCTGTCAATTGTCGGTTCCGGTTCACATCATTCTAGTCCAATACAAACCGCTGCATGTACTCCTCTGTCCCTCCGAGCAGCGCAGCGGGCATCTGCGTCTTCGTCAGGAGGTGATTGCCGAGCACCAGATACTCCATGTGTGTTTTGAGAAAACAGTTCACCGCGTCTTCCGGCGATTCCACGATCGGCTCGCCGCGCACGTTGAAGGAGGTGTTGATGATCACAGGGCAGCCGGTGTGTCGCTCGAATGCCTTGATGAGATCGTAGTAACGCGCATTCTGTTTTCTGCTGATCGTCTGGATGCGCGCCGATCCATCCACATGTGTCACGGCGGGAATCTCGCTGCGTTTCTCGGTCCGCGTATCGGCAACGAGGAGCATAAATGGGCTCTCGCGACTTGCCGGCCGTAGCCCGAAGGGCGGAGGCTGGTCGAGTGTGAAGTAATCGCTTACGCGCTCGACGGGTACGGTCGGGGCGAAGGGCCGGAACGACTCGCGGAATTTGATCTTCAGGTTCACCTTCTTCCAGTTCTCCTTATTGCGTGCGTCGGCGATGATCGAGCGGTTGCCGAGCGCACGGGGGCCGAACTCCATTCTCCCCTGAAACCAGCCGATGGCATTTTCCCCCTCCAGGAGTGACGCCACGCGTTCGATGAGCGCCGTGTCATCCAGTTGTTCCGAGGGAAGGCCTCTGGATCGCAAGAATGAGGCGATGTTCTCGTTGCTGTATTCCGTACCCAGGAAGACATGTTCCATCCGTTCGCTCCGCGCTCCTCTGAAGTGTTGGTGCCACACGAACAGTGCCGCACCCAGCGCACCGCCGGCGTCCCCGGCAGCCGGCTGGATGAAGATGTTTTTGAAGATGCCGGAGCGCAGGATGAGGCCGTTGGCTACGCAGTTTAAAGCAACGCCACCGGCCAGACACAGGTTCTCGCTCGGGCAGAGCTCTTGGGCGTGCCGGACGATGCGGAGCATCACTGCGTTCGTCACCTCCTGCAGCGAGCGCGCGATGTCTTTGTGGAATTGTGTGAGGGGACTTTCCGGCTTGCGCGTGGGTTGCCCGAACAACTTTTCCAATGCCCTGCCGGTCATCGTATTGCCGTACTCGTAGGTGAAGTATGTGCGGTTGAGCGCGAAGCTTCCGTCTTTCTTGAGATCGATGAGCTTCCACATCCGGTCCATGTATTTCGGCTCTCCGTACGGGGCCAATCCCATCACCTTGTACTCGGCGCTGTTCACCTTAAATCCCAGGTAGTAGGTGAGGGCCGAGTAGAGCAGCCCCAGAGAATGTGGGTAGCGGATTTCCTGCCGGAGTGTGAGATCCGTGCCCCGGCCGTAGCCGATGGTCGCCGTTGCCCACTCGCCCACGCCGTCCACCGTGACGATGGCGGCATCGGGGAACCCTGAGGGGTAGAAGGCGGAGGCGGCGTGCGCCTCGTGATGCCGGGTGAAGAAGAGCGGTCCTGCGTAGTTCAGCTCTTTCCGGATGAGCTGCGGGATCCAGAGTTTCTTCGTCAGCCACTCGTGCGCGGCACGCTGAAAGGTTCCGTGGCCGCGCGGCCAGACATCGATGGCACAGGGAATGATCCGGTCGAAAAATTTGAGGAGCGGCTTTTCGTAGAAGACGACTGCCGAGAGATCCTGTGCAGTGATGCCGGCGGAGTGCAATGCGGCGGCAATCGCGTTCTGCGGGAAGCCCTCGTCGTGCTTTTTTCTTGTGAAGCGCTCCTCCTGCGCAGCGAAGATCACTGCCCCGTCCTTCAAAAGGACGGCCGCGCTGTCATGGTAGTAACAGGAAATGCCGAGGATGAAGATGGGCTTTGCCATCAGAACGGATGCAGAAGACTCTCACTGTTCTCGGGCGCGAGATCCCTCCAGTAGGATGCGGGCGTTTCAGTTTTCTGAAAGAGGCGGATGATCCGAAAGACGATGGCATAGCATCCGATGACGACGAGCCAGAACAGCGCGAGTACGACGACACTCACCGCGAGTCCGATCGCATGACTCACACGTTTCCAGCCTTCCCAGAGCCATGCGAGGGGGCGGGGGATCGTCATGAGACGGCGATCAGATGATCGTGTAGAGGAAGGGGGCGAGCGGTGATGTCTGTGCGAAGACGAGCAACAGGCCCAGGAGGAGCAACAGGAGGAGCATCGGAAAGAGCCACCACTTCTTGCGCGCGCGCATGAAATGCCACAGTTCCGCGAAAATCGAAAATTTCGACATGCCGTCAGTCTAGCAGATGCGGCACGAGTGACTTTTTCAGAGACGTGCCAGACGGTTGCGATCACCGAGGATGGCATCCACGACGATCTGGCCGAGGATGGCGTTGCCCAGGGTGTTCACGTGGCAACAATCGTCCTTGTAGATCGTTTCGGGCACCCGGGCATAGAGCCCGGTCAGGTCGTGGAAATCCACACCCTGTTTCTGCAGATCCTTTCCTGCTTCCCGGAGGATCGGATACCCCTGCATGACCCATCGACGGTAGGGGCTTTCGACGTTGAGTGCGGTCCTTCGTTCGGTGGCGGAGAACAGCTTGGTGTCGGGAACATACTGATTGGGTTGCAGGAAGTGGAAGTAGGGGATGCCCTCCGCCTTCGCAATCCCATGCATGAGGAGGGAGCTGCGCTTCCACTGCTCCACGAGATCGGCGAGCAGCTGTTCGTCGCCGCGGTAGTCGTAGGGCAGACCGCGCTGCAGCGTGTCATCCACTTGGGCGGACGGCTGCTCCAGCAGGGCCAGCTCAGATTCCGCCACGCGGGAGGCGAGCATGCCGTCCCATCCTTTCCAGAGGAACTGTGCCGTTGTGCTGTGGCCGAGAGGCGTGGAGGAGAGCATCAGGCTGGCGGCATCTTTGCGGCGCTTGCGGCTGTAGGCCACGGCACCGATGTGTTCCAGCACTCGCGTATCGGGCAGCCGCCCCGCGAGGTGGTACCAGCCGCTCGGGTAGTAAGGTGAGACATTCTTCGGGATGTTTGAAACGGACGGCCCCGCAACTTCATTGAACCCGTCGATGTTGACGATGGCATCGAAGTGCTGGCCGAGTGAGAGGAGGTAGTTGAGCGACATGAGTTGCTGCGGCTGTTTGAAGCCGCCGATTGCCGCGGTGAAGATCACCAGGTCTTTGCCGGCGAAGCGCGGATCCTGCGAGAGCAGGTGTTTCAGGACGCCGCTCCCCGCCTGGGAGAATTGTTCCGCGACGGAACCTCCGAAAATGCCGATGATCGCTGTTCCGGGCGAGGCGGCGATGAGCGGCTTGAGGCCGAGGAGGTAATCCTGCCCCGGGACGTTATTGACGTGGTCGATCTTGCGCGTGTAGCCCATGTACGGATGGACGATGAGCTGTGATAATTTTCCATCCCCTCCGCTCGCGAGAAGGTTGGGGTCCGTCACCATGGCTTCGGCGGCTATACGTTGCTGCTCTTCGGCTGCCTGCCCAAACGAGAGCGGGCTACCGGTGAGTGCCCAGTAGGCCGCGAACGATCCGCCCTCCAGCGTGACGGCGCTGAGGAGCGCGATGGTGCATCCAGTGGCGCAGCGCCGTTTCCAGGATCGGGGGGCGGGTTTCTTTCGGGCTGGCTGCGTGGCGGGTTTCGTCTCTGCTTTGCCGATGCTGGTCCGCACCCACGTGCGGGGGAGCGACGGGGGAGCGGCAGGCGGCTTGAGGGATTGCACAGCGGCAGGCGCCACGTTCTGCACGGATTTTTTCGTTTGCGGGTGCGCCCACGCGCGTCGGGCGATGTACTGCAGAATGCTCTGGGGATCACGGGAACGCAGGGGAAGGGGTGCGCGCGCAGCCGGCTTCTTCTGTGGCGTGATGCGAAAGGTGGTTTCGACAAGGCAGATGTCGCTTGGCAGGAGTGTCGCCGAGAGATCGGTGACGGCTGGCCCGCGGGTCGCGGCGTTCTGTGCGCGGTTCAGAAAAAGGGCAGTGCGGTGTCTGTGTTGAATCGGAAGGTCTTCGGGCATGTTGCTCCCGATTATACAGGGCATCGACACACTGTCATGCGTTCGTCTCGTACGGCGGGGTGCAGACTGGCGGAGGGAGAGGGATTCGAACCCTCGAGACCCTTTGGGGGCCTACACGATTTCGAGTCGTGCGCCTTCAACCACTCGGCCATCCCTCCACGCATCCCGATTGTACCGGACGTTCCTCGCAGCGAGGGAAGATTTTTCGGTTTCTGTGTCAGCCGCTCAGTCGCTCCCTGACCTGCCATGTTTTTTCGCTCGGAGACCCTCTATTCTGTATGTAATTTCTCTCATGTCCCCTCAGCTCCAGCGCCGGCTCTCGCTCTCGCTCTTCACGTTCTATGGGCTGGGTTCCATTCTCGGAGCGGGCATCTACTCGCTCGTTGGCAAAGTGGCAGGAGAGGCCGGGCTCTTCGCACCGGCTGCATTCGTCGTCGCTGCTGTCCTGGCCGCGCTGACAGGATTTTCGTACGCGGAGCTCTCGGCGCGCTACCCGAGGAGCGGCGGCGAAGCGGTCTATACCGTCCGTGCGTTCGGCATCCCCGCGCTTTCCACCATCATCGGCCTGCTCGTCACCTTCTCCGCCATTGTGTCTGTGGGTGTCCTGACGAATGCCTTCGTCGGGTATCTGCAGGTTTTTATTCCGGTTGCACCCGGCCCGGTCATTGCGGTCACGGTTCTGATTGCGACGGCGATTGCCCTGTACGGCATCAGGGAATCTGCCTTTATGGCCTCCCTCTTCACACTCATTGAGATCGGCGGACTCCTGCTCATCATCTGGGTGGGGCGCGAAGGGTTGTTCACGTTCCCAATGCGTGCGATCGAGCTCGTTCCTCCGGCGGACATGGCGGTCTGGCCCCCTATTCTCGCGGGCGCCTTCATCGCGTTCTACGCTTTCATCGGTTTCGAGGATATGGCGAACATCGCGGAGGAGGTGAAAGATCCCCACCGCAATCTCCCGCTCGGGATCCTGCTGGCCGTTTTCACCTCCACACTGCTGTACTGCGTCATCGCGGTGGTTGCGGTGCTCAACCTTCCCGCACAGGAGCTCGCTGCAACCGATGCACCGCTGGCACTCCTCTATGAGCGGACGACCGGTTCTCCGCCCATCATCATCACGTTCATCGGTCTCTTTGCCATTGCGAATGGTATTCTGGTGCAGGTCATTTTAGGCTCGCGCATTCTCTACGGCCTGAGCAGACAGCGCTGGCTTCCCGGCTTGCTCAGCCGGGTACATCCCACCAGGCACACTCCCGTCGTCGCCACTGTGCTGGTGTCGATACTCGGGATCGTCTTCGCGCTCTGGCTTCCACTGGTTTCGCTGGCCGAGCTCACCAGCTTCACCGTGCTCATTGTCTACGCATTCGTGAATGCCGCCTGTGTGTGCGTGAAGATCCGCGAGCCCCATCCGAAAGGGATTCCGACGTTTCCTCTTGTCATCCCGCTCCTCGGATTCATCCTCGTGGTCAGCTTTCTCGGGTTTCGTCTATGGGAGACTGTCGCGGGAGTGCTGTGACATTCTTTGGTTATCCGCGATAGTGACCGGTACAGGGAAAAGTGTGTTGGTCATCGATTTTGCGTACCATTTGGCAATATGACAAGGTTTATCGCAATCAACATGAACATGTTGCGCAGGGGAAGGCCATGCCGGTCAATTGAAATTTTGAGGAGAATTTGCCCAAAAGACGTGTTTTTGCACTTGCAGCGGGGAAACAGGGGTGCGTAGAATCCTCCCGTTCCTTATTTTTTCCCCCCTATTTCATGAGCTACGTCGTTGCTTCCAAGGTCAAGGAGCTTCTCAAGGCTGCCGACATGATGACGGCCGGCGATCTCGCTGATGCCGCCAGCAAGTACCTCGAGGATGCTCTCAAGAAGGCCGCCAAGCGTGCCCAGGAGAACGGCCGCAAGACGGTCCGCGCCTGCGACTTGTAAATCCTGTTTTTCTTTCGAATCGAAAGCGCTCCGCAAGGGGCGCTTTTTCGAAGAATTATGAAGTAAAAATTAAGAATTATGCACGGCTTGCCTTTCTTATTCTTCATTCATAATTCTTTATTCATCATTCTTAATTCCCTCGTCTCAGCTCCGCATCAATGAATTGCTGGATGTCGCCGTCCAGCACTCCTGTGGTATTGCTGGTCTCGGTATCTGTGCGCAGGTCCTTTACCATCTGGTAGGGATGCAGGACGTAACTGCGGATCTGCTGACCGAAGTCGGCGCTCTGCCTGGCGCCCTTGAGTTCCGCTTTTGTCTCCTGCCGTTCGAGCCGTTCCTTCTCGAGCAGCTTGGCGCGCAACATATTCATGGCCTGGGCGCGGTTCTGGAGCTGGCTGCGCTCGTTCTGGCAGGCGACGACGATGCCGGTGGGAAGATGCGTGATGCGGATGGCGCTCTCGACTTTGTTCACGTTCTGCCCGCCCGCTCCACCGCTGCGGTAGGTGTCGATCCGCAGATCCGAGGGATTGATCTCCACCCCCGTCGATTCCGGGAGTTCCGGCAGTACTTCTACGAGCGCGAAGCTGGTCTGCCGCAGACTCTTGGCGTTGAACGGCGAGAGGCGCACGAGGCGGTGCGTTCCCTTTTCACACTTCAGATTGCCGTACGCGAATTCGCCCTCGACGTGGATGGTGGCGGATTTAATGCCTGCCTCCTGCCCGTCGGTTTTCTCGACAATGGTCGTCTTCCACCTCTGTCGTTCGCAGTATCGCAGGTACATACGCATGAGCATGGCGGCCCAGTCCTGCGCCTCGGTGCCGCCCGCCCCGCCGCTCACGGTGAGGTAGCAGTTGAAGGCGTCGAATTCTCCGCTCAGGTAAAGCTGCGTTTCGAGGGCGGCCCATTCCTTTTCCAGCCGCTCCACATCTTCCGTGAGCGCGATCTGTTCCTCCGTCGAGGCGGCTTCAGTCATCTCGAGCAGTGCCTGCACCTCATCGGCAATGTTCTGCATCGGCTCCCATTGTTTCTTGAGAACCTTGAGTTCGGTGAAGAGGGCCTGTGCGCGCTTCTGGTCGTTCCAGATATCCGGGGCACTTGTCTGCGCCGTCAGGTCCTGAATGCGCTTGGGAAGGCCTTTTGCCTCAAAGAGAGTCCTTCCCCGTTGCGATCGCGGATTTGAGATCACGAAGCTTTGTCAGCAGATCTTCCACGGGAGAAGGAGGAAAGTACGGAAGCAGTATACGCCCGTTTCGGTGCGAAGGGCAGGTGCGGAAGCACCCTGTTTCCTATGGATGATACGAGAATACAACTCTTCAGTTACGCAAATCATCGTCAGTGGCTAAAACTCCATATTTTGGCTATAATATACGGAAACCTATGACACAAATTCCTGCCGCAATCGCCGAGAAATTAAGGGCGGAGGTGCCGCTCGCCCCGGGTCCGCGGGAGGTGCTTCGCAGGGTGCTCTTTCCATTCGCGCTCTTCAGCGTGGTGCTCCTCTCGCTCCTGCTCCTTTCGTGGTACCTGCTGCTGCCGCGCTTCACGCGGGTCGATCTGCACGGCGTACCCCAGGATCCCAGCCGTCTGCAGGCATACGCACAGGAGGTGCGCGCCGCCATGCGGGGCATGGAAGACAAACGGCTTGCCCTCATCCTGCCGCTGGATCGTTCCCCCTACGGCGCACTCGTGCAGGAAAAAATGTCACAACCGCAATTCTTCGCTCTGTTCGAGCAGTTCCGGAACGTCGCACACACCTTCCTGCCGGAGCAGCCACAGGCAGTGGTAATCCAGTCTATGGTGTGGGAGAAGGGGGCGATTATCCTGAAGGGCGATGTGCGGAATGTGGGGCTGCAGAGCATGGCGGTCCTCGCGCAGTTTGCGAAAGCCGTGCAGGCCATGCCCGGCGTCGAACGCAGTGACTTTCCCACATTCAGCCGCGAGCGCGATGAGACGATCGGATTCCATTCCCCCTTCATGCTTCGCGTGATCATGCGATGATGCGATTTCTGCGCGCATGTGCCGGCTCTACCATCACGCTCGGCTTCGTCGGAGTGGTATCGCTGGCGTTCACGGTTCTGCTGCTCATGGCGCACGTGCAACAGGTGGCGACCGTGCGCGAAACGGCGCTCCCTCTGCTGGCGGCTCTTCCGTCACTTGAGCGGCGTCTTTCGTTGCTCAAAGAGCAGGTGGAAGTTGCCGAGCTCGATGCCGCACTGAAAACAGGATCGCAACTCGAACGCATCCGCGTCTCGGTGCTCCCTGCAGAAACAGATGTATCGCGGGCACTGGCGGCCCTCGAAGTGCTGCGCAGCGGATTGGAGGAACAGGGCGTGATGGGAATGCTGTCGCCAATCGAAGTGGGCAAGGAACATGTGCGGGAGGATGGCATGGCAGCGACTCCTCTCACCGTACAACTCTCTGTGCGGAGTGCCGGTGTGCAGCGGGTGCTTGCCTTCATACGACTGGCGGGGCTGCTCACTGTAGGCGATGCACTGACATCCGCAGAAAAGAACGCTCTCATTCGTGCGACGGAAGAGGAGAATCCTGCGGGCATCGTTGCGCTGGAGCAGTTCTTCTCGACTGATCTCTTCCGCTACGCGCAGGAGCCACGCCCGTTCGAGGAGATGCTCAAACGTTCGCTCCAGAGTGAAGGATTTCTTTCTGCATTCCAGACTGCGACGGATGCATCCCTCCTGCGGGAGGCGAAGGAGTTCTACCGCGGACCGATCGGCCAGGCCATGGAGCGTTCCCGTCTCTGGCCCATGGAGTTTCTCACTATTGATCGCATGGAGCTCTCGCCGGGCTCGCTCGGCGACTGGTACCGGCTCACCCTCTCGCTCTCCCTCCTCCGGCGGACGACCTAGGGGGCCCATCGGTATTGTAGACAATGCTCTTGCTGCATCTCTGTGCTTGTTTTAGGCTTCTCTCGCTCCTTTCCCTTCTTCCTCTTTGCAAAAACGACGCCGTGGCCCGTACATTCCTCCCCGTCAGGAGAAGCGCCCACGTATCAATGACGAGATTCGCGCGACCCAGGTGCTCCTGGTTTCGGACGATGGTGCCCAGGAACGGTTGTTTGCCGATGTCTTGCAGGAAGCACGCTCGCAGGATCTGGATGTGATCGAGGTCTCGCCCAAGGCCAATCCGCCGGTGGTGAAGATCGGGGATTTTGGGCAGTACCTCTACCAGCTGCGCAAGAAGGAGCGGAAGCAGCGCGTGCACAGCAAGCAGACGGAGGTGAAGATGCTGCGGTTCGGCTTCCGTACGGATAAACACGATATCGAGCGTCTCATGGAGCGTGCGAAGGAGTTCTTTCAGGACCGGCACCTGGTGAAATTCGTCGTGCGGCTGCGGGGCCGGGAACTGGGGAATAAGGATTATGCCAAGGCAAAGCTTTTGGCCATCGTGGAAGGCCTGAAGGACTGCGCGGACGTGGAACAGGATTTGAAGCAGCAGGGGCCGATGTTCCATGTTATCCTCAGAGCCAAGCACTCAGGATGATGAGAGCAGGGGGAGGAAGGGCGGGGGGTAGGGCGTAGGGTGTAGGGTTTGTGAGAGGAGATTCTTTGGAAAATAGTTCATTTCTCTTTGAAAGCGATCCCCTTACCCTGCTACACTTCGCCGTCTTTCCTGTTTTCACGTACTTCGAATTCCTCAGGATCAATGCCCAAGCTCAAGTCACACAGCGGCGCCAAGAAGCGGATCTTCCGCACCGGATCGGGCAAGCTTGCCTTCAAGCGCCGTGGTCGCGGTCACCTGCTCCAGCAGAAGAGCAAGCGGCAGAAGGGTCTGCAGCGCACAGTCGTGGCACATTCGGTCAACCAGAAAGTACTTTCCTCTCTTGCTCCCTACGCCTAATCCATGCGCGTAAAACGTGGCATCGTCCGGCATCGTCGTCACGCAAAGATCCGCAAGCTCGCCAAGGGCTACCGCGGCATGCGTCGCACCACGTTCGTCATGGCGCAGCAGGCCGTGATGAAGGCGGGGCAGCATGCGTACAAGGATCGCCGTCGCAAGAAGCGTGATTTCCGTTCCCTCTGGATCATCCGTCTCAGTGCCGCACTGCGTGAGAGGGGGCTCAAGTACTCCACAGTGATGGGTCAGATTCTCAAGAAGAAGATCGCCATCGACCGCAAGGTGCTCTCGGAGCTCGCCATTCATGAGCCGGCTGCCTTCGATGCGGTGCTGAAAGTGGCGGGCGCGAAGGCCTGAAGAGTAGTTTTATTGCTTGTTGTTTACGATTCATACGGAGTTTGTGCCGTTTTTGCTTTTATTGTTTTCCACCTTTGTCGTGACAAAGGTGGAGCCAAAACGCCGGCGCGCCAATCCCCACTCCACTCGGCCCTGTGCCTCCTCGCTGGCTCCTCCAAGGTTTCGGAGCCGACTCGTCGGCATGTCCCGCGACTGCGGGACAGGGCCTCCCCCTTCACCCCCGATGGCGCGCTCCTCCAGGATTCGCAAAAACAGTATTGAGGTGGGAACTCGCTGATATTTCCCTTACTTCCGCTTCACCCGGATGAAGCCGGCGACGTCGATGGTCTTCAAGTGCTTCTCTTCTTTGCAGAGGAGGTCTAAAAGCAGATTCATGCCGATGGCGTCGGAGGCCATGTGACTGCACTGAATCATGTTCACGTGTTTCTCCTTGGCTTTCTCCAGCGATTTCTCGGTCACGTGCATCGAGAGGATGGTGCCGACTCCTGCCGCAGCCTGCGCTTCGAGCAGTTCCTCGGGGCCATTGGTGCCGCCGGTGAATTCCGTTGCCGCAACCTTGCCGGGTCGGCCGCCCTTGCTGCCGTTCACGATGATCGGCGGAACACCCTTCTTGGCGTAGTACTGATACTCCGGAATCTCGAGCAGGGCATTGAGGATCTCACCGAGGTCGTCGTATTCCTTGTTGCAGATTGTCTTCTCGATGAAGCGCCACACCTGGTTATCCGCCGGCGTGTGCGTGTTGAAGGCAGGGAAATCTAGAAGCTCGGCCACGCGTTCCGTGGAGAAGAGGTTGTCGGCATGCACGGCGCGCGCCACGCGGTCCATGCGCGGGCGCAGGTAATTCTCACTCACGTTCACCGGAACGCCCACCAGTGCCAGCATATCGACCTGCAGTGGCATGACCTTCTCCAGATCGCCGAGGGCGCGCCCTTCCGGGTGGTGGAGCATGAGGGCGTCGATCTTCATGCCGCGCTCGCGGAGCCTGTCTGCCAGCAGCACCTCCTCGGTTTCAATGTCGATGCCGACCATGACGGTCTTGATATCCTCCTCGCCGGTGCCTGCGATGATGCGGCTGTCGGAGTACGGGTTCCACAGGCGTTCCTCGTCGAAGTATTCCTTCTCTGCCCCTTCCAGCTTCGCGGCGCGCTCCTTCTGCTTCTTCAAAAGCTTCTCCACGGCTTTGCGGCCGCGGGGGTCTGCGTCGATGCCGTGCTGCACGGCCGAATGAAAGAGTTTGTTGAGCTTCATAAGAGTATGGGGGAGCCTATCGGAGACAGGCTCTTCCGGCAAGGAAATGGCCCGTTTAGCCCGTATTCCTGCTTATTGATTCTCCGAAGCGGTCATTCGTTTCACCCGCGTGCCCGCAGGTCGAAGTCGATCTGTATCCCCAGCTGCCGGCTGATCGAGGCCAGTGTCTGGCGGACGCGCTCTTGATTGTGCTTCCAGTAATCCACTGTCACCTTCTTCCCCTCTATCGCCTGAATGACGAGGCCCTCCTTCGAGAGCGCCTCTACGAGGGCGGGATCCTGGCGCAGTCCTTCCATGAACATGTCTGCCGGTGTTGTGGAAGTGGAAGTTTCCATACCCCGATTTTCCCCGCACTCCCACAGAAGTCAACGTGCTTCAAAACCTCTGATCTTTCCGTTTTCTGAAGGCAGAACAGCCGCTACACTGCATATCTGTTTCCCCTGCATCTGTGGCGTTGCTGCACGTTGTCTACTCCACCTCCACCGGCCACACGGAGCATGTCGTCGATACACTGCTCCCCGTTCTGATACGCAAGGATGTGACGGCCGAGAAACAGCGCGCCGAAGCGGCGAGTGCCGAGGATCTGCTCAAGGGCGATGTCCTCCTGCTGGCCTGCGGCACGTGGAACACCGGCGGGAGCGAGGGGCAATTACATCCGCACATGCATGCCCTGCTCACGGACCGCGCGCGCGCGGTGGATTTAAACAAGAAACCCTGTGCGCTCATCGCACTGGGCGACAGCCGTTACTACTACACCGCCCGTGCCACCGAGCACCTGATGAAATTCGTACGCGAACATAACGGTACGATGTGCGTTGATCCGCTCATCCTCATCGGGGAGCCGTACGGTCAGGAGGAAAAAATTGCGGCATGGGGGCAGAAGCTCCTTGCGAAGGTTACCCCCAAGCAATCATGACGCGCCTCGCCATCAAAATCGTCGGCCCGTCTCCGCTCCCGTCTTCGCTACGCTATGCCGTGGCAAGTCGCTCCGCCGAGGCAATGGTGTTGAGTTCTTACACCGTTTTCTTATGACCAGACTATCTCTGAAAATTGTTGGCGCGCAGGGTCAGGGAGTGAACTCTGTGGGCGAGATGTGTGCCAAGGGCCTCAAGCGTGCCGGGTACTGCGTGTTCGGGTACCGCGAGTACATGTCGCTCATCAAGGGCGGGCACTCGAGTTACCAGCTCGATATCGATGCGGAGTCGGTCGGCAGTTCGACGACGACCGTTGATGTGGTCGTGACCTTTAATCATCACGGGATCACCAAGAACCTTCGGGACCTCAAAAAAGGGGGCATCCTGCTCCACCAGACGCCGCAGTGGAAATTCAAAGACGCCGCCGACCAGAAGTTCATTGAGGAACACGACATCAAGGTGCTGTATCTGCCGACGGAGGAGGTGCTGCGTGCCCTCAAAGCCAAGCCCATTCTCGGTAACGTGCTGATCACGGCCGTGGTCTGGTCCCTGCTGGGGCGCAGTGCAGATGAGCTCAAGGCACTCGTCACCGAGCAGTTCGGTCACAAGAAAGATCTGCTCGCGCTCAATTTTTCGTGCATCGCAGAGGGATTCAAAGTGCGTACCGAGATCGCGCCGTCTCTGTCTCTCACGCTCCCCCGGGCCAACCCGCAGTGGAAAGACTATCTGCTGCTCACGGGAAGCCAGGCGATGGGGCTGGGGATCATCCATGCGGGATGCCGTGTGTACGTTGGGTATCCCATGACGCCCTCTTCGCCGCTCCTCACCTACATCGCCGACATGCAGAACGAGACGAAGATGCTCGTGAAGCAGGCGGAGGACGAGATTACCGCCGCGCAGATGATGGTGGGAGCCATGCACATGGGCACGCGCGCCATGACGGCGACGAGCGGCGGCGGGTTCGATCTCATGACCGAGACGTTGTCGCTCACAGGTATCACCGAGACGCCGGCGGTGTTCGTGCTCGCGCAGCGACCGGGTCCCGGCACGGCACTCCCCACGTGGACGGCACAGGGGGATCTGACGCTCGCGGTGGGAGCCGGTCACGGCGAGTTTACGCGGCTGGTGCTCGCGGTCAGCGATGCACAGGATTGTTTTGATCTCATGCCTGAGGCGTTCAACTATGCCGAGGAATTCCAGATTCCGGTGATTGTGCTCACCGATAAGCAGACGGCAGAGGCGCTCTTCACGCAGCCTGCCTTCGATCAGTCCGTCGCCAAGCTCAAGCGCGGACTGCTCGTCACGGATGCCAACGCACTTTCGCAGCTGCGATCCGCCGACCGGTACGATCCTGCTGCACCCGATGGTGTTTCGAAGCGCTGGCTCCCCGGGAGCGAAGCCCCCACGTTCTGTGCGCAGGGGGACGAGCACGGTCCGGATGGATCGGTCACCGAGGACGCGGAGAACGCGCGCCGGCAGATGGAGAAGCGTCTCAAGAAAATGGCTGCTCTCAAAGCCGCACTGCCTGAGCCTCTGTATGTCGGGCCCAAAAATCCCGAAACGCTGCTCGTGAGCTGGGGGAGCAATCGCGGTGTCATCCTGGATGTACTGGGCACTGAAGACATGAAGAAGAAATCGATCGGCTACCTGCACTACCAGTACCTCTGGCCGCTCAAGACCGAGAGTTTCGAGATGCTCTCGCGCACGGCCAGGCGCACGGTTTTCGTGGAGTGCAATCACGGCGCGCAGCTCGCCTCTCTTCTGAAGCTCGCTTCCGGGCGTGACGCCACGCAACACATCCTCAAGTTCGACGGTCGGCCGTTCTTCTACGAGGAACTCCGCGATGCACTCCTTTCCGCTCTGCAGTCATGAAAAAATCTGCTTCATCTTCCGGCCCTTCATTGCACGACTACGCGTGCGACCAGCTCTGCACGTGGTGCGACGGGTGCGGGGATTACGGCATCTGGACGGCGGCGAAGCGTGCGCTCGTCGATCTGAACATGGCTCCCTGGCAGGTGCTGCTCTGCTTCGATGTGGGGTGCCACGGCAACATGTCCGACAAGCTCCTCGGCTACCGCTTCCACGGACTCCACGGCCGCGTGCTCCCGCTCGCTGCGGGTGCGGCACTGGCCAACCCTCACATTCCCGTGCTGGCCTTCGGTGGAGACGGAGCCAGTTTCTCGGAGGGCGTGGGGCACCTCGTCCATGCCGTGCGCAGCAATTACCGCATGACGTTCATCATGCACAACAATGCGAACTACGGGCTCACCACGGGGCAGGCGAGTGCACTCACATGGCAGGATCAGCCCATGAATTCCTCACCCAACGGCGTTCCCGAAACGACTTTAAACAGCATGGATTTCGTTTTCTCGCTGCAGCCCACGTTCGTCGCGCGCGGATGGAGCGGCGATATTCCGCAGATGACGCGCATCCTCACGGCGGCCATCCGGCACCGCGGGTTCGCGTACGTCGACATGCTGCAGGCGTGCCCCACCTACAATAAATTTGCCACGCATGAGTGGCTGCTCAATCACTGCTACGACGCGAATGCGAAAGGGCATGATCCCAAGGACTTCGAAAAGGCGCGTGCGCTCGCGGTCGACACGCAGAAGCGCGTGGCTACGGGCATTCTGTATCAGACCGAAGACGTCCCCGCCTTCCACGAGCGCCTCAAGCCGCGCGAGGGGGTGACGACCACGCCGGTGGAGGAGGTGAAGATCGTGGATACGAGCCGGTGGCTGAAAGCATTTGCATGAGGTTTTTGCCTTGACGGAGCGGTTTTCAGCCCTAGACTGCTGCTCTCTTTTCCTGCGTCTGCGATGCCTCTGGATTCCAATCATCACGTGATTCTGGCCGGCACAACGCCCGGAGTGGCAGTCGTTCAAGAGACCTGTATGGTCGCTGCCCCCACGCTTGCCGGCTATGTCCGGAAAACCTGCGAACAGGTATTGGGGCAAGCGGAGGTGGAGCTTGCACAGAAGCAGAATTTGCCGGAGTCCGTCCTTATCCTGGTCCGCGAGCTTCGGGTGGCCTATCTCCATGCTTCGGATGGAGAGCGGGATCGTGGCACACTCGTCGGACGATTTTCCCGCGTCCTCGATGAATCGCGTCCGGAAACAGCAGTTACAGATTCCCCTGTCGAGGGAGCAGCTCCTTCCACAGCTCACCCTGAATCAGAATGGTATTCCCTTTCATCTCTCGAGCTTGCTGCCCTCTGCAGGACATTTCTCATTGATGCCGAATCTGCCGTGAGGGAGAACGGAGCGCTTTCTCTCTCAGAAAAAGATCGGCTCTATCGATTGCGTGACGCCTATAATGATGTGCTCGGTCGGGAGGCAGAGCAGCGTGGCACGGATGGCGACGAAGGGGATGATGGGGATGCGGAGGTGTTCAAACGGCTCAAGGTGGCGCTGGGTGAGGTGCCGCGCAGAGAAGAAGTCGGGCGGTCCTTTTCGCAGCGCGGGAATCTTAAGATGGGCGAGACGACACGCGGCGGCACGATGTTCTACCATCGCAAGCACTAGAGAGCCGCCATCCTCCGTTGCAGTGCTACACTTCTTTGTCCATGCGCATCGATATTCTCACGCTCTTCCCCGGCATGTTTCAGGGGCCTCTGACCGAGAGCATCCTTCAACGTGCGCAAGAGAAGGAGTTATTGGATATCCGGTTCCATGACTTGAGGGAATTCGGGCTCGGTAAGTATCATCAGGTCGATGACGCGCCGTACGGCGGCGGGGCGGGGATGGTGATGAGGGCCGATGTGATTGTGCCGGCATTGGAAGCGGTTGTGAGTGAGGGGGAGAAAGGAAAGAGAGGAAATAAAAGAATGAAAGGAAAGAAAGGAAGTCCTTGGAGAATTTATTTTTCCCCGCGCGGAAAGAAGCTCAAGCAGACCAACGTGGAGCGTCTGGCCAAGTGCGATTGGCTCATTCTGCTCTGTGGGCATTATGAGGGCATCGATCAGCGCATCATCGACGGGGGATGGATCGACGAGGAGGTGAGCATCGGCGACTACGTGCTCACGGGCGGGGAGCTCCCTGCCATGGTGCTCGTGGATGCCATCGCCCGGCAGATTCCTGGCGTGCTCGGCAAGGATGAGTCTGCGACCGAAGAGAGTTTCTCCGCTTCCCTCAATCGCAAGAAGGAGTATCCCCACTACACGCGGCCCGAGGAATTCCGGGGGCTCACTGTTCCGGATGTGCTCCTCTCGGGGCACCACAAAGAGATCGAAAAGTGGAGGAAGGCGAATGTAGGGGGGAGGGGGGAGGGCTAGGGTTAGGGGTAGGGCTAGGGTTAGGGTTAGGAGAGTGGCATACTCTTCGTGTGTTCGAACGAATCCGTGTCCGATTGGTTTCCCAAGGCGAAGTATCATTCACCGTCCGCGTGCATCCCGGGGCGAAGCACACCGGCGCGAAAGGTGTCATGGCCGATGGCATACTGAAAATCGACCTTGCAGCGGCTCCGGAAGATGGCCAGGCCAATGCCGCCCTCATCCAGTTTCTCGCGAAGGAATTTGGCGTGGCGAAATCGCACGTAGAAATACTCAAAGGTCAGACATCCAGGACGAAGGCGGTGCGCATCCGTGCACGGATCACTGCTGCTCCTTGAGCGCTTGCAGTGCCTCTTCGATTCTGCCCCTGAGATCTGGATAATACGGGAGCCCGATGAACTTTTCGCCGTTGAGGAAGAACGTGGGCACCACATCTATTCCCAGGCTCTGCGCCCAGACCTGCTGGTCCTCGAGCATGGCGGTCGTCCGTGCGCTCTTCATGCAGTCGCGCAGCAAGGCGGTGTCGAGCTTCAGATCCACCGCGTACGAGAGAATCGCCTCCTTGGATTTATTGGGGTTGCGGAAGAGGGTGTCATGCATGGCGAGCCCTTTGCCCTGTGCGGCGCTGCAGATGAAACCCAGGGCGGCCTCGGTGCTCTTCTGGTATTTCTGCAGGGGGAGCATGGCGATCTGTACTTTCACACTGCCCAAGTCGAGTGCGTCTGTCTTGAGTCGCGGAAAGAGCTCGAGCAAAACCTGCCGGCAGTAGCTGCAGTGGTGTTCGGTGAACATGAGGAGGGTCAGAGGCGCCTGTGGGTTGCCGATCTCGAGTACGCCAGTCGAGAGGAATCGTTCGGCCAGAGCGCCGGTCTCGGTCAGTTCCTCAGTCAGGGGCATGCCCTCGCCGATTTCCTCCCCCTGGAGTTGTACTTCTTCGGAGCTTGCGCTCGACGAAGATGCGGGAGAGTTCTGTTGCTGCCGAGAGGGGGTGGGGAGCGTGCAGGCTGCGAGGAGCAGGCTGCAGCTCAAGGTGAAGAGGGTGGCTTTGCGCATGGGGGGTCACTATAGCGAAGTGAGGCTGGTGAGGCGAATTGGATTTCTTTCCACCTTTGTCCGAGCGACAAAGGTGGAGCCAAAACGCGTGCGCGCCAATCCCCGCTCCGCCCGGCCCTGTTCCTCCTCGCCTTGCCTCCAAGGCTTCGGCTCGTCTCGTCGGCATTCCACGCTTCGCGTGGCAGGGCCTTCCCCTTCACCCCCCGTGTCGCGCCCCCACCTGTATGCTGTGTACTGTTTGTTTCTGTTCCGTTTGTGTAGGTTGTTTTGTTGGATTTCATTTCTGCGGAACATCTTTGCCGTAACGCAGTACCAGTAGCGGAAACACCACGACCGCTTCCCAGATTCTGCCGATTCTCTTCGGCTCTTTGAGGAGGCGCCAGAGCCATTCCAGCCCGAGGCGCTGCATTCCAATCGGGGCGCGCTTGCGCACGCCTGCGAGGAAGTCGAAGGTCCCGCCGACGCCCATTGCCACGTGCACGGAGGGAAGGTCTTTGAGGTGTTTCGCGATCCACAGATCCTGCGCGGGGGCGCCGAACGCGACGAAGAGCAGGTGCGGTGCGGCGGCACAGATCATGTTCACGATGCCGGGGGCATCTTCTTCCTTTGGGCTTCCCGCAAAGCAGCCGACGATTTTCAAGCGAGCATTCTGCCTCATGAGCGTTGCAGCTGCGGCCTCTGCGACACCCGGTTTCGCCCCCAAGAGGAAAACAGGAGTTTCTTCGGTGAGCTCCCTGCAGAGCGAGGTGACGGTATCCACGCCCGTCACACGCTCGGGCAAGCTCTGTCCCGTCAGCCGGGCCATCTTGAGGAGGCCGGTGGAATCGGGGATGTTCAGATCTGAGCGGTTGAGGAGCTCCTGAAATGGCACATTGTGTACCGCTTCCACCAGCATTTCGTTATTCGGCGTCATCACATGCCGCTGAATTCCCTCGCGCAGAAATCCCCGGATGATCATCACAGCCTCCGTCCGGGTGACGGGATCCAAAGGTACGCCGAGGAGGGAGACACGAGGTCTCATTCCCTCAGTGTCTGCACTTCCTCCACGTACCACTGCTTCTCACCCTTCTTTAAGCGCACGAGTTTCGGCCCGTCTTTCGTTTCGGCCAGATAGTCGCGCTCGTCACCTTTGTCCCTGAGCAGGAGCGTGCGGCCGATTTCCTCCTCCGGAAGGAGCAGGTAGATGGCGATGTCGGGCTTGTCGGTCAGGGCGGCTTTCAAGTTCAATGTCGCGCGGCCGAGGGTGGCGGCCACGGCCACGATGAGCGCGCACAGAAGCACGGCCCATCCGATGGTGTGGAAGAAACGAAAATTGGAAACGCGGTGAAAGTCCATGTGTGGGGGATTGTACACCGACTCGCGCTGCACGGCGCAAGGGTCTCTGCTAGGCTGAGCGCATGGGCGTTCTGATCCTCATTCGTCACGGCCAGTCGCAGTGGAACCTCGAAAACCGCTTTGCGGGCTGGACCGATATTCCCCTCACTGACCGCGGGCGTGAGGACGCCGGCAAGGCGGCTGCAGCTCTTGCATCACACCGGTTCAATCGTGCGTTCACATCCAAGCTCAACCGGGCATCCGAAACACTTTCGATCATCCTTCAGGCCCTGAAACAGACCGGCATCCCGATCGAAGCGGATGCAGCACTCAATGAACGGCACTACGGTGATCTGCAGGGTCTGAACAAAGCGGAAACCGCAGAGAAGTTCGGCAAGGAACAGGTACAACTCTGGCGCCGCAGCTACGCGACGCGCCCGCCCAATGGCGAGAGCATGGAGGACTGCGAAAAGCGCACGCTGCCGTATTACCTCACCAAGATTTTTCCGCATGTCGTGCGGGGTGAGACCGTACTTGTGGCAGCTCATGGCAACAGTCTGCGGCCCATCATTAAGTACTTGGACACACTGGAGCCCGAAGCCGCTGCAACCCTTGAAATCGGCCTCTGCACCCCGTACGTCTACACGTTTGAAGGGGAGAAGCTGCTCAAGAAAGAGATCGTGTCCGTTCCGGGCATTGTGACGCAAGGAGCATCCATTACCGAAAAAAGCGTGAAAGAGGGCCGGGTGTAGTGCGAATGGTGCGAGAAAGCTATGCTGAGTGCATATGCAGGAAATCACCTACCGCTCCAAGAAATTCTTTGACGAGGTGGCCAAGGCGCCTCAGCGCCATGTGCACCTGATTCTCATCGCGACCAAGCCCGATATCATCAAGCAGCTGCCGCTGTACTTTGAATTGAAGAAGCGCGGGCACCTGGTCCTGCTCGGGCACACGGGTCAGCACTACAGCGAAAACCTCAGCGGCGGCATGCTGAAGGAGTACGGGGTCGATCCGGATTTCAACTTAAACGTGCGCGGCGTGATGCACGAGATCGTGAGCCAGATCATCGGGCGGCTCGGGTTTGTCATCGGTGAGCTCAAAGAGCGCGGCAAGGTGGTCATTCCCTATGTGCACGGCGACACCACCACGGCCATGGCGGCGAGCAATGCGGGATTCAGCCACGGATTTGCGTCGGTGCATGTCGAGGCGGGGATTCGGACGTTGACGCCGAAGTATCGGGAATCGGGAATCGGGAATCGGACTTCGGGAGAGATGGATGTTGCCGCTTGGAGAAAGTTCCTCATGGACCAGAAGAACTGGGAACGGGGGAGCCTGGAGCCGTATCCGGAGCAGTTCAATACCCGCTGCAGCGAGGCGGCAACAGGTGTGCATCTTGCCCCTGTCGATCTGGATCGGGAATTTTTGCGCGGCGAGGGGTTCCCCGAAGACCGCATCTTCGTCGTGGGCAACTCTGTGGTGGATGCCATTGGCGAGGCGATGACGCGCGTCGATCAGGCGAAAGTCTTTGATCAGTACCCCACGCTCGCCCAAGGCGACTTTGTGCGCTTCTGCATCCATCGCAGAGAGAATTGCGGATCGGATCTCAGGTTCAGGGCGATTTACGATGCGATGGTTTCTCTCGTGAAAGACGGTCGCAATGTGCTGCTCATCACAATGACGCAGACGGAGCGTGCTTTCGAGCGGATGGGGCTCAAGAAAGAGGTGGAAGCACTCGCCAAGAAACACAAGAACTTCCTCTATTCACCCGTCTGGCCCGAGTACGTCGACGTGATGGCGGCCATGACCAAGGCTTCGGTCTGCGCAACCGATTCCGGATCGATGCAGGAGGAGATGAATGCCATGGGGATTCCATGTGTCACGCTCCGGTTCGGGTCCGACCGCAGCGAGTCGGCCATGGCGGGCGGCAACCTCATCGCGCCGCCGGCGGATGCCGCAGCGATCAAGAAGATGGTTGAATTTGCGTGGGACAATAAGGACATGCAGAAAGTGCCGAAGCTCTACGGCAAAAACGTGAGTGCCCAGTGCATCGATGCGGTGGAAACGGTGCTGAAGAAGGGCGAGGTGTTCCGGTCAGATGAGGAACGACTGGGTAAACGAGAGGGGAATTAAGAATTACGAATTAAGCAACGGAGCATCTTCTTCCTTGATTCTTTATTCATTATTCTTAATTCTAGCCACATGCTCCAATGTCTCCGTGAACGGCTCACGCTCCTGCTCCTGGCTCTTCTGCCGCTGCACGCGCTTCTGGTGACCGTGGGCACGAGGCTCGTGATGGGCAAAGGCCACGCGCCGCTCCCGTACCTTGCGCTCTGGAAAGAGGCATTGTTGGGAGTGATTCTGCTGTTGATCGTGGCGGAGGTAGCCGCATCTTTCCGGTGGACTTCGGACTTCGGACTTCGGACTTCGGGTAGCAGATGGGATGTTATTGATGGATTGATCGTTGCGTTGCTGGTGCTCGGGCTCGTCGTCACGGCATTCACGCATGGAGATCTGAAGCTCGCACTGCTGGGGTTCCGGTACGACTTCATTCCGCTTGTTTCTTTCCTCGTCGCGCGTCGAGTGCAGTGGTCGGAAGCGTTTCAACGGATGGCGCTTAAGGTTCTTCTTGGAATCGGTGTCATTGTTTCCGCGTATGGCATTTTCACAGCGTTCTTGCCGATGAAATTTTTTCTGTGGCTCGGCTATTCCCCGGCACACTCGCTCTACTTTGCCGACGGTCCGCTGGCCGCATTCCAACAAGTGAGCGAGACGGCGCTTCGGCGGATTCAATCAACGATGAGTGGGCCGAATCAGTTTGGGTTATGGCTTCTCATTCCCTTGAGCGTACTGCTGGTCCGTCCGCGGCCACGGACTATTGCGATTGTCTCGGCGATCGTGCTTCTTGTCGCGCTCTTTCTCACGTTTTCCCGAGCAGCGTGGATTGCCGCGTTCGTCATGGCGATGGTGACGCTCTGCAGGAGTGTCCCGCGCCGGCTCCTCAAGGGTGTGGCCGCGGGGGCGGTGCTGATCATGGTGGCCATTGCCATCGTTGCGTCTCTTCTCTTTCCGTCAGTCTTCTTCCGCCTCTCCTCCTCGCGCGGGCACCTGGTCCGTCCGCTGCAGGCCATCGGACACATGTGGGCTCAACCGCTCGGCGAGGGCTTGGGGGCGGCAGGGCCTGCCAGTAACCGTGTGAGCGAGACGTGCGTCTTTTTGCGGCCGCAGGATGATCCGTCGTGGGCGAAGACGACGCCCCGGCTCTGCGTCTTCCTCGGCACAACCCAGGTTCAACCGGCGGATCACGCGTGCCGCTGCCCGTTCCTGCCTGAGAACTGGTACCTCCAAGTCGGCGTTGAACTCGGGGTGCTGGGGTTTGTGCTGTTCCTGGCGTTGGTGGTGTTGATCCTGCGCATGCTTGCTCGGGAACTCGGGAACTCGGGGATTCGGGAACTTCAGCAGGTCGCCTTCCTCACATTCCTCGGCATCAGTATTGCCGCACTCTTCCTCCATGCATGGGAGGATAGTGCAGTGGCGTACAGCGTCTGGCTCCTGCTCGCAATGCAGCTGCACCCCTCTCCGTCCCTGCACCGTTGATCATTTTTTCTGCCCTGTTATTTCCTCCCAGTCGATTTCTCCGTCTCCTTCCGGCGCTCCAGCCGGGGCATCAATGGGTGCGGCGGGAGTTTCATTCAGTGGTTGAGCCGTGGAAGGCTTCTTCGTCGCTGCGTCTTTTTTCTGTACCTGGGGCCCATTGAGCACCCGGACAATGAGCGCATGCACAAGGGCGAATGGCCTGATGAGTGCCGCATCGGCTTCGGCATTCGGCTCGTTGCCGGTTTCAGCTTCGAACTGCGTGCGCAGTTCGCCCACCAGCTCCGCGGCTTTCGCTGTGTCTTCGGCAGAAGAAACCGGACAGCCCATTTCCTTCAGCATGCCCTGCAGCTGGCCCACAAATCCTCCCATGCTCTGTTCGACTGCATCGGGGGATTTTGAAAATCTCTGACAGAGTTTGTCGAAATCGCTCCTCCGACTGGCAATTACTTTGCTTGCCCATTCCTTGTGACGCCCCTGTCCTGCCTGTGGTGTTTCTGGTGGTGGCATAGGAGGCGCATAGTCTTCTCCCCGTCGGCGGTTGTCAATATTTGCTGAGCGGCTATCCTGTCTCCATGGAAGGAACGCACACCTGCCGCCCCATCGTCATCTTGGACTTCGGCGGTCAGTATGCGCATCTCATCGCACGCAGGGTCCGGAGTCTGGGGGCCTTTTCCGAGATCCGCGACCCCGCCACTCCGGCCAAGGAATTGAAGGCGGCGGCCGGCATCATCCTGTCGGGCGGGCCGCAGAGCGTGTATGACAAAGCGAGTCCTGCGGCGGATCCGAAGATTTTTTCGCTCGGCATTCCGGTGCTGGGCATCTGCTATGGGCTGCAGTGGATGACGAAGACGCTCGGCGGTACCGTCACGCCCGGCAAGGTGAAGGAGTACGGCCATACCGAGATCCGTCCCGTGAGTGGCGGCGGGCTGCTGCTCAAAGATATCGGGGAGCGGTGCACGGTCTGGATGTCGCACGGAGACGAGGCCTCCGGCTTGCCGGAGGGGTTTGCCGTCACGGCGACATCCGACGCCTGCGCCCATGCGGCGTTCGAAGATCCGCGACGCAAATTCTTCGCAGTGCAGTTCCATCCCGAAGTCGCCCACACGGAGCATGGAACCGAGATCCTCCGGCGCTTCGTCGAGCTCTGCCACGCCACGCCGTGGTCCGTCGAAGGCTATGCGCAGCGCATCGGCGACGAGATTCTGGAGCAGGTGAAAGACCGGCGTGTGTTCATGCTCGTGTCGGGCGGGGTGGATTCCACGGTGGCGTTCGTGCTCCTCAATCAAGTGCTGGGCGCCCACCGCGTGCAGGGTCTTTTGGTGGATACGGGCCTGATGCGTAAGAACGAAATCGCCGAGATTCGCAGCGCATTCGAGCGGCTCGGTGTGACGAATCTGCGTGTCGACGATGCTTCGGCGGAGTTCTTTCAAAAGCTCCAGGGTGTCATGGATCCCGAGGAGAAGCGACGGGTGATCGGCGACACGTTCCTGTCTGTGCAGAAGCGCGTGAGCGAAGATCTGGGTCTCACCTCTGCAAGGGGCTGGATGCTGGGGCAGGGGACGATTTATCCCGATACCATCGAGACCAAGGGAACCAAACACGCTGACCACATCAAGACGCACCACAATCGCGTGCCGGCGATTCAGGAGATGCTCAAAAAAGGACTCGTCATCGAGCCGCTCAAGGAGCTCTATAAAGACGAGGTGCGTGCACTGGGTGAGGAGCTGGGTCTTCCTCATGAGTTCGTCTGGCGACATCCCTTCCCCGGTCCGGGGCTGGGGGTGCGTATTCTCTGCGCCGAGAAGCCGGATGCTTTCTCGGTCGATGATGTGGGCATCAAGCGTTGGGCGGGCGCGTGGACCGTGCTTCCCGTCAAGAGTGTGGGTGTACAGGGAGACGGACGGACCTATCGCCATGCACTCGCTCTCTTTTCGGAGCAGCCGTGTGTGCTCACCGAACAGATGTGGCGTCTGGCGACGGAGATTCCCAACCGTCGTCGCGAATTCAACCGCGTGCTCCTGTGTACGTCATCTTCCGGGCCGCGCCCTTTCGTGTTCACGCCCGGTGCCATTACGCGCGAGCGGGCCGATCTGCTGCGCGAGGCCGATGCTATCGTCACCGAAGAGATGCGCCGTACCGGTCTCTACGAGGCCATCTGGCAGTTCCCGGTGGTGCTGCTGCCCTTCGGCGAGAAGCTCGGTGGACAATCCATCGTGCTGCGTCCTGTGGAATCGCAGGAGGCCATGACGGCGCGCGCGGCGTCGCTCCCTGCCGAAGTACTGGAACACATGACCAAGAGGATCATGGAGCTCCCGGGCATCGATTTTGTCTTCTTCGATCTCACGAGCAAACCGCCCGCCACTATTGAGTGGGAGTAGCGCGGGAGTTTCGAAATTCCATTCGGATAGATAACAGATCATCACTGAATTTTTTGACAAGAACAGCTGGTGTAGCTCTTTTCTCGGCGATGTTATAGTGGCGAGAGGGATGCGCCTTCTTCGTCTCCCACCGGCAGCCGCGAAGCTCTGGCTCCTCCTCTTTATTTTTTTGGCCTCGGCGTTTTTGGCATGGCAGCAGGGCATTCTGGTGCTGCCAGGTAGCTCGGATATGTTGGGACAGATTCTCCCGGGTACATGCGGCAACCGCAGGGAGGATCCGGGCGAAACGTGCGATCCGACTATTGACTACTTCGTGGCTCCCTGCCCCGGCCAGCAGGCATGCACCATGCACTGTACCTGCCCAAGCGTGAGTGGTGTTTCTTCGAGATCGAGTTCACGTTCTTCATCAGTAGCTTCCGTGGTGACGGTGGCCGCTCCACACACTGTTCAGGTCGGAGCGTTCATTGCAACAATTGAGTCGATGTTGCGCGGGTACAACGGTTACTTCGGGGATGTGCAGTACATCCTCGATCCGCCCGCGCGGGACAATGTCAATTTGCCCTACTGGGGGGCGATGATGAAGTTTCCTGTCATCGTCTGGAATCGCGGCCTGGCTGACATGACCGCGGCGGATCGCTATTCCTTCAGACTGACGCCGCACTTTCCCGAAGGGTATGCGGCCAATGCCTTTGTCTTCGATCATATCGCATCCGGCACCGGCTGCATTGCGGGCCTCCAAGAGTGTTTTGCGGTCGAACCGATTACCGGGTGTGCCGTGCAGGGTACGCAGATCACGTGTTCTATACCCCTCCTGCCCAGCGGGCAGGCCCGCCTGATCGATATCTACTTCAAAACCACGTCGCCGGATCCATGTGCGCATCATGAGTATGGACCGGGTGGCAGCGGCTTCCGATCGGATTTTGAGCTCATCAATGACGGGCTCGGTTACACACCGGCCTCCAACTACGTCGAAACACCCCTGCAGTGCATATACTGCGGTGACGGATACGCAAATCCCTCGACGTACGAGGTGTGTGACGACGGGAACAGGGCGAATGGGGACGGCTGCTCGAACACATGCCAGATCGAACCGGGCAGTGAATGCTTCAAAAAGCCCTACCTCTCTGCTGCGGATGAGGCGGAGTGGATGTGCTGGCGCTGCGGAGATGGAGTTCAGGGCCCGTTGTTCACGGATTGTCGGCCGGTTCCCACGCTCAATTGGGGTTTTGCCGTGGGAACCAGCAGAGAGGTGTGCACGACCAATGGGGAGGAGTGCGACGACGGGAATCAGATAGATGGGGACGGATGTACCTCTCTCTGTAAGCGCGAGATCTGCGGCGATGGCGTCGTCAATAACGGCGAACAGTGTGACATCGGCAAACGGTGCGACGACATCATCTTTTGTGATACCCGTTCCTGCAAAATGGGTGAAGCGTGCCGGAATTTGCCTTATGAGGGTGGCGGCACACGTCTGCAATGCACGAATGATCGCCGGTGTTACACGGACGTCGACTGTGCATTTACCCATTGTGAGGCGCGTAATGTGAACGGCTGCACTGCTTCCTGTACTGCGAAGCCCGGGTGGACCTGTGCCGGCTCGCCCAGCACGTGTGCGTTCACCAGCTGCGGCAATGGCGCGCTCGATGCGGGCACCGACGAGATCTGTGACGATGGCAACAAGACGGCTGGGGATGGGTGTTCCCCTCTGTGCGTCGTTGAGACGGATTGGATCTGCAACAACACACCCATGCCTTCCACCTGCGAGCCTTGGGATGCGTGTACCGACAGTGACGGGGGAAAGGACTTTGCCACCGCCGGAAGGGGAGATGGTGCGGCGAGGATCAGCGGTCTCGACCGGCATGAAACCATCATTGATCGTTGTCTGAGTGACAAGACGCTGCTGGAGGTCTTCTGCTCCCAACCGCGTGGGCTTCCTTCCACCATGACTCACATCTGTCCGTACAAGTGCCTCGGTGGTATGTGTCTGACAGAGCCGTCTTCTGTATCTTCAGGCGCATCCAGTCATTCCTCTGCCGCTCCTTTCGATAATGCGTGCACCGATAGTGACGGAGGGAAGAATTACACGGTGTCCGGTATCACCAGGGGGGGGAGCCGTGCTTCGAGCGGCTTAGAAACGGTGCAGGGATATACGGATTACTGCGAGAGTACGACCAGACTCGTAGAGTCATTCTGTCCCGCTTCCACTGGGCTGCCTTTGACAGAAACAATCACCTGTCCCGGTTTTTGTGCTGCGGGCACTTGCCGGTCTTTGGCTTCCTCTTCTTCGGGTGCCCAGAGCTCTTTTGGTTCCCAGGCGGGGAGTTTCTGTGCCAATCGTCTGATTGAGACCGGTGAGCAGTGTGACGATGGCAACCGCCTGACCGGAGACGGCTGCGGACAGACCTGTCAGCGTGAGCCCGGGTGGGTCTGTGAAGGTGTGCCCAGTGTCTGTGGCACCCTCTGCGGCGATGGTATCCGTGCCGGATCGGAGCAATGCGATGACGGCGATCTCGTTTCCGGAGATGGTTGTTCCTCCGCCTGCCGGACCGAACAGGGCGTGTCCAGTGCCGCTTCGTCGTTCGTCATTGGGATGTTCCCTTCCTCTTCTTCCCGATCCTCTTCCGTGTCGGTTCTCCCACGCTGCGGCAATGGACTTCTCGAAGGCAGCGAGCAGTGCGATACCAACCATCCCTGCCCTGGTGGCGGTTTCTGCACGGCATCCTGCTCCTGCACTCCCCGCTCCTCCTCACGGGGTTCCTCGCAATCCTCGGCCACTACGTCTGTTGCAGGAATCGCGCTCTGCAGCAATGGCATTCTGGATGCCGGCGAGCAGTGCGAAGTTGGCGTCACGGGTTGTCCCTCGGGGTACGCATGCCATCCATCGCAGTGCCAGTGTGTCCTGCTCTCTTCCGTTTCTTCCTCGTCGTTCTCCTCTGTCTCGTCCCAGGCGTCCCTTTGCGGCAACAGCATTCTGGATGCAGGTGAGCAGTGCGAAGTCGGTGCCCCCTGCCCTGCCGGCAGGTACTGCACGTACCTGTGTCAGTGCATCCTGCTGCCCGGGGTGACTGCACAATCTTCTTCTCTCTCGTCAGAGTCCGCGCTGCTGGCTGCTCTTTCCGCCTCCTCCGTCACCTCCTCGCTGTCGTCTTTCTCTGCGTCTTCGATGCCACTCGCTGCCTGTGGTGATGGCGTTCTCGATCCCGGAGAGCAGTGCGAGCGTGGCCTGCCATGTGAGTCGGGTTCCTTCTGCGCCGCTGACTGCCTCTGCACTCCCATGCCCACTGCCGCCGATTCTGCTTTGTCATCTGCCAGTTCTGCAGCCAATGTTCTCTGTGGTAATGGTTTTCTCGAGGCAGGCGAGCAGTGCGATGACGGCAACATCATGTATGGCGACGGCTGCTCCGTCTTCTGTACTCTCGAGCATCCGGCGGACGCCCCGCCTTCTCCTGTCTGCGGGGACGGGATCATCGACGATCCTGAGCAGTGTGATGACGGGAATGTGACGGACGAGGACGGCTGCTCTGCCCTCTGTAGTATCGAGGAGCCCGTATCCTCCTCTTCTTCCTCCTCGCAGGAATCTTCTTCTCTTTCCTCTGCTTCCTCTGCCGGGATCCTGCCTGTCATACCGGCATATCCCTCCGCTCCAGTGGAGCAACAGATCCCGGATTGGGGCGTGTCGTGGATCTGGGCGATTGGTGCCATAGTGGGTTCTATTCTCCTCACGTTCGTTCTCCTCTTCGTACGGGTTTTGCGCGGCAGGCAGTAGAGTTTCACGGCGTGTTTCTTGATCATTGATACGTGTTTTGCGTGGAATGGGAAGGCGGATATGTCCCAATTTCCTCAGGACTACGGTGGAAGAATGCGGAAGGAAGTTCTACGCTAAGAGCTCGCCGTGGATACTCCCATGATCACCGAAGGGGCAATTCTCACCCTTGTGCGTCAGGCACAGGAGGGGGATACGCAGGCCTTCAGCACGCTCTACGATCATTTCTTTCCGCAGGTGTACCGCTATACGGCGTTCCGCTTCGACCGGGAGATGGCGGAAGATCTGGTCGCCGATATTTTCGTGAAGGTTTGGGAGAAGCTGCACACGTACCAGGAGCGTAAGGGTGTTCCGTTTGCGGCGTGGCTCTTTCGCATCGCACGCCACGAAGTCATTGATGCGTACCGCTCCCATCGTGATATCGAAGAGGTGCCCGAAGAGCTGCATGATCCGGACGAGATGAACCACGCCGATCATCGCGTGAAGCGCGAAGATGTGTTACGGACGGTGCGCACGGCCATGGATGCGTTGCCGCGGCGGTACCGCGATGTGCTCCTGCTCTCGTACATGGCTGACCTCCCGCACAGTGAAATCGCCAGAACGCTCAAGATGCGCGAGGGCGCCGTACGGGTCCTCAAGTTCCGTGCCCTAGAGAAATTGGAATCGCTTCTTCCCCCGGAAGCCCATGGAATGCTTTGAAATTAGACATTCCCTTCGGCCCCCCTCACTCTACCCTCTCCCACCTTTGGGTGGAGAGGAGATCAGGAAGGCATTCTCTCTCGTTTGCTGTAACAAAAGCGCCTTTTTCCCGTTTTACTTGATGTGATATGGCAGCAGAGGACCTCCTCCGCAGGCTCCAGCGTGATCTGACACCCCGTCCGGGTGCACAGGCGCGTATCCATGCGCGCCTGCAGGCGCGCATGAGCGCACCGCAGGCCCTGCAGTCCGCACATGTACTCCTCACGCCTTCCTCCGAAACAAAGCACATGATCTGGGAGCGGATTTCCGCCTCGCTGCTCGCCACGCGCGCGCAGGGATTGCTGGTGGAATTACGCGGCTGGCTGGCGATTCCCGATGAACTCCGTCGCACCCTCTGGCTGCGCCTTTCGCCTCAGCTCGTGCCTGTGCAGCAGAGCCGCGGGATGTTCTGGGGTATGAAGTGGGCGGCCGCCATGACACTTCTGATCTTCGTCGTGCAGTTGAGCCCGCGCATGTTCTGGGCGCCACACTCTGCGGCGGGTTCCGAGACGATGCTTCTCCCGTATGGCAATGTGTCCATCCTGATCGATGAGGTGTGGCAGCCGGTGACGGAAGAAACCACACTCCGCGCGGGTATGCGCATCCAGACAGGGGAAGACGGACAGGCCAGCATCGTGCTGGGAGATGACGGCGTGGTGCGACTGGATCACGGAACCATGATTGATCTCGTCGATCTCTCGGACCGGATGGAACCTGCAACGGAGCTGGTGCCCACGCTCTCGCTCTTCGCCGGCCGGCTGTGGATGCAGGGGCTGGTTCCTGCGAATTTGCGCGGGTTGACGGTCTTCACTCCCACAGGCCTGGTCACGGTGAACGGAGGCAGCGTCTCGATCGGCGGTGACAAGGTCCTGCGCGTGGAGGTCTATGATCGCAGCGCCCGGGTCACACGAGAAGGGAACGAGGTGTCTCTGGTGGCAGGGGAGCAGACCCTGCTCCGCGACAGCGGCGTCCCGTCGGTGCGAAAGCTTTCTGAGAATGTGTACGCGTCTGCATGGGTGCGTGGCAACCTTTCGCTCGATGCCGTGCATCGCAAGGAAATTGCCGCACTCCAGAAGACCCGTATGGCAGAGCGTGCACGTATTCTGCCCACGTCCACGCTCTATCCGGTGAAGCGGGCGGTTGAGGCGGTGGATCTCTTCCTGACCCTGGGAGAAGAGGCGAAAATCCAAAAGAAACTCCAGCATGCCGATACGCGTCTGACAGAGGCAGCCGCCCTTCTTGCCAGCGGTCAGACCGGGGCTGTTGCGCTTCCGCTCGAAGAGTACCGTTCCGCGCTCGTTGCGCTTTCGACGGGTTCCGGTGATGCAACACTGGCACAGTTCTTCCTGCAACAGGTGGTGACCCAAAATGCGAGTGATGTTGCGGCGGTGCTTCCCGGAGACGAAGGATACATCTTAAAACAGGTCGTGTTGGAGACAAGTTCCGAGCTTGCAGATGGGCCTGTTGCCGAAAAGGATGTGCAGGGAGGGCTCCTGATCGATGCGCTCAGCGTGCTCACGCAGACTGCAGAGACGGGGAACATGCGCGGGTTGCAGGATCTGTGGGTCAATCTGCAGCCGCAACTGAAGGTGCTCAAGAGCCGCGGTACTGCCGCGCTTGTGCCCGAGACACGCCGACAGGCACTGGCATCGCTCGAGATGCTGGCGCTCTCACTCAAGAAGCAGGAAGAAATGGGCCAGACACAGAAGATCGATCCTCTTATCTTCGCAGAGATCTCGAGCTATCTCCCGGCTGAGGCGGAGCCTGTTCTCTCGGAATCCGACGTGCTGGCGATGGTCGCTGGCATCAAGCAGCGCATCTTCGTCTACCATCTCACCCAGTCGCGCCTGAACCAGTTCATGCAGGAGCTCAAGGATCTCAATGGTCATGCCGACCAGGGGCGTATTCTGCGCCGACTCTACTTCGCTCTGCCGGGCGGCCCCGAGAACTTCCCGGAGCGCGTGCGCCAGGAGATCATCCGACTGGGCTGGCAGAAGGCCTCTCAGCAGTAGTGAGTGTGTTGGGTGAGGAGCGGGTGTGAGAGTGTTTGGTAGGGAACGAGGGGATAGGGAACTAGGCTTGTTCGTAGCCACCCGATTTCCCGAATTCCCTATTTCCCCAGTTCCCGATTTTCGTCTTCCCGTTCTTGCCCTTCAGCATCGCCATCCGCTAACGTTCCTCCACGATGTACGTGATTACAGAGCTCAAACCCGGCCGTGCCATTCAGCTCGATGGGATTCCGTATCTCATTGTTTCTTCGCAGTTCGGCCGCAAGAGCCAGAGCAAGGCAAACATGCAGTGCAAGCTCAAGAACCTCAAGACCGGTGCGGTGATCCAGAAGAACTTTCAGGGCAGTGAGCAGGTGGAACCGGCGGATGTGGGTTACCGGCGCGTGCAGTACCTCTACACAGACGGCGAACAGTACACGTTCATGGATTCGCAGAACTATGATCAGTTCTTTCTGACGAAGGAGGTATTGGGCGATAACGTGCAGTACCTGGTGGAGGGCGGCGAGGTGGACGCACTGATGTTCGAGGAGCATCCCATCGGCATTCAGCTGCCTTCAACGGTGGATCTGAAAATTGTGGAGACGATGCCCGGCGTGCGCGGCGACACCGCCACCGGCGGTACCAAGCCCGCCAAGCTTGAGAGCGGGCTCACCATCAATGTGCCGCTCTTCCTGCAGGAGGGCGACAAGGTGAAGGTGAATACAGAAACGGGGGAGTACATGAAGAAGGCGTAAATCATGAGAGACAAACCTACGGTTTTTCTCTCATGGACTCTCTTTTCCCTTAAAGGTTGCGCTCCAGCGCTGGGTCCCGTCTTAAGCCACCCAGCGCTTCGCGAGTTATTTCACTTCGATACCTGTTCGATCTTTGCGCCGATTGTAGCGAGATCGTCCGAAAGGCATTGCAGATCGAAGATGCTCTTCTCATCAATGCCGAGTTGAAAGATGACTCCCGGTCGGCCCTCTTCGGGTTCCAGATTGTGCGATGTGATGGCGGTGATATTGATGCCATTGCGGCGAAGGACTGCCGTGATCGCCTCCAGTGTGCCGATTTCATTCTGCACGGAGTGGATCTGCATGCCTTTGATCTCGAGGTTTGCCATTTGTTCGAGGACTCTTCCTGTGCGTGGAAACATCTTCTTTCGCCATAGTCCGTCGGGATCCAGTGCGTTGATGTCATCCGCAAACATTTGGGCGAGTGCCTTTGGATCGGCATCTCTCATTTCCGTCAGCTTTGCGATCAGTGTATCCAGCATTTGCCTCGTTTCAGGAAGTGCCCGAGCCTCCGCAATAATTTTTGCAGAGACAGCGGGATCCTGCACGGCTACCCTGGCCGTTGCCAGATTTCCGAGACGTGTGTTCGCGAATGCCATTGCCTCCGCTTGTTCCAGGGTAAAGCCGAATAGTTGAAGAAGCCTGACTTGTGCTCCGATTTTTGCACGCTGGATTGCATGGTCCACTCCCTGTGTGATGGCCATCGCCAATGGATGTCGTTCGAAACTGACGAACTCAATGGGATTCATTTGCAGGATTCCCGCCATTTCCTCCGCCTGCACTTTGGCTTGTGCTCCATGACTTCCGACTTCCATGATCAACATGTTCTGGCCGCGGGAAGGAAGGTCCGCGCGCGCCCCGGGATGGATGGAACAGACGCTCAATCCTCTGCGGTCGAGATTGTGCAACGTCTCGGCAATCTGGAGCTTGGTCGTGGAACATTCGAGGATGACCTGACCCTCGTGAAATTCACATCCGTGTTCGGCGGCGATCGCATTGATTTGCTCGTCGGGAGTGACGGCAAAGAGGACGGTATCCGATTCTCTGATTGCTTGTTTCGGATCGTATCCCTGGGTCCCCAGTTTCGGATCCACCCGCAGCACCCGCTGTGCGCGCGGCTCGATCCGGTCCGCAAATTTGCTCCCCCAGGTAGGGGTTGTCGCATCCCTCCGCGCCGCGCCGAAAACGCTCACGATTTTGCCTGTCAATGAAGAGGGGTCGTTCTCCACGGTTTGCAACCGTACCAGAAATTGTGTTTATTGCAAGATTTTGGTTTCTTTTAGCTCATGCGATCTTCTTCAGCAGGATCTCATTCACCTTCTCCGGGCTGGCTTGTCCGCGTGTCTCCTTCATGACCCATCCCACGATCGCGCCGAGGGCCTGGGTTTTTCCATTTTTGAACGATTCGACGGCCTTGGGGTTTGCGGCGATCGCCTTCTCCACGAGTGAAGCTAGGGCACCCTCATCCGTGATCTGCGAAATCCCCTCATCCGCGATGATCTCGGACGCGGGCTTGCCGGTTTCCACCATCTTCTGGAGCACTTCTTTCCCCTTGCTGCCGGATATTTTCCCGCTCTCAATGGCGTCCACAAGGTCGAGCATGGCCTGCGCGCCTGGACCCTGCCGCACCGTCTTGCCCGCGGCTTTCAAAAACCCCGTGAGCTGTGTGATCACGATTCCTGACGTTCGCTTGGGATCTTTCAACCGCTCCAGCACAACTTCGTACAGTTTCTTCAAATCGGGATCGGCATTCAGATGCTCGGCTTCGGCATTGGTGAGCCCGAGATCCGAGAGCTTCTTCTTCTCTGTGCGTGGTAGCGGGGGGAGGGCGGACTGTATTTTCTCTGATTCCGCAGCCTCGAACGAAAGCGGCGGCAGATCGGGTTCGGGGAAGTAGCGGTAGTCGCCGGCAGTTTCCTTGTCACGGAGGACCTGGGTCTTCTCCCCTTCATCCATCCAGCCCACGGTGATGTCGTGCGGGAGGGGACCTTGGTCTTTCTCCCACAGGTCGCGCAGGCGTTTCTCCTCATACTGCAGGGCTTTTTCGAGTGCCTTGAAGGAATTGAGGTTCTTGATTTCGCTGCGGGGATTGAGTTTTGCGGTTCCCTTTTCTTTGAGCGAGATGGACGCGTCGAACCGCATCATGCCCTTGAACATATCGGCATCACTCGCTCCCACGGAAATCAATATGCGGCGCAGCTCCTGGGCAAAGGCTACGGCTTCTTCCGCAGACGTGAGATCCGGTTCCGTGACGATCTCCATGAGGGGTGTGCCTGCCCGGTTATAGTCACAGAGAGTATTCGAGCCGTAATGACTCAATTTGCCCGCGTCATTCTCCATGTGCAGGCGCGTGATGCGGCACGATCGTTCGCCGATGGCATTGCCGCCGTCATCGGTGAGGTCATATTCCACGCTGCCGCCCTTGGCGAGCGGAAAGTCGTACTGCGAGATCTGGAACCCCGCCGGAAGATCGGGGTAGAAGTAGTGCTTGCGGTCGAAGTGGCAATCTGCAGCCACGGTGCACCGGAGGGCCAGCGCCATGCGCACCGCCTTCGCGATCGCCTCCTTATTCGGCACGGGCAGGGTGCCCGGAAAGCCCATGCAGATGGGGCAGACGGTCGTGTTCGGCGCCTTGCCGAAGGCATCGTTGTCGCATCCGCAGAACATCTTCGTCTTCGTGCTCATCTGCGCGTGGACCTCCAAGCCAATCACTGCTTCCAATTCCGGCATGTGAGCAGAGTAGCGGGTGCGTGATTCTTTCCGCAATCGCTTCAGACGGTTTGACGCACTTGGGGCACAATCACTTCTTTTGAGGATAATCGACCAGCAGTACGCCATTCAGGTGATCCACCTCGTGCTGCACGGCACGCGCATCGAACCTCTCCAGTCGCCGTTCCTGCGTCTTGCCCGCAACATCCATGTATTGAACGGTGATACTCACCGGGCGCGTCACCGCAACCGTCAGGCCCGGCAGGCTCAGGCATCCCTCTTCTTCCGTTTCCATTTCATCGCTCTTGCTGGTGATTTTCGGATTGACGAGCACTGTCATCCGTCCGTCGATGAGTGCGAGGCACAGCTGCAGCGACCGTCCGATCTGGGGGGCCGCCAGGCCTGCTCCATCCGCCGCCTTCACCGTATCGTGCATGTCCTTGATGAGCTTCTGGAGGGTCTTGGTCACCTTCTGCACCTTCGCTCCCTTCTTGCGGAGGATCGGGTTATCGGCGCCTTTTTCGATGGGGAGAACGGACACGATAGGGTGAGGGTTAGGAGTAGGGCGTAGGGGACTCAAAAAACTGCTGCTTGTCCCGCAGGAGCAGTATAGCGTATTTCCTTTGCAAGGTTGTGAATTATGTCACCAATTGGCGGATGCCGGCTCTTTTACGCAATTCCTCAATGCTCTGGATTTTTCCTGTTTCGATCATTTTCAAGAGTGCCTGCGCCGTGACCAGCACGTCCGGGAGCGCGCGGTGGCGCTGTGCGGGGGATGGGATGCCGAGACGCAGCGAGACGACATCCAGATTGTGTCTGAATTCGTGCGGAAAGAGCGATTGGCTTAAGCGCATGGTGCAGAGGCATTCCGGCAGATCCACATATCCCCAGCAGCATTCCTTCTCCTGTCTCAAAAATCCCATGTCGAATTCCGCATTGTGCGCCACGAGCAGTGATCCCTCCGCGAAGCGTAAAAACTGCGGAAGTATCGCATCGATGGTGGGGGCAGCCGCCACTTCCTCATCACTGATCCGGTGGATCTTCTTCGCCTCCCAGGGGATGGGACGTTCGGGGTTCACCAGTTGCGAAAACGCCAGCTCTTCTCTGATCTTTCCCTCTTCCACGCGCACGCCGGCAATTTCGAGAATACGATGGCCCTGACGCGGGTCCAAGCCGGTGGTTTCCACGTCAAAAACCGTGAATGCAGGAAGCATGGGGACGTGACTATAGACGCTGTCTTCTGACTCTGCCAGATGAGTTCACTTGACGCTTTCCTTCCTCCCGAAAGACAAGTGTTTCATACTGGAGCCGTGTCTCCCTCCTCCTCCGCAAACGATATTCTCCGCGCCCTCAAACGGCTCTACCGTCCGCCGAAATCCTTTCTTCAGTGGCGCACCCCTCTTGATCTCCTCATTGCAACAATCCTCTCCGCGCGCTGCACCGATGTGCAGGTGAATCGCATCACGCCCGCACTTTTTGCGCGGTGCCGGACTGCCGATGATTATCTGCATCTCCCGCGCAATGAACTTGAGCGGCTCATTCATTCCTGCGGGACCTTCCGGAGCAAGGCGAAGTACATTCATCTGCTCTGTAAAAAACTTAAAATGGAGCATGGTGGAAAAGTTCCGCACACCATGGAAGCACTGACATCGCTTTCGGGCGTCGGCCGTAAGACCGCCTGCATTGTGCTCTACGCAGCCTTTGGCAAGAACGAGGGCATTGCGGTGGATACGCACGTGTTTCGCGTAGCGCGGCGGCTGGGGCTCTCAAAGGGCAGAACGCCGGAGCGCGTGGAGCGGGACCTGATGAAATTGTTCCCGCGCAAGGAGTGGGGGAGGATCAACGCGCTCTTCATCAGCCACGGGCGGGCGGTCTGTACGGGGCAGAGGAGAAAGTGTGAGCAGTGTGTGTTCAAGCGGGAGTGCCCGTCGTCGCTTGTTTCAGGGAAGAGGGATTGGGCGAAGTGAGCTCCCTTCTTTCTCTGTCTGCCCGCCAGAGAAAGAAGCAAAGAGAGCGCACCCCGCGCCAATCCCCACTCCGCCCGGCCCTGTGCCTCCTTTCGGCTCCTCCAAGGCTTCGGAGCCGATTCGTCGGCGTGTCCCGCTCTATGCGTGACAGGGCCTTCCCCTTCACCCCCGGTGGCGCGCGGAACCTCCAACGTAGACTGTTTGTTATTTTCTGTTTGTGTTTTTGTTTTGGTGAGTTGTTTGTTGTTTTTTTGTACAACATCAATATCCTCTGCGCATGGCCGCAGACCTGCTGCACATCCTCCGGTCCACGGGCTTAGACGAGAAGGAATCTGCGCTCTACCTCGCGGGATTGTCGCTCGGTTCGGCTCCTGCTTCATCGTATGCCAAAGCCACGAAACTCAATCGCATCACGGCATACAACACACTCGAGGGGTTGGCACGCAGGGGTTTTTTCACCATCGTGCGTAAGGGGCGGGTGAAGTGGTACCTGACAGTGCCGCCGGAGCATCTGGCCATCGAGGCGCGCAAGAATGCCGATGCGCTCCACCGTGTTCTGCCCGAACTGCGGTCGCTCCAGGGCCAGGACCGGCGACGCCCCGTCATCCGGTTCTTCGAGGGGTGGGAGGGGGTCCGGCGCGTGTACGAAGATACTCTCACGGCCAAGAGCGAGCTCCTCAACTTCGCCAACTCCGCGGTCGTGCGCCGCTTCTGGCCCGATTATGACGGGGAGTACGTGGCCGAACGCGTGCGGCGCAGGATCCGCCTCAGGGGCATCGCTCCCGATGATGAGATCGGTCGCAAGGTGCATGGCGAGGATCGCAAGCGCCTGCGTGAGATCCGGCTCGTTCCCTCCAAAGATTTCGACTTCACCAATGAGATCAATATCTACGATTCCAAGGTGGCAATCTGCTCTTTTGGCTCAGCCGATCACGTCTTCGGGGTGATCATCGAGAGTGTCGAAGTGGCCGAGACGCAGAAACAGGTTTTTGAGATGGCGTGGAGGTATGCCGGACGCAGCTTGTAGCTTGTAGCTGTTCACTTGTAGGATAGCTTCCCATGCAGCAGTACTTGGATCTCCTCCAGCATGTCCTCGAGAATGGCACGAAGAAGTCTGATCGTACCGGCACGGGGACCATCTCGGTGTTCGGCGCGCAGATGCGGTTTGATCTCAAGGCAGGGTTCCCGCTGCTCACCACGAAGAAGCTCCACACGCGGTCCATTCTCCATGAACTTCTGTGGTTTTTGCGCGGTGAGACGAACATCCAGTATCTGAAGGATAATGGTGTTTCCATCTGGGACGAGTGGGCCACCCCCGAAGGGGATTTGGGTCCGCTCTACGGCAAGCAGTGGCGCGATTTCAACGGGACAGATCAGATCCAGTGGGTCGTGGATGAGATTCGTCGCAATCCCGATTCGCGCCGGCTGATCGTTTCTGCCTGGAATCCGCCGCTCATCCCCGATGGGCTCGTCAAACCGCAGGAGAATGTGAAGTGCGGTAAGATGGCGCTGGCCCCGTGCCACTGCCTTTTTCAATTCTACGTGGTGAACGGGAAGTTGAGTTGCCAGCTCTACCAGCGCAGTGCGGATCTCTTTCTCGGTGTGCCCTTCAATATCGCTTCCTACGCGTTTCTCACGCACATGGTCGCGCAGGTGACGGGTCTTGAGGTGGGGGATTTCGTCCACACGTTCGGCGATCTGCATCTCTATTCCAATCATCTTGAGCAGGCGCGTGAGCAGCTTACGCGCGAACCAAGGCCGCTGCCGCAGCTTCAACTCAATCCGGAAGTCCGTTCGATCTTCGGTTTCACCTTCGGCGACTTCCAGATTTTGCATTACGATCCGCATCCGGCCATCAAGGCACCCATTGCGGTGTAGGGATGAGGGATTGGTATATTGGGGATTGGGTTGGTAGGTTCTGAGCTGTAAGCTGTCATTGTGACTATTTCTCTCATCGTTGCCGTTTCGAAGAACAACGTGATTGGCAGTGCGGGGCAACTTCCGTGGCATCTCCCCGATGATTTTAAGCGTTTCAAGGAAATAACGAAGGGACACCCGGTTATCATGGGACGAAAAACCTACGAATCGATCGGGAAGCCGCTCCCGGATAGAATCAACTTTGTCATCACAGGACAGCCGAATTATTTGGCAGACGGATGTATTGTTGTTCACTCGCTGTCAGAGGCCCTCATGCAATTCATTGGATCAGACGAGGAAGTGTTCATCATTGGAGGTGGGCAAATCTATAAGCAGTATTTCGAATTGCCGAGTGAGTTAGAAGTACTCCTGAATACAACCGCCGATAAGATTTACCTGACGAGGGTCGACGTCTCTCTTGAAGGAGATACATTTTTCCCAGATCTTCCGCCAGAGAAGTGGCGGCCGGTGAGATGCGAGGAGCATCCGGCGGATGATCGGCATGCTCATGCGTTTACTTTCTTGGTGTACGAGCGTGTGAAGTGAGTTGAGAGAGTCTTGATGTTTGGCTGAAAGAAGCCGTTTTCTGTATCCTCCTCCACTTTGCCGTCCAAACGGTTGGTGAATTGCTTTTTCTCCGTCACGATGAGTGCATATGACATCCCTTGAGCATGCACAGGCACTCTACGATGAGGTTGCCGAGCGGCCGGAGGGCACGGTGGATGCCCTGAAGGCTCGTCTCATGGAACGCGCGTTGGAGGTCCGTCAGGGATTGACTGATACCACCCGCTCCGAAGTCGCCGTTGCCCTGGAGCAGGCCTCTCCTGAGGAACGAACGGAGACAGCTGCCGAGCTTCAACATGCTGCGGATGATCTGGATGAGGCGTTCCGCGGTTCCTCTCTCACACTGAAGAAGCTGGATGATGATGTGGCGGGAGAGGCGCAGCTCGGAACAAACACGATCCGCATCGATCCGGGCAAGCTCACGGGGGCTGACGGCATCATCGATGTGGAGAAGGCGAAAGATATTCTTGTCCACGAGCAGGAGCATACGCAGCAATCCGCTCAGGCTGATGCAGAAACAGTGACCATTGGCAGAGAGGCGTACGACACACGTGCCGTCCGTGAAATGGCGGCCATTTCCTGCCAGAAGCGCATCGACTTTCTTTCTGACGAGTACCGCCGGTTTGCCCAGGTCACGATGGATGAGGGGGACAGAGCATTGGTGCGCGCAGGCAGATTCCGTGAGCTTGAGGCCAAAAAGAACGAAGGGACACCTGTCGCCATGGCGGCCTGAGCTATGGAAAGCCCGATTTCTGACCAGGAATTGATGCACCGATCTTTCTCCGGTTTCAGTCTTGTATGGGGGATTACAGCGGTGATACGTTGATCTGCTATGTCCGAAGCTTGCGCACATGAACGGCATGATGAACGGGAGCCAACGGCTCCATGCAGTGTCAGTGATGACGAGTTGTTTGAGCATCTTGAACAGATCTTGAGCAGGAAGCCGGCCTCGTTACTGCGCAGGAGTGGTCTATTCAAAAAAATTCTGGAAGCGACCAATGAAGGACTGCAGGCGGCTCGAGCGGCAGAGGGGGAGCAACCTTCTCTTGTATCAGTGATCCACCATGCACTCACGAGTGTATTCACAGGGAGAGGAGCACGGTCGATCGATTTCACTGCGATGACTAGTGCTCTGGAGCAGCTGGAAAGCGTGCATCTTGGGAATGCGGAGGGCGCAGATAAAGAGGCCAGTAATGCCGTTGCTGAGGGTGTGCTCGCGCAGCTCAAAACTCTTCTCCATGCCGAACCGGTGCGTCGGGAACAGCCAAAAGTTGGCCGCAACGACCCCTGTCCGTGCGGGAGCCACAAGAAGTTCAAGAAATGCTGCTGGAAGAAGCAGCAGCAGGAAGAAGAGTAACCACTACTCCGGCAGCAGCGCATTCAGCTTCACGGCGCTGTTGATGAGCCCGACATGTGTGAAGGCCTGCGGGAAATTGCCGAGAAAATCGCCGGTCGCCGGATCGATCTCTTCGGCGTAGAGGCCCAGGTGGTTCCCCATGTGAAGCAGCTCTTCAAAGCGTTCTCGCGCCTCTTCGACGCGGCCAGCGGTGGCCAGCGCATCCACGAGCCAGAAACTGCAGAAGGCGAACGCGCCCTCTTTACGATGGTGGTGATCGCTGCGGTACACGAGTGCGCCGTCCGCGAGATCGCGCATGATCGTTTCGAGCGTTGAGAGCGCACGTGGATGATCCCCGGGCAGGAACCCGAGGAGCGGAAAGAGCAGTGCGGTCGCGTCCAGCACCTCGGAGCCGAACGTCTGCACGAATGCACGTCGTTTCTCGCTCCATCCCTGTTCCATCACTGCCGCATAAATGGCATCGCGCTCCCGCTCCCATCGTGCCGTATCAATGTTCCATGCGTGCGCCTGTGCCAGACGGATGCCGCGATCGATGGCGACCCAGCACATCACCTTCGAGTAGGTGTACTGCTGGGGTTCCACTCTGAGTTCCCAGATGCCGTGATCGGGTTCACGCCAAATGTCGCAGACGTATTCGACAATATCGCGCAGCACGTTGCTCAGAATATCTCCCGCGCCTGTCTGCAGCAGTTCCGAGAGGAACACCGTATTCAGGATCTCGCCGTAGATGTCGAGTTGTCGCTGATGGACGGCGGCATTCCCGATCCGCACAGGCTTGGAATTGCGGTACCCCGCGAGGTGCGTGAGTTCCTCTTCCGGAGGAACCTGCTCGGCGTGGAGCGGATAGAGGACCTGGATGTCTGACGGCCGCCGGCCTCCCGACGTGATAAGCTCACTGATCCATTCGACGAATTCCCGCGCGTCAGAGAGGTGTCGTAATGAGGCCAGCGCGCGCACGGTAAGTGCCGTGTCACGCACCCAACTAAACCGGTAATCCCAGTTGTGCGCGCCGCCGGGAATTTCGGGCAATGAGGTCGTCGCCGCCGCCGCGATGCCGCGCCCTCCCGCGAGTACCTTGAGCACGAGGGCTGACCGGTCAACATGTTCCCGCCAGCGCTTCTGCACGTGGCACGTACCGCCTTCGCACTCCGTGAGCCAGCGGCGCCAGTAGAGAGCGGTACGTTCGAGGCTGCGCAGCGGGGGAGGGAGTTCCGCGCGCTCTGCGCGTCCGTAAGAGCAGACGAAAGAGAGGGATGCGTTTTCGTGTAGTGTCACAGTGGCTTCGGCGCCTTCCGCATCAATGACGAACGGACAGGTGGCGTGCAGCCGCACGGTATCTTCCTTACTCTCCGCGATCACCCCTCCCTCCCCATCCGCGGAAAACACTGTCCGGGCGCGGGCGTAATCCAGTCGCGGACGGTAGATCACGTGTACGGCGACCGATCCCTGTGTGCATTGCGCGATACGGTACAGCGCGGGGAGACGATGGTGCTCCTCTTCCTCAAATTCGAATCCGCCCATGTGCATCCAGTCCTGCACTTCCAACGTTCCCGTCGTCGTTTCAAATGTCGTCTTGAGGATGTTGGTCTGCGGCAGGTACTCTTGGGTGATTGTTGTGATGCCCGACGTGGGTCGGATGGAGAAATGACCGCCATTCTCAGGATCGAGGAGAGAGGCGAAGATACTGGGCGCATCCAGACGCGGAAGACAACACCAGTCGATGGAGCCTTCCTTGCTCACGAGCGCGCACGATCCGAGATTTCCGATGAAGCCGTAGTTGCGGATGGGCTGGAACTCCATGGTGCGTACGGTACCCAATCAATGGGATGCTTCAACCGCGCAGTGGCGAGCAGACACTTATCGGCAGACACCCGCAACACGAATTTTCCGTATTCTTTCGCTTTTAAGCCAGCACAAGGCCAGTGCAGCACGTCATAAATACTTGGCAAAACACTCATCAAGAGCGGGAAGCTGCGATACGATAGAGACGTGCGACTTTCACTCCGTTTTCTCATCCCTCTCTTCATTGTGCTGGGGCTAGTCGCCTATGCGGTTGTGCCGCTCGTCGACGTCCTCATGACGCAGTGGTCGGTGAAAGATCTGGATCTCCGGTCGAAGGCTATCGCCTCTGCCTCAGAGACCTCTCTGTTTGACGGAGCAAACAACTACTCCGTGCCCAAGGCACGGATGCAGCTCATTCTCGATCGACTCATGGAGGATGAGCGCTTGTATGCCCTCGGATTCTGCAACGACCGGCAGGCGCTCACCTACAGAACGGAAAAGCTCCCCGGCGAAGTCACGTGCCAGGATGTCACGCAGGAGCAGAGCACATTCAAGAGCGAGGTTCTGCAGCTTTCCAAGGGTCCCCTGCACGTTTCTTACTACCCGTTGCGGGGATCGGGCGGCGTGATGGTGGGCGAAATGATTCTCGTTCATGACATGAGCTTCGTCAGTACCCGGAGCGCGAGCACGAAGCAGTACATTCTGTACTTCATGCTTTTCATGGGGGCGATCGTTTCGGTGATTACGGTGGTGGTCGCCCAGTTGAGCTGGCGCGGTTGGCTTTCCGGCACACGCGCCCTCCTTCACGGAGAGGGCTTACTCCGGCCGCTTTCGTCCGGTGCCGCGCCGGAATTGCGTCCCATCGCGCGGGATCTGCGGAACCTCGTGCGCAATCTTGAATCCGAGCGGAGATTTCGCGATGACAGCCAGATGGACTGGACGCCGCGCACGCTCAAGGAACTGCTTCACAAGGAACTTGCGGGGGACGAAGTGATCGTCGTTGCCAACCGCGAGCCGTACATCCACATCCGCGACGGCCAAAAGATCGAGGTCCAGACGCCGGCGAGCGGCGTCGTGACGGCGCTCGAGCCGATCATGCGCGCCTGCTCGGGAGTATGGATCGCCCACGGGAGTGGTGCAGCCGATCGGGAAGTCGTCGATGCGCTGGATCACATCCAGGTTCCCCCCGATCATCCGAAGTACACACTCCGACGCATCTGGCTCTCCGAAAAGGAGGAGAACGGCTACTACTACGGTTTCGCCAACGAAGGCATCTGGCCGCTCTGCCACATCGCGCATGTGCGTCCCATCTTCCGCAGCAAAGATTGGGAGACCTACCAGGAAGTGAACGAGAAATTCGCCCGAGCAGTCGTTGAAGAGGCGAAGACGGAGGACCCGGTGATCCTCATTCAGGATTATCACTTCGCCCTGCTGCCGCGCCTGTTGCATACCCGCCTGCCAAAAGCCACGATTATCATGTTCTGGCACATCCCGTGGCCGAATCCGGAGGCCTTTGGCATCTGTCCCTGGACCAAGGAGATCTTGAACGGCCTGCTTGGCAGCAGCATCCTCGGCTTCCACACCCGTTTCCACGTCAATAACTTCCTCGACACGGTGGAGCAATTTCTCGAGTGTCGCATCGATCGCGAGCATTCAACCATTTCGTTTTCGGGAGAGCGGACAACCGTCAACCGCTATCCCATCTCCATCGAGTTCCCCGGTCGGTTACTGCGTCAGTCGAAATCCATCGAGGATGCGCGCAAGGCGATACGCGTGCGCTACGACCTTCCCGCGGATCGTATGCTCGGAATCGGCGTCGATCGTTTCGACTACACCAAGGGCATCTCCGAAAAGCTGCTTGCGGTGGAACGTCTGCTGGAGCTGCATCCGGAGTGGATCGGGCGCTTCACATTCCTTCAGGTCGCCGCTCCGTCGCGCACCCGCATCGATCAGTACCAGCGCTTCCAGCTTGAGGTGCGTGAGATCCGCGATCGCATCAACCAACGCTTCCGCCAAGGCAACTACGAACCGATCATCCTGCAGACGAGCCACTACGAACCTGCGGACGTTCTGGGGCTCTATCGGGCGGCGGACCTCTGCTTTGTCGGGAGCCTGCATGATGGCATGAATCTGGTGGCCAAGGAGTTCGTTGCCGCGCGGGACGATGAGCAGGGTGTGCTCATTCTGAGCAAGTTCACTGGAGCGTCACGCGATCTGCCTGAGGCACTGCTCGTCAATCCCTATCACACCGACGAATGTGCGGAAGCGCTCCACGACGGCCTCACCATGCCGCCGGCGGAGCAGAAAGACCGCATGCGCAACATGCGTGCCATCCTCCACGATTTCAATATCTACCGTTGGGCGGGGCGCATTCTCATCGATGCCGCGCGCACGCGTGCGCGCAATCGGTTCCTGGCCCGCGTCGCGATGTACGATCTCCTCTCTTCCTCGTAACGGTCGTGCGGGATATTTTGAGCCATCAGGGATGCCATGCTCTTCAGTCTCTCGGGGGGCACGGTGTGCTCCTTGCCTTCGATTTCGACGGGACGCTTGCGCCGCTCAAGCCGCATCCCGATCTGGTGCGCGTGCCCTCTTCCGTGGACCGCGCGCTTCGCACGCTGGCAAGTCTGGGTCCCGTTGCCATTGTTTCGGGGCGCAGTCTCAGCGATCTGCGGCGATGCTTTCCGCGGTTCCCCGGTTCGCTCGTGGGCAATCACGGGGCGGAGGGGTTGCTGGCTCACCGCGCAGCCCTCCGTTCCGCACGGCGCGCGTGCAGCGTTTGGCGTCCTCACCTGCGTCGTCTCCTGCACAATGCAGATGGCGCCTGGCTCGAAGACAAGGTCTTCTCGTTCACAGTCCACAGCCGTTCGCCCTCTGCCCTGCATATCTTCGAACGGTATTTCACGCGGGAGGTCCTGCGCTCCCTTCCGCCCATACGCTTTCTTCCGGGTAAAGCCTCGATCAATCTGCTTCCACTCCAGATGCCTCATAAGGGGGATGCGCTTATGCTCCTCCTCAAGCGGGCGCGGGCTCAGAGCGGCCTCTTCGTCGGCGACGACGAAACAGATGAGGAGGCTTTCGCTGCTGCGCGCAGGCGCATGATCACGGTCCGTGTGGGCCGCGGGGGCCGGACGCGCGCTACGTTCCTGCTTGGGAGCCAGCGGGAGATCGGTCGCCTGCTCGCGGTGCTCATTCGGGTCCGTCGTTCTTCACCCGCCTTCGCAGGAAGCCGTCGATGTAAGTCGACGGAGGAATGCGTTGATTTTTCCGCAGCTGCTTCGGCGGGTTCCGCGAGCGACCGCCGAAGGCGGCTCTCAGAGAAACCACCAGCGTGAGCTGGTGGAGCTTCACAGTGAAGGCGTTGCCTGCTGCGAGGTGCGGATGCCGGCGAGCAGGCGGGAGTTCTTCGCGAACGCCAGATGGGATGTCTTGCGAATGAGCCAGCGCGTGACGGTGATGGCCGTGAACATCGACATGAGCACGCCCATGCCCAGGGTGATGGAGAAGCCGCGCACGACTGAGGTGCCGATCATGAAGAGAATGGCGCAGGTGAGGAGCGTTGATGCATTGCCGTCGCGGATGCTCGGCCAGGCCCGCTTGAAGCCGATTTCCACGGCCGTCGTCACGAGCTTGCCTTTCTTCAGCTCTTCCTTGATGCGTTCGAAGATGAGCACGTTCGCATCCACAGCCATGCCGATAGAGAGAATGATGCCCGCCATTCCCGCGAGAGTGAGCACGATGTACTGGCTCGAGAAGAAGAAGAGCGGGAGTTTGAGGATGGCCACGAAGAGGAGGGCATAGCCCAACAGAGCCACGTCTGCCAGTACGCCAAGGAAGCGATAGATGAGGATCATGTACAGCATGAGCAGGACGATGCCGATGAGTGCGGCTTTCAGGGAGGCCGCCAGCGCCTCGCCGCCGAGGGTTGCCTCGATGGTGTGCTGCCCTGCCAGATAGATGGGGGCCGGAATGGCGCCCGTATTGAGGTCCTGTGCCAGCTGGCTGGCCTCTTCGAAGTTGCCGCTGCCGGTAATGATGGCCGTGCCGCCTGCGATTTCCTGCTGCACGGTGGGGGCCGAGATCAGCTCACCGCCCACGAAGATCGCGATGCGCTTGCCCACATTGTTCTTGGTGAGTTCCTGGAAGAGCGTTGCCCCCTCGTCATCGAAGGCGATCTGCACGATGGGCAGGTTCGTCGTGGGATCCAAGGTCACGACGGCCGAACGGAAGTGCTTGCCGGTGAGGGTCGTATCTTTCCAGCCGGTGGGGAGGAGCGAGAAGAAGATCGTGCGCAGGGCGATGGCGTCTTCCATCTGCGTCACCTTGCCTGCCTGCAGTTCTGCCTGTGCGACGTCCGCCTTTGTTTTGGCATCGAGTCCGCTGAAGCGCAGTTCATCGAAGGAGGCGACTGAGAATGAAAGCGCGGCGGCGCGGTCTGCACGGATGACGTGGTAACCGAATTGCGTTTCGGTCGGGTCGCTGATGCCGGCTTGCGGGAGTGCGAAGGCGGCTTGTTCGAAGGGGGCCACCATTGCTCCGCGGACGAAGGTACCCAGACTGCCGCCATCCTTGCCGCCATTGTCATCGGAGTACTGCGTGGCCAGCGTCGCGAAGTCGGCGCCGTCATCCAGTTGCTTCTTGATGTCTTGGGCGAGCTGCAGTGCCTCCTCCTTGGTGCGTGTCACGGTCTCTCCCACGGCCGCTGCGCCCTTGTAGGAGATGAGGATGTGGCTCGCTTCCATCTGCTCCTGCCCGGGGATCAGCGCACGCAGGAAGAGGAGGGCAGCGGAAGTCTCATCCACGCTCACGGTGCGCAAATCGCCAGGCTGCATCGCCTGCAAAGCGCCGGCGAGGGAAGGCTCCACCTTCGCATCGAGGGGAGTTTCGAGGTGCGGGGTGTAGGTGAGGCCGCGTTCCTTGGCCAGCAGGGCGAAAGCCGTCGGTGCCTCCTGAATCACGCGTCCCGTCTGGGTGCGTGGCTGCAGAACTTCTGCGAGGAAGATTCCCGGAACGGTCTTTTCGGTAACCTGTCCCTGCTCATCCTGCTGCGGCACGATGATCGAGCCTTCCCGTTTCACCACTTTCCCCCGGGGTACCGACCAGATATCTGCCAGTCCCTGCGGAAGATCTTTTTCGAAGAACCACTGCTGGTCGCTGTAGGCGATGCCAAGGGTGGAGCCGAGATCCTGCCCCACCACAGCCAGAGTCGAACCGCTCACGGTGATGCGGCGCAGGGAGGCATCTGCGCGTTCGCGGACGCCTTTCTCGAATTCCGCCGTTGCCTCGGTGAATTCCTCCTTGAATTCCAATTGAATGGTCTTGCCGACCGTTTCGATACAGGCCTGCGTGTCGACTACACCCGGACACTCGACGAGCAGATGGCGCTCGTCGCCCATGTACGAGGGGGTGATCACCGCCTCGCTCACGCCCAGCGCGTTGATGCGACGCTCGAGCACCGTGCGGATGGATTCCACGACGGAGGTCTGCTGCTGTTTCGTACTCTGCAACTGCTGCTCCAAGATGTAGATTTTTTCGGAGCCCGCTCCAGCATCTTTGAGCTGCTGGATTTCTGTCGTCAGTCGTTCAATCTGGTCATTCATTTCCTGCTCAGAGATGCGGAAATCGAGCTGTGTTCCTCCCACCAAATCGAGCCCGAAGTGAAAAGAAGGCGCGCGGAGCAAGCCGGGGGCCCAGGTCTTCCAGCTGTCGGGGAGCGTGATGAAAAGGAGACAGACACCGATGAGGCCTACGGTAACCGGCCAGATGAAGCGACGATTGGATTCCATGATGCGAAGGTGAGGATAGGAAGGAGATTTAAGGAAGAGAGAACGTGATGTGTGTGCCGACGTTCACGTCGTCGGCGAAGATAGCAGCAAGATCCGGGACCGGGATACCCGTAATCGTGATTTCTTCCTTCGGTTCTGAACTTTCAATCTGCATTTTGGACATGAGCTTGTCACGGACGAAGAGGCCCAGGATCCCTGCGGGGTTCTTCTGGAATACGTCCCTGAGCAGAGCACGTCCCTCCTCCGAGAATACGAGCCGCACCACACCCTTGCCATCCTGATCCGCGGCCGATTCCGTCCAGAGGATATGGGCTTGGGTGAGCCCCGTATCATTGAACCATCCCTGCTCCTCTACAAAGAGATCGCCTGTGTCATCCGTGCTGGCGAGCATGACCCGGAGCGAGAAAGGTGTCAGCAGTTCCTGTGTCATTGTTTCACGCGCTTCCGTATTCTGCGTGCGGAACGAGAAGAGGACCGATCCGTCTGACAGCTCCTCAACCGTTACTTGCGGGTCGGGGCCGTTCTCCCAACGGCTGAGGCGCCGTTCGATCACGCGCTTGCCGGCCTCCAACCATTGAGAACGCAGTGTGGGGTCCTCTGCCGTGACCAGAGCTTTCAGTTGTACCGTCGATGCGCCGCACCCTGTGAGGGTGAGGAGCAGAAACACGTACGGAAGAAATCGCCGCATAGCCTGCTGAGTGTAGGGAAGCCGACTGCTGCCCGCAAACGCGTTACGGCCTTATTTTCGCTCGAGAACAGTGCCTTCCCGCAGCATTTGCCGCGAGAGATCGATCCCCTGCAGTGTGCAGTGGTCATCGAGGATACAGTCTTCCAGAATGCAGTCTTCGACGATGCAGTGCTCGAAGAGCATGACATTCCTGAGTGTGCTGCCGCGGACGACGGAATGATTGCCCAGCACCACGGGTCCCTCCGTCTCCGTTTGTGTGCAGGTTGATCCCTTGCCGAGGAGGAGGCGATTGCCGACGAGCGCACGCGAGGCCTCCAGGTATGCCTCGAAGGAACCGATGTCGAACCACGGTTCCGTGTACGCGCGAAACTGCACCGGAATATTCCGCCGCAGAAATTCCTCGAAGATTCCTCCCACGTTGTCCGGATGTGTCCGGGCGAATTCCACCACAATGGGCAGATGCGCAGCAGGGAGCAGAGAAACCCCTGTGCTCACGAGCGTGCTCTGGGGGTGCGCAGGTTTTTCCTCGAAGGCAGCCACGTGCTGTCCGTCGGTGGCGGGGACGATCGTGCCGAAGTGCCGGGCGCGTTGCAGATTCTGCAGGTCATGCGCCGCAAGAATGGGCGTGCCGGGACTGCGGTGAAGCAACAGGTCCTGAATCGAGAAGCCGCAGTAGTTGTCTCCGGTGAGGAGCAGCACGTCCTCCGTGATGTTCCGTTGTGTGATCCACTGGGCTACCGCGCCGAGGGCACCCAGCTTCTCGGTATCTTTGCGTGCCTGCTCAATCAGAATCTCTGTATTCCCATGGTCATTCCCGGCTTTCCAGCGGGCGAAGCTCTCTTCGAAGGCCGCGTTGATACTCACGGTTACGGGCATCTCTGCGGGCAACTGCTCGAGCAGGTGATCGATGAGGGGTTTGCCTGCGAGCGGCAGGAGCGGCTTGGCGCGCTTTTCGGTCAGTGGCCAGAGCCGCGTGGCAAACCCACCTGCTAAGATAAAGGCGTGCATGCCTATAGAATACTTGAGTGGAGCGTTAGGGAAATTGGGAAATAGGGAATTAGGGAACTAGGCATTTCTCATGCGCATGCTCAGTATGTGCCCATTTCCCTACTTCCCGAGCTCCCTCGTTGCCTCTACTCACCGGAAGAACCACCCTCCCCGCTTCTCTGGCGCCACCACCGTGACCGGGTGCCCCTCCAGCGATTCCACGCGCTCATCCCGCTCCACGATACCCAGCACGGACGGCAACAGCATGTAGGTGATCGAGCGTCGCTGACAGGCACTGAGAAGGTTCAAGGTTTGCTCCAGATCGCTGCACTGGATGAGGTGTGTGATGCGTTTCTCGACGAGGATCTCTTCCAGCCGGTCGAGTTTGCCGAGTACGGGCACGCCGTGGATCTCGCGCTCTTGTGAGCCGTGGCCGTCCAAGATGGCGACGGGCACGAGGGGATTACGATGCTGGCGGAGCTGCGCAATGAGCGCCTGCGCCTCGCGCGTGACGCCGATGATGAGCGTGGGGAAACTGGGGGGGAAGCGCCGCAGAATCATCCGGCGGAACGTGTCAAACACGAGATGCCAGAGCCAGGTGCCGCCAGCCGTGAGCACGAAGGCTTCGAGCAGCAGCAGCCGGCTCACGCCCTGGAAGGAGTCTTTGAAGCGGAAGTAGTAGGCGAGCGTGAAGAGGGCCACGCCGACGAGAGCGGCGTAGGCGATGTAGGCGGCATTGCGCAGCGTGCGCTGGTTTCTGGTGAGGGCGAAGGTGCGCGTGGTGGCCAGGACCAGGAGCCAGAGCGGCGCCACGGTGACGGTCGTGGTGAAGAACGGCGCAAACGGGAAGTTGCTGGAGAAGATCCATCCCACACGGATGAAGTACGCCACCGCGTAGAGCGCGACGAATAACAGGAGATCGGTGAGGAGCCAGAGCAGCAGCAGCAGACGCGGGCGCATAGTCCTAGCTTATAGCTGGTCGCTACTGCCCCGCCACCATCGAAGGATTCTGCCACGTGTAGGCCAGCTTCGTGGCATCCCACGGCAGTTGGCCGTTCCAGGTGTCGGCCGTTACGCTGTGCACCGGCTGCACCGGCAGGAAGGTCTGCAACCATTTCAGCTTCATGGCCAGCACGCTGTTCTGCCGTGCACGCTCGGTGAATGTCTGGTGATGCAGCAGGTAGTAGATGGCGCTCTCTGCCAGGTCTTCGAAGGGATCTGAAGATGCGTATCCGCTCACGAAGTCCGTGTCGGTCATCCCATTGCGCCGGGTCGTACTGTTCGTCCACGAGATCCGGTAGAAGGCGAGGCTGGGGTCATCGCGGAAGATCGTTTCGTTGCCGTCCTTGAAGACGCTGGCGCCGGAGGTGGGGGAGCCCGCGAGGCAGCCCAAGTCGAAGACATGACCAAGCGCTTCGTGAATCAGCACTGCGCGGAACTCGTCATCCGGCAGCGTGCCATCCAGAATGATGGTGCTCTTGCCGGCGAGCCCGCGGCGTTCCGGTTTCTCGTAACGCACGTAGAAATTCTGCAGTTGCTTCTGGCAGTGGACGGGGAGCAGGCGGAGCACCTCGTCGGCGATGATCTTGTGTCGTTCCTGGATATCCGGCTGATCCACGACCGCCAGAAATATCCGCTTGGGTGCGGGGACCGGGACAGGCGCGGGCACCGGAGCCGCAACGGGAGCGGCGCGTTCGGGCACCGTGATCGCCCGCCAGGTGGTGTACTTCGGCAGCAGACGCGAAGTCCGGCGCGCCTCGTGTTCCGTATCAGGAATGGGGAGCAACGCGACGAGGTTGACAGCTGTTCCGGGCACATCCTCTCTTGCAGAAGGGGTCTCTTCTGCTAAGCTCACTGAGGCTCCGGTAGAGCCGGATGCATTGCTGATCGTGAGGACGACGCCGATGAGTAGAAGGGCTCTTCCTTGCACGTGAAGGCAAAAAGGTGTTATTTATACTACTTTTTCGGAGTAATGTCAACATCCCACGCACCAGAGGGCAATGGGCCCCAATCTGGTCATGAATCGTCTCCAGAGGCTTCCTCGTCACAGGAGCCCTCCGTACAGGGCAGTGTTCCGGGATCTGCTGCGCGGCAGGGCCAGCGGTACACGGTGACGATCGAAAAACTGACGCACGGCGGTGCGGGGCTCACCCATATCGAGACGCTGCCGGTCTTCGTCACGGGGGCTCTCCCCGGGCAGAAGGCGGAGATCGTCATCGTAAAGAACCGCGGCAGCTTCGCCGAGGCGAAACTGGAAAAGGTGCTCAAGCGCTCGAAAGATGAAGTGATGCCGCGGTGCCAGCACTGTCACGCGTGCGGCGGCTGCGTCTGGCAGCAGCTCTCGTACGTGAAGCAGATCGAGTATAAGGAGGAGATCGTGCGCGAGACCCTGTCGCACCTCACCCCCGCGGATCCCGCTGTCCGCGCGACGCTGGCCGGCCGCGTGCTGAAGATCATTCCCAGTCCCCAGGTCTTTCACTACCGCAACAAGCTGGAGTTGACATTCGGCTTCGAGTCGATGCGCTCCGAAGAAAAGAACGGGCGTCGCCAGTACATTGATGAGAATCCGTCTATCGGATTCCACCTGCCCAACCAGTGGTCCACGATCCTGCCCGTTTCAGAGTGCCATCTGTACGACGAACAATTGCCGACTCTGCTCATGGATGTGCAGCGCTTCATGCGCGAGACCAAGCTGCCGGTCTTCAACCCCAAGACGCACCGGGGGATGCTCCGTATCCTCCTGCTCCGTCGCGGCGTCAACACGGGCGAGCAGATGATCGCTTTTCTCGTGAACGCGCGCAAAAAGGAACTCGAGCCGCTCTTTCAGTACTTCATGCGGTTCGGCGGACGCTCGGGTCTGGCCTCGCTGCTCGTGGTCGAGCATCTGGGGCTCAATGACAAACCCGAGACGCCCAAGATCCACTGTCTCACGGGCAAGCCCACCATCACCGAGAAGCTCTTTGACCTCTCGTTCGAGATTTCGCCCTTCTCCTTCTTCCAGACCAACACGCTCGGTGCCGAGAAGCTCTATCAGGCCATCGCCCAGGCGGCGGACTTGAGCCCCCGCGATACCGTGCTCGACGCCTACTGCGGCATGGGGGCTATCGGCCAGTACCTCTCGCGTTTCTGCGAGAAGGTCGTGGGGATCGAGAGTCATCCCTCGGCCATCGAAGACGCGCTCAAGAGCGCCGGCAAAAATCGCATCGGCAATATCAGCTTCTACCGCGGGCGCACCGAACAGGTGCTGAATGACCAGCTGAAGCCGGGGTCCAAATACAAGTTCAATACGATTATTGTCGATCCCCCGCGTGCGGGGCTGCACCCCGATGCGCGCGAGGCGGTGGCCGCCCACAAGCCCGACAAGATCGTCTACGTCTCGTGCAACATGGCCACGTTCGCGCGCGATCTGGGAGAGTTTCTCAAATCCGGCTACGAGCTCCGGACCGTGCAGCCGGTGGACCTCTTTCCGCATACGGCGCATATTGAAGCAGTCTCACTCCTTCAAAGAAAATAGGCGCCTGCCCCGCACCCGAGCACGCAGTGCGAGTGGTACGGGGGTGAGTTTGCTGCAGAGGAAGTAGATTTCCACCTTTGTCGCGACAAAGGTGGAGCCAAAACGCTGGCGCGCCAACGCCTCTCCGCCCGGCCCCGTGCCTCCTCGTCGGATCCTCCAGGGCTTCGGATCCGCCTCGTCGGCATGCTGCGGCATGGCAGGGCCTTCCCCTTCACCCCCCGTGTCGCGCCCCACCCCGTATGTTGTTATTTTCTGTTTATGTGCGTGTTCTTTTTTGTTTTCTGATGATTGGCTGATTTCTGTCGTAGAATGAAACTATGCACCGTATCACCCTCCTCTGTGTCGGCCCGATCAAGACAAAGTGGATCGCCGAAGGGTGCGCGCACTTTCTGGAGCGGCTCGGCCACGCCGTGCGCATGGAAGTAATCGAGGTGCCTGCGAGCAAGCAGACGGATCCTGCAAAACAGAGAGAAGAGGAGTCTCAGCGGATTCTTGCGGCACTCGAAAAGCGTGAGGGCGACGTGTGGGTGCTCGATGAATCGGGCAAAGCCCAGACATCCCCGGCCTTCGCGTCTTCCCTCGGAGCCTTGCGCGACACAGGGCGCACCATCATTTTCGTCCTGGGTGGTGCGTACGGGCTCACCGATCCCATCCGCAAGCGGGCCCATCGGGTTCTGAAACTCTCGGACATGACATTCCCGCACGAGCTCTGCCGACTGATCTTTCTCGAGCAGCTCTACCGGGTTACCGAGATCAATAAGGGGAGCGGGTACCACCACGCATAACTCATGCGTGTAATCCAAGCATCTCTCTGCGTACCATCCATTTGCCGGTTTCCAACACGGGGATCACCGACACGGCGAGGATGCAGATGATCGTCCAGTCCTGTGCTGTTACGGCAAAGGTGCCGAATGGTTTCTGCAGGGGCGGCCAGTACACGATGGCAATGAGCAGGAGGGCCTCCCAGAAGATGGCGATGTTGAGCCAATGATTGGCGAACGGACGGTGCAGCACCGAGAGCCGGTCAGACCGGAAATTGTAGGCTTTAAAGAACTGAATGAGCACGAGCGAGAGGAAGGTCATGGTCATCGCCTCTGCCGCAGGTCGGCCCGAAGCGGATGCCCAGACAAAGAGGGAGAGATTCACGACTGCAGACCAGATGCCCCCGAGCAGCATGAGAAAGACCACCGGTCGGTTGAAGATGTTTCCCCTGGGGTCGCGCGGCGGACGACGCATGAGATCGCCTTCCGGCGGATCCACGGCGAGAGCAAGAGCGGGCAGGCCGTCCGTGGCCAGGTTCACGTACAGGATCTGCACGGCCCCCAGCGGCAGTGCTGTGCCGAACACGCTTGCGCCGACCATCAGGCAGAGTTCTCCGACATTGGAGGAGAGCAGGTACATCAGGTACTTCTTGATGTTGCCGAAAATGGCGCGGCCTTCCTCCACGGCGGCCACGATGGAGGCGAAGTTGTCGTCCGTCAGCGTTATGTCTGCGGCCTCGCGGCTCACATCAGTGCCCGAGATGCCCATGGCGATGCCCACGTCCGCTTTCTTGAGCGCAGGTGCGTCATTCACGCCGTCTCCCGTCATCGCCACGATGCGGCCGTGTTTCTGCAGGACGGTGACCAGCTTCAGTTTGTGGGCCGGAGAGACGCGCGCGAAGACGTCGATTTTTCCAATCACCGAATCAAGCTCCTCTTCGTTCATGGCATCCAGTTCATCGCCGGTGAGCACGCGATTGCCGCGCAGGATTCCCAGTTCCTTCGCTACCGCTTGCGCGGTAATGGGGTGATCCCCCGTGATCATGACCACGCGGATGCCAGCTTCTTCGCAGCGGCGCACGGCGGTGCGGGCTTCTGGGCGCGGCGGATCGATCATGCCCACTAATCCCAAGAAGGTCATGCCGTGTTCCGCGCTACCGATGTCGTTTGTTTCTTTGGATGCGATGGCGATCAGACGGAGCGCGTCATCGGCCATCCCTCTCGCCACGTCGAGTATCCGGGCTTTCTCTTCCAGCGAAAACGGGGTCGTACCCTCCGGAGTGCGGATCGCTGTGCACGATTCCACGATCACCTCCGGAGCGCCCTTCGCATAGGCCATGAAGCCTTGCGGGGTCCGGTGCAGGGTCACCATGCGTTTCGATTCGGAGGTGAAGGGGACTTCCGCGGTGCGTGGAAACGCTTCGTCCTCCTGATCTTTGTGGATGCCTGCCTTCGCCGCAGCGACCACGAGGGCCCCTTCGGTGGGATCACCTTTGATCTCCCAGATCCCGCCCTCTCCATGCACGAGGCGCGTATCCGAAGCGAGCACGGCGGCGTGCAGCAATTCGCGCAGGGCGGCAGGGGGAGCGATGTGGCCCTCCTGCTTACGGAATTCTCCCTGCGGATCATAGCCGCTGCCTGTGATGTCGTACGTTTCGCCTGCGGCCCAGATGCGGCGGGCGGTCATCTCGTCTTTCGTGAGGGTGCCGGTCTTGTCGGAGCAGATCACAGAGGTGCTCCCCAGTGTTTCCACTGCCGGCAGGCGTCGGACCAGGGCATGGCGCTTCACCATGCGCTGCACACCGATGGCGAGCGAAATCGTCACCACGGCCGGCAATGCCTCCGGCACCACGGCAACTGCCAGCGCCACGCCGAAGATCACCATGTCGAGGATCGGTTGACCGCGCAAGATTCCCGCACCGGCGATGAGCACCACGACTCCGGCGGCCCACTGGGCAAGACGTTTGCCCACTTTATCGAGGTTGCGCTGCAGGGGAGTGGCATCCTCTTTTACTGTCTGGAGCAGAAGGGCGATCTTGCCGAACTCGGTCTGCATGCCGCTCGACGTGACCACCATTGTGCCGCGTCCGTAGGTGATGGCGGTGCCGGCAAAGATCATGTTGTGGCGGTCCCCGACAGGCAGATCTTCTTTTGTGATAGCCGTATCGGTCTTCGCGACCGGGATGGATTCGCCGGTCAGCGGCGCTTCATCTGCGTGCAGGTTCACGCTCTTCACGACGCGCCCGTCCGCAGGGACGCGATTGCCCGCGACGAGAAAGATCACATCACCCGGAACAATCTCTTTCGCCGGGATCTCTTTCTCCTCCCCGCCCCGGAGCACGGTTGCGAGGGGTGCGGCCATTTTGCGAAGCGCCTCGATGGCGCGTTCTGCTTTGTACTCCTGCACGAATCCCAGCAGTACCGCAAAGACGACGATGACTCCGATGGTGATGGCCTCGATCTCGTGTCCCAGAACCGCCGAGAGGACGATGGCGATAAAGAGGATGATGATGAGCACGTTCTTCAATTGTTCCAGCAGGATGCTCCAGGCAGAGATGCCATCCACTTTCTTCAGTTCGTTTGGGCCGTACTCCTGCAGCCGGCGTTTTGCCTCTGCGTCACTCAGGCCGCTCTGCACGGGCGTGTGCAGCGCCTCCAGTGTCTGTTCTGTCGTGAGGGTATGCCAGATGGCATGCGCGGTCGTGTCCATTATGCCGCGAGGTACCCCCCATCAACGAAGAGCGTCGCGCCGTTCACGTAGCTCGCCTCATCCGATGCGAGAAATACGACGGCTGCCGCGATTTCTTCCGGTGTTCCCATTCGCTTCAGAGGCACCCTGTTCGTGATCATTTTCATCGCCTCGGGCGAGCTCTTGATGCCGGCGACCATAGGGGTGTCGATGGCTCCCGGGCCGATGGCGTTCACGGTGATGCCCAATGGTCCCCATTCGAGAGCCATGGTCTCGGTCATGCCGATCACTCCTCCTTTGGTTGCGCTGTAGTGCGCCGAGCCCATGAAACCCACGCCCACCTGCCCGCTGGCGATGGAGGCGATATTGATGATGCGGCCGTACTTTTGCTTCACCATTTCTTTTGCGGCTCGTTGTGCGCAGAGGAAGTATCCCTTCAGGTTGATATCAATCGTCTGCTGCCATTCCTCCTCCGTGAGCTCCAGTGCCGGTTTTGGCTTAAAGATGCCGGCGTTGTTCACGAGGATATCGAGTTTTTTGTACTGCTTGATCACGGCATCGAAGACGCCATCCATCTGTTTCTTGTCCGTTACATTGAGGGCGAACGCAGCCGCTTTTCCTCCTGCCGCCGTGATTTCTTTGACGACCTCTTCACATGCTTTCAGGTCGATATCCGTCACGATGACCGTTGCTCCCTGCCCCGCCAATGCTATGGCATCGGCTTTGCCCATGCCGCGCATCGCGCCGGTGACGAGGGCCACTTTGCCAGTGAGGTCGAACATAGGTAGGTGGGGAAAGAACGGAGAGAAGTATAGAGGTTCTAGTGAGCACATCACAGATGCACTGTTTTTCCACCTTTGTCGCGACAAAGGTGGAGCCAAAACGCTGGCGCGCCAATGCCCCTCCGCCCGGCCCTGTGCCTCCTCGCCGGATCCTCCAAGGCTTCGGATCCGACTCGTCGGCGCGCACTGCTCTTACAGCAGTGCAGGGCCTTCCCCTTCACCCCCCATGTCGCGCCCCTTCCGCGTTTCCTGTTTTTGTTCCTGTTTTTTTTATTCTGTTTCAGTGTGTTTTCCAAGATGGAATGGATAAATGAAGACGCCTACAATGCACGTGATGTCCCTTTTTCGTCCTGACTCGATTGCGGTGATCGGTGCATCTGCCGATGCGCACAAGGTCGGGCATTTAATTTTGAGAAATCTTCTTACACAGGGGTACAAGGGGAAGGTCTATGCCGTGAATCCGAAAGGCGGAACGATTCTGGATCATGAGGTCTTTCCTTCGGTCAGCGCCATTCCGGGTCCGGTGGATGTGGCCGTCGTCGCTACACCGGCCGCCACTGTTTCTAAGCTGGCGGAAGAATGCGGAAAGAAGGGCGTACAGACACTCGTGGTCATCAGCTCCGGGTTCCGCGAGATCGGCGTGGACGGCAAAAAAATCGAAGAGGAGCTCAAACGCGTCATCGGACGCCACCGCATGCACCTCGTGGGCCCCAATTCCCTTGGCTTCATGCGGCCCTCTCTGGGGCTCAATGCCTCCTTCGCCAACCGGCTGCCGCAGGCGGGATCCGTCGCGCTCATCAGTCAGTCGGGCGCGCTCGCCGACGCATTCATCGACCGCTCCGCTTCCATCGGGCTCAAGCTTTCGTTCTTCGTGAGTCTGGGCAACAAGGTGACGATGGATGAGTGCGATTTTCTTTCGCTCTGCGAAAAAGACCCCGAGACCAGAGTGATTGGTCTCTACCTCGAAGGCATCGTGGATGGGCCGCGGTTTCTCGCGCTCACGGAGCACATCACGCGCACAAAGCCCGTCGTGCTCCTGAAGGGCGGCATCACCGAGAAGGGGAGGGCGGCGGCTTCGTCCCATACGGGGGCGCTGGCGGGTACCGATGCCGCGGTCGAGGCGATCTGCGAGCAGGCCGGTATCCTGCGCGCACACTCCACGCGCCAGTTCCTCGATTTACTTCGCACACTCTCGCAGCAGCCACCACTGCTCTCCGATTCCCTGGCAATCGTCACGAATGCCGGAGGGCCGGGCGTGCTCGCCACGGATGCGGCGGAACGGGAGGGGCTCCTGGTCCCTTCGCTCTCGCCCGAACACGCGTCCGCGCTGGAGAAACAGTTACCCCCCTCGGCGAGTGTGAAGAATCCCATCGATGTCCTCGGTGATGCACTGGCCGACCGCTACGAACACGCGCTCAACGCGGTTGCGCAGGATCAGAACATCGACGGGGCGTTGGTGATTCTCACGCCGCAGATCATGACGCCGGCCAGAGAAGTGGCCGAAGCGGTTATTCGTGTAGAGGAGCGCTACCCGCTCTTTCCGGTCATCGGGTGCTTTATGGGCGGGGAGGGCGTGCGCGAGGCCATTGCTCTGCTGCATGCGCACGGCATTCCCAATTTCTCCTGTCCCGAATCCGCCATGCACGTCTTTGCCTCCCTCAGGCGTGCGCCGAAGACACAGGGCAAACAGAGGCCGATCTCTTTGAATCCGGCGCGTGCGGCTAAAGCCGGACGCATCCTTGTACAGAGCAGCGGGCTCCTCAGCGAAGATCGGACGGCTGAGCTCCTCTCGCTCTACAAGATCCCGCTCCCGCAGGGAAGAGTAGCCAGGACGGCCGATGCCGCCGTGAAGATCGCGCGGGAAATCGGCTACCCCGTGGTGGCCAAGGTGAGTTCCAAAGACATTCTGCACAAGATGGATGTGGGCGGCGTGATCGTCCATCTTCAGACCGATGCGCAGGTGCGTGCCGCCTTTGCGAAGATCATGAAGAGCGTGAAAGTGAAGGCGCCCAAGGCTCGTGTTGCAGGAATCCTCATTCAGCAGTCGCTGCCGCCGGGCAACGAGTTCATCGTGGGTGCGCTCAAAGATGAAACCGCAGGCCATCTCGTGATGGCCGGACTCGGCGGCATCTACACCGAGCTCTTTAAAGATACGTCCTTCCGCGTGGCGCCCGTTTCCACCGAGCAGGCCTACCGCATGCTCACGGAGCTCAAGAGCTGGAAGCTCCTTCTGGGGCTTCGTGGCAAGCCGCAGCTCAACATAGATGCCCTTGCAGAGCTTGTGGCGACCGTGTCGCGTCTGGTGAAGGAGTGCCCGCAAATACGTGAGATTGATTTGAACCCCGTGTTGCTCACTGAGAAGGATCTGACGATCCTCGACGCGAAGGTGGTGGTGTAAGCATGCAGCCTGCCGGTCGTCTTTGTGCTATTCTTTCTTTTCTTTTCTCCACCCTCTATGTTCCCATTTCGTTTTTCCGGTTATGCAATTGCCGCGGCGTGCGTCCTGCTCGTCGGGTGTGCTGGCACCAGCACCGATGGAACAAATGCCAATTCTTCCTCCTCTGCGCAAGGCGGCGTCTTCTGCACGATGGAGGCCAAGATCTGCCCCGACGGCTCCGCCGTGGGCCGTGTTCCTCCCACCTGTGCGTTCGCTCCGTGTCCCGGCGAGAATTAGTGCGCCGCGTCGTCCGCGCCTCTCAGTTGTTACGAGGACCCCGGTATCGGGTATCGCGTCGGTGTTCCATCCTGTTGGACCACGGTGGAGGACAAAGAAGTCGTGACCGACAGCGCGCACTCTGGTCAGGTGTCGGGGAGATTGATTTGAACCCCGTGCTGCTCACTGAAAAGGACCTCACTATTCTCGATGCGAAGGTGGCGGTGGGGGAGTAAAGGTAAAGCGGTTGATTCCTTTGCGTATCAGCCGGATGCCCTCGTATACTGCGCCTGCGTTTTCTTCGTTCTTTTTGGCCCCATCGTCTAACGGTTAGGACACTTGGTTCTCATCCAGGAAATCGGGGTTCGATTCCCCGTGGGGCTACCAACATGAGCGCGTGCAAAGCGTCGCATGAAGATGATCTTCAGGCGGCACGACCCGTCCCAATGAACGATACATTGTACTGCAATCCTTCGCCCGTTGCCGTATGATGTACCCCATGCACCGTACTCACATTCAGACCGTCTTCTTCTTCGCGCTCCTGCTGGGAGTGTTGAGTGTGGCCTTTTTTATGTTTCTTCCGTACCTCACGACACTCGCGGTGGCCGCAACGCTCGCCGTCGTCAGCTATCCGCTTCACTGCAGACTCATCCGCCTCGTACGGGGCCGGGAGTTCATTGCCGCATTCCTGAGTCTCCTCTGCGTGGGGTTTCTGTTGTTGGTACCGCTCTCCTTTGTCGGAACGCAAATCTACCTTGAGGCGCAGAGTCTCTATCTGCGCATTGCCGAGAACCGCGATACTCTCACGGATAGCATCATCGGATTTCTGGATGGATACATCCAGCGATTTGCCCCGTATTTGTCCATTGATCTCGAGAACTACATCGGGCAGGGGCTGAGCTTTCTCGTGGGCAAGCTTGGCCCTTTCTTCGCCGGAACGGCCCAGACCGTCCTGCACTTCTTCCTTGGTGCCATCGCCCTCTACTATTTTCTCAAAGATGGCCCGAAATTCCTGCGATCTATCGTTGCCTTGAGCCCGTTGCCCGATATGGAAGATGAAGACGTCCTGCGGCGCCTCGGGGCTGCGATCAATTCGATCATTCGCGGCTCCCTCATCATCGCGATCATCCAGGGCGTCATGACGGGGATCGGCCTCACGATCTTCGGCGTGCCGAGCCCCACGCTCTGGGGCAGCGTGGCCGCCATCGGGGCGCTCATCCCCGGCGTTGGAACAGCGATCATCCTCGCGCCCGCGATCCTCTTTCTCTTCCTCGCGGGAAAGACCGCGGCGGCGATCGGTCTCCTCATCTGGGGCATCGTGGCCGTCGGTTTCATCGATAATTTCCTCGGACCGGTCCTCGTCGGCAGAGGCATCAAGATCCACCCGCTCTTCATCCTCTTCGCGGTCATCGGCGGTCTCGGCTTCTTTGGGCCCGTGGGATTCCTGCTCGGACCCATGGTGCTGAGCCTCCTCTATGCGCTTCTGGATATCTACCGCCTTCTCCTGCAGAAGTCGTCGAGAGTCGGATAGGACGTTCCCACGCCGCCCGCATCGCTGCCAACCGCCGCACCCGCTCCTCGGACGGATGGGCGGAGAAGATCGACAGCGAGGGAGGACGTGCGGTGGATATGAGCGATCGGCTTTCGCTGATCATCGTGCACTGCTAAGATTACCTCGATGAAAAAAGATGCCGCGGCCCTCATTCGCTACTTTACCAAGAATATCTTTGTTGTCGTCGGCCTCGTGCTGATCTGGCGGGGCATCTGGTACGTGCTGGATTCCATAGACATGGCCATCTTCGGCGGCTCACATGTCTTCACGGCCCTTGGCGGCATCGCGCTCGGACTCGCCATCCTCTACCTGCCTGACAAAGATTTGAAGGAAATCGAAAAATTGTAGATGCGCCTATCCGTCCTCGTTAGACGGCAATCCATACCTGAACGGCCACGATCGCAAGATACCCGCCAAGCAGGATCGACCCTTCGAGACGCGAGATGGTCTGTTTCGTCAGGAAGAAGAACAACAGGAAGCTCATGACGATGAGCGCGGGCAGCTCGAACGACAGCCAGCGGTGGGAAATCGTCACTGGGGGAGAGCATCGACGCAATGCCGAGCGTCACAAGCAGCGTGAAGATGTTCGAGCCGGGGGTTTCGGAGACGGCGATGGTGGCGAGATCGAAGAAATTACCGCTCAAGTAAACCTTCAAACATGAAAAAAGGCCGCTGCATCCATATGCAATGTTTCGGGGTTCGACAAAGCCTCGGCGAAGTTCCCGCACATCCGCATATCACGCTGTCGATGCAAAACCCTCCGACCGGCGACCGTGAGCGGCCGCACTGCATCGGAGGGTGTGAACGAAACATCGTTTCAGGCTCCCTTATTCGCCTTTAGGTCCCAGCTTGCCTTCGTCACCGCCCCGTCCTGAGTTCGATACTCGAACTCGATCTTGGCGTAAGTAAAGGACAGAGTTTCTGCGGGCACATCCGAGCCGTCGCCGTTCTGCACGAACGAGCTCACCATGACATCGCTCAACGTAATCACCAGATAGTCGCGTCCATCCGCAGAGCGTCCCGTGAGGACCGCCTTTGCAATGTGCTTTCCACTCGCCACGGATTTCATGAGGAGAGGCGACGATTTATCGATGCGTTTGGTGAAGTGGAGATCCTGGAATGAGACCTTACCCGCTCCGCTGCCTCCGCCCTTGCCGCCGGTTCCCATCTGTGAGACTCCCCAACTGAACGATTGAATGTCGATCTCGCCGCGATGGTCACTGCTCGCCGATTCGCCTTCAATGCCGTCGAGTTTCAGGTAGTAATCCGATGAAGCGGCCGCCGCCACGGGGATGACAGAGAAGCCGAGCGTGCTTTGCGCCGCGGACGCGGAAAGGTAACGCACGCCAAGGAGCATGAGCGCCGAGAAGAGCAGCACAGCTGCCAAGAGCCTGAAATGCTGGCCGATGGTGAATGAACGATCAAACATAGGAACAGAAGGGGGAAGAAATGAGTTCTCACTCTCCATGGGTGTCGTTGTGATGACAACGGTGCGCTGTAGCACAGGCTACAAGCGACGGAGGCGAACGGACCCGCCTGTGTCGGTCAATCGGAGAACACATTGGTCGAAACAGGTCGTTTTTCGCGATCTGTTCGTGTGTTCTGTGTGCGACAGGTGCACGTCTCGCACGTGGAGCACCTGCCGCATGCCTCGCAGAGGGCGGTGCCGCAGAGACAGCGATCGTTTTCCATAGGGGAAGGGGGAAAAGAGACCGCACTCTATCGCCGGAAAAAACACCGCGCAGTAGCCGCGGCTACACATCCCTGTTCGCCAAGTTAATGATGCAGAACGATGCGCCCCTGATCGTCCATCGCGATCAGATCGCGATGACGGAGAATTTTGATGGCCCGTGTCACCGTGACGCGATTCAATCCCGTGAGTTCAGCGATGCGTTCATGTGAGAGGGCAAGCGGTGTCTCATCACGGAACCACGAGAAGAGATTGCGCTTTTTGTGAGAGTAGCGCTTCAGCTCTCCGAGTACCTTCTCCTGCGCACTTGCCATATCCATTTGCAGACGCGCCTCGTAATCGTGCAGACGTTCGGTGAGCTTTCCGAGCAGGCGGGCAAGCACTTCGGGATGGGCGGTGACGACCCGCTGCAAATCCTCCGGCGGAAAGGTGCAAATGCGGGTTCCCGGCAACGCCTCCGCATAGTGGGAGACCGTTTCGGTATTGGGCACGAAATTTCCAAAGAGCATACCCGGGCCGAGAACGTCGAAGATCTTCCGCTTCCCGTCCGCGGAGTGATAGAGGACGACCTCGCCCTCTTTGACGATGAAGACGTTCCGGTCGCAGCCGTCGAACGGCGTATAGAGCGTGATCCGGTCGGTACTCTGAAGATCCGTCGCCCGCTCGGAGATCCGGTGGACCTCCTCCTCGGAGATGCCCTCAAAGAGATCCAAATGCGACAGGTACCAGAGCTTCTGCATAGGATCGACAGTATAGAGCATGACGACACGGCGCGCCGCAAGGAGAATGACGAAATGCGAAACGCAAGGAGCGTGAACCGCATCCGCGGGATTGCCAACTACGCGGAAACAACGTCTCGGGATAGTCGTTCGGTTTCTGCACTGTGGGGCTATATACTGTGCCCATGCGGCGTTCATTGTCCCTGATCCTCGTTCTGATCGCCGTGGCGGCCTGGATTGTACTCGGCTTGCTGCATCCTGCTGCCGTGTCGGCACAGACCGGAGAAGTTCCGGCAAGCGTGTCTGGGTCCACGGTACCGTCCAAGGATCCTCCGGCCGATGATGCGGCAACCGATCCGCGTGATCCGCCTGCATCAAGCGCAGAATCATCGTTCGCATTACCGGCATCGAGCGCGGACTCTTCGCAAAGCACGAGTGCAGACTCTTCTTCGAGCGAGACTCCGGTTTCGAGCGGCACGTCGTCGGCAGCATCGCAGTCTTTGACTTCCTTGTCGTCCTCCAGCCAATTCAGTGCGGTGTCGGTTTCGCCACCGGCATCATCCAGTTCCTCATCGGTTTCCCGGCCACCGGTAAAAGTGCCAGCTTCATCTCTGGCGGTTGTCAGTTCGTCGTCATCGACATCGAGCGTGCAGAGCAGCAGTGTCGCAGCGATGCCTCCACCCGAGCCACCCAAAGACTCCGGTTTCTGGGACCGCGCCCATTTCGGCTACGATGTGGCGGTCATTGATCCGGACGCTATCGCCCGCCCGGAGTCATTTTCGCTGCAGACAATGGGGGGCAATGCATTGCTGGCGCTCCTGATGACACTCGTCATCGGTTTCGGCGGTGAAGTGTTGCGCCGTCTTGCGCGCAGTGACGCCCAGACCTTGCGCCGCACGCTGGCTCGGTTGCCGTTCCAGGCGGTTCTGACCATCCTCTTGATTGAGCTCTACGAGTGGCTTGTGCCGACTGCCTCGGCGCTGGGTTTCTCGGAGGCCACAGCCACGTCGCTGCTGCGTGTTCCCCTGTTTGCGTTTTTCTTCCTGGTCGTCACCGGTGTTTCGAATGGACTCCTAAATGCGCTGCTTGTCTCAGAAGGCGATGCGATGAAAACCCGGCTCGCCGCTCTATTCGGCAACGTGCCCATTGGGGGCTTTTTCAGCCGCAAACACATCAGCCGGGCACTGTGGTTTGTGCTTCTGCTGCTGGTGCTCTACGGCATCGTCGGAGCATATATCAACCCGCAGTTCAGCCTGTTCCCACCCGAGAATTTCGGCATTGTTCTGGTGGCGGTCGTCACCGTTGTTGCGGCGGCTTACACGCCTGATGTGTTGCGCGCCATCATCGCCCGCCGCTGGAAATGCCCGGCATGGTTCGAGGGCAACATCACCGGATTACTGGTGGCGCTCTTGTGCGTGTACGTGAGCCGCAAGTTCCAATTGAGTCCGGGTTACATGTATGGTCTGCCAGTCGGGCTGTTTCTCACTCTCCATGCCCAGAGCAATGAAGGCCTTCTCGAGACTCTGAGTCTGATGTGGATGCTCCTCATTGCGGTGGTCATTTGGCTGTTGCTGCCGGTCTTGAGTCCGTTTGCGGCCCTCTACGACGTCGGTAATCTGCTCTTCATCATTCTGCTGGAAGGCGTGTTCTTTGAGTTGCTCCCCTTGCCCTCTATCGCCGGCGGGATGATCTTCCAGTGGCGCAGGTGGATCTGGGCGGTGCAGTTCTTCGTTGTTGTATTCCTGCTGTTCCAGGTGTTGTTTCATCCCGAGGGCACTCTTGCGAGCCTGCAGCAGTCGCCATCGGCGCTCTTCACGCTCTTGAGCGCGGGATGCTATGCGCTGGGGATTGTGCTGCTGTGGGGATATGTGTTTTGGATGAGGAAAAAACGATGAACACCGTACGAGTTCTTTCTTTATCATTTCCTCCCATATTCCAGTATTCTCCCCCCATGCGCATCTTCGCCCTCGAAACGGATACCGAGAAGCTCAAGAAGCAGTTCCTCTCGGCAGGGGAGAAGGAGGTGCTGATGACGTACTACCATGGCCTTTCATTCTTTTTCGCGAGCCTGCGCGAAATGATTCTGACCATCCTTCTCGTGGCGGCGGGAGTCGTCGCGGTGATATTTAAGGCCCCGCTCGGATGGACGGTGGGCATTCTGTTTCTGCTGTGGTTCGTGTTCGTGTTCTTCAATCTGCTGCGTGCGTACATCGACTGGGCGTACGACTTCATTCTCGTCACGACCGACAAGATCATCTTCGTGGATCAAACTTCTATTTTCCGGCAGGAAATCAAACCACTGAATCTTGAGAACGTGGGGGGTGTTTCGACCAAGACGCAGTTCTGGAACATCTTTCCGTTCGGCATCGTGAGCGTTCACCTCAAGGAGGGATTGGGCGGAGATCGCATCATCAAGCGGTACGTGCCACGCGCGCAGGAAGTGGCGGCCAAGATCAGCGAAGTCGTGACGAAGTATCAGCGGTACGATCACATGCCGGAGAGTTAGGGATTAGGAATTGGGACTTAGGGCGATTGCTGTTTTGTATGTTGTTTTGTAGCTCAGGAGACATTGGGTACATCGTTTCAGAGTTGCTCGCGGAAGGTTTTCAGCTGCGACTGCGAGAGGATTTTGAGCAGATCTTCATCTTTTGCGGCCCGAATGGCTTCGAGCGAACCAAAGCGCTTTAAGAGCTTTACGCGCGTTTGGGGGCCGATCCCCGGGATACTATCCAACACCGAGAAGACAGCGCGTTTCTTCAAGCGCGTTTCGCGGTGCGCATTGGCGAAGCGGTGCGCTTCATCGCGCAGGCGCATCAGGAGGAAGCGTGCAGGCGAATCTTTTGCGAAGGTGATGGGGCCCGGATTCCCCGGGACGAAGATTTCTTCTTCTTTCTTCGCGAGCCCGATGACAGGGATCGGTTGATGCAGTTCCCCGAGGATTTCCAAGGCCGCACTCAGCTGGCCCTTGCCGCCGTCGATGAGCAGGAGATCCGGAGTCGAGGTCAGCGATACATCCGGCTTGGATTTCCTCACCTCGAGCATCATGAAGAGTGCGGCGGTCTTTTCACAAAAGCGCTTCTGACAGCGTTTTGCTTTCGCGACAATGGGTGGAGGGGCCGTGTGCACGGGGCGGAAGCCCAATTCCGCGTAGTACTCCTGCAGCTCTGGATGGATCTCGATGTAGACCTTGCCTTTCTTCAGGGGCCTGAGGAGTTTTTGGGCGAGGAAATGTCCCAGTCTCCGGCCGCGTACCTTCTTGTCCACGAAGAGCGAAGCGAGTTCCAGCGTTTTATCCTTGTGCTGGTACAGGCGGCAGAACGCGATGATCTTTTTCTGCTGCTCTGCGAGGAGGTATCCTCCGGAACGGCTGTCTGCATCGTCGATTTCCTGCGGATGTGCCTTGATGATTTTTGTGATTACGTCCAGATCCGCCTTCCTGGATTTGCGGATGACGATGCCTTCCTGCTTCAAGATCTTTTCTTCCTGCTTCAGGTCCTGTCTCAAGTGGAGAAGCCGGCGCCTGAGCACCTCTTTGAGCGCGCGATAGTCGTCGATGTCCCCCTCTTTCATCGTGCGGATGGTGAACGATCGGTACTGGTCGTTTTTTGGCTTGCCATCAACGAAAACGGACATGCTCCCTACCGTTTCCGTGCCGCTCAAATGCGAAATATCGTACCCTTCGATGCGTCTCAGGGCAGGTCCTTCGATGCGCTTGGGCGCGGTCGGCAGGCCGAGCGTCGCCTTCAGTTCCTTCAGGGCATCCGAAACGTTGCGTGCGGCAGCCTCCCAACTCGTTTCGAAGTGCTGCACTTTTTCGCGCGCGTTCTCTTCGGCGAGCTCGAGGAGCTTATTTTTCTTTCCGCGCTCTGGCACGTGGATCATCACCTTGGAACCCCGGCGATCGGTGAGCCACTTTTCGAGCAAGTCCTGCTCCGCAATGTCCTCCGGCAAGAGCAGGAGCGGCGGCACGTCGGGGGCATCCAGGTAGTACTGCGGCAGGAATTGCTCCAGAGCCTCGGCTGCGTTCTCGGCATGTCCGAGAAGAGTAAAGGAAGATTCGTCGATCACTTTTCCATTCCGTTCTTTGAGGAGCACCACGTGCACGCGACCCGATTCCACGGCGACGCCGAAGATATCGGCATCTTCGCCCGATGTATCTGAGATGATCTGTTTCTCCGAGAGACGCTGGATCGTCTGTAGCGCATCGCGCAATTTCGCCGCCTGTTCGAACTTGTGGTCGCGCGCGACTGCCTTCATCCGTTCCGAGAGCAGTGCGAGGGCGTCTTCCGTCTTTCCCTTGAGAAAATCGATCACGCCCTCGATGGCCTCTCTGTGATAGGCATCGGGCGTCACGCAGCCGATGCAGGGGCCGCAACACTGCTTGATGTGGTAATCCAGGCAGGGTGTGGGGCGGTCGCGGTTTTTGATGACAACCCTCACCCCTAACCCCTCTCCCTCGGTCCCTCCCCCGCGGGGGGAGGAAAGTGTGTCCATTGCGGGCTCAATGCCCATCTTGCACGTGCGATAGGGAAACACGCGTCGAAGCAGCGTGAGGGTCTCGCGGATTTCGAAGGCGCTCACGTACGGACCGAAATATTTGGCCTTATCCTCTGCAGGTTTGCGCACAAGGTCGATGCGCGGAAATGGCTCCTGTAGCGAGATTCGCACGTATACGTAGTTCTTGTCGTCCTTCATCAGCACGTTGTACTTAGGCTTCTTCTGCTTGATGAGGTTCGTCTCGAGAATGAGCGCCTCCAGCTCCGAACGGGTGACCGTCACCGAGACGTCGGTCACTTTTTCCATGAGCGACTGCTTCCACGGTCCAAGCTGAGCCTCCTTACTCATGTAGCTCGTCACGCGCTTGCGCAGGTTCAGGGCCTTGCCCACGTAGAGCACCGTGCCTTTGGCATCGAGCCAACGGTACACACCGGGTTTGGCGGGGAGTTTGGCAACACGCTTCTTCAGTTCAGCCTCCTTTGGGTTCTTCTTCTTGGACACGGGGCTATCATGCCACGAGTGAGGTTTGAGAGGTTAGAGAAGTGAGGAATGTCTGAAAGGTTGAACCTATCTGGCTTCTCTAACCTCTTCAGCCTCGCTAACCTTCTCTCGATGCAACCGCTCGTCTCGGCCATCATCGTCACCACCTGGTCAGCGCAGGATGCGGTGAAGTGTGTGCAGTCGCTTCTCACACAGACCATCGCAGGCGACATCGAGATCCTCGTCATCGACAACCACTCCGAAGATGACAGTATCGGGACGCTCCGCGCGCATTTCCCCCTTCGCCCGGACTCCGCCCAGCCTTCGCTTCGGCTTCAGCCGGCAGGCAAGACTTCGTCCGGCAAGCAAGGCTTCGGGGGACAAGTCGATCATCATCCTCAGGTGCGGCTGCTCGAGTCCAATCGCAACCGCGGATACGGCGCAGGCAACAACTACGCGGCGCGGTTCGCCAACGGCGAGTACCTGCTGATCATCAATCCCGATAACGAGCTGGAGCCTGCAGGGCTGGAGCGCATGGTGCGGATGCTCCGCGAGGATCCCTCCATCGGCATTCTCGCGCCAAAACTTCAGTTCCCCGACGGCCGATCCCGCGAGTCTGCGCGGGCGTTCCCTACACTCCTCGACGTTCTGATCAAGCGAACGTTTCTGCAGCACATCTTTCGGAGCAGGCTCCGTCATTATCTGCAGGCCGATGCGCCGGATGTTCCCGTCCGTGACACCGACTGGGTGGTGGGGGCATGCCTCTTCTTCCGCAAAGATTTCTTCGATCAGCTTCACGGGTTCGACGAGCGGTTCTTCCTCTTTTTCGAAGATATGGATCTCTGTCGCCGCTGCCGTCTGGCCGGCAAGCGCGTTGTCTTCGCCTCTTCCATCGTGGCGCAGGACCGCAAACAGCGCCTGAGCGGCGGAGGGTTCTTTTCACTCCTCCTGCGTCGCACAGGACGCATTCACATTGCCAGTGCCCTGAAATACTTCTGGAAATGGCGGCGAGGCATGGAAGGGACACCTACGGTTTCCCTCCCATGAACTCACTCTTCCCTCAGCTGTGTGCCTCCAGTCGGGCAAAGCCCGACTTCGGCACGAATTATTGAACCAATCAGTAATACTGGAGGCATCACTAGCTTTATTCGATGTTGCTTGGTTCGTGTGATCAATCTTGGAATGAGTAGAAATCTCTTGTAGGACGTTGACCAGCCGCTTTCTCTCCCGTACCCTTTTCGGGCTTTATGGAAATGGTTCCGCTGAAAGCAACGGCCCGAGGGGAGGGTTCCCCGAATGAGCTGAGGCGCAAGAACACCGTGCCGTGCATCCTCTACGGCAATAAGGTGCAAAATGCGGCGTTCCAGTGCGTCTCCATGGAGCTTTCGAAGGCGTACGTGAAGGCCGGGACGAATACACTTGTGGATCTCGATGTCGATGGCAAGAAGGTGCCGGTGCTCTTCCATGAGATTCAGTTCGATCCCGTTTCGGGCAAGATCGCGCACGTCGATTTCTACGCCGTAGACTTGAAGAAGGAGATTGAGGCCCCCGTACCGGTGCACTTCACGGGCGAGTCTCTCGCGGTCAAAGAGTTCGCCGCCGTCATCGTCACGGTCCAGAATCACGTCACGGTGCGCTGTCTGCCGACGGCACTCCCGCATGCGCTCGAAGCCTCGCTCACCAAGCTCGCGCAGTTGCGCGACGTTCTCACGGTTGCGGACCTGATTGTTCCGGCAGGGGTGAAGGTCTTGGATCGCGCCGATGCCGTGCTCGTGATCGCGCAGGAGCAGCGTAAGGAAGAGGAAGTCGTGGTGGCTCCGGCGGCTACGGCCGAAGGAGTACCGGCCGAGGGGGCGGTGGCGGGTGCGGAGGGCGCTCCGGCAGCGGAGGGCGCGGCAGCTCCTGCAGCTGCAGCGGCTCCGGTCAAGAAAGAGAAGAAAGGCAAAGACGAGTAAGCAATTTTCCTCATGCAATGCAGCAGAACTTTCTCACCCGTGAGCAGGCCCGTTCCCTGAGCGTTGCAGCCGCCATCGTGCTTGCAGTTTTCTTCGGCAGTGCCTTTCTGGTGTGCTTGATCGTTCCGGGCTCATCGGTTTCCATGGCAGGTTGGGAGCCAACACGGCATCGGCAGTCGGGGGGCGCCTTCAGTGACGCGACGATTCTTTCCAACCTGCGGATTCCCAGCGACGTGCCGCGCAAGCGGCTGTTGGCGGTGATGGTCGAAAATCACGAAGGAGCGCGGCCGCACCAGGAGGGGATCGACGACGCACTGCTCGTGTGGGAGTTTCCGGTGGAGGGATTCATCTCGCGGTTCGCCGTGGTGTTCGATGCGGATGACCTGCCCCAGCGCATTGGTCCGGTGAGGTCGCTGCGGCCATACTTTATCGATGCACTGCAGCCGTTTGTCTCGACCGTGATTCATGCCGGTGCGAGCCCCGAGGCCTACGGCAAGGCACGTCGCGGCGATATCACGGCCATTGATCTGCTCTCGCACTACGGCAGTGCCGAGCGCGACGAGGATATCCCGGAGCCGCACAATCTCTTCATTCAGCGGGCGAAGATCATTGATCTGCCCGGCGCACCGATCGGCGCGACACCCTGGCCGCCCTACGCAATCGGCAATAGCGTGCACGCGCCCGGTGCCGTCACGGTGCAGCTCAACTTCCACAATCCTGTACACGACATCGTCTACCACTATTCACGGATCGGTGATGCGTATGCGCGTTCCAATGGTTCCGTGGAAGATCAGGCGCATCCCAGAAACGTGCTCGTGCTCGAGATGCCGGTGACGGGCATCGGCGAGATGGGCCGTCTCACGATTCCGGTCGATGGACACGGAGGTGCACTCCTCTTCACGGGTGGCAGGGTGCAGGAGGGGGTGTGGCGCAAGAAAGATCTCCTCAGTCCTTTCGCCTTCGAAACGGAAGACGGATCGCCGTTTCTCTTTCAGCCCGGGCAGACGTGGGTGACGGTTCTGCCAAGTTTCGACAGAGTGAAGTGGGAGTGACGGAGCTTTTTAGCTGGTGAGCTTATGAGCTTCTTGGGGACATCGTTTCACTTCCACTCACGTTTTTTCCATTCACCACTCCCATCCCTAACAAGCTAAAAAGCTACCCGCCCGTACCGAACGGGTACGTTCGGGCGGGCAACCTAAGAAGCTCGTTTTCGCATCTTCGTCTTGCTGATCTTCAACTCCTTGTACCGCTTTAGCTGCGGTTCCAGCTTCTCGATGCAGCGGTCTAAGGCCTCGATCACGTCCTGCTTTCTCGATTCCGCACGCAGCACTTTTTCGGGCAACTCCACGGTGATCATCACCATGATCTGATCGCGTTCCTTCCGCGTTTTCTGCCGTTCCACTTCCACCCGGATGGACGAGGCGGCATCCTGCACACGCTTGCAGTACGTGGCGATCTTGCCGATTTTGCGCGCGACGGTGGGCAGTTCGCGGCCGGTGAAGCTGAAGTTCTTCTCGAAGTGCTGGATGTTCATAGTAGGGGGTAGGAATAGGGTGAGGGTTAGGGCTAGGAAGGAAGGGTGACAGCTCACTCTAGCGTGCTTCTCTGGGTTGTGAGAAATGTGGTTTTTGTGGTATAATTTCATCACATACCAACAACCATCTATGGCACCTCCGGACATGCCCAAACCTATTTCCGAGAACACCGAAAGTCGGGTGGAAAGTCAGGCTCCTGCCGCGCCCGATACCGCGCAGAGAACCGAGGTTCCTCTGTCGGATCAAGAGAGACAAGAGGTCCGACTCACCACTGCGGAAGGCGAAGAGGGGTTGCACCAGGAGGTCGCCGCATCGCGTCTTGAACAGTATCAGCCTCCGTCCAAGCCGGGTACGCCTGAGGAGGAGGATTTGGGTACGAACAAAGGCGCTTTCGACAAGATCAGTGACGGAATGCAGAAGGCGTTTGAGCTGGTTCAGAAATTCATGAAGCAGATCCAGTCGATGGGTTCCTCCACACTGCGTGGCATGGCCAAGACGCTCGGCATGCTCGGCTTCAAGCAGGCGGCGGAGTGGCTCAATGAGATGGCGGGTGCGGACTATGCGGAACTGGTGTCGGCCCTGAAGAGGGGCAATCTGGCCATCGCTCCGGTCAATCCGGATGATGCCGATGCGCAAGCGAAGAGCGAGCTTGCCGAGGGCGCGCAGATGCAGATGGCCGAGCAGTACAAGGTGCTCGCGCAGACGCGCGGTCCCGCGTTCACCCGCGAGGTCTACTACACCGAGGTCGTGCGTGAGTGGAAGAAGAAGGAGGGAAACGGCGCGAAGACAAAGATCGATGTGGAAGATCTGCAGGCCATGGTTGCCGCTTCCCGCGAGTTGCCCCCCGTCCTTGCCGGGCAGGTGGCGCAGGCGCCCGAATTCGTCTCGCCCTTAGAGTCGATCGCGACTCCGATGAATGTCATGGGCGGCACTCCTGCCAAGATGACTGTCTCGAACAAGACCGTCTCGATGCAGGCCGGCCCCAATGGTGAGCTGTTGATCTCTGTTGCTTCCGGAACGCCTGTCCGTTATCGCCTGTCTCCCAAAGTGGATGGCATGACCGGTCTCACGTGGCAGATGCGCAGCATGGTGCTTTCGAAAGACGGTCTGCAGATCGATGGCACCGTCAGCTACCAGGTTGGTTCAACCAATGCCAACAATGCCTATGCCTCCAAGCTTATCGCGATGACCGAGGTGCGTCCGTTCCTCGAGTCCGTCGTGAATAATCCCAACGGTGCACCGGTTGTCGGTACCGACTTCCGCTTCGAGCGGATTCAAGCATAGTTTTTTCTCCTGCTTGTCCATGGACGAAGATCCAAACAAACCACCTGCCGCGCCCGCGGAGTCCGGTGTCACACCTCCGGAACGCGTCGAGACCGATGCGGAACGCATTGCCCGCGAGTCCGAGGAACGTCGTCTGGCGGAGCAGCAGTCCGTGGAGGAGCGTGCGCGCGCCGCGCGCGATGTTGCGAAGAATGATCTGCCGGAGGCGTCGGCCGCTCCCGCAGCGGTTCCCGCAGAACAGCCCCAGGCGTCTGAAAGCACTCCTGCCGCTCCCGTTGTACCCGCCGAAGAGCACAAAGCAGAAGGCTGGATGGAATGGGCGGGAAGGAATCTCACTACAGGCGGAGAGACGCTCAAGGGATGGGGAACAGGCGCATGGGCATTCACCGAGAAGTGGGGCGGCAAGGGATGGGACTCGTTCATCGGTGGATTGAAGGCTGTCGGAGACGGATTCGTGCGCCTGTGGGAGGGAGTGAAAGGCCCGCTCAACAAGGCCCGCGAAGGTCTCGCGATTGCCCTCGGAGGCGCAGTGGTCTCAATGGAGAAACTCCTGCCCGCGTGGGTGAAAGACGGCTTCAATCTGCTCGTCGGGCACTACGGTGTGTTCTATGCCACGATCAATCGTCTGGGAGTGAAGATCGGTGCAGGGGCGACGCAGGCTCTGCAGGGTGCCCAGGAACACGTGCGGGCATCCGTCGAGGAATTCTCGAAGATCTATGACCAGGCGAAGGAATGGGGGAACACGAATCTGGATTTCTCTGGCTTCATCCGCGAGGTGGCGAAACGCCTCAAAGATCAGAAGAACTCACTGGAGTTCACCATGGCCGAAATGGTCGCCATGGCGGGCATCGTTGCCGCAGAAAAACCTGCAGTGACTCCGGCTGCTCCCGCAGCCGCTCCCATAGCCGCCGCGCCGGTCCCGGGCACAAAGCCTGCCGAAGGACAGGCGGCTCCGTCGTCTGCCTTCACCTTTGAAACGATGCCGGATGGTATGAATCTCTTGGGAGCTTCTCAAAAACTCACTCTCGATCATCACACCTTCGATATCTTTGCCTCGGGCGATGGAACGATCAAAGTCGACGACGTCACCTACAAGTTGCAGGCCAGAAAATTCGTCGGTGTCGGGATCTTCGGGACGCATGTATGGGTTTCCCCATCCATTGCGAAGCTTGTGTGGCAGAAGGGAAAGAACAGCCTGGAATGTACGGGAAGCTTCATCATTTCCGATACACAGCTCATCGCGCGCAGCGTGCTGGAAGATTTTTTGCGCAAGCATTTGAGGGGAGAGCGGGGTTTTGAGAATGAGAAAGTTTCTTTGAAACAAGTTTCCTGATTTTCGCTATGCAACACACACACCATGCAGAACATCTGGGTGAAGGCGGAGCGGGTCCAGTCTCTCGAATCCGGAGCGGCGTCTCCACGCTTGTGAATGGCGTGATGAACGGGGTCGAACTGGCGGCGGATGTCGGGGGCACAGTTGCGGGCAGGACGGTGCGCGCAGCCGGGAAAGCCGTTCGCGGATTCGCCCGCGCGATCTTCCATCGATAACTATCCCTCATGTTCCTTCCACTCTTTTCTCATCGGGATACCGAGTCGCTCCGCCACGGGCGGTCGCGACCGCCGTGGCTCCGCGAGGCGCGCCTCGTCTTTCGGCAGGGACCGCAGAGCCCCGAGGCTCCCCGTGAACAGCCGCAGACGGTGCTGGAACGGCTGACGGATGAACATGTGAATGAGGAGGACCTCGAAAAGACCGTGGCGGAGTTGCCCGAAGAATCCGACGTGTACCGCGCGGTCGTGGCGGAGGGGCAGAAGCTCGACACCAAACAGCGTCAGATCGTCGGCGTGAATATGAAGCGCCTGAGTGAACGCATCGAACAGCGGGCAAAGACGCAGACCGATCAGGTGAAAGTGCTCGCCAAAGTGGAACGCATGCGCACGGCGCTCTCCGCTCCGCCCGAGGCACGTCCGGTGGTGTCTGCACCTGCACCGGAATCCGTTCCATCTCCTGAGACCGGTGAAGAAGTGTCTACAGGTTCCTCTCCTGCTGAACCGGAGAAGAGCCTCTGGACACGCGGTTGGGAGCAGGCAGGAAAGTACTGGGATCAAACTCCGCCCGCAGTGAAAGCGGTGAGCGTCGGGCTTGGGGTGGCGGCGTTCGCGTATGGTGGGTATCGACTGGTGAAATGGTTGTGGGGCGGGACCAAAGAAGTGGTGGAGAAGACAAAAGAAGGAGCTCATTGGCTCAGAAACACTTTGCTTGTCGGTGGAGGGCTTGTGGTTGCCGGCGCACTCGGTTACCTCGGATTCAAAATTTGGGAGAGGCGCATGAAGGAGTTCGTTGGTGACATCAAGGATGCAGCGAAAGAGAAAGTGCTGGCTGCAAAGCAAATGGCCGAGGAGCAACTTGCCCGCGTGGAATCAGCGATTCAGAAGGGGGCCGGGCTTGCGGAGGAGAAACTGGAGGAGCTTCAAGAGGAGAAGCGCAAGTTGGCGGAGAAAATTGCAGAGTGCGATCGTGCCCTTGAGGAGCGGCGCACTCAGCCGACTGCACAATCCAAGAGCGGTGAAGCCGAGACGCGCACGCAGAAGGCGACAGAGCTCACGCGCGAGGCCGCGGAAGTGGCGGGCGAAGCACTTCTCGCAAAAGGCATCATGGCTCTGTATCCGCCCAGTGCGAAGTATGGCGCCATCATCCCCACACAGGTGAACGATTTCATCGGACACAACAAGCAGCGCAAAGTGAAAGATTTCTTCGAATGCGTACACGTCGACGAGAGCACGCAGGGCGTGCGGGACATTGCCATTGATCGCAATCGCGTTCGGGTTCTCAATGAAGATTTCGACCGGCGCGAGGCGGCCGCGTTCTATGTGATCGAAGTGTGCTGGAAAGCGCGGGAAGAATTGCACCGGTTGCGCCCCGACCTCACTGAAGAGCAAATCGGCGAGCTGACCGTGGATGAGTACGTCGATGCCTTTGCGCGCGGCGCGGAATCTCTGGCGATGGTGGTGGAGACCGTGGCGGTCACTGGAGTGGAAAATCTGAAAGACGCGCTCAAGCCGGAAGCGCTCTTCATTCGCAGCGGTGCCGTCCGCCACGAGCTCACTTCGCAAATCGATGCCTACCGCAAGAAGCCCGGTGTCCTCACTGAGCGATTCAAGGATATTGATCCGATGCACGTGGTCGAAGTGGCTGTGCGCGAGGGTGAAACGTCGGTGCACGGATTTTTGGAGAAGATGGCGCAGGAGAAGTCCACTCAGGCCGGCCAGGAAGGCGATCCCGTGCGCGAGCTTCTGGCGGATGTCTGCAATACCATTGAGGGCGAAACACCTTCCTTCATCCTCCCGTTCTTCCATAAGCTATTCCCCGATCGGGATTGGAGCGGCAGCGAGGCGGAAAACCGCCAGCATGTATCCGAAATACTGCTCGATCGCATGTCGCTGGCGCAGGCTGTTCGCCTGTTCCTCTACCAGCGCATGGTGCAAAAGGGGAATCCCACCGGGCTTTTGCTGATTCAGGTGGAAATTTTCCGCTATGTCGGAAAGAACGACACGAGCGTGGATGGCTACCGCGATACGACGATGCTCGACCGCATCGGCAGATTGGCCCTTGCCGAGGGTGCCGATGAGTGGCAGAAGAGTTTCGTCGACGTGCCGCCGGAGGTGTTCGACAAGGCCAAGCGGGCCATCAGTTTCCTCACTGTTGCAGGTGCGAAGGCCGCTCTCGGAGCCGCCGCTGCCACAGCGCGCGAAACTGCCGGTGTTCTGCATACGATCTACGGGGAACATCCCTGGATCGCCTATCCCCTCACCGGGGTCGCTGCCTATGCCGCCAAGATGTACTCCCACCTCTCCACACGTCCATATCGTGTGCTCCGCCGTCTTGGAGATGCCTCGGGGAGAACACAGGCGAGGAATATTTTCATGCGGACACTCGATAACACGATTCTGCATCCCTGGCGCGCAAGCCCATCTGCCGTGCGCGATGCCAATGCAGTCATCAAGAAGATGGACGAAATCATTAACGGTCTCGTGGAACAGCCTGCGACGGCTGAAATGGGGAACCGTCTCTGCGACCAGTTCGTGCGGACCATGCGCCCGCTTGATTCCAGGAGGGCATGGGAGCAGCTCGTCGATTTCCTACAGGCCGAAAAGGCGAAGCTTCCCGTCGGGGACCCGGCGATTGTGCAGCTCGATGAACTCATCAGCAGGGCGAGCCGGGTGGCGACAGAATCGTCGTTGCGGAAAGCCGTCCGCCTCGGTGCACGGCCGCTGATGAACGTCGGGCTCGTCGATCGGACGGCGGCAGCCGGCAATACGCTCCTCACCGGAGCCACCTATCCTGCCCGGCGGTTGCATGCGCACTGGATGAATAGCTGGCGATCAGCATCGCCGTTCGCCCGTGCGGCGTACGTGGGGGGAGTCGGCCTGCAGGGCCTGGCACTCTATGCTGACTATCAGGAGATCGGTGAGATCGAGAAGCAGCGCGATGCAGCGGACAAGCATGTGCGCGGAGTGATCGACCAGTTACACCAGGATCTGGACCGTAACCCGCACTTCACGCGATTGGCTTATGGCAGGTACCAGCACAAAGTTACCGGAGTGGAGGTCAGCCTGCAGGGCGTGAATAAAGTGATCGATTCCAATGTCGGACGTGTTTTTGACGATCGGGAGATGGCGCAGAAGCTCCGCACAGCCAATACGGCAGCCGGGCTTGCAGCCACCATCCTCATGGGTGCGAAAGCGTTCACGGGTCCGGCAGGCCTTGTGGTCGTCGGCGTGGAGGTTGCCATTCGCACGGGCATCAACGCGTGGGAACAGTCAAAGATGCGTGAGTTCCTTGCAGATGCCCCTCCCTGGCTTCTCTGCATTCTCGGATCTCAGGCTGCGACGGGGGAGGGGGAGTATGACTGGCTCGAACGTGGTTCGAGCTGGATGCTCTCGGATTTTTTCCCGTCTTCGAAGGACTCTGCAGCAGATGGATCAAAGGACAAGCCCGAAATCCGCAAGCGGATGCTCTACAGCATTTTTGTCCGCGAACTCATGCAGAATGCCCCCGAGGTGTTCGCCGAATCTGTCGGCGGCATGTGGTCGCCCGATGTTCTCGATCGGTTCTATCGCGAAGATTTCGCGCAGTTCGTTCTGCCGATGTTCTCTGCGCAACTTTTCGCTGCGGCACGTGCGGAGGATATTCCACTGCAGGCTGCACAGAGCGGTGATATCGGCGTCAACGCGTTGGGACTTACGGCGACGAATGTAACACTCATGGATATCCGCGAAGCGATGCGGCGTGCATCCGTATGCTATCTCCAGCATGTCCGCGAGAAACGGTATCTGGAATATCGCTCCTTCCTCGGGACGATTGCCGAAACAGACGAACGTCATGCGGGCTTGGTACGGCTGGTGAACGCAATGGGTGGCGTACAGGTCTTCGGGCGGCGGCTGAATGAGATTCCGCCGGAGCTCCTCGCGCAGAATAACGGCAAAACACGCGCTGAGCTTTCCTTGCAGGCGCTGCTTGGACAGCTCAATCAAACAAGTGGCGGTACGCGTGCAGAGAAAGTGCGTCAGAACGAGCGGCTGTTCGTCGTTTCACCATCCTCGGTTTCCGGGCTTTCGGCTGCCATTGATTTCGGTAACCGGGACCAGCTGTTTGGTCTTGTGGATGATCCTGCAATGCAGCTCAAACTGAAGCAACTCACCGCACAGACACTTGGCGAAGAAGAGGCGGATAAGCGCAGGCGCTGGAACGACTGGTCGCTCTCGCGCCTCACACACCAGGCATCGGCTGTCGATCAGCTGGATGCTCTCTTCTATGCCGCCCCCTTCCATGCGGCCAACATGATCGCCGAAAAGCTCGGCGAGCCGCCGGTGCATCAGAACACGAGCATCCTCGATCTGGTGGGCCGCTCGCGCGATGCCGCCAGCTATGACGCGGCACGCACCTCCATCACCGAAGGGCTCGATCGGCTTTCCGCCAAGACCGCTTCAGGAGCGGCTCTGCGTCGCTCTCCTTCGTACGACGAACTCTACGGCGCGAATGGACCGGTTGTGTTTACCCGCGGCGCTGGCCACCCGGATCGTCGGCTTGCCCGGCTCATCAAGTATCCGAAGGCCGGGGCATCGGGCTTCGAGACCAATCGTCTGCAGGCAGTGCTTCTGGAGAGACAGGACCTCGGGGGCAATCATACCGGTGTCCTCGCCACCTACATCTTCGGCGATCTCGATTCCGGCAAGGTGAGCGTGCTGCAGCGCGGTGCGGGCACATTCCGTCTGTCGAGCATGCCCGATGTCGGGCTGATCGATGGCTTGGACCGGCCGCTTACACTGCAGGAATTCCTCGCCCGTCCGGGAGCGGAAACACTGCTGCAGGAGGCCAAAAAAGCTCTGATGGAACGGAGGCAAAAGGCAGAGGAGGAGAAGCGACAGCGTGCGCAACAGGCGGAGCAGGCGCAGCAGACTGCCAGCGATACGTGGCAGAAAGAAGCCCCCAAGCGTGCAGAGACCATTGCCGCGCAGACGCAGTTGCGCACAGCCGCGCTCGCTCAGATTCACACTGGCATGGTCGGATACGTTCCCGGCGAGTATCAGGTCGATGACCAGCATCATCAGATGAGACGTGCCCCCGGCTTGTTCCGCGGCCGCTTCGGCGATGCCGACGTTGAAATCAGCGATATCCAGACAGCCAGTGCAATGTCTTCATCTGCGCCGGAAATTGAACCGACACCTTTCCGTTTCCAGGTGCTGCAGGGTGGCAAGAGCCAAAATTTTACCGTCACCCTGGATACGTTGCGGGCGGAACCTTCTTCCGATTTCACCCGTGAGGACCAGCAACTCACCCGTGACGTTCTTGTGACGCCTATGAATCTTGCCGGCCACCCGCGCGCCCGGGATCCCGCATTTGTCGAGAGTGTCCGTCACGAAGAGCTTGGTCGAATTCTACGCATGGCGCAGTACCGCGGAGGCAACGGATGGACTGGAAGAGAGTATCTGAGCCATCTTCATCAGGAACTATGGCCTTCCTATCGCGATGCGGAGAATAAATCAATATTCCTCAACACACTCCTCAATAATTTAATGACAGAAGGTGTCGTCACGGGCGGGGTATTCTCCAGCCCCTACCGGCGCATTCTCGCGAACATGAAGCATCAGTGGTGAGACACATCGTCTCCGCAGCCGTAGGCGGGGTACACTTTGTCCGTGTCCCTCTCTTACTCCCAGCTTCGACGCTATCGTACCTGCCCCCGTCAGTTTGAATTTTCGCACGTCAAAAAAATTCCGTGGGGCGTTTCGGAAGGAGAGAGTTTCGGCGGCAGCGTGCATAATGCGTTGAAGCAATGGGGCGAAGAGGAGATGAAGTTGTTCGGTGGAGGACTGGAGACGAAGGACAAAGGACTAAGGACTAAGGGAAAAGGACAAGGACAAGGGGTGCGGGAGGATCAGCTCATTCTCTTTCGCGAAGAGAAAGCGTCCGTGCACGCGGATGTAACGGAGCAGAAACTGCTGGAGATCTGGCACGAATGTTTCGTCTTCGATACGTACAAGACGCGCCTCGAGGCGGATTTCGCCCGCAAGCGGGGCGAGGAAATTATGCGGCAATTCCATGGATGGTGGTCCCAGGTTCCGCGCAAGGTCGTTGCAGTGGAGAAGGGGTTTGCAGTCGAGATTGACGGCATGCACGTGACGGGGAGGCTCGACCGCATCGAGCAGACGGAGCAGGGAGTTTCCATCGTGGATTTCAAGACCACCGCGCCCTGCACACAGGCCGAGGCCGACGCCGATCTGCAGCTTTCGCTGTACGCACTCGCCGCTGGGCACCTTTTCGACAAGCCCTGTTCCGAGCTCGTTCTCCTCTTCCTTTCGGAGGAGGGCGTGACGGAGCGGACGACCGCGCGGTCCCCCTCGCAGCTCAAAGACGCGCGCACGCAGATCAAGCTCATCCGCGAGCGCATGGAGGCGAAGGACTTTCGGCCCACCCCGAGTGCGCTAGTCTGCAAGCGGTGTCCGTACAGGGGGATTTGTGATGTGGCGGCGGTTTGATTCATGAGAGACACACCTTCAGCCTTCGCCAAGGCTACGGCCGACAAGCCGGTTTTTCTCTCCATAGTTGTCAGGATGCACTATCGGATCCATTTCCTTTATACTCCTGGCATATGATTTCCTTTAGCGACCTCCTCCGCACCTACCTCTTTCTCATCCCGCTGGTGGTGCTCGTGCTCACCGAGATCGTGAAGTTCATCGTGGAGGAATTCCGGTCCGGCGCCGGGCACCGGCATCTCTTTCAGCAGGGGGGCATGCCCAGCACACACTCCGCATTCGTCATGTCGCTCCTCATCGTGGTGGGGCACAAGATGGGAACGGATTCCGTTGAATTCGCTATCACGGTCGTGCTTGCCTGCATCGTCTGGTACGACGCCATCGGGGTCCGGGCGGTTCTGGGGGAGCAGGCGCGGGTGCTGAATGTGCTCCAGCGCTTCCATCGCCTCCGCGAGACGCTCGGCCATTCGTTCGCCGAAGTCTTCGCGGGGATCGCGTTTGGCGCCGTGGTAACGATGGCGGGAATAGCGATCAGTTAAGGACGATTTGCGATTTGTTTTCTTTGATCCAAGACGGGCAGTTTTGTAGTGTAAGATACTGTCGTTCCCTTCTTTCATGCTCCTCTCCCACCTCTTCACCCGCACTTCCAAAGATGCCGCGGCCGATGCCAAGAGTATCAATGCCGAGCTCCTCACGCGTGGCGGTTTCATCAACAAAACGATGGCTGGCGTGTATTCCTTTCTGCCCCTGGGGCTCACGGTGCTGCGCAAGATCGAGCAAATCGTCCGCGAAGAGATGGATGCCATCGGCGGGCAGGAGGTGCTGATGTCGGCACTGGCTCCGCGCGAGTATTGGGAGAAGACGGGGCGGTGGGACAAGAAGGTCTTCGAACCACTCTTCCATGTGCCGGCTGCAGGGGAGCAGGAGTACGCCCTCAATCCCACTCATGAAGAGATCGTCGTCCCGCTCGTGGCCCAATTCGTCCATTCGTACCGTGATCTGCCCTTCGGCTGCTACCAGATCCAGACGAAGTTTCGCAATGAGCTCCGGGCCAAGTCGGGCATCCTCCGTGGACGCGAATTTCTCATGAAGGATCTCTATTCGTTCCACCCGGACGCTGCGTGCCTGGATCGGTACTACGAGAAGGTTCAGGGGGCGTACGACAAGATTTTTCAGCGGCTGGAGCTCACCGATCGCACCTATCTCACTTACGCTTCGGGTGGCTCCTTTTCGCCGTACTCCCACGAGTACCAGGTGCTCCTGCCTCAGGGGGAGGATGCCATCTTCGTCAGCATCGAGGCTGAGAAGCAGGGCAAGCGCATTGCGGTGAACCGCGAGATCTTCGACGCGCAGAAGACGGTCTGTCCCGTCACGGGTGGCAAGGAATTCCGCGAGGAGCGCGCCAGCGAGGCGGCCAATATCTTCAAGCTCGGCACGAAGTTCTCAGAACCGTTCAAGCTCACGTTCAACGATGAGAAGGGTGCCGTGCATCCGATTCTCATGGGGTGTTACGGCATCGGCATTTCGCGGCTCATGGGCATCATCGCCGAGGCCTTCGCGGATAAAGCGGGACTCGTGTGGCCCGCATCCGTCGCCCCAGCGCAGGTGCTCATCGTTCCGTTGGCGAAAGATGAGCAGGAGGAGCCCTTCACCGTGGCGCAGGATCTCTACCGTTCGCTTTCGAAGAAGGGGGTGAGCTGCCTGCTCGATGACCGGCTGGGGGATTCGGTGGGATCCCGGCTCAACGATGCGGATCTTCTGGGCGTTCCCACCCGCGTCGTCGTTTCCTTAAAGAGCCTGAAGGCGGGGGGAGTGGAAGTGAAGGACCGGAGGACGGGGAAGGTAGAGGTTCTACCGGCTGGGAAAGTGCTCGCATAGCATTCAGCATGCTGTCTACCGTATGCAGGGATGCGATTTCATTCTTCCTGTATACTCCATGCTGTATACTGCGTACTTCGTCCCATTCCCTCTCTCACTTATGAAAAAACTTTCTCTTCTTATCGGCGCACTCGGCGGGGCGATGGCGGGGTATCTCTTCTCGAATAAGAAGCTGCGCGAGGAACTCACTTCCGCCAAAGATGCGGAGACTGCAGCGCGCCTGCTCGGCAAGCATTTGCAGCACGACGGCAAGAAGCTGGCAGCCCAGGCACAGGATCTGATCGAGAGTGAGGATGTGCAGCGCAATTGGAAGAAAGCGAAAACCTACGCCCAAGAAACTTTCCAGACGGCTCGCAAGGAACTCACGAAGATGGTGGACCGTGCCGAAGAGGTTGCAGGCGATGCCGCCAAGGGTGCCGGATCGAGAGCGCGTAAGGTCACCAAACATGCGGCCAAGCGTGCCCAGAGTGCTGCACGGCGCTTGCAGACACGGGTCCGGAAGATTCTGTAGTCCGGTACTTGTAGTGTCCATCGTCTATTGTCAGACAGGCGTCTTTCTGGTTGACTTGCCATCCCTCCACAGTACGCTGGAGACACTTTCATCTCTTTCCATCTTACGTATGAAGCGCCTGATCACTCTTTCGACTTCTGCTGTGTTGCTGCTCTCGTTTGCAATGCCGGTGTTCGCCATGCGCGATCCGGGGGTAGAGAGCCGCATGTCCCGCCGTCTGCTTGAGGATAAGACCCGCGCCGACCAGCGCATCCCTCTCGGTACGGTGCAGACAGAGATTCTCTTGCGTGAGCGAAAGGAAACCATGAAGGATGTTACTGGCCGCACGAACCTGTCGCGTTCCCGCATCACCACGCGCTTGCGTTCCCTGCGTGGTGCACGCCTGCAGTACCCGCTGCCGATGAATCAGCGCCCCACGCGCCGGTCCGTCCGGGAGGATGCTGAGTCCATGCTCGTGCTGCCCCCCACGCTCGTCCAGACCGGGGAGGAAGCTGTCAGCGTGCAGAAGGTGACCCGCCGCACGCTCGTCGAGATGACCAAAGACGCCAATCGGCTCCGCTGAGAAGCATCGAGATTGTCTTAAGAGAACACCGCCCCGACGGGCGGTGTTTTTTTATTCATTCCAGTCACGCAGTCGCTGCGCGTAGGTGCGTTGCTCTTTTGGAATCTTATAGAAGTCTGCAAGCGCGTCGAGCGCCTCGCGGTTCGATGTACAGATCCTGACGACGGCGAGCTCCTTCTCAGTCAGGCGGCCGTCGCACGCTGCACGCTCCATGAACGCAATGATGCCGTCATACTCTCCGTTGTAATTCATGAGCAACATCGGAAACGGATACGCTTTTCCGATGATTTTAAGCTGCATGAGGGTTGCGACTTCATAGAACTCGTCCATCGTGCCGAATCCTCCCGGCAGACAGATCAATGCAGTACGCTCGGATTCATTTTCGCGTGCTGCGGCATCCGCAAGGCCCACTTTCCGCGGATGGAAGTAATCGCACTCCACTACTTCCCCTGCATCGAACGCGCTCGAAACCTTCTGCTCAAAGGCGGACTGCGTCTCCGAGAGGCGAATTTTGATGCCACCGACTGCCCCTCCGCCTTCTTTGGCACCGCGCGTGATGGCATCCATGTCACCGGGGCCCGCGCCGTTCCAGATCGTTGAGTCGGGGAGAAGTCCGGCAGTCTCTCGCGACAGTTCGCGCGCTCTCTCATATTCGGTTTCTCCGGGTTCGGAGCGTGCGGTGCCGAAGAACACCACACCCTTGCGCTTTTGGCGCACGAACTCGAGCACCCTGCCGTTCTCCTGAGCCGTTCTCTCGACATACCTACGGTTGGATTGTGCCTTTTTCGCATCCAGCAATTGCCTCATTGCGAATCGCTCACTGACGCGGTGCAGTGCCTGTCGTGCCGGACCACGCTCACGTTTCTCAAGACCGTCCCGGATCCGTGTACGAACTTCCCGGCAGAATTGCCCTTCAGCCTCTCCTTCACGATTGAACCATTCGCGGAAGGCGCTCATCGCCCCTGCCTGCACGGCGGCTGAGCACGACTGTGTCTCTTCCTGGACGATTATTTCCAGCTCCTCGTAGAGGCGCATAAGCTATTATTAGTGAAAAAGATGTTATCTGTCAATATCCTTGCCTCCGTCTCTGTAATGGGTAAACTGTGCGGCGGGCTCCTCCCCCGATCACCGGAAGGACTGCCCACTTTTCGTATGATGCCCAATCCACGCAGAATCGGAGTTCCAGAGCCTTCACACAAGAGGCGCATGGATACCCGCTTCATCGTGGTCACGGGTGGGGTGTGCAGCTCGCTCGGCAAGGGAATCGCCATTTCCTCCATCGGGGCGATCATGAAAGCGTGCGGATTTAAAGTATTCGTGCAGAAACTCGATCCCTATCTCAACGTGGATCCGGGCACGATGAGTCCGTTCCAGCATGGCGAGGTGTTCGTCACCAATGACGGAGCGGAGACCGATCTGGATCTGGGTCACTACGAGCGTTTCATCGATGAGCCGATGAGCCGTCACTCCACGGTGACAACGGGCCAAATCTACCTGGATGTGCTGGGCAAGGAACGCAAGGGGGATTTTCTCGGTGGGACGATTCAGGTGGTGCCGCACATCACCGATACCATCAAGCGCCGGGTCATGGAGGCGGCGGCCGAGAGCGGGGCAGACATCATGATGATCGAGATCGGTGGTACGGTCGGCGACATCGAGGGCCAGCCGTTCCTGGAGGCCGTGCGACAGCTCAAGTCCGAGCTGGGACCGACGCGCCTCTTTCACGTGCACCTGACGCTTCTGCCGTATCTGAAGGGATCCAAAGAGCTCAAGACCAAGCCCACACAGCACTCCGTGGGGGAATTGCGCCGTCACGGTCTGCAGCCCGATATGATCCTCGCCCGTGCGGACTACCGTGTGTCCCCTGAGTTGCTCGCCAAGATCAGCCGGTTCACGGACGTGCAGTCAGAGGCGGTGATTCCCGCACTCACCGTGAGCTCGATCTACGATGTTCCGCTGAATTTTCAGAAGTATGACATTGCGCGGATCATCGGAGAGAAACTGCAGCTCGGCGTGCTCACGCCTGACATGGCCGAGTGGGAACGCGGCCGTGAGCGCTACGAGGCGGCGACCAAGGCGGTTCCGATCGCGCTCGTCGGCAAGTACACCGATCTGGAGGATGCCTATCTCTCGGTGATCGAGGCGATCAAATCCGCAGCAGTTCATGCTGGACACAAGGCGGAAGTCACCTGGGTGGATTCCGAGTTGCTCGAGAAGCCTGCTGCAGATGCCGATGACGAAGCGCAGAAGGCTCATAAAGAGGAATGGAAGAAGCTCGAATCCTGCAAGGGGATTGTGGTTCCGGGAGGATTCGGCCTTCGTGGGATCGAAGGCAAAATCGCCGCGGCCCACTACGCGCGCGTGAACAAGATTCCGTACCTGGGGCTCTGTCTGGGGGCACAAATACTCACGATCGAGTTCGCGCGGGCGATGCTCAAGGATCCCGAGCTCACGAGCGAGGAATTTGATGAAGCGGGGAAGCTGTCGAAATCCAAGTATGTCGTGCATTTCCTCCCCGGGCAGCATGCCGGTCGCGCAAAGGGTGGAACACTCCGGCTCGGCGCGTACAAGTGCACGCTCAAGGAGGGCACCAGGGCATTCGAGGCCTACGGCACGAAAGAAATCTCCGAGCGGCACCGCCACCGCTACGAATTCAACAACGCGCTTAGAAAGAAGCTGGAAGAGAAGGGCCTCGTCTTCTCCGGCGAGTGGGAGGAGCAGGGGATCATGGAGATCGTGGAGGTGAAGGGGCACCCCTTCATGCTGGGGAGCCAGTTCCATCCGGAGTTCCAGAGCCGCCCGCACCGTCCACATCCGCTCTTCGCAGCTTTCATGAAGGCAACGGTTTCATGAAAGAAAAACTTGCAGTTTTTCATCCCCCTTTTTGCATCATGGATTCTGTTTCCCTGTCAGATGCGAGCCGTCCCGTCTTCGACCGCAAGCTGGTCCTCGCACTCACGCTCTACCTCACTTCACTGTTCGCCTCCAACACCGTCGGTATCAAGATCATGCCGTTCATTTTCGGCACGCACCTCTCGACGGCCATTTTCGCGTTCCCTCTGGTCTTTCTCACGACCGACGTGGTCGGCGAGGTCTATGGCAAGGCGCATGCGCGGGCTTTTGTGCGCATGGGGTTCTACAGTCTGGTCGTCTTTCTCATCTTCAATGCTCTCTCGAATGTGATGCCGACATCTGCGGAGTTCCGCATGCCCGAGGCTTATAACCAGATCTTCGGACTGTCGCTGCGATTCACGTTTGCCTCGCTCGTGGCGTTCCTCATCGGCGAGTACCAGGATGTCTTCTCGTTCTTCTTCCTCAAGGCGAAACTGGGCGGCCGCGCCTTCTGGCTCCGGTCCAATCTCTCGAACCTGTGGGGCCAATTCATCGATAGTGCCATCTGGTTTTCCATCGCTTTCATCGGCGTGTATCCGCTCAGAGTGATCGTGCTCATGATGATTCCGTGGTGGCTCTTCAAATTCGGCATGGGGGTCGTGTACACGCCACTGAGTTATGCGGGGATCTGGCTCCTGAAGCGGCCAGAGTGAACGGAGTGGGAAGTGGCTGTTCTGCTGGATCGCGAGAGCGGTTTCCTGCATACTGAGCGCCGATGAATCTTTCCCAGACAGTCTGCGGGGTCACCTTCCAAAACCCCACTGTTCTCGCGTCGGGCATCTGGGGCATCACTGCAGCGAGCTGGCGTCGGGTCGCGGAAAACGGGGCGGGGGGGATCACGACCAAGTCCCTCTGGCTTACGGAACACAAGGGGCATCCCAACCCCACGATCATTTCGACGGAACACTGGACATTGAATGCCGTGGGCGTGCCCGATGCGGGGATCGAGAAGGCGCGCGAGGAGATCGGCGACTATCACAAGAAAAAGCCCGTTCCCCTCATCGCAAACATCATCGCGAATACCGTGGAAAACTACGGAAAGACCGCTGCAGAAATTATAAAACTCACCCCCGATCTTCTTGAGGTGAATATCAGTTGCCCCAACGTGGAAGATGAGTTCGGCAAGCCCTTTGCCTGTTCTGTGGGCGATGCCTCTGCGGTCACGACGGCCGTGAAGGCGGTGAGTGGCAAGACGCCGGTCTTCATCAAGCTCTCGCCCAATGTCGACGACATCGGTTCCATCGCTGCGGCGTGCGCCAAGGCGGGCGCCGACGGTTTCACAGTCATCAACACCGTAGGGCCGGGCATGGCGATCGATTTACGCAGCCGCCTCCCGATCCTCGCCAACAAAGTCGGCGGCTTGTCGGGTCCCGCCATCAAGCCCATCGCGGTGCGCTGCATCGCCGATGTGTACCGGGCGACGGGTGGCACAAAGCCGATCATCGGAACGGGCGGCATCATGACCGGAGAAGACGCCATCGAGTTCCTGCTCGCAGGAGCTTCACTCATCGGCATCGGTACGGCCATTGCCTACCGGGGGGCGGAGGTGTTCCGATTGGTGTGCGAAGAGATGACTGCCTGGTGCGAGGCGGAAGGAATCAAAGACATCGCCGAGCTCACCGGCGGCATGCACCGGGCTCTTTCCTCCTCCTGCGCATGAGCTGCGGCTGTTGCGGGAATCACCGGCTGCCTGTGACCTACCGCATTGCGAGCGTGAAGAAAGAGACGGAACACGTGCAGACCTTCACCTTCGCCGTGTCACTTGGGGCGCAGCCCGGCCAATTCATCATGGTGTGGGTGCCGGGGGTGGATGAAGTGCCCATGAGCGTGGCCAACGATGACGGTAAAAAAATCCAGATCACGTTCTTCGCCGTCGGCGATACCACCAAGAAGCTGGCTGCGCTTAAGAAAGGGGATCTGGTGGGGCTGCGCGGTCCTTTCGGCACGCAGTACACCTGGAAGCCCAAGCAGCACCTTGCCCTCGTGGCGGGCGGCTACGGCGCGGCGCCCATGTTCTTCGCCGCCACGAAGGCCGTGCAAGACGGTTGCACTCTGGATGTCATCATCGGCGCCAGATCCAAAGAGCATCTGCTCTATCTGGATGCGTTTGGCTCTCTGCCGGGGACCACGCTCCACGTGGCGACGGACGATGGGTCGCAGGGGCACAAGGGATACAACGTTGATCTTCTAAGAGAATTACTCAAGGGAAAGACCCTTCGACTTCGCTCAGGGTCAACCGCTCGTGCGTTTGACCAGGTATTCGCCTGCGGGCCGGAGCGCATGCTCCTCGCTGTATCCGATATGACTGCAAAAGCCGGTGTGCCCTGCCTGCTGTCGCTGGAGCGGTACATGAAGTGCGGGTTCGGTCTCTGTGGCAACTGCGCGGTGGATGCACTGGGCATCCGCCTGTGCGTCGATGGTCCGGTGGTGAGTAACGATCTGGCCCGGCAGGTCACGGAGTTCGGAAAGTACCACAGAGATGGCTTGGGCAAGAAGCATCCGCTCTAAACGCGTTGCCCATCTTCTACAGAGAAATCAAGACAATTTAGCACTCACTACTTGAGAGTGCCAATCTTCTTTGGTAGACTGTGCCTGTTCTCATTTCTTCCCCCCTCACTTATGTTCGGTGGTGGTAAAGGCGGTGGTGGTTGTGGCGGCTGCTGCGGATGCTGCTAAGTCGCGGAACCACTCCCCATCAGAGGGCGGCTCTCCTCTTTGGATCCGCCTTTTTTACATGGCGTTCCTGTGGAATCCCTCACCCTACCCTCTCCCAAGGGGAGAGGAGATTCGGAAAAAGTCTCTATGATTCCCTTGTTGCCGGAGGAGTGATCCGGGTAGGTGTTATTACATTCTTACTGTCATCCATAAAAACCACCGGTCCATCTTGCGGGTATCGCGTCCTCTGCGTGCGGGCGCTGCGTGTACCTGCACAGCCTGTTCACCTGTCTTCTTTCTGCGCACCAGGAAGGCGTGCAGTCCAAATCCGAGGAAGAGGAAGATGCTCCCGAGGGCGATAGCGGCCGAGACGCTGCGCTTATTGAGTTCGGGGGCGCTCAAGTGCTGCCGCAGTTCCAGTGTGGACAGAGACGTGAGTTCCTCCTGCTTGAGAACGGTTGAACCCTGTCCGGTGAGATCGGCACGCACCAGGAGTGTGTGCACGTCTCCGGCTGTGGAGATGAGCAGGGCGAATCCGGCGAGGATGAAGGCCGTTCGGGCGGTGCGCAGGACCATAGGGAGGTGATTGGTATTTCTCACTATTATAGCATTTTCTACCTGTTTCTGCCACTGCCCACTGGCGCTCTTTCACGCTCTGCCATACCCTTTCCTCGCTCTTTCATTCTCTTACGGCCTCATCGTCTAACGGTTAGGACACAGGATTTTCATTCCTGTAATCGGGGTTCGATTCCCCGTGAGGCTGCCATCCGGCTTCGTCCGGCTCACTACGCTTCGCCGAGACTACGCCGCGATTGGCTTTCATGTGTGATGTATCGGGGTTCGACGAAGCCACGGCGAAGTTTCCGCAGGAACGGAGTCGGGTTCCCCGTGAGGCTGCCATTCTCGTGAAGGACAAACCTACGGTTTTTCCTTCACGGACATCCTTTTCCCTCAGTGGTATCGCTCCAGACAAGCGTAGCTTGTCTTCGCGATGATTTGTTGAGATAGGATCAAGTGCGGAGTTTGCCATTCGAGTTCTTCGGGATGCCATCTCTCTACGTTGCTTCGCAACTACGCTGAGATTGGCTTTGATGCTGCGTATCGGTATTCAGGAGCGTTTTTGTGGCCTGTTCAGGACATAGCAGTTCTGGCAAACAGACGCGATGCCCCACGTTCTCACCCAGACGGCGTAGTGTTCGAAAATATCCTGCAGAGCCATGCCTTTCTCAGTGATGACGTAAGAGATCGTGATCGGCTTTGCCTGTGCCACTGTACGGACGATCAATCCTTCCCGCTCCAGTTCAGTGAGTCGTTGCGAGAGAATGCGGGAATTGATCGTGGGGAGCTCTTCAATGATCTCCGAGAAGCGGAGTTTCTTTCCTTTCCGGAAAGACTCCAGGATCAGCAAATTCCACTTCTTTGAGAGCTTTTCGATGACGCAGGAGATCGGGCAGGACGACCGGGGGTTCCTGGGCGGTTTCATGGCAGATTGGGAACGCTCTGCGCAGTGTACAACAACTTCATATTGTTATCAATGTAAACTCACTTTACAAAGATAAGTAGAAGAAGGAGCATAAAAGACTCCTAACTCCTTCCCACAAATATATGCGATCTATGCGTTCTGCGGCTCATTTATTTCTCATCGGCGCTCTCGTCGTTGTCCCGGCTGTCGCTTTCGGTAAGACCTTTGTCGTCCCGCACGTTCTTGAGCGGTCCGGCACCATTGCCAGACAAGCAACTACGGAACCCATGCCTTCCGTACAAGAAATCCAGCAGATGATCGAAAGGAAGACAGGCGCCACCATCAAGTGGGATAAGGCAACCGGCCAGTCATCGGGTCGTCGCATGAGGCTCACAGGAACCGGCACCATGGGTGGCGAGAGCCTGGCGATCAAGATCGATTGTAGGGTTTCGTACCCCCCGCTGACGATACGCTGCACGATCAGCGCCAGTTGGTGAGCTTTGAAATACGCATTTCACGGAGAGAGAGAGGCGCGTCGAAAGATGCGCCTTTTTTTTAAAGCTGCGCCCAGCGACGATTTTCGTTGATCGGATATACTTTCGCCAATGCCCCACTACTTCTATCTGGCCCGTTGCTCCGACGGATCGCTCTATGCGGGTTCCTGCATCGACCTGAAGGAACGTGAACAGCTGCACAATGAAGGTAAAGGGGCCAAGTACACGCGCTCACGCCGCCCCATCCGGTTTGTGTACCATGAGCGGTTTTCAACACTGAGCGGAGCCCGCCGGCGTGAGGCGCAGGTGAAGACGTGGACGAAGGCGGAGAAGGAAAAGCTGGTCCACGGCCGTTCTCACTCCACCCACAGGAGAAGAGACTTGAGGTAGTCGCCTTCAGGATGGTAGAGGTTCACGGGGTGATCCATGGCCTGGCGATGCCGGCTCAGGATTTTCACGTTGCGCTTGGCCTGACGTGCGGCGTGGAAGACGAGCGTCTGAAAGAGCTCCGGGTTCACCTGGTAGCTGCAGGAGCAGGTGAGGAGGATACCGCCCGGGGGGAGCGCCTGCAGCGCCATGCGGTTCAAATCGGTGTAGGCCTTCTTCGCCGGTTCCAAATCAGCACTCCGCTTGGCGAAGGCGGGAGGATCCAAAATGATGAAGTCATACGGATGCGGCAAAGACTTTCGCCGCAGGAAATTGAACACATCTTCACTGAAGATCTGCAGGCGATCTGCCGGAATGCCATTGAGCGTGGCATGCTCGCGGGCGCGTGCGAGGGCCGCGCTGTCGTAATCCACTGCATCTGAAGTGAGCGCGCCGCCGGCGAGCGCATTGACCGAGAAGCCTCCCACGTAACTGCAGCAGTCTAAGACCGTGCGTCCATGGGCCGTCTGCCGCACGAGGGAGCGCATTTCACGTTGGTCCAAGAAGAGGCCGGTCTTCTGGCTGCCCTCGAGGGTGATCAGGTAGGTGAGTCCACGCTCCTTCACCTCGATGGTGCCATCCACCTTGCCGTGCACCCAGCCTTCCCGCTCCTCCAATCCCTCTTTCTTGCGCGCGGGTCCCGTGGACTTTTCGAAGATCGCCTTCGGCTGCACGAGCGTCTTCAGCTGATCCATAACCCAGTCACGTGAGCGGTCGAATCCCAGTGTCGTGAGCTGGATCACCAGTACGTCGCCGTACTGATCGACGATGAGCCCTGGCAGTGCGTCCCCTTCGGCATTGATGAGACGGAAGCAGGTCGTTTCTTCTTTTTCGAAGAGAGCTGTGCGCAATCGCACTGCCTGTTCCATGAGCGAGCGGATGTGTGTGAGGGGATCGCCTTTCTCGAACGCGATGGCGCGGCCGCAGATGTAGGCCTTGGCATTCCAGTGGGCGAAGCAGAGAAAATCCCCCCTGCTGTTCCTCACCTCCACGATGTCGCCATCCTCCGCCTGTGGCAGGCGGTCTATGGCACTCCGGAAGATCGCGTGGTGGCGATTTCTCAGGTGGACTTCGGAGTCGGGTTTGAGCGTGAGGATGGGGTACTTCATCGGTGGGATTGTACTTCATTTGTTTGTTTTTCCTTGAATAGTTCTCTTCTTTCTTTGTCAGCCAGACAAAGAAAGAAGCAAAGAAAGCTCTCCGCCGCCAACTCCCCTCAGCCCGGCCCCGTGCCTCCTCGTCGGATCCTCCAGGGTTTCGGATCCGCCTCGTCGGCGCGTATTACTCTTCTGCAATGCGGGGCCTTCCCCTTCACCCCCCGTGGCGGCGGACCTCCATTTTTTGTGTCTGTGTGTTGTTGGTTGCTCTGTTTTGTTTGTGTTTTACGGCTTCGAAAGTTCCAAGCCGAGTTCAAGGTGTTTCTGGGCTTCATCCACTCTGCCGGTCTTCGCCAGCACGGGGGCGAGGCCGCGGTGGGCATCCATCGCATTGGGGTTCCACGAGAGCGCGGTGCGGAAGGCCTGCTCCGCTCCGGCAAGGTCATCTCTGGCAGCGAGAATCCGTCCGATGCCCACGTGTGCCGGAACATCCGAGGGGTCTAAGCGTACCGCGGTGCGGTAGTTCTGCAGCGCCGCATCGCTCTGCCCTGTCTGTTCCTCAATCGATCCGATCGAGAACCACGCATCGGCATTGCCCGGTTCCATCTCCTGCACTTTCCTGAATTCTCCGAGGGCATCGGTCACCTGTCCCACGCGGGCGTAGATCTGCCCCGCCATCAGGTGCAGACGCACGTCATCACCCTGCCTGAGGCCTTCTTTCAGGATTGCAAAAGCTTCCTGCGGATTCTCGGCATCGAGCTTGGTCTGTGCGAGGGCCGTGCGCGCGGCGACGGAGCGCGGTGTCACGGCGAGTGCGTGGGTGAAGAGCGCGTCCGCAGAATCCCACAGCTTCGTCTGCTTGACAGAGAGCAGGCAGAGGAAGGCGATGACAAAGCCGCTCACTCCCGCAATCACCTGTTTCGGGAGCGGCCAGTGGGAGCCGATTCCTCTCAGGAGCAGCGCAATCAAGAGCAGCAGGCCCACACTCGGCAGGTAGAGGTAGCGGTCGGAGGCGAGGAAGACCGTTCCTGCCTTGCGGAAGGTGAGGAGCGCAGGGGAGAACAGGATGAGGAAGGTGACGAGGGAAAGGGTGTAGGGTGTACCCGACTTCGCTCCGGTGTGCGGAGCTTCGCCGGGCAGGGGGCGTAGGGATTTTTTCCGGAAGAAACCTCCTCCTCCGCGAAAGCTATGGAGGACAAGGAAGATGCCGATGAGGCCGATGAATCCGACGAGGGATGCGACGATCCAGGGATGTGTGAGGGTGATCGGGTCACTCACTTCGTAGAGGGGGCTTAAGCTCTTCGGGTAGAGGAATTTGCCGAGCAGGAAGAAGATACTCCATGGGGCGAGGAGAAGGGTTTCTGTCAGGCCTGCTGTCTCGACGATGCGCTCTTTGCCGAGGAGGGCGACAGCGACGAACATGGCAGAGAGCAGGAGGAAGGGGATGACGGAAAGGACGGTGTTTCGGGTCCATTTTTTACCCTGCACCGTGAGGAGGAGCGGGAAGACAAGAGGGAGCGGGGCGACGGAGACCTTGGCGAGGAGCGCGCAGAGGAACAGGAAGAGGCCGAAGATCATCCCTCGGCGCGATTGCCGCAGGAATGCGAGGGTGGAGGCGAGCGCAAAGAAGGTGGAGAGCAGGTCTTTGCGTGCGGTGATCCAGACGACCGCTTCGGTAGTGAGCGGATGCACGGCGAAGAGAGCTGCCGCAAAGAGGGAGGCGCGAGGCGCGGCGGTGATTTTTTTGAGGATCAGAAACAGGAGGACGGCATTGATTCCGTGCAGGAGCACATTCACGAGGTGATAACTCCATGGATGGAGCCCCGAGACCAGATAGTTCAATTGAAAGCTGACGAGCGTTGCCGGGATGTAGAGCTCGGGATCGAATGTCGTGAAGGCGGCCTTCAGATGATCCAGTGTCGGTCCGCGCGTCGCGAGATTCCGCACAACGAGGAAGAGATCATCGATGGGGGCGTACCCCTGCAGAACCGATGCACCGAAAGCGAGAAAGGGGAGGATGAACAGCAGGGTGATGGCTCCTCTCTGCCACCAGGCGGGACGATTGATTGCGAACATGGTGCCAGTATATCTGCAAAACGCCTGTCACACTTCCGCTTCCCGCGTCACACGCTTCTGCATTGAGCGGTCATGCACACTCACTCTTCTTCGACTCTTGCGGTGAAGCTCGGCTGAGGAGACTAGTCCTGTAGGCGCTCGCGCAGACTGCGGCGCGATTCCCGCGTGACCGGGCAATCCCCCAGGCGCGCGTCGCGCAGGTCCACCTCGTCCGTGATCATGTCGCAGGGGTTCCACTCGTTCTCCGGCCACAGGTCCGGCCAAGCTCCGTCGTCGATGGTCTCTGGCATGTCCGATCCTCCGTCGAAGAGACCTTCGGGAATCAGCGAGAAGCCCAGCAGTTCCTCCACGGGCGTGGCGTTCGCGGGAATCTGCACGTAGACCGGTGCCGGACGCTGTTGCATGGAGGCTTCGAGCGACAAAGCGACCGCTTCGTCGGGGAGTGATAGCGTCACGTAGGAGCGTGCGAAGCGGAATGCCCCGTCACCGGACATATCCACCTTCAGGCGGACGGTCAGGTTCTGGCGAAAGAGGTCTTCGAACTCCTGCAAATCGGCATCGCCGGTCTCCGGCATGTTTGCCGCACTGTCCTGGTTCACTTCCGTGAGCCACCCCTCCGCCGCCCGGATTCCTTCCACGATGAAGTTGGGCTTGAGTGTGAGGGTGTACGTAGTACCGGCGAGGAAGCGGGAGTGCTCCATCGCGAATACAGCATCGATCACACGGGCGATTCCTTCGCGCATCTGTGCGGCTGAGAACGGCAGGTCGAGTTCCCGTGCCATTTCGTCCCACGAGGGGGAATCGGTTGTCTGCGGGGCTTCCGCCACGAACCACCGTCCCCGCATCTCCCGGCTCATGGTCTCGATATCGGCGAGGTCGCCTGCAGTGATTATGGGTCCAGAGACCTTCACGTTGCTCAGTCTGAAGAAGACCTTCTCGTGGTAACCGATCACATCACCTACGCCCGAGATCGTTCCTTCCGTCGTCACTGCAGACACGTTCAGGTGAAGGGAGATCTTGAGGTCCTGAGGGGTGGTTCCCTCCGTCATGCCATTGCCGGTGACGAAGAACTGCACGAGGTCCTCCTCTTCACCCACTGTGGAGTAGAGCTTTATTTCGAAGGATCGCGGTCCGCCCGCATTCTCGAGACCGAAGAGCACGTCACTCGGTCGGCTGAAGGCCGCGAGAGCGATGAGCGGCACGGCAAACACAACCGCACAGGCAGTGAGCAGAAATGATTTTCTCATGGAGTGGTGAGGGAAATTTCTCTCATTGTAGAAGCGAGTGCTTTTCGACAGCAAGGTGACTTGTTCATGGCCGGATTTTTTCCCCGCAATTGTTTACTTGCACTGAGCGGGTGACTGTCATAGTCTTCGCGCGTAATGAGTGATGCGTCGAAAAAATTTCTCTTCGTCTCGTACGACGGCACAATCACCGATCTCGCCTGGACGGTGTCGCGTGAAGGTCATCATGTTCGTCTCTGCCTGGAGGCTCCGGGCTACCAGGATGTCGGCAAGGGATTTGTAGATGTCGTGACGGACTGGCACAAGCACGTAGACTGGGCGGATATCGTCGTCTTCGACCACATCGGGAAAGGGGAGGAAGCGCAGGCCCTGCGCAAGAAAGGCAAGCTCTGCATCGGCGGCACGCCCTATACGGACAAACTGGAAAATGACCGCACGTTCGGTCAGGAGGAGCTGAAGCGCAACAAAGTGCGCATCATTCCGTATCAGGAGTTCCGCTCCTTCAATGAGGGCATCAAGTACGTGCAGGAGAATCCGGGCCGCTACGTGATCAAGCCTTCGGGCGATGCGCAGAATTTGAAGCAACTGCTCTTCGTCGGCAACGAAGACGACGGCAGCGATGTTGTCCGCGTGCTCGGCGCCTACCGCGAAACGTGGAGCGATACCATTTCGGTCTTCCAGCTGCAGCGGCGGGTGACGGGAGTGGAAGTCGCCGCCGGGGCGTTCTTCAACGGCAAAAAATTCATGGAACCGGTGTGTGTGAACTTCGAGCACAAGAAGCTCTTTCCCGGCGAGCTGGGCGTCTCGACCGGTGAGATGGGTACCAGCATGTTCTGGACGGCCCGAAGCCCCATCTTTGAATCCGTGCTGCGTCCCTTCGAGCAGCATCTGGCGGAGGAGGGGTACGTGGGGTACATCGACGTGAACTGCATTGTGAACAGTAACGGCATCTATCCGCTCGAGTTCACCTGCCGCTTCGGGTTCCCCTTCATCTGTCTGCAGGAAGAGGGCATCACCGAGCCGATGGGGGAACTTCTGCTGCGTATGGCGGCCGGCGAAGGGAACGGCATCAAGGTGAAGCGCGGCTACCAGGTGTGTGCGCTCATCGTGGTCCCGCCCTTCCCGTTCAATGATCCCAAGACGTTCGAATCGTTCTCCGAAGACGCCGTCGTGGTCTTTAAGAAGAAGATGACGGAAGGCATTCACATCGGCGACTTGAAGCAGGAGAACGAGGAGTGGCTGATTACCGGGCAGGAGGGAGTGGCACTCATCGTCTCGGGATCAGGCACGACCATGCGCGACGCGCAGAAGCAGATGTACACGCGCATTCAGAACATCTTGATCTCGAATATGTACTACCGCACAGATATCGGTGACCGGTGGGTGGATGACTCGGATAAGCTCCGGTCGTGGGAGTATCTGTGAATTCATGAGAGACAAACCTTCAGCCTTCACCCATCCACCGTCGCTAAAGCTATGGTGGACGAGTCGGGCTACGGCCGACAAGCCGGTTTTTCTCTCATGAGCTCTCTTTTCCCTTGAGTGGTGTCGCTCCCCGCCCGTACCGAACGGTACGTTCGGGCGGGCAGCTGCGGGGCCCGGCGAAGCCACCCGCAGCTTCGCGACGATTATTTTTTTGATACCAGATCGTCACACAAGCCAGCGCGATGTAGTACGCCACGATGACCGGAATACTCGCCTGTTCGAAGTGCAGGGATGCGAAGGGAAGATGTGCGAGACCGGTTGCCACGAGGATGATCCACTGCAAAACAGCCCAGCTGCCGTAAGCCAGCAGCTGCCCGAGGGGGAAAGAGACGAAGCTCGCAACGGCGGCGAGTGTCGTGATGAGCATGGCGAGCGGAATGGCAGGGGCCACGAGGATGTTGGCGATCGGAGAGATGAGGGAGAGGTTGCCAAAGAGCAGGATGCCGAGCGGCATGGCCGAGAGCTGCGCGGCGAGCGTGGCTTCCAGCGCCTCGCGCATGCCCAGCATGTTCGGTACACGGATCAGGAAGGGCTTGAGCAGGGGTGAGAGTTCGCTCAGGCCGATGACTGCGGCAAACGAGAGCTGAAAACTGGCGTCGTACCACAGGTGTCGCGGATTGATGATGAGCATGACGAAGGCTGTCCATAGAATGGCGAGCCGCACATCCGACCGCCTTCCGGCGGTGAGTGCGAAGAGACCGAGGACTCCCATAATCGCGGCGCGCACGACCGATGCACTCGCCCCCACGAAGACCGTGAAGGCGCAGATGGAGAGTGCAGCCGGCAGCAGGCGCCACCGAAGGGGCAGCCAGAAAAGCATGCCGAGGATGAGCGTGATGACGATGGTAATGTTGAATCCCGAAATCGCCACGATGTGCGTGAGCCCGCTCCTCATGAAGCTCTCAGACAGATGCTCTGGAATGCCGCGCCGTGAGCCCGTCAGCAATCCTGCGGCGAGCGAGGCGTGCGGCTCGAAGAGCAGGCGGTTCAGGCGGGCCTCAAAGCGTTCTTTGATGGCAAAGAGTGTCCTGAAGAGAGGATTCCCTCCACTTATGCCTGTTCGCTCCACGTCGGCCTGCGTCATCACTGCGGTGATGCCTGCAATGCTGAGGTAGCGGTCGTAATGAAAACCATTAATCGTGCCCGGCAGCGTGAGCCTGCCCTGCGCGATGATCTCGTCGCCGTACTCCATGGCTGGCCACCCGACTTTGTCCGTTACGAGCACGCGGCCGTCCACCGGGATCAGACGTTGGCTGCCGCTCTCGGTGAGCGTTTCGGCAGCGAGAGTGTATTTCGTGAGGAGCGGGCGACGGTCCGGCTCGTCGGCGACGATGCCCCGCAGGCTGACCGTCTGCCCCCGCGCATGCCACTCCACGCTGCCCGGTGATGGAACGTGCATTGTCCGTGACACGGTGAACAGGGCGCACATGATGCCGAGAAACACCGCACAGAGGAACGTGCATGCCGTGCGTGCGGCGTCTTCGGTCATACCGACCACAGCCAGACACAGGCAGAGCGTGAGGATGATCCAGAGCCCGAAAGGGTAGAAGGGGCGCTGCCACCACTGCAGCAGAAATGTTGTAAGGAGGAATGAGCCGAGAAACGTGAGTGAGAAGCGGGAGGGCGTCATCCATCCCGATCATCCGGCCACGCGCGCGCAAGCGCGATCCATTCCTGCACCGAAAGTGTCTGCGGGCGTCGGCTTTGCTCAATGCCAAGCCCTGCAAGGCGTTCTGCCACTCCCTGGAACGTCCCGAGGGTGTTCCGGAGCATCTTCCGTTTCTGGCCGAAGCCGATTTTCGTGAGTTTGAAGAGCCGTTCGATGGTTTTGCCGTCGGCCAGCGGCTCTGCAAAGCACGCGATGTGCAGGACGGCCGAGTCCACTTTGGGCGGTGGGAGAAAGGCATCGGGCGGTACGCGGGCGACAATCTTCGGCGTGCCGAACAGCCCCACGAGGATCGTGAGCATGCCGGCGTCTTTCGTATCACAGATGCGTTCGGCCACCTCCCGCTGAATGAGCAGGGTGAGACTGGTCGGTGGTTTTTTAGATTCGAGGAAGAGGTGCCGCAGGAGCGGGGATGTGATGTGGTAGGGAATATTCGCGACAACCTTGTACGGCGACTCCGGCATGGCGATCTGCAGAGCATTGCCCTGGACCACGTTCAGTTTGGGATCTCTTCCTGTGAATTCCCTGAGGAGGGGAATCATTCGTGCATCCAGTTCGATGGCGATCACGGATCCGGCAAACTTGAGGAGCTCCCGGGTCAGCACGCCGACGCCCGGGCCGATTTCCACCACCGTATCGACCGGTCTCAATTGCGCCGTTTCGATGATGCGATCCAAAATAGAGCCATCCAGCAGGAAGTGCTGGCCCAGATCTGTATTGAGCCTGAGTCCATGATTCCTGCAGAATTGCCGAATCTCATCGGGGAGCGAAATCATGCGGGGCTGACATTGACAGCATCACGATTCGAAGTAAAGTGTGCCTGTACATGTCCGTTCAGACGTTTACGTTCGGCTTCTTCGCTTTCCCGTTTAGTGCGGGGCAGGAGCCGATGTGTCTGAGCTAACTTACTTCAGACCACGGAGCCTTCCCCAAGCAGTGCCACGCCTTTCGCGAAAGGCGTGGCAAGGAGGGGTGTATTTCTCATTTCCCTTATTTCTCATGATCTCTTCACCACCCGATGTATCCACTCGCGATGTACGTTGCTCTGAAACGCTCGATGGAGCGCTCTCACAGTTGTATCACAATGGTCGGGTACTGACGATTGGCGGTCGGTCCTATCCGGATTTCCGCTCGGCGATGATTGCCGTGCTCGATCGCAGTCCTTCTGCCCGGAAGGCAATTGCTGCCCGCATCTCCCGAGAGCTGGGAGGTGTCTATCGCGTTTCCACTGAGGTGGATCGCAAGCTGTGGGAATGGATGCGCCCGGCCAATGGTCGTGGCAGTAACGGGCACGCTCATTGACTTTAGCCGCTTCTGCTCTACACTTCGCGCATCTCATGGCTCAGCGCCAATCTTACTTTTACGGCTTCTTCTTTACCCCCTATCTTGCGGGGAAGGAGCCGTATGATCTGAAGTAATTTTCTCAGCCATTCAGATGCATTCGAGCCTTCCCCCAGCGGAAGGCGTTTTTTTACTTTGATTCCCATTCTCTGTCATGAGTACCGCCATTCTCGAACGGCCTCACATCTCAGATGGCTCCCAGACCGATGCGCAGGCGGAACAGGATATCCGTATCGGTCCGTACCTCGTCACCGATCGCAAGCTCATCCGGCGCGCTGCAATGGATCTGATGCAGCGGTGCCTGCTGCGCGGCATCGAGATCCCCTCTGAGATTTCTACCGCTCTTTGTCTGCATGAGCAGAATCAGCATGCGATGGGCATGGAGGAGGCGCTCCTCGCGATGCCCGATCTTCAGGATCGCCGGGCGATTATTTGCCAGATGGTCCACGCAATCATCCGTCTGTAGTGACTGTTTTTCCTCATTTCCCACCCTCACCATGACGTATCAGAGAATCAATCCACTCCCCAGTGCCGAAGAAGTCCTCGACCGATTTCCATCTTCACCGGGCACGCACCGCGTGAAGGACCACCGTGCCCGTGTCCGGAATGTGCTCAATGGCACCGATCCGCGCCTGCTCATGATCGTCGGGCCCTGCTCTGCCTGGTCCTCTGAGGCGGTACAGGAATATGCCGACCGTCTGGCGCGATTCCGCGAACGGATTCATGAGCGTATCGAGGTGGTGATGCGCTGTTACCTCCAAAAGCCGCGTACCTCGGAGGGATGGCCGGGCCCCCTCATCCAGCCCGATCCGCTCGCAGAGCAGGATATCGTGAAGGGCATCTGGTCCTGTCGCGAGATGATGCACCGCGTGGGCACCCAATTGCCGTTGGCTGATGAAATGCTCTACATCGGCGATGATCCGTACTTCGCCGACCTCCTCACCTACGTTGCGCTGGGCGCACGCAGCTCTGCGGACCAGCAGCACCGCGACGTGGCATCGGGGTTGCTCTCTATGGATGACGATTGCCCGGTTGGTGTGAAGCATCCGGTAGAGGGATCTATCGAGGTCGGCGTGGACGGCGTGCAGCGCACACAGCACCCGCAGCACCTTCCCCATGGCGGGTGGCATGTTCGTACCGGGGGGAACCGTTCCGCACACCTGATTCTCCGTGGCAGCCCTGCGGGACCCAACTACGATCCTCAGAGCATGGCACGTGCCGCAAAGCTGATGAAGGAGCCCAAGCGCGATATTGCGGATCCCGCCATCATCGTGGATGCAAGCCACGGCAACTGCGGTAACGGGAGCGGCAAGGATCCCACGCTCCAGAAGCATGTGGTGCAGACGGTGCTGCGGGCACGCGAGGATGGGCTGGACGGCTACGCTATGGTGCGGGGCTGCATGGTGGAGAGTTTCATCATCAGCGGGAGACAGGATATTGCTGCGACGATGCGCCGTGATGGCCAATCCATCACCGATCCCTGTCTCTCGTGGGAGGATACGGAAGTGCTTCTTCTGCAGGCAGCAGATGCCGCCGACCGTATCTTCGGCCAGCCAGCCACGCGTTAGCTTGACGTGCGATTTTGGCTCCAGTACAGTGTTCCCAGCATGACGCATGTCGTGACTCTGCCGGGCAGTTCCTTCACTCCGCCGCGTGCGGGGGAGGTGCTGCCTGCTTAAAACTCTTTTTGAGTCGAAGCGGGGCACCTGCCCCCAAGTCGCTATCCGGGTTCCCCCGGATTTTTTGTATTTCATTCTCATTCATCCCATGCATCATCACCGAAATGCCATCGATACTGCAGCCGTGAAAATCGGTTCAGATGGCCTCACCACCTCTGAGAATCATTTGGATAAGATGGCTGTCTCTTCCGTGGCTCAGCAGCTTGCCATTGTTCGGAAACAGATTGCCCGTCTCGGTCTTATTTCTTCAGGAGCGGCTACCACCGGCCGCGATATTTATGGCGTTGAAAAATGTGACGACGAAGATCTCGCCACTCTGCAAATGTATGCATCCGCCGGGCAGCCCATGCTCTTTGCGGAATACCTGAAAGAGCTGCAGGCACACGGCTGCATCGCGAACCAGATTCTCGTGACGCATTCGGATATGGATAGCCGCCTGAGGCGCAGAAATTTGAGCCATACCCTCCAGAAGATTTTCAGTTCGCAGATTCCAAGCATTCCCATTTTCAATGAGAACGATACGGTAGCTGTGCGTGAATTTCGTTTCGACAACGACCAGCTGGCCGGGGATGTCGCACAGCTGATCGGCGCACGACGGGTGCTCTTTCTTACCAGCGTTCCCGGCATTCTCAGAGATCTTCAGGATGAGAACAGTCTCATTCACGAGATTCCTTATGGCTCGACTGAACATCGGAGGTTCTTGAATGGTTCTTCCTCGAAAAACGGGCGAGGCGGCATGAAGAGCAAAGACCGCGTTGCCACGATGCTTGCCCGGCACGGCATCGAATCCGTCATCGCCTATGCGCATGAGGCCGACGTCATTCCTCGCGTGCTCATTGATGACGAGCCAATCGGGACCCGTTACCTGGCTGCCCATGAGTAGATCGCTTATTTCATGATGCGGCATTTTCTGTACAATAGTGCCCTATGCGCAAGATTTTCATTCTTCTCATCGGCCTGTTCCCGTTTACCGCTTTTGCCTACGACACGTTGCATCTTCCGTACACCGATGCCCCGCGTGATCGTGTGACGGCGGTGGCAGTGAGCGCACTCACGGAAGAGGGGATACTGCAGGGGTACCCGGACGGCACATTCCGCCCGGAGCAACACGTCAACCGTGCCGAGTTCACCAAGGTGCTGATGATGGTTCTTGGCTATACATCGCCGCTCCCAGCCGAGATGTGCTTCCCCGATGTCCAGCCGGATCAGTGGTATGCAGCGCCGGTTTGTCTGGCCAGAGAGCTCGGTTTCGTGCAGGGCAATGGCGATTCCACCGTTCCGCGCGAGCAGTGGCTGTTCGTGCCCGAGCGCACGGTGAACTATGCCGAAGCTGTGAAGATTCTCGTTCTCGCATTCGATGTGCCGCAGATGCACATCCAATCCGATGAGTGGTATGAGCCGTTCCTTGCAGCCGCAGTGGCCGAGGACATCGCGCTCCCGGGGGTCGATGCTGCCCATGCGCTCACGCGCGGTGAGGTAGCGCAGATCACCGTTTCGTTCCTCGCCTGGAGCCGCGGGGAGCTCATGGCACTCCGCGCGGTGCAGAGCGGGGAAGCATCTTCTTCCTCCATTTCTTCCTCGTCCCGCTCTTCGGCTGGTCGCTCTTCGTCGGCTTCATCGGTCTCATCGATTTCCTCCGTTTCTTCTGCCTCCTCGGCATCCTCGTTCGCCACCGATCCCGGGCCGGATTTCTCGCAGACGCCCTCTTTTCTGCGTCTTGGAACGGTTTCACCCATTCTTGGAGCCGCCAAGATCTTCAATAACTCGGAACCCTTCACCGTGGAGGATATCACGGTGACGTTCACCGCCGCCGTGCCATCCGTTGATCAGGTGCGTCTGTACGCATCGGCTGACGGCCGGTACCTGGGAGGTGCCTCCCGCGATACGGACGATCCTGCTTCTTTCACACTCCACTCGGCGAGCGGGCTCATTGCAGCAGCCCGCCGAGAGGAGGTATCGGTCTATGCGCGGGCCATCACCCGCAGTTTCGATCAGGGCGGCGAGAGCGGAGAAGATATTGAGATTGATACGTTCACGATTGAGGGCCGCGGTGATTGGAGTCACAGCTCGTACAGCGATTCCTCCACCGAGACCTATCAGGCCTTCGAGACCGCGCGTTCCACCTTCACGTCCATTGCGAATGCCGGTCCGGGAGAGGACGCGCTCGTGGGCGGGGTCGGCCGCACGATCGGCCAGTGGAGGCTGCAGGGCGGCCGCGGCGATGGCAGCGCGGATCTGCTCGTGACCGATATCACCTTTGCGCTGGGAACCAGCGGCGGAGTGACGCTTGCCAATGTAACGTTGGGCGCCGACGGATCGACCGATCGCACGAATTGTTCCGTTGTCGGAACCTCCATTGTCTGTGCGGCGATTCCCGAAGGAGTCGGAACCGTGACGAGCGGAACGCGCGTCATCACCCTCCGGGGCGATATCACCATTCCTTCGGCCTCGCAGAGTGCGGGACTGCAGATCTCGATCACGCCGGCAGGATCCGTTTCCTCCGCCGGAGCTCTTACGTGGACCGATGGCACGACGAGCTTCTCGTGGGTGCCGTTCACCGAATCACAGCTGCAGGGAACGTACTACTGGCAGTAGCTCTGCTCAGAGAATCTTCAGCGGCGCGATAGAGAGAGCGAAGCTCTTCTTCTGGCCTGCATCGAAGGCGATATCCACCACCCCGCCGCGCACGGCGGTCACGGTTCCCTGGCCGAACTTGGGATGCTCCACGCGCGTGCCTTCCGTCATGGGTTCCTGATTCACTCCGTCGAGTGCCGTATCCTGATTGAACTCCACGTGCAGGTGTTTTTCCTGACGGTAGGGTTCGATATGCCCTCCAGTGAGCGCTTCCTGCTGCCCGCGCTCCGCCGCCCAGGCGAAGGTGCTCAAGAGCGAATCGCTGCGCCGCTCAATCACCTTATCGGGCAAGTCATCCAAAAACCGGCTCGCGGCATTCGCTTTGGTCTCTCCCCACAGCATGCGCGCGCGGGTGAAGAGCATGGTCAGGTGCGTTTTGGCCCGGGTCATGCCCACGTACATCAGTCTGCGTTCCTCCTCCAGCTGCTCGCGGTCGTAGAGGCTCGAAGCGTGCGGAAAAATGCCCTCCTCGCAGCCCGCGATCGTCACGTGTTCGAATTCCAGCCCCTTGCACAGGTGCACGGTCATGAGGGTGATGGCGTCGTCTTTGAGCTCCGCGAGGCGGTCGACCTCCGAGACCAGGGCCACTTCTTCCAGAAAACTCGTGAGGGAGAGTTGCGGATCGAGTTGATCATACTTGCGCATGACCGAGAGCAATTCCTCCACGTTCTGCCAGCGTTCCTCGCCTTCCTCTGTGTCATCTTTGAGCCATTTTTCCAGACCGATGCGCTGCAAGAGGCGCACCGTGAGATCCGCTACGGCGAGGCGGCGCATGTCGCCCTGCAGATCTGTGATGATCTTCACGAATTCGCGGATGCGGTTCTTCGTTCCTTCGTTCAAGTCCAGAATTTCGTCCACCCGGCCCAGTGCTGACCAGAGTGATGTGCTGTTGATGCTGCTCCAGGCGTGGATGCGCTCCAGGGTCGTCTCACCGATCTTGCGTGTCGGCACATTGATGATGCGCAGCAGCGAAATGACATCTGCGGGATTGAGAATCACGTGCAGGTAGGCGAGGACGTCTTTCACCTCTCTGCGTGCGTAGAATTTCACGCCGCCCACGATGCGGTAGGGGATGCCCTGGCGCATGCATGATTCTTCGAACAGGCGCGATTGTGCATTGGTACGGTAGAGGATGACCTGATCATTGAACGGTACGCCTTCTTTCTTGAGCATCGTGATGCGCTTGAGTGCCTCCTCCGCCTCCTTGCGTTCATTTTCCACCTCATGGACCAGGATCTGCGGCCCTTCCTTCCGCTCGGACCACATCTTCTTCTTCGGGCGGTTGGGGTTTGCCGCGATCACGGCATCCGCAGCCGAGAGAATCAACTGCGTCGAGCGGTAGTTCTGCTCCAGTTTGATCTCGGTGGCGTCTTTGTACTCCCGCTGAAACTCCAGGATATTGCGGATATCCGCGCCGCGGAACGCGTAGATGGACTGGTCCGGATCGCCGATCACGCAGAGGTTTCTGTACTTCTGTGCGAGCAGGGTCGTGAAGAGGTACTGTGCGTGGTTCGTATCCTGGTACTCATCCACGTTGAGGTACCGCCAGGTCTCCTGATAGCGGTCGAGGACTTCCGGGACTTCGTGGAACAGGCGTACCACCTCCAGCATGAGGTCGTCGAAATCCAGCGCATTGGCCGTGCGCAGGGCTTTTTCGTAGGCCGCGAATGCGCGGCACACCGTTTCCATGCGCGGGGTGGTGGCATCTTTTATCGCCTCTGCAGGTGAGAGGGCCTCACACTTGAAGCGGCCGATGTACGAGAGCGCCGCACGTGGCTTGAGCTCCGCCTCTTCCACCTTCATTTCTCTGAGGACCTGCTTCACCAGTTTCTCCTGATCGTCTTTGTCGTAGATCACGAATGAACGGTCGCGTCCCAGCTTTTCGATATCCTTTCTCAGGATCCGCGCGCAGATAGAATGAAACGTGCCCATCACGGGCAGACGGGCGCTCTTCGATCCCCATGCGGCGGGGTCCTCGCCTTCCGTCAGGTGCAGCAGATTCTCGATGCGCGATCTCATTTCTTTCGCCGCCTTGTTTGTAAACGTCACAGCCAAAATCTGCCACGGAGGAACACCCTGTGCGATCAAGTATGCGATGCGGTGTGTGAGGGCTTTGGTTTTGCCGCTGCCTGCCCCCGCCAGAATGAGGAGCGGCCCCTTGGTGTGTTCCACGGCTTTGCGCTGCGGCTCATTGAGGGAACCCAGGATCAGCCCGGATTTTTTTTCGGCGTGCGATGGGGTGTCGGCTGCCTTCACTGAGGCATCGTACCAGAACCATTCTTATGGCCATTGGGAAAACTCCCCACTTGCATGGGTTTTCCATTGAGAGTTTGTACGAGTCTATGATTCAGATATCTGAGCAGGAAGTCTGGTCTTTCCTGTGCTAATCTTGTCGGAACCTCGAAGGACAACGAGCAGGAACGCACGCTGTCTCGAATGGTCGCGACTGTGGTGCCACCATCCTGTGGTTCGAGTTCCACTGTGATGCCGTCTCCATGTTCTTTCGGGAGTTCGGCAATACGACTTGGATGCTCTGTAATGCTCATGGAAGGGGAGGGAAAGAAGAAATAAAAAGAACCCCGCTTCTCTTGTGCGGGGTGCGAACAATTACATCAGCACACCCGCTACCTCTTCGGGGTATTGAGGACCTGCTTCATGGTGTAAGCAGAAGAGTGTGACATAACAGAGGCAGCGTATCCCTCTTTTCTGTCTTGTCAACCGCGTGCGAGCTGGCGGATGAGGGCATCCCGGATGGATTGGGTGCCTCCGCCGATCGCATTCGGACGAATCTCTTCAGAGACTTGCCTGCCAGAAAGAGCCTCCGTCACGGTGACGCGTGTCCTGCCGGAGCCATTCACCGATTCGTAGTGGATGCGATAGCCCCCAATCTCCTCGATCGGGGTGCCGTTGTGGTGTTCTGAGCCGTTGCTCATAGTGGGAAGGGGGAGTGAAATACAAAAAACCCCGCTTGGCACGTCGGTCGCGACCGACGTGCCTTGCGCGAGGTGGATTTATGCCGAGGATATGGAGGAGTCGATAGTGCTCATAACTAACAAAAACCCCGCTTGCGCGAGGTGGGTCATCGACTTCAGCACGTTCGCGCTATCCCAGGGGGACGACGACGAGGACGAGGCTCAAGACGACATGATGCTGTTGCATCTGAGGGCTATGGTAGGACGTTCTTTGCCCGAGTCAATGATTCCTTCTTCGTGGCTTTCTCGAAGGCCTGTTCGATTTCCGGCACATGATTGCCGCGTTCCAGCCGCAATTCTTCGATCTTGGTGAGCTGGCGGTCCAGTTGCCGTTCTCTTGTTCCTGTCAGTTCCTCATATCCCTTGTGAACAAGCTCGAATCGCTCCTTCACGGTTCCCATTTGTTCCTTGAATTTCTCCCACTGTTGCCGGAATGCCCCGAAGATTGTAAGCATTTCCTGTGACTTTCCTTCCACGCTGAAGTTGTCGATGGATTGTCGGATCACCGCCAGTACGGCGTACAGCGTCATCGGTGAGCAGAGAATGGTTTTGGCTTTGAGGGCATCATCAATGAGTGTGCGATCGATCTCGTTGATGAAGGTGTAGATCTGCTCATTCGGGATGAAGAGGAGCACGTAGTCGGCCGTGCTGTCTTCCGGATTGATGTAGTCGCGGGTCTGTACTTCTTTGATGCGGTTCTTCACATCCCTGATAAATGCCTTTTTGTGTTCCTCCCGCTCGCGCTCGGTTTTCGCTTCGGCATAGAGCTGATAGTTGTTGAACGGGAATTTCACATCCATATTCAGTTTCATGTTCTTGGGCAGCAGGAAGGTGAAATCCGGCTTGGATCCCGCATTTCCAAGTTTGGTCTGCTTGATGTAGTTGATGCCTTCAATCAAACCCGAGAGCCGGAGCACATCCTCCGCCATGCGCTCACCCCACTGTCCGCGCTCGGAGTTGCCGGCGAGGGCGGTTTTCAGGTTACCCGTGGTTTCCGTGAGTTCTTTGATCACCTTGGCGGCATTCTCCAGGCGCGTATCCATCTTGGCGTGGCCGCTGCCGATGTCGCGCATGAGTGTTTCCACGCGGTCGAGATCCTTCTGTACTGCCTTCAGTGACACATCGATGACATCCTTTTTCCCGGAAAGCTTGTCTTCGGCCAGCTGTAGAATCTTTTCTGCTTGCCTCGAGAACACCTTCGCCGAGAGTGTTTCGGCAAAGGACTCCGCGTCCTTGTTAGACTTGCGTAGGAAGAATGCAACGAAGATCCCGCCGATGATGAGACCGCCTACAAGGCCGAGAGAGAAAGAGAGAGCATCCATAAAGAATATCCTAGCAGGGCTTGCTCTGAGCGTAGTCGAAGGGTGAACGTCTGTCCACTCCAGTTTTTTTCGGCTCTCACCTGTCGAATAGGCAGGAAGCTGCCAAATTGCTTGCTTTCTGCAAAATTCCCCTTAGAATTGGCTCCTGTCCGCGCTTCTCCGTTCAAGCGTTTCGTCGCCCGGGAGGCACGGCTCGTCACTTTTTTTTCGCACGCCACGCCCCGCGTCCGCGGGCGAGATACGTTCCCACTTCTTCCTATGACACTCAAGCGCGCCTCGAAGAAACGTCTCATCACCAAGCACCGCACGCACGACAAAGATACCGGGTCCGCGCCCGTGCAGGTTGCCATCCTCACCAAAGAGATCGATCTTCTGAGCAAGCACCTCACGGAGCACAAGAAAGATTTCTCCGCACGCCGCGGGCTCCTTGGCAAGGTCGCACAGCGCCGCAAGCTCCTCAATTACCTCAAGATGAACAAGCCCGAGGAGTACCAGTCGGTGCTCGAGGCGCATGAGCTGAAGAAGTAGGGTTAGAGTTAGGGGTAGGATATGAACGAGGTATACTTCCTTTTGATGAGCGTGCCGCCCAAACATCTCCGGGATCTCTACGAGCTTTTCTCTTCTGTCCGGACTCCGGCGGAGGCGAAGCAGCTTTTGGCGGATATTCTCACACCGCAGGAGATGGCGTCCGTCGCAGAGCGCTGGCAGCTCATTCAGGAGCTCAACAAGGGAACACCACAGCGGGATATCGCGAAGAAGCTCGGCATTTCCATCAGCAAGATCACACGGGGGTCCAGGATGCTGCAGTTCGGAAGCGGGGGATTCGGGATGTTTTTGGAGAAGATGAAGAAAAATCGGAAATGATGATTTTTCCACCTTTTTTCGATAACCAGGGGGACGGTTTTCTCGTTGAGAGCTGTTTGGGTCTGTTTCTTTTGTCAGAGGAGGAGGGAACCTTGTCCGCCTGCCTGCCGGCAGGCAGGGTTCCCTACCCCCTCCGACACCTCCCTTACCTTCCTGACGGCCAAGCTTAGGTGGGAAACCTGCGGGTTTCCCCCCACTTCCGTTCCCCCCTTCCAACCGGTTTTGTTTGTTGTTTTTGTGTTCTGTGAGTTGTTGTGTTGATCCCGAAGAAAGGTCTTGATTCCAGAGGAGAGGGGATGTACCGTTGTAACGGTACATGAGTATTGCAGACGTCGAACTCGGCCTTCCTCCCTCACCAACGGCGCCCTTCCCGGAGCGCATGGAAGAACGTGATGGCATGCTCATGACCGTCCAAAAACGTATCCGCTTTGAAGTATTTCTGATCGTGGGTCATGCGGGCGTTTGTATGGATTTTGGATGCCATTCGCAGGCCGAATTCGAACTGGAGCAATACGGACCGCGCACGATCAATACATTCATCCGGCGGATTGATGGGTTTTTGAAGCAGGACTCCATGGAACAGGAGTATGGCGGGCCCATTCCTCAGGAGGTCCGTGATGCGATCGGCACGTATGTTTTCTCTCTCGATGACGGAGTATCGCGTAATATCGATTTCCGCCTGGGGTCGATAAGCCTCTGTGGACGAACCATTTGCGATACATGGCGCGCTCAGCGGTAAGTGCGGAGCGCCCTGAAGATTCCCCGATGTCGGCAGAGCGCTCTGCATTCTGCAGAGTGATTTGTGCGCGGCACAAATCGGCTTGTAGATCTTTCACATTCGAGGAGTCATGCCATGGCATACCGCTTCTTTCGACAGGCCCACACAGCAAGCGAGCTCGATTCCGGCGAAGGGATGGAAGTGCATCCCGTATCGGGCACTCTCATGCGGTACCTCTATTACGATGTGCGCTTCAGGCGGTTTTATGCGCTCATCCCGGAGGGTGCGTGGGATCCGAATCCCGAGCAGGTATGGGAAAAGCGTATCAGTGAGGACAGGGATGTTCGCCCGGGGGAGCCGCTCCCGAGTCACTGGCGGTTCAACCCGTACCCGTGTAAGAAGCGCGGCAAAAGAAGGGTGTGACGGTCTGCGCCAGCCCCTCCGTTCTTCGGAACGGAGGGGCTTTTCTTGGGGGTATTCTTTTTGCTCTGCCCTTTCCTGGTGTACAATAGCCCTGCTCTTTCTTCCCGCAGGTCCTCTTCCTCCTCTGTGTTGGGTTTACACTGGAGTGCGTTAGCGTCCCTCGACTACCCGTCCGTACCGGACAACGTCCGGGCGGGCGCTCGGGATGACATGCCTTCCCGCGTGAATCCATACACACAGCGGATCTGATCTTGCCGGAAGGAGATTCTTTCTCTCTTTCCCCTTTCTCAGTATGCCCATACTCTCCCGTTCGCCTTCTGCCAGCGTGCAGAAGGAATTCACCCTGATGCTCGGCGATCAGGAGTTAAAATTCAAGACCGGTCTCATCGGAACGCAGGCCAATGCCACCGTGCTCTGCCAGATGGGCGGAACCGTTGCCATGAGCAACGTCACCGTGAGTGCCAAGCCCCGCGTGGGTGTCGACTTCCTGCCGCTGCAGGTTGTTTTTCAGGAGAAGTACTACGCCGGAGGGCGTATCGGCGGCAGCCGCTTCCGCAAGCGCGAAGGCCGCCCAGCCGATCAGTTTGTTCTGCTCGGGCGCGTGGTGGACAGGGGTCTCCGTCCCATGCTTCCCAAGCACATCCGCAATGACATTCAGGTCTTCTGCACGGTGCTCTCGTACGACAATGAGCAGGAGTACGATATCGCGGCGGCGAACGCGGCCAATCTGGCCGTTTCGCTCTCCGACTGTCCGGCGGCAGGCCCACTTGGAACGGTGCGTGTCGGACTCATTGGAGGTGAGCTTGTGCTCAATCCCACTCGCGAGGCGAGGACCAAGAGCGACCTCGATATGTTCGTCACGGCAACGCCCGAGCGCGTGGTGATGATCGAAGCCGGGGCCAATCAGGTACCCGAGGCCGAGATCCTCAAGGCCATCCAGTTCGGCAAGAAGTGGGCGCAGAAGATCGCCACGTTCTTCGCAGATCTTCAGAAGAAAGAAGGCAAGAAGAAGTTCGAGGTTGCGCCGCCCTATGAGAACAAAGAGGCCTCCGCACTCCTGAAGGAGTGGGCCCTTTCCACCGTGAACAAGGCGATCAAGGATCCCTTGAAGAAGCTCGATCGCCGCATCATCTTCAATGGTTTCATGGATGGGGCAGCGGAGAAGCTGCAGGAGAAATACGGTCTTGCCGGGGAGAAGGAGGAGCTCATCGAGCTCTACGCGCACGCATCCGACCTCATGGACAAGATTATCAAGGCCGAAGTGCGCCGTCTGATCCTCGAAGAGGGGATCCGCATGAGCAGCCGTAAAGTGAATGAAATCCGCCCCATCACGGCCACCCTCGATCCGCTGCCGAATTTCGTGCACGGGTCCGCGCTCTTCCAGCGCGGCGAGACGCAGGGGCTGACCACCTGCACGCTGGGTGCGCCCGGTGACAAGCAGATCGTCGAGGGCATGGCGGGCGAGTACAAGATGCGCTACATGCACCACTACAACTTCCCGCCGTTCTCGGTGGGTGAGACGAGTAACCGTCTCATGGTGGGCAACCGCGAAATCGGCCACGGCAGTCTGGCGCAGCGCGCCTTGGAGCCGGTGCTCCCGACAGAAGAGAACTTCCCCTACACCATCCGCACAGTTACCGAGATTCTGGAATCGAACGGTTCCTCCTCCATGGCGGCCACCTGCGGCTCCACACTCGCGCTCATGGCGGCCGGCGTGCCGATCAGTGCGCCCGTTGCCGGAATCGCGTTGGGCTTAATTTCGGACGAGGAGAAGGGCAAGTACGTGATCCTCTCGGACCTGCAGGATGAAGAGGACTTCGGTGGCGACATGGATTTCAAAGTCGGTGGTACCGAAAAGGGTGTCACGGCCATCCAGATGGATATCAAGCTCAAGGGGTTGCCGGATAGCGTGTTCGAAGAGGCCATCACCCGCAGCCGTGAAGGCCGACTCGAGATCATGAAGGTCATGACGGCTGCCATTGCAGAGCCGCGCAAGGAGCTCTCGCCGCATGCACCGCGCATCGAGGTGATCCAGATCAATCCAGAGGATATTCGCCTCGTCATCGGCAAGGGCGGCGAGATGATCCAGAAGATTACCGGTGAACTGGGAGTCGAGATCGACATCGAAGACAGCGGCCTCATCTTCGTCACCGCACTCAACGGCGACTCGATGCAGAAGGCCAAGGAGTGGATTCAGGGCATCGTGGCCAAGCCGGAAATCGGCAAGGTGTACGACTGCAAAGTCGTGCGCATCATTGACGGCGTGGGGGCGATCGTGGAGTTCCTGCGGGGCAAAGATGCCATGATCCACATCAGCGAGCTTCAGTGGCCGCGTACGGAGAAGGTGGAAGATGTTCTCAAGATGGGCGACGAAGTGAAGGCGAAGTGCGTCGAATACGATCCGATCGACGGCAAGACGCGCATGTCCTTAAAGCAGATGTCCGAGCCGCCCGAGGGCTTCAGCATGCCGCCGCGCCGCACCGGCCCGGGAGGGCCTCCGCGTGGCGGATTCGGTGGCGGAAGGCGCGGGCCGCCGAGACGATAGGGTTAGGATTAGGACTAGGGGGTAGGGCAACCTGCCCTCTTTTCAAGCGGCATGTTTCATGCGGTTCATCGCGCGCTCCTTCAGACGCAGAATCATCTCGAATGATTCATTTTTGGCGTACGGGGAACGCGCATGCCAGAGGGGCGCGACGCGCCCGACGACGCTGAGAAACTCTTTCAATTCCTGCGCGCTTTTCTGGTGTGCCGTCCAATCGATGCCGGCCAGACCGAATCCATCGATGAGTTGATTGATGCGGTGAAGTGTGCGGTGTACGGCTTCCTGCAGCAGTTGCTCGCGGCGCTCGTCGATCGTGTAGAGGCCCACCTCTTCGGGGCTGTAGAATTCCGGAATCTCGAGGAGCAGGCTCTGCCCCTGCTTGAATGCAATGGCGAGATCATCCCAATCTTCCAGTGTGAGGGGCTCGCGCTGTTCCACTTTTTGGATGAGGCGATCAAAATCATTCCGGATGACAAAGAGACCTTCGCGCGTGTTGTGGAACACGTCTTCGTAGGTGAGCTTGTGCATCTGCCGCACGGCCAGTTCCTGCTGTTGCGAGACGAGCTTCGTCACGAAGACGGCGAGCAGAAAAAATCCCACGACGCTCTGAATACACGAGAGGAACTTGGAGAACCCCATGGGCACGATGTCTCCGTACCCTGTGGTCGTGGAGGTGATGACACTGTAGTAGAGGCTGTTGCCGATGAGGCGCAGTGGGCCCTGGTCCAGCAGAGCCTGTGGCGCATGCTCAGGTGCGAAGACGGCGAGTAGCGCGTAGGCGGCTGCGAAGAGCGCCGCCAGCACGAACCAGAGTGAAAAGAGCGCGGTGTAGGGGAGGGTGATGATCTTCTCCGCCAACCGTTGGTGGAGGCGCGGGCGGCCGTTATTCGGGGAGCCATGCTGCATTTCCATCCATTGTAGCAGAAAATGCCGGTTCTGTGCAGTTTTGTTTTCATGGATACGACCGCATTCTGTCCCTTTGATTCAGGCTTCCTCCTTTTTCTTTGTGGCCGTTCCCTCACCAGTCAGCTCTTTCTTTGCCGGTTCCGTCCCTTTCGTTTTCTCCTTTTTCTTTTCTTCTTTTCCCTCACTCGGTCTCTCCCCAGAAGGGAGAGAAGTAGCGGAAGGGCGAACCTTTTGGCTGTCTGTCTTGAAGAACCCCGTTCCCTTGAAGTGGATGGCGGGCGGAGCGATCAGCTTTTCCGTCTTCGTATGCCTGCATTGCGGGCAGAGTGGGCGCGTTTTGCTCCCGAAGGGGAGGACTGCTTCAAAGTGATGAGAGCACTTTGGGCAGCGGAAATCGTAAGTGGGCATGTCGGGGATATCGTATCACCTGGCTTCGCCCCGTGCATGCGTGGCTTCGCCAAGGTTTCGCAGTAAGGGTAAGGCGGAGATATGTCTGTGGAATACATCAGGCGAATGCTGAGGGCTCACTGGTTGCCCGTGAGGTTCTTGAAGATCTTCCATCCGACCCACACGGCAACTGCGGCCACGCCGAGGGTCACCAGCGCGTTCGTGTTGAAACCGGCTTCGGCTGCCATCGATGCTTCGCTGAGGGATTCCATGTGTCGTTACGCGGCAGTGGAAAGTGTCTGAGCCGCGCGGCTACGGAAGCCCCCGACCGTATCGATGAGATCCATTGGAAGGTCCGTTGTTGGGATGCGCGCGACGTCCGTTAAGGCGCGCAGCCAGTGGAGCGTGAGGGCGTTTTTTGCGAACATGCCGAGATCGCGGGTGGTGCGCAGGCCCGGCCGATTGAAGTCAACTTTGTTATCCAGCGCACCGGCGATGAAGGCATCCGGAGCTTCTGTGAATGCGCTGAGGCCGGCTGCCCCTGCCCCCAAGACAGTTTTTACCGCATTGCCCTGCTCAACGGGCTGTGTGACGTACTTGTCTAACGTGCTCCTGCCCCAATTTTCCAAATTCGATCCCACCTCTTTGAAGAGGGATATGAGGCGCCGCTCAGCCGATGTGTGGAGCATCCGGGGGAACATGGAAGGCACAGTATAGCACATGCGCCTTGCCCGCAGTGCCCCTTTTGGCTTGTTTTTCTTGCATTCACTTCTTCCCTTCGGTATAAGTTTCCCGCTTTCGATTCGTCTTTGCTCCTTTTGGAGTTCCGCCGGAACGAAACATCCGTTCTTTCCATCTTCGAATGACCGCTCCTCTACAAGGACGGTCATTTTTTTATTTCGCGAAAGGCAAACCTAACGGTTTTCCTTCCGCGGACCATCCTTTCCCTTCAGAGGTGTGCCTCCCCGCCCGTACCGAACGGTACGTTCGGGCGGGCAGCGCGGGACCCGCTAGACCCGCGCTTCGGCACGAATTTTTCTACAGGCTCTTTTTTTTGGTGCTCTGCGTATTTAGGTAGACCGGCACTCCACAGGGGAATGCCGGTCTTTCTCGTCGTTGCTCAGATCACTCGAGGCTCACGTGCGCGTTCGTCTTTGCGCTAGAGCCGCAGATGGGCCGCACGGTCGTTCTTCTTGGCCGGCTTCTTCATCGCCTTCATGGTGGCCAGGGCGTTGAAGTTCGCACGGCCGCGGAACCAGAAGCTTCTCATCAGACACCTCCTGTCCTGCCTCAAACGGGCAAGACTCTAGAGGAACCAGTGGTGACTGGGGGCCAGGAAGTCTGGACCCCCAAAGAACAACGAGTGGCAAGAATCCCGGAGGATCTTGCGCACGGGCGTTATAGAAGGTGGAGAGCTTTTTTGTCAATGAGAGATGCCATTCTTGTAGTACACTCTGCGCATTCCATGTTACCCAAGGCCTACGATCCAAAGGCATGTGAGGACCAGATTTACACTCTCTGGGAGCAGAGCGGGGCTTTCAAGGCCGACAGTGCGAGCAAAAAAGAGCCTTTTGTGATCAGCATGCCTCCCCCCAACGCCACGGGGCAGCTCCATTTGGGTCATGCCGTGATGCTGGCACTCGAAGACATCTTCACGCGCTTTGCGCGCATGCAGGGCAAAGAGGCGCTGTGGTTGCCCGGCACCGATCACGCGGCCATCGCAACCGAGAGCGTGGTGATCAAAAAGATTCAGAAGGAGGAGAAAATCAAAGATCCCCGCGCGCACTACGGGCGCGAGAAGCTCGTTGCCAAGATCGCGGAGTTCGTCGATGTCAGCCGTGGCACCATCCGCTCGCAGGTCCGTAAAATGGGCAGCAGCTGCGACTGGAGCCGCGAGCGCTACACGCTGGATGCGTCGCTCAACCGGTGCGTGAACGAGGTCTTTAAGAAGATGTACGGTGATGGACTCATCTACCGCGGCCAGCGCATTGTGAACTGGGATCCCAAGATGCAGACGACCGTCTCGGATGACGAGATCGAGTACGTGGAGGAGAAGGCGCCCTTCTACACCTTCCAGTACGGCCCGTTTCAGATCTCTACGGCCCGTCCCGAGACCAAGTTCGGCGACAAGTACGTGGTGATGCATCCGGATGATGAGCGGTACAAGCAGTACAAAGACGGCGATACCTTCACTGCGGAATGGATCAACGGTCCCGTGCAGGCGACGGTCATCAAAGACAGCGAAGCCATCGATCCGACCTTCGGCACGGGGGTCATGACGATCACGCCGTGGCACGACATGACGGATTTCGAGCTCGCGGAGCGTCATGGCCTTACGCGGGAGCAGATCATTGATTTCGAAGGAAAGCTTCTGCCTGTCGCGGGAGAGTTTGCCGGTTTGCCCATCGAAGAGGCGCGGCCGAAGGTGGTGGAAAAGCTCAAAGAGAAGGGGCTCCTCGTGAAAGTGGATGAGAACTACGTGCACCGCGTCGCGGTGAGCTACCGCGGCAAGGGCGTCGTGGAGCCGCAAATCAAGGAGCAGTGGTTCATCGATGTGAATAAGCCGGTGGTGGAGTGGAAGAAGAAGAAACTGAGTCTGAAACAGGTGATGCAGGACGTGATCCGCTCGAAGGACATCCGGATCATCCCCGAGCGGTTCGAGAAGATCTACTTCCACTGGATCGATAACCTGCGTGACTGGTGCGTCAGCCGCCAGATTTGGTGGGGACATCGTATCCCTGTTTATTATTGTCAGCAGTGTATGGCTGGAGAGAGTGGTGGGGCGATGAATAAAGAATTAGGAATTAAGAATAAGGAAAATGGAAAACCGCATAATTCTTCATTCAGAATTCCTAATTCTGGAGGGCTTGCGATGACTGTATCGGCACATCTCATTTCTCAATGCCCTCACTGCGGAGGGGTGGTGGAGCAGGACCCCGACACACTCGATACGTGGTTCTCGTCGGGACTCTGGACGTGGTCCACGCTCATTGATCCCGCACTCGCAGCCGATACGTCCCTGAGTCTCAAGGATCTTCTGGATAAGAGCCCGGATTTTCAGAAATTCCACCCGACGACGGTCATGGAGACAGGCTATGACATCCTGTTCTTCTGGGTGGCGCGCATGATTCTCATGACCACGTACGCAACAGGGCAGATTCCGTTCAAACACGTGTACCTGCACGGGCTCGTGCGCACGCGTGACGGCAAGAAGATGAGCAAGTCCGATCCCGCTACCTGCATCGATCCGCTCGAGATCATCCCCAAGTATGGCGCGGATGCGCTGAGGCTCTCGATGATCGTCGGGCAGAGCCCGGGCAATGATTTCCGGCTCTACGAAGAGAAGATCGCCGGGTACCGTAATTTCATCAACAAGCTCTGGAATGCGTCCAGGTTCGTTTTGATGCAGTGCGAGAAAGCGGGAGTGGATCCGAAAGGGGTAGGGAAAGGGTTAGTGTTAGGGAATCTTTCTGTTGCGGACTGCGCACTTCTGTCTTCACTGCAGGGTCTGATTGAGGATGTCACGCAGGGACTCAAAGAGTATCGCTTGAGCGAGGCGGGGGAGCGGCTTTACAGCTTCGTCTGGGACTATTTCTGCGACTGGTACCTGGAGCTCAGCAAGGGCGAGAGTAACCCCGCCGTGCTCGTGCATGGCTTAAGAACAATCGTCCACCTGCTGCACCCCTACTGCCCCTTCGTCACGGAGGAACTGTGGAGCCAGATTGCTCCGAAAGGGAGCGGCCCGCTCATCCGGGAGCCGTGGCCGACAGTGGAGAAGAAACTTATGGATCATGAAGCAGAAGAACAATTGCAGTTGCTCATTGATGTCATCTCTTCCATCCGCAGTCTGCGTGCGGAGTACGGGGTCGCTCCGGAAGCGAAAATTCCCGTAACCGTGCATGCGGTAAAGTCCGGCGAGTTCCTTTCACGGCATCAGGCGCATGTGCTTCGTCTCGCGAATGTGAGTGAGCTCTTGGTTGTTTCCAGGGCTCCCGCTCATCGGCATGGAGTAGTGAGCATGTTCCTGAAGGGCGTTGATATTCATCTCTTGCTCGAAGGAGTAGTTGATCTCGTGAAGGTGAAGGGGAATCTGGAGGCCGAACGTGCACAACTGCAGAAGTTTCTTGCCGGTGTGCGTGCGAAGCTCACGAATGAGCAATTTATGGCGCGTGCCAAGCCGGAAGTCATAGAAACGGAAAAGCAGAAGCTCCAAGACGGCGAGGAGAAACTGAAGAAGATTGAGGAGCGGCTAAAAGCGCTTTCATAGGCCACCGCAGCCGGGAACCCTTCGACTTCGCTCAGGGCAGACGGCTGCTGCTTAATACTTTCTCATCACGCCGCGCACAACGCCTGCCACCTGCAGATCCTCCACGGCGTACATGTCGGGGTACGCGGGATTCTCTGCCTGCAGGTAGAACTTCCCCTTATTTTTCTTGAGGCGCTTTAAGGTGAATTCTCCATCCAAAACACCTACGACGATTTCGTTCACCTTCGGTTCCTTGCCGCGTTCCACGATCACGATGTCGCCCTCCTGAATACCGGCATTGATCATGCTGTCGCCTTTGACCCGGAGCAGGAACGTCCGGGCGCGATCCCGCACGAGAAAGCCTTCCAGATCCACCATCTCTTCCGCCTGCTCTTCCGCCGCCGTGGCGAACCCTGCCGCGATGGGCCCGAAGAGCGGCAGCACCATGGGCTGCGGGCGCTCGTAGGCCTCCGGCATCTCCAAGATCTTAATGCGTCCCTTGGGATCCTTCTCCAGTTGTTTTTCGCGGAGGAGCGCATTCACCACTTTGGCGATAGCATTCTTACTGCGCACACCGAACGCGAGCGCGAGATCGGCGAGAGAGGGGGAGTAGCCCCGCTTCGTCTGGAATTCGCGGATGTAATTGAGGACAGTGCGCTGGTGGGGAGTGAGCGTCATGGTTCTAAGGGGAACGGATGTACACCATGATAGGTGTACGATCGTCTTCGGTCAAGATCGGGGCATTGGCTTGCCTCTGCGCAAACGTCTTTCGTACACAGAAAACCCGCTGTCATCGCTGACAGCGGGTAAAGGGACAGGGCATGCCATGGTTTTCAGGCCTTCATGTCATGCCGCGCGACTTCCTTCGCCTTGGGCTTCTCAGGGGTGCGTTGTTGCACCCAGATGCACCGTTCGAGCGACTGGGGTTGGATCAGCGTCACGCGTTTGCAGATGTGCAAACCGGGATTGCGATCGAGCCAATCCTGCTCCGCGACGTCGAGCACCTCGTGGAGTTGCAGTACGCTGGCATTGCCGCGCGGGTGGGCCACGATCCGTATCGTGGCCGTCAGCACGTCGATCTCGACGGGGATGATCGTGTTGTGGTCCGCTTGCGGTTCCGCCGGCAGCCTGTGCAGGCCGATGATATGGCCCGCGTACAGGACGCACGCCACGCCCATCAGAACAACAATGTACCGCCTCATGTGACACTCCTTTGAGCTGAGAGGGAAAGGAACGGGTCCGTGACCTCCTGCGGAAAGCGGGAGGGGGCCCATTGTACGCCGGTTTTCCCGTTGTCCAGGCTCCTTCTCTGCTTGGCCCCGGATGGCGGGTTTACCGCAGAATCCGCAGTGGAGTACCCCCAAACCTGTTTCTACAGGTGTTTTTGTTGCTACCATGCCTCCATGGTCCGCGAGCTTTTTGAAGCCGACCGGCAGGCGATTCTCAGCCTTGCATATCAGAGGGAGCGCGAGCATCTGTTTCTCATCGGGAACGCAGAATCCCCTGCAACGTTTTCCGAGAGCCGTTACTTCGGCGCATTCGAGGGGAATGCCCTGCGTGCGGTGAGCGCATGGTTCGGGCGGTTCGGTTCGTTCGTTGCTGTTGGGGAAGAAGCAGCTATCCCTTCGGTTGTGGATGCGGCGCTTATCGCGAAAGTGCGCATCGAATCCGTGCCTATGGTTGAGCCGCGAGCTTCTCTGGTTGTCCAACAGTTGCGTCGCCGGGGTTTCGTTCCCCTTAAGGAACATGTATCACTGTTTCTGGAACTCAAGCGGCAGGCATTCCATCCGCAGGAGTCCGTTGTCCGGTCTGCGCGGGAAGAAGATCGCGATGCCCTGGTGCTCCTGCAGCGTATCCTTCATGAACGGGCCAGCACTGTTCCCATCACGGAACGGGAGCGCAACAAGATCAGTCTCGAAGGAGCAATCGTTGCGGAAGAGGACGGCCATATTGCCGCCACGGCAACAGCCGGAGTGTGCTCGCGGCACTTTGTGCAGGCGGTCGGAGTGATCACCGACCCAAGATTCAGACGGCGCGGCCTCGCGGCGGGGTGCATGAGTGCGCTCTGCCAGCGCTGTTTCGCAGAAGGTAAAGAGGCCGTTTTGCTGTTCACAGAAAAGAAGAATCTGGCCGCACAGGCCCTCTATGCGAAGCTGGGATTCGCGGTGATCGGGGAGTTTCTGCTCGCTGAGTATCCATCTTAAGCACGGGCTTTTCGCGTCATCACAAACGTCACGGCCAGCGCTGCCATGCCGATGCCCCCGGCGAGCAGGAACGCGGTAGAGAGCGACCAAACGTCGGCCATATGCCCCAGGAACGGTGTGAGTATGGCAAAGAAGAGTCGTGAGACGAAGGACCGGATGGAGAGCACGGTGGCGCGAACGTCCGAGGTGGTGTGGCGGTTGATGAGATTGCTCATCAGAGGATCGAACACCCCGAATGCCATGCCTTCGATGACGAAGAATACAAGCCCCCACAGGGATGACACGGCAGCGAGTCCGAAGCAGGTGAGCAGCAGGACGATGGCGATGCCGAAGAGGGAGGAGAGTCGTTCCGCTTTCTTCCCCAGCCGGTGTGCCTCTTTGTAGGCGAGCGCACCCACCAGGCACATGACGGCATTCGTGACGCCGAAATACAGCATGGGCAGGCCGATCTCGAGCTGATAGCCCTGCAGGAACCAGAAGATCTGCAGGTCGATGGTGGCGACTACTGTGAAGAGGATGATCAGAGCCCGCAGGACTTTGTTGTGGACGAGGGCATGCATGAAAATTCTGCCCATGGCTTTAAGGTGCTGCGTCTCTTTCATAATCAGGCGGTCCGGTTCCGTGAGCGTGAAGGAGAGTACGATGGCTGAACCGAAGAGTGCTATGTCTGCCCAGAAGGGCAGTCTCAGGCTTACGGCAGCCAGGAATCCGACGAGCAGTGAGGTGACCGTCTTGCTCCCAAGTGCGAAGAACCCCTGCAGGCCGTTCACTTTGAGGTAGCGCTTTTCCTCCCCCAGGGCGGCGAGGGTGTCATAGGTGAGTGCCTCAGTCGTGCCCGAGTGGAAGCTCGATCCTACGGCCAGCAGTGCTTCTGCGACGAGAAAGCCCCAGAATCCTCCCGTTACCGCATAGGTGAGCATGCCGAGAAAGAGCGCGAAGGAGCCCAGGAGAATCGTGTTCCTCCTGCCCCACCGGTCGGCAGCGTAGCCGGAAGGCACCTCCAGCACGACCAGAATGATCGAGTAGACCGCCTGCAGCATAAACGCCTCACGTAGGGTGAGACCGTGCTCCTGCTGAAAGGGAATGAGGATCGGCAGTGCAAAGCCGAAGGTCGCGGTGGCGCTCAGCACGTAGAGCTTCCAGATGTTCGATCGAAGATCGTGCATGTCGGAGGACATGGGGAGAGTGTATCAGTGGAAGTCCCTTCTTTCTCTTGTCTGCCCGACAAGAGAAAGAAGCAAAGAGAAGCGCACCGCCGCCAATCCCCACTCCGCCCGGCCCTGTGCCTCCTCGCCTCGCCTCCAAGGCTTCGGCTCGTCTCGTCGGCCGACCGCTCGCGGCAGGGCCTTCCCCTTCACCCCCCGTGGCGGCGGATCTCTCTCATTTGTATTCAATGATCCGTCGCGAAGCCGTGGGTGGCTTTGCCGGGACCCACGGCTGCCCGTCCGAACGTACCGTTCGGTACGGGCGGGGAGCGACACCACTCAAGGGCTTGCCGGCCGTAGCGCAGCCAACACTTGTGTTGAGAGGCCCACCTTCGCCAAGGCTACGGTGGGCAGCCTCCGCTGCGCGAAGGCTGGAAAAGAGAGCTCATGAGAGAAAAACCGGCTTGTCGGCCGTAGCCCGACTCGTCCACCATAGCTTTAGCGACGGTGGATGGGCGAAGGCTGAAGGTTTGTCTCTCATGATTCAATCACGTCCAATTCTTTCAACTTGCTCAATTCCAGGTACGTAATCGTCCACACGTTCTGGCGAAAGACCTCGAGGTAGGCGAAGAGATAGCTGGTGAGCCCGATGATAATGAGCCCGAGGGCAGCGCCAATCGCAATGGCTATCCCGAAGGGGAGGAAGCTGCCAAAGAGGAAGGCGATACCGATCACGATGCCCGGCACGAGGAAGATCATCAGGGCGTTCGCGAAGATGCGGAGACTGATGAGAAAGCCCAGGATGAGCAGAAAGACCACATGCCCCAGGTAGCTGATGACCAGTTTGAAGCTGGCAGCCATCGCCTTGCCGATGCTGAGTTTGCGAATCACCACGCCCTCCTCCGACATGATGAAGAAGAAGCGGAGGATGTTGGCTCCGACGAAGAAGAGGCAGAGCAGGAAAATGCCGAATGGCGCGATCTCGGGAGCGTACCGGAGCATGACCGAGCCTAAGGTGATCACCATCGAGATGCTGCCGATGAAGAAGAACTCATGGATCGCGAAGAGCGGGAAGAAGTTGTACACGGCCAGCACCAGTCCGCCTTTCACCTCTTCCTTCTTGTAGGATTTGGCGGCGAGTCCGACAATCGCCCCTTTGGCGAAGTGCGGGAACAGCCACTCGATGAAGATCAGCACCCCGAAGAAGGAGACGATGGTCACGACCCATCCGAACGAGAGGTGCGCGCTCAGCCATTCCACATCGGCGAAGAAACCGATGGGGTCGCCCTGCATGTAGCTGATTACAAACCAAGTCTGGTAGATGAGGAGCTTGGTATTGAGCAGGGTCTCTAAGAGCGATGAGGCAAATCCCCACTTGCGCAGCTGGCGTTCCTTGAGGGTGATCGCCCAGGCTTGTGCGATGATCTCGCGCGGATTCATGGGGTGGTCAGGAGGTCCTGGAGTGGCTGGAACGTATAGTCCTTGCTGAGCAAGATGACGATCTGCGCCATTTGCTCGGGCGGGATGGCAGGAACAGGGGAGGAGACGACCGGCAGATCGAGTAGCTCAGAGAAGAATTCCTTCGCGTTGGCGTCGGTCGGTTGGCTCGCGTAGACGAAGCTCGGATTATTCGTGTTCTTCAGCTCCTCCTTGGAGATATTCGCGTTCTCGATCCGTACCACGTTGAAGCCGTAGCGGGTCAGTTCGTTCCCCAGTGTACGGGCGAGCCCGCTCTTGGCCCCGGCATTCAGAATGGCGATGGACGGACGGGCGATGTACATGGCCCGCTGCCTAAACAGGAGCGTGCTGAGCGCATGGATCTGCTTCCAGGTCACCGGAAATGCCGGAATGGAAACGGGGAGCAACACCGAAGCCCCCGCGAACTGATCACGGGGCGGGGTGTAGAGAAAGCCGCCCGGCTCCACCATGCTTTCGTAGAGCCCGTTGCGGTCATTGAGCTGCAGGGTGATGACACGGTCGGGAGTGGTCTTCTCTGCAAGGTCAGCCAGCCCGATCAATTCGCGGGTGGTCATGGTCATCTGCACGTGGTCCGAGAAAATTTTCATCATGTCGGTGACCGTTGCGGGATTTTTGTAGAGACCTTCTTTCGTTACCTTTTCGCCGATGGCGACGATGATCTGCTGCTGGCGGGCCGAGCGGCCGAAATCACTGGAGGAGTGGCGGCTGCGCGCGTACTTGAGGGCTGTTTCGCCATCGAGGTGCGCGGGTCCTGCGGCGATAGAGAACGGCTCGTACCCGTAGTTTTCGTCCGGATACTCGGTGTCATTGATCGGCTCCGGAACGGTGACATCGATGCCTCCGATCGCATCCACCGCCTGCTTGAATCCGGTGAAGTTCACCTTGATGACGTGATGAATCGGCAGCGAGAGGTGATCACCGATGACTGTACTCAGCTCTTTCATCGCCTCCAGCGAGGCTTCCTGCTCCTGCATGCCCTGACGCCTGAGGAGGATTTTGTAATCGCGGTAGAGGCTGTTGAGGCGGCCCTTGCCCATTTTCTCGGTCTTCAAGAAGTACAGATCGCGGGGGAGCGAAAGGAGTACGGCGCTCTTGGTCTGTGACGGGTCGATGCTCGCCACGATGATCGTATCCGTGAGATCTTTGCCATCATGGCTGTCATCACCCAGGCCGAGCAGGAGGATTGTGGTGAATCCCTGTTCATCTTTGGGGAGTTCCGCCCCGGTGAGCGACACGAGCGATCGCATCGAAATGATCCGCAGCCCCACGAGTGCTTTTACCGTTCCAGCGAACAGCAGAAACGCGCAGAGAACGGCGATGAGGATGAGCAGAGAACGCTTGAGGAGCAATGTGCGATGTTCGTGAAGAGCCTCTTCCTTCTTTCGTGCTTTCCATCCCGTGTACCAACCGGCGAGCGGGCGCAGCATGCTCAGCAGGATGGACAGAGTAGCCCACGGGAAACGACACTTCGAACGCGCCTGACTGACGCGGCGGACAGAGAAAGACATCGAGGGGGAGTGTAGCGAAAAAGTTCATGAAAGGAAAACCTGCGGTTTTCCTCTCATGAGCTCTCCTTTCCCTCATTGGTGCGCCTCCAGGCAAGCGGAGCTTGCCTTCGGCGCTGAATTTTTCTTCATGATTTTTTATGAGATGTTCGGTTGTCTGAGGAGGATCCAGAGGATCGTGAGCAGAATCGGCTGGTGGAGTAGGTAAATCATGAGCGCGTGACGCCCGGGGAGGGCGAGGAGCACGGTGAAACGGTTTCTTGGCAGGTGTCGGCGGAGCCAACGGCGGTTGTAGAGCATGTTCCCCAGTGCGGTTCCGAAGAGGACCGGAGCCATCCATGGGATCAGGGGGAGGTAATCGACCGAGGCGAAAGATCGCGGCGGCAGGCCGAGCGGCAGGAGGAGAGCAGAATCGACGGAAAGCCCCCGGAGAAACGGTGAGAGGAACAGGACCAAGAGGGCGAGGAGCGCGGTCCCTTCTTTGAGTGGCATGAGCAACGGCAGCAGGAGCAGAGCTGTGCCGATGAGGTGCAGCGCGCCAAACCGGATCCACTCATTCCCGACGAAGAGGTACGTCACTCCCGAAATGCCAGATGCGATCAGGAGCAGCAGGGCGGCGCGTTTCCAGTATTTCGCAACGATCTCGCGCATCCCCGCATCCCGCTCCGTCATGCGTCCGTACGAGATCGCGAAGCTCACCCCGACGATCAGCAGGAAGAGGTTTGCCGTGAGCCGCTGGAGCCAAAGCCAGCCCCCCGCAGTCGGCTCGAGAGGGAAGCTGTGGAAGAAGGCGAGATCGAAAGCGGCGTGATAGATCACCATGCAGATGATCGCCACCGTACGCAGCACGTCGATTTCGAGATAGCGAGCCGTCGGTGCTGAGCGTGTGTCCATCCCTCACTCATTCTACTCACAAAACCGCAGCCGAGGTGCAGGACCCCAGCTGCGGCTAAGTAAAACCAGATTTACTTCAATGTGACCTTGGCTCCTGCGGTCTCGAGCTTCTTCTTCATCTCTTCGGCATCGGCCTTGGCGACGCCCTCCTTGAGGACTTTCGGAGCGCTGTCCACGGCGGCCTTGGCTTCACCCAGGCCAAGCCCCGTGATCTCGCGGACCACCTTGATCACGGCGATCTTCTGCGCGCCGCTATCGGTGAGCTCCACGTCGAACGAAGATTTCTCCTCGGCAGCTTCACCTCCCCCTGCTGCGGGAGCGGCGGCGACTGCCACAGGGGCAGCGGCGGAAATGCCGTACACTTTTTCCATGTACTTCACGACGTTATTGAGCTGCACGACATTCAGCTTCTCAACGGCGTCAATGACCGCTTTCTCTCCTGCGGAGAGGACCGGTGCGTCTGCGACGTCTGCCATAGGGATAGGGGGTAGGGAAGTAGGGAACTAGGGAAGTAGGGAACTAGGGAACTCGGGAATTGGACTTAGGACTGAGGAGTTTCGGGCGAAGGGGAAGGAGCAGGAGCAGAAGCAGCATTCTTCTTGGCGAGCTCCGAGAGGCCCCGGGCCATACCGGTGAGTGGGGAGGAGCACACGCTGGCGAAGGAAACGAGGGGAGACTGCAACATCGAAGCGAACATCGCGAGCAGTTGCTCCCGGCCCGGCATTTTGGCCATCTCAACCGCCTCTTCTTTCGTGAGGAGCTTGCCGTCGAAAATGCCGCCGATGATCTTCACCTGGGCGTGATCTTTGGCGAACTTGAAGGCGACCTGTGCACCCGAGAGGGGATCTGAGAAGCTAAAGATGCAGGCGACGGGGCCTGTCAGATTCTTTTCAGAGATCTCGGGGAGGCCGGCATCTTTGGTGGCGAGACGCATGAGCGTCTTCTTGGCCACTTTCATTTCGGCATTGGCTTCTTTGAGCTTCTGGCGGAGTTCGCCGACTTCGCTCACCTTGAGCCCGATATACTGGGCGAACATCAGCGATTGGGACTTACTCATTTTCTCTTTGAGCTCCGTGAGCTGTGCCTCTTTCTGTGCGCGGGTGACGGGCATGGTCTAGGGGGTAGGGTTAGGAGTAGGGCGTAGGGGGAGGAACGGAGAGACAATGCGTAGATACAAAAATCTCCCGTTTGACCGGGAGACCAGCGAGGCACACGGCACGAAGCACCAAGTCGGAACCGGGTGGCCGATGCTGTATGCCTCGGAGGGGCTTATTTCGGCCTGCGGCCTTGTGCCCTCGGTCTTCGGTCGAAACCAAAGGATAGAGAGAAATCCCCAAGAGTCAATAATTCTGCGCCGTTTATATTGCTTGATAAGCAATCAAAATAAAATATGTCAACTGTGGAGTCAAAATACTAGACGTAATGCACGAAGCATTACAGAATATTTTCATGCCGGAAGAGAAAACATCATCCGATGTCCTTGAAGTGACGCTGCATGACGGTAGCGCGGGCGCTGTGCTCGGCGCGGTACGAGGCCAGGGATATCATCCTGAGGAGTTCACGATCACCCCGGCGCCGGATGGCGGCAGAAAGGTAACGCTGGTACTCCCGCCCGCTTTGCTGCTCGCGAGACAGCCCTGGTTCAAGAAACCCGAAGATGTCTTGCATGAGGGAAAGGGGGTCGACGCAGTTCGGGATATGGAGGCATCCGCGCGACAGCACCTGCGTCTGCTCCTCAATTGTCATCACGATCAAGCTGCGTTCCTGAAACACATCATGACGAGCTTGGGCGGCTCCATGAAGGTGGAGAAAGGGGGAGAGGTGAGGCTGCAGCTCACGGCCGGCCTCCCTGCAATCGGAAGAATCTTGGAATTTCTCCATGCGATGTCGGGTTTGGGGAGTCGTGTTCGTGTTCATCCTGTCTATGAGAGTCTTGCCTCTCGTCCGGAGGTGGATGATCTGGCGGAGGGGACGGATGAGCACGGACCTGCGCAACGCATTGAGGAGTTCGTAGTGCGCATCGTCGGGGACGGACGGACCGGTCCGCAGCTGGACGTTGTGCGCCAGCTGGAAGCAGAAGGGAAGAAGGTTGAAATGGTTCAATTGAGTTGCCATCCTCATCCGCCGGGGTCTCAGTCCTTCGAGATGATCGCCGTTCTTCGCATGCGCGATGCGTCAAAACTCGATGCGTTGAGAGCCGAAATCGTCTCCAATACTGTGGGTGTCTACGGTGCAGAGCTCATCACGCAAGACAAGTCGCGTCAGACCGTGCAAGTGGTGACAGATGGTTGCGGTGCACGGGATCTGGCCAATGCAACTGGGGGAGCCCTGCAGGCGCACTTCAAACGATGGGGTGATTCCAGATTGGTCGTCTCCGGTTCATTGCGATCTCCGTCTGCATCGCGGGTCGTGGCGGACATTGCCGGGGCGCACGTGCCCCATTCTGTGGCCGTCCCGATTGCGCTGGTTCCCCGCCCCGTCAAACGTCTCTCTACAATCGAACATGGATTCGGGGCATTCGGCGGAAGATCGGATGCACCGGAAAAAAAGACCAAGGACCACGCAGAGGGTATGCGGCGATACTTGTTGGAACTTCTTCCCCAGATTTGATCGTCGATTGTCTGGCTGATGAGTGACCGCAAGATTGAAGTATGATACTTCCGCTACACTCTCCCCATGCGCTTGGTTCTCCAACGGGTGAAAGAAGCTTCCGTCACGGTTGATGGTTCTGTCGTCGGTGCAGTCGGCCCGGGGTACCTCATTCTGCTCTGCGTGATGCGCGGCGACACCGCCCTGCAGGCGCAGTGGCTTGCCGAGAAGCTCGTGAAACTCCGGCTCTTCGATAGTACCGATGGCAAGATCAACGATCGTTCGCTCCTCGACATTGGCGGAGAGGTGCTCGTCGTGTCGCAGTTCACGCTGGCAGGGGACATAGCAAAGGGGAATCGTCCGGACTACACGGCAGCCGCTCCGCCCGATGAGGCGACCGTGCTCTATGAGTATTTTCTGAAGAAGCTCACGGAGCTGAAGGTCCCGAAAGTCGAGGGCGGCGTCTTCGGCGCAGAGATGTCCGTGCATCTGATCAATGACGGTCCCGTGACACTTGTGCTCGAAAAATGAAGCAGAAATCGGGGTGGTAGAATGCCGCCCATCCTTCTTTCTCCGCTATTTTCTGCGGTATGCTGATTCCCTGCGACCTGCCTGCCCAGGCGCAAGGAAGGTGCTAGAATGCTGCTTCCCATGGCTCTTGTCACCACTGCAGAGTTCGCGGCGCTCCTCAGTCGTCTGACCATCGACGGCGAGGCACCGGAGCTCGATGAGCGGCGCATCACGCGGGCACTCGGCCTCGCCCGGGAGCTCTACAGTCACCACATGCACCATTCGGGCGTGCCCATTTTGGACCACGTCTTCGAGACACTCGGGGCCCTCGCCCCGTTCCATCCCGATGAGGATGCCGTCATTGCGGTCCTGCTCCACCACGCCCTTGATGAGAGTGTGCTTTCGCTCGCGGAACTCCAGGAGCAGTTCGGACCGGCTGTCCGTTCCCTCGTGAGCAATGTCTACCTGCTCTCGCACGTGACACTCCATGCGCGCCGCAGCCGCATCGAAGATTTGCGGCTCATGCTCCTCTCGGTCTCGGATGACGTGCGCACCGTGCTCATCACGCTCTGTGACCGGGCGGCTATCTTGCGGCTCATCGATACCATTCCTGTCGAGGATCGTAAGCACCTCTGCCACGATGTGCTGCAGCTCTTCGCACCCGTGGCGGCACGGCTGGGTATCTACTCTCTCAAACACGAGCTTGAGAATCGCGCGTTCCCGGTGATCTACCCGCTCGATGCCGGCCGGATTCAGGAACAGATCGCACAGTTCGACGCGGAGAAAGGAGATTTCCTGCCGCGGGCCGCCGCAGAACTGCAGAGTTTTTTCCGTGCGCGCGGCATTGTGATAGAGATCGAGTGGCGCAAGAAAGAAATGTACTCGATTTTCCTCAAGATGCAGGAGAAGGCGATCACGCACATTCATGACCTCTTCGATCTCTACGCGCTGCGCGTCATCGTCGAGAGTGAGGCGGAGTGCTACCAGGCGCTCGGGCTCCTGCACCAGGTCGGCCGGCCCGTGCCCCACCGTTTCAAGGACTACATTGCCTTTCCCAAGCCGAACGGATACCAGAGTCTGCACACGACGATTCTCCAGCTGCCCGGCGCAGCTGACGATACGTGCATCGAAGTCCAGATCCGGACGCTCAGCATGCACCGCGAGTCGCAGTACGGCGTAGCCGCACACTGGGCGTACAAGGAGGGTGCGGCCAGCGAAGCCGTGAAGCATGCACAACTCAAGCGGATGCTCCTGTCGCAGGAATCGGTCTCGGGTACGCGTGCGTCACCCTTCGTGGATCACATTTTCGTCTTAACGCCCAAGGGCGAGATCGTTGAGCTTCCCGAAGGGGCCACGCCACTCGATTTCGCTTTCACGGTGCATACCGATCTCGGTATCTCCTTCAGCTCCGCACGGGTCAACGGGTCCATTGTCCCGCTCACGTACCGGCTCGAGAACGGCGATGTGGTCGAGATTCAGAAACAGTCGCCGCCGCGTCCCTCCACGCGTTGGATGCAGCTTCTCAAAATGGCCTCTTCCCGCGGCAAGCTCAAGCGCTACCTCGCCGCGCAGGATCGTCCGCGCCTCATCGACCACGGCCGCCAACTCCTCAATGAGGAGCTGCGCAAGCACCACCTGTCGCCGCTCGACACCGATCTCACGATCCTGAAGGTGTGCGATAACGAGACGCTCTCGATGCAGCAGCGCGAAGACCTGCTCATGAAGGTCGGTCAGGGCGCCGAGAAGCCGTCTTCCTTCTTCCGCCGTCTGGAGGCGCTGCGCGGCAAAGGGCCCGCAGAGGAGCAGGTGAAGAAACGTACCGGTCGGCTGCAACGCAAAGACAACGAACTCTCCGTGGAGGGAAGTGTTCCCATGCCCACGCGCTACGCCAAGTGCTGCTCACCGGAAGCCGAGCCCCGCGGCAAGATCAGCGGCGTCATCAATCGTACAGGGACCGTGATGGTGCACCGCGAGAAGTGCAAGATGTTCAAACAGTCGAGCTCCGGGAGGCGGATCGGGGTGAGGTGGAGATAGCGGGTGAGGGTGTAGGGTGTAGGGGGTAGGGTGTAGGTTTCTCGAAGAAGACTTTTCCGGCTATTCCTACGCCCCACGCCCCACGCCCTTCTCCTGCGTGAGGAGAAAGAGATACATCACTCAGCCCAACATGCCCTCAAACAGCTTCTCGACTCTCTTCTGCCACTTGAGCTGCTCGTAGGCCTGCTCGCCTTTGCGGTAGGCGCCTTCCACATTCTTGCGTTCCTGTTCCGAGAGGGGGCTTAAAAGGCCGCTCACCGCTTCATCCATCTCTGCGTCCGTCACGGCGATCTGCTTCACTTCCAGAAGCTCACGAATGCCGAGGCGCAGGGCGAGGCGCTGTTTGGCACGCTCTGACAGTTCCTTGTGCAGATCCTCCGGCTTCTTGCCCGTTGCCTTCATCCAGTCGTCAAACGTGCGCTGCTGCCGCTGCAGTTGCGCCTCCATATCCTGCAGGAGTGCGCGCTCCTCGTCTTCCACCAGTTCCGCCGGAAAATCCACAACTGTGGCCGTGCAAATTGCATCCATCAGAGCCTGCTCGCGTCGCTGGCGCTCGATGTGCTCCTCCTGCGCAACCATCGATTGGCGCAGTTCCTTCCGAAAGCTCTCGGCCGAGTCCACGTGCAGTTGTTCTTTCACGAACGCATCGGTCAGCTCCGGAATGTGCACCTCCTCCACTTTGCTCACGTTCACGCTGAAGGTGACGGGCTTATCAGAAAGTTCTTTGGCGTGATAATCCTTCGGGAAGGTGAGGGTGAAGGCCTTCTGGTCGCCCTTCTTCAGACCCATGAGCGCATCTTCAAAGCCCGGGATCAGCGATTTGCTGCCCAGAGTGACCGTGTGCCCCTGGGTGCGGATGGGAGTGATCTCTTTGCCTTCGGCGTCCGTTCCCGAAAAGTCGATGGTCAGGCGGTCTTTCTCCTGTGCGGGGCGCTCCACCTCCTGGGTCGTCTCGTGCTTGCGCAGGATGAACTCGGCCATGCGGTCGACATCTTTGTCTTCCACTTTCGGTGCCTTCTTCTCGATCTTGATCTTGTCGGCCCCCTTGAGCGTCACCTTCGGGCGCTCGACGAAGACGATGCTGAGGGTGAGGGGATCGCGCTGCTTGAGCGAGATCTTCGGCGAGATGATCGTCTGGATATTGTGCTCCCGGACGAGGGATTCCAGTGTTTCCGGCAACAGATGATGAATCGTTTCCTCGAGGAGATCCGCCTGGTCGATCTTCTGCATCACCATGTCCTGCGGTGCCTTGCCGGGGCGGAAGCCCGGGATTTTCACTTTCTCAGCGAGCTCACGCAGGGCTTTCTGTTCTGCGGATGCGGTCTGTTCTTTTGTGAAGGATACGGTGCACTCGATGCGACCGCTCTTCTCCCGTTCGATCTTCGGGGGGTGGGTCATAGGGCAGAGGTGGAGAGGCTCACTCCTTCTTCCGGAGGAAGACTAAGAGCGGAGTGGCGATGAAGTACGAGGAGTAGTTGCCAAGTACGATACCGATGATGAGCGCGAGAATGAACCAGCGGATGCTCTCGGACCCCAGGAAATACAGACAGAGGAGCATGATGAGCGTCGTGAACGAGGTGTTGAGCGTGCGCACGATCGTCTCTTTCAGACTGCGTTCCGCTGTGATGGCGAAATCCTCATGCTTGTCGGCGAAGGCCACATTCTCGCGGATGCGGTCGAAGATGATGATGGTGTCGTTCACCGAGTAGCCCAGAATCGTGAGGAGCGCGGTGATGAACAGCGTGTCGAACTCGAAGTTCGTGAGGCGGCTCAAGACGACGAAGATTCCGGTGGTGATGAGGATATCGTGGATCATCGCCACCAGCGCAAAGATGCCGAAACGCCAGGGAGAGAGCTTGCGCGGGATGCGGTGGAACGCGAAGGCGATGTAAAGCACGATGCCAATGGAAGCAATGACGAGGGCATAGACCGACCGGCGCTTCAGTGTCTCTCCCACGGTGGGTCCGATGGTTGTGAACTGTTTTTCTTCAATGGTGCCGCCGGTTTTCTGCTCCAGGTGAGCGAGCAGCGCGAGGTGCGTTTCGTTATCGAGATTGCGGGAACGGATGAGCAGATCGCCTTCAGAAGTCATCGAGAGGGCGAATGCTCCGAGCGATTCTCCGTTGGTATCCCGAAAACTCCCGACGGCATCCTGCAGATCCGCTTTTGTCTTGCCTGCGGGGAGGGTGATATTCATGAGCGTGCCGCCCGTGAATTCCATGCTGAGCATGGGACCCGGAACAACGAGGAGTACGAGGCTGGCGATGATGGCGATTGCCGAGACGACCAGCAGGCCTTTGGAGAGTTTGATGAGAGACATTTTTTCTAGGGTGAGGAGTAGAGGGGGACCCACCTGCGCCAAGGCTTCGGTGGGCAAGGGGCGTAGGGATGAATTCAGCGACGAGCCTAGCGGTTTACACAAGCCGAATCCAGAAAACAGAGTGGGAAGATTCCGGCTTATCCATCCTCATTGTGGAAGGGAAAGCAGGGTGAGTGTCAGGATGTCCCCCTGCCGCGTGAGGGACCAGCGCAGGGGCGCCGCCTGGGGCGGCAGCAACGGAGAATGCGTGCCGAGCAGCGAAGGCAGAGCGGAGGAGGGGCTGCGGGAGAGGATGCCAGCCGCCAGCGCTGCCGGTTCGGTCTGGTCAGGGGGCAGCGTGAGGGCGAGCGTCAGCACGCTGCAATCTGTGGCGAGTATGAATGTGGTTCCGCGCAGTGCGGAGCAGAAGGCTTCCTGTGTGGCATGAACAGTGGTGTGGACCTGCCATTCTCCGACAGCGAAGCGCTCTTCGGTGAGCAGGTGCGAGTCGTCGCGGACATTGCGGAAGGTGTACCGCCCGTTCTCGAAGACGCGGATGACCACACTGGCCGTTGTGCGGCTTCCGCGAAAGGCCTCGTGGAGGCGCGTGAGCCGTAGATCCGCATCCGCGGCCTGCCCCTGGAGGAGCAGGGCGGAGGTCCCGGAGGCCGTGCGGGCGAATGTGAGTCTGGCGGGTTTGGCCAGGAGGGGGAGCACGTCGTACTCCATGCTGATATCATCGCCGAATGTTTGCTGCAGGAACGTGAGGATGTTTGTTTCAAACACCGCACGCTCATTTTGCGAGAGGCCGTCGCGCAGCATGCGTATGGAGGATTCAGGCCGTGCCAGGGCGATCGAGAAGGAGGTTTGGGGAGTGGCCGGAAGTGCGGGAAGGGGGAGGGATCGCCGCTCTACGCTCGCCGGAAAGAGCCGGATCGTCATGCCGCTTCCGCTGCCTGGAAAAAGACCGATGTGCGTGGTGCCGCGGAACAGAACGGTTTCCATCAGGGTATCGGCGAAGGAGACCGGAGGCGGCAGGAGCAGGCGGCTCACGAAGATCCAGGATTGTTTTTCCATCTCTCCGCGTGAGAGTTGGCGAAAGGCCTGAGAAGCACTCAGTGACTGCTCAGATTGCTGCAGCAGCGGGAAAATCTCTGGCGAGGATGCTGCAACGGTGAGGGGGCCGAGATCGCGCTGTGTCCAGCGCTCTCCCGTAGGGAGAGCATCGGGCGGCACCGGACGGCGGGCGAAGAGGACGACGACATTCCCTGCGTCGGGGAGGGCTATGACGGCGATGGTGCGCGGGACCTCGGCGGAGGGAAGGCTGCGCAGGATCGGCAGCCAGTCTTCGTACCGACGCACTTCGACGTCATCGATTGCCGAGAAGAGCAGCACTGTTCCCTTTGCAGGCAGCAGGTCGGTGGGGGTGAGTGTGTAGGATTTGAGGGAGGTGATGATGACGGTGAACGCACTCACGAGGAGTGCCCCTCCGAGCAGTGCAAGGAAGGTGATCACTGTGGCGCGGAGGAGGGGAAGCTTCTTCGACAGGGCGTGGCCATTGTAGAGGCACCACCGCACAATTGGCGATTCAACATCGTATATGATCAAAAAATGTATTCATAAAACAATACTCCACCTCGCGCCAGTGCACTTTCTTGAAGACCACTTTGATAAGTCATAAGATGACCAGATTTGTTTCGAACAAATCATGCCCCGCACCCTTGCATGGCAAAGGTGCTGGGCTCGTCCCTTCAAAAGAAACACAGAGACACACACGCTACCTGCCCCGGGGCAGACACAAAAAAGCTCCTTCACATCACCGGTTCCGTAGAGAGGAGGATGCACACCCTTCGACTTCGCTCAGGGTAAATCCTCCACCCGAGAGTCCTCCATGCGGGGACCCACGGGAACCTTGAACCTTTTTTCGCCCTACGCCCTATCCCTCACCCTATGTTCATCCTCCTCTCTGCTCTGCAACGTTGTGTCGCGGAAATCGAGGTGAATCCGCGACATACATTACCCCCCACTCCTCCCTGTTCCCTTCCGCTTGTCGGTTGTTGCGAACAGACCAGAGGAACTCGTCCGGTTGCGAGAATAAACAAGACACCCAAGCAAGGCAGAGAACCGCGAGCGCCTCATCGCATCGCCTTCCCATGTCATTCGGCTCAGTCACCCATAGGCGTGACCGATAGCCCGGGGAGCGAAACAAAAACAAAAAAGACCAGAGGAATATTCTGGTCTTTTTTGGTAGGCGTGAAAGGGAAACCTGCGGTTTCCCTCTCGCGAGCTCTCCTTTCCCTAAAAGGTGTGGCTCCAGTCGGGCAGAGCCCGACTTCGCCACGGGTTGTTTCATTTCGCTTCGCGAAAAAAAACGAGCGCATTCCCTCTCCCGGCGGGAGAGGGCCAGGGAGAGGAGGTTCAGTACACCTCCTTGAGGTAACACTCCTCACAATAAACAATTTCCGGCCGCTCAGGGCTGTAAGTCGTTTCCATCTCCTTTCCGCACTTCCTGCACGGCCTCTTCCAGAGGCGGCGGGGGTTTCGGAGTGCCATCCTCCTTCTGTGCCGCTCATCGGGATGGAAGTGGGGGATGGGAAGCTTCATCTTTCGGTAGAAGTCCAATTCCTGTCTGATGATCCTGAAAGGCCGCTTGGTCGCCTCACATTCGATGGCCCAGTTCACGATGTCATCCGGAATCTCCTCGATCGCGTCGGGGAGCTTTGTTGCCGGAATCACCTTCGATACCTTCGGCATATCATCTTTCTCCTCCCGCCACTTCCAACCGCGTTTCTCCACTTCTTTCTTCGTCATCGGAAAGTATTCCTGCGCCACGGTTTCGTTGTACGCAAAGGGACTCATCGCCGCAGGGAAAAACTCACCCCATTCACCGGTTTTTCTCATAGATTCGATGATCTGCGGGACCAATGTTTCGTATTCTTCTTTGGAGTATTGCTTGTTTAAAATGCAGTACTGCTTGTGTTTGAGGCCGATGCAGCCGAAAAGATGATGTGAGGAGGTGCAGTAACTGCTGTACCAAACATCGGAACAATCCAGAAGCCAGATACAGTAGTGAATGCTGTGATTGCGGTAACTGCAGATGTATTCATGGCAAAGTTCACATTCTTCCATGTAGTTGCAGTCCTGGCAGTCCTTCATATCGATGGTCTGTGCCATATATGCGCAATCCTCGCATCGTTGGACGTCGTACGCATCGTGCGTATTTCTTGAGAAATAGACATAGTCTCCGGTCACGTTCTCAGATGAGAGCGTGAGTGTAGAACGTCGAAGTTTTTTTCTTTTCGTCTCCTCAAATTTTTCTCGAATTTCTGCGATACTCTTAGGTTCGCACAGGTCTATAGCCGATCGCTTTCTGCGATACTCTTCGGGGGAAAGTTGTTCGTTGAAGATGCAATACTGCCTTCGGCGGAGTCCTGCACATCCCACACAGTCTCTGCATCCATCACAGTCGTAACAGAAGAGCAAATCGTGTCCGTTCGCACAATCCTGACAAGAGATGCAACTGTAGCATTTCTCGCACGTAACACAGTCATGGCAGAGTTCGCAGTCGCGAACGAGGAGGGAATCGACGCAGGACCGCGAGTTGTATGGGGTCCCGTACAGGCAATCTTCGCAGTACACCGATCCGAAGATCATGTAGCAGTTTTTGCATGAGCCGACGTAATTCGTGTACGGGCAGTTCACGTTGTTGACATGACTGTTGCTTGCAATGGCCGGGACTCTTTCTAAGAGAGTGTGGAACTGGGTGAGGAACGGGGCATACGCGTCCCAGGGGTGCCCGTACGCTAGGGCATCCCATTTGTCTTCGAACCATTCCTCGTGCCCGTAGACGGGTGGCTCATACTCTTCCGGGTAGCAGGAGATGATTTCCGCTCCCGAAAGCGAGCTTCGGCGACGGTAGAGTGAACGTTCGTTGCGAAAAGCGAATCTTCGCTGCCGACGGCAATCCGGACAGAGCAGAGGCGGCGGGATCAGTTCTTTCTTCCCGTTGAAGGCGGGGGAAATTTTTTCATAAAAATCCAGATCATCCTGCGTGATCTCGAAGAATTGGCCGCACTCTCGGCAGGCTTTCTGCATGGAAAGGAGTATAGCAAAGCATTGTCATGGTGAGCGTAGTCGAACCATGGCATGCGAAGTCATCCTTCGGCTACCTGCCTGCCGGCAGGCAGGCGCTCAGGATGACATGTTACTCACTTCAACTTCTCCAGCCGGTCCTTCGCGCTCAGGAGGTACGGGTCAATCGTCAGGGCCTTCGTGAGGGCGGCGCGGGCTTCCTCTTTCTTGCCCGCTTCGATGTACGTCCAGCCCAGCAGATCAAAGGCGCGCGCACTCTCGGGCAGGCGCTCCGTGGCCAGCTTCGCGAGCACAATAGCCTCCTCCTTCCGCTCCAGCGCGAGTGCCGTCGAAACGGCTCCTTCGAAGGCTTCGATCGTGGCATCCGGTTCCTCCACGAGCGCTTTGTACTGGCCGAGGGCGGCTGCGGCATCGCCCTTCTTCAGTGCTTCGGATGCAATGAGGCGGCGAAGCTCGCTCTTCGGCGTGAAGCCGTTCTGCAATGCGTATTCCAGGAACGTAATGGCGTTGTCGTGCTGATTGAGTGCGGCGTGTGCGCGGGCGAGGAAGTACTGGATCTCGGGTTTCTCGGGGTTCAGGTTGTACGCGCGCTCGAGGGAGGCGAGGGCCTGCTGCGGCCGCTCCGTCGTGAGCTCGCAGTAGCCCTGCACGATCCACGCGTCGCGGTAGTCCTCCTTCTCGCGTGTGACCTGTGCGAGCAGAGGCAGGGCGAGTTCGCACTCCTGTACCTGCGCGAGTGCGCGCGAGAGGAGGGTGATGAGGTGCAGGTCGGTGCTCTCGGGGAAGAGCGCGAATTCCTCGTACGCGCCGAGGAGGGTGCGTGCATTGGTCCGGAGCACGGGTTCCCAGCCGATAGTGACGAGACTGAGCTCCTGTTGGGCGCCGCCGTGGTTGCCCTCGATCATCGAGAGCAGTGCGAGGCCGTAGTGTTTCTGCGGGGAATCTGCAGCCTCCTCCAGCCGCTTGCGTGCGGTCGTGAGTTCACCGGTGCGCAGGAGCACGATATTCTCGATCATCGCGACATCCTCGGGACGCGCTCCGGCTGCTTTCAATTTTCGGATCGTCTCTTGCAGGCTGCCCATATCCCGCCGCTGGAGCTGCGCCACGGCGAGTTTGCGCAGCGCGGGCAGCCCTCCGTCGAACGCAACGGCCCGCTCATACGCTTTTGCGGCCTCCACCCACTCGCCGCGCACGGCGAACAGATCCCCTTCGCGCAGGTGCAGCAGCGCCTGGTCACGCGAATCTGCCGGGCTCAACGTCACGGGGGCGCTGCCGGAACCGGCCAGCAATTCCTGCGCCGTATCCGTCTGAGACGGCTGGCGCTGGACGGCGCGGGAAGAAGAGATGAGTTGCCACCAGAGGAATGCAATGAGCGCGCCTGCACAGAGGAGCGCGAAGATGACGGGCACGAGGATACGCGCGGGTATTTTCATCGATGTGAACGATACAGGTGAGATGGATGTCTTTCCAGTTGCTGCGGGGAAGGGAAATAGGGAAGTAGGGAAATAGGGAAGTAGGGAAGTAGGGAAATAGGGTCATTGGGATAGGAAAAAGAATCCGAGTTCCCGAGTTCCCCAGTTCCCTCATCCCTACATGGGTTTCAACTCTCCGTCGTCACTCTGCGCCCGGCTCACCGTTGAGCGAGCAGCGGCCTCAGAGAGATGCTTGGGGATCACGGCATCCACGGCGCCCCACTTCGCCTCTCCCTCTTCGGGCAGCAAAATCGTCACTTGATCGCCCACCTCTGCGCGATAGAATGTCACCGAGGCGAGGAGCACGCGGAACGCCTTGCCTTCCGCCAGCACCTTGTACTGGCCGTCTTCCTGAATGAGCACACCCACCACTGTGCGCCGCTTCACCGGGGCGATTTGCTTGTAGATGAATTTGCCTTCGTCCGTGATCGTCAACTTCATGCCGTCCCCCTCGACCAATTTGCTCTTGCTGGCGTAGTTCGCCGGCACGGGGTACGTGTTCCCCTGAGAATCCACCATGTTCTGTCCGTCGAAGATGCCTTCCACCACTTTGCCGCTCACAGGGCCGGCCGCAGAGCCCATCGTACCCGCGCGGCTCATGTGCCGTTCGTGGTCGGTATCGGAGATACCCGTGATGCTGCGGAGCATCGCATTGGCGGTCTTCAGAGAAGACGAGGCGCTCTCAAGGAGTTCTTGAATCTGGAGGAGCTGGTCATCGGACATGGGAGTGTGTGGGGAGGCGGATCAGAGCGGCCGGTCAGAAACGGTGAGTGGTGTGGAGCGCAGATATTCCTGCATGGTTTCTTCCGTGAGGAGCCCCTGCTGCGCGCCCATCGCACCGACGACTCCGGCAGCATTCAGTGTACCCGCTTTCAGTGCCGTGGGGAAGGGAAGTCCCTTCAAAAGTGCCCAGGTGACACCGGTCCCGAAGGCATCACCCGCGCCGGTGGTATCGACCACGGGGGCGGAGTCATCGCAGGGGCACTGGTAGCGGCGCTCGCCGTCCGTGGCCGTCACGCCCCGGCGACCGTCTGTGACGCAGATACGCTTCGCTCCGGATGCGAGCAGGGCGACGAGTGCGTGTTCCAGCGTGCTCGTGTGGGTGAAATCCAGTGCTTCTTCAAAATTGAGCAGCAGGAGATCGGCGAAGGGGAGCAGGCGCTTGTTCATGGGCGCATCGATGCCCGCTGCGACCTGTCGTCCACCGGGATTCCACGTGAGGTGCAGATGCTCCTGTGCGAGGATTTCCACAATATCCTCCTGAATGTCGTGCGCCGATTCCTGAATGTGGTTCAGATACACCCAGTTCATCTGCTGCGCGATCTCACGATCGAAATTGGATTTGTGCAGGTGGGCGTTCGCGCCGGGTGTGTAGAGGATGACGCGTTCCCCGCCGCTGGCAGAGAGGATGATCGAGAAGCTGGATACTTCATTCTCCACAATGAGCGCGTGGCTGGTATTGACCCCTTCTTTCTGCAGGTTGGCGATCAGCCGTTGCCCCCACAGGTCAGAGCCGATCACCCCCTCGAAGAGCGCGTCGCATCCGAGCCGCGCGAGGCCAACGCTCGTGTTCGATGCGCCGCCCCCGCAGGTCTCGATGACCTCATCCACGTGGATCTTCTCACCCAGCGGCAGCGCGAACATAGGCTGCTGATTCATCTCACAGAGGGCATCGCGCTTCAGCCGCACGAAGAGATCGTAGGTCGCCCCTCCAATGGACATCGTGCGCGGCCACGTCGATCGTGATCGACTGTGGCGCGGCCGGGACGGAGAAGCGGAAGCCATAGCAGGAGAAGGATACGCCTCTCTAGAGTTGATAACGCCGATGCATGTCTTCCAGGAAGGCCGAGGTCACATGCAGTGTTCTGCGGCGCTGCCAGTGCAGGAACAGAAAGACCAGTACCGCTGCAGCTGCGACGATGCCTGCCCACGTGATGGGCGGCATGCCCTCTTTCGATACAGTCAGAGGAGGCGGAGGCGGAGGAGGGAGCTCAAATGCAGAACCCGATCCCGCAACAGGGTGGAAACCTGCACCGTTCGGGGTGCCATCTGCCATGGCAGCCAGGTCGCGCAGGAATTCGCCCGGCACCGTGACCGGTGTGAGACGGACGAAGTACTTCACGCCATTGATGAGGTCGCGGAGAGTGTAGTTTTCGGCTTCACCGTTGATCATGCGCTTCTCGGTGAGCTGGCCTTCCTCCACGCCGTACTCGAGCAGGTAGGCGGCGAGGGGAGTCGTGCGCCTGATGGAGTTCCACTGCAGCATCAGGCTGGTATCACCCGGGATCACTGCGAGACGCAAGCCCAGAACGGTGGCGCTGGCCACATTGCTCTTCTGTGCGCTCTCCACCGTATTCTTGAGTGCCGTGACCGCGAAATAGTAGGTCGTTGCCTGCTTGAGTCCGGCGACCGTGGCGGCCGACACCGATGCGTCGGTATCCAGGGAGTAGACGAAGTTGTCTGCCCGGTCACCGACGTACACGCGGTACATGTCTGCCTCCTCCTTCTCCACAGGCTCCCACTTGAGCGCGACGGCATTCACCTTGGCCTCGGCGGTGAGGTTACGGATGGTCGGAGGTGTTTTGGGTTGAACCAAGAGGCTGACGAGCATGTCGGTTTTGTTGCCGAAACGGTCGGTTGCGGTGACGGTTGGCTGGTAGGTTCCCACCGTGGGCGGTGCCTGGAAGGTTCCTTTGAACGTTCCCGGTTGCGACGGCTCTTCCATGAGCGTCAGGGTGTTGCCTTCAAGCGTCATGGTCACCGGGGCGCTTCCCGCCTCCGCCTTCACGGTGATGTGCGTATTCTCGCCTTCGGCTGGCACCCGCGGCAGGAAATCAACAGAACTGATGCGCGGGCCCAGAAGATCAATGACGAGTGGCAGTGGATTGGATTTGTACTTGCCGCTGGCCTCCTCCACTTGCAGGGTGGCGCCCGTGACTGCGGTGTTGAGCGTGACCATCACCTGGAACGATCCGGTGGCGTCAGATTCGCCGCGGGCGATTTCTGTGCCTCCGGTCACGAGCAGGTTGATGAGAGGCTGCGTCGTGCCGCGGAGCGTCACAGTCGAGGAGCTGATCGTGGTGCCCGGCAGCGGTTCTGTGATCGTGATGCTCGACTGATCGGGAGCCGTGCCACCGCCGGTCACCGTGACGGTCGCACTGCCGCCCACGTTGCCCGAGGTATCTTCCACGGCAAGCGTCTGCTCACCTCCGGTATTGAAGCGCAGTCCCAGCGTGAAGGTCTTCACGCCCAGATCTTTCAGGGTGAATTGTCTCGTTCCGAAGGGGAGGATGGCTTTTGGATCCGTCGAAGAGAAGCGGATTGTTCCGGCGTAGTCCTCCACCGTCCGTCCGGATCTGTCTTCGGCGATGACGCGGAAGGTGGTGTCCTGACGGATGGGGATGCTCGTGCGGCCGCCTTCCATCTCCACGCGGAAGTGGTCCACGACGTCGAAGCTCGGCGTGAGCTGTCCGAAGAGGGGACGCCCGCGGAACTCGCCCACAGGGACGGACTCTTGCTGGCTCCAGTCATCGCCCGCTGTCGGGGCGAACGAGGTCTCGGCGTATCCGCCGCGGCCCCATTCTTCTCCTGCATTGATCGTGACCTGTGCATCGAGGGGCTTGCCCGAGAGCAGATCCACGGCGCGCAGGCTGACGGATCCGGCCTTTCGGGTGGAGAGCAGGAACATCTGCTGTCCTTCTGCATCCGTCTGTGCCGTAAGAGCCTGGATGCGGTCTTCGCTTCTGCTCGACAGCAGTTGGACCGGCCGGTCGCTCAAAGGGTTGAAGTACCGGTCGCGCAGAATGACCGCGATGCGTGCCTCATCCGTTCCATCGGGAGAGATGGACGTCCGGTCGGTTTCGATGCTGCTCTCGCGCTGGTCTACGCTGTCGGGGAGGATGGTGAAAGAGGCGCGCGCTTCCGATCCTTCCACTTCCACGGCGTACGGACCCGCAATCTGCGACTCTTCGCCCGCCACGCGGAGGATGGTTTCTCCCTGTGCGTCCGCTGTTCCGCGCAGAGTCATCGCAGCGCCCAACGGCGGGAGGATGCGCACGGCAATCATTTCCTGTGAGGCAAAACCGCTGCAGGTGATTTCGGTGCCGAGGCCGGCCACTGAATCCTCTGCCCGAATGCTCCCCGCGCTCAGGGCGGCAGAGGGCACGAGGCTCATGATCGTGACGAAGAGGGTGAGGGCAGAGAGTTTCTTCATAAATCCAACCATTGTACCAGTTTTGCCGTTTTGACTCAATGCACGGGTAGTTACAAGAAGTAAATTCTTGCAGTTTGTCCAGATACTGTTGATCGCTTCGTGAAGCGATATCTGTGTAGCTGTTCGTTCGATCGCATAGTTTTTGCTCCGCTTCTGTCACGCAGAGGCGGGCGGGCGCCGCACGGGCAGGCCACAGGACCCTCCGCGCCGGAGACCTCCGTTTTTGTCTTCTCACGACTCTTTCAGTATCATGGCGCACTGTGAGAGTGCGTTTCTTCGTTGGCGTCCTCCTGTGTGGCTTTCTCGCGGGCTGTGGAAGCGGGGGGAGCGATGAGGTGGTGCAGTGTCAGACCTACTGGTTCGATGTGGTCGGAGCCTGCCTGCCGTCGAATTGGAAACTCCTCGACCGGGCCGAGCTCACGGCGCGTGGTGTGCCCGAGGATGTGGCGGTTGCTTTCCAGAATGAGGAGTCGGTGTCTGGCCAGTTCCCCACAGTCAGCGTCACCCGCGAGCCCCTCACCACCGTCGTGGATCCGCAGGCATACAGCGATGCCACTATACGTTCCGTTGCGGTTCTGCCCGGCTACAAGCTCATCGATCAGAAGAAGGTCGACATCGACGGCGTCTCCCTGCCGGTGCATGTCTTCTTTGCGCAGCCCCTCAGTGGCGAGCCGCAGCGCCGCTTCCTGCAGGTGAGCACTGTTCAGGGCCAGTCCGGTTACACGGTCACCGCGCTCACGCCGATCACGGTACAGAGCTCACTCGAGAGCGAAATTTTCACGATTCTGGAGAGCATCACATTTAAGGCGCCGGAGACGCCTGCGGCGAATTGATGATGTGCAGATTTGTCGATTGGCGATTTGCGATATTCCGATTTGCCCGGGGCTGTCGAAATCCTTTCTTTCTGTTAGGCTTGTTGCTGCCTGGTGCCGTAGCCAAGTAGTAAGGCAGGGGTCTGCAAAACCCCCATACGCGAGTGCAATTCTCGCCGGCACCTCCAGCCTACGCAACGCGTAGGCTGCCCACCGTAGCACTCGAGTTTCATGCAGGTGCTTCTTCCGCAGATCCGCGTTGCTACGGCTGGCAAGCCATCGAGTGCGGAGGCGGGCGGATACTGATTTCAGTGCGAACCACGAAGCGCGAGTCGAAGGAAATTCCATCTGTGAACTGCGCCGGGATATTCTATTTTCCTCAGCGTGTGCTCACGGCGCTCCCGGCCATGGCGAATATTTTGCTGTCACAAGCAGCTTCATCGTGGTCGGGCAGAGCTGATCCGATCTGTTCCGCAATGATGTAGAGGGGACGGCGTTTCATCTCGTGGAATATGATGGCAAGATACTTTCCGACGATGCCGATGCTGATGAGCATCAGGCTGCCGAAGACATTGACCGAGAGAATGACCGAGGTCCATCCGGGGATGGCCGAACCACTGGCCCACCGGCCAAGGATGACGAAGCCATAGACCATCGAGAGAGCCATACAGAGGATTCCCATGGTCAGGATCAACCGGAGGGGAACGGTGGAAGAGAGAAAGAGGTGATGGATGGCCATCGAACCCATTTTTTTGAGGGTGTATTTGGTCGTGCCCCCGCCCCTCTTCCCTGCCCGATAGGGGATGCCCACTTGCGAAAAGCCGATCCACTCGGCGAGCTCGCGCAGAAAGAATGACCTTTCCGGAAAGAGAGCCATCGTATCGACGACTCTCCGGTCCAACAGCCGAAAATCCGCGGCATTGGCGGGAATCGACCGTTCGCACATGAGATTGAAAATGCGATAGAAGAATTTCGAGCTCGATTTTTTCAACCACGAGACATCGTCAGTGTGTTCCCGAATGGTGTAGACGATATTGTGACCCTCTTTCCAGCATCGGATCATCTCGGGGAGCAGGGAGGGCGGGTGCTGAAGGTCGGCATCCATCGTGATGACCGCATCGCCGCGCGCATGGCGCATGCCGGCAATGAGGGCAGGTTGCTGGCCGAAATTTCGGGAGAAGACGAGCCCTCTGATCTGCGGTACACGGCGGTGCAATTCCTGAATGCACTGCGCGGTGCCATCGGTGCTTCCATCATCGACAATGATAATCTCGTACGGTGTTCTGAGTTGCTCCATCACCTGCGTGATCTGTTCGCAACACTGTCGAAGGATGGGGGCTTCGTTGTGGGCAGGAATGACAATGGAAACAGAGGCCACAAGGGGATTCTACTGCAGGATAGCAGGAAAAGAAGGGCATTCGATGCTCTGCCGATCCTGAAGTTTTTCGGCGGATCAGCCGAAGATTCCGGTGGACTATGCGAAGGTCAGCACTTCCGGCGCGAAGAGCAGCAGTGCCCCGAGTGCGTACATGAGGAACCCGCCGAAGACCAGCGTGAAGCGGGCGTACTTCTTGGTCAGGCCTGTGGCGTGCAGCGTGTAGACCGCGATAGCGAAGATCACGACGTCATCAATCATGTAGAGCAGGATGTAGAGAGCGATGTAGCCGTAACGCGCGAGGGCACTCACTTCGTTGAAGGCGAGGATCTGGGTGAAGACGGCGGGCAGCCCCGCCGTGCAGACGAGTTCGATGGCATTCACCGAGACAGCGAGTACCACAACGCCCAGCAGCATGGCCGGCCATGCGGATACTTCGAGAATACTTTTCATCCGGTCAACGATGCGTTTCTTCTGCTGAAAGTCCGTCACAGCGCAGGTGTTCGGGTCTTTGCCAAAGGCTTCGTAGAAGTAGAAGGCGCCGCCGCCCACAGCGACGATTCCGATGATTTTCTGCACCCATGCGTTGAATCCGATGACGAGGAAGGCGTTGAGCCAGGCGGCAATGAAGAGGTAGTACATCGCGCCGCTCACGAGCAGAAATGTTCCGCCGATCATCCACACCTTCTTCGGGTCGCGCGTGGCGACGAGCAGGGTCAGGAGCGTGACCAGCACCCACATGGCGCACGGATTGAAGCCGTCCAAAAATCCGAGCAGAATCGAGAGCGCAGGCAGCGACATCAGTGCGAGATCCACTTCGCCCAGCAGGGGGACATCGAGCAGGTACGAACCCAAATCCACGGGGCATCCTCCGTCGCAGGTTCCTTCAGCCGTTTCGAGCGTCGCAGGCTCAGAGCCCTGAAGGAATGCCTCAAAATCCACGCCTGCCGCCCGGTTCGCCCGATAGTCCTGCAGGAGTGTTGCGATTCTCTTGCCCGTTGTCGCATCGTCCTTGTACCCCTGGATGACGTGTCCGTTGAGGATGATGGTCGGCACGCCCTGGCGCAGATTCGGTACGCGATCCTGCACGCTTCGAAAAAGTGCCTGGCTCGTGGCATCCGCAATATCATGCTCCTCCACAGTCCATTCCTGCTGTGCGGCGAAGGCCTTGAACGCGGTGCAGTGCGGGCAATCTTTACTCACGAAGGCCACGATGTCTGCGCTCGCCGCCGCGGGCGGCGGGGGAGGGGTCACGGACGGCCCTTTGAACGCGCGCTCCGGAAAGAGCAGTGCGAGGAGTATCACGGGCAGGAAAGCGCCGGTGAAGAAGAGCAGCAGACGTCTGTTCATCGTTGCGGCAGTATAGGGGGATTCACCCCTCTGGGGAATATCATTGGTTCTTCTTTTCTGCTCAATTCAATGGTGCATTCATCTGTTGGCGGTATTGGCGTTGATTATTCAACAGACATTCACATGTACTCCATATGGAGTACAGGACGCCGAGCGCATACGTGTTCTCGATATTGGACGGTCTTTCAGAGCAGTCGCCGGTGAGACGATTCTTGCACACTTCGAATATTCTCGTGCCCTCTACCTGGTCTTCGTGGTTGTAGGCTGCAATCATCAGCCCGATTGCATGCCGGATGGGTGAACGCATTTCAAGAAATGCCTCGGCAGAGATATCCGTTCTTTGCAGTGCGATGCGCACGTGTTCCTGCAGTTGCGGCATATGATTACTGTAATCATTTTAAGTATATTGTCAATATATCGTTCTATTCCGGGTGGAATGGAGAATTTTACAGTTACGCCAACTTGATTTACGCCGAAAAACTGATAAGCTACCAAAAATACCATGGCAAAACCGAAGCCCATCCTTCTGGCATCCACCAAGAGCAGCGACTACTGCATCGCCACCATGGGGAGTCATTCGGCTCTGCAGATTCTGAAAGGGGCGCGCGACGAAGGCATGCGCAATCTGGTGATCTGCAAGAAGGGAACAGAGCGTCCGTACATCAGCTACGGCGTGGCGGATGAAATCATCACAGTGAAAGATTGGTCGGAGTGGAATGACAAACTCGAAGAGGAGTTGATTCGCCGGAACGCCGTCGTCATTCCACATGGGTCTTTCATCGCCTACCTCGGCACCGATCGCGTCATGAAGATGCAGGCCATGTACTACGGCACGAAAGAGATTCTGAAGTGGGAGAGCGACCGGAGCTTAGAGCGGAAATGGCTCGAGAAATCCGGTCTGGAGCTGCCGCACCTCTTTGCGAAGCCCGAAGATATTGACCGCCCGGCCATCGTGAAGTTCCACGGCGCCTCGGGCGGCTTCGGCTACTTCATTGCCAAATCAGCCGAGCAATTCTACGAAGTCAAAAACCGCAAATACCCGGAACAGAACGAATATGCGCTTCAGGAGTACATCGTCGGCGTTCCGCTCTACGTGCACTACTTCTACTCCCCACTCACGAAGGAATTGGAGATCATGAGCTTCGACAAGCGGTACGAATCGAATGCCGACTCCATCGGCCGCATCCGTGCCGAGGACCAATTGTCCGCGAACATCCACACGAGCTACACGATTGTCGGCAACATTCCCGTCGTCGTCCGCGAGTCGATGCTGCCGCAGTTCTTTGCGATGGGCGAGCGGGTGGTGGAACAGAGCCGCACGCTCGGCGCCGGCAAGGGGCTCTTCGGTCCCTTCTGTCTGGAATGCATCGTCACGCGCAAGCTCCAGGTCTTCGTCTTCGAGATTTCGGCACGCATCGTGGCCGGCACGAATCCCTTCGTCGAGGGATCGCCCTACACGCAACTGCGCTACAAAGAGCCGATGAGCACCGGGCGCCGCATCGCACGCGATATCAAGCAGGCGATCGAGCAGGGGAGACTGGATGAAGTGTTGGGGTGAATATTGCTGATGAGCTGTTTGGGAGAATTATGAATCAAGAATTAGGAATTAGGCATCAATGGAACAGGCCACTCCGTATTTCGTTCTTCATTCATAATTCTTAATTCATTACTCTTCTCTGCTACACTTCTCTTCAATGAACGTTCCTGATCTCCTCAAAGGCTACGACACAAAGAACATCACCATCGGTGTGCTCGGAGGCCACAGCGCGCTCGATGTCTGCCACGGGGCGAAGAAGCACGGATTCAAAACGGTGTGCGTCGCGCGCAAGGGACGAGAGAAGACGTATGACCGGTATTTTAGGACTAAGGGAAAAGGACGAGGGACGAAAGGGTGCATTGATGAGGTGATCCTTGTGGATAAGTTTGAGGACGTTCTTAGGAAAGACGTGCAGGAGAAGCTGAGAAGTATGAACACAATCTTTGTACATAATCGATACTTCTGGGTGTATTTCTCTGATTACGCTGCGATCGAGAATGATTTTCAAATCCCCATCTTCGGCTCGCGCACGTTCGTGAAGCTCGAGGAACGCGACCAGCCCTACAACCAGTATCATCTGCTCCATGATGCTGGCATCCGCACGCCGAAAATCTTTGCGAAGCCCGAAGACATCGACCGGCCGGTGCTGGTGAAGGCGGCCGAGGCCCAGCGCGGCTACGAACGGGCGTTCTTCGTTGTCGGAAACCAGTCTTCGTGGGAGGCCGAAGGGTCCCGCTTAGAACAAGAGGGAAAGGTATCGGCAAAGTGGCGGCAGGCGCCCATCGAAGAGTTCATCGTCGGCGCACCGGTGAACTTTAACTTCTTCTGGTCGCCGCTCACGAAAGAGTTGGAGCTGCTTGGTACCGACACGCGGCGCCAGACGAACCTCGATGGCTTCCTGCGCATGACTGCTCCGGAGCAGACGAAGGCGCTTGCGTCCGGCATTCCCTTAAAAATGATCGAGACCGGCCACATCGCGTGCACCGTGAAAGAATCCATCCTCGAAAAAGCTTTCGATCTCGGTGAGAAATTTGTGACAGCCACTCAGAAGCTTCCAAAAACCCTGGATCCAAGTGGCAAGGGCATCATCGGGCCTTTCGCGCTGCAGGGAGCGGTGACTGCCGAAGACGGCAAAGAGGATATCGTGATCTTCGACGTTTCGCTCCGCATTCCCGGCTCACCGGGAACGTTTGCGACTCCGTACAGTCGCTACCTCTACGGTGAGGCCATGAGTGTGGGGGAGCGGGTGGGGATGGAGATCCGGAAGGCCGTCACTGAACAGGCAGTGGAGCAGGTGGTGACGTGATGGGGTTTTTCGTTGACGAGCGGGAGGACTGCACCTAGTTTGTCTTCCTTCTTTATGGCGAACAAGAAGTTGCCAGATCTGGATCGGCTGAGCGACGAAGAAGTTCTCGCATGTTTGGAGGGGTGCGTGCAACTTTCTTTCAACGAGGGACAACGAGCACAGAAGCGTGTCGATCGCATGGCACGGCATGTCTATGATCAAGCTGCACAGCTGCTTCTCCGCTTGCAGCGGACTTCGGATGATCATTCAACGGGGCGGATATTCTAGGATCTTCCGGAGAAACAAGAGGCAAAGGAGGGGAGTGGTGGTTCTGTTGTTTGGTGGAGCTGAGGAGATTCGAACTCCTGACCCCCTGCTTGCAAAGCAGGTGCTCTACCAACTGAGCTACAGCCCCAACGCATGCCATCGTAGCGGATGAGCGCAATATGTGACAGGTTCTCTCCCTCATTTTCAAAGAGGGTCCACTTGATTCCCTCACCCTACCCTCTCCCAATTTCAGGGCATATCCAGTGTCGTATCCGGTGAGGGGGTGGGGAGCAGGTAGCGGATCGGGGTGAGGAAAATATCGAGCGTCCCCGTGAGGGAGGCTACCGAGAAGAAGAAGACGAACACCGCGACGAGAATGACGAAGTTGTAGACACCGCCGACGTACTCCATCCATTCGCCCGCGCCGATCATTTCCGCAACGCGCTCACGGTAGATCACGAGGGAGACCGAGAAGACAATGCCGACGAGGCCGAGGAAGATAGACATCGAGTCTTAAGCAAGAGCGCGGTCAATTTCCTGCTTCACACTCTCTTTGGGCTTGGCGCCGATGAAAGAGGAGAAGGGCTTTCCTCCTTTGAAGAGGATGAACGTGGGAATGCTCATGACATTGAACTGCCCGGGCGTTTCAGGATTCTCATCCACATTCACCTTCACGATCTTCACTTTGCCTTCGTACTCCTGGGCCAGCTCATCCACAATCGGGCCCATCATCTTGCAGGGTCCGCACCACGGGGCCCAGAAATCCACGAGCACGGGAAGGGACGACTGCAGAACTTCGGTCTGGAAGGTGGCATCAGTGACGGAAGCGGCCATGGTAAGGGTTAGGGTTAGGAATAGGGCGTAGGGAAGGATAGCGAGGAGGAAAGAAATTTGAAATGCAAAATGCGAAATTATTCATTTCTCATTTCATCATTTTTCATTATTCCTCAGTTCTTCCCTTCGACAGAATGTCTTTCGTAATCTTTTTGCCGATCTCCACGGCAGGCTGGCCGTAGGGATCGATGCGGTAGAGCTTACCCAAAAAGATGACTTCGGCGAGCAGGAGGAAGAAGAGTTGCCCCAAGTGCCGCTCATCCAGGCGTGGGAGCGTGATCGTTACCGAGGGACGCTTGACCGATGTGAGGGCTGCGGCGGTCCCTGTGTAACACGCGTCGAGCAACTGGCCGAAGGTCTTGCCCTGCAGGTGCGCGAAGGGTTCGGGCAGGTGCTCCGGCAGATGGACTCGCGGTTTTTCCTCCTCGCGGATGAACAGATGCCATGGCAGACGCGGGCCGGCCATCCACTGTTGCAGCAGGGAGTGCTGATCCTGCGTGCCGATGGCAGCCAAAGGAATGGGATTCTTCGTCTCGGTTTTCCCCAGACTCTCGGCGATGAGTTGCTGATCCCAGCGTGCGATGGAGGTGAGGCGTGCGCTGTAGGGCATGATCACGCGCACGCTGTAGCCGCGCTTGAAGTCGAGTAGGTACTGCACGGCAGCGAGGAGAGTGGCGGGGTTTTCGTCCAGCGCAGTGTTCTGGCAGAGCGTATCCATCTCTTTCGCCCCGCGCACGAAGCTGTCGATGTTGCCGTCGAGCAGCGCGAGCGGCAATAGTCCCACAGGAGTGAAGATGGAGAAGCGCCCGCCGATCTCTGAGGGAATCGTGAGCATACGAATATCCTCTTCCAGGCAGAAGCTCCTCAACGGCCCGCCGAATGGATCGGTGAGGGCGATGGTGTAGTGCGCGGCCTGCGCGCCGCGTGCAGCCTTCATCTTTTCGTAGCAGGTGAAGAAGAGGCTCATGGGCTCCAGGGTCCCGCCGGATTTGCTCGCGACCACGAGTAGCGTGTAGCGCCAGTCCACGATCTTCAGCACTGTTTCTACGAAGGAAGGATCGATGGAATCGAGCAGGATGAACTCCACCGTCTCGGGAGTTTCAAACGCCTCCTGAATCACTTTGGGTCCCAGCCCCGATCCGCCGATGCCGATCCACACGACGGTGCGGATCCGTTCCGCTTTGGTACGGATAGCAACTTCTTTTACGGCTTCCACCGCGTCTTTGTCGTAGGGAGACATGGACCACGTGTGCTGTCCCTTCTCGCGTTCCTTCAGCCATTCCTGCACGTAGCGCCGCAGGCCGGTTCGCAGAGCGCTGAGCTCCTGATCCGGCACGCCGAACGAGGGCGTGATGGCCTTTGCGAGTGCCTGTGAGACGGAGAGGTCGAGCATAGGATCTAAAGGGAACGGAGTGCCGCAGACACGCGGTCCTCAGTCGTCGCGAGATCCGGGGGCAGGGACTTCAGGGCATGCATGATCGTCGGGGCGTCGTACCCCAGAGCCTCAAGTGCAGAGACGGCATCGGGGTCTACGACAGAGCGGGCGGGGCCTTGTTCTGATCCTGCGAAGAGCTCGGGGAGCTTTTCGGCGAGTGATTTCAATTCCAAGAGCAGTTTTTCGGCAGTCTTCTTGCCGATGCCCTTGATCCCTGTGAGTGGCGCTGCATCCTGCTCGCGGATAGCCATGCTCAGGAGCCCGCGCGGCACGCTGCAGATTTCCAGTGCCGTCTTGGGCCCGATGCCCGGGATGGAGAGGAATTCCTCAAACAGCGTGCGGCTCTGTGTTGAGAGGAACCCGAAGAGGTCGAAGCGGTCTTCCCGGATGAATGTGGAAATCCAGAGCTTCGCGATCGTGCCTTCCTCCACCTGTTCCCACACATCGAGCGGAACCATCACGCGGTAGCCCACGCCATCCACGTCCACGGTCACTTCTCCGGGAGTTGTCCGTGCGATGATGCCGCGGAGGTGGGCAATCATAGGGGTGAAGTGTAGCAGAATTTCGTGAGAGACAAACCTTCAGCCTTCGCCCATCCACCGTCGCTAAAGCTATGGTGGACGAGTCGGGCTACGGCCGACAAGCCGGTTTTTCTCTCACGAGCTCTCTTTTCCCTTCAAAGGTGCGGCTCCAGCGCGGGAGCCCGCGAGACCCGCGCTTCGCCGCGGTTTTTCTACTGTGTCTGCGAATATGTGGCATGGTTTTATGAATATTCTCGAGATGACTGATCGGTTACAGTCCATTTCATTACGTGAGTTTTTCCGCTATAATAAGAGGGAAAATGCACATTATGAATCGCGCTGCCACGGTGGCTGTCCTGCTTGCGGGGCTCGTCCCGCTTCTCACATTTGCGCTCATCACGTCGGAGGAGCGCATCGATGCCGAACGCGCGTTCCGTTCCGCGCTCGACAAGGCTTCGGCGGAGTATCAGCGCACGCGCAGCCTGCCGGCCCTCAAGCGTCTGCACGAGGCGGAACTGCGTGAGGCGCAAGCGCGTGTTCCCTCGCTCATGCGCGAGAAGCGCGCATTGCGGCTGAAGATCGCGGGGGTGCAGCGTGCCATCGCCGTACTTGAACAGCGATTCGGATGGTTGGCGCAGAAAGACGCTTCTGCAGACATGCGTCCTGAAGACATCGTGGAGGCATTCGCCTACGTGCGTCGCTCTCAGCCGATTCTGGGATCCGCAGTCGGGGGGCGGTCGTTCTTCCGGCGCGCGCTGGTCGCCTCGTTCGGCGTTCTGCAGGAGGAAGATCTGCAGTGGGGCATGCTCGAGAGCGTTCTGCGCGCCACGGCCGAAGCAGAAGCGCAGCGGGGCCGGTTGCTTGTGTTGCAGGTCCAGCATGACGCTCTCCGCATCGAAGCACTGCGCATGGTCGCACAGCTGGAGCGGTCCGCGCGCGGGCTTGCCGTGACTGAATCTCAACTCAAAGACATTCAGGCCAACATGGAAGAGGTGCACGCTCAGGTGCTGAAGATGCAGGGGGCGCTCGCGCGCATCGACGCCAAGCTCCGCAGCCGCGTCGAGCGTGAACTTCTCGAAAAAGGCCTGCTCACTCCCGGGGCGATCGACCGATCGGCCATGCCGGTCACGCCGCAGTTCGCCTGGCCCGCGTACGGCACGCGGTCGGCGGGGTTCCTCGATGCGGGCTACCAGGAGCTCTTTGGTATTTCGCACTACGGAGTGGATATCGTTGTGGGGCAGGGATCGCCGGTCTTCAGTGCGGCGGATGGCATCGTGTTCCTCGCCCGCGACGGGGGAGCGCGCGGCTACTCGTACGTGCTGGTTGGCCATCGCGGGGGCTATGCCACGCTCTACGGCCACCTCTCGAAGATCACGGTCACGAGTGGTCAGGATCTGAAGCAGGGGGAGGCAGTGGGGTTGAGCGGCGGCGCGGTGGGAGCGTACGGCTCGGGTCCCACCACTACCGGTCCCCACCTCCACTTCGAGGTGATCAAAGACGGGACGAATATTGATCCGCTCTTCGTGCTCCCCTAAGCGGGAATTGGTGGGGGAATGCTTTGACGTACTGCAGAGAGAACGGGATCATGATTCATCCGATCAGGATATCGATCATTTTTTTGTCGCTAAAAGGAAGGAGGTGACCCATGGGTTACTTCTCGATGTTTTTCGCAGGGTTCCTCGCAGGAATCGGTTATGAATGGTTTCAGCGAAAATCTATTTGGGACAACACGGAAGAAGGTTGTTTCAACGGCTGCCTGATTGCCCTTGGCACTCTCGTGGCTGCGGTGACCTTTACCGTTGTCATTGCTCTGCAGCTGCAGTACTGGAGCCATGCTGCCGTACTGTTCGCGAGTTTCTACGGCACGTTCTTTCTGCTCTGGTCCTGCGAGTGTCTCGTGGAACGCTGGAAAAACAGATCTTCTTGATCGGGGAGGAAGGCATCGTGTCTTCCTCCTATTTTTTATTTCGTGAGAGACAAACCTACCAGCCCGACAAGGTCGTTCTGGCGGGCGGTTTTTCTCTCACGGGCTCTTTTTTCCCTTAGAGGAGTGGCTCCCCGCCCGTACCGAACGGTACGTTCGGGCGGGCAGCGCGGGGCCCGCGAGACCCACGCTTCGCCACGATGAATTTTTGCGGGATTCGTCCATGATTGATGAGGGATATCTGCGGTTACTGTGCTCCGATGATCACCGCGAACTCTCCTTTCTTCACAATCGACTGGGCGATTGCAGGAAGCCCGGCAACGGTCGTTGTGACGATTTCCTCGTGCATCTTTGTGAGCTCCCGTGCGATCACCACAGGGCGGTCGGGCTGATCTTGCAGTGCCTCGGCGAGCTCGCGCAGGGTCTTTTCGATGCGGTGCACGGATTCGTAGAAGACGATGGTCCGTTCTTCCTCCTTCAATGACTTGAGCAGGGTCTGGCGTCCTTTTTTGAGCGGCAGAAAGCCCAGGTAGACGAAGCGGTTCACCGGGAGCCCGCTTGCGCTTAAGGCCGCGAGGAACGCAGCCGGTCCGGGAATCACCTCGATCGGGATCCTCCCGCAGCGGGCGCGTGAAACGAGGGCGTAACCGGGGTCCGAGATGCCGGGGGTTCCGGCATCGCTCACGAGGACGAGGTGCCGACCTTCCGTGAGCATTCGTATGATGTCATCCACTTTCTTTGGATTGCTGTAGCCGTGGCAGCTGATCAATTCTTTCTTGGGCAGTTCCAGCAATTGCAGCAGTTGCCCCGTCACCCGCGTGTCTTCGCAGACAATCGCATCACATTTCTTCAGCGTTGCGAGGGCGCGCAGGGTGATGTCGCCGAGGTTCCCGATGGGTGTTGAAACAATGGAGAGCATATGGTGAGTCATGATACCCGGTCCTCTCTGGTGCGGAATTGTCATTGTGTCCTGGAATTTTGACAAAAACATAAAAAAGAGCTATTTTAGCATTATGACCCATCACATGCGCATTGTGCCCGGCACGAATGTGGATCTGCGCCAAACGACTCCGTCCGATCCTTCCGGCTTTCGCGATGCCGGATTGACGCCTGCAGGCATCGAAGGGCTCATGGAGTTCATCCAGGAGGAGTGCGATCAACTCATCGCCCGTGTTCCGCAGGGGGTGATGTATGTCGCACATGTCCCCGAAACGCTGCAAACATTCTCGATGCATCGCGATTGCATTACGGCTGCTCCGGGATCGATTTCGCATGCGCTGCCCTCGGTGCGCATCGCCCGTCGTGAAGGCGGTCGCGCGTTCGGTTCGGTGCCGTGCAACGCGGAAGTGTATGGAATGGGGATACGGTGCGATGCATCGACGATGGCGGATGCCACAAAGAGAGATGCTCTCCGGCACGTGGTCCGTCATGAAATTCTGCATGTCGTGACGAACAGGGGCATCAACCCGTGGATGCGCAGCAGGAATGAGGCACTCGCCGAGCCGCTGATGCAGGGTTTGTACGGGGTCGGATCGTCCGTCGAAGGCACGCTGGCGAATCCGGATAAATACGGTTGGGATGCCTCGAAACTTCAGTTCTCGGGAGGGTTCGCCGAGCCCGATCTGGCCCGTGCGACGTTTCGGGTGCCCGGTCCGGTCGATGCGCTCTACCTTTCAGCCCCACTCGCTCTCAGGGGTATCGCGGTCGAGCAGGTGTGGAAAATCTGGCAGGTGCTCCTCACGGATGTGGAAGTATCAGGGAATTACCCGTGCAGTGCGGAGATCCGCTCGGCGATTCTGGATGTGCTGCAGGAAGACGGGGAGAGGGTGCTGCAGAATCCATGTTTCCAGCCGGTGCAGATGGGGACGCACGTGTTTGCCCTCTCCGCCCAAGACGACAGTTGTGCCATCACGGTTCCGATGCAGGTGACGCCGGACCCCACTTTTGGTTTGGATGCGCAGGGCGTGTTCCACGAGCATCACTGCACCTTCGGTGGGCTCCACAATCGCATTCCCTATCAATTGTTCTTCCACGACCGCGCGAATAACCGGATTCCGGGGATCCACGTGGATGGTACCCTGGGCCGGAAAGAGCCCATGAGCTACCAAACCATTCTGGACCGCTTTACGGGCAATCCGGATTTTCAGCGATCGCTTGCGCACGTGAGGCTGGGCAATCGTATGACGCTGGAAGTCCCCGGCCTTGAGCCGGTGATGCTCCGCAAATCCCCCAATGACCCCCAGGTACGCAGGGCGGAGGAGTGGTTTCCGGAGGGAGTGTCCGACGGACGGCAGACACAGTGATCGTTGCATAATCTCGAAAATAGTCGCTTGTTCCGAACCGGGCATATTTCAATCCCCTTGGGACTTTTTTCCGGCGGAAAAATCTGTATCATCACTCCACACTTCCAGCACCTTGATTTTCCATGCCTAAGAAATCCGACAAACCCGCAGAGCCCGAGAAGAATGAGAAGAAGGACAAGGGCGAACAACCGACACCCGAAACACCTTCGGCCGCTCCGGCGAACGGGCTTCCTGTACAGACCAGTCTTTCCAATATCGGAAAGATCGTTCCGCGTCCCATCGTGCAGGAAATGGAGACGAGCTACCTCGATTACGCGATGAGTGTCATTGTCTCACGCGCGCTTCCTGATGTGCGGGACGGCTTGAAGCCGGTGCACCGCCGTATTCTCTATGCGATGAACGAACTTGGGCTCAAGTCGACGGCCAAGTTCCGCAAGTGCGCACTCGTCGTCGGAGATGTTCTTGGTAAGTACCACCCGCACGGCGACAGCGCCGTGTACGAGGCGCTCGTGCGCATGGCGCAGGATTTCTCGATGCGGTATCCCATCATCCACGGGCAGGGGAACTTCGGCTCGATCGACGGTGACGGTGCCGCAGCCATGCGCTACACCGAGGCGAAGATGGCCAAGATCGCCGACGAGCTCCTGCAGGATATCGACAAGCAGACCGTGGAGTTCATGGGCAACTACGATTCCACGCGCAAGGAGCCCAGGGTCATGCCTGCCAAGATTCCGCATCTGCTTCTCAACGGTACCGTGGGCATCGCTGTGGGCATGGCCACGAATATCCCGCCCCACAACATGGGCGAGATCATCGATGCCACGCTGCACCTGATGGATCATCCGGATGCCACGGTGGAGGAACTTCTGGAGTTCGTGCAGGGTCCCGATTTTCCGACGGGCGGCATTGTCTACAACCGCGAGGCGATCAAGCAGGCGTACCTGACGGGGCGCGGCTCCATCATCGTGCGCGCCAAGGCCCAGATTGAAGAAATAAAGGGGCGCTACGTCATCCGCGTCTCCGAAATTCCCTACCAGGTGAACAAGTCCACGATGATCGAGAAGATGGCACATCTGGTGCAGGACAAAGCCATCGACGGCATCTCCGATATCCGCGACGAATCGGACCGTACGGGCATCCGCATCATCGTGGAGCTCAAGAAAGACAGTTATCCCCAGAAGGTTCTGAATCAGCTCTTCAAGCACACCGATCTGCAGACGAGCTTCGGCTACAACATGATCGCCCTCGATGGGGGATTGCAGCCGCGGCTGCTCAATTTGGAAGAGGCGCTCACGCTCTTCCTCGCGCATCGCCGCGAGGTGGTGCGACGGCGCGTGACGTTCGACCGTGACCGGGCCAGGGATCGTGCACACATCCTCGAAGGGTTGAGTCTGGCCCTGAACGACATCGACAAGGTCATCGCGCTCATCAAGAAGAGCGAAACCAAGGAGATCGCCAAAGAGAATCTGGTGAAGAAATTCAAGCTCTCCGAGATCCAGGCCGACGCCATTCTGCAGATGCGCCTTCAGACGCTGGCGGGATTGGAAAGGAAGAAGATCGAAGAAGAGCTCGCCGAGAAGAGAAAGTTCATCGCCGAATGCGAGGCGATTCTCAAGGATCCCAAGAAGATCGACAAAATCATCAAGACAGAACTCGTCGAGATCAAAGAGACCTATGGTGACCCGCGCCGCACGACGATCGTGAAGCATGACGTGGGCGAGTTCTCGGCCAAAGACACGATTCCGAATGCGCCGATGATCGTTACGCTCACACAGACGGGCTACGTGAAGAGGCTCAGCCCCATGCAGTTCCGTGCCCAGCAGCGCGGAGGCAAGGGCGTGAAGGGCATGACGACCAAGGAGGAAGACGAGGTGCTCTCGCTCCTCCATGTGATGAACCACGACGATCTGCTCTTCTTCACGAACACGGGACGCGTGTTCAAGCTGCCGACGTACGAGCTCCCGCAGGGGAGCAGAGTGGCCAAGGGGCAGGCGATCGTGAACCTGCTTCAGTTGCAGCCGGAGGAGCGCGTGACGGCGATCCTGCGTGCCGACATGCAGGGCAAGAAGTTCCTCTTCATGGTCACACGCGGCGGCACCGTGAAGCGCACGGAGCTCACAGAATTCGAGAACATCCGGCGTTCCGGCCTGATCGCGCAGAAGATGCCTGCGGGTGATGAATTGCGATGGGTGGTCGAGACCGACGGCAAGAACGAGATCATCCTGCTCACGCAGAAGGGCAAGGCCATCCGCTTCAAAGAGGATGACGTGCGTCCCATGGGCCGTGCGGCGGCCGGCGTGCGTGGCATCAAGCTCAGTACCGGTGACAAGGTGGTGGAGGCTGCGGCGATTCTGGATCCGAAGAAATCAAAGCTCCTCGTAGTGATGGAGAACGGACTCGGCAAGATGACCCCGGTGGAGCAGTACCGCTTCCAGGGTCGCGGAGGAACGGGGGTGAAGGCCGCGCAGCTCACGGCCAAGACAGGCGATATCGTGGGCGGGTGCGTGCTCGAGGAGGGTGCGGAAGGGGATCTGTTGTGTCTCAGCAAGCAGGGGCAGGCCATTCGCATGCAGCTCTCGGATATCCCATCGCTCGGACGCGCCACGCAGGGTGTGATCATCATGCGCTTAAACGGGAAGGACAAAGTCGCGACGGTGAGCGTGGTGATGTACGACAAGGAGGCGGAGGAGGCGGTGCTCGAGGCTGCCGAGGAGCAGCGTACCGAAGAGGTGGAAGCGATCGAGAAGGAGGAGAGACGGGTGAAGCGTGCGGCGAAAGCGGCGCAGAGCGAAAAATGAGGAGGGGTTTACTTTCATCCCCTATGGCCAGATGGTGCCCCTGGCAATCAGGAGCCCTTTTTTCTTGCTCTCACCGGGCTCTTCTGTAGACTCCCCGCGTTATGAAGAAGGCCATTCACCCGCAGATGTTTCAGGACGCCAAGGCCACTTGCACGGCTTGCGGCGCGGTGTTTATGATCCCGTCCACCACGAAAGAGGTGACAGTTGAAATCTGCAGAATGTGCCACCCGGTCTACACGGGCAAGAAGCAGGGCGAGGCGCGCGGCGGCCGCATTGAGCGCTTCCGCAAGCGCATGGCGGCCGGAAAGACCAAAGGGGACAAATGAGAGACTGGTAGCACTCCTCCATAGCGAGTGCTATACTTTCAGCATGGATGTGCGACAGAGCAAGCTCCTGGTAGCGATCATCGATCAATTCATCGAATCTGCGCTTCCGGTGGGCAGCAAGCGGCTGTTGGAGAGCGGAGATTTCTGCTGTTCTTCGGCCACGCTCCGGAACGAAATGGCACGGCTCACCGAGGAAGGATTCCTCGAGCAGCCACACGTGTCGGCCGGGCGCATCCCCACTGCCAAGGGGTACCGTATGTACGTACAGGAGCTGCTGGAGCCGACGCGCCATGAAATCACCGTCCGGCGCCGGTTTCAGAGTCTCAAAGAGCAGTACTTTCAGCGCAAGGACCAGGAGCGGGTGTACGAGGCGGTGGCGCTCCTCGCCCATATGATTCCCAATGTCGCTTTCGCGAAAGTGCCGCATAAACCACAGGTCTACTATTTGGGTCTGAGCAACGTGCTCAAGCAGCCGGAGTTTCAGGGGGATCCGCGGCTGGGCAGCGGCATCGCCGAGGTACTCGAGGAGCATTTGCACCGGCTGCTTTCCACCATCGAGGTGGATGAGCGGGTGCGCTACTACATCGGTGACGAACACCTCCTCCCCCAGATTCCGAGTTGCAGTCTGATGGTCACGAAGTACATGGTGCGCGGCGAGGGCGGGATCATCGGGATTCTCGGACCCATGCGCATGGACTACGCCTACAACGCCGTCGCCCTCGATCTCATCGCCGATTTGCTCCGCTCACACTAAATCTTTTATGTCGACTGTTTTCCTCAAGGTCCGGCCGGCACTCGAGAATGAACGGGGTCCGCTCTACGTGGAATCGATGCTCGCCGCTCTCCACTCCCTCAAAGGTCGCGAGGCGCGCGTAGGGCTGGAAATCGGTCTCGGCCGCGACCGCAAGATCGCCCTGTTCGTCCGTGCCGACGAAGAGACCGTGGGGCTTGTCGAGAGCCAGCTCTATGCCCAGTTTCCGGATATCGACATCGAAGAGCTCACCGAAGATCCTTTCAGCGCCTCTGCGGATGAAGAGGTTGTTTCGGCCGATCTGGCACTCCAGGCGCCCGAGATTTTCCCCATCAAACGCCACCCGCAATTCGATGACATGCTCGCCCGGGTGAACATCGATCCGATTGCCGGCGTCACCTCCGCGCTGGCACGCTATCCCTTCGCGGGCATGCGTGGCCACATTCAGATTGTCCTGCAGCCTCTGGGCGGGCGCTTCCGCACGCGGGCGCTCTGTTTCCTGCCCCTGCTACAGAAAGGGTTACCCGCGCTCTCGCGCCGCTACGCGAATTTCTACACGAGGATCGTCCTCGCACGCGGATGGCGGAGGCTTGCCTACTGGCCCCTTTCTCTGCTGCTTGGCGGATGGAGGGCATCGCCGCTCCTGCGGAAAGTCCGTGCCGCCTCCACCGATCTTATGGAGCGTTCACAGGAGGACGAGGAGCGCGAGGGCGAGCGTATCGCCGGACGCACGCATGATCGCGAAGACGCGGTCTCGGGCGCCGTCGACAAGGTCAATCGTCTGCTCTTCACCTGCAATATCCGCGTGGGGGTGATCGCTCCGAAGGGAAAATCCGTAGAAGCCGGGCGCAAAGTCCGCGAGATTGTGAGCAGCTTCCGCCAGTTCTCGCTGCCGCACAGCAATGAATTTGCCGGCCTCCCCGAACGCAGCGGCGCAGTGCTTCCTTTCGGATTCGTCGCGCGCCCCTTCGTTCTTTCCGTTGAAGAGGTGGCGACGATCTGGCACATGCCGACCCTGCTCGTGCAGACGCCGAATATCGATTGGGTGCTCAGCAAAAAACTCGAGCCGCCGGTGAATCTGCCCCTCCCCGGCATTGCGGAGACCCAAGATGTCCTCACTGTGCTCGGAGAAGCGGTGTACCGCGGACAGCGTTCGAAATTCGGCATCCGTCTGGATGATCGACGCCGGCACATGTACATCCTGGGAAAAACGGGCATGGGAAAATCCACCCTTCTCGAGAACATGATTTTCTCCGACATCCAGGCGGGGAAGGGAGTGGGTGTCATCGATCCGCACGGCGATTTGGCCGAGGCGATCCTGGAGTTCGTGCCCAAGCACCGGAGCAATGATGTGGTGATTTTCGATCCGTCCGATCGTGACTATCCAATTTCCTTCAACGTGTTGGATTGTCCCAATCCCGATCACCGCGTGCTCGTGGCATCGGGCCTCATGAGCGTCTTCACCAAGTTGTGGCCGGGGATGTTCAGCGGCCGCATGGAGCACATTCTACGCAACACACTCCTCGCGCTGCTGGAATTCCAAGGGTCTTCGATGCTCGGCATCATGCGCATGTTTGCCGATGATGTGTACCGCAAGAAGGTCGTCGCGCGCGTCACGGATCCCATGGTGAAGAGCTTCTGGGAGCAGGAGTACGCCACATGGAACGAAAAGTACCGCACCGAAGCTACGGCAGCGATCCAGAACAAGGTGGGCCAGCTGCTCTCGACTCCGCTCATCCGCAACATCGTGGGGCAGGTGAAGAATGGCCTCGACATCCGCCATGCGATGGATACGGGCAAGATCGTCATTGTGAACCTGAGTAAGGGAAAGTTGGGCGAAGATACATCCGCCTTCCTCGGTTCCATGCTCGTCACCAAGTTCCAGATCGATGCCATGAGCCGTGCCGACGTTCCCGAGGCAGAGCGCAAAGATTTCTACCTCTACGTGGATGAGTTCCAGAATTTCGCCACAGAGTCTTTCGCTACCATCCTCTCTGAAGCGCGCAAGTACCGTCTGAACCTGACCATGGCCAACCAGTACGTGGCGCAGCTGCTCGTTGGCGAAGGAAAAACGACGCTCAAGGATGCGGTCTTCGGCAACGTGGGCTCCATCTTCTGTTTTCAGGTGGGATCGGATGATGCGGAGGATTTGAGTTTGCAGTTCGAGGAACTGGCCATGCCCAAGGATATTCTCAGCTTGCCCAAGTATCATGCGTATGTCCGGCTCATGATCGATGGCGTGCCCAGTAAGCCTTTCTCCGTCACTACACTCCCGGACCCGCACGTGGAGCACGACGCGAAGCGCATGGAGATTCTCTTCAAGCTCTCGCGTGAGCGCTATACCGAGAAGAGATCGGTGGTCGAAGAGAAAATTTCCAAGTGGGCGGCCGGTTCTTTCGAGGCTGCCACACAGGCCAAGGTGGGCGAGAAGGCCAAAGAGAAAGAGGAAGAAGAGATCAAGAAGGCCAAGAAGAAGGGAATGAGCCTTAAAGAGTACCGCGCATGGCGCGACCGGGAAATGTGGAGCAATGAGTTCAATGCGCTCCGCAAGAAGCAGATTCTGGGCGAGGCCTTCACGGCGGACGAAGAGAAGACCTACAAAGATCTCGCAAAAAAACTCGAAGCGAGCGGGGGAGTGCCCGCCCTGAGCAAGGCACTACAGGAACTTCAGGAGCGGAAGAAGAATGCTGCATGAGGAGGACGTTCAAAAAAAGACCGGAACGAAGTCCGGCCTTTTTGTGTGGGTGTTTCCCTCTTCCGCTATCGGAGGCAAGGAATCTGCTTCACGAGCGTAAAGAGGGAGAAAAGCGAAGGGAGGAGACCTTCATCTTTCTGCCGTGCTGTGGTCCTTGTTTCTCCTCGTGACCAGTCGAGGTCCCCGGAACAGGATCTTTAGACCTCGCAAATGCGGAGGGATCCATGGGGAGTGGAGGGGGGCGCGTCCACCCGGTTCCTGAAGACCGGTGGGCGACATTGCACAGCAGAGAGGATGGTAGTCACGGTGCCTCTGATCCGGAGCGATTCCAGGAACGAAGCGAAGTGGTCAACAGTGAGCGGGGGAGGGCGCTCCTATGCCCATGTGTTCCAATGGGGATGGGTGAATGGGAGGGGCGCGGTGCGCTCGTGCGTGACCACCATTCTCTCTGCGTTTCTTCCGTGATGTGAAGGGGCGGGGGGCTCCTGCCCCGCCCCGCAAGGTGCGGGACGGGGTGGAGCTGTGTGTGTTTGTCTTGGAAGGGACGAGGCCGCAGGCCTTGATTTGCTTGATTGGCAAATCTGGCCATTGTACCGCGCAAAGTTCTCTGGGCAAACTCTTCCACTGGTCGTATCCTTTATTTCATAGTATTGATCACATTTATTGAACAAGAAAAAGAGTTAAGAATTGGCTTCTGTAAGCCAATGAACTGGCATCACTCCTCAGTGAACTTCACTTCACTTTCTATGAGACAACTATGACTGACATTTCAGGCCTTCGGTGCCGGGAGTTCGATGTGCGCCTCCCCGAATTGTCTGAGGATCTCCTGCGTGATCTGTGTGATCACTGCGCGGCGCCTGCCGATGGGGGCGGGGAAACACAGGCGGAATTCGACTCCTCCTTCTGCGGTGACTTCCATGTAGACGCGCGCGGCAGGGGAGATCTGCGAGACGTAGTACCCGCGCATGCGGCGATCCATCTGGCGCTGGGCCTGGGTGGCGAAGTCACCCGTCTCCTTTTCCAGAATGTCCTCCAGAATGCTCTTCGCCTTCTCGCTCTGCTCCAGTTGGCGCAGGCGAATAGGGATCTCAACGTTCTCGAAGTCCGAAGTGGAGTGGAAGTTCACGAACGGATCCGTGAGGATCTTCTGGTTGGGGACGCGGACGATGTTGCCCACCTGGCCCATGGGATCGTCATTGCCCGAGCGGGAAACGATGAGGGTGGTGTACAACATGCCCACGTCGATCACATCACCCACCATATCTCCGATGGCCACGCGCTGACCGATGGAGACGGAATTCTTCAGGCTGAACCACCCGACGGCGCCTTTGATGACGTCCTGCATGACAATGATCATGGCGGCGCCTACAAGGGCGATGATGGTCGAGAGGCCCGGATGCTCAGAGAAGATGCGTTGGACGAACCAGAAGCTGAGCGTGATGTACACGACGAAAGTGAAGACCTTTGTGGTGGCGTAGCGCAGGCGTCGGTAGCGGATATGATTCAGCAGGAGGTTTCTGACGAGGCGCTCTACCCAGAAGACCACGAAGAATATGGCAAGGTACGTGAGGATATTGAAGAGCACGCCGATATCCCGGACCTGCTCTTCCTGCTTCAGGGTATTCAGCCGGTCGTTCTGGGTTTTCTGGAATGCGTGCAGTACAGCGAGGCGTTCCTCCATAATGGCCTTCTTGGCCAGGAGTTCCGGGTAGGATTTGGTCAGCAGGATCTGATCCGATGGCAGTGAGCCGGTGCCGCTCTTCTGGATATCTTTGTAGTAAGATTCTTCATTCTCCAGCAGCGCGAGATCCGCCTTTGCCTCGTCGATGCGCTGACTGATGGCATCAACGATCGTGCGCTGCCGGTCGAGAGCCTGCACGAGATCTGCGGGTTCTGTCCGGTTCTGCTCCAGGTCTTTAATGGTCTTTTGAAATTCTTTTTCAAATTCTGACCGAATCGCGGCGCGCTCCGCTTCGATGTTCTGTTGAATGGGATCGACGGCCTGGGGAGTTTTTGCCTTGAGCAGGCTGTCGAAACGCCACTGCAGTCGCGAAACGTCTCTCTGAATGTCGCTCTGGGCGACGGCTGGCACACTCGCAAGGAGTAACGTGCACAACAGAATGGTGCGGGGCCAGGAACGGAGGAGCTGACAGAACATGCGGGGGCACTGTAGCACAGTTGGTTTTTTGTGTAGTCATTGGCAACACGGGGTTACTTGATATGTGTGACATTTTTTTGTATAATAATAGACAGAACCTCCACACACCAACATGAAGCACACATCACTATCGTGGCGCACCATTTCGCTGCTCGTGGTCTTTGCACTCTGCTCGTGGCTCGCAACGAGGGTGCATTCGGATGCGGCGCTGAGGGCAGCGACGATTCAGGGAGTGATCTTTCGGGTGACGGTCACCAAATTGGAGCCGGTCACGATTGCCCCCGGCGCGCTGGTCCGTTACGAAGTGAAGGTGAAAAATATCACGAACCGCTTAGGTTCGGCGACTGTTGTGGCGCGTGTACCAAACTCTTTTGTGTATCAGGGTGCGACGGGTTGGGGCAGTACGTGCTGGTCCTGGGCGAACGGCATGTTGTACTGCAGCGCGCTTCGCATTGATGCCGGAAAAGAAAAAACCGTCATTGCGAGTTATCGGATTCCTGCAACATTCTCCTGTGCTCAGCCGTCTGTGAGCTTTCAGGTGACTGTTTCGGGAGCGGGCGCCACGACACAGACAGATCCGCTCGTGTGCACGCGCTGTGGAGATGGCATCACACAACTGACGGAGCAGTGCGATGACGGCAATCAGGTGAACAATGACGCTTGTTCCAACACCTGCCTTCGTGCGCGTTGCGGCGACAGTCTGGTGCAATTGACGGAACAGTGCGACGATGGGAATCAGGTCGATGATGATGCATGTACCAACGCCTGTGCCGCCCCCCGTTGCGGGGACAGCATTCTGCAGGCAGGGGAACAGTGCGATGATGGCAATCAGATCGATACCGATACCTGTTCCAATGTTTGCATCGCCGCCCGTTGCGGGGATGGCATTCGGCAGGCTGCGGAACAGTGCGATGACGGAAACGAGGTGAACGAAGACTCCTGTTCGAATACGTGTGCGCTCCCACGTTGCGGGGATGGCATTCTGCAGCTTGGAGAACAGTGTGATGATGCCAATACCACTCCAAAAGATGGTTGCAGTGATCGTTGCCACGTGGAAGCGGATCTCAGTGTTCCCTCGAGTAATTATTACCGTACTCCGAGAGAGGGCTCTGCCGTTTTGCGAATGTGGATCAGGAACTCCGGTCCCGGCACGGCGAAAGACGTGATGTTTTCGATGTCTTATGGCTCCACGGCGAGCGAAATCACCTTTGGCGCCGTCGAGGGATGCGTGACATCGGGGCGTTCCATCACCTGCCGCATCGGGGATCTCGAATCCCGCGGATTACGCATATTTTCTATTCCTGTTTCGCTCAGCGACACCGTCCGGTGTGGGCAGCCGGGCGTATCCGTCATGGTGATTGCGCGTCAGACATCCATGGATCTCAATTACCGGGATGACTATCAGTTTACGAAGATCATGCGCGATTGTTCGCTGCGTTCATCCACATCGTCCCGGGCCATCAGTTCCGCGCAATCCTCATTCGTATCACAGGCGAGCTCAGCACTCTCCTCTGAGAGCAGCGAAAGTTCGGCATCTTCGGCGGTTTCATCGGTTTCCTCACTGACGTCGCAGGCTTCTTCCAGCGAGCATTCCAGCGCGTCCGACGCTTCTTCTCTGTCCTCCGCCCAGTCCTCCTTCCATGCTGCAGCCTCTTCGAGCGAGAGCTCCGAGTCTGTCTCCGCTTCCTCCAGTTCCGCTGTGAGTGTCTCTTCGGTGGTGTCTTCAAGCGCTGTCTCCAGCTCCAGCAGCCAGGCTGTGTGCCGGAACGGGATCGTGGAGGCCGGAGAGGAGTGTGATGATAAAAATTCCATCAATGACGACCGGTGTACGAATGCTTGCAGGCTCGCACGGTGCGGTGACGGCATCCGTCAGTGGCCAGATGAGCAGTGTGACGACGGCAATAGCGATAATTACGATCGGTGCCCCAACGATTGCAGTGATCCGCGCTGCGGCGACGGAGTGCGGGAGGGATTGGAACAGTGCGATGACGGACAGCAGAACGGGAAAAAGGAGAGCGACTGTACCTATCAATGCACGCTCATTGAAGTTCCTGCTCTCTGCGGCGACGGCGTCGTGCAGGATCTGCTCTTCTCCATGCGGAACGAAGCCTGCGATGACGGCAATACCGTGAGCGGCGATGGCTGCCGACGGAATTGCCAGCGCGAGCATCCTGAACTCTGCGGCAATGGACGCGTGGATGCCACTGAGCAATGCGATGACGGCAATACGACGGAGTGGGATGGCTGCACGAACTGCATACGGGATTCCCTGGCCGATATCCTGTCGTCTGTCCCAAAGAAGATCGTCACCGGTCAGACGGCGACATTGACCATTGAAGGACTGAATCTGCAGCCACGTGCCGACAGTGTCGTCATCATGATTGACCTGAAGAATCTGACATACGTCGCAGAGGCATCGGATGCGCGGTGCAAGTTACTGGGAAAAAGCTCCGTAGTCTGTACGGCGCCGAATGTGGCTTCGGGGCAGAAGATGGCCGTGACGGTGGGCGTTACGTCTCCTGTTGCGGGGATGTACGAATTGGAGGCGTCCGTGCGCAGCACGCAGCGAGGCCAAAAGGGCGCGCGTATCCTCCATCGATTCATCACCGTCGAACAGCCCGGTTGCGGGAATAACGTCGTGGAATCCGGCGAACAGTGCGACTGGGGACCGATGAGCAATGCGTACTGCACGGCGCAATGCAGGTTGACCACTGCAGCGTCGCTCTGCGGCGATGGGCGCATCGAAGGGAAGGAACAGTGCGATGACGGGAACATGTGGAACACCGATGGCTGTGACAATGCGTGCATGAAGGAGTTCTTCTGCAGGACGATCGATCTCGACCCGCGCGATCTTGCAACGAAGCTGTATGACGTTCAGTCCAACATTACCTCCTACAGAGGCACCTGTTGGTACAGAAATGGCAATGCTCCGGTGACATCGGACATGTACACCCGAAACACCGCCACCATCGGCTGTCGTCAGTACTGCAGCCGGTTTGGTGCGAACAAATACAATGCGACGGCACAGACCTGGATGGTGCAGCAGCCGGACAACTGCAAGCGCCTCTATCTCATGTACAAGTATTCCTCCGCTTCTTTCACGCCCGCCAAGTACAATCCCACACCCGCGCAGATTTCGGCACTGGGAACGTTCTTCAACGACACCTACGGTAATCCCGGATGTGGCGAACGTAGGACGGTCTTACAGGGCCAGACGCCGTGGTCGTACAGTGCATCGTACAATCCCGACGGATACACCTGGGGAGGCATCGTGCACTTCTGCGCCTGCGACAACTAGTGCGCCAGGGCAACCTGCTTTTTCACGTCTGACGAAGGGACACCCCCGTCCTCAGACCAATTCTGCGGGTTGATACCGGGGCAGGGGAAGCTCTGTGTGAGCTCGGCGATCTCGCCGGCGATGCGGTCCAAGACAGATTCGTCCTTGGAATGGGTGAGCACCTCGTTGATCCAGTTGCCAATCTTCACCATTTCGGCCTCCTTCATCCCGCGTGAGGTGACGGACGGGGTGCCGATGCGCACGCCCGAGGGGTTCATGGGGGTCTGCGTGTCGAAGGGCACCAGGTTGCAGTTGGCGACCATGCCCGCGCGGTCTAAGGCGCGGGAAGCATCGCGGCCGAGGATGCCCTTGCTCTTGAAGGTTTCGAAGAGGATCAGGTGGTTATCGGTTCCGCCACTGATCAGTCTGAAGCCATGTTTATTGAGCTGGTCGGCGAGGGCTTTGGCATTCTTCACGATTTGCGCGGCGTACTCCTTGAAGGCGGGCTGGCTTGCTTCCTTGAAGGCCACGGCGATTGCAGCCGTCGTCTGATTGTGGGGTCCGCCCTGCAGGCCCGGCATGATGGCCTTGTCGATGGCCTGGGCGTACTGGGCCTTGCACATCATCATCGCGCCGCGCGGGCCGCGGAGTGACTTGTGCGAGGTGGTGATGCCCGTGTCGGCCATGGGGAACGGTGACGGGTGCGCGCCACCCAGGATGAGCCCCGTGATGTGTGAAATGTCGGCGTGGAAAATGGCACCCACGTCGTCGCAGATCTCGCGGAACCGGTTCCATTCGATGATGCGCGGATACGCGGTGTAGCCGGCAACGATGAGCTTGGGCTTCGCCTCCTTCGCCAGTTTCCAGATCTGGTCGTAATTGAGCCGCTCCGTCTGCGGGTCGAGCTCGTAGGGCGCGGAGTGATAGAGCTTGCCCGAGAAATTCACCTTCCACCCGTGCGTCAGGTGTCCGCCCTGCGCGAGTGCGAGCCCCATGATCGTGTCCCCCGGCTGCAGCACGGCCGCATACACCGCCATGTTCGCCGGGCTGCCCGAGTACGGCTGCACGTTGGCATGATCCACTCCGAAGGCTGCCTTTGCCCGTTCGATGGCGAGTGTCTCAATCTGATCGGTGTTCTGCTGGCCTTCGTAGTACCGCTTGCCCGGGTACCCTTCAGAGTAGATGTTCGTGAGCACGCTCCCCGAGGCTTCCAACACCGCGGCGGATGCGTAGTTCTCGGAAGGGATGAGGCGGATCTTCGACCACTGACGCTTTTCCTCAGCGACAATGAGGTCGCGGATTTGCGGGTCCGTCTTCTTGAGTGCGGGGAGGTACGTCATGGGTGAGAGAGGGGAGGGGGGTGAGGGCTTCTTCAGCCTACCACGTGCCTACACTCTGAAAAGCCTTCTGAACACAAAGGTTGTTACTTCTGTGCCAGTGTGAATCCACGCGCAGAAATGTATCCATCGAGCGGAACGTCGTGTTCCTCCATTGGAACGGCACTCACGATCTGGCAGTCAAAGGCTACTCCGTAGTAGCGCGACTGGTCATTCTGGCTGCGATGAGACGCGATCCACCGGTCGTAGCCGCCGTTGCCGCGGCCCAACCGTCCTCCGTCTGCGGCGAATGCGCGACCGGGAATGAGCGCAATGACAGGGGTATGCGCATCCAACTTTTCCGCGTCACTGGCAGGTTCTGGAATTCCATAGTCGCTTGTGATGAGGTGTGCCAGGTCGTATGTCCGGCGCATGACGAGTGCGTGTCCGTCGAATGTGGGCAAGAACAACTCCTGACCCCGTGTGATGATTTCCGTGAGAAGGAGGCGGATGTCGGGCTCTGTTTTCATGGGGAAGAACGCGCAAATCACACTGTCCGTCGGCAGTTCTTCGAGTATGCGGCGGGCGATGGAGCGGCTCTCGGCCGTACGTGCCTGTTCATTCATGTACTGAATGCGTTCCAGGATGGCGGCGCGGAGCTCGGTTTTTTGCTCGGAGATATGGGACATAGGGAAGGAGGCAGAGGAAGCAAAGGAGGCAGAGAATGACATCCTGAAGAATACCTCTCCATACGGAGAATTTCCTCTGCTTCTTCTAAAAGACTTCCGCTGCCGCGTCGGCGAGATTCACGACGTTCTCCTTCGTGCCGTCCTTCTCACGGTCCTTCTCGAGCACGCATTCCAGTTTCAGTGATCGCCTGAAGATCTTATGCATGATTTCTTCGACGGTGCGGCTCGCGTCGGTGGCCGCCACTTTGTCGCGGTGGAATGCCGAGGTGAATCCTACGGTGACTTTCAGCCCCGCGACGGTCTGCAATTCACCGTTCTTGAGCGACATGCGCACCGATGCGGGCGCTGTTTCTTCCACAATCTGCTCCCACGAGGCCGTCATGGTTTCGAGTGTGACTTCCGGCGCCTCGATCTCCGCCCCAGACAGAGCCGATTCCTCCTCTTTCTTGGGGGCTTGGGCTGCTGCAGTCTCTTCTTCTTTGGATTTTTTCTTCTCCACCTTCTCCGCTGCTTTCGCCGGCAGGATCTCTGCCCTGCCGCGTTCCTTTCCTGCTGGAGCGCAGAGCGCGAGGAGGGCGGCTTCGACCACGAGCCCCGGAACGGGTGCCAGCCGCAGGTCACGCACGGCTTCCAGCAGGATATCGAGCGCGTGCATGTGCTCTGTGATCGGCTTTTTCTCCGCGATGGCGTGATGCAGCTCCGAGCGGATGAGGGTGAGCAGGGAGCGGAGGAAGAGATCGAGCGGAACGCCGGCTTCCTCCAGCGCCTGGACGGCATCGAGAAGCGCCGGCGGATCATTGCGCTGAATCGCATCGACGACGCGCTCGATGTGTTCGTGGCCGGAGACACCGATGCGCTGCTCCACATCCTGCACAGTGATCTTGGGGAGGGAGCGCATCTGGTCTAAGAGCGAGATCGCGTCCCTTAAGCCCCCTTCCACGTGCCGGGCAACCAGCCGCAGGGCTTCGCGGTCTACGGTGATGTGTTCCTGATCGGCGATGTACTGCAGCCGCCGGACGATGTCCTCCTCTTCGATGGGGCGGAAGGGGAAGGTCTGGCAGCGGCTCTGGATGGTCGAGGGGATCTTGTGCAGCTCCGTCGTGGCGAGGATGAAGTGCGCATACTCCGGCGGTTCCTCAAGGGTCTTCAGGAGCGCATTGAATGCGTCTTTGGTGAGCATGTGCGCCTCGTCGATGATGTAGACCTTTGCGGCGGCGACGACAGGGGAGAACTGGATTTTCTCGATCAGATCACGCACGTCATCGATGCTGCGGTTCGACGCCGCGTCGATCTCGAGCAGATCCACGAGAGACCCTTCCTCGATACCCTTGATGATCTGCTGCTTGAGCGGCCCATCGGGAATGCCGTGCGTCATGATGTGCTTGGCGAGGATGCGCGCCACCGAAGTCTTGCCTGTGCCGCGGCTCCCTGCAAAGAGGTAGGCATGCGAGAGTTTGTCTTGCATCACGGCCTGCTCGAGGGTCGTCACGATGTGGTCCTGTCCCACGACATCCACGAAGGCGAGTGGCCGATACGTTCGGTAGAGAGCCATTTCTAGGGTTAGGGTTAGGAGTAGGGCGTAGGGGACTTAGGACAGAGGACTTAGGACTAAGGACTAAAGATGAAGGAGAGCATCATAGCATACGCTCCTCCAGTGCTTTCGTTTCCTTTGCATCCTCTGCCTCCTCTGTTTCCTTCTAATTCAGCGACGGAGGATTGCCGGTCAGCGTGAACATCAGACCCTGTTCCTTCAGCTTCCTGATGCCGCTCTTGAGCACCCAGTTCACGTTCTTCACGAGGTGCTGCTGCTCCTCGTAGGTGACGTTCGTGGGGATGAGGGTGGTCCAGTAGCGGAAGGCGTGATTGTTCTTTCGCGACTCCAGAATGGTATCGAAGTGCTGATAGGTGTCGGGTGGCATATGAATGATGGTCGGAGCCCACTCTCCCTCGTCGTAGCGGCGTACCGCCGGGTCATGCTGCTTATCGGCTACCACGCCGAGTTTCACGTTGTCGAGCCCCTTCTTGCGGTGCTTGCCTTCCCGGGCGAGCGTCTGCGTCGAGACGGTCGCGTCCTGCTCCAGCTCTTTCTCGCGTTCATCGTTGAGGTACCCGTGCTCACGGCACCACACACGGTTGTAGGTGCAGGCCGCAACGGCTCCGAGTTTGTCGGGGTCGTTCATGGCGGCGAGGTACAGGGGCTGGAGGGGTTTCGGGATCTGTGAGAACGCGACGCGCATCTGCTCCAGCGTTTCGCGCGCGGAGTTCATCGGGTGTTTCTCTTTCTCCTCTTTTGTCCGGAATTCTGTGAGGTAGCGTTGCATGGAATCGAGCTCGAAGCGGTCCTTATCCACTCCTTTGCCCTGATCGAAGAGTGTGCGTGCCTTCTTGAGCAGGCTGTCGGCTTCTTCCCAGTCTTTGGTATCGAGCGCGTGGCGGATGCCGAGCTTGATGTTCTCCATCTCGCGCGGCGACGGCGCCTCGGTGAGATTGAGCCTCTGCTTCGCCTGCTCCACGTAGCTCTTACGTTGCGGATAGCTCAAGAGGAGGAACTTCTCGGGCGTGAGGCGGTTGAATCCCTGCGGGACGGATTCCTTCATTTTGGCTTCCACCCAGTCATACTCCGTCCGGATCTTGATCCAGGTTTTGATGTACTCCGGCAGCTGATGCTCCACGAAATCCTGCAGCGCCATCGCGGAGGGAAATTTTTTCAGCTTATCGAGGAGCCAACGTCCCAGCCTGTCGCGGTTGACGGCGCCGGCGGCCGCAGCCGTCTCGAGGAGCGACTTGGCTCTGCCGTGCAGATGTTCGATGCCGCGCGCCTTGGATGTGATGGCGGCCTCGACGCGCGCATTCAAGTCCGCGCGCTTCTCGTAGTGGAGGTCTAAGAAGTCTTTGCCTTTCTGGAAGGTATCGAGATCCGATACATCCGTCTTCGTGAGGGATGTGAACTTCGGATCATTGAGGAGCTTCACGCGCTTCTTGGCCACCTTTTCCCATGAGGCGAGGTAGGAGGGCATCTGGTGCTGCACGAAGTACTCCTTTGCCTTGTAACCGAGCGAGGGATCCGTGAAGCGGTCCAGCCAGCGCTGCTTCGATTCGCGGGTGATGATATGTTCCGCATGCGCACGGTCGAGCTGCGCATGCAGTTGCCCAGAAAGCTGATGTGCTGATTCCTTCTGTCGTTCGGCGATAGTATCGCGGTACTCCTCCCATTGGGTGATTTCGTCTTCCGTGAGCCCGATGTGCAAAAGCCCTTGGTGCAGGCGTTCCGTTTCTTCCGCCGAGGCGACGTGCAGCTTGTCGAATGTCTCCGCAATGAAGCCGCGGAAGTACTGAATCAGGTTGCTGCGCCTCTGGGCCAGCGTCTCCTTTTCGGGGGTATATTCCTGCTCCGCGAGAGTATCACGTTCCTGAATGTCTGAGAGTTGATCCGTGTGGATCGGCATGGGTCCGCATTCTACCGCGATCCGCGCACGCACGGGTGGAAAATCGCGCGATTTTCATCCTGTTCTATGGTAGGATCGCGCCTCATGATTCTCTCGGATAAGGACATCAGGCAGGCCATTGCATCCGGCCGCGTGAAGATCACATCGGCGCGCGGTGATCTGGGCCGGCACATCCATGCCTCCTCGATGGATCTGCACCTGGGCTCTGTTTTCAAGATCTACGAGCACAGCAAGTTTGCCGTTTTGGACCCCAAGAAGCCCGAGAGCTTTCACGGCAACATGCGGACGATCGAGGTTAAAGAGGGTGATCCGTTCATCGTGCAGCCGGGCGAATTCATCCTCGGCGTGACGGAAGAGACCATCACCGTGCCTGATGATCTGGTGGTGCGTGTGGAGGGTCGCAGTTCCTTAGGGAGACTCGGTATCATTATCCACTCCACGGCGGGGTTCGTGGATCCCGGCTTCTCGGGCACGATCACGCTCGAGATCAGCAACTTAAACCGCCTTCCCGTAGCGCTCTACCCGGGCATGCGCGTGTGCCAGCTGGCATTCGAGGTCATGACGAGTCCGGCCGAGCAGCCCTACAACGTGAAGCCATTTAGTAAGTACCAGGGGCAGAGTCTGCCCGAAGAAAGCAGACTCATGATGGATCCGGAGTTTACGAAGGCATAGTTGATTGAAGATCTGCTCCGCTTTGGTACCATGGCGACGTTGGACGATTAGCTCCCGCCTACGTCCCGCATCTGCGGGACTTCGGCGGGCAGGCAGCTGGTTAGAGGATTTCCAAGGCAAGGTAAAGTCTATTGTAGACTGATATGTCTCCAGCAATCGAAATTAGCGGCCACAGTCTCTGCTATTGCAGGGATGCTTTAGGTCTCTATAAGTCCTACTTGGCCGAAAGAAACCGTAAAGGCAATGCCACTATCGAGAAAGAACTCTCTGTCGTATCAGGCGCACATAGAAGCATTATGAACGAGTTCAATCGGAGGCATGGCATGCGCGATTTCCAAGACTGGATGACTACGGAATTCGATATTAGCGATGCATCATGCCGTCTCCTGAAAGCGCTGTTGCCTATTTACAAGCGTAAGTATGAGCTAGAAAAACAGGCAGCATTGAATGCGGGAGAATCCTCAGCATCTCAAGAGCATATAGATGCATACATAGCGAAAGTTGATGAGATCATGGGATGGGGCTTTCTTCAGCGAGTAGAGCCATATCCGCTACTTGTAAGACAGAGTCAGCTTCTTGCAGATGAAGAACGTGCCGCTCAGCCCCCTGCTCAACTTGAAGCTAGAACGGTAATCAATATTCAGGGCAGGAACGTGGTTGTTGGTAGTCACAATATTGTTGTGCAGGAAGCATATGTTGAGGTTTCTACTGCACTCGAATCACTATTGAAGTTGGTGAATGCCTCTGATCTGCCCGTAGAGAAAAAGAAGGATATTGAAGCTGATGTAGCGACAATCCAAACCCAACTATCCAAACAAAGTCCGAGTAAAAAAATCATCAGTGCAGCTTACGGAACACTGGAGAAAGCCGTGACGATAGGAGGAGGCGTGGAATTGGTACGGCAGATCGGTGAGCTACTGAGTAAATTTCTCTGACAACGTAGGAAATCATCATGTGGATCAGGTGCTTTTTCGCTACATACCCTATCCAGATAGCACCGGTCTTCGGGACAGGTGAATGGGAGGCGAGACAATCCGATTAGATGCCGAGCAGAGGAGGGATGGTGGACGATACTGGATTCGAACCAGTGACCTTGCGGATGTGAACCGCACGCTCTAACCAGCTGAGCTAATCGTCCAAAGACGCAGCTCATGGTACCGAGACCACGGTACTGATTCAATGAAGTAACCGCTCAGTTTCTTTTCGGCTGTCGTCACTCAAATATCCGTATCAGCGACACGCCGCCGAGGACCATGACGACGCCGAGCAATTCCAGCGCATGGATTTTTTCTTTGAAGACGACGATGCCCGCAGCGACGACGAACATGATGGAGAAGGCGGACCACAGCACGTTCACCACGCCCACTCCTTCGTACTGGAACGACTTCACGAGGAACAATGTCACGAAGACGTAGAAGAGGAGTCCGAGGGCGTAATACAGCACATTCGGATGCATCGAGTACTCTTTGAGGAAACTCAGGGCGATCGTTTCAGAGATGAGGATGCCGAGCACGAGGAGGTAAATCATGCGCTGTTTGGGTATGAGTTTGAGGTGTTTCGTACTGAGGGAATGCGCAGTTCTCAGGGCAATTGCCATAACACTATTATATATTAAAAGAACAATTATCACAAATTGTCACTATTCCTCCAGAAGCGCTGAATGCTCCTCAGAGTCCCAGCTCGATGAAGTTGAAGCGTACCGAGAGCGTATCGTTACTGTCGGTACCGATGGTGGTCTCTGCATCGGAACAGACGGTGTACCGCACCTCTCCGGCCACGCCGGGGCTATCGACGAACGTTGCGTGCGCCGTGGTGAATTGGTTGCTGTTCGTGGTCATACTGGCATGGAACATCTCTCCCACTTGCGTATCGGTGCATGTGGGGTCCGTTCCATCCGTTTCTCGTGTGATGAAGAACGCATCGGTTTCGGTATCGCCTCCATCCGCATCGAGTCGAATCATCACGTTCACCAGCACCGTGTTCGTTGCGGCATCCACGGTGATGTTTGGATAGGGGCCGTCCCACAGGTCCACGTCACTCGTCGTCAGCGACTCCGTGGTCGTGTCGAGGAATGTGGCTGTATCGGGCAGACTGTTGGCATTCTGATCTGTGCCGCAGGAGAAGCGCTGTGTGGCGGCATCCCAGAGCAGCTTGCTGCCTGTTGCGGTGCAATCGGCCAAGCCGGCTCCGGAGAAATTTTGCGCGACGTAGAGGCTGCTGCCCGTCATCGCACCGTTCACCTGGAGCGCTTGTCCTGACATCGTTCCTGCGACGTCGAGTGCCCCTGCAACATAGACGTCATCCGAAAATTCAAACCGCTGCGCGGCGGTTGAGAACCGGAGCATTTCCGGGAGCAGCGCGTTTCCGAATGTCAGCACTGCATCTCCTTCGGCATTCGCTGCGTTGACGGTGAATGCCATTGCATTCGTTCCGCTTGCCATCTGAGCGATGCCCACCTGCCCGCCGGAACCCAGCAGGAGCAGGGAGCCGGATGACGTTCCCGCTGTGCGGCCGCCGATGCTCTCGGCATTCTTGGCGTAGGCCACCGATCCGATCAGTCTGCGATCGACGGTATCCGCGCCCGCATCCCCCGTGGGATCGAGGAGCTCGTAACTCGTATCGGGTTGGCCGGAGGCTTTCACTTCCACTTGGAAGTAGGTGTGCTGCGCGGCATTCATGGCAGGCAGGGCCGTGTCGCTCCCCACGCGCACCGATACGATTCCATTGCTATTCGGCGTGACGGTCTGTGCTTCGAACCACCCGCCGTAGGTCGCGGAGCCCGTGTTGATGGAACCGCTCGATGTGTCGCCGGAAACCCAGTCCTCCGTTTGCCAGAGGGAAAAGCGCAGCACGATCGCGGTGGTGACGGGATTCCGTGCACTATCCAATATCCGTCCCTCGTAGAGCAGATTGCCCGGTGCCGTTTCGGCAGAGGCGGGAGATGCGCCAAAGAGGAGCGCGGCGCAGACGGCCAGTGAGCAGATTCTTTTCGGCATCATGAGTGGCGGCGTGAAGATGTGCGTCGAGCTTTTCCCTTTGCGGTTTTGGGTGCCGGGAAGAAGAAGAGCATGGATACGATTCCGGCGAAGATGAGGCCTCCCCACGCATACGTCACGCCGGGCAGTTTCCAGGACAAGAGTGATGCTGTGAGGCGGGAGAGCATTGGTGGGTCAGGTTCTGGCGCTGGCTCCGCCGGATTGCGTTGTTCCGGAAATACCAGAGCAGCAGCCTGCTTTTGAGAGGGAGCCAGAGGCAGGACGGCCGTATCCGGCACTGTCGCAGCGAGAAACCCTTCCGCAGTTTCGATGGAGGGGGGGAGCGCGGCCATTGTGGGGGCCGTCTCGGCGACCAGTGCTACCGGGGAGGCATGCCTGGAGGGTGTTTCCGGAGAGGGAGCAGGTGTTGGAGATGCTGGAGCGGCCTGTACAGCGGATGGAGCGGCGGCAGGCGCATTCCTCCCGCGACCTCCTCCGCCGGTCTTCCCTAGTGCTGAATTTCCTGCAGTCGCGGTCGTGCCCGCTTCGTTGTTGGTGCAGGCACTGCTCTCGAGAGTGCAGGTCACGGTGCACAGCACGTCTCCCTGGGTGAATCCGAGAGACGCACAGGTCACTCCCGCACGGTCCGTTCCGTCACACTCCTCTCCGTTCTCTTGCACGTTGTTCCCGCAGAAGGACACCGCTCCCACTGGTTGTGTCTGACGATGTTCCGCTTCACCTGCAGCCTGCAGAGAGACCAATCCGCCTTCCAGAATATACGCGTCGCTTCTCTGCTCTGCGGCGCCTGCCTGCAGGCTGTCGAAATCCAGGGTGAAGGACTGCGCACATGCGGTGGCGGCGGGCAGCAGAACCGCACTGAGCACTGCACAGAAGAGGTCGAGCCGGTGGGTGATGTGTCTATGAGACAATCTAGTTATTGTAGCACACAGAAGGCATTTTGACCAGAGACCGGATTGCAGGCCGTTTCATCGGCGGCAAGCCATTTCTTCTGAGAAAAAAGATCAGGAGAGAACGCAGTTGGAGTAGAATGCATGCATTCACCGATCATGAATCTCTTTCGCCCTCTTGCCGTTTTCGCCGATGCCATGACGTATGGTGTGCTCTCGCTTCGCCCAGAGTCGCATCTGGCCGAGGCAATCCATTTCTTCATCGAAGACACGCTCAAGATCTTTCTGCTGCTCATCGTCATCATCTATGTTGTCACGGTCATCCGCACCTTCATCCCGCCGGAGCGGATCCGCTCCCTCCTTTCGCGCCGCGGGCGCCTGGCGGGGCACGTGATGGCGGGCGGTATCGGCGTCGTCACGCCTTTCTGCACCTGCAGCGCCATTCCACTCTTCCTTGGGTTTCTGGAGGCCGGAGTGCCGCTCGGAGTGACCTTCACTTTCCTCATCGCGTCGCCGATGGTGAATGAGGTGGCCTTCGCGCTCCTCTTCGCGACATTCGGGCTCAAAATCGCGCTCCTCTATATGGTGAGCGGACTCACCATTGCGATCGTCGCCGGCATGATCCTGGGAGCGCTGAAGCTCGAGCACCTGGTGGATCGGGGAGGGGAGGGCCCACAGAACAGTGCCAGAAAACGGCCGGAGACGTGGCCGGAGCGCCTCGCGTTCGCACAGCGCTACACGCGGATGATCCTGAAGCGCGTGTGGTGGATCGTGCTGCTGGGGGTGGGAGTCGGCGCGTGGATGCACGGGTACATTCCCGCAGATTTCCTCGCTGCCTATGCGGGAGCCGATCGCTGGTACGCCGTTCCCTTCGCGGTGCTGCTCGGCATCCCTCTCTATGCCAATGCGGCGGGCATCATGCCGCTCGTGGCGGTGCTTGCGGAGAAGGGGGTGGCGGCCGGAACGTCCCTCGCATTCATGATGGCGGTCACGGGTCTGTCGCTGCCGGAATTTCTCATCCTCCGCCGCGTGATGAAAACGAGGCTCATCCTGACATTCGCGTTCGTCGTGGGGATGGGGATCCTCTTCACCGGTTACTTGTTCAACGCGGTTCTTGCCGGGGCAGTATCCTCTACCTGAGGAGGGGGTATGACCTTCCTGACCTCTGGCATCTTATGTCAGTATTTGCGCTCTGTGAGCCTTTCCTGCATGGTTGCTACCAACCGATGCTTCCACGAAGATGGTCTTCGCAGTAGACAAGTGCGTATTTCTCGCTACCCTGTGTGGGCTATGTCATCACTCCACTGGTCACAGGAAAACGGCAGGAAGAGCGGGATGCGCACCATGCTCCTCGGCTTTGCCGGCGTGATTGTGTTCCTCGTCGTGGTCTTCTTTCTCGCACGGTCCTCGGATGGCAGCGAGACGACAGGGATGGTGCTGTACTACGGGCAGGGGTGCCCCCACTGCGCCATTGTGGATGCCTTCGTTGAGGAGAATAACGTAGAGGAGAAGATCTCCTTCACGCGTAAAGAGGTGTACTACAACAAATCCAATGCGCGCGAGATGGCGCGGCACGCGAAGGACTGCGGCTACGCCACCGACAGCGTGGGTGTTCCCTTCCTCTGGACGGGTACCACCTGCCTCACGGGCGACAAGCCGATCATCGCGTTCTTCCAGTCTCAGATCGGCGGCACTGGCGCATCGGCGTCTTCGCGGTAAAGTAGGGTTCGTTCCTTCCCGCACGCTTCTGTGATTTTCTCTCCGCTCCCCGGTACGCCCACCGTCACGCAGGGTTTCGGTCAGAATAAAGAGATCTACCAGCAGTACGGCTGGCTCGGTCACAACGGGTTCGATTTCGGTGTGCCCGAGGACACGAAGATCTTCGCGCCGCATGACGGTGTTGTAACGGTGAAGGATGACGGGGCGACAGGCTACGGCAAGTACGTGGTCATCGACGGCCCCACGCGCCGCAGCGTCCTTGCCCACTGCTCACAGGTCACCGTGAAGAACGGGCAGCCCATCTCGCAGGGCGATCCGGTCGCGTTGAGCGGCAATACCGGCAGCTCCACCGGCCCGCACCTGCACTGGACATTCAAGCTCCTCAAGAACGGCGTCGTCCAGAACAAAGAGAACGGCTACGATGGGGCGATGGACTGCTCTGAAGTGACCAGGCTCTGGCAACAGCAGAACCTGCACCAGCATGCGCAATTCACGCCGGCTGCGCAGCCGTACCTCTCCATGACCTTTGCGGCGAATCAGGTCATTAAGAACACGACGGGCGCCTAGCCGGGATTCTGCTACTCTGCCTTCTGTGGAGCAGATTTGCCGCAACGGCTGGTGCAAGCAGCCCTTCGAGATCGCAGAGGGGGATCTCACGTTTTACGAAAGTGTTTCACCGGTCTTCAGTGGTTTGAAACAGCTCATTCCACCGCCGACGCGGTGCCCGCAATGCAGACAACAACTGCGCCTTTCTTTTCGCAATGAGCGCAAGCTCTACCGCCGCACCTGCGACCTGACCGGCAAACCCATCCTCTCCATCTATGCTCCGGATATGCCGTATAAGGTCTACGACCGCGATGCATGGTGGGGGGACCAATGGGAGGCGCTCTCCTATGGTCGTGCATACGACTTTTCCAAGACGATGCGACAGCAGCTCAGAGAGCTGTATGCGGAAGTTCCCCATGTCGGCCTGTATAACACGAATATCGAGAACAGCAGCTACACGAACTATGCCTTGAACCAGAAGAACTGTTACCTGATCTTCGGTGCAGGGGACAACGAAGACTGCCTCTACGGGAAATTCGTGGTGTACTGTAAAGACTGCGTTGACTGTCTGGCGGTGTACTCCAGCGAACTCTGTTACGAGGGTGTGGCATCCGAGCAGTGCTACGGCTGCCGGTTTTTCGTGAATTGCCGGAACTGTCGCAACTGCACGATGATCGAAGACTGTCTGGGCTGCACCGATTGCATCGGTTGTTTCGGCTTGCGGGCGAAGCAGTACTGCATCTTCAACAAGCAGTATTCAGCGCAGGAGTACGCACGCCTTACAAAGGAATATTCCGCGCTTTCCCAGGGGGGCATCGGCTATCTTCGGCAGACGCTCTCTGAAATCAAGGCATCACTGCCCCACCCACATGCGCACATCTATGCTTCCGAAAACTGCACGGGGGACAGTGTGTACAATTCCAAAAATTGCTCGAACGCCTTCGACTGCAAGGACTGTGAAGATTGCCGAAACGTTTACTTTGCGCCGAAAACCCTCTGCACGCAGGACTGTGCTTTTTGCGCTCCGGATGGAGACCGGTACTGCTACAGCGTCTGTTCCACGGTCGATCTGGAATCATCGATGGCCTGTTTCTACGTCTGGTACGGATCCAACATCTACTATTCGCTCGAGTGTCACCATAATAGTAATATTTTCGGCTGCGTGGGGCTCAAGAATAAACGCTACTGCATCCTGAATAAGCAGTATACAAAGGACGAGTACGAAAATCTGGTGGCGAAAATCATTGCATCGATGCGTGCCAGCGGCGAGTGGGGCGAGTACCTGCCGGCAGACCTCAGTCCTTTTGCGTACAACGAAACCATCGCTCAGGAGTACTTCCCGCTCACGAAAGAATCTGCCATGCAGAATGGGTGGCGCTGGCGCGACGAGACAGAAGAGGCTCCCAAGACAGGGAAGACAATTCCCGGCCACAAGCTGCCGGAGGATATTGCCGGTGTTCCCGACGACATCCTCAATTGGCCCATCGTGTGCGAGGCGACGGCTCGCCCGTTTCAGATCGTCAAACAGGAATTGGATTTCTACCGGAAGATGCAGCTCCCCGTGCCGCATTTGCATCCCGATGAGCGCCATAAGCAGAGAATGGCTTCGCGCAACCCCTATAAGCTCTGGAAGCGCCAGTGTGCCAAGTGCAAGAAGGGGATCGAAACGACCTATGCGCCGGAGCGGCCCGAGATCGTCTATTGCGAGGAATGCTATTTGAAGGAAGTATATTGATCGATGCTTGGAAAGTGCGTCGAATGCGGCTCGAGTTTCGAAATTTCTTCGGATGATCAGAGGTTTTTGGATGATTTTGAAGTTCCCGCTCCTCAATCGTGTCCCGAGTGCCGGCTCCGGCGGCGCCTGCTCGAGCGCAATTCCCGCAAGCTTTACTGGAGAACGTGCGACCTCACGGGGGAGCGGATTCTGTCGCAGTTTCACGCCGATCATCCCTTTCCGGTCTTTAGCCCCGAAGCGTGGTGGGGTGATGGCTGGGACGCGCTCACGTACGGGCAGGACATCGATTTTTCCCGTCCGTTCTTTGAACAATTCATGGAGCTCAGGAATCGCGTTCCTCATCAGGCGCGTTTCGTGATTCAGGGGACGATGGTGAACAGCGACTATGTGAACAATGCGGGGTATTCCAAAAACTGTTACCTGATCGCGGAAGCGGATTACGTTGAGGATTGTCTCTACTCAAACCGTGTCTACCACTGCAAGGACATGGTGGATTGCTTCAATTGTCATAAGAGTGAAATTCTCTACGAGTGTTTGGATTGCATCGATTGTCACAGCCTGTTTTTTTCACAGGACTGTCACAATTGTTCGGACAGTTACTTCCTCAAAAGTTGTATCGGATGCCGTGACTGCATCGCTTGCGCCAATCAGCGCCAGAAACGGTTCATGATCCTGAATGAACAGCTCACGAAAGAGGAATACGAGAAGCGGAAAACGACCCTCAGGCTCGATACCTCCTCCGGCATCGCCATGGTGAGAAAGAACGTGACGGAATTCTTCCGCGCCCAGCCGCAGCGCTACGTGCAGGGCGAGCACAATGAGCACTCGACGGGCGATCACATCAGTAACACCCGCAATGCCTTCTATTGCATGGACTGTAAGGATCTGGAGGATTGCCGCTACTGTCAGCGGGTTTCCATGGGGGTGAAGTCTTCCATGGATTACACCTTCTGGGGCGATAATGTGGAGCGTGCGTACCAGTGCGGTGCATGCGGCAACAACGTCTACAATCTGAAATTCTCGACCATGTGCACGACGAATATGAGCGATTGCGAATATTTGGACAGCTGTACGGGATGCAAAAATTGCTTCGGCTGCGTGGGCCTGAAGAAGAAGCAGTATTGCATTCTGAATACGCAGTACACGAAAGATGAGTACGAGAAACTGCGCGAAAAACTCATCGCTCATATGAAGAAAGCCGGAGAGTACGGGGAATTCTTCCCCAAGAGCATGAGTTCCTTTGCCTACAACGAGTCGATTGCCATGGAGTACTTCCCTCTAAGCAAAGATGAGGCTCTCAAGCGCGGCTATCCGTGGCGCGATGAATCGGATGAGAAGCCGGACGTGCAAAAAGTCATCGCCGCGGCGAAATTACCGGAAACAATCGCGGAAATTCCCGACTCGTCGGCCGTAGCCTTGGCGAAGGCCGATGATATCCTGAACTGGGCGGTGACATCCGCAGTATCCGGCCGCCCCTTCCGCATCGTGAAGCAGGAGCTCGCGTTCTACCGTGTGCATGATCTCCCGCTCCCGCACCTGCATCCGGAGGAGCGGCAGGATCGAAGAACAGCATTGCGTCCTCCCCGCCGGCTCTGGAATCGGCCGTGCTCCGCGTGCGGCAAGGCAATGGAGTCCACGTTCTCGCCTGAGCGCAAGGAAACCGTGTTGTGCGAGGAGTGCTACCTGAAGGAAGTCTATTAAGGAGAATAAAGAATTAAGAATTAAGAATGAAGGTGCTTCGACCATGCATTATTCATAATTCGTACTGCTTCATTCTCCCAAACACCATTAAAAGAAATAGGTATACTAAACACATATTCCATGCCGAAAATCTGCCCCGTCACCGGCAAAACATTCGAGGTGGCTCCTGCCGAGATGGAGCTTAGAAAGAAGCTTGGTATTGAGGGTGAGCCCTCTCTCCACCCGATTGCGCGTTGGCAGATCCTCGGCGCTTTCTGGCAGCACTGGGCGCTGCACAAACGGAAATGTGATAAGACCGGTAAGCAGATCGTTTCTGTCTTTTCGCAGGACTGTCCCTACCCCGTGTGGCACAAGGATGAGTGGATCAAGCATGCCGATCCACCTTCCGCGGAGGTCGATCTCACCAAGCCGATTTTCCCGCAGATGTGGGAGCTTTTCCGGTGCTGCCCCATTGCGCACAATGTGGGGACGGGCAATGAGAATTGTGAGTACACGGATGACTGGTGGTACAGCAAGAACTGCTATCTCTGCCACTCAGGACTGAACGACGAAGATCTTCGTTACTGCTACCGGGTCTTTAACGTGAAGAACAGCCAATTCGGTGTCTTCTCCTACGATAGTGAACGTTCCGTTGACCTCATCAACAGTCATCTGTGTTTTCGCTCCGTGTTCACGCTGAATTGCTGGCAGTGTACGGAGAGCGCGTTCCTCTACGACTGCCGCAACTGTAATCACTGTTTCTTCTGCACCAATCTTCGCAACAAGTCGTACTGCTTCGCCAATCAGCAGCTGACGAAGGAGGAATATAAGAAGCGTCTTGAGTCCTGGGATCTGCGGTCGCGCGCCGTCTATGAGCACGCGAAGAAGGAATTCGGGAAGATGCTGAAAGAGAATGCCTGGCACCGCGCTATCTTCATGGATCAGTGCCAGGAGTGTGGCGATTCCAATTACATCTACTCAAGCAAGGGATGTACGAACTGCTTCTTCGTCGACGAACTGGAGGATTGTATGCATGTGTTTCGCGGATTCGGCGGCAAGGATTGCCTGGATACCGTGTGTGCCGCCGTAGGATCGGAACTCGTGTACGGATCGACCGAGCCGCAGGACAAATGCTATGACGTGAAATTCGGCTACAACGTCATGCAGTGCAAGTATATGGAGTACTGCGCGCAGTGTTTCCAATGCAAGCACTGCTTCGGTTGCTGCGGGCTCGTGGGAAAGGAATATCACATTTTTAACAAGCCCTATGAACCCAAGGAATTCGAGCGAAAAAAGGCAGAAGTGATTGCGGCAATGAAGAAGACGGGTGAATACGGCCAATTTTTTCCGCCACACTTTGCAGCAAATCCTTACGAAGAGAGTCTGGCAGGTTTCGTCTGGCCGATGATGACCGCAGAGGGGAAGAAGAGAGGGTTTCGGATGCGCGAGAGGGAAGAGCACCGTGAGTCGGACACGCGGGATGCCTCCGAAGTCCCCGATCGCAGTGATCATGCAGATGAATCCGTGACCACGTCGCCCTACTGGGATCCGGTTGCCGGTCGTCCCTTCCAAATTCTTCAAGAGGATGTGGTTTTCGCGCAGGATTTGAAGGTTCCGCTTCCGTATACGTACTACATGCGAAGATTGCAGGAGAATTTCCGCCTGATTCCCTTCAATGGCGAGCTCCGGACAATGGCGTGCGGGAAGTGTAAGAAAGAAACGCAGACGAGCTGGCCCAAGGAGTATGACGGGAGGATTTTGTGCGAGGCGTGCTACTTGAAGGAGGTGTATTGACAACTTAACTTTACATCCTCTTTCCGTCTTCTATACTTTCCCCATGCGCCGAAGACTCCAGGATCTGCTACGGCTCTCTGGCCTCCGTGAAGAGGAGGTGACCCTGTACCTTGAGCTCCTCAAGCACAAGCGCGCGGCCATGCCGAAGCTGATCGGCGGGAGCGGAATCAATGTGATGACGGCCTACCGGACCATGAAGCGTCTTGAGGATCGGGGACTGGTGCAGGCGCTCAAGGTGAACCGCAAGCAATCGGTGTACGCACCGCTCACGCTGAAGGGTCTCATTCAAAAACTTGGTACCGAGCAACGTGTACTTCGTCGCGTGCAGCTTGCATTGCAGGATCTCGACCGGTTCCTGCCGTTTCTGGATCGCATGGAATCTGCTGATGTCCGTAACACGGATGGGGAAATGATCGAGGTGCGCGAAGGGTTGGATGCGTTCCGGGAAGAGTACCTCAAAATTCCCGATTTTTGCGATGATGAGTTTCTGTGCATGGGATCGATGCAGAATTACTGGAATATCGCCGGCATGTCCGACGAAGCGCCCGAGGAGCTGGCGTTCCGCCACAAGCGTTTCAGCCGGAACATGTTCTGCCGCGTTTTCAACACACATTCCCCCGAATCCGAAACATTTGCCAAACGTGACAGTAAGGAGCTGCGAACCACACGCCTTGTAGACACGATCCCCGTTGCAAGGGATTACCTGGGGTACACCAAAGATCATGTCCGCCACTTTATCTGCGATCAGGAGCATCCACGGGTGGTCATCATCCGGCATCCCGAAATGGTTGCGCTCTACCGCGACCAGTTCGAGCGGATGTGGGGGAATGGCGTCGGAGCGTAAAGATCTTCACAGGAATCTGAGAATATCCGATCTCTGAAAATGGCTTACTGGAGCCCTATTCCACTCATTTCTCCATGAAGACTCTTTTGAGTTGCTCATCCGCTCGTCTCGCTTACAGTGGAGGTCGTGCAGAAGTCCTGTTCACAGTGCGGCACTCCCTTCGAGGTCACGCAGGATGACCTTGCCCTTCTCGACAAGCTCTCTCCCGTCTTCGGGGGCAAAAAATTTTCCATTCCTCCTCCGACTCTCTGCCCCGACTGCCGGCAGCAGCGCCGGCTTTTCTGGAGGAACGAGCGCAGTCTGTATCGCAGGACGTGCGATCTATGTAAGAAATCCATCATTTCGATGTACCCTGCCGGTTCGGCGTTTCCCGTCTACTGCACGGAGTGCTGGTGGTCCGACAAAAACGATCCGCTCACGTACGGTCGCGCAGTAGATTTTAACCGTCCGTTCTTTGCTCAGGTCAAAGAGCTCCAGAATGCCGTGCCACGCATGGCGCTCAACGTGGTGAATAACGAGAATTCCGATTTCATCAATCACTCCGGCAGTAACAAGAACTGCTACCTGATCTTTGCTGCGGAATTTAACGAGGATTGTCTGTATGGGTATCAGGTCATCAAATCCACCGGATGCGTGGACACCGTGGATTGCACCGAATCGCACTACTGCTTCGAGGTGACCGATGTCGACAAGTGCCACTCGCTCTCCTTCTCACAAAATTGCACGAATTGTTCCTCTTCCGCCTTCCTCTTCGATTGCAAAGGCTGCACCGAGTGTCTGCTCTCCACCAATCTGCGCAATAAGCGAAATGTCATCCGCAACCGGGAGTATCCGCAGGAGGAATATCTGCGCCTGAAGAAGGAAATCATGGATCGCGTGGCGGGCGGGGGACTCGCGGAGGTGCTGCGGGAGTTTTCCGCCCTCAAAGAGCAGAGTATCCACCGTGCGCGCGAGGTGGTGAGCTGTGACAACGTGACGGGGGATTACCTCAAGGATTCCAAGAACATCCGTCACTGCTTCGATGTCTCATACGGAGAGGATTGCTCCTACATCTTCACGGGATTTCAGATCAAAGACCTCATGGATGTGTGCCACACGACGGATGCCGAGCTCGGGTACGACTCCCTGAGCCTCGGGTACGGCTCCTACAACGCACTCTTCACACACGGGTCATGGGGGTCGAAGAACCTGCTCTACTGCGACATCATTCAGACAGGATCGGACATGTGCGGGTGCGTGTGTATGAAGCCCGGCAGGTACTGCGTGCTCAACAGGCAGTACACGCAGAAGGAATACGGGGAGCTTGTCCCCCGGGTGATCGAGCTCATGAGGAAGAACGGTGAGTGGGGTGAGTTCTTTCCGGCTGGTGTCGCTCCGTTCGCCTATAACGAGACGACGGCGCACATGTTCTTCCCGCTCACGCCGTCCGAAGCCCGAAAGAGGGGATTTCCGTGGAAGGAAGAGAAGCAGGAGCAGCTTTCGGTAAGCAGGACGATTCCGGCTGAGAAACTGCCGGCCTCCATCGACGATGTTCCCGATGACATTCTCAACTGGGCGGTCACCTGCGAGGCAACGGGACGTCCGTTCAAGATCGTGAGGCAGGAGCTGGATCTGTATCGCAGGATGAAGCTTCCCGTCCCGCACTTCCATCCCGATGAACGCCACCGTCAGCGCATGGCGCTTCGTAATCCCCGCCGCCTCTGGAGCCGCAGCTGCATGAAGTGTCGGAAGCCTGTCGAAACCACGTACGCGCCGGAAAGACCGGAGATCGTGTACTGTGAGGAGTGTTACTTACAAGAGGTCTATTAGCGCGTTTGTCATCCTGAGCCCTGTCGAAGGATGACATTGGAATTGTCCTGGTTCGACAGAGCTCACCATGACAATTGTTGCTACACTTTCGTTGATGCAGAAGACCTGCAAAAACACGTGGTGCAAGCAGCCCTTCGAGATCACCGACAGTGATCTCCAGTTCTACGAAGAGATTTCTCCGGTCTATGCAGGCAAAAAGGAGCTGATTCCGTCGCCGACTCTGTGTCCGGAGTGCCGGATGCAGCGCAGGCAGACTTTCCGCAATGAACACTGTCTCTACCGGAGAGTGTGCGATCTCTGCCAGAAGATGACCATTTCCTCTTTTGGTCCCGATGTTCCTTTTCCGGTGTATTGCACGGATTGCTGGTGGTCAGACCGCTGGGATCCTCTGCAGTACGGGCAGGAGTTCGACTTGAGCCGTCCCTTCTTTGCTCAATTCGAGGAACTGCAGCACAGGGTGCCGCAGGCCGCTGCTCTTCAACTCAACAATGAAAACTGCGAGTTTAATCTTCTGCTTGCCTTCAGCAAGAACGCCTACCTGTGTCCGGGGAGCTACTTCGTCGAAGACTGCTACTACCTCCGCAAGAGCCAGTACTGCAAAGATTGCGCCAACTCCAATGTACTCAACTGCTGCGAGCTGACTGCGGATAGTACCAATTGCGACGGCTGCTTCGGCGCGCACCACCTCGTGAATTGCCGCCAGTGTTCCTCCAGTAGTTACCTGAGGGATTGTTCGGGCGTGAAAGACTGCTTCATGTGCAGCGGCATCCATAACCGGCAGTACTGTTTCAAGAACGAGCAGAGGACGAAAGAAGCGTTCGAAGAGATCCTCCGGCGCTATCAGTCTGTTTCTCCGGATGATCTTCTGCAGGAGTTTGCTGCCTTCGACGTGACCGTCCCCAAGCGCTCTCAAATCCAGCTCAACTGCGAAGGATCCACGGGTGCGTACCTCGCCAATTGCCGCAATGCCATCCACTGCTCCGACTGTTTCAACATTGAGGACTCCAAATATCTCTTTGAGTGCGAAGGCATAAAGGATTCCATGGACTTGACCTCGCACGACAAGGATATCGAGCTCTGTTACGAGATGTCTTCGGGCGGCGAAAAGAGCTATCTGACGCGTTTCTGCTACTGTACCATCTCCTCCCCGCGTTCCCTTTACTTAAGCTCCTGCTTCTACCAATCCGACAGTTTCGGATGCGACGGACTGCACACGCGCGGCCAGTATTGCATTCTCAACAAACAGTGCACGAAGGAGGAATATGAGCTGCTGGTGCCGAAGATCATTGAGCGGATGAAGCACGATGGTGAATACGGTGAATTCTTCCCCATAAAAAATAGTCCCTATGCCTACAACGAATCCGTCGCCCAGGATTTCTTCCCTCTCACAAAGCAGGATGCGGAGAAGAGGGGATGGCGATGGCGCGAGGAGAACGACGAGATGCCGAAGGTTGCGAAGGTGATTCCCGCATCCAAACTGCCGGATTCCATTGATGAAGTTCCCGACGACATCGTGAACTGGGCCATCAAGTGCGACGCCACCGGCCGTCCCTTCAGGATCATCAGACAGGAGCTGGACCTCTATCGAAAGATGAAACTCCCGATTCCCCACTTCCATCCCGACGAGCGGCATCGAAGGATCATGGCACTCAAGAATCCGCGGACAATCTGGGAACGACCGTGCATGAAGTGCCAGAAACCTATGGAAACGACGTATGCTCCCGAGCGGCCCGAAATCGTGTACTGTGAGGAGTGCTATTTGAAAGAGATCTATTGAGTCCCGCAGCCGGGGTTCTAAGAACCACGGCTACCAAAACTTGCTGCTACTTCGCCACGAAGCTCGTGGCTCCGAGCCACGCCAACTGAAAAACCGCACGCTGCGTGCGCGCGTAGATCGGACTCTCGATGATCAGCCCCATGCGTTCCTCCGGATTGAGCGAGAGGATCGCCACCTTCTCGCCGTAGATCGTGATTTCGTACTCGAAGTGGAATTCGCGCGGGTTCACGAAGAGGATTTCGACCAGATTCGGATCAAATCCTCTCGGGTAATACTTTTCCAGATACTTGAGTGCCCGCGGCGTATGGGGCGAGAGCATGCGCGTCTTAAGTCCTTTCGCGATTTTGCGCTTTGCATAGTCACGCAGAAAGTCCTCTGGCATGACTTTGGGGATGTCTTCCAGATTCGTGTAGCCGAGTAATTCGCCCTTGGCCGTGAGTGTTTCCTCGAAGATGTTCTTCATGCCTTCCAGCCCCTCGTAGTACTGGATCTTTGGCTTATAGGCGAGTGCGTTGGTGATTGAGAGCAGTTCAGGCAGAAGCTTCTCGGCGCGTTCGAGCTTCTCTTGCTCTTTGCGGACGAGGATCAGAGGGCTCTCGATGGCGAAGTGTCGGATCCCGTTTTTCAGAAATGAACTCACCAAACCTTTCGCAACCAGCTCATCCAGAATCTTGTAGCAGACGACGCGGTGCACGCCTGCCTTGCGCGCAATCGCGCTCACATAGGAACCACCGAGCTGCAGGAGCGCGTAGTAGACCTTCGCTTCTTCCAGTTGTAAGCCGAGTGCCTGAAGTTCTGCGATGACCATCTTGTTGTAATTATATTACTACAGATAGTATATACGAGAAAGAGCCAATAAATCAAATATAGATATAAATATCGTCATTATGCAATTCATTGTATTGACTGAATAACAGGTGATATTTAATATCAGTACACATTTTTTCAATAATTCTACTCACGTATGAGCACCTGCCGTCGCTGCCGATCGGCCTTCACCGTCTTGCCGCAGGAGCATTCATTCCTCACGAAGGTTTCACTGCCTGATCCGACTCTCTGCCCCACGTGCCGGCGCCAAGAGCGTTTTGCGTGGCGCAACGAGCGTCGACTCTATCACCGCAAGTGCGACCTCACGGGCAAGCAGATCATTTCAGTCTATGCGCCGGACAGTCCCTACAAAGTTTACGATCAGCACGAGTGGTACACCGACAAATGGGATGCCATGGAACATGGTCGTGACTTCGATTTCAACCGGCCTTTTTCCCCCCAGTTCGATGCCCTCATGAAGGTCACGCCGAAGATCTCGGTCTTTACCTCCAACAATGTGAACAGTGATTACACGAACGGTGCGCAGCAGGACAAGAACTGTCACATGATCTTCGTCTCGGACCACGACGAGGACTGCCTGTACTCCTATGGCATCGACAGTTGCTTAAGCTGCATCGAGTGCCTGAACTGCTTCAAGTGCGAGCTCTGCATCGAGTGTGTGGATTGCTCGGAGTCCTACAACCTCGCCCACTCCGAGAAGTCGCACAATTGCCGTGACAGCTTCTTCCTCAGTGACTGCAAGGGTTGCCACAACTGTTTCGGTTGTTTCGGGCTCCGGAACAAGCAGTATTGCATCTTCAATGAGCAGCATTCCAAAGAGGAGTACGCAAAGAAGCTCAGTGAGCTCAACACGGGCAATATGCGCACGCTCTCGTCGGCCCGCGATGTCTTTCTTAAGAAGGCCGGAAAGCAGCAGATCCACCAGTATATCGACGGCAACGGCAATGAGAACGTGACGGGCGACCACATCGTGCACTGCAGGAACTGTGTGGAGTGCTACGACAGCGCGGATCTGGAGGATTGCGGCTACCTGATCTTCAGCTTCAAGTCGAAGGATTGTTATGACGGTCACGTGGTCGTGGATCGCTGCGAACTGACGTACGGGACCATCTCTACGATCAACCAGTATAACACCCAGTTCACCTTCGTGAGCTTCTACTCCAAGAATTCACAATATCTGGATCACTGCCAGTACTGCGAGGACTGCTTCGCCTGCTCGGGGCTGAAAAAGAAGCGCTTCTGCATCTTCAACAAGCAGTACTCCGAAGAGGAGTACGTGCGCCTGAAGGCGAAGATCGTGGAGCACATGAAGAAAACAGGGGAGTGGGGCCAGCCGCTTCCGGCGGAACTCTCGCCTTTCGGCTACAACGAGACCGTGGCACAGGAGTACTTTCCGCTCACGAAGAATGATACGGCCAAGCGTGGCTGGAAGTGGCGCGAGGACACCGAGAGCCAGACATCCGCTTACCAGGGGCCGCGCCTCTCTCTTCCTGTTGATATCCAAGACGTTCCCGATGACATCACGGAGCAGATCCTCACCTGCGAGCGCACAGGTAAGCCCTACAAGATCATCCCGCAGGAGCTCGCTCTCTACCGTCAGCATCACCTGCCGCTGCCCCGCGCGTGCTTCGACGAGCGCCATCTGGAGCGGATTTGGCGCCGCAATCCGCGCCGTCTCTGGAGCCGCAATTGCATGAAATGCCAGAAACCCATGGAAACAACGTATGCGCCCGAGCGGCCGGAGATCGTGTACTGCGAGGAGTGTTACTTAAAAGAGGTCTATTAGTATGTTTGTCATGGTTCGACCCGTCCGAACGGCTCGGCCGGGCAGGCAGTGCTCACCATGACAAAATTAACTACACTAGCATTCTATGCAACAGCTATGCCGCAATCCCTGGTGCAAGCAACCCTTCACGGTTCATCCCGATGAGGAGGAGTTTCTGTGCAAGATGACATTCACATTCGGTGCAACGAAGGTCCATCCTCCGCTCCCCGTCTACTGCCCCGATTGCCGTCTCAAGATCCGCACGTGCCACAGGAACGAGCGCAATTTCTACCGCAGGACGGCGACCCTGACGGGCAAGGACATGGTCTCCATCTATCATCAGGAGCCTCTTTGGGGGCCGCCGGATGCCGTGTACACGCACGAGGAGTGGAATGCTGAAGGCAGGGATTTTATGGAGCACGGTCGTCCTTTTGATTTTTCCCGTCCGTTCTTCGTGCAATTTGGCGAGTTGCACAAAGCTGTTCCGCGCCTCGGCTCGATGGTCATCGGGAACGAAAATTGCGATTACACCGCCGGCACGGGCTACTGCAGGAACTGCTATCTCATCAATTCCTCGGAGTACTGCGAGGATTGCTACTACGGAAAACTCCTGCAGAGCTGTAAGAGCAGCGTGGACTGTTCCTATTTGTATAATTCCGAACTCTGCTACGAGTGCTTCAGCGTCTTCAAGTCCTACAACTGCTCCTTCGTTTCCTTCTCCACGAATTGCAGCGACTGTTTCTTTTCCTCAAATTTGAGCGGATGCAGCAATTGTTGCCTCTGTTCCAATCTCCGCCAGAAGCAGTATCACTTTCTCAATGAGCCGCTCTCCAAGGAAGAATACGAGAGAAAAATCCGGGAGTTGCATGGATCGTTCGCAAAGATGGAGGCAATGCGGAAACAGTGGATGGAGATGGCGCAAAAGATGGTCCATCGGTATGCCAACATCGTGAACAGCGAGCACTGCACGGGCGATTTCATCGAGAATTCCAAACATTGCCAGGATTGCTACGACGTGAATGAGAGCCAGGACAGCCGGTACGTGACGGTGGGAGTGCAGGTGAAGGATAATTACGACTGCTCGAACATGTACATCAAGCCGGAGCTTGCGTACGAGACCCTCGGAACGATCGAGACGTACAATACGGCCTACTGCCTTTTCGTCTTCCACAGCCAAAATCTGCTCTACTGCGAGTACTGCTTCCACTGCAAGGATTGTTTCGGGTGCGTGGGGCTGCAGCGCAAGCAGTACTGCATCTTCAACAAGCAGTATGCGAAAGAGGAGTACGAGCAGCTTGTTCCAAAAATCATTGAACACATGCAGAAGGGAGGGGAATGGGGACTCTACTTTCCGCCGCAATACTCACCATTCGGGTACAACGAATCGCTGGCACACGAGTACATGCCGCTCACCGAGCGCGAGGCGAAGGAGCGGGGTTTCCACTGGAGGAAGATCGTGGAGAAGAATCCTGAAGTGAAGAAAACGATCCCCGCGGGCAGCCTGCCCGATTCCATAGACGACATTCCCGATGATGTCATCAACTGGGCGATTGTCTGCCCCGTCACCCATCGTCCTTTCCGGATTCTCAAACAGGAGCTGGATTTCTACCGGAGACAGAAACTTCCGCTGCCGCGGCTCCATCCCGACGAGCGCTACGACCGTCGTCTTGCACTCAGAAATCCCCGCAAGCTCTGGAAGCGGGAATGCATGAAGTGCCAGAAACCCATTGAGACGACCTACCCGCCAGACAAACCGGAGAAGGTTTATTGCGAAAATTGCTACTTAAAAGAGGTCTACTGAAGCTGTGAAAACTATTTACAAAAGAGCCAAAATACTGAAGAATATGGCTTAAATGGCCAATCTCCGCTACCTCCACATCGTGGTCCCCCAGGGGAAGAAGGAGAACAGGAAACTGGAATCCAAATTCCAGGATCTGCTCGTCAGTTTGCGCAACACCGTCACCGAGGAGCGCTTCTCGTTCGAGTACTTCGGCTACGAGCAGTACACGTACTTCTACGTGGTCATGGGTGAGAAGTACAAAGAGACGATCGAGGGTCTCATCTACGCTTCGTTCCCCGATGCCGAGATCCGCGAGACCAAGGATTACACGGAGATGCTGCATCCAGAGAAGCATCACCTTGCCGGGTGTGAGCTCACACTCAAAGAGAGAGATGTGTACCCGATCAAGATGTATGACAAGTTCGAGGAGGACTCGATGTCACGCCTCTTCTCAGTGCTCTCGAAGATCGACAGCGGCGAGCAGGTCTGGGTACAGATCGTCGTGGAGCCGCATGCCGACGATGCTCTCTACCACTTCCGTCGGAGCTGGCGGTTCAAGTTCGCGAACCTGAAGAAGTACTTCTCCGTGCGCGATCGGTTGCGCAAGGAGGGTCGCAAAGGTATTCAGTCCGTTCGCTATGAGGCGGCCAAGCAGAAGGAGCAGACGAAGCCTTTTCGTGTATCCATCCGCTGCGCGTACTTGAGTAAGAGCGAGGAGGAGGCCAGTCGCAAGCTCGAAGCAGTGAAGAACAGCTTCTATCACTTCAATGATTCGGACATCAACGGGTTTGTCTCCTCCAAAGACATCAATGTGGCATCGTTTCTTCGTCGGTACCGCGAACGACAGCATGCAACCGCCTACATCCTGAGCGCTGCGGAGGTCGCCACGCTCTTCCATCTGCCGAATGCGGATTATGTGCATCACATCGTCCACGTGCTCGCGCGCAAATCGGATCCGCCGCAGGATCTGCCCCGGTCCGGCGAGAAGGATGTGAGCACCTTCGGCATCACGAACTATCACAACAACTTCGTGAAATTCGGCGTGCGCCTCGAAGACCGCCGGCGTCATCTGTACGTGGTCGGCAAATCCGGTGTGGGCAAATCAAAGCTCCTCGAGCTCCTCATCAAGGAGGATCTGGAGCGCGGCAGGGGAGTGGCAGTGCTCGATCCGCACGGCGATCTAGTCGACTGCGTGCTCAAGCACGTGCCCAAGAGCCGCATTGAGGATGTGATCCTCTTCGACCCGGGTGATACCGAGTTCCCCATCGCCTTCAATCCGCTCGCGAAGGTGGATGAGGCCTACAAGATGCAGCTCACCATCGGGTTCCTCGACATCTTCAAAAAGCTCTTCGGCGACAACTGGACCTACCGTCTGGAGCACGTGCTCCGCTACACCACGCTGGCGCTCCTCGATAGTCCCAATACCACGGTGCTCTCGATCCTCAAGATGCTCAATGACAAGAACTACCGCCAGAAGATCGTGGCGCGCATCCAGGATAACGTGGTGAAGAGCTTCTGGGTTTCGGAATTCGCCGCGTGGAGCGAGAAGTTCGATTCCGAAGCCATCACGCCCCTCCTCAACAAGGTGGGCCAGTTCGTGGCCACGAACATGATCCGCAATATCATCGGCCAGCCCACGGCCCAATTCGATATCCGCGATGTCATGGATAACAAGAAAATTCTGCTCATGAAGGTCTCGAAGGGGCTTCTGGGCGAAGAGAATTCCTCGCTCATCGGTTCCATGATCATCACCAAGATGTATCAGGCCGCCATGAGCAGGGCGAACGTGGAGGAGGAACATCGTCCGGATTTCTACTTCTACGTCGACGAGTTCCAGAACTTTGCGACCGATACGTTCTACGAGATCCTCTCTGAAGCTCGCAAGTACCATCTGGATCTCACCATCGCTCACCAGTACATGGGCCAGCTCTCTGCGCGGATCCGGCAGACGGTTTTCGGCAACGTGGGCTCCATGATCAGTTTCCGCGTGGGTGCGGAAGATGCCGTCGTGCTGGAGAAGGAGTATGAGCCGATCTTCAAGGAGCGTGACATCATCAACCTGGGCGTGCGCGAGTTCTACGTCAAAATGTCGGTGAAGGGCGAGATCCGCGAGGCTTTTTCGGGCCGCACGGTGGATGTGCCGAAGTCGAAAGAGGATCACACGCAGGAGATCATCGCGCGGTCACGTGCCAAATACTGCAATCCCAAGAAGAAGGTGGAAGAGATGCTGAAACGATGGGATGAAGCCGCTGCGGCGCCACCGAAAGAAGATGAGATTTCCAGTGTGGAAGAAAAGTTTGAGGAGCCGATCATCTAGGGAGAGGGAACTGGGGAATAGGGAACTTGGGAACTTGGGAACTGGGACGCACGGTACGTTTTCTTGAAACGAGACATTGATTTTTTGTGAAAAAATAGTATAATATGCATAACACCACACATCCAACCCCATGCCTGACGAAAGCACATCACATGCCGCCTGTCTCTCGGAGCTGCAGAACTCCACACATGATGCGGCTGAGCATGCTCTTTCGCCCTCTCCGGGCCGGTTTCCGGGTGGTCCCGGCACCCTCGCCCTCTTCGGGCTCATGGGGTTTCTGATGTTCGGACTCGGAGCATCGGTGGCGCTCTTCCAGCACGATGTCGCCCTGCCGGTTTTCGCACGCCAGATTCCTGAGAATTTCGATCGCACGCCGTTCAGACCGCGGCACATCGAATCTACAGTGGAGCAGCGGGAGATTCGTTTGCACAGTGCCCCAGAGCAGGAGGCTCCGCCCGAACCCATCCCTGCAGAAATCCCTTCCTCCGCATCTTCCTCTTCTGACGAGAGTGTGCCGGAGGAGGCACCGCTGCTTCCCGCTCCGGAAGTCATTCCCTTTGAAGCGGTCCCGCCCCCTCCCACTGAAGAACCACTGGAGCTCCCTCCACCGCCTGCGCCCGAAGAGGAAATTCCTCCTGCAGTCGAAGACATCGTTCCGCCGCAGGAGCCCGCAGCTCCCATTCCTTCTCTGCCGCCTCTCCCCCCGCAGGAAATTGGCGTGTTCTTCACACAGAGCAGCGTGAAGAATGAAAAATATTTCCTTCAGACGCTCGATCGGCTGAGTGCACTCACCGGATCCGCCCTCATCTTCAATGTGAAAGCGGGAACCGTGCACTTTCATGCAGCAGCCCCCATGGCCAATGAGTTGGATCTCGTGGTTCCGTCCTACGATCTGCCCGAGGTGATCCGTCTGGCGCACGAGCGCGGAGTCACGACGATCGCCCGCTTCGTGGCGCTCAAAGATCCCAATCTCGCACAGTCGCTCCCCGACACGCAGATGCACAACCCCAAGACCGGGCGCAGCGTGGGGAATGTGTGGGTGGATCCGAGTAACGAGCAGGTGCTCATGCACAATGAGCAGATTCTGCGTGACGTCGTTGCCGCCGGCATCGACGAGATCAATCTGGATTACATCCGCTATCCCACGGAGTACGCGCAGACCTCCGTCGGACTCAAAGGGAGCGAGAAGGCAGATCGTATCGAAGCATTCCTCCTGATGGCACGCCGCGTGATCGACGAATCCGGCGGCCACACGAAGCTCGGCATTTCGACCTACGCGATTCTCGGCTGGAACTTTCCGGTGAACTTCGAGCCTCTGGGTCAGGATATCGCGCGCTTCGCCCCACTGGTCGACGTGATTTCTCCCATGGCGTATCCGGCCACGTTCGCTGCTGGTTCTTACTACAATCCCGCCAAGCATCCGCGCAGTCGCATGTACTACCTGGTGTACCGCACGCTCACGGGGTACCGCGAGCTTCTGGGCGATCAGGCCTACAAGCTCCGTCCGTGGATTCAGGGCTACGGCATCACGCAGAAGAACCTGAGGGACCAGATCGATGCCGTGTTCGATTCCGGCTCCTGCGGATTCACCATCTGGAATGCCAGTAACGAGTACGGCACCTTCATGAAGATGCTCCCGGAGGTGCAGCGGCCGGATCACTGTGTGCAAGCCTGAGGGGGGACGCGCAAGAAAGGAGGGAGAATAATTGACGAAAATGCATAATATCTCGTATTGTGTTTTTATATTCATTTTCCCAGCTTTGTCCATGCCGTCACTCCAGGAAGAACTTACAGGCCGCCTTGCTCGTCTGGAAAATGGCGGAGCCGGTGCTCCTCAGTCTCACGAAGTGGGAAGATTCGCCTATGAGGTGAAGATTCACTGCGGTTTTATCAGCGAAGAGAATCGTGAGAAATTGAAGAGGCTCGGATTAGAGAGCTACATTGATGGTGACGTGAAAGATGGTGAACCGGAAACAACTGCTCCCGACCTCGCAGCGGAACTCGCGGCGCATTAAGTGCTAGGCTACCCATCATGATCGACCGTCGACGCATCCTTTTCAGTGACGATTCCCTGCTCGCCGTGAATAAGCTTTCCGGGGAACTGGTCGTAGCTGGCTCCGGCACATCAGATACGCTGTCGCTCCTCGATTTTTTGCGGAAGGATTACCCCGGTCTCAGGGCTCTGCACCGCCTCGATTTTGAAACATCGGGTGTTGTCCTCTTCGCGCGGACGAAGCGGGTGGCCGAAGCAGTGATCCAATCCAAATTCCGCGGCTGGCGCAAGACCTACCGCACGCTCGTCGCCGGACGCCTGCCGCGGCAGACGGGTGTCATCCGCACTCCGCTTCCTGCGCGCGGGGAGGGGAACGTTCCCGCGGTGACGACGTATCGGGTTCTCGATGTCTTTGCACGTTCCAGTTTCGTGGAAGCGGAAATCGAAACGGGCCGCCACCACCAGATCCGGCGCCACTTCGCGAGTATCGGCTATCCGCTCCTCTTGGACGAGGAGTATGGCACCAAAGCGGCCAACCGGGTCTTCACGCGGGAGTTTCACCTGCGGCGGTTCTTTCTGCACGCTGCATCTCTCTCGTTCCCGCATCCGGTGACGGGGCAGCAGATGACGATCGAAGCCCCTGTGCCAAGGGTATTTGAAGGGGTGTTAAAGCGGTTGAGAAATCTGTAAGAGAACTGAGTGTGAGGACTAAAGGAAAAGGACTAAGGACGAAGGGTTCTTTTTTGTGCTGCCGATCACTTCATATTCCTTTTTGTCCTTAGTCCTTCGTCCTTCGTCTTTTCCTGTCCTTCTCTGCTACACTTCTTCCATGAGAGTTCTTTCGGGCATCCAACCTTCCGGTCAGCTCCATCTCGGTAACTACTTCGGATCCATCAAGCCGAATCTGGAGTGGGCGCAGAAATCAGATGAGAGTTTTTTCTTCATCGCCGACCTGCACGCGCTCACGACGATGCAGGACGCCGAAAAACTCAAGCAGGCGCGCGAAGATATCGTGCTTGACTACCTTGCCTGCGGATTCGATCCCGAGAAAGCGGTGATCTTCGAGCAGTCGAAGATTCCGGAGCACACGGAACTCCTGTGGATTCTCTCCACCGTGACGCCGATGGGGCTTCTGGAGCGGGCCGTGAGCTACAAAGACAAGGTGAGTCAGGGCATCGCGGCTTCCGCAGGGCTCTTCACGTACCCCGTGCTCATGGCGGCGGATATTCTGCTCTACCAGACGAATGTGGTGCCCGTGGGCCGTGATCAGAAGCAGCATGTCGAGATCGCGCGGGATATCGCGACCAAATTCAACCGCACATTCGACGAGGTCTTCACTCTGCCGGAGCCGCACATCCGCGCCGAGGTGGCCACCGTGCCCGGCACGGACGGACGCAAGATGAGCAAGAGCTACGGCAACACCATTCCGCTCTTCGCCGAAGAGAGCCAGGTGAAGAAAGCGATCATGGGCATTCAGACCGATTCGAAGGGCATGACTGATCCCAAAGATCCCGACACGTGTCCGATCTTCCAGATTCACCGTCTCTTCCTTGGGAAGAAAGAAGCCGAGGCGTTGGCAGGGGAGTACCGTGCCGGCTTGAGTTATGCAGATGGCAAGAAGCGTCTCTTGCAGGCATTCATGGATGTCTTTGGTCCGCTGCGCACCCGCCGCGCCGCCCTCAAGCCCCGCGAAATTGCTGCAGTGCTGGAACAGGGGAATGCCCGCGCCCGTGTGATTGCCGCAGAAACCATGCAACGCGTGCGAAAGGCCGTTGGATTGCTCTAAAAGTGAAGATTTGCTATAATAAGTAGATCTCTTCACACACACTCCTATGAAGCGCAGCAGACTCTCCGTATACGCGATGACCGGTCTCCTCACCGTTGTCATTGCCATTCCGCTCTCCACTGCACTGCTCAAAGAGCAGGGTGGCCACTACAGCCAGACGCTGCAGGATGAAGCACTGGGTAACCAGGCGGAGTCGCGCGCGACCCGTCGCGCTCTCACACGGCTCAATGCCCGCTGCGGGCGGGTGGGAGAGAAGCTAGATGCCGCCTGCGAGGCCTATGCCATCGTGCAGCAGGAGTGCATCGACCGGCAGGACCAGTACTTCCAGAACACGGGTTGTCCTACGCTCAACGACATGGTCCGGATTGCGGCCGTGCAGCGTGCCATCGAGATGAAGCAGCCGATTCCTGCCATTGGGAAGGAAGTGAGATCTTCCTCCTCTGCCTCGGCCCATGCGGCTGCGGGCGGTCTCACCATCAAGGATCTGGCCCCCAGCGATCGGCTGGCCATGCGGCGCGCCATTCGCGTGCAGTATTGCTCCAAAAAGCTCCCGACGGCGATGTACGTGCTCTGCACCTCGCTCGTGCGGGAACTGCAGGATGCTGCTCCCACAGGACTCACCAATGATCTGCAGCAGATCCGTACATTGCAGCGTTCCTCGTTGCCTTCGACGCTTAAGGATCGCATCGAAATGACGGTTCCGGTCGAGCGGTAATTGGGGACCGTCGGAGACACCCACAACTTCGCGGCGGGTTTATTTCATTTCCCGTATTTCTTTCCGCTACCATGTTTCTGTGCAACACAAGCTTGTTCTCGCATCGGCCAGTCCGCAGAGGCGTCAGCTGCTCGAGGGGCTCGGCGTTCCTTTTGAAGTGTACGTGACGGGCGTGGAGGACGAGAGTGACGTGACGCATCGCGATCCCGTTGAGCGGGCGCAGTTTTTCGCGCACCTGAAAGCAGAGCGCGCACACAGCGTGCATCCCCATGCATGGATCATTGGCTGCGACACGCTTGTGATGGCTTCTGACGGCACGCTTCTCGAAAAGCCGAGAAGCGCGGATGAGGCACGTTCCATGATTCGGTTACAGAGCGGAAAGATATCTCTCGTTCATTCGGGGCTGTGTGTGCTCGATCCGAAAGGCGAAGCGCAAGAGGGCATGTCTACATCTTCGGTGACGTTCAAGCGGCTCTCGCCGCAAGAAGTGGATTGGTGGATCTCGACGAAACTTTGGGAAGGGCGTTCCGGTTCCTTTCAGATCGATGGCTTAGGGCAGATGATGATCGAGCGGATCGAAGGGGACTGGTCTTCGGTTGTCGGGTTACCAGTGTTTCTGCTGGGAGAATTATTGAAGAAGGCGGGGTGGGATTTGGGGATTGGGGATTAGGGATTGGGACTTAGGACGATTGTGTGTTTTTTTTGTTGTTAGTTCTTGAACACGAACCGGCACAGCTCTTCAAAGATCGATTGCGTCGAGGCGATGCAACGCACGCCGCCTCTCGGATTGTTCACGTCTTTGAGTTCGGTACGGGAGCGGCCCCCTGCCTCTTCGATCAGCAGGCAGGCCGGAGCCACGTCCCACAGGTGCACACCATCGAAGAAAATGCCGTCATTCTTCCCTTTGAGGATCTCGGCCATTTCCACGGCGGCGCAGCCGTAATTCTGCAGCGAGGCACAACGGGGATGTGTGAAGGTCATGATCTTGTCCGTTCCGCGCGATTTACCTCCCATATTCGTGCAGAGGATCGCGTCATCGAGATCCTTTGTCGCGCGCAGGCCTGTGATCGCTTTGTCGTTCAAAAACGCACCGCCTCCGCGCGTTCCCCAGTAGCTTTCGTTCTTTGCAGGCAGTTCCATGACGCCGAGAATGGTCTGTCCGTTCTCCTCAAGCGCGATGATGCAGGCGAACTCGTCCTTTCCATGCACGTAGGGTTTGGTGCCGTCGAGCGGGTCGATGATCCAGCGGAACGGGGAGGAAGGATCGCCCAGTCCTTCTGCTCCGTCTTCTTCTGCCAGAATACGGTGATCGGGGTAGGCATTCCGGATCATGGCGATGATGGCGGCTTGCGCGGCGCGGTCCACGTCCGTGACGTAATCGGTGACCTCCTTCGCTTCGATCACGAGACGTTCCAGAGATGCCCGCTTGTTCATCGCGATCTTCGCACCAGCTTGGGCCGCTTTTCGTGCGGTATCGAGTGCCCGAGCGGGATCCACAGGAGCGGTCATTGATCGGCGTTCGTCAGATCCTGACCTTCGCCTGCTTTGGTGAAGTCATCACCGAGATTGCTGTCATCCTGCTCCTGGAGCGGCTGCTCGGGAGGCGGGGGAGGAGGAGTCGGCTTGCCGTTGTTGTCTTTATCGTCCGGGAACATGGGGGATTATTGGGAAGAGGCTGAAGATGATGATGCCGAGAGACGCTGTGCTTCATCCAGGAACGCACGACAGTGTGTGAAGAGTGCACGAGCCTCGGAGACGGCGGCGGACACGCGGTCAACGGTCGTTTCGCCCGCTCCGTTTTCAAGCATACGCTCGGTGGTGGTATAGCAGGAGACCGCTTCACCGAGGGCTTGGGCCCCTTCGGAGGTGGGTGTTCCCTCGTCGAGTGCTGCCTGCAGTGTGAGGAGCAAGTGTGCCACCCACGTGCGGCTGATATCTACGCGGAGGTGCGCTCCTGCCAGCCAGTACGGCTGCCGGTACTGTGTCAGTAGATTCCGGCGCACGTCCCGCAGGGCGGCGAGCGTGGGGAAGACGTGGGCGTCGATGCCGTCGACCACCGTTTGCATGGCGCTCGAGAGTGCGTCGATCTTCGCGAGCATGTCTGCCGCTCTGTCTTCAGAGAGATTGGGCCACTGTGCGATGATCTCCCGTTCGATCGTGAGGGCATCTTTCTCTGTGAGGAGCTGGGTACGCTCACACTGGAGCGTCACCGTGAGCAGAGTATCGCGATTGGCGCTGCGTACGGAGTCGTGGCAGCGTGCGATGTGTGCCGTGAGTTTGCTGTGCGCTTTCTGCCACTTGGTCATCCAGCTTGCGTAGAGCGGGGCAAAGGAGGTCCACCGTGGCCCGAACGAGGCGGCCCGCGCCGAGCGCACTGCCCAGATGTCGCCGCCACTGCCCGAGGATGCAGAGCTCACCGATGATGCACCGGGCTCCGCGTAGGCGAGAGGCGACATGCAGAGGAGCGTGAGCGCTGTGGCCGCGAACAGGAGAGGACGCATAGGGGGAGCATACCATGAGGCATCAGGATTGCGTGAGCGTGCGTTCCTTGTCGACGAACTGCAGAATGGTCTCGACGAAGGTGGCGTGGCTCCATGCCAGAGGGGCGACGGAGAGCGGCTCCCCCGTGAGGGGATGCACCTGTTCGGCGAGGATGCCGGTTTTCGATGCGCGTTGTGCGGTCCATTCGAGAATCGCACGCGCCGGCTCGAGATCGGCCGGTGTTTTCGCCTGCGCGATCAGCCACTGCGCATTCCACAGGGTGGTGATGATCCAGGGGTTGCCGGGAATCTCGTTCGTGAGGGGGGTTTTGGCGTGGTACACATCATGCGTGAACCGCGCGAGGCCGCCGATGGGCGTGTGCACCGTGAGGGCCCGCTGCATCTGCTGCATGGTGGAGATGACGCGCGGATCGCTGGCGGGGAGCACATTGAGTTTCCAGACGGCGGTGACGCTCGCATCGATCGTGAGGTCCTTCTCAACGGTGCGGCCATCCTGGCGGCGGATCATCTTCACGAACCGTTTTTCATTTTCGTCGTAGAGGTGGAAGAGCAGTGCCTGCTTCGTCTCGTCTGCAGCGGTGTGGAAGCGCTCGGAGTGTGTGTGGTGCCCCAGAATCTGGCAGATCTGCGCTGCCGCGTGCAGGCCGGCAACCACAGTCGCGACCGTGTAGGTGAAGACGCCACGATGCTCCTCCCACGGGTCATAACTGGGGAAGGGGAGCCCCGTTGCCTCTTCGCGGAATTCCGTGAGGAACTGACCCGCTTTCTTGACGAACTTCTCGTACATCTCCTGCAGGAATTCGAAATCCTGCACGCGCTCGAAATGTTTCCAGAGTGCGTAGATCACGAGGGCTGTCTCGTCCTCCTGAATGGGCATCTGTGCCTCGCCGTTGCGGTACCAGGGGTGCCACGAGGATCCCAGTGATCCATCGGGATTGTACTTGTGGAGGAGGTAGCCGTCGGGCGTCTGCACACGCGCGCAGAATTCGAAGAAGCGTCGCGTGACTTCGTGCAGTTGCGCCTGGTCTAAGGCCAGCGAGATGAAGGCGCCGTCCCGCGGCCACACGTAGGTGTAGGTGTCGCGGTTGAACGCCATGATGTCTGCATCGGCTGCGGCCACGATGCCGCCGCGATTATCGGCATGCAGGCGAATGAGGAGCAGGCTGCGGCGGTAGAGACTGACGAGCGAGTCACTGAGCGTGCCGAATTTCTGATCCGCCATGAGGACCAGGCTTTTCCAGTAGTTGTGGCAGTTGCCCTGCAGGCGTTCCTGCCCTTCATTGATCACAATCTGGTGCAGGTTCACCACCTCCTCAAGATCCTTGCCCATGCAGAGCCAGAGCGTCACGGTGGTTTCTCTGTCCGGCCGCAGCACGGCATGAATCCCGATGGTGGAGTCTACCGATCCCTGGTCGATGGTGGTGTTGCTGAGTGCTCCGTCTTCGGCATCCTTCCACGTTCCTTCGTAGCCCTGGTAGTTGGCTTTGCCGATGCTGTAGCTGCCGATGCCGCAGGTCCCCAGCCGTTCGCGGCTGTGGAGCACGGATTGGTATTCTCCCATGTTCACGCGCCCGGTGACGGCGGCATCCGGATTGCTCGTTTCTCCGCCGATGAGGAAGTACCGCTTCTGGCGGTAGTGAATGATGGTGTTGGTGTATGGTTCGTAGAAGCCCGTGTCTTTCTGTTTGTCACCGTAGATGAAGAGGTTGTGGTGGAAGTAGACGCGGATCTTCTTCTCCTGGCCGTCCGTACTGCGGATGCGGAAGTTACGGATGAGGATGTTGTAGAACGGATGGACGTAATCTTCCGCGATGAGCTCGATGCCCAATCGGTCATTGCGCAGTCTCGATTCGCCCACGAGGGAATCGGGCCGGTACTTCGGCTCCACCGACCACGAGGGGTCCGAGAACCAGGCGAACCCGCGTCCTTCGACGAAGACTCCCGTGCGGTGCACGTTGCCGTAGCCCGTGTGATCCTCCATTCCCACATGGGGGAAGTAGAGGTCGCGCATCTGCATGCGATCGTCAAAGCCGGCGAGGATCTGACCGTTGCCGATGACGAGGGAGCGGGGCATTTTTGGGGATGAGGGATTGGGGATTAGGACTTAGGACGTTTGCTGTGTGCTGTGTGCTGTTTGTGTTTTTGTTTTGGTTCCACGCGTGATTTCAAATCGCACAGCGCGTGGCTGTAGCGGCGGTACGCTTCGTAGGGGGAATCGTAAGGGCTGAAGTACTTATGTACGTCTCCGTCGTTCCAGTACTTCGTGCACATGTAGTAGAAGTGGTCGGATGTCTGCAATTTTCGCCAGGTATTGATCAGATTCGCGTTCCCCGTTGCTTTGACCAGCGGGCCGAGTTCGTGAATGGCCTTCAGCGCGGATGTCTGGATCTGATTGCCCTGCCACGCCGAAAGGTCGCGTTCGGTATCGGCCCACGAGATCAACGAATGGACATCGTAGATGGGCGCGGTGGTCTGCTCCCAGGCGGCCAGCACCTGCGAGGGAGTCGCTGTGTGCACGCCACGCTCCTGCCAGATACGCGGCAGTGTCCTCAAGAATTCAAAGATGCCGGTGTCTTCCCACTGGTGCTCTCCGAATGTTTCGTAGTCCATGAACAGGTTCACGCTGTGCCCGCCGCCCCCGAGCAGCCAGTCGGTGAATGTTTCCGCCTTGAGCGGGAATCCCACCCAGCTCTTATCTGAAAAGCGGAACGCCACGTCGTCAGAGAGGCGGTAGTTCTTGAGCAGAACGGAGATATTTTCCGATCTCTGCGGCAGCGGACGGTGCCGGGCGATGAGCATTTCCTTGCTGCGGGGCAGCCGGAACCGCGGAGGCATGTAGGGGAGGTTCGCGCTCCTGCCCTGCAGCAGGTGATCGGTTCCCTCTGCGAGAATGCCTTTGAATCCCATGAGCCGCACGGTCTGCGCCAAGTCATTGCTGTAGATCAGCTCGGTATTACGGAAGATGGAGGGCGTCATTCCGAACAGGTCTTCGATCTTGCGGATGTGGAGCGTGGTCTGCTCGCAAAATTCCTCCGTATCGCGGATGGAGGAGAGCGAATGGTAGTACGTTTCGGCGAGGAATTCGACCCGCCCCGTTGCGCCCAGGCGCCGGAAACTCTCCAGCACGTCCTCTCCGTACTCTTCGCACTGATCGAGGAAGACCCCCGAGAGCGAGTAGGCGATGGCGAAATCCGGATACCGCTCCAGGAGCGAAAGCATCATACGGTTCGCCGGCAGGTAGCACTTCTCCGCAACCTTGCGGAAGACCGAGCGGTTCTTCTCATGGTCGAAGTAATCCGGCTCTGTACCTTTGCCGATTTCGGTGATCCTCAGATCCCGCAGGCGGTAGGGCTGGTGAACCTGGAAGTAGAGACACACAAGAGGACTCATCGTGATGCGGGGGGAAGGATGTCAGAGACTTGCCGACCGTAGCAGGAGGTGATCCCCGAGCGGACCTGCCCGCCTTCGCTCCGTTCGGAGCTTCGGTGGGCGGCCTCCTGCGGAGGCCGGAAGTAGAGGCAGACGAGAGGCGGCATGATCGGATGAGGGGAGGGTTAGGAATGAAGGATGTTTCGGTAGATGGAGAGCACCTTTCCCGCCTGGTTATCCCATGTGAGGTGCTGCAGAACGCGCGGCGCTTCGGAGATGAGCTGGGAGGCGAGCGGCGCCTCGCGCAGGACCGTGAGCACACAGTCCGCCATTTTTTCGGTATCCCAGAAGTCCACCTTGAACGCGTGCCCGATCACCTCGCTCGCTCCGGATTGCTTGCTCAGAATCACCGGTGTGTCTTGGGCGATTGCCTCCAGCGCCACGAGTCCAAACGGTTCGGAGAGGGAGGGCATCACGAAGCAGCTCGCCTGGGCATAGAGTTTGCGCGCTTCGGTATTCGATACCTTGCCCGAGAAGATGATGCAATCCTCCAGGCCCAGTTGGACCGCTTGGTCCATGAGCGAGGGGAGCATGTGCCCGTCGCCGGCGACCACGAACTGCACGTCCGGCCGCAGCCGGTGCACCATCGAGGCCATTTCCAAAAAGTGGAGCGGTCCCTTCTGTATCGTGAGGCGCCCGAGAAAGAGCACCATCGGCCGTTTCTTTGTCGGGGTAGTCGTTTCTGGTTGCTGTGCAGATTCGACGTGCCGGGATTCACTGCTGCCGTTATGCACGACGGAAATTTTGTCCGGATCAATGCCGTAGTGCTGGATGAGAATGTTTCTGGTGTAGTTGCTCACAGCGATGATGTGGTCAGCCTGCTGAAAGCCCCATCGCTCCCGTCCGTAAATCCACTCGTTTGGATGAAAGTGCGTGCGGTCGAGTTCGGTGGCATGGATGTGCGCCACCAGCGGCTTACCGTGGAAGCGCGCGGAACGCGTGCCGGCCTCGTACGTCATCCAGTCGTGGGCGTGCACCACATCGGGCTGCAGGTCCCTGGTCATTTCCACACTCGTTTCGGTGAAGATGTGTACCGCCTGTCCGAGATTATCCCCGTACATCTCTGCCGTCTCACGCGGAATGGCCTGTATGCGCTGTACGTACTGATCAGGGGAGTCATACGGCAGCAGCAGACTGGCAACGCGGATGGTGGAAATATGCTTTTCGGTGGGGAAGAGCACGTCCACATTTTCCTGCGATCCGTCGGCTGCGAATGGGAGGACGAGTGTTACTTTGACATTCTGGTTGATGAGCCCCCGCACGAGTCCCTGGCAGGCGACTCCGAGTCCCCCGAGGTGGCGTGGCGGGTACTCCCAGCCGAACATGAGCGAATGAAGAGACATGAATTTTTGTGTTGCTGTTCCACGCGCGCGCACGCGCGAGAAATCTAGTAATTATAGCACAAATGACCTTGTTGCGGAAGGCTCAGGCCCGGTGCGGACGTGAGCAAGTGAGTGGAGAGAATTAGGCTTTGGCAAGCGCCAAAACATGTCCCTTGATTACCTGAAGCAGTGTGTCGAGATCTTCATTCACGAGGACGTAGTCGAAGAGGTGTCCGGCACGCGTGAAGAAGTCCAAATCGGCCTGGGCATTGGTCAGCCGTTCCTCGATTTGTGCATCCGTTTCGCGGCCGCGGGCGCGCATGCGGTGCAGAAGCTGGCTGAGCATCGCGCGCTTGCTCTCGCCGGGGGGCAGCAATCCGAACGAGAGGATCGAACGCCTGCCGAACTCATGGGCGAGGCACTGCAGCAGCTGCATTTCTGTCACGACAACCGGGAGTTTTCCCTGCTCCCAGATGGCGGCGATATTGCTCTTGCGGTAGCCATAGAATCGCTCTTCTGTTTCAGAGGGAATGCGTGTCCAGGCTGCAAGCTCTCCGTTCGACCGCATCCGTTCAAACTCCTGGAACGAGACATAGTCATACTCCTGATCATCCCCCTCCTTCGGTTCGCGGCTCGTCACGATGGGGACCTTTGCCGTGAAATCATTGAGCATTTTTGTGAGGAGCAGAGAGACGGTGGTCTTGCCCACGCCCGACGGTCCCGTGAACGCGAGGATGTAGCCGGGGAAAAGTTTCTTTTCGTTCTCCTGCACTCCTGCCACGCGTGTCGTCAGCTCGTACGCAATATCGTAGAGCCGCAGCCCCTGTTCATTCACGCGGCTCAGGCGCATACGCGGCATCACAGTCTGGCCGATTTGTGGCTCCAGAGAGCCCGTCAGGGGACCGATGACACGGTGTCCGTCGGTGAGTTCGATCAGCCCGATGGTGCGCGCATGATCCGGAAAACCCTTCGGCGGATGCGTGACCGTTGTGAACGAGAGCAGGGTGCCCGGGAGCATCTGCGCTCTGCGGCGTGACTGTGAGCGGGCGGCGAGAGCGGGAGAATCAGGCGTGCGCATGGTGATGGAGAATATGGACGCAGCAGGTGGCACCGGCTCCGCCGAAATTGTGCGCGAGGCCCCAGGGCTTTCCGGATGCCTGCAGTTGCTTGCTCACATCGATGATCTGTTTGATGCCCGTGGCGGCGACCGGGTGGCCACAGGCCTTGAGCCCGCCGCTCTGGTTCACCGTCATCGTCTGTGGCTGCTCGTACCACCGTATTCCTTCTCCCGGCTCTGCGAAGCCCAGATCTTCGAGTGCAATGAGGGCGGCAATAGAGAAGCAGTCGTGCAGTTCCACGTGTGCGATGTCACTTGCCGCGATGTCTGCCTCTTCGAAAGCGCGCGTGACGGCGTCTTTGGTTGCGGCGAAGGAGGTGATGAGCGGCCGATCGGTGATGCTCACCGTATCAGTGCTGGTCTGGGAGGCGGCGATGCGAATGGGAGAGTGGTGCTTGGTGGAAAGGATGCAGGCTGCCGCACCATCGCTCACCGGTGAGCAATCCAGAAGCCGCAGCGGATCCGCCACGAGCGTGCTCGTGCCGATCTGCGCGGGGGCGATCTCCTGCCGGAACTGTGCGAAGGGGTTTTTGACGCCGTTTGCGTGGTGACGCGCGCTCACGAGATTGAGTTGATTCCGCGTCAGGCCGTAGTCGTGCATGTAGCGTCGGGCGATGAGCCCGAAAATGCCGGGGAACGTGAGGCCGGAGGGAGCATCCTTTTCGCTGTCCGCAGCCCCCATCAGCGCGGTGGTGATCTCATCGCCCGAGGCATCGGTCATCTTCTCGGCTCCCACGACCAGCACCGTTTCGGCGCGGCCGCTCTCGAGGAGTGCGCAGGCGGTGTGCATGGCCACGGAGCCCGAAGCGCAGGCCGCTTCCACGCGAATGGCGGGAGGATGGTGGGGCAGCAGCGACGCCGCGAGCGCTCCCAAATGCGCCTGTCCGCTCGTGGATTCCCCGAGCATGTTGGCCACGACGATGAAATCGATATCGAGCGCGGAGCAGGGGGCGGAGGCGATGGCCGCGTCCACTGCTTCTTCCATCAGAGATGAGAGGCTTTTGCCCCACCACTCTCCAAATTTGGTCTGGCCGATTCCAACAAGCGAAAGTTCCTTCTGCATGAGAATGTCTGAAAGATACTACACGCTCCGGCGACGTTACAAAACTGCTGTTTTCTCCTCATTTCTGCGGTATTCCCCGTAGGAAATGTACCGGAGCGGGCGTTCGTCTATGGGTAACTGTACTCCGTTCCGGAGCATGGTGAGCAGGAAAGCGTCGGCACCTGCTCCGGAACCGTACGAAACCAGGAGGAGGCGCTGGCCTTTCTTCGCTTTCTGCAGGACGTGCGCCAATCCCAAGAGCGAACAGGCGCTGTAGGTATTGCCGATCGTGGGCACGATGAAGCCTTCCTGCATCTGCTCCTTGCTGATTTTGAATTCTTTGGCGATCTTGCCGGGGAATTTGGCGTTCGGCATGTGCAGGATGACGTGGTCCACATCGGTGAGCTTTGTCTTCGTCACGTCGAGCATGCCTTGAAGTGCCTGCCGCACGTGTAGGAAGTAGCCCGGTTCGCCGGTGAAGCGTCCCGCATGGGCGGGGTAGGGAGCGTGCGCGGTCCGCCAGAAATCCGGCGTGTCAGTGGTGAAGGAGAGTGTGTGCTCAATGCGGCAGAGCGCGTGGGCGTCTGTCTCGGGACCCAAGAGCATGGCTGCGGCGCCGGCTGCCGCCGTGTACTCCAGCGCATCGCCCGGCTTGGCCTGTGCGCGGTCGGTGCCGATGGCGAGGCCGTAGGTGATCTGGCCGCTCCGCACGAAAGCATCGATGATCTGCATGCCTGCCGTTCCGGCCTTGCAGGCGAACTCCAAGTCCGCGCAGAACGAGAACGGGTGCAGGTCTAAGGCGGCGGCAAGCATCCCGCTCGTCGGCTTCACGGCGTAGGGGTGGCTTTCGGATCCCGCGAAGATCGCGCTGATCTGTGAAGAGGGGATCTGCGAGAGGGTGATCGCCTGACGGGCCGCCTCGAATGCGAGCGTGAAACTGTCTTCGCCCTCCCCCGCAACAGCTTTCTCTTTCACGCCCAGTCCACTCTCAATCTCCTGCGGATCCCTGCCCCAATGTTTCGCGATCTCTTCGACGGTGATCCGCTGACTGGGGATGTACATGCCGAAGCCGACGATGGCGGAGTGGGGAGATGACATAGAACCGGTGGGATTCTACCCTTGGGTTTGTGAAGGGAATATCAGAATATCAGAGTATTAGAATATCAGTGCTTGGTGTACGATGGTTTTCACTGATACTCAGATATTCTGATCACTGATACTCCAATACGGTCACCGGGCGAGTTTTTTGTGCGAAGAAGCCAGCGTCTGTGTTGCCTGTGCGGCCAGAAGGCTCAATTCTCCTGCGAGAACTGCGGCACCGATCGTCTCTGCGAGCTGCAGGGGAGGCTGAAGCTTCGTTTTTGTCTTTAAGATGAGCGAAAGACACTGGTGTTGCGCCGGCAGAGCGGTTCCGCCGCCGCGGATTCCAACCAGGAGGGCGGGCAGGCGTATCTGGATGGCGATGCCGTCCTGTGCCGGAGTAATTGTTGTATCCGCAAGTGAGCCTTCCACCACATGCGCCGCATCCTGTCCCGTGGCGAGGTAGAGCGCAGCGACGATGTTTGCCGCATGCAGGTTACTGCCGATCGCTCCTGCGACTTTGGATCCCACCTGCAGTTTTGCGTCAGCGACTGCGAGTAGCTTCTCGGGAGTTGTCTTCAGCACTTCCGCGATGATAGAAGAGGGGATCAGTGCGCTCGCGGTGACCTCGTACCCGCGGCCGCGGTCGTGCGTGCGCCTACTCGGCTTCTTGTCGCTGTCCACATTCGCGGCGACGGTGACGAGCTCGGCATCAAGTTCCTCTGCGAGAAAATCTCCAATAGCCTGCGCAGCAATCGTCGTCATGTTCATGCCCATGGCTTCGGAAGTGTCACAGAAGATCGTGAGAAAGGTGTAGCCGTCGGATTCATCGAGATCGTGGCGCAGGATTTTCAGATGTCCGCTCGTCGATTCGCCGATGCGTTTCCACTCTGGCTCCATTGCTTTGATCTGTATGGTGTACGAATGTTCTTTTGCGCCGTTTTCCTCCTCACTCGGTCTCTCCCCGACGGGGAGAGAAGTAGCGGAAGAATTCTTATTTTTTGGCTTGAACACTATCGATCGGGACATGCCGTGATAAAGAGATTTCACCGAAACGCCTCCGCTTGTCGACAGAACTTTGCATCCGCGATTCACACTCGCGACTAGGGCGGCTTCAGTTGTGGCGAGCGGGAGAGCTACATCTGTTTTTTCGCCGGAGCTGAAGGTGATCGCGAGCGGCCCAGCAATTCCAACGGGAAGCGGTACGGCGCCGATCATCTGCTCGCAGTTCTTTTCGTCGGCCTGGCCGATACGCTCTTCATTCATGTGGAGGGTCGAAAGATCGACGCCCAGTTCCGCTTCGACGCGTTTGCGACGCTCGTCACAGCGTTGTTCCGCATTGAGGCTGGAAGGGAGAGTTCTGAGATCCATGGAAAAAGATTGTAGCGTATTGATGATGATTTCTCCTTCTTTCTCTTGTCTTCCCGACAAGAGAAAGAAGCAAAGAGAAGCGCACCGCCGCCAACCCCTCTCCGCCCGGCCCTGTGCCTCCTTTCGGCTCCTCCAAGGCTTCGGAGCCGATGCGTCGGCACCTCCCGCTCTTGAGCGGGACAGGGCCTTCCTCTTCACCCCCAGTGGCGGCGGACCTCCAAACATTTCACTGTTTGTGTTCTGTTTGCTGTTGGATAAATCTATCCGATCAGCGATGCTCCCGGTCCGACTTTTGTTTCGAAGATCGTGCACCCCTTCTGCGCATGTGCGAAGGAGAGAATCGCTGCTCTGCCCTCTTCTGGACACACGAGGTGGACTGTTGGTCCCGCATCCATCGTGAAGAGCACGGGAATGTGTTCCTTCGATCGCAATTCTTTGATGGCATTCACGATTCGGTGCGTTTCGGCATTGAGGTAGTGCAGGGGGGGCACACTCGTCTCCATCACGTGGTGCATGTCGAGACAGTCCTCCTCCGTCACGCGCTGCAGGGCCTCGAAATCTTTTTTCTGGATGGCATCGATGCATTCCTGCTGGCGGCTGGAGCGGATCGCCTGCACACGATCGGCATAGAAAGGGCTGGTAGAAGCCAATGCATGACCTTCCGTCGAGCCCACTTTCTTCTCTTCCATCGCGGGAATCGTCACGATGTCATACAGGGTCCAATGCTTTTCATCTGCGATTTGCTCGCTCCAGGAGCTTCCCGGTTCCATGCCGCTGCCTTCTTCGAGCGTGGAGAAGCCGCCGAAGATGCTCCGTGCCGCGGAGCCCGATCCGAGACGTGCCAGAATACTCACTTCTCTGTCCGAGAGTTTGCTTTGATCCTGTACCAAGCCCGCGACTGCCTTGGCGAGACAGCTGAAGACGGCAGCCGAGGAGGCGAGACCGATGGCAGGCGGAATGTGCGAGCGGACGGTGATTGCCAGTTGCTCCAGGGGCACGCTCTTGAGCTTGAGTGACTCGAGGTATCGTTGCATGAGCGCGATGACCTTTCGAAAGCGTTCGGTATCCTTCTCCTTCAGCGTTTTCTCCGAACCATCAGCGAGAAAAGAGCGGACCGAGAACGCATCCGCATTCTCCACCGTGATTTCCACCGTCGGCCGGTCGAGGGTCATCGAGAGCGAGGGGGCCATCGGCAGCCGCAGCTCATCACTGCGGTTACCCCAGTACTTGATGAAGGCGATATTGGGCGTGGAGCGGGCGGTTACAGACATGAAAGGACGGTACACGTTATTGACGAAATCATCAAATGGTCTATTCTAACTTTCTTTATGGAACTTCAGGAAATCAACTGCGTGCTTCTCGATAAAGATGGCGTGCTGATCAACGGAAACACCGTCTTGCCCGGTGCACGGGAATTTGTCGAGCAGGCGCGCAGCAACAGCATGCCGACCACCATTCTCTCCAATACATCGCGGCTCACCGGGCCCGCCCTCGCGCGCGTCATCCGCGAGAAAATCGGCGTCAGTGATCTCAAAGATGAAGAAGTGGTCACCGCAGTGGATGTCACCATGCAGTACCTGAGAGAGCACCCGTCCCGCGAATGTCCGGAAGATGTGCGCCTGCATGTTGTCGGGGAGGAAGGATTCATCGAGGCAATGCAGGATGCGGGGTTCACCGTCGTGAATGATCAGTGGAAGCAAGGGAACTGGCAGGTGCTTCCCACCGATGTCGTCAACGGTTTGGATACCCACAGTACGTACGAAAAACTCGCACCTCCATGGAATGCGGTGCGGCTCGGTGCGCGGCTCATCTCGGTCAACAGCGACCGCTCCTACCGTTCTGCATCGGGGGCGGAATTGCCGGCGGCCGGCGCACAGCTGGCCTATTTGGCGACGGCGAAGGAGGACGGTCGGCCGGACATCGTGCTCGGAAAGCCGCATGTTGCAATCGCGGAGGTTGCCTTGAAGCGGATGCAGATGACACCGGAATCGGCACGCATTGCTGTGATCGGCGACAATATCCGGGAAGACATGGGCCTCGCCACCCAGCTTCATGATGCGGGATGGAAGGCGGAAGGTTGGATGATGCTCACCGGTGTGACCACGAAGGACCAGTGCAATCGTTTCCCCATCAGTCGCGTCTTCATGGATTTGCGGGAAACCATGAACGCGCTCTTCTCACAGAGATAAGACAGAGAGCGGCAGCACTCCCCGCGCATTCTTCCGGATCACCGGCAGGATCAAGTCGGGATTTTTGTGGAGCGCGAGCACGGTGCCTCCGCCTCCCGCTTGCCCCTCCGAAGCTCCGAAGGAGCGAAGGGGGGTCCTTCCGCCCGCTCCGAGCACCTTGGCCGCTCCACCCAATCGTTCGATTTCGGCGATGAGCGTCTGCACGGGTTTCGGCACGACGCCCAGAGCCACTTGAGACCGATGGTGATCGCGGAAGACTGAACGGATATCCTCTCCTTTCCGCAGCCTCTCCGTGCACTTTCCAATGTTGATCAGTGCCTGCTTCACGCGCGGGTCTTCTGCTCTCTCCTTCACCCATGCCACAAGCTCCGGGGTCGCTTCGTGCGGAGTTCCCGTGTCCACGAGCAGCGCCCCGCGCAGCAGATCAGCGGGGAGGGTGATGATTTGCGGCTCCTGACCTTTGCGGAAGTAGAGCGGCTTCTCTTCCCAGATCACGGCGAAATCGATGCCGCTGTGGCCCGGGTTCATCACGTCTTCAATGGCGAGTGCCTCTGCCCGTTTCTGCTTTCCTAAGAGGACGCGGGTGAGGGCGATGACGAGGGCGGTCGAGGAGCCCATGCCTTTCTTCAGTGGCAGTTGGTTTCGGATCGTGAGCGTGCCGCGGAAGAAGGTGTGGTTCTGTTCTACGTGCAGGATGATCTTGCGCGCGTACTCCTCCCAGAGTTTCCCTCCGCTGATGCCCAGCCACTTTAACGCGAGTGCGGCACTCTTGGGATTTTCCTCGAAAGTCGCCTGCATCGCGAGCGGGGCTGGCACGGCGATGCCGGGATGGCCGAAGACCACGGCGTACTCACCGGTGAGAATGATTTTGCCGTGTGCGACTGCTGTGTGCTTCACCATGAGAATTATGAATGAGGAATTAAGAATTAAGAACGATGAGTCACGAATGAAGATTGGTGCAGCATGGGATGGCAAACACTAATGTGACAGAATTCTTCATTCATTATTCATAATTCATTATTCTTATGATCCGAACCTGCGGGAGCGCTTGGCGAAGCCGTCGACGGCTTCCTTCAGGTCATCGGTGGTGAAATCCGGAAAGAGCTTGTCCAAAAATATCCACTCGGCGTACGCACTCTGCCAGAGGAAGAAATTCGAGGTCCGTTGCTCACCAGAAGTGCGGATGACGAGATCGATATCCGGGAGTTCGGGATGATCCAAGAGCGCGCGGAATTTCTCTTCGGATTGAACGGGTGATGCTGCTTTTGAGATCGCCCGGAGTACCTCATCCTTGCCGCCGTAGTCGATGCCTAAGTGCAGGGTGAACTCTGAGAAGTGCGCAGTCTCCGCCTCCACGTCCGCAATGAGTGCTGCGAGGGAAGCGGGAATGCGGTCTTTGCGGCCCGAGTGGAGCAGGCGGGTGCGCTTCTGTTGGAAGGTGGGGCGCTCTTTCTGAAGATAATCCTCAAATATGGTCATGAGTTTCGCGACTTCCTTCGGGTCGCGCTTCCAATTCTCGGTTGAGAAGCACCAGACCGTGAGCACGCCGATGCGCGGATCGGCCTCGCACCAGTCCGTGATCGTGCGGAAGTTTTCTACGGCCTTCTCGTGTCCCTGCCACGGGTGCCAGGCACGCGCTCTGGCCCAGCGGCGGTTGCCGTCGGGAATGATGGCGACATGCATGGCATCAGGATTTTTTGGCATCGGTGCGGAGGGGGCGGCGCATGATCATCGCGAATGCGAGGTGGAACCATGGGGCGTAGAGCGCAGGGTTCATGTGCATATCTTTCGTGAGCTCCTCGGTCGAGATCCAGCGCACCGCATTCACTTCGGCCGGATCGGGCTTGAGCGGGGGATCTCCCTGTATTGATCCTAAGAGGATCGTGTCGTACTCGTACTCCGTGCCGTGGCCGGCGGGATCTTCTGCCCGGTAGACGAAGGAAGGCCCTTCGGTGAGTGGGCAGGTGATGCCGAGTTCCTGGTGCAGCCTCGCCTGAGCCGCATCCGGGAGCACTTCGCCCTCCCGCAGGTGACTGCAGCAGGTATTGGCCCAGATGAGCGGAAAAAGCGTCTTCTCGCTGCTGCGTTGCTGAATCAACACCTCCTGGCGGCCCTTGCGGAACACAAAGACCGAGAAGGCCCGGTGCAGCATGCCGGGGGAGGCGTGGGCGGCTGCCCGCTCCGCCGTACCCATGGGGGTGCCGTCTTCGGTGACGAGGAGGACAAGGCTCATGCGCTCAGCATGGCTTTCTCGCCCAAGGCAATCAAGGAAATCCTCTTCATCTCTTCGGCCATATCTTCCGCAAAAGTGAAGGGATGGCCATGCTACACTTTCGTCTCCTTTCCATTCCCCCCATGCGCATGCTCCGCAGAGTTCTTTCTTCTGCAGTCATCGGTGTCCTCCTCCTCACGAGCGCTCCATCCGTTTCCTTCGCACTCGTCTTTCAGGATGTGCAGCCGGGGATCACGCCCTACGCCACCGCTATCGAGGCTCTCAAGACGCAGGGAGTCATTGCAGGCTACAGTGACGGCACCTTTCGGCCCTTCACGACAGTCAACCGTGCGGAATTCCTCAAGATCATTCTCGAGAGCCGCGGTGGGACATTCGTGGGCAGCAGGTGTTTCCCCGACGTACAGGAAGAGTGGTTCGCGCCCTACGTGTGCACGGCCAAGAGTGAGGGGATTGTGGGCGGGTATCCCGACGGGAGGTTCAAGCCCGAGCAGACGATCAACTTCGTGGAGGCCGCCAAGATCCTCTCGCTCGCGTTCAAGCAGCAGGTGGAGTCTTCCGGCGAATGGTACGAGGGCTACGCACGCGCAATCGAGAGTTCCAAGGCTATTCCTCCATCCATCGCCGGCCTGACGAACGCCGTTACGCGCGGCGAGATGGCCGAGATGATGTGGCGGCTCACGGAGGGGCTCACCGACGAACCGACGAAGGGATTCATGAACGTAAAGTACCCGTCCCTCTCCATCAATCTTGCCCTCGAGCAGCCGCAGGAGGCCCAGAGTTGTGCCGATCTGGCTGCGTTTGCAGAAGACGTCCAGCAGTCGGGATCGTCCATGTACACCCGCGAGTTCGATATGGCTGTTCCGCTGGGGACGATGGCGCCGCAGGCCGTCGAAGCGGGCGCGAATCAGGCCAAGAGTGATTACTCCCAGACGAACGTGCAGGTGGAGGGTGTCGATGAGGCCGATATCGTCAAGACCGACGGCACGTACCTCTATGCCGTGCAGGGAGGCGTCGTTCGCATCATTCGTGCTGTGCCTGCTTCGGCCATGGAGGTCGTGAGCATCGTCGAGCTTGGCGAAGATTCCTTCTCGCCTTCGGAGCTCTACCTCGATGGTGACCGCCTCGTGGTTGTGGGGTCCCTCTGGCGGCAGGGTCCGATCCGCATCATGCAGAAGATCGCCCCAAGTCTGTATCCCTATCCCCCCAGTCTGCAGCGCACGCATGTGCGTGTCTACGATGTCTCGGACCGCGCTCACCCGACGCTCAAGCGCAAACTGGAGTTCGACGGTTCGCTCGTATCGAGCAGGCGGATTGGCGACCGCATGTATCTGGTCATGAATCAGGGATTTTTGTGGGCCGGGCCCATGCCACTCTACCGTGAGACGGATGTTCTCCCTTCGTATCAGGATTCCGCAAAGGGCGAGAGTGATTTGCCCGTCTCGAAGTGTGCCGATGTGACTATTTTGCCGCACGTTCCACAGCCGGAGTACCTCATCGTCGCCGTGGTGCCGCTCCAGAATGCGAGTGCGGAGGTGCAGAAAGAGGTCGTGGTTGGTTCCGCAGAAAATCTGTACGTCTCGACCGAAAACCTCTACGTCGCCGCGACCGAGTGGTCCTACTTCTGGCGCGAGGGCTCGGGGAGTTCAACGGAGCAGACGCACCTCTACCGGTTTGCACTCACGGATGACGGCATTGCCTTCAAAGCAAAGGGGAGCGTTCCCGGGCATATCCTGAATCAATTTTCCATGGATGAGCATGAGCAGACCTTCCGTGTGGCGACGACCCAAGGGCAGAGCTGGGACAGCGAACATCCTTCTTCGAGCAACCTCTTCGTCCTGAATTTCAATCTCGAGCAGGTGGGTGCCGTCGAAGGGATCGCTCCCGGCGAGCAGATCTACTCGGTGCGCTTCATGGGTAGGCGCACGTACATGGTGACCTTCAAGAAGATCGATCCCTTCTTCGTCATCGATACCTCCGATCCCCGCAATCCCCGCATTGTCGGCAAGCTCAAGATTCCGGGGTACAGCGATTACCTCCATCCTTACGACGAGAATCACATTCTTGGCTTCGGTAAGGATGCGAATGATGCAAAAGAAGGGGATTTTGCGTGGTACCAGGGCATGAAGATCGCGCTCTTCGACGTCACGGACCCCAATAATCCTGTCGAGATGAGCAAGGTGGTCATCGGGGACCGCGGCACCGAGAGTCCGCTCCTCTCGAATCACAAGGCGCTCCTGTTCGACCGTGAGCGGGGCCTGCTGGCTTTCCCCGTGAGCGTGGCCAAGGTGACTGACGACCAGAGGGAGCAGGGTTCGTGGGACTTTCCCGCGTACGGCGAAACGGTGTTCCAGGGCGCCTACGTCTATGATGTGGATCTGCGGGACGGCTTCACCCTGCGTGGCACGATCACGCACTATGGTGAGGATGACATCCTGAAGTCGGGGAGTTTCCTCTACGGCAAGAACATCGAGCGCATCGTGCGCATCGGGGATGCACTGCTCACCGTGGGGGAGGATCGCGTTCTGAGCTCAGACGAGCAGACCGCGGAAGAGGAGGGGAAGGTGTTCTTCTGAAGCCTTGAGAGAAAGAGGGGCGGCCGGAGCCGCCCCTTTTCGTCTTACTCGAGCAACATCGCGCGGTCTTTGAGGAGCGGCACGCCGCCCTTGCGGATGGCTTCGCGCACCTGCAGTGCAATCTCTCGCTCTGCTCCGGTCAGTTCCAGGTCCACGAGGGTCATTGCCAGGGGCGGTTCACCAACTCTCCCTTCACGGTTTGCCTGGTTAATCACGTTAATTCTACCGCCACGATCCTTGCCCACTTTCCCAATGGCATCATTGATTCCTTGCAGTACGCCGGGCACGCTCTGGTGCGTGAGTGCCAGACGAATGCGTGGCTTCTCGATGGCGTGGCCGTTTCCATTCTCTTCGGGCGCTTCTTCGTGCAGGCTCACTCGGGGCAGCGTATGACCAGGCAGATTGCCGGGGTTCACTGTGCCTTCTTCTGCGAATTCGATCACGTGCTGCGCAGCTTCGATACCCAGGTTCTTCTGCGTTACGGGATCGGCGGCTGCGGTGTGGGGAGTGCCGATGAAGTTCGGATGTTTTGAAATTTTTCTCATTGTTTCTTCATCGAACATTCCTGCACCTTCCTGTGGATAGACATCCAGTGCCGCGGCACCTCCGCCGTCGAGGTGCTGGAGTAACGCTTCCGGGTTTACCACGGTACCGCGTGCGGTATTTACGATCAGTGCCGTCGGCTTGATTGTGGCCATGCGTTTAGGTGTGAGAACTTCTGCCTTTCCGGAGACACTGAGTGAAATGACGTCGGATTCAGCGAGGAGCTGATCGAGATCCATTGACCCTTCGATAGGGCGTTCATCATTGAAGAGAACGCGCCCGAAGTGCGGAGCTGCGAATTCGTGCGTCCGCTTACCGATGCGTCCATATCCGATAATGCCCAGCGTCTTCTCTGTAAGATCAATGGATTCAACTTCAGGCTGGTTTTTAGGCCATTGTTCATTGTTCAATGCGTGGGTTCCCTGTACCACCCGGGACGCCCAACTCAATATATGCGAGAGTGATCGTCGTGCCACAGCGTCCGTGCTGGCACCGGGCGTATTGACAGTTGCGATTCCTCTCTGTGCGGCGAGAAGCATTTTGACATTATCCACGCCCACGCCGGCGCGAGCGATGTACTTGAGGTGTTTGAAAGCGTCGAAATCACCTTCGAGCAGAAATTTCGTCGCGCTGCGGATGATGGCTGCCTGTGCGAGAGCCGGGTCTTCGACCACTTCGATATTCGGTCTTTGCAAGAGGATCTCGACGGCTGTGGGGCTTACCTTATCCCGCGCAGCGACACGGAAGGGGACAAGATCCCCGTTGGATGCGATGTCGCCGCGGTACTGTGGAGCTTGGGTCGCCATGGGAGAAAGAGGGGAAAACAAATAAAAAATCACCCCCAGCTTGGGGCGGGGGGTGACGCGTGCTTGGGAAGTCTACGGACGTTCGCTCATGCACATGTACCCCCTGCTAAGGAGCAGCAGGAGGAAACAGGGGAGCAGGAAAGGACGTACGCAGAATTCACGTAAGCATCCTGCCATGTGCATGACGCGGTGTCAAAATCTCTGTATGGGGATGCTGTGGAAGTTTGAGAAAAACATGTCCTCATTTTCTTCCCGTCAGGCAGTGACCACGTGTGGCCTATTTCGGCTTTTGAATGCCTTTGGCAATGGCATCCCAGTTGCTTGTCGGGACGGGTTTTCCGTGATCCCGGCGGATCTTCAATTCACGTTGCCCGAGGAGTACTGCAGCGACGAGGAGGGGAAAGACGAAGTGAATGCCGCGGTAGGCGAGGAGGGAGGCGAGGATTTCGGTGGGGGCGGATGCTGTTGGAAGCAGATGGAGTACTGTCGCTTCAAACACACCCAGTCCTCCCGGCGCATTGCTGGCGGTGCCGACGTTGTGAGCCAGCATGAATATCACGACGCAGAGTGGGAATGAGGCGCGTCCGGCGGGTGGGAGGAGCACGTACAGAACGCCTGTACTCACTATCCAATCGACGGCGGCGAGCAGGACCTGCAGCACACTTGCGCGCAGGCGCGGAAACGTGAGATGCCAGCGGAAAATATGTAACGGCTTGCCGCGTGCGCAGAGCCAGAAGTACGCCGCAGTCGATACGAGCAGGAGCACTCCGGCTAGTTCAGGCCACCAGGGAAACCGTGCCGTTCCGGGGAGCGCGAGCGGATTCCACAGGAGTGCGAGACCGGTGAGCACGAGGAATCCGCTGCTGAATGCGATCAAGACGAAGACCATCACTTTGCCGATTTCGCGCGGACTGAAGCCGAGGGAGGAATAGAGGCGAAAGCGCACGGCGGTTCCGCCGAACACACCTGCATTGTACTGAAAGGTGGCTCCAATGAAGGAGGGGATGAACAAGCGCCGGTAGGAAATCGGCCGACCGGCATAGCGGGCGGCAAGCACGTCGATGCCCGCCACGAAGAGGTAATTGATGACGGCGAGGACGCTGGCCCATCCTATGTTCTTCAGGGGGAGATCGGCGATGCTGCGCAGGATGTCACGGGGATCCTGATGTCCGAGGGATTGCTGAATCGCCCACAGCGCGATACAGAAGAGCAGGAAGCTGAAGGCGGCCGAGAGCAGTGTGCGGGAGCGGGCGTGCATCGTTTCCGCCCTAGGGTAGCGCAAAAGGGGAGGTGTGTCGTGTGCGAGCCCGGCTCCGTCCGGCTTCACTCCCGTCTCCGCTGCGCTCCGCCGAGGCAGGTCGTTTCGCCGGGACTACGCCGTGGCATCCTGCTGATTCACCTCAGATACGCATGCAAGCGAAATCCCGGCGTAGCTCCGAGCGGCAGCGAGGAGCGAAGACGGATGGAGCGGGCGAGCGGAATCGAACCGCCGTCACCAGGTTGGAAACCTGGGGTAATAGCCATTATACGACGCCCGCGTTGTTGCGAAGTAGCAGGGGAGACTGAAGGAGAGAATAGTGGGTGGAGCCATCGTTGTGAAGGCGCTCAGTGCCTGTTTCCGTGCGAAGCCCGCATGATCCGCTCTGATGATGGTTTCCTCCAGGGATGACAGGTGAGCAGACGTTTTGCCGTGAGCAGGCATCCGATGACAGCGCCTCGTTCAGCGATGACCCGCTTTCCGTATTCCGAACAGGTCGGTTCATGACGGCAGTAGCCGTACCGGTAGAGGTGCCGCAGCGGTCCGTGGTCGGGCGAGAGGGTCTGCTGGTAGAGCGTGATCAGCGCAACCATGGTCTTGCGGGGCAGCCCTTCGGCTACGCTCAGGGTAAAAAGCCACAGAAGGGAGAGGGGATTGCGCACGAGAGAGGGGAGCGATAGGCTACGCCCTACGTTCTCCTCCCTCCATGATTTCTGCAAGTGATCTCTTACTCGGGATGGAATTCGCCATCGCCATCCTCGTTCTCATCGTGCTCTACCACGTCATTTTCATCGTTTGGGACCTGCGCAAGATCCTGCGCCGGGTGGAGGGAATCACACAGGAGTTGGAAGACGTGCTCATGAAGCCGCTCAGTATGGTCGATTCCATTTTGCAGTGGGTGTTGGATTCAATCGAGCATGGCAAGAAGAAGAACGAGAAGAAGGAGTAGGTTTTAGGGGTAGGGTTAGGATTAGGGTTAGGATTAGGATTAGGGTTCGGTGATCATTGCAGGTGCTTTTTGCTGAACATGCCAAAATCATTTGTCCTAACCCTCTCCCTAACCCTCTTCCCTATAAAATGGGCTGTTCGTCGATGAAGACCCGGATGAAGAGCCTCTTCACGATATCCACAGAGGCCTCGAGCAGGTTGCCGAGCAGGCGGTTCAAGAGCCGGATGCGCGCGTAGAGCTTGTTTAATTTGAAGGCCGCTCCGGGCTTGTGTGCGGAGGGGATGGAGCGGATCTGGCGGCGGAGGGAGCCGACCTCTGCACGGATTTTCTCTTCCAGTTTTTCCTGCATGGCCTTTTGCGGCGGAAGATTCTGGATTGCCACATCGCGCGGAGATTGGCCGCTTGCTCCGGTGGCGCCGGCCCGTGCCTGCAGGCCCGCCCCTGGGGCACCCATGTCGCCCGAGTGGTCTTCGCCGATGCGTTCACTCATCTGATCGATGAGATTCAGGGTATCGAGCAGGCTCGAAATCGTCGCCGGTTGCGTGACGGTCAGCACCGGTTTCGGAGCAGATGGAGCGATCTCGTTGTGTGTGTCGGGAGTGTTCCCAGCCATCCCTACTATTTTCTCTCATTTTGGCATAAAAGTCAAAAATTTTGCGTTTATGGAGGAGGAGAGGGCTTTCCGTTATGCTGAGAACACGTCCCATTTTTCTCCATGAACGAACGCACGATTTTTCACAAGATCCGCGACCGCGAGATCCCCGCATCCATCGTCTATGAGGATGACGAGGTGCTGGTGTTCAAAGATATCCATCCCAAGGCTCCGACGCACCTGCTCTTCATTGCGAAACGCGACCAGGACTTCGTATCCTCCATCGACGATCTCACCGAGCAGACGGCGCACGTTCCCGGGCTCCTCATCCGCAAGGCGCAAACTTTTGCCAAGTCACACGGCATCACCGGGTACCAGCTCAAATTCCACGTGGGCAGGGACGGAGGGCAGGAGGTGTTCTACCTGCACCTGCACTTCTTAAGCGAACAGAAGATCGACTGATGCGTCTCACGCGCTGAAGCCTGCCTTCTCTGCCTCTTTCTCCGTCTTGAAGTACACGCGATTCTCTTCCTTGATCTTCTGCCCGGCGGCGGACTCGAGCTCGTAGTACTTCTTGCCGGTCTTGGAAGCAACCCACCTTCGCTCCTCGCTTTGCTCGGAGCTACGGCGGGCAGGCGAACCCTTCACTTCGGCAACATCCTCAGTGGGGAAGAGGGCTTCCTGATTCACTTTCTTGACGGCTTTCTTCTCTGGCTGTGCACCTGCAGCTTCGGGCTCTGCGGCCTGTGTCTGGGGAGCCTCTTTCGCTTCTTTGGCCTTCTGTTCCTCTTCCTCGCGCTCACGTTTGATGCGATCGAGCGTCTCTTTGTCGATGGGGAGCAGGGCTTTGATCGAGAGGCCGATGCGGCGCTCATCGATGTCGATGTTGATCACCTGCGCATCCACCTTCTGGCCGATGGTCAGCACTTCAGAGGGATCCGTCACTTTGTGGTGCGCGATTTCCGACAGGTGCACGAGGCCGTTGATATCCTTCTCAAGCTTGAGGAAAGCTCCGTACTCGGTGAAGCGCACGATGGTGCCCTGCACGCGCTTGCCCACCGGGTAGCGCTCAGCGACCTCCTCCCAGGGATCCTTCGTGAGTTGCTTGATCGAGAGCGAGATCTTGTCGCCGTCCAGGCCGATGATCCTCACCGTGACCTTGTCACCCAGCTCCGCGTATTCCGCCGGATTGCGCACATGGCCCCAGGCGATCTCGGAGATGTGCACGAGCCCCTCCACTCCGTCGAACGAGACGAACACGCCGTACTTCACGATGCCGCTCACCATGCCTTCCTTCACATCTCCCACCTTCAGGCTTTCGAGTGCCTTTGCGCGTTCCTCGGCCATCGCTTCGCGCTCGCTCACCACGATTTTTCCGGCTTCTTCATCCATGGTGATGATCTTCACCGTGAAGGTGTGCCCCACGAATTTCTTCAGCTTCGAAATGATTTCCGAGGCGTCGGCATTGTTCACGCGCGGGTAATTGACGGGGGCGAGCTGGCTCACCGGCAGGAAGGTGCGAATGCCGTCGATATTCGCCAGTAATCCTCCTTTGTTCGCTTCCTGAGCGGTGAATTCCATCGTTCCATCCTGCTCCACGAGCTTGTGGAAACGCTCCCATGCCTTCTGCTGACTCGCCATCCGAAGACTCAAGACCACCATGCCCTCTTCGTTCTCCTCTTCCAAAACCAACGCAGTGACCTCTTCGCCGATCTGCAGGCTGCGGAAGGTGTTGAACGAGTCACGCAATTCCCGTCCCGAAACGATGCCCGTCTGTGAGCCGCCGATATCGAGCAGGAGCTTGTTCTTCGCTTTGAAGACCACGGATCCCTCGACGAGTTCGCCGGGGCGGACACGAACGATGGGAGGAGCGGACTTGAGCAGCTGCTCCATGATGGGATTTGCGACGGGGGCAGGGCGTGCCATAGAAAAGAGGGGGTGCGGGGGGAAGGAGTGAGAAAAGGGGGGATCCATCGTCATGCCCGCACGAGCCATGACGTCTCAGTCAGCTTCCCATTCCGGGCTGCAGGAGTCAAGAAAACAGGCCTGTTTGAGGAAATAAAGGAAAGAGAAGAAATAGAAGATCAATGCACAAGAGGCATGAGAGGACATTCCTTTATTTCTTTTATTTCCTTTGATTCTTCTTATTCCTTTTCTTCTGCCTTTCTTATTGCCCTCACAGTACTAACTCCGCCGTATTCAGATCAGAAATCTGATTCAGCTTCTGTTCCTGGCTCGTCGAAGGGTTGTAGACCTGGTAGTAGAGCTCCAGAAGGTCGCGGGTCGAGAGGCGCCGTGTCATGAGACCGACGCTGTTCAATCCCGCTTCCACGAGGTTGATGCGGTCACGCAGGGGGGCGATGCGCTTCTCGAACATCTGGTGGCGCGCCAGGGCCTTGCTCGTCGTGTCATCGATGCCGATCCATTCCAGGAAGGTGGCGATGAGTGATTTGCGCTTGGGGTGGTCATCGAGAGGGACAACAACGAAGAAGCGCTTCTGCATGATGTCTGCTGCCTCCACGATGCGTTCGATGAAGGTGGCATATTCGTTCGTCTGGTCCCTGAGCAGTTCGTTCTGCTGATCCTTCGCACGTGCACGCAGTTGCTCGATGTACGGGTCAATGTTGATCTTCGTCGATCGGATGACGATCTGAATGGGGAAGTTGAGCGTGTTCACGAAGGATTGATAGCCGGCGATGATACCTTTCTGCTCCGTCTCACTCTTCAGGTTGAAGTTGAGCGCCTCGACCGAGAGCACGGCGCGCAGTCCGCCATTCTTCAGTATCACGGTGTCATTGCGGACTTCGGCAATGGGGAGGAACCGCTGGGTTGCGGCCTTGGAGAGCGCCTTGCGGTTACGCACGGTATCCTTCGGCCTCTTGCCGGCGTGCCGCATTTCGGATGCGTGATCTTCGCTGTGGGCCATCTGATCGGAAACATCCGGAGTCATCGGGTGGCGGGGGGAGGAAGAATATCCTGAAGTGTCTTGGCGCCTGGTTGGGCCGACTCCTGTTCTTTCTTTTCCGTTCGCGTGAAGATGTCATCGAGCGGAGAAGCGTGCTCTGTTCCGTTGGCGCGGATGCGAGTGGGATCCACCGGGCGTTGCGGGTTCTGCGTGTCAGAGAGGGGGAGGGCTGTTGCGGGTGCTTCGCTCTTCTCCGCAGCCACGAGCGGCCCTCGATCGAGCAGGGCGCTCAGCTCTTCCAGCTTTTCGCGGTGGGGCTGCACGACCAGTTTCTTCGCCTTGTCCGCTGCGTCTTCGGCTGCGGAGAAATACTGAAAGTTGATCGAGATGCCGCGGCGGGGAGCCCACTGACGGATGGTCGGCTTTTCCATCTTTTCCATCATGAGCAGAATGAATCGCATGAGGCCGATTCCCTGAATCCGCACGAAGGCGAAGACCACGCCGATCAGGAAGGGGATCCAGCAGATGACGGTGAGGGTGAGGCTCGAGGCGCCCAGTTGGTTCTTGGCTGCGGTCCAAATGGCGTAGCTGAATCCTCCCGTGGCCAGCAGGATGATGAGTTGGCGCAACGTGACGGGACCGACGATGCGGTCTTCGACGTACACGTTCTGCGGAATCTTGACGGGTTCGATCGGCATAAATCTCATTATTCTACCACGTTTTGAGCCTTTTCTGAACGGGGAGGAGCATTGTTACATCCTAAATTTATGACATGATCATATATTGTACAAACGTGCAGGCGCTGCGCTCTGGGCGCAGTATTCGGCGATGCGAACGGTTTTAGGAAGAGGCGACCTCCGTTTTCTCCTCTTGTACAGCGGGCTCTGCCTCTTTCACTGCATTCCCGGGGAGGACGGTGACATGGTCGTCATCCTTGCGCGCGATCACGATGGTATCGCCCTGCCGGAAGATGCCTTTGAGCATCGATTCGGCTACTTCGTCCTCCACCTTCTCCTGAATCGTGCGTCGCACCGGGCGGGCGCCATACTCCGGGTCAAAGCCGAGCTTTGCGAGCACTGCGACCGCTTTCTGGTCGGCTTTCAGGGTGAAGCCCTGCGACTTCAGCCGCTCTGCGAGCAGATCCAAATGCATGCGCACGATCTTCTGGATGTGTTCCTGATTCAGGGCGTTGAAGACGATGATGTGATCGAGACGGTTCAAGAACTCCGGGCGCAGGTGGTCCTTGAGTTCCGTGATGACCTCCTCGCGCTTCTCTGCGTACCCCCTCTCCTCGGCCGAAGCTTCGTTTTCCAATTTGAAGCCGATCTTGGCGGCCTGCTTGGTGAGCTTGTCGGCACCGATGTTGCTCGTCATCACGATGATCGTATTGCGAAAATCCACCTGCTTGCCCTGGCCGTCCGTGAGCGTGCCGTCCTCCATGATCTGCAGGAGCAGGTTGAAGAACTCGGGGTGCGCCTTTTCCACTTCATCGAAGAGCACCACGGAGTACGGCTTGCGGCGGACCGCTTCGGTGAGCTGGCCTCCTTCCTCGTACCCCACGTATCCCGCGGTCGTTCCGATGAGGCGCGAAACGTTGTGGCGCTCCATGAATTCGGACATGTCGATCTTGATGAGGGCATCTTCGCGGTTGAAGATTTCACTCGCGATGGTGCGCACCAGTTCCGTCTTGCCCACGCCTGTGGGGCCGAGGAACAGGAATGATCCGATCGGCCGCCGGGAATCCGAAATACCGACGCGGCTGCGGCGGATGGCGCGGGCGACCTTCTGAATGGCTTCGTCCTGCCCGATGACGTGCTTCTTTAAAACCAGTTCGAGGTTCGCGAGCCGCTTGCTCTCGGACTTGAGCATCTTGGTCACGGGCACGCCGGTGATCTTTGCGAGAGTGTGTGCGATGTCGTCGCCCGAAATCTCTATGGGGGTGCGGCGGTCGCCGTCGGCCTGGCCCTGCATCTCTTTCAACTTTTCCTGCAGCTGCTGCTGTTCCTGCTTCAGCTTGAGAGCCTGGTGGTACTTCTGCTCCTTCACGGCCTGCTGCTGCTTGACCACGAGCTTCTCGAGCTTGTCTTCGAGCTTCTTTAGGTCGGGCGAGATGTTCTGCTGGATGCTCCTGCCGGCGGCGGTTTCATCCAGAAGGTCGATGGCCTTGTCGGGCAGGAAGCGGTCGGGCAGGTAGCGCTTGCTCAGCACAACGGCCTTCTCGAGCGCGTCATCGGTGATCGAGAGATGGTGGAATTCCTCGTACGTGGGGCGGATACCCTGCAGGATTTTGATCGTGTCCTCCACGCTGGTTTCCTCCACGAGAATGGACTGAAAGCGGCGTTCGAGGGCGCCATCCTTCTCGATGGTGCGGTACTCCTCGGTCGTCGTGGCGCCGACCACCTGAATGGCACCGCGGCTTAAGGCTGGTTTGAGGATGTTCGCTGCGTCCAGCGACCCTTCGGCGCTGCCGGCTCCCACAACAGTGTGGAGCTCATCAATGAAGAGGATCACTTCCTTCTCACTCTCCAGTGCCTCCTTGATGATGTCATCGAAGCGCTGCTCGAACTCACCGCGGTACTTGGTGCCGGCGATGATCGATCCCATATTGAGTTGCAGCACTTTCTTGTTCCTCAGACTCACCGGCACTTTGCCGGCGGCGATGCGCTGGGCGAAGCCTTCTACGATGGCCGTCTTGCCCACGCCCGGCTCGCCGATGATCACGGGATTGTTCTTGGTCTTGCGGTTGAGGATATGGATGAGCCGTTCGATCTCGAGATCGCGCCCGATGATGGGGTCCATCTTTCCCTGTTTGGCTTTTTCGACGAGGTCGTCGGTGAAGTAGTCCAAGACAGGTGTCTTGCTCTTGCTCTCGCCGCGCCGGCGCTTGAGCCCTTCCGGTTCCATCATGGCGCCCCCCGGGCCCTGCATGCCCACAATCGCCCCCTGGAGCCCCTGGAAGAACGCCTCGAGGGATTGCTCCATGTTGCGGGTCTGCTGCTTGAACTGGCTGATCTGGCCGAACATTTCCTCCACGCGCGCCTTCAGGTCATCCGGATCCACCTGCATCTCGGCGAGGAGGACTGTGGCAGCATTCTTGCCGGTGGAGACGAGGGAGTGGAGCAGGTGCTCCGTGCCCACGTTCGCATGACGGAACTTGTGCGCGGTGATCACGCTCTGTTCGATGACCGAGTGCAGAAAGACCGAGAGGCCGTGGCGCACCTGTGCACCCTCGATATTCGGGGTCTTGCTGGCTTTGAGCAGAATGCGCACGTTCTCCAGCGTCACGCCGGCTCCGGTGAAGATCGAAAAGCCCAGCGACTTGGGAATCGAGAGGAGCCCCAACAGCAGATGTTCCGTTCCGATGTACGCGCTCTTCATATTCTTCGCCTCCTGTTCTGCGATCTGCAGAGCGAGCTTGGCGTTGGGCGTGAAGCGATCGAAGGGATGCATGGGGTGAGGGGAGAAATGGCACTCTACCATAGAGAGTGCTAATGCGGGGAATAGTTCTCAACATTCTAACAAAATTTCGGGCTTCGATCAGTAGTGAAAGATCAAAGAGCGTGGTCTCGTGATGAGATGTCTGGTCAACTTATCATCCCTTCCGTTCCTGCGCAGATCGCCAATCCTCCAGGAAAATCGCAAGGACAGTCGTTGTGGGGATGGCCAGCAGGACGCCGAGTACCGGGTGGATGGTATTGGGGAAGCTGATGCCGACCATGAGGGCGAAGAGGATGGCGATGGGCGAGAGACCCACGGCTCGTTTCATGATCAGGGGGACCAGCAGATTATTCTCGCACCACTGGATGACGTAGTAGACCGCTACGAGCACCACGCCCCACATGAAGCCTCCTTGTGTGACGCCGATGAGCACCGAGGGGATGGCGGCGATGAAGGGGCCGACGGCCGGCACGAACTCGCAGAACCCGGCGAGCACGGCCAGCGTGAGTGCGTAGGGCATACGCAGGATCACGAGGGCCACCAGGGTGAGTGAGAAGATGCTGAACATGAGCAGCAGCTCGCCGCGGGCCCACTGGCTGATCTTCATGTGGATCGCCTCGAGCTTGAGATCGATGTAGCCCCTCGAGCGGGCAGGCAGGAAGCCGCGGAACCAGCGCAGAATCCGCTCCTTTTCCATTTGCATGAAGAACGCGAGTACGAGGACGACGATGAAGCTTGCGACGAAGGAGGCGACCGACCCGGTGATGGTTTTCACTACTTCCCATGAACCCCCCGCCAATTCCGAAAGATTGGAACCGGCACGCTCGATGGCACCGGTGAAGTTATGGATGGAGAGCTGTTCGAGCGAGGATTGCGCGAGTGCGGTGAGCCGTATATTCACATCTTCATTGACCAGCGGCAGATGGATCTGCGGATCGGCGAGGAACACATTCACCTCTGTGGAGAGGAAGAGAGAGAGTTGCTGGAGCTGGATGGCGATGATCGGAATGAAAGAGACGATGAGGAAGATGAGCATGCAGATGGCGACGAGGTAGTGCAGCAGCACCGCAACGCCGCGGGGGATGTGCATCCGCCGCATGGCCTGCACGCTCGGGTCGATCACCACTGCGATGAAGGCGGCAATGAGCAGCAGCAGCACCTTGTCGCGGAGGTGGTAGAGCAGCCAGGTTGCAAACACGATCGCGAGGAGCGTGAGCAGCGAACGCACGACACTTGCGATCGAGATGTGCGCCGTGATTTCCTGATGCTTGTGCGGCGGAGGGAGCTTGCCCCCATGCAGTCTGGCTGCTTTCTGTTCCGGCAGTATGCCTTTGCGCGCCCGTTCGAAGAGACGTTGCGCTTTCTTGCCGATAATGCGGAACGACGAGAACGCGTCGGAAGATGGAGAGGGGGCTGGGGTCATACGCCGGCGAGGGTAGAAATAATGAAATCAATGATGAAGAAGGTGAGGGCGCTGGTCACGAAGCCGATGATCGCCCAGCGGAGCATCTCGAATCCGGTGGACTTATCGCCGCCCGTGACGACGGCAAGCAGCAGGCGGTAGCCAGCGATGAGAATGAGGATGAGACAGACGCCGCCCACGAACCCGAAGACTGTTTTGATGACGTGCGCGATGAACAGCGGCACGCAACTGGCGACCAGATCGCCCGAGGCGAAGTCACAACCCGGAACGCCTCCGTCCGGGATGAAGCTCGGTGTTTGAGCCAAGGCGGCAGGAATTCCCATATCTCAGTGTATTCTGCTGCAGAAGAGGCTCTCTGTGCGATAGAGTGACGGCAAGTCGCCTCGTCAGGCTCTGCAATCTATGTTCTTCTTATGCTCATGACGTCAGGTCTGCTTCCCTTTCGCTGGCAGGATGCCCCGCGCCCCATTGTGGCGCTGGCTCCGATGGCTGGTGTGACGGATGCCTCGTACCGGCAACTCATCAAGAAGCTCGCGCCCGAGGTGATCGTCTACTCCGAGTTTCTCTCGACGGATGCGCTGGCCTACGGAGGAAAGAAAACCATGGCGATGATGCATTTCGATCCTGCGCTCGAACGCCCCTTCATCGTGCAGATCTTCGGCAAGAAGCCGGAACATTTTCTCGAAGCGGCGAAGGTCGTGGAACAAATGGGGGCGGATGGCATCGATATCAACATGGGCTGCCCCGCGGCAAAAGTTGTTTCCTCCTGCCACGGCTCCGCGCTCATCCGTAACCCGGATCTGGCGGCGGAGCTGGTGCATGCCACGGCCAAGGCGGTCTCCATTCCCGTGAGCGTGAAGACGCGTCTCGGATGGGATACGGCAGAAACGCTCATTCCTTTCTGTACGCGTCTGGTCGAAGCGGGGGCCCAGGCACTGGCGATTCATGGACGCAGATTCTTCGACAAGTTCACCGGCAGTGCGGACTGGGCCCCCATCTACGCACTCAAAGCGGCGCTGCCCGCAGTCACGATCATCGGGAACGGCGACATCGCTTCTGCGCAGGATGCCCTCGACCGGATCGGCAATCTGGATGGCGTGATGGTGGGGCGCGGGACGATTGGGAATCCCTGGCTCTGCAGTGACATCTGCGAAGCATTTGCGGGGAAGGGGATTCATTCCACAAACGACACGCTGTCGTTCACGCAGAAAATCCCTTTTATCCTTGAACACTGTGCGCTCGCAGTGAAGACGAAAGGGGAGCGCCGCGGCATGCTCGAGATGCGCCGGCATCTGGCGAATTACGTGCGGGGCATCGACGGGGCGAAAGAACTTCGCGCGCGGCTGGTGCGTGTGGAGACGATTGATGCTGTGCGCACTATTCTTGCCGCTGTCTGATCACAGCTCCAGCTTCATGCCGGGGCCCATGGTCGGAGCCACGGAAACGGAGGCGATGTAATCGCTCTTGATGCCGGAGGGCTGAGCCTCCTTCACGGCGTGGAGCAGGGCTTCGAGGTTCTCTTTCAATTTCTCCGGCCCGAACGAGAGCTTGCCGAATGTGGCGTGGATGATGCCCTGCTTATCCATTTTGCACTCGATACGCCCCTTCTTGAGCTCTGCAATCGTCTTGGCCACGTTCGTCGTGACGGTGCCGGACTTGGGATTCGGCATCAGGCCTTTCTGACCGAGGGTCTTGGCGATCTTGCCCAGGTCCTTCATCACTTCGGGTGCGGCGACGGCGATGTCGAAGTCGATCACTCCCTTCTCGATCTGCGCGATGAGGTCTTCCTTTCCGGCCAGGTCCGCACCGGCTTTCTTTGCCTCGGCGATACGATCATCGGGCACGAAGGCGGCCACGCGCACGCTCCGGCCGGTGCCGTGGGGGAGGGCGACGGTCGTGCGGACGAGCTGGTCGGCCTGTGTCGTGTCGGCATTGATGCGGATGTGCACTTCCGCCGTCGCATCGAACGAGACCGTCGAGAGTTTCGGCAAAAGTTCCATCGCCTCCGCGAGCGGATAGCGGGATTTGGTGAGCAGGGCAACGCGCTCGGCATACTTCTTACCATGGCGTCGGGCGAGAGGACTGCGTTTGCTGGTCATGATAGGGAGGGGAAGAGGTGCAGGCGTCCCGAGCGTAGCCGAGGGACTCCCTCTAAAAAGTGAGCACAGTGTGCCTACGGCAGAACCCGTCTGCAACCGATTTTGTCCCTATTCTCCCTGCCTCTACGGGCACTCTCCTCACTCGGTCTCTCCCCAAGGGGGAGAGAAGGAGTGGAAGGCATGCGGTTTCATCCTAGGCGCGCCTGCCGAAGAGACGAAAGCCGAACCAGCCGCGACTCTTGGTCTTCTTGTGGCCTTTGTGGGCCGGGTGGAGCGCAGCGGACTGAAAGGAGGGTTCTGCGGCATCACTCTCTTTGGCGCTCCAGAAGAGCAGCACGCCGAAGAGGAAGAGGATCACCGGCGACACCCACCAGTTTGGGCGGTACTGACCCAGGGCGATGGTAATGAGGAGGGCGAGGGCCGAGAAGAGGGAGACGGCGTATCCAATCGTCTTCACGGTGGTGACGAAGAGGGCATGCACGACGGCCACCGACGCGCGCTCGATTTTCTGCGTGCACTGTTCATGCCACAGGAAGAGCGCTCCTCCGGCGAGGAAGACCCAGAGCAAACTCATGTAGATGCGTCCGGGGTACGGAGGGCCACCGAGTACGCTCACGAGCGTGGGGATTGCCCCTATGGTCATGAGCACGATGCCGACGCCCTGCATGATGTAGTGGAAGGCAGCCAGGGCCACCTTGCCTGTCTTCGCACCCGGCACCGAGGCACTCGCGAGGATGATGAGCGAGAAGATGAGCAGGAGCAGGAAAGGAACCGTTACGGAGTAGAACACTCCGATCGGACTCAGGAAGAACGTGAGCGGGGAAGCGGCGTTCATGGGTGCAGGGGGAGGAATCCCACGAAGCTTACGGCCCCGAAGTGCCATTCGCACGAGAAATCCATTGCGGAATGGCGAAAGCAATGATCTAACCATGATCATGGCGTGACACGGACGGTGTTTTCCTTCGCTTATTCGACGGTCACTCCCATGCTGCGAGCCGTCCCGGCGATCACGCGCATTGCGGCTTCCAGATCTTTCGTATTCAGATCTGGCATCTTCACTTCGGCGATCTCTTTCACCTGTGCTTTCGTGAGGGAGCCCACTTTATTCTTGTTGGGTTCGCCGCTGCCTTTTTCGATCTTTGCGCGCTCCAGAATGAGGGCGGATGCGGGCGATTGCTTGAGTTCGAACGAGAAGCTGCGGTCGGTGTAGACCTTGATGACCACCGGCACGACCTGGCCCATCCGGCTCTTCGTCTTATCGTTGAACTTCGTGCAGAACTCCTGGATGTTGATGCCGGCCTGTCCGAGCACGGGGCCAAGGGGGGGGGCAGGATTAGCCTGTCCACCGCGTGCCTGAGCCTTGATGACCTTTGCGACCTGTTTCGCCATAGCCGCGGTACTGTAAGTGTTGAGGTTTGTGACGTCAATAAAGAAGGGAAGCAAAAAGGGTTCGGGAAGTAGGGGAGTAGGGAACTCGGAGAAATCAATTATTTCAAATTTCCTAGTTCCCGATTTCCCGAGTTCCCTACTCCGTCAGCTCCTCCACCAATCTGTACATGGCTTCGTCTTTTCCGGGGGCGATGTGGAACTCGTAGAGCCGCTCCCGGATGCGGATGAAGACGAACCGCTCCTCACTCAGTTGCGGGTCGAAGAAGGTGAGGAAGTTGCGGATCGGCTTGCCCGCGGGTGCCTGGATTTCATCCAGCAGATCGCGCACTTCGGGCGAGAAGAGCGTGTGCAGGGATTCTTTCAGCACGAGGAAGACCTGTTTGACGTTCGAGGTTTCGATCCAGGCGAGGAGGCCTGCCCGGTCGCCTTCGAGCAGGAGGACGCGTGTCGTCACCTGTGACGGATCTTGCACGATGGCTGAAAGCAGGCTTTTCTGCGTCGTCTCTTCTGCGGTGAATCCCTGATTCGTCACGATGCCCAGTGTGTCGATACCCGATCGCTTGGCGACAGCCCCTTCGGGAGGAGGCTCAGCAGATGGCTCAGGAGGGGGAGTGATTTCCACAGGTTCGGGCATCGGTGTCTCTGGCAGAGGGGTCGACGATTCCTCGGGGGAGGGGGGCGGGGTTTCTTCCGGGGATGGGGGCACCGGCTCCGCCGGAACTTCGCTCACGGAGGAAGAAGATTCCTGTTCTGCGGGGACGACGGGAAAAGGCTCGACGAGGAGCGCATCTGCCGCGCCGAACGCGAGAGTTGCGAGCAGGAATCCGCCGGTGAGCAGGAGGGAAGAATGTTGCATCGACTGTGAGGTAGTGTAGCGCAAGACTGATTGGCGATTGTACGATTTATCGCTTGGCGATTTGTCAGCGGAATTGGGGCCCATGGAGAGGACAAAAATCACTCAGGAATGTGTGCTATCCTCTGAGCCAATGGCATTAGCGCATCACAAGAGGCATACCTCCGCTGCCACGCCGACGAAGACCGCCCGCGAGGGCGATACCTTTGAGCAGACCTTGCGGCCGAAGACGATTGCCGAGTACGTGGGGCAGAGCGACATCAAGGGACATCTGCTCGTCCACATCGCTGCGGCCAAGACCCGTGCAGAACCTCTCGGTCACACTCTGCTCCACGGATCACCGGGGCTCGGCAAGACCACGCTCGCGCACATTCTGGCCCACGAGATGGGCGCACAAATCCGTATCACGAGCGGTCCCGCCATCGAGAAGCCGGGGGATCTTGCCTCCATGCTCACGAATCTGCAGCAGGGCGATGTGCTCTTCATCGACGAGATCCACCGTCTGAAACCTGTGATCGAAGAGGTGCTCTACAGCGCCATGGAGGATTACGCTCTAGATCTCGTGATCGGCAAAGGGCCCTCTGCGCGCTCCATGCGCCTCACTTTAAAGCCCTTCACGCTCATCGGGGCGACCACGAAGGCCGGTTCCGTATCCGCACCGCTCCGTGACCGCTTCATTCACAACTTCAAGCTCTCGTTCTACACCCTGCCCGAGATGGAGCAGATCGTGCTCCGGTCCGCGCGCATTCTTCATGTCGCGCTGGAAGACGGGGCAGCCGATCTCATCGGCAGCTCCAGCCGTGCCACACCGCGCATCAGTAATCGCCTCGTCCGCGCCATCCGCGATTTCGCGCAGGTGAAGGGCGAGAAAGACGTGTCATTGGAGCGCGTGCGCGAGACGCTGGAAGCATTGGGCATCGATGACCGGGGCTTGGACCGCACCGACCGCGCGATCCTGCAGGCCATCATCGAAAAGTTTCAGGGCGGGCCGGTGGGTGTCTCCACTCTCGCGGCGGCGACTGCCGAAGAAGAGGAGACACTGGAGGATGTGTACGAACCGTACCTGCTCCAGCAGGGCTACTTGCAGCGCACGCCCAAGGGGCGCGTGGCAACACCCCACGCGTATAGCCTGCTCGGAATCAGCATGCCGGAGAGTGCGCAGAAGAATTTATTTGTTGGATGATTATTCCACCTTTGTGGCGACAAAGGTGGAGCCCCGCCCGTACCGAACGACGGTACGTTCGGGCGGGCAAAACGCTGGCGCGCCAACGCCCACTCCGCTCGGCCCTGGGCTTCCTCATCGGATCCTCCAAGGATTCGGATCCGACTCGTCAGCACGAGTAGGCAGGGCCTTCCCCTTCACCTCCCGTGTCGCGCCCCATCCCGTATGTTGTTTTGTTTGTTTCTGTATGTTGTTCTGTTTTTTACTTTTCCATCACACTTTGAATGGCGTGTTGGATCTGCGCTTCAAATTTTTTCCGTGAGAATTCCTCTGCCTGCGCACGACACGCCGTTGAATCGAAATCACTCCGCTTGAATTTTTGCAGTGCCTGCGCGAGTGATTCGGCTGTGGGCTCATCGAAGAACGCACCTGTTTTTCCCTCGACGACGGTTTCGAGCGGGCCGCCTGCCCGGTAGGCCAGCACCGGCGTGCCACAGGCCATCGATTCCAAGGCCACCAGGTTAAAATCCTCCTCGCCAGGCACGATGGTGAGCTTCGCCGAACGGTAGAGATCTTTGAGCTCGTCTGATTGGCGGTAGCCGTAGAACTCCGTGTTCTTCCCTGCCATGCGTTTGAGGCTCGTCATGGCCGGTCCTTCCCCGACGATTTTCAAAGAGATGCTGGCCTGCTCGCAGGCTCTGATCGCGAGGTCGATGCGCTTGTAGGGAACGAGTGTCGAGACGACGAGGGCGTAGGGGGTAGGGTTAGGGTGAGGGTTAGGGGTAGGGTGAGGGGTAGGGTGAGGGTGAGGAGTGGAGTGAGGGTTTGTTGCGAACCAGAAGTCATCGACCGACGGATAAATCACATTGGATTCCCGTCTCCAATAGAGCTCAATCCGGCGCTGCACTTCCTTTGAAGCAGCGATGAGGTGATCCGGACGGTCGGCTGCTTCGCTATCCCAGATGCGCAACTTGTGAAAAGTGCGTTCGAGAAATTTCCTGCGGAGGGGACCGAGGATTCCGTGGCCCGCACGCTCCAGCACGTCGTGTGTCCGATCCCACAGGTAGCGGGCAGGGGAGTGGACGTAGCAGAGGTGCCTGGGTTTTCCGTTCGTGATGATGCCGTGCGCGAAGGCCGAGGAGCTCGAGATCACCAGATCGAAATCGGAGAAATCCCACGCCTCGACTGCAGCGGGGAAGTGCGAGAGGTAGAGGTGGTGGTTGTTGGCTTTTTCAAGCACGGAGTACGTAGCATGCAGGAGGGAGTTCTGCACTGCGCTCGTCTGGACTCGCTCCTTCGGGAACCACTCTCCGAGCTTCTTTTCGTCATAGAGCAGCGTGTAGATGGGCGCGTCGGGAAACATCGCAGCAAGAATTCTCAGTACCTTCTCGGCACCGCCTTTCATGGTGAGCAACTCATGGACGAGAGCGACTTTCATTGGCCAGCATTGTACATGTGCTGTTGTATGAGTGTTGCGCTTTCTTTAAGCGAAGTGCGGCAAGTGTTCGCGGCCCTTCGACTCGCTTTGCTCATTTGCTCGGGACATTCTGCTTGCACGAAAAAGATGGTCGTAGTCCCGCATATGCGGGACGCAGACCATGAGCGAGGCCCAACGGGCCGAGTCGAATGGTGGGTCAGGTGGGATTCGAACCCACGACCAATGCCTTAAAAGGGCACTGCTCTACCAACTGAGCTACTGACCCATAATCCACAAAGAGCGGCGGCATTGTAGGCTACTTCTCCGGGCATTTCACGTCGAGGCGCTGTCTTCTTTAGTCGACGCCGAGTTCCTCGCGGATAGCGGATTGCCAGGGCTGCTCCTCATCTGCGCCGGGAGGATCAGCCTTTTCCCTCGTCTCACCGCGCAGGGCAGTGATGCGCCGGCGTATGCGTGCCTGGCCCGCTTCTGCTTCGTCTTCATGCGTGTCCCATTCTTCACTTCGGTCAACTGTGAGGTCTGCAATGCGTATGATCATGCTCCAATCGTACCAAACTCCATGGGAATGAATGAAGATGACGAATCTTTGAAATTCGTTTCTGCCATCATATTGGCTCGCGAGAGTTTGCTAGACTCATAGACAATCTTACTTCTTTCCTCCTCCCTCCTATGTTCGGCAAATCCTTCCTCGGAATGGTCGCCGGTGTCCTTACGGTCGTCGGTGCTCTCAACTGGGGACTCATCGGCGTCGGTGTGTTCCTCAACCGGGACCTCAACGTGGTTCGCATGGTCGTCGGCACCGTGCCGGCAGCCGAGGCAGTCGTGTATATCCTCGTGGGCTTGGGCGCCGTTTGGGTGCTGATCGAGTCCCTCAGGAAGTAATTGTCTCCAAACAGCAGAGAGGCCGGCTTCTGCCGGTCTCTTTTGTTACGTGCCGCCAGTCGGCCTACAGTAGCGCCCATGATCGATACGCACTGTCACCTGGCCGATAAGCAGTTTGCCCATGACCTTCCCGAGACCATTGCGCGTGCGCGGGAGGCAGGCGTGTCACAGATGATCACGATTGCCGATTCCATCCCCGAGAGCCGTCGGTGTCTGGAGATTGCGGGGAAGAACACAGAGATCTTCTGCACTGTGGGTGTGCACCCGCACCATGCGAAAGACTGGAAACCGGCTGACACCGATGCGCTCCGTGTAATGGCCGCTTCCTCCCCGAAGGTGCGCGCCATCGGTGAGATCGGGCTCGACTATCACTACAACTTTTCCCCGCGCGAGGCGCAGCGCCCTGTCTTTCGCGCACAACTTTCACTCGCGAGTGAGCTGAAGCTGCCGGCCGTTGTGCACTGCCGCGAGGCGATTGCCGATGTGCGCTCCGCTTTCAAAGGAATGGATCTCACGAAGATCGTGCTGCACTGCTGCACGGAGGAGTGGGAGGATGTAAAGGAATTGGTTGCCCAAGGGATGTTCCTCTCCTTCACCGGCATCGCCACGTATCCGCATGCGGAGGGAATCCGTCGCGTGATCGGGGAGTGCCCCGTGGAACAGATGATGGTGGAGACCGACGCGCCGTATCTGTCTCCCGTGCCGTATCGCGGCAAAAGGAACGAACCCGCGTTCGTCCAAGAAGTGGCCAGGCTCGTTGCCAAGATCAAGCAGCTTTCATTGGAAGAGGCGGATCGCATTACCACGCACAATGCGTTGGAGTTTTTCCAATTACCTTCGTAAGATGGCCGCCGTGCGCCCGTAGCTCAACTGGATAGAGCGTCAGCCTCCGAAGCTGAAGGCTGTGGGTTCAAATCCCGCCGGGCGCACCATACTATTTCTCCCATAATTGCCGTAGTAGCAGATACATTGACAAATAGAGAAACTTTGTACTAAAATTATAATATGAAAGCTCCACAGGAATTTGCCGAAAACGAACGTAAACGCGGTGAACCCGGCTACGTCGAGGTCTTCGCGCAGGAGAGAACGCTCACGCACCGCATCATTCGTCCCGACCGCGTAACGGACCAAGGCTTTGGTATTTACGGTGAAGAAGCCCCACTCGAGCAACCGGTTGCACACACAGACTTCGTGGGGACTGCGAAATTCTACAACACTCACTATGAACCGGATGTCATCGGACAGAGGATCGGAGGCCTCTCGCTTCCGGGATTTGTTCATAACCTTCGCACTCTCCAGAAAAAGACAGGCGTGACGGACGACCGCCGCTACACGTATGCATACGTTGAGCCGACGGAACCTCAATATTGGATTGAGGGGAACGGCATGAGAGGAACGATTCGGGCACGTCCCCTGACAGACGCAGAAATACAGCAATTTCAATCACTCCTCAGAGGGGGCGACACCGTCGAAGACAAACTTGCCCTGACCAAGGAGGCTCTGCGCGAGAGAGTGGAGCAGCTTCTCGGGCTCAAGCCGAGGATTGTGAGAACGATTCGCAGCGCACGCGATCGTGTGGCGGGATGGTTAAAGGGTAGCCGGAAATAGCCTCGGGTCCCCATAGATCACGGTTCCTGATTTGTGTATTGTTGGTTGTGTTCAAAGCGGGATTAGTACAGTGGTAGTATGCAAGCTTCCCAAGCTTGAGACGCGAGTTCGATTCTCGTATCCCGCTCCACGTAGTACACGTCGCTCCGCTCCGTGACTACGTGGCACAGCCACAACCTCAACTTCGAATTCCGCGACGTGTACGAAGTGCCCTGTAGCGATACGAGCTTGCGAGTATCTGCTACGGGGGCTATACCGTTTCCCCATGTTCATCGTCTACGTACTGCGCAGCATATCTACCGGCAGTCTCTACGTTGGCTTCACCGAAGATCTGGGTCGACGGCTGGCAACCCATAACCGGGGCGAAGTCATTTCCACGAAAGCATATCGACCATGGAAGCTCATCTTTCATGAGTGTTACACCAACAAGGCCGATGCCCTGCGGCGGGAACGGTATCTCAAAACCACTGCAGGGAAGCGGGGGTTGAAATTGATGTTACGAGAAACGTTGAGATGCTTCCCTTGAGCGGAGCCGAATGGGTATCCCGCTCCATCTTTCACTCGCTCGTCTTGCCGTCGAAGTGCTCTTCCCCGGCGAGCGCGTCCGCTTTCGTGTGGTGCACCACCTGGTCGCGATGCTCGGGAGGGGAGTAGATGGAGTAGAGCTTGAGGTCTTTTTTCGCAGACGTATTGATGATGTTGTGGCGCGTTCCTGCGGGGATGACCACGCCGTCATCGTCGCCCATGCGGTGCTCGACGCCGTCCAGGATCGCGAGCGCCTCACCCTCCTCGATGCGGATGAACTGATCCAGCGTATGTACCTCTTCGCCGATGTCCTCCTTGGGCGGAATACTCATCAGAACGAGCTGACTGTTCTTGGCCGTGTAGAGGACGCGGCGAAAGTCGCTGTTCGCCAGCGTTTCCTTCTGCAGGTTCACAATGAAGCCTTTCATATGACCCATTCATAAACGCCCGCAGGCGTGCGGGCAAGCTCATCGTATGGCAGGATGAACCGAAATGATCCTTGATATCTGGAGCGGATGACGGGGTTCGAACCCGCGACCTTCGCCTTGGCAAGGCGACGCTCTAGCCAACTGAGCTACATCCGCATAGGGGGATTGCTGAGTGGTTTCCCGCGTCGCCTTGCCAAGGGGGCGACGCTCCCCGCCCGAACGGCCGAACACCGTTCGGTCGGGCGGGTAGCCAACTGAGCTACATCCGCGTGAGAGTGTCCGGTCGTAGTAAGGAGCGCCAAGGCGGGTGAAGCCAACTGCTTGCCCGCCCGTAGCCCCGAGCGAAGCGGAGGGGCGAAGGCGGGAGCTACATCCGCATGTGGGGAAATCCTACGGACGGAGAGGGAGGAGTGCAAGCAAGGAACCTCTTTCTGCAGCCACTTCGGGGTATCGCCTGCGAACACGGATTGTGCTATAATCATTGGATGCATCTGCGTGAATCCCTGCTCTCCGGCCTGCTCGTTCTTGCAACCTTCGCGGTGCCGCTTGCCGTTTTTGCACAGGGGGGAATGCCGCAGCGTAATCAGGGGGGCATCGACCTGCTCGCGCCGCTCGGGAATCAGAATAACATTCCAGTGCAACCTGGCTTCGGAACGTTTCTCTCGTACTTCAACGATGCCGCGACGTGGCTCATCTATGTGGCTATGGGTCTCTGTGTCTTGTGGGTGCTCCTCGGCGGATTCATGATCATGCTCTCGGGGGCGGATAGCGGCCAGCGCGCCAAGGGGATCGGTCATATGCGGTGGGCGATCACGGGCATTGTCATTCTGCTCTTCGCCGGGTTCATCCTGCGCACGCTCAATTCCATGTTCTTCCAGTGACCCTTCTCTCTACATTCTCGTACCGGCTTCTCTCGCTCTTCGTGGAAGTCGCCCTCGCAGCCCCTCCGGCGCAGGATCCGTGCGTGGGTGTACCGGGGGGCTGCACCCCCGTGAACATGGCGGTTCAGTTCATTCCGCCGATCGGTTCACTGCTCGTGGGACTCGCGGGGGGCGGAGCCGTGCTCTTTGTCATCATCGGCGGCGTGCAGATGTTCCTGAGCGCGGGCGATGACGGGGCGGCCGGAAAAGGAAAGAACTCCATTCTGTTCGCGGTCGGCGGCTTCATGCTCGCGCTCGCCTCGCAGGCGATTGTCACCTTCGTCCAGACCCGTGCCGCGCCTCTCGCCTCAGCGACCACGCCGCATCTCGATTTCATGGCTGCCGCCGTCAGCGCCATTCTCTCACTTCTGAACGTGGCCTTCGTGGGCATCGTCATCTACGCCGCGATCCGCCTCGTTATCGCGTGGGGCAAATCCGACGCGTACCAGAAGGCGCTCAGCATGATCCTGTGGGCCATCGTCGGCGCGCTCATCATCAATGCCGCAAATGCGATCGTCCACGCCGTTCTCAACCTGGGACTGTGACCGACATCCTCTCTGCCATTCTCGGCATCTTCTCGGAGCACGCCCTGGCCGCCGACCCCGGCGTGTGGGGGATCTACTGTTCCACCTTCGGAGCGTGCGGCGAGGGGCAGGGGTTCCTCATGGATCTGGCCGGCCGCACGGCGACGTTCATCTTTCAGCTCGTGGGCGGCGGAGCCGTGCTGGCGGTGCTGTATGCGTCCGTGAAGCTGGTGATCGGCGGTGAGGGGGCAAAGGACGAGGCGAAGAAGATCATTCAGTACGCGCTCGGCGGGCTCGTGCTTGCGATTATGGGGTGGTCGATCATCATGTACGTGCGTGGGCTGATCGTGGGGATCACGGGCGGATAAGGAAGGCACGGAAAGCATTGAAGGTCCGACGTTCTCCGCTAGGCTAGTGGTGCTTTATGTCGCGCCAATACATCACGACTGCGATCGATTATCCCAACGCCCCCCCGCACATGGGGCATGTCATGGAGAAAGTTCTCGCCGATGTTGTCGCGCGATGGTTTCGGTTGCGCGGAGATGAGGTGCGCTTTCAGATCGGCACCGATGAGCATGGAGTCAAAATCGAACGCAAGGCGAAGGACGAGGGAGTCACCGCGCAGGCGTTGGTGGACCGGAATGTTCCCCTCTACGTCGATCTCTATCAGCGTCTGCAGATCTCGTCCGATGATTTTCTGCGCACGACGGATCGCGTGCGCCACTGGCCGACGGTGCAGGCGCTGTGGAAGAAGCTGCAGCAGGCAGGCGTGCTCGAGAAGCGCACCTACACGGGGCGCTATTGCGCGGGCTGCGAGCGCTTCATGACGGCGCGCGACCTTACGGACGGCAAGTGTGCCATCCACAATGCCGTGCCCGAGCAGGTGAGTGAAGAGAACTATTTTTTTCTCCTCAACAAAGAGACGCAGTGGCTCAAGAACCTTCTCACGAAGAAAGGGGGATACGACATCGTCCCAAAAGTGCGCGCGCAGGAAACACTCTCACTCATTGAGCAGGGGCTGGAAGATGTGTCCTTCTCGCGCCCGAAATCCAGTTTGAGCTGGGGGATCCCCGTGCCCGATGATCCCGATCATGTGATGTACGTGTGGTGCGACGCGCTCACGAACTACATTTCGGGTCTGGGATTTTTCACAGCGAAGGAAGACCGGAAATTTTGGGATGATGCTGAAGTGACCCACGTGATCGGCAAAGACATCGCGCGGTTTCATGCGCTCATCTGGCCGGCCATGCTCAAACATGCGGGCGTGCGCACGCCCGACCGCCTGCTCATCCACGGGTTTCTGACGAGCGAGGGGCAGAAGATGAGCAAGAGCATCGGCAACGTGGTGATGCCGGAAGAGGTTTTGCAGAAGTTCAACGGCAACCCCGATCCGCTGCGGTTCTATTTGAGCCACGAGGTGCCGGTGGGCAACGACGGGGATTTCAGCTGGAAGAGGATTGAGGAGCTCTATGATGCGGTACTGAGAAACAAAATCGGCAACCTGCTCAATCGCGTGCTCGTTCTGCTCAAGAAGGAAGGGGGAGTGATCGCCGCGAGCGGAAAGGATGCGATCGGATCCGCATGGAAAACCTACAGAGAAGCCATGGATGAGTTCCGTCTCTCGGATGCCATCCAGGAGGCATTGAACATTGCCGTCGGTGCGAATGAGTACATCGATGCGCGCAAGGTGTGGGCGCTCCCCGCAGAGGAAAAGAATGCGGAGCTTGCGAACCTCGCGGAACGCCTGCGCCACATTGCCCTGATGCTCCTGCCCTTCATCCCGCAGACCGCGCAGGAGATCAGTCGTCAGCTCAATGTGCCCTATGCCGGGAAGATGCTCGAAAAGGACTTCCAAATTACGGAGGAAATGAAGAAATGGGGAAGCCAAAAAGACTGGAAAAAAGTGGGGGAGCCGCGTATCCTTTTCGCGCCACTTTCCTAAAAGAAAGGTGTGACGGAGTAGGGAGTTCGAAACGTCCATCGGTCCGGCCAGATCCCACGGATGCGGGACGGAGAGGGAGTGTGCTTCTTACTTTCTTCCCATTCTTTCTATGTTCGATCCCATGGCGGAACTCACAGGCGGCGCCCCGCAGGCAGACAGATCATTCGGCGGTACGGGCGGCGGCGGTGGACGGCAGTATGCCGACGAGATCCACTCCGTCACGATTCACGCGCGCCAGCGCACGTTCTACGTCGACCTGAAGCAGTCGGGCAACGGCAAGTTTCTGAAGATCTCAGAGAAGAGCCGCGGCGGCCGCAAGACCACGATCATGTTCGACTCTGAAGATCTGGATCAGATCATTGCTGCGCTGCAGGAGATGAAGACGAAAATATAGAGTTGATCAATGTCACAAACAGCGTGGGAAACATCCTGCGCTGTTTTTTTACTTTGTCGCATGACCCCTCACTCGGTCTCTCCCCAAGGGGAGAGAAGTAGCGGTCACGTTCATTTGTTGTGCCCTCTGAGCCACGCTTTTCCACTCATGGGTTTGCGTCCCTGTGGCTGCAGGCTTAAGACAAAGAGCGGGCGGCCATCCTTGCACGGCACCTCCAGTGCTTCCGGCTCGGCTACGAGGGAGGTTGCGAGGATCTTCACGCGCGTGCCGCCGAAGGGGGCCGTGATGCCCGGCCAGGGCGAGAGAGCGCGCACGCGGCGGTGAATCTCTTCTGCAGACATTTCCGCTGGATTCACCTCGCCGTCTTTGCGCGAGAGTTTGCGGCAGAAAGTTACGTGCGTTTCATCCTGCGGCACGGGGGAGAAGGGTTTTGTGAGCGTATCGGCCAGGAGTTTCGCTCCCATCGCGGAGAGGAGGACACTCAAGTGTTCCTGGGTCTCCTCCGGTGACAGTGCCATGCGTTCCTGCGCGAGGATGGGCCCGGCATCCAGGGCCTGCACCATCTGTTGCACGGTCACGCCGGTTTCAGAGTCGCTGGCGAGAATGGCATTCTGAATCGGCGCCGCGCCACGCCACTTGGGCAGGAGCGATGGATGCACGTTCACGCCGCCGAGGCGGGGGAGCAGGAGGAGGGCGGGGGAGAGAATCTGGCCGTAGGCGACGGTGACGAGCACGTCGCACCCCAGAGCGGAGATGCGGGAGTGCGTAGCGGCATCGTTGATATCGTCCGGCTGAAGGAGCGGCAGGCGGTGGGCCTCTGCGTACACTTTTACCGGCGGCGGCGTGAGCGCCTGTTTCCGGCCCACAGGCTGGTCCGGCTGCGTGATGACGAGGCTGAGGCGAAAGTCCTTGGGCCGTTCGAGCAGGGCCGTGAGGGAAGGTACTGCGAATTCCGGTGTACCGCAGAAAACGATGGAGAGAGGCTGCTGCGTCACGGCCCTAGTGTACACTGCACGTGCGTTTTCTCATGTCCAAACGTCCTGCCATGATCGGCTCCGTGGTCCGCGAGGTGGTCGCTCCGCTCCTCCGGGAGTGTCCGCCGGTGTGCGGCATCGTTTCTTTAACCGAGGTGGAGGTCTCGGCCGATCTGTCGTATGCGACCTGCCTGATCAGTGCGCTCTTCGAGAACGATCAGGCGCTTGCCTTCCTCGTATCGAGGCTGAAGGAGCTTCAGACGGCTCTCGGCCGCACACTCCAGATTCACCGGGTTCCCAAGATCCGCTTCCGCATTGATACGCGCGGGCAGCGGGCGGAGCGATTGGATGAATTGCTGCGGTGATGCGGCCTGTCTCTCACGATTCACATTTGGTTGCCAGATGACAGTCATTTTCTCTGCGCAACTCAAAGCGCGTTGCCCGGTTGCGTGAGAGCGATACACTCCACTCCTTTACCCCTGATCATGTTGTGCATTGTTTTTCCGCTCGGTTGGCCCCCTCACCCGCTCTCCCCCTTTTCAAGGGGGCGAGGAGCAGCGGAAACGCTGTGTATTGAGGGCAGTTCGTTCTGATTTTGCTTCTTCCCCTCTGTTTCTCTCATTCGCATGTCCATCCTTCTCAAGGAAGCCGAGCAGATGCGTTCCCTCCTGGCCGGGGCTAAGAGGATCCTCTGCATCTGCCATCGCAATCCCGACGGTGATGCGGCGGGGGCTCTGCTCGGGAGCGGGCTCCTCTTCGAATCTCTCTGGTCGCAGAAGAGCGTTTCGTTCCACTGCATCGACGGTTTGCCCGCCATGCTCTCGTTCCTTCCGGCTGCCGCGCGCATACAGGAGGCTCCGCAGACGCGTGCAGGGGATATCCTCGTATTCTTCGACTGTGCCGAGCCCAAGCTTACGGACATGCATCTCACGCATCCCCACCTCTTCGACGGAACCACGCCCTCCATCGTCATCGATCACCACCCGGGCAATACCCGCTTCGGCTCGCTGAACATCGTGGATCCTTCGGCTGCTTCCTCCTGCGAGATGGTGGTGGATATCGCCGATCACCTGGGCTGGGAGCTCACGGGGGATATCGCCACCTGCCTGCTCACGGGCGTCTACACCGATACGGGAGGTCTTCTGCACAGCAACACCACGCCGGCGGTGTACCGCACGGTCGCGCGGCTGCTGCGTGCGGGGGCGCGGCGGCAGCAAGTCGTGCAGGCGGTGTTCCGCACGGCGCAGGTTTCGACGCTGCGTCTGTGGGGACGCGTGCTCGAAAACATCGAGATCACGGAAGAGGGCGGAGCGATCTCGGCAATACGCGAATCCGATTTCCGCGCCACCGGCGCCGACTACTCCGAGCTCACAGGGGCGATCGATTACGTGAATGCGGTGCCCGGCATGCGCTTCTCGATGGTGCTCTCGGAGCGTGGGGGCGCAGTGAAGGGGTCGCTCAGAACACTCCGGGACGATGTGGATGTCGCGGCCATGGCAGAAACCTTCAGCGGCGGCGGGCATCGCCGGGCTGCGGGGTTCTCAGTTCCGGGCGCGCTCAGGCCTGAGGTGCGCTGGAAGGTGGTTGAGCAGGAGGAGGCTCCGGCTTCTTCTCCTCAGCCGGAGGCATAACTGGTTCGGAGGTCGGAGCGGTGGGTGTACCGGCCGGCTGTTCCTCTGCAGGTGCCTTGGCTTCTGTCTGTGGTGTTTCGGCAGCCGGGGCCGACTGTGAAATATCAATGGTGCCCTCCGTTGTTGGCATCACGGGCTGAATCGTCTCCGGGATGAGCGGTTTCTTCTGGCGATCTTTCTCTTCGCGCCTGTAGGTGAGCATGGCAGCCACTTCCTCCGGTTTCGTGGTGATGATGGATTGCTCCTTCGGGCTCGCGACGACCTGAATCGCCACGTGCTTGTTGCCGGCGAAGAAGAGCCCTTGTCCCACGTCGGAATTGAGGAGCAGGTACTTCTCGCCGTCCGTCAGGTAGAAGAGCTTCTGCAGGTTATCCACGGCCGTGGCCGACTGCTTGAGCAGAATCTGGAGCGAGGCATTGGTGATGATGGGTTTTCCGTACGGGGAGTTCACGAAGTCCTCGATATCCTGCGTGATCGTGGTGACGCCCAGCCAGTACTTGCGGGCGCGCTTGATGAGCCCGTAGAGGAAGCGCGCGGAATCTTCGTGCTGCATCAGGTTCCAGGCCTCGTCGATGACGAGGAAGCGCTTCTTGAAGTCGGCGCGGATACGGTTCCACAGGAAGTTCAAGACGACGTACATCGCGATGGGCCGGAGCTGTTCCTCCAGGTCGCGGATCTGGAAGACGATCATGGTGTTGTTGAGCTCCACGTTCGTCGGCTGGTCAAAGAGGCCGGCGAAGCTGCCTTCGGTGTACTTTTTGAGCGTCTGGGCCATGTGCTCGCCGCCCTCCGTGGTCTTGAGCACGTCCACGAGATCCCCGAGGGTCGGCGGCGTGATGGCCGCGGGGTCGGGCGTCGTGAGCGTGATGCCCTTGAGGGCGTAGGTGTCGAGAATCGCTTTGTCCAGCACACCGTCTTCGGCAGGTGTGAGCGTGCCGAGCATGAGCTTGAAGAGTCCGTGGAGCGTGATGGCTGCGGAGCGGAGTGTCTCACCGGTCAGCGCCTCTTCGCCGCGCACCGCTTTGGGCAGATCGAAGGGGTTGATGCGGTTAGAGCTCTGGAGGGAGAGGGGAATGAACGTCCCGCCCACGGTCTTGCTCAGCTCCACGTACTCGTTCTCCGGGTCGATGACGAAGACATCTGTTCCGAACATGAGCGAGCGCAGGATCTCGAGTTTCACCGTGAAGGATTTTCCGGCGCCGGAGGTGGCGAAGACCGTCGCGTTGGCATTGGGCAGGTCGAAGCGGTCGAAGATCACCAGCGAGTCGTTGTGGCGGTTGATGCCGTACAGGATGCCGTGATCGGACGTGAGGTCGGGGCTACTGAAGGGAAAGCTCGTCGCGATCGGCGACGTGTTCATGTTGCGGTTGATGTCGAGCTCATCCAGACAGAGGGGGAGCGTCGAAATCCATCCGTGTTCCATCTGGAACATCGCCGGCTTCGTGAGCATCAGCTTGCCTCCCAGAATCGACTCGAGGTCCGTCTGCAGCTTCTTCAGCTTCACGATGTCCTCCGAGTAGATGGTGATGTACATGCCGAACTGGAACAGTTTCTCTCTGCCGCGTGCCAGAAGGTCGCGCAGTTCCTCGGCATCCTGCAGGGCCGCTTCCAGCGCCGGATCGCGCACGATGCCGCGCTGCTCGAGCATGCGGATACTAGAGCGCATCTCGGCCACTTTCTTGCGCAGCATCTTCATGATGGCCTTGTTCGTCGTCGGGTAGATGTAGTGGGCGATCTCGAACTGGGCGTCGAAGTTCACGGTCTCAGAGAGCCAGTTGGGGAAAGCGTAGTTCGGCCAGTTGTAGACGAAGAGGGTGCGGGAATGGAGGTCATTCAGGACCAGTTCGTCGCGCTTAATCTCCATCCCTGCCGGCGCGATGATATCGAGTGTTTTCTGCAGACCTTCCTCGTAGCGCCGGAGCGCCGCACGCTCATCTGCGGTGAATTCCCGCTCACTCTCACTTGCCGAGAGCATCGCGTCCTCGGCGATCTTCTGGATGCCCAGAAGTTCATCGATGGCGACGAGGAGCAGATTGACGTTTGCCGGTTGCGTGGCGGCCAGAGGCGCAGACATAAGAAATCTCTTTATTATAGCAAAAACGGCCAACCGTGGCAATTCTGACCGATTGGCCTACCGAAAGCTCCTGCGCGAGGATTCCTGCACCAATCCCAGGTCTTTCAGGCCCTGCGGATCGGTGATTTTGAGCCCCGAAAGGAGGATTTCCCGGTTCTTCTCGATGGCGGAGAGACGTTTCTCTGCCAGTTCCAGCAGATCAGAGAGTTGCCGCTCGGCGTCTTTGGTCTGGTCTTCGGTGAGTTCCGTCTGCGAGAGGGCGGTCTGCGCCTTGAGGAGCTCTGTGTCTTTCGAGCTCGCGGTGGAATAATCCTTGGCGGCAATGGCTTCTTTCTGCGCACGTTCGATGTCGCGCACCGTCTGGCGCTGTTCTTTCTTCTGTGTGGCGAGGGTTTCGAGTGCCGTTTGGAGTTCGCCTGCGCGGCGCGTGCCGTTGTCGATGGCGTTTTTGAGGCCCAGTGTGTACTGGTCGAGTGTTTCTATGCGGTTATTGCTCCGGTTGAGCAGATCGATGACATCCACCGAAAGGATATCTCCCAGTGTTTGGAGGAGCGCGAAGGTCTCGTCTCCGAGCGGCTGTTCCTGACCACGGACGATCATGAGGATCTGCTGCAAACCCTGTGTGGCTGAGTCCACTTGCATGATGAATCCCTGGGCGAGATAGGTGGCGATGAAGATGCCCAGAGTGCCGCTCGGACGCGCAGAACCCTTTGGCACTGCCGCGAGGGAATCCAGCACGATAGTGGCACTCTTTCCGCCGCTCACCGGAACCACTGGCTCAGGATCTTTCGCAGTACATCCGAAGAGAGCGAGGGTGGCGAGAGCCAGAAGAGTGATCCTTCCTTTCACAGAAACAGATTGTAGTCGCACTCCTCTCAAGATCGAGTACATTTTTTTCGTGCCTTGGGTGAGAGTGAGGAGTGGAAACGGGGGCACCCAAACGGAAAAGAGGTGAAAAGGGCTCAAAATTCTCCGGTTGCAGTTCAGGGTTTTGTGCAGAATGGAGCGTATTTTTCAGTCTGGCGAACACAGAAATTTTCCAGATGGCGTTTCTGCCTGGCACGCACACATTTTGTGTTCAAAACATGAAGATTTTTTGTATGCAAGATCAAATTTTGTTTTCAACTAGTAAACAGGGTTTTAGGTGGTACATTTGCGTCAATCTCTGATCATAACTTTTGTTCATCACGTTGTTTTCCATCCATGTTCGAGGAGTTAGCAGAAAAGGCCAGAATTGCGCTTTGCGACAAGTATTCCCTCAAGGATCTCACCGTTGAGTGGAGGCGGCCGCAAGAGCGATCTCATGGTGATGCTGCCACGACGATTGCGCTGCAGCTTGCGAAGAAGCTCCAGAAGAAGCCGCAGGAGGTGGCGCAGGTTCTCTGCGATGCCCTGAAGGCGAGTCCGGACACCGAGAGAGCCGAAGTGGCGGGGGCGGGATACGTCAATGTGCATCTGAAACCCATGGCGCTCCTCCGCGAGCTTACGAAGACCGAGGCGTCTTGTGCGCCACAGAAGACCCGGGCGGGGGAGGGGCCGGTGATCATCGACTACTCACAGCCGAACATCGCCAAGCCTCTCGGAGTGCATCACATTCTCTCGACGGTGGTCGGCCAGTGCCTCTGTAACCTCCACCGGCATTTGGGGTACAACATCGTTGGCTGGAATTACATCGGCGACTGGGGCACGCAGTTCGGAAAGCTGGCCGTTGCCTGGCAGAAGTGGGGCAAGGGCAAGCCCGTGCAAGAGCACTCTCTCGATGAGCTTCTGGAGCTCTACGTGCGCTTTCATGCAGAAGCGGAAAAGGATGAGGCGTTGGAGAATGAAGCGCGTGCGGTGTTCCTCAGGCTGGAGCAGGGGGATAAAGAATTGCGCGCCTTCTGGGCGGGCGTGGTGCGCGTGACCAAGGCCTCGCTCGCGGCGATCTACGACCGGCTCCACGTACATTTCGACACCGATATCGGCGAGAGTTTCTACGAGGACAAAATGCAGCCGATTTTGGAGGAGGGGAGGAAAAAAAAAGTCTTCGTCACGGGCGAGGATGGCGCACTGATCGTGGAATTTCCTGAAGAGACCACGTTGCCACCCTTCCTCGTGCAGAAAGGTGATGGCGCCACGCTCTACGCCACGCGCGACCTGGCACAGATCCGCTACCGCATCGATACCTACCATCCCCAGGCGATCCTGTACGTGGTCGACGTGGCGCAGCAGCTCTACTTTCAGCAGCTCTTCGCGACGGTCACGCGCCTCGACTGGGATCTGCCGCAGCTGGAGCATGTGCTGTTCGGCCGCATGCGGTTCGCCGAAAAGGCCATGAGTACGCGCAAAGGCACCGTGCTCAAACTGGAACACGTGCTGGATGAGGCGGTCGTGTGCGCGAAAGAGGCTATCGCCGAGCACCGCGATTCCATTCAGACCGATGACGAAGCGTCACTCGCCGAGATGATGGGCACGGGTGCGCTCAAGTACGGGATTCTGAGCCAGAACCGTAAGATGGATCTGGTCTTCGACTGGAAGAAAGCGCTCTCGTTCGAGGGCAACAGCGCGCCGTACCTGCAGTACACGCACGCACGTGCGCAGTCGGTGCTGCGGCAGGCCGACAGGGCCGCACTCCCGCGCGATGTGGCTGCTCTGACGGACCGTGAGCGCGCGCTCACGGGCGTATTGATCGAATTTCCGGATGTGCTGCAGGAGGCCTGTACCCAGCGCATGCCGCACACGCTTGCAAACTACCTGTACCACCTCTGTCAGGAGTTCAACTCCTTCTACAACAGCGAGCCGATCCTCAAGGCCGAGGCCGGCCAGAAGGCGCTTCGGCTTGCGCTGACAGCTCTGTCAGCCCAGGTCCTGAAAGCAGGCGCAGAGCTCCTCACCCTGCGCGTGCCCGACCGCATGTAATCCCTCTTTTCTCCCCCATTTTCCTACCCCCTACCCCCTCGGTCCATGTCCCGGTATTATCAGCCTCCCCGACGCTCGATGGCTGCCGTCACCACCCGTTCCCTTGTGGCCTTTCTGCTCGTTGCCTCCTTCGGCATCCTCTTCGCGGGGTGTGGAGGGAAGCCGCCTGCCGATGAGGAGGAGTTTGCCTTCACGGCCGAGGATCTGGCGCGGTTCCGCGATCTCGCCCGCCAGGCGGATATGGGGGAATCGGGGTCGACCGTTCTCGATCTTGCCTCGGGTGCCACGGTTGAACTCACGGCGGGGCAGCATCTCCCCACAGAGCCGCCGGTGCTCGATCTTTCCCTCGTCAAGACGTACGACGCGGTGCGTGCCGGTCCCGGACTGACGACCAAGGAGTCTTACCAGGTGACCAACGAGTTTTTGAATGTGCGTGCCGCTCCGAATGTCACCTCCGCACAGGTGGCCCGCCTCGTGCGCGGCGAAGCGGTGACGGTGCTCGAATTCGTCGATGCAGCGTGGGCCAAGGTGCGTCTGGCCGACAACCGTGAGGGATTCGTCTCGCAGCGGTACGTCGCCAAGCTCGTGTCTGAGGATCAGCTGAAGAAGGAGAAGGAGGCGTTTCAGGGCCAGTATTTCGTGAACTTCGGCTTCGTGAACGTCCGCAAGGCCGCGGATTCCGAGAGCGAGAAACTGGGGGAGCTGCCCGGACAGTCTTTCGTGAAACCTCTCAGCCACGACGAGAACTGGGCCCGCATCTCCTTCCAAGGCAAAGAGGGCTACGTGGCGATGCAGTACCTGTCGCCGTTCCTCCCGAATTTCCTCGTCCGCCAGAATGCGTTCACACTCCCGATCCTGCACTACCGTCTGGCACAGGCGGGGGGGCTGGCCGCACTGCAGCGGCACCTGCCGAAGCTGAAAGCGGAGGGGGTGTCGTTCCTGACGATGGCACAGTTCGCCGATTTACTCCTGCGGCAGCAGGAGAAGGATGTGCGCCTGCCGCCCAAGGCCGTGGTGATTGCGGTATCGGATATCACTGCGCAGAACGTGCGCGAGGCCTCGGATGCGCTCATTGCCGCAGGCGTGAAGGCCACCCTTTTCATCCCGACCAAGGAGCTCGGTTTATCCGGCATCACCGAAAAGACACTCCTGACCCTGCAGGCCAACGGGTTTGATCTGGAATCGGCCGGCCACACCGGCGATGACCTGCGCTCACTCACCAACGCCCAGGTGGAGCTGGAGCTCAAGCAGAGTCGCAAGCTTCTGGAGGAGTACACGCACGGACAGGTGCGCGTGGTCGGCTATCCGGAAGGCGGCGTGAACGATCGGGTTGCCCAATATGCCGCGCAGGCCGGGTACCTGCTGGGGGTGGGTGTGGCGCCGGACCGCACGTTCCAGCGCGAACAGCTGCTCAGACTCCCGAGCTTCTTAGTCTCGCCCACTGCCACGGATCAGGAAGTGCTGACTATGGTGAAAGGAAGCGGAACATGAAAGCTGACTGTCATCCTGAGCACTGTCGAAGGATGACGTGATGTGCCATGGTTCGACAGAGCTCACCATGACACATGCTATTGCTTTCTACTTCTTCAGCTTCTGGTTGAGGGCATTGAACTCGTCCATGAAGTTGGTGATGGTGTTCTGCTTCGCCACCCGGCCCGCCTGCTCTGCAGCCATGGTGGTGATTTTCTCGAGGAGCTGATCCCCGTACTTGATGGTGTACCACGTGAGGAAGATGACGATCACGATCGGAATGATGCTGAAGATGCCCCGAATGAAGCCCCCGATTGTGCGAAGCCTGTCACGGCGGTCCATGCGCTTGAGGATCTCGAGGATCTGCGTCACGTTGTCCGGTGGAGGGGATTTGAGGGGAACGGGCATCGGGGCGAGGGAATGAAGAGGTGATCGTGCTCAGAATCCTCTGCGCCATTTGCGGAGGAGTTCGAAGGCACGGGTGAGATGGTACCGCGCAGACAGGGGAAAATCCATGCAGTGCGTCAGGGGGAGCAGCCCGCCGCCGAACCCGGTCTTGAAGAGCGTGACGCCGGCGAAGGGATGGGATGAAGGAATTCGGGATTCGGGATTCGGACTTCGGGAAGATCCCTGTTCTTGTTCCGATGTCCTGGGTCCGATTCCCGATTCCCGATTCCCGATCACGGGGGCAATCCCCCAGAAGTTGTACACGTGATCACCGCGTTTGAGCGCATCGCGGATGGCCGTCCACTGCAGCAGGTAGCTCGTCGGCACTTTGGAGAGGCGGTGCGTACTGGCGCCGTGGTGGTAGCTACATTCGCCGAAGGCGTGCATGTGGATGGAGGCCGCAGCCACTTCGCCCTGAAAGCGCGCGAGGTAGAGCGTGCATTCGTTGCGTGCGGAAAAGCGGCGTACCTGCGAGCGAAAGAACGCGTGTGTGTAGGGGGTGAATCCGTGGCGCTGGCGGGTCTCTTCGTGCAGTGCGATGAAGTGTTCGATCTCGCGGTTCGGATCTTTTGAAGCTTCTACGGTCACGCCATCACGCTCCGCGCGTCGCACCAGGTTCCGGGTCGTCTTGCGCAGCCCTGCGAGCAGTTCTTCCTCCGTACGGTGAGTGCCCCTCACCCCTAACCCCTCTCCCGCGGTGAGAGGGGAATTAAATTGCCAGGGATCCGGCGTCTGCAGCGGCAGGTACCAGAGATGTTCGGCGAGCAGGTGGAGGGGAGAAGGGATGGCGGAGGGAACTCGGGAACTCGGGAAATCGGAAGGCCAGAAGGGACTCATGCGGATGAAAGAGCAGCGGTGTTCTTTGGCGACCCGCTTCAGCTTTTCAAGAAGAAGATTGAATACTTCCGTACTTTGTACTCCGTACTCTGTACTTCGCATGACCGGTCCGTAGGGGATCATCAGGTGGCGGCCGCGCCTCGCGGGAACGAGAATTGCCAGACAAATCGCTACGATCTCTTGCCCTTCGCGCACCTCCAGCCGGATGGGTTCCTGCTTGGTGTCGCGATACACCTCGCCCATCGTCCAGCTCTGCAGGAACGGGCGGAAGGTTTGCGTGGCGAGAAAGGCATCCCACTCCTGCGGATTTGTGGCTTCCTGAATAGTCATCGCCGGTATTCTAGCTTCGGAAGACGTAAGACGTAAGACAGAAGATGGAAGCGACAGGTGAGCACTTGCTGGTAGACTGCGAGTCATGACCATTGATCTTCAGGGAAAGAATGTGCTCGTGACCGGGGCATCGCGCGGCATAGGAGCGGCAATCGCGCGGCAGGTCGGGGCGGCAGGGGCGCGTGTAGCCGTTCACTATTCGGGAAGCGAGGACGCGGCGCATCGCACGGTGCAGGAGGCAGGGAACGGTTCGAAGGCCTTTCAGGCGGATTTGCGGGATCCGGTTGCCTGTCAGCATCTTTTTGCAGAAGTCGTTCAGCAGTTCGGGCATATAGATGCCTTGGTGAACAATGCGGGTATTTGTCCTCTGGCGCCGCTTCAGGATGAGCAGTGGACTGAGAAATGCGATGAAGTTTTCGCGGTGAATCTGCGTGCCGTCGCGATCCTCTGTCGGGAGGCCGTCGTCCATTTCCGCAAGTGCGGGGGAGGGCGGATCGTCAACATCGCATCGCGCGCGGCGTTTCGCGGTGATACGGAGGACTATCTTTGCTATGCGGCATCGAAGGGAGGCGTTGTCTCTCTGAGCAAATCCATCGCACGAGATTTTGGAAAGGACGATATCAAGTGTTTCATCATCGCTCCCGGCTGGGTGAAAACCGATATGGCGAAAGAGGCGCTGGAGCAGTACGGCGAAGCGGCTCTGCTGGAAGGCGTCGCCTTGAACAGGCTTACAGAGCCCACGGATATTAGCCCGATGGTCACCTTTTTGCTCAGTGGTCTGGCAGATCATGCCACGGGAGCAACGATCGACATCAATGCGGCGAGTTACGTGCATTAAGAGTCCTCTGCCTGCCCGTTCACAGAAGAGATCCCATCGTGTCGATCAGTCTTTTGGCATCCTTTTCCGTCATCGTCGGGTGCGTGGGCAGCGAGAGGATCTGTTCGCAGGCTTTTTCCGCTTCCGGATCGAGGCCTTTTTTGTAACTCACTTCGTCCAGGGCCGTTCCTGCGGGGCACACGACGCAGCCGGTCCATCCATCATTCAGGTGGATGTTCCGCTTCTTCAAGGTGCGGCGGATCGCCTCCGCTCCGTGCACGAACAGCGGAAATTTCTGCAGTGGGAGAGCGGGATGGATGGATTTGGGAATTGAAGAATGTGGGATGTGCGATTTGAGGAGCTCTGAGAGGTAGAGGGCAGTGAGTGTTCTGCGGTGATCATTGATCTCACGCAGTCGCTGCAGTTCGGCGAGTGCGAGCGATGCGCAGGCGTTGGGGAGGGCGTGGAATGTGGAGGACATCGTCCCGCGCTTCTCCGATGCCGTGAGGATGGGGACGAGGGCGCCTATGGTGCGGGCGAGCTTGAGCAGGACTTTGCCAAGGCCGCATCCGTAGAGCGGGCGCGCCACTGCGTACACGAGCGGATAGAAGAGGAGGCGCTTGATCTTGAAGAGGGAGAGCGGAGCGGCTGCGCCCTCCTCGGCGCGGAGTCGCACCGAGACATCGGGGCGGCGCGAAACCAAGGCCCCTCCGGTGATGCCCGAGATTGCCTTGTCGCGCCCGAAGCTGAAGAGCAGAAAGTCCCCGTCTTTTCCGATACTGGAGGGTCCGTGCTCATCGGGCATGATGTGTGCGCAATCCTCGATGAGCACGATTCCGTAGCGGTCACAGAGGGAGCGAAGCCGGTGTGTATCGGCGGGGATGCCGAATGTGTGCTGGCAGATGATCGCCTGCGTCGCGGGAGTGATGCGGCGCTCAGTATCCGCCAGGTCGAGATTGAGGGTCTCTCGCTCAATGTCGGCGTAGACCGGCACGCATCCCGCCGCCTGAATAGCATTGGGCACGACGACGCAGGTGTAGGCCTGTACGATCACCTCCCCGCGCGGGGCACCTTTGAGGGATTTCAAGAGGGCGGCCAGCGCCTCACGGCCCGAGGCGAAGAGGACGGTGTCTCCCCCGTAGCGCCGGGCGATCTCTGCGCGCAGTTGTTCCCTTTCCGGTCCGTTGCGCCACCGCCACGGTTGCAGGAGCAGGCCCAGTGCCCGGAGCACGGCGGCCGCGTTCACGTGCGGCGCGAAGGTGTGATGGATGGGATGGAGGAAGGACATGGGACGGAGGACGAAGGGCTAGGGTTAGGACTTGGGAAGTAAACGGCGGACGGTTTCTTCGGGAATGCGGCCGACGCATACGAAGAGGGAGCGGTGGTTCACAGGCTTCGTTGCTTTCGACAGAATCTCCACGGGTTTGCCGTAGCCACGTTCGAAGGCGCGGGCGTGGCGGCCATGAGTGAAGATCACGCGGTCGAAGATGCCCACTGCTTCCACGCCCAGTTCCGCATGGATGCGGTCTTCTCCTTCTCCAAGCTCGATCAGGCCGCTCGTGAGGAGCACCTTGCCCTCGGCTGGCTGGGCTTTGGCCCATCCGATTGCGGCCTTGAAACTGGCCGGGCTGGCATTGTGCGTGTCATCAAGCAGGGTGAGAGAGCCGACGGAACGCACCGAGAATGTGTGTTCGGGCGGCCGGAAGCTTGCGAGCTTGCGCGCGACATCGGAGCGCTTGAGCCCCAGCGTCTCTGCGGCAGCCATGGCGAGCAGGACATTGGTCACGTTGTGCGTGCCATGCAGCGGAGTGGTGACCATGGTGTTGCCGGCGCGGAACCGCAGGCCTGCGGAGGTTTCCTCAATATCGAATGCTTCCAGATCCGCCCGTCCGCCTGTGCCTACGGTGACGGTGCGACAGCGTGCGTGCGGGCGGAGCTGATCGGCGAACGGGCTGTCTCCGTTTACGATTGCTGCGCCTTCCGATGGCAACACGTCGAAGAGTTCGGCCTTGGCGGAGAGCAGTTTCTCTTGTGAGCCGAAGAGCGCCATGTGCTGCGATCCCACGAACGTGATGATGCCGACGATCGGCTGTGTGACTTCGCTCAGCAGGCGGATCTCGCCGCTGCGGTAGGCGCCCATCTCGACGATGAGGATCTTCGGTACGGCGGTGCCCGACAGCGTGTGAATGAGCCACCGCGCGACACCCACTTCGGAGTTCACGTAGGCGGGCGTGGCGTGCGCACCGGTGTCACGCAGCAGGTGCAGGAGCAGTTCTTTGGTGGTGGTCTTACCCACGCTCCCCGTGATGCCGATGACGACCAGGTCCGCATACTTCTTTCGCAGTCGGCGTGCGTGCGCAAGGATGCGTCGTTTGAGCAGGGCATCAACCGGGGAGAAGACGATCCACGAACCTAAAAGAGCGATGGGGGAGAGCAGGGGAATCACCGCCAGTGCCGGGGTATGCGTGAGGGGGAGGAGCAGCAGCCACACGGTCGCCGCCAGGACGAAGACGAAGGCTCCCGCCATGAGCGCGACGGCCTTGGCCGTCCACACGGGGTGCGGCTGCCGGTCTAAAGCGATGCGCGCGATGGTGAGCACGGTGAGGAGCGAGAGCACGCCGACAGTCCAGGTGACATGCGGAAGCCACTGCAACACCAGCGCCGGCAGGGCGAGCAGGAGCACGAGGGGTTTTACAAAGCCGAAGATCTGCACGAACAGTCCCTCGCTGCGCAGGTGTTCCCGCAGGCGGTCGGTCCGCCACTCTTTCACCTGCCAGAGGGTGGCGAAGGTGAGGAGGGGCGAGAGCGTGGCCGTGAGCGTGAGCAGGGCGAGGAGGAGAGACATTTTAGGGATTAGGACTAAGGACGAAGGACGAAGGACGAAGGACTAAGGACGAAGGGTGAGATATAAGGTTAAGGTTAGAGATGATCGCGGATGACAGAGGCGATTTCGAGGGCGCGATCGCGGTGCACGCGGTGACGGGTCCCTTCAAATGTATGCAGCACGCTCCCGCGGATGCCCTCATGCATCAGGCGGCCGTGAGCGATGGGCGTGTACGTATCGTCCTCGCCCCAGAAGAGATCGGTGGGCACTGCGATCTTCGGAAGGAGGGAAGTCAGATCCTCCGCCGTGACCCTTGCGAGGGTTTGCCGCATGATGGGCGATGCCCGCTCGTAGTCGTGCTCGCGCAGGAGCTTGTAGAGCATTCTCTTCGCAAACGGCTCCAGCTTTGAGAGACCGGGGATGGCGAAGAGTGCGCGTCCGATGCCTGCCAGCATCCTGCCAAGGAGCCGCTTGAGTGACCGGTGACGGATGCCTGCGGCGGCGCAGAGGTAGAGGTGATCTAGCTTGTAGCTGTTCGTTTGTCTGGCTGCGAGTTTGATGGCGATGCGTCCGCCGTGCGAATGACCGAGGAGGAGAAGAGGACTTTGGGCGTAGGGCGTAGGGCGTAGGGTTTTCTGCAGATACACTTCGACCCAATTGGCATAGTCATCCACGCTCCACGGACGATCCGGTTCCGGTTCCAGCCCAAAGCCGGGAAGATCCGGCGTGAGGATCAACAGGTCTTCGCCGTCGAGCGCGGCCTTGAGCTCATCGAAGGATTCCTTGGAGCCTCCCCAGCCGTGCAGACAAAGCAGTACGGGCTGCATAGACGGGGATAGTATGCCTCAATTTTCGCTATCACAGGCGAAAATGCCCTTTCTCCTGCTGGATTAAACTATCACGGCGTAGCCGAGGCGTGGCTTGCCAGCCGTAGCTCCCCAGAGGGAGCGAAGGCTGGTGTCACGGGCCGGGATTGAACCGGCGACCCCAGGCTTATGAGTCCTGTGCTCTACCAACTGAGCTACCGTGACACAGTGGTAGCCTAGCAAAGCTGCTTTGGAAGCGGAAGCAAGAAGGCGTTCTTGCCTTTGAGAAATCCGGTTGCTAGGCTCTCACCTCCTTTCCCCCTTTTGTTCATGAAACGTTCCTTCCTCTTCTCTTCCGCAGTGCTCGGTGTGCTGCTGACAGCCTGTTCCCTGAACGGATCCGTCGGGACTGATGGTGGCGCAGCGTCTTCTGCTGCTTCCTCCGAAGCTCTCGCCGTTTCTTCTCCCGCATCCGAGGCGCGCGTCGTGCGTGTCGAGGTTGCGAACTGGGCATTCACGCCTTCTCTCGTCACCGCGAAGGTGGGCGAGCAGGTAAAAGTGGAATTCGTGGGTGTGAGCGGAAATCACGGCATCGGCGTTCCGGATCTCGGGATCGATGTGAAATTGGATGAGGGCCAGACGGCCGTTGTGGACCTGCCGACGGACAAGGCCGGCACTTTCCCTTTCCGCTGCAACGTGATGTGTGGCGAGGGACACCGCGAGATGAAGGGAACCATCGTGATTGAGTGAGACGATTGTGTTCTTCAGTAGAAAAGGCGGGCAGGTGCCCGTCTTTTTTGATTTTCTTTGGAAAACAAATGAGTTTTTTTCTTGCCCCATCATTTTTTCACTCCTAGGGTGAAGTGCATTTTTGTTTACTTCCCCCTTATTTCTATGAAGCGTTCTTTCGCTCTCATTGGGCTTTCGCTCTTTCTCCTCAGCGCATGTTCCGCTTCGGTGACTCCCCCCACAGAGGAGGGAACGACCGAGAGCAGCTCCTCGTCCTCCGTTGCCGCTGAGCAGGTTCCCACTGTGGATGCGACTGTCGATGCCGAAGGCAACGTGGTGGTTGAGTAATCGTCAGCACTCACTTCTCAAAACGGGTCCCGACGGGGCCTGTTTTGTTATCCGCGCCACACGATGTAGCCGATGTATGCGCAGTAACAGGCGACCATGATCGCGCCCTCCCACCAGCGGATGACGTAATGGGCACGTTGTTTCCACCACAGGAAAATTCTGCGCAAGAGCCATCCGTTATGGATGAGGAAGAAGAGGAGCACGGTGACGGCCACTAGCACCCACAGGTCGAAGTTGGCTGCCGGCGTGAAGGGGATCGGCCGGATCACGGCGCTCACCCCGAGGATCCAGAAGATATTGAAGATGTTGCTGCCCACGATGTTCCCCACGGCGATATCGGCGTTCTTCTTGCGAGCGGCCACCATGGAAGTCGCCAGTTCTGGCAGAGAGGTTCCCACTGCGACGATAGTGAGACCGATGAGCGCCTCTGAGAGGCCCAGTACGCGTGCGATAGCCACAGCGGAGTCTACGGTGAACTTTCCTCCGAGCACGAGGCCTGTGAGACCGAGCACGATGAGTGCAACAGATGTCCATGTCCCTTTTGTTGCTTCAGGTGTGGCGACGGATTCCCCGGCGTGCGGCAGGTTCATCGTATAGATCAGGAAGATCACGAAGAATCCGATGAAGGCCAGACCGTCGCTCCTGCTCAATTCTGATCGCGCATATCCGTCCACAAACACGTCATTGGCCATGACGAGCAGCATCAGGACTGCGAGGAAGCTGAAGGGGATTTCTTTGAGCGTGGTGGACCGTTGCACGATGATCGGCGCGATGAGAGCCGAGAGGCCCAGGATCAGGAGGATATTGAAGATGTTGCTCCCGACCACGTTGCCGATGGCGATATCGCTGTTGCCCTGCAGACTCGCGATCATGTTCACCATGAATTCCGGCATGGAGGTGCCGAAGGCCACGATGGTGAGCCCGATGGCCAGGTCCGATACTCCCAGCTTCCTTGCGAGAGCGGATGCGCCAGAGACCAGCCAGTCGGCGCCCTTGATGAGGAACGCAAAACCGATGATGAGGAGTGCGAGCGTGGTGAACATGTGCCGGACTCTACCATTTGTCTGGCGCATCTTCCAGAATCCGCGCCGCTCCATTCGATCCTCAATGTCGCACCTTCTCTTGTGAAACCGATGCAGGTTTCAGTACGATGTATTTGTTCATGGCGACTCACAAGAAACCGGAACCGGCCAAAGAGTCCCCCGAGCTCATTGCGCTCCGCGCGGAAGCGGATGCCCTGCGCAGAGAGTCGGCGCAGCTCAAAGATATGGCAGGCCGCGCGCAGGCGGATCTGCAGAACGCCAAGGACCGGCTGGAGCGGGAGCGGCAGGATGTATCGAAGTTCGCCCTCGAAGGAACACTCCGGCGTCTGCTGCCCACCATCGATAACTTCCAGCGCGCATTCACGCACCTGCCGGCGGATCTGAAGGACCATGATTGGGTGAAGGGGGTGGCGGCGATCGAACAGGAGCTCGTGCGCCAGGTAACGGATCTGGGCCTGCAGAAAATGGAGTCACTCGGTGCGGTGCTCGATCCCACTCAGCATGAAGTGCTGCAGACCGGTCCGGGAGAGCAGGGAAAGGTGATCGAGGTCTTTGAAGAAGGCTACGTGTTCAACGGAAAAGTGCTCCGGCCGGCGAAGGTGCGAGTGGGGGATGGGGGTCAGGCGGCGTCGTGACCGAAGTCCGCCGGAGGGAGGACTGCTTTGCAGTAGTGCAGTGTTTCGGTGATCACATGGAGCGCCTGGCTCGCCTCAGGATTTCTGGCAGGATCTTTTGCTTTCAGCTGGGAGATTTCCTGCGTGACCAGATTCAGCCCCGCATGATTGCCCTGGTGGAGGTCGAAATACGCGTGAGCCACCCGCTGTGCGCGCTGCTCATTCTCGGGCGTGAGCGGTCCGGTGCCCACCGCGGCCGCGGCACATGCCGCCGTCAAAAAATGTCTCAGGTCGCTCGATTCCATATGTAATTATAATACATTATTATCTATATTTGTCAATTACTGCGCAGCACGAGCGAATTGCTCCCCCCGGTCTTCGAAGTTCTTGAAGTGCCCGTAACTGGGGGAGGCGGGGGAAAGCAATACGATTGGGAATCGGGAATCGGGAATCGGACTTCGGGTGTGCTGCTTTGCGAGAGTGACGGCTTCTTCCATGTTCTTCGCCTCGCAGATCTGAGCGTGGGCCGTGGCTTTCTTCAGGGCTTCTCCAATTCGCTTTCCGCTCTCGGGAAGAAGAATCACCGTTTGTACTGTCGATTGTGTGAGGCGCTCTGCGAGGGGGCTGAAGTCGTAGCCGCGGTCTAAGCCGCCGAGGATGATCGTCGCCACGCGGTCTCCCAGCGCATCGAGCGCGGCGATGGCTGACTGCGGCGTTGTGGAAATAGAATCATCCACCCATTCGATGTCGTGCTTGATGCCCAGGCTCTGCAGGCGATGGGGCAGGGGAGTGAACGAGCGGATCGCTGCAACGGCGATCTCTTTTTCAACTCCAAGCTCCTGACTGACGAGGAAGGCGGCTGCAATGTTGCCGAGGTTGTGCGTGCCGATGAGCTGTGTCTCGCCGATCGCCACCGGAGTGTCCGCTGCAGAGAAGGGGATGCGCTTTCCGCGGCTCTCTTTGGCGATCTCGAGCGTCCCTGCCGAATCAGCCATGAAGAACACCGTGTCCTCTTTGGTCTGAAAGCGCGCGATGTGTTTCTTCGCTTCTCCGTAGGCTTCCACCGATCCATGATAGTCCAGGTGCTCGGGGAAGAACGAGGTCACGACGGCGAGGTGCGGGCTTGTTGTGAGATCCATGAGCTGGTAGCTGCTCATCTCCATCACGAAGATGGTTCGACTGCGCTCACCACAGGTCGTCCCGGGGGCTGCGTCCTTCAGGTGCGCGATGGCGGGCTCGCCGATGTTGCCGACGAGGAGAATGCGGCTGGTTGGCTGGTGGGCTGGTTGGCTTGTTTGGAGGATGTGGTACAGAAGACTGGCCGTCGTGCTTTTTCCTTTTGAACCGGTCACTCCAATGACCATGGCTCCCGAGTCTCGAATGGAATCGAAGAAGATCTGGGTGGGTGAGATGAGTGCAGAGCGGTAGGCTTCGAGCACCGGATGTGGCGGAATGCCGGGCGATTTGATCAATACGTCGAACTTGTCGAGGTTTTTGAGCCAGCCATCTCCCACCTGCAACCAGTGGCGAGATCCCTTCGGGAGCGTGATTGCCGCATCCTGGTCCGCGACCGTGATCTCGCAGCCGGGCGCGTGCTCCTCCAGCGCCTTGAGCATGGCTTGTCCCTCACGGCCGTAGCCGAGAATGCAGATCGATTTGCCGCTGAGGTCGCGGATGTGCATGAGGGGCGGAGGATAGAGCACTGAGGACAGAGGACGAAGGACGAAGGACTAAGGGATTGAGGGAAGTGCTGAGTGGAATTGTTCGGGGATGCAGTGCTCGTCGCCCGGTTCCAGCACCGAGGCGATCAGTGTCTTCGCATCCTTGATCTTTGGCTTCACCTCCTGCAGAAAGATCTGCATGGCTTTCGTATCCGTGAGATCGCCCCGCTCCTGTGCGAGCAGGAAAGCGGCGGACGTTTCCTCCGGCGTGCCCACGCACTCGAACGGCTTGAAGCCCTCGAGGCCGAGGAGTTGACGGAAGAATGGCTGCAGAGCCTCTGCATCGAACAGATTCTTCCCGAAGATCTCCAGGAGTGTCTTCTTCGGCAGGAACGCGGCGAAGAGTGTGAAGGCGAACGCGCACTTGGGGCATGTGCCACACCAGCGATTTCGTTCTCCCGCTTTCCCTATTTCCCTATTTCCCTGCACAGGAGGGGGAGGGAACTCGGGAACTCGGGAACTCGGCAATCGTGAAGAGGCGATTTTCCAGTTGGTATTGCAGCTCGTTATGCAGGAGAAATATTGCGGGAGGGTGGAGAACGTTTTCAGAATGGAGAGTTCGCTCAACGGCCGCAGCAGGCTGAAGTACTGCACGCCGCTGCCAATCCCTTCCATGTACTGCCGGAGCAGGCGTTCACATTCCAGACTCTTGCTCCACTGATGGTTGATCTGGCTGCCCAGGTAGTCCACATTGCCCTCGCTGGCGCTCCGTTCGTTGCTCATCACGACGGCGTGGAATCCGTAGAGCTCGGCGATCACAACGCTCAGGAACGAGAGATATGCGGTGATGGGCACATGGCCGTTCAAGGCGCCCTCCGCATTCAGTTTGAAAAGTTCCGGAGCCAGGTGGCGTTCCACGGTGAGCAGGGGGAGCCCTGCGGTTTTCGCGGTTTCCTCGATGAGCGGGTGTCTGCCGATACGGAAGAGCGTGATGTCGTATCCCGCTCTCTTGAGGAGCTCAATGGTGACGGTCGAATCTTTGCCGCCGCCGATGGGGACTAAGAGACGAGCCCCTCTCCCGGCGCTTTGCGCCACCCTCTCCCGTGGGGAGAGGGCTGGGGTGAGGGGTGAAGACGGGAAATTGATGAGATTTCGGAAGTCGATCTGGTTCTTGAAGAAGAATTCTCCGAGGCCTTTCGTGTACACCGTGTTCCAGAAGTCAGCTTGTTCTTGGGTCAAAGGTTTTCTTCGTATGTCCCCCTCACTCGGTCTCTCCCCGGCGGGGAGAGAAGTAGCGGAATCATTTATTGTAATCTTCTTCGGCAAACAGGTTTTGTAGTAACTGATGCCGCCGATCAGGTGCAGCGCCGCGAGTGCCGCATCCTGCTGCGCACTTGGAGCTTGCAGCTGATAGTCTTTGGGCAGGAGCAGGGTCTCGGTGAAGAATGTCTCATCATCCAGCGCGTAGCGGAGCTCGATGGTTCCCGCCTCCGAATCGAAGGCATAGGAATCGAAAATGAAGGAGGAGTACTGCTTCATCGGGAGACCCCATCATAGCGGGGCCCGTGGCTTGTGTGGTGGATATTCCCTTGAGAAATAAGGGGGTTTGCGCTGATCACCGGGAGTGCTAAAACATCTGTATGATTTCTCTCCCTCCGGAGCAGCAGCAGATCGCCGATCTTATCCGCGCTGTCGATGCGGATATTCACGCCGGGCAGATACCGTGTTCCGGTGTCGGCTGTATGCGCAGGTACGATATCGTGCAGGAAGTATGCCGCCGTCTGGGGCAGGGCCCTCATGAAACGGCGGCCAAGGTGTACGCGGTCCTGCGGCTGATGGAGGAGGATGGGCAGTCGCAGTGAGATGGCATACCATGGCTTGCCATGAGGAGGCCCAAAGGGCCGACGAATGGTGCCGGAGGAGGGAATCGAACCCTCAACGCCTTGCGGCACACGATTTTGAGTCGTGCGCGTCTACCAATTCCGCCACTCCGGCACATCCTTATCTTACTGCTTTCGTCCCCGGCCCGGAAGCGAGCAGTTGCATGACCTCCTCATCCTCCACTTGGGGGAATGCCCGGTACCACCGTCCCACGGCTTCGAAGGGATCGGGGGCCGACAGCACAACGACATCATCCACCTTCTCTGTGAGCTTCACGGCGGTATCCGGCGGGCTCACGGGGAGCGCCACGACAATCTTCTTCACCTTGGCCGTGCGCAGATCCTCGATGGCGGCGAAGAGAGTTGCGCCCGTGGCCGCACCGTCATCCACCAGAAGGATCACTTTGCCTTTCAATGCAGGTCGGGTGTGTACGGCGTACGACTCTTTGCGGCGCTTCAATTCCGCTGTCTCCTCCTCGATGATCGGTTCCATGTCTTCCCATGTGATGCCGCTCATGCGCATGGCTTCCTCATCGAGAGAGGTTCCGCCTCCCTCCGCAATCGCCCCCAGGGCGTACTCGCGGTGGGCAGGATGTCCGAGCTTGCGAACCACGTACGGGAATATCGGGAGCCTGAGGGCATCGGCCAGGGCCCTTCCTACCACCACGCCGCCGCGGACGAGGGCGAGGATCAGCGTGTCCTTCTTGCCGGCGTACGAGCGCAGCAGCCCGGCGAGTTCCTTGCCGGCTTCCGTACGTGAGTGGAAGGGCAGACGGGCCATACAGCCAGTATACCGCCGTACGTTGCCAGCGGGCGGTGGGATGGGTTGAGTGAGGGCTGTGTATTCGAATAGATGAATAATTGACGAATATATAAATAATTGTAAAATAATCTGCTGTGAGCTCTGGATTGCAATGAGGTTTCAAGGGGGTTCATGGGAACTCGCTCATTTCAATCGACGGCATTTCTCTTTGAAAGGAGGATGAATAGGCCGTACCAGGGTTTCATGGGAAAGAACGAGGATGTGTTGTTGAGCGTGTCAGGAACAATTCGTGAGGATGCGTGTTTCTACATTCGCGCAGAAGACCGGATGCCTTCTGCGTTTCGAATCTCTGGAGCAACGGATGATGCTCTCGGTCGACTGGTTCCGTGTGTGGATCGCTGCGCAAGACACAGGAACAGTCAGTGATGCGTGGATATCGGTCGAAGGCCACGGTCCGATCACCTTCGGTGACAGCGATCAGGATGGGCTCGCCGATCTTACGGTCGAGAACATCAACGCCGTCGGGCAAACGCGGGTGCAAACCTACGAAGCCCCGGTGGAGATCTCTGCGCTGGCGGTGGCCGGCTACTGGGGACCTGCCCAGATCGACGCCACACAGCTGCAAGCCGAATTCTGGTGCTGGGGTGGCTACCTCGACACCGCAGTGTTCGGCGCCCGCGACTATCCCAACCACATCACGGGTGAGTCGGGCAACGACTACATCCTGGGTGGCAACCAGAGCGACGAGCTCTGGGGTGAAGCCGGTCATGACTGGCTTCTGGGTGGCACGGGCCGCGATACCCTGTGGGGTGGAGAGGGCGTGGATGTCCTCTCGGGCAACCTGATCGACGGTGGGGCGTACGCGGACGGTGTTCAGGATTACCTGGACGCTGGCTGTGGCGCAGCCGACTACTACGGGTTCGAGAAGATCGACATCGTGGTGCCCGACAACGTGGCGTGGATCCACGACCTCTACTTTGAGGCCCTGTACCACACGCCCGCTCCCTACCCGGATCCGGTGCCGGTTCCCGCAGATTTCTGCGTGGCCGACCAGCAGTACGATCCGGCAGGGGAGTACTGGTTGCTGCGCGGACACTCCCTGGTCCTCTCGGCTTCCTCCTTCTGTGATCCGCTGGGTCGCGTTCCTGTGAACGTCACCATCGACGGCGTCGATCACGGGCTGCACCTGTTCGCTTCGCATCTCCGCATCGAGGTGCCGGATATCCATTCGGTACACATCGATGTCGAGGCCGATCGGCAGCTGACGGAGGCGGGGTACCGCATCGACGTGGTGCTCCTTCCGCCGCTTCTGAGCTAGTACATGCCTTCCGGGCAGGATGCCCGGGAGAGAGAAGTGCCTGATGTAATGAGCATCCGCCTGCCGTCATGACGACGGCAGGCATTTTTTGCGTGCCGGTTTGGGGAGAGCAGACAAATCGAGTATCATGGCAGCACTATGTTCGACACTGCCATTATCGGCCTCGGGGCCGCCGGGTACACCGCCGCGATCTACGCGGCGCGCTACAAACTCACGACGCTCCTTGTCGGCGAGGAGGAAGGCGGCATGGGCAATACGGCTGCCGAAGTGGGCAACTGGCCGGGCGACATCGAAGTGACGGGGCCGGAGCTGATGGAGCGGATGAAGAAGCACGCGGTGAGTTTTTCGGAAGTGACACTGAGGCAGACGCGCGTCGCGAAGGTCGAAAAGACGAAGGACGGGTTTCGGCTGACGTTCACCGATGGCAAGGCGGAGGAGGCCAAGACTGTCATTTTTGCGACGGGGTCCAACAAGCGTCATCTCAATGTGAAGGGCGAGAAGGAGTTCGCCGGCAAGGGGGTTTCGTACTGCGCCACGTGCGATGCATTCTTCTTCAAGGGCAAGACCGTCGCCGTGGTGGGGGGAGGGGATGCGGCCGTGGAAGGAGCAGCTATCGTGGCTCAGGTGACGAAGAAGCTCTACGTGATCCACCGGCGCAAAGAGTTCAAGGCCGAGCCGTACTGGGTCGAGAAGCTCAAAGAGAAGACCAATGTGACGTTCGTCCTCGAACGACAAGTGAGGGAGATCACCGGCGATGCGAAGGTGACGGCACTCGTGCTCGACCAGCCCTTCGAAGGGTCTGATCGCCTGGCGGTGGACGGCGTGTTCGTCGAGATCGGCGCGACCCCGGCCGTCGAGATGGCGCAATCCCTCGGCTGTGCCTTGGATGAACGCGGATACCTCAAGGTGGATGCTGCACAGCAGACCTCTGTTCCCGGCGCCTTTGCCGCGGGGGATGTCTCGGGCGCCAGCAATCACTTCGCCCAATTCGTGACGGCGGCGGGGGAGGGGGCGGTGGCTGTTTCCGGGGTGTTTAGTTATTTGCAGAGATAAAGGGGTATTGAAGAGGATTAGGGATAGGGTTAGGAATTGTTCATGGTCTGTCGTATTTTTCCTGTTCCTAACCTTAACCCTAGCCCTCGTTCGATCATTATTTTCCTTGCAATCGCTCAACACCATCAGTAGCCTACCGCCGTTATGCCAAGAGGAAAGCGCACCGTCTTCACCGTCCTCTGCCCGGAATCGGGCAACAGAGTAGGAACCATCCGTTTCCACAAGCAGGATAAAACCGGCGTTGCCTGGAAGGAGCACGCGGGCAAGCTTATGAAGTACTGCTCCGTGTGCCGCAAGCACGTAAAACCGAAGCTGAAGGAAGAGAGACATTCGAAATAAGAATTACGAAGTATGAATAATGAATGAAGAATGGCTGCGAAGCCTTCATTCCTCATTCTTCATTCTTTATTCTCCTTCGGCCATCCTCAACCGATGCCTCTGCTATAGTTCTCTTATGAAGGAGATCTACCGTCAGTGTGCGTCCGTCGTCGTCTTCCGGCGCGGGGCCAATGGCACGGAGGTGCTGTTACTTCGCAAGCCACGCAGGAACGATGCCTGGCAGCTGCCGCAGGGGGGCGTGGAAGCAGGAGAGACCACAGAGGTGGCTGCGCTGCGCGAACTGCAAGAGGAGGCGGGCATCACCGCATCACTCCTCGGGCAGAGTCATCGCATCTACCAGTATGACTACCCGCCGTCCTACCGCCGCTTTCGTCCAGATAACGTCAAAGGGCAGCACATCGCATTCGTGTTTGCCGAAGTGGGCGCGTCTGCAGAGATCGTCGTGGACGGCAAAGAGATCAATGCATTCATCTGGGTGAAAGAGAACGACCTGCCGAAGTACATCAAGCGCAAGGCCTACCGGGATCTCATCCGCGGTCTCATCGCCGAGGGGATTCCTTTGCTCCGGTGATCCTGCATGCGTGTCACTTCTCTCTCGCTCCAGCAGTTCCGCTCCTACACCGCACTGGATCTTGTGTTCGGCGACGGTGATCTGCATGTTCTGCAGGGGGCGAATGCCGCAGGCAAGACGAATCTTCTTGAAGCGTTCTCCCTCCTCTCGACCGGGCGCTCCTTTCTCGGTGTCGAGGAGGACCACCTCATCGCATGGGGGCACATGTACTATCGCATTCGCGCGACTGTGCGGTCCGATGCCCGCGAAACACAGACCATCGAGATCGTGAGCCAGAGCGCCCCGCGCCGCCAGCGGGCCGGATTTTTGAATGATGTGCGCATGCCGATCGGCCGCCTTACCGGCATGCTGCCGGCGGTGACGTTTCTGCCGCAGGATCTGGAGCTCTTCAGCGGCTCCCCGGCGCGCCGGCGCGATCTGCTCAATGATCTTCTCGTGCAGGTCGCTCCGGAGTTCTCGGCGCACCTGCAGACGTATCAGAAGGTCCTCAAACAGCGCAATGCGCTCCTCAAAAAGATCCGGGAGGGGACGGGGCGGGAGCAGGATCTGACGGTTTGGGATGACGCACTCGCGCGAGAGGGGGCCGCAGTCACGCTGGGACACGTGGAACTGCTCAAAGTGCTGCAGTGCACGCTGGAGGAGGAGCTGCACGCGCTCGGCGAAGCGTGGCGGCAGGTTGAGCTCCTCTACGACCGCCATGGCCGGGCGACGACCTTCGAGGGGATCGAGAGTGAGCTCAAGCACGATCTTCTTCACTTTCGGGAGCGGGACCTGCTCATCGGCACCACCACGATTGGGCCCCACCGGCACGACTGGCGGATCGACGTGGAGGGGCGGGAGCTCGCGACCTTCGCCTCGCGCGGGCAGCAGCGCACCGCCGTACTGGCTCTGCTCTTTCTGCAGGTGTCGTACATGGAGGTCCGGCGCGGCGAAAAGCCGGTCATCCTCCTCGATGATGTCTTCTCAGAGCTGGATCACGTGCACCAGGAGCGGCTCATGACTTCGCTCAAAGGGCATCAGGTGCTACTCACGACGACGCACGGTGTTCCCGGGGTTTCCTCCGCGACGGTGTGGGAAGTCGGGGGAGGGAAGGTGATGGAACAGGGCGTAGGATTAGGGCGTGGGGCGTAGGGTTGTAGGGCGTAGGGCGTAGGGTGTAGGGAGGAGAGGAGAAGGGGAAGAGGTTTTTCGTGAATCCTACGCCCGACCCTCTATTCCTAACCCTTGTTGTTGCATCGCCCCGAAGACCGCCAGCGCCAGAGCGTCTGCGGCATCATCGGGCTTCGGAATTTCTTTCAGATCCAGTATGCGACAGAGCATATCCTGCATCTGGCGCTTATCGGCGCGCCCGTCACCTGTGATGCAGGATTTGAGGGTGAGGGGATTGGGCTCCAGGCAGGCGATGCCCTGCTCGGCGAGGGTGAGCAGAATCACGCCGCGCACCTGCGCCACGTCGAAGGCGGTTTTGACGTTCGTCGAGAAGAAGAGTCGTTCGACGACGGCGAGATCGGGCCGGTGCTCCTGCAGGTAGGTCAGGAGATCCTTGCGGATTTCCTCCAGACGATCCGAAAGCGGAAGCCCTGCAGCCGTTGAGATCGTAAGCCATTCCAGCACAGTGAGTTGCCGCCGTTCATCCGCTTCGATGAGCCCGAGCCCGGTGGTGGCGAGACCGGGGTCAATGCCAAGGATCCTCCGGGCCTGTTTTTGGGAGTTTCTGGGGCCGTTTTTCATGCCGTGAGGGTGCAAGGTTCCCGGATTTTCTGCAAGGCCTTCGCATTGAAGAAACAGGCGTTTTCTGCTATTCTAAGAGGAAATACACAGATAAAACTTATGTCTCTTCGATCCCGACACCGGCACCTTGTGGCGTTCCCGATCTTCGTTGCGGTGCTGAGCCTGTCTCTGTTGCCGACAGTGCGGTTTTCCTCCTCTCTCACCGCTTCGGTGACGGATGCGCAGGAGGTCATTTCCCTGGAGGGAGGGGCGCAGGTGCTGCCGGGGGAGGGCAGTGCACTCGATACGTCCGCTGGCGTTCCCTTTCTGCGGAACGGGCAACTGCTCATGCACTCGGAGGGCATCGTCCAGCTGCGCACGGCGCACGGCGATGTGCTCGGTGTGGCCGGAGCGTTCCACGTCGTTGCCGATGAGACTTCTGCAACCGTTTCGGCGATCACTGCTCCGGTTCTCGTGTCCGTTGCGGGACGCCGTGCCCTTGTGACACCCGGCATGCAGCTGCGCCTGCAGGGCCCGCTCACCGGGCCGGAGGCGGGGTTTGCCTCCTGGCGCGAGGTGCGGGTGACCGATCCGCTCCCGGAGCACTTCCTCCGTGATCAACTCCTCGCTCTGAAGCACTTTGGTCCGGCACACGACGTCCTCCCTCTGGCAGAGGCCGTGCCCGCCGATGAGCCGGTAATGGCCGCGTTGAATCTGCCTGCCGCGCAGGAGCGGGCGAAGGAGGAGTGGCGCCTGCAGGTGCTGGGCGCGCTCCGCTTGCACATCGAACAGGGCAACGAGGCCGAGGCGCGCGCGATGCTGTCGCGCCCCGCCTTTCGCATGGCCCTGACAGACCCGCGCAGCCTTTCTCCGCTCGTCGTCCTGGCCGCGCGCGCGCCCGATGGTGCGGCGGGATTGCGTCCGCTGCTTCTCGGTTTTCTCTTCGACCGCCACGATCTGTGGCTCCTTGCCGCACTCCATCCTGTGTTCCATACGGGCGCATGGTCGGCTGGCGTTCCGGCCCTGGCTGCCGAAGAGAGCGCCCTGCTCGCCTTTGGTCTGCCGGAGGCCGATCGGGCTTCTCAAGGGTTCTCGCCGGTGGTGACGCGGTGGTGGGCAGAGTCCGTGACGGCATTCATTGCCGATCAGCAGCAGGATCCTCTGCCGCTCATCGAGCCGCTGCTCACCGCGTTGCTCCCCGTAGTGGAGCGCTCTATGGAGGAGGGCTATCCCGAACGCGCCCAGACGCTCGCCCGCTCGCTTCAGTCCTTTGCGGAGCCGGTTGCCTCGCGTCTCTCTGCGACACTGACGCTCGCTCTTACAAAAGCGCAGAGGCTCACTGAAGTGCAGGCCAATCTCTTTGCCTCTTCAGCCACCTCGGCTTCCTCAGTTTCCTCTCAAGGATCTTCCGTGCCCTCTCAGCCCGTTCTGACACCCATCAATCCGGAGGAGCGGGTGATGATCGTCACTGCCGCACTGGAGCAGGCGGGTGCGCTCTTCTCTCTGCAGACCACAATCGAACCAAAAGAGGACGGCCAGGCTGTCACCGTACGCGACATTCTGTTCGCCTCCCCGAAAGGGGATCTGTCGTACATGTTCGATGTGGATGTGCCGACGCTGCAGGTTTCGTCCATCGTGCAGGAGGGCAAACTGCTGCCGTACCCCATGTCGCTCGATGCATTCCTGCAGTGGGTGAGGCAGTAGGGGAGTGATCAGTGCTCAGCTTGCTCTCCATTTTGGGTTGGAGAGGCTTCGCGTACGCGAAGCCTCTCCGGACCGTCTGTCTTTTTCCGGTGAGGGTTCACCAGTTCCACGGCCACGAATGAGCCGGAGTCGTGGTCACCGGCTTCTGAGCCCTTTCGATCCTGCTTCTGCGCACTTTCGGCGGCCGCGCCGTGTGCTTTCTCGCGATGTGTTCCCCGATTTTTTCAATCGGGACCAGGGCGATGTGCCCCTTCTGTGCACAACTGAGACAGGCCTCCAACGGAAGCCCGGCCCTGAGGAGCGCCTCAGGCTTGTAGTGTTTTCTCCGAGGTCGTCGTCGACACCACATAGGATTCCTCCCAAAGACAGCGGCACGCTCTCCCCATCAATCGGCTGTGCCGATAACCATTTGGAGAGAGCAGGCTGAATCTTGATCGTGCAAAAGAACAGCCACCCATACTAGAATCCATTATGGAAGAATCAATAAAGATCGTCGCTTCTTTCCGGCTTTCCTCGTGCGGGTGAGGGAGACAATGGTCCCGGTCCGCTACTTCTTCCGCTTGGGCTTGCTGGTGTATTCCTTGTTCGTGAGGAGCAGGAAGATCACCGGAAGGATACCCATGGAATTGATGATGAGCAGCGCGACGAACCACCATTGCTTGCTCATGCGTGCCGCCCTCCACAGGGCCCAGCCCTTGAACACCAGGTCAATGATGGCCAGCACGAAGAGGAGGCCCAGTGCGCCGTTGAGGTTGTAGGCGCCCATCATAAAGCCGCGGTTCTGCCAGAGAGTGGAGAAATCATTCATCATGGAGTGCAGTATAGCAGAAGGGGGGGGTTATGAGGCAAAGACCCTCTATCGGTTGACCAAAACGGCGATACTCCGTAGGCTTTTCTGCGTCCCATTGGGCGACGAGCTCCCTCCTTCGCTCCTCGCTTATGCTTGGAGCTACGGAGGGCAGGCAGCTTCCAGCTTCGCTTGTTGTCCCGGGAGAGGAAGGAGACTGGTATCTTTTACACCACGGGCGATTAGCTCAGCTGGTTAGAGCGCGACACTGATAATGTCGAGGTCAGTGGTTCAAGTCCACTATCGCCCACCACTTCATTTCCGATAGATATCCGTCACCCGGCTCCACTTTGTTTTGCCGCGATTACGCCGCGGTTCCTCTTTATTGATACATGTCTGTCACGCTCTCGCCCTTTTCGATATGCCGGATCACTTCGGCGAGCAGGGGGGCGATGGGCAGCACTTTGAGGCCGCCGAAGGCCGTGTGTTTGATGGGGAGACTGTCGCTCACGACGACTTCCTTGAAGTTCGCCTTCTCAAAGTTCTCGATGGCCTTACCAGAAAAGATGCCGTGCGTGGCGGCTGCGTAGATATCGGGCAGGGCTTTGCGCTTGAGCAGTGCCTTCTTGGCCGAGAGTAAGCTCCCACCGGTGTCGATCATGTCGTCGAAGAGGATGCAGCTGCGGTCGGCGATGTCTCCCACCACCTCGATGATCTCGGCCTCGTGGTGGGCGGGCCGGCTCTTGTGCATGATGGCCAGATCCGCGCCCAGCATGTCGGCAAACTTCTTGGCGCGCTTGGCGCCGCCGGCATCGGGCGAGATCACCACGGGATCCGTAAGCTTCTTTGCTTTGAAGTACGCGGCGAAGAGAGGGCGGGCATCCAGCGCATCCACAGGGATGCCGAAGAACCCCTGAATCTGGTCGGAGTGCAGGTCTAAGGTGATCAGGTGATCCGCGCCGGATTCCTCGAGCAGGTGCGCGATCAGCTTGGCGGAGATGGGCTCCCGCGGGGCGGCCACGCGGTCCTGCCGTGCGTAGGCGAAGTGGGGCACCACCACGTGCACGGTATCCGCAAAACTTAAGCGCGCCGCCTGACACATGAGAAAGAGCTCGATCAGGCACTCGTCGGGTGCCAGCGTGGATGTCTGCAGGATGTACACGTCTCTCCCGCGTACGGATTCCAGGTATCGCACGTAGCGCTCCCCGCAGCTGAAGGCTTTGAGGTCCACTTTCCCCAGCGGCACCTTCAGTTCTCTGGAGAGGGAGGAGGCGAGGGCCGGGTGGGAGGATCCTGCGAAGAGGTGCATCGTGTAGAATCATAGCAAATGCACGTGCGACTCTCCACTTGTCTCGGCATGCCGATCAGGGCAGAGGATACGGAGGAGGTGATTGGCGTCGTCAACGGAATCCTGCTCCATCCCGATCGCGGCACCGTGGAGGGGTTCTTCCTGCGCGTGCCGGGGTTCTTTTCTTCCTCATCGCTCTTCCTCTCGTCATTCGATATCGCCCACTTCGGGCGCGTCATCACCGTGCGCGATCATGACCGCATTGCGCCTGCCGAGGATTTTCTGCGCGTGCGGCCGCTCCTCGAAGATCCGCGGTCCATTCTGGGGCAGAGGATTCAGACGGAGTCGGGGATGAGCATGGGGCGCTGCCGCGATGTGCAGTTCGAAACCGGTTCGCTGCGGTTCACCTGGCTCTTTCCGAAGAGGTTTTTCCGCTGGCGCGATCCCATCGCGGCACGGGAGATCATCGAAGTGCGTCCCGCGGCGATCATCGTGCGTGACCCGCCGGCAGCGGTGAGCGAGAAGGGAGCGGAACCAGTGCAGCCCAAGCTCGTGCCTCTGCTCCCTGAGGTGCCCGGCAATGCGTGAAGCGCCGCGGGATACGAAAGAGGCCACCCGAAGGCGGCCTCTGCAGTTTTCGAATGGGAAGGGCTTAGAACACGCCGATCACGAAGGTCACGATGGCGCGGGCGATCAGGATGATGAGCAAGCCGATGATCACGTAGATAATCATCTTCTTCGCCTTGTCCTTTTCGCTCTCCTCTCCCTGCGAGATGATGTAGCGAATGCCGGCGATGACGATCATCACCACGGCGATGAGCGTCATGAAGTCGAGCACTTTCTTGATGACGATCTCGATGCCTTCTTTCAGATCACCCGGTCCACGACCGACGACATCCGGCGGATTCGGATCGAGCTGGGCAAATGCCTGGAAAGGAGTGCTGCAGACGACTGCGGCGGCGAGTTTCAGACTGAGAGTGCGGAGACGTGTCATGGGGAGGGGGAAGAATTTTCCTTATTGTTATACGGCTTTCGCTCTGTGTGCAAGGTCTTGAAAAGATCACAAATACATTCTAAAGATTTGGCAAGCTGCTCTCTCGGTCTCTGAACAGTGAAGCTTCTGTGACGGTGAGCTCTGCCGAACCCTGCACAGCAGCAGAATGATCATCGGGCCGTTGGGGGACTACGCATGCTCCTTACCGATGAATCCCGTTGCGAGGATGAGCAGAGCAGGCCCTGCAAACCACAGATCCTGGTACGTCACCATCGTGGTCATGAGCTGGCTTCCCTGCACGATAGAAGCGATGGTCGCCGTGTCGGCGATGGTTTTACTGAGGATCGGCACGTCTGCGACGTAGGTGAGGAGAGTCGAGAGCAGCAGACCCGCAGTGGCGAACCCGAACATGCCCGTGAGCACGAGATCGATAGTGCCTCCCGGCTCGCGCTTGAACTCGATTTCGAATCCTCCGCGCACGGCGAGGAAGATCACGGCGGCGACGAAGAGGACGAGCTTGGTGGTGGAGAGCAGGGTGATATCCACGGTGATGCCGAGCATCGAAAACATGGGATCATCCGTCGCAATGCGGGCGAGCAGGTTGCCGATGCCCTGCACGGCGACGACGGCGATGTACGAGGCAATGATGATCTTTACGGATTCGTGTTTACCGATAATGAAGCTATAGGTGATGACGACGGCGAAGAAAACGATGACGAACAGATCCCAGGTGAGGGTGAGGTCCATGGGGCCCATGGTACGCCAGGCAAAAGACAAGTGGAATATCAGCGGGTTTGTCATGCATCTCCTCGCCACTTTCCGATACACTCTTTCCGATGCGCCATGGTTTTCTGCTCATCGACAAGCCCATTGGTCCCTCCAGCCATGACGCCGTGGCGCAGGTGCGCGCGGTGCTCAAAGAGCAGAAGATCGGGCATCTGGGCACGCTCGATCCGGCGGCGGAGGGGCTTTTGGTGCTCGCGGTGGGGGCGAAGGCGCTCAAGGTGGTGGAGCTTTTTTCCGATCTGCCCAAAGAGTACCGCGCACACATCCATTTCGGCGCCACGAGTACGACGTACGATCGCGAGGGCGTGATCGAGCGGTGGTCGCCGGTTGCGGGCTGGCATGCTCCCGATGAGATCACGATTCGTTCGATCATCGGCAGTCGCTTCCTCGGCAAGATCCAGCAGGTGCCCCCCGCGCACTCCGCGGTGAAGATCGGCGGCGAGCGCGCGTACCGCAAGGCGCGTCAGGGCAGGGGAGTGAACATCCCTCCCCGCGAGGTCGAGATCACCGAGTGCATCATCGAGCGGTACGCGTACCCGCACCTGCACCTCAAAGTAGCCTGCGGCTCGGGTACCTACATCCGCTCGCTTGCGCACGATCTCGGGCAGGTCCTGCAGTGCGGCGGCTACCTGGAGGGGCTCAAGCGCATCAGCGTGGGGGAGTGGTCGGTGGAGGATGCCATAAAGCCCGGGATGGCGATGTGGACGAAGGTCATTCCTTTAAAGGATGTGCTCGCGGCGTTCCCGAAACTCGAACTCACCGATGCGCAGGCGGAGGATATCAAGCACGGGCGTTCCATCGCACACGAGACCGCGCCCGATACCATCGGCTGGAACGAGGGGCTACCCATTGCGGTGCTGATCCCGTGCAGGGACGGGACGAGGCAGTCACGGGCGAGGAAGGTGCTGTGAGCACCATCGGTTGCGGGAGCAGGCCGCTTGCATCTTGAATGCGGGAGCTGTTTTGCATAGAATGTGTGTTCTGGTTGAGCTTATCCTCTTCATCGTCGGGTTCATCCTTGTATCGGGTTTCTGGGCCATGATCGATGCGGCGATCCTGAGCGTCACCCCGGCAGAAGTGGAGGTGATGATTTCCAAAAGGCGCTGGGGGGCCGTCGAGCTGAAACACCTCCTCAGACATACCACGCGTGCGATCATCGTGATCGTCATTCTCACCAACGTCACCAATATCCTCGGGCCCATTCTGGCGGGCCGGAAGGCGGAAGCCATCTTCGGCAGCAGCGTCATCGGTGTCATCACGGCGATCCTGACGTTTCTGACGATTATTTTTTCGGAGATCATTCCCAAAGCGATCGGATCGCATCAGGCTCCCCGTATCAGCAGGATGGCTGCTCCGTTTTTGCGCGCACTCGTCATTGCTCTGTTTCCGCTCGTGTGGCTGCTCGAGAGAGCGGTGCGACTGTTCAAGTCCGGCAAGAGAAAAGTGGGGACCGAGGAGCAGATTCGCGCGCTCGCGAATTTGGGCGGGGGAGCGGGGCACATCGATGCGGACGAACGCGAGTTGATCCACAGGGCATTCGTTCTCAATGACCGCATGACGGCGGATATCATGACGCCGGCATCCAGGATGGTGTACTGCCAGACGAATGACACGATCCGATCCGTCGCCAGGATGGTCTTCGAACACAGTTATTCGCGGTATCCCATCGTCGGCGCCTCGCTCGACGATGTCCGCGGCTACGTGCTCAGCCGCGACATTCTCGAGACGCTTGCCGCCGGCAAGGAGCATGCCCTGGCACTGAGCATCGCGCGCAAGGTTCCCAAGGTGAGCAGTACCATGCGGTGCGACGATCTTCTTCATTTCCTCAGGAAGAGCACGGGCCAGCTTGCGATCGTGGTGCAGGAGGGCAAGACCGTGGGCCTCGTGACACTGGAAGATGTTCTCGAGGAATTGGTCGGCAATATTCTGGATGAAAAGGATGGCTGAGGGGATTTTCCATTGCGGTGCTGATCCCGTGCAGGGATGGGACACGTTCAAGTCGGGCGCGAAAAGTATTGTAGGAACGGCGAAGAGCCGATAGGATTTTGCACACAAAGGGTCAGTAGCTCAGTCCGGTAGAGCAGTTGCCTCTTAAGCAATTGGCCGTGGGTTCAAATCCCACCTGACCCACCATCCTCCGCGCAGCGGAGGATGCCGACCGTAGCTCACGAAGGGGGCGAAGGTTGGCTATTCATCTTTGGGCTGCGCTACGGATGGCAAGCCACATCAACACAGGTTCAAACTTGTCCTGAGCGGATCCGAAGGATCCCACCTGACCAACCATGTTTTCTACATCAAATTCCTCAGTTTGTGTATTATTGAATTTTATTGTATAATATTTATCGAATACAAACTTCCCCATACTTTCATGAATACATTCGAGCATGGCCACCCGTGGTCCCTGCGGGAACATCGGTTCCTGCATTTCGAAGGCGAGCAGCCGAAAGCTGAGCAACCTTCGCCTGAAGCGAAGAATGAAAGACCTGCGCAGGGTTCGTCCTATGCCGACAGGGCCCAGGAGCGCCAGCAGCGTGTACAGGAACACCTGCAACAGGAATCTCTCGAGAAGGATCTCTTCGAGCGTACCCAGCGTGCCGTGGATGCCGTGCGCACCAAGGTCGAACAGGGACAGCCTGTCACAGCGGTCGACCTCCGGCCGCTGCGGGATGTGATGTATGAGGTGCGACAGAAGTTCGACGGGACGAGTGCGGTGGTGCAGGTGGAAAAGATCCTCGGTACGGTCGGTCAGAGCGTACAGATGAAGGGTCCCGATGGGACGAACTACCGCCTGCTCGTGGATCGCATCGATAACCCCCAGGATCAGACGGAGCGCGGGGGATTCAACTTCTACTTCATGCTCGTGAAGGAGGATCGCAACGGCCTCGGCACGCCGATCGTGCGCGATGGGCCACGGTAGTCACACTATTTCTGTCCACTGTCCTTCACGGCGATCCAGACGAGGAGAACAACGACGCCGATCCCAAGGATGATGAAGATGGATCCAATCATCGGGAACACTCTACTCCTCTTTGATTCCTGATTTGTGAACGGGAAGAGAGAAGTGCTACGCTACGTTCCATGCCCGCCGCGAAAGGTGCGCATGCGCGCAAACCACTGCCTCCCGCTCCGAAGCTCAAAAAGCTCATCGGGCCGAGTTTCATTATTCTGGGGCTAGGCTTAGGCAGCGGCGAAGTGATCCTGTGGCCGTACCTCGCCTCCAATTTCGGGCTCGGCATGGCATGGGCGATCGTCGTGGGGGTCACCATGCAGTTCTTCATCAATATGGAGGTCTCGCGCTACGCGCTCATCCATGGCGAGAGCATCTTCGTGGGGTTCGCGCGCCGGTGGAAGTGGCTGCCTGCGTGGTTCATCCTCTCGACCTTCCTCGGATTCGGGTGGCCGGGCATCGGGCTTGCGGGTGCGACACTCCTCGCCGGTGCGCTGGGGATCGATAACGTGCATGCGGTGGCCATCATTGTGTTCCTGTGCATCGGTCTCTTTCTCTCGATGGGCCGGGTGCTCTACAAGAGTGTCGAGAAGCTGCAGATGGTGGTGATCGGCTTGGGCGTTCCGTTCATCCTGCTCCTTGCGCTGTACCTGTCGCGCTCGGCTGACATCGTCACGCTCGCGCAGGGGCTCGTGGGTCAGGGTGAAGGATTCTGGTTCCTGCCGATGGGCGTGCCGCTCGCTGCTTTTCTCGGCGCGCTGGCGTACTCAGGAGCGGGCGGTAATCTCAATCTGGCGCAGTCATGCTACGTGCGTGACAAAGGGTATGGCATGGGCCGTTACGCCGATCGCATCACCAGCGTGATCACCGGAGAGGGAGGCGCGCAGAAAATATCACTGCGGGGATGTACCTTTGCAATCACGGATGAGAACCTCAGGCGATTCCGCCGCTGGTGGAAGGTGACGAACCTTGAGCACCTGCTTGTCTTCTGGCTGCTCGGGCTCATCACGATGCTCCTACTCTCGTTCCTCTCGTACGTCACAACCTTCGGGACTGCGGGCAACGCGCAGGGGATTCATTTCATCCTGCTCGAGTCGTCGGTGATCGCGCAGCGCACACTCCCCGTCTTCGGCATGCTCTTTCTCATCGCCACGGGGGTCATGCTCCTCGCCACTCAGCTCACGGTGCTCGATTCCACCAGCCGCATCATCACCGAGAACGCCCTGCTCCTCGCCCGGCGTCACACTGCACCCGTCTCGCTGCTGTACTACGGCATTCTGTGGGCGCAGATTCTGTTCGGCATCGCCGTGTTCTCTCTCGGGTTCGATCAGCCGCGCGAGCTCATCGTGCTCGGGGCGGTCTTCAACGCCTTCGCGATGTTCATCTACACCGGGCTGCTGCTTATCTTCAATAACCGCGCCCTCGCGCGCCCGCTGCGGCCCGCACGCTGGAGGAACTTTGCCCTCCTCTTCACTTTCCTCTTCCTCGGATTCTTCTGCGGGGTGACGGTGGGGAGTTTTCTGGTGTAGGGAAATCGGGAAGTAGGGAAGTAGGGAAATCGGGTTTTTCAAAAAGATCACATTTCCTCATCCGAGTTCCCTAGTTCCCGTATCCCTAGTTCCCGAATATCTCGTTCCCTAACCCTCAACAGGTTTCTCTTCGTGCACCGACTCCATCCCATGTCTTTGTATCGTCCTCCAGTCGAACGGGAACTTGAAGGTTTCGAGTGCGCGTACGAGGGCCGCGAAGATCAGCCACGGGGTTTCGGCTCCGGCGAGGAAGGCATTGCCGGTCTCCTGCACGGGGTTGTAGTCCTCAAGTCCCTTACACTCTGGCGCGACGGGAACCACGCCGTACTGCAGGCAGGTCGTAAGCTCCGGGAGCGCGCAGGGGTCGGTGAGGAAGAGGGCGATATCCGAAGCGGCCAGCATCTTGCGTATGCTGTCGTCGTCGTTCGGCAGGATGGCGATGCGGTGGCCGCGCTCCTTCGCGAGTCCGGTGAACAGTTCACCGTAGTCGTTCTCTCCCTTGCCGAGCACCAACAGTTCGGCGGAGACCGCCAGGAGCCCCGGGAGCAGCTGCTTCAGAAGCTCCCCGCCGAGGGCATCTGACATCCCGGTCGGGAAGCAGATGACGGGGGCCTTGGGTTCCATTGGCCAATTGAGCTCACGCTGCAGGGCGGTTTTATTCTCCACCTTATGCTCGATCGTCCGCGCGCTGTAGCGGCGGGTGATCTTCGGATCGTACGCGGGAGAGAGGGGATTCATTTAGGGATTAGGGATTAGGACTTAGGACTTAGGACGAGTGCTGTTTGTTGTGTTTGTTTCATTATTCTTCATTCCTTATTCTTTAATCTTGGTTGTCAGTTATCCTGATAGTATAGCCGAAAATCACTCTTTTGAGGAGGGACGAAGACTTGAGATTTTCCGTGTTTAGTGTGTGTTGAATGTCAGGCAAGAAGAGGGGGGATGCGGGGCCGCCTTTTTGCCTTTTGAACGCCTCTGCTGCATGCTCATGCGGTGCAGCATCTTGTCCTCATTGATGGCCACCCGACTTCGCCCTTCGGGCTACGCCGGGCAAGCCACCTTTTCTTCTTATGATGAAGCATCTTGTATTGATTGACGGGCATCACCTTATGTACCGGGCCTACTGGGCGATCCCGCGCACGCTCAAAACCCAGTCGGGCGAGCAGTCGAATGCGGTCTTCGGCGTGGCTTCCATGCTCCTTTCCATTCTCGGCAAAGAGGAGCCGGATGCCCTCCTTTTCTGCTTCGACGAGGGCGATGAAACTTTCCGCCATCAGGAGGCCAAAGATTACAAGGCGGGCCGCGCCGAAACCCCCGACGATTTCTACGTGCAGATTCCGCGCATCCTTGAGCTCATCGAGACGTTCGGTATTCCCCATGTCTCGAATCCCAAGTACGAGGCCGATGACCTGCTGTGCGCCTACGCGCGGTTGGCGGAGAAGGCTGGGATGAGGGTCACTATCGTGACAGGGGACCGCGACGCCCTGCAGCTCGCCAGTGATCAGATCCGCATCGCCATTCCGCACAAGGGGTACCAGCAGGCGGAGTACCTGGGACCGAAGGAGATCGAGGCGAAGTACGGGGTCCGGCCCGACCAGATCGCCTCCTATAAAGGACTCACCGGCGACCAATCCGATAACCTGCCGGGAGTGAAAGGCATCGGGCCCAAGATCGCGGCGGAGCTGCTGCAGAAGTACGACACCCTCAAGGGCGTCTACGATCATCTGGATGAGATTCGGCCCGCCGTCCACGAGAAGCTCGCGGCGGATCGCGAGCAGGCGTTCTTCTGCGAGCGGATGGCTGCACTGATTTCCGACATGCCGCTTCCGCTCTCTCTCGCAGATGTGCAGCTCGGCGTTTTTCCCACCACTCAGGTGTTGGAATTCTTCCGTGACATGCAGTTCACTCTGCTCATCAAGCGCTTCCAGTCGCTTCTCATAACAGCCTTCGGCAAGGCGCATGCCGATGCAGAGGCGGCTGCAGCGATGCCCTCACCGGTGAGTGTGAAGCTCGATCAGCCGACGCTCTTTTGAGGAGTGCAGAGATGCGTCACGCTGTTCACAACCTGTGTTCAGTCATTTTCCGTCAAAAATTTCAGTGACACACAATGGGTGATCATCCCTAGTAGACGGGCAAACTCCAGAACAGAAAAATTGTTCTCTGTTGTGCCTGCTGTATACCAAAGGTATTCATCTTCATCTTGCGGATCCGCGTTTTCTCCAATTAGAATTACGTTGTTTCGCGGATACTTCACTTTGGAGTACGCGGAACATCTTCTGTATTCAACTTCTCTGACCCTCTCTCCCATGCCAAAAGAACGCATTGTCGCCAGCCTCGATATCGGAAGCGCAAAAATTCGGACCGTCGTCGCTGTCGTGGATGGCGAGCAGGAGAAGCTCATCCCCAATGTGATTGGTGTGGGTATCTCTCCCTCCCATGGGATGCGCAAGGGGCACGTGATCGACGTGGAGGAACTCATTCACAATATCATCTCTTCGCTTGAAGATGCGGAGCGCATGGCGGGGGTGCCCATCAACCACGTGTTCGTGGGCATGAGCGGATCGCACATCGAATCGTTCGACAGTCGCGGCGTCATCGCCATCTCGGGTTCCGAGATCAGCGTGGAGGACGTGGGGCGCGTGCTCGAGGCTGCACAGGCCGTGAGCATTCCCCAGAACAGGCGCATCCTGCACATCGAGCCCAAGTCGTACGCGGTCGACGAGCAGCGCGGCATCAAGAATCCCGTCGGCATGACGGGCATCCGTCTCGAGGTCGAAGCCCACATCGTGACGGGGCACATCCAGCACGTGAAGAACATCGAGAAGTGCGTGGATCAGGCCGGCGTGGATATCGATGACATCGTTCCGGCCACCGTCGCCGCGCCCGAGGCTGTGCTCACCAAGCGTCAGAAGGAGCTCGGCGTCGTCATCATCGACATCGGCGCGGGCTGCACGAGCGTCGCGGTCTTCGAGGAGGGGACGATCCTCTACTCGGCCAGCCTGCCGTTGGGGGGCGAGAGTGTGACGAACGACATCGCCATCGGGCTGCGGACCTCCATTGATACGGCCGAGAAGATCAAGATCGAGTTCGGCTCGGTGCTTCCGCAGGAGATTGCGGAGCGTGAGATGATCGATCTCTCGTCCGTGAGCAAAGTGGATACGCAGACCGTGAGCAAGCGCTACATGGCCGAGATCATGCAGGCGCGCTACTTCGAGGTCTTCTCTCTGGTCAAGCAGGAGCTCACGCGCATCGGTCGCAGCGGCATGCTGCCCGCCGGCGCGCTCCTCACGGGGGCGGCTTCCAAGGCTCCGGGGGTGTTGGATCTGGCGCGCGACGTGCTGGGGCTCCCCGTGCAGATGGGGTTCCCGGTGGATGTCGGCGGCGTCATCGAGAAGGTGGATGATCCGGCCTACGCCACGGCACTCGGCACACTCATCTGGGGCGTGCGCGAGGGCGAGAGCGCCCCGATGGTCGGAACAGTGCAGATGAAGCGCGCCGTGCAGCGCATGGGTTCCTGGTTCAAGAGCCTCCTTCCCTAAGTCCGATTCCCTATTCCCTTCGCCCTACCCCCTACTCACATGTCCGATACGCTCCGCTCTCTCTTCTCCGGCTCCCGCGCATCATCGAATGGTTCCAATCATGATGACAGCCCGATTGTCTCGCGCGAGGTGCGTCCCGAGGCCACGCCCGGCGCACGTTTAGTCGTCCTTGGTACGGGCGGCGGCGGCAGCAATGCCGTGAAGCGCATGATCGACTCCAAGGTGCAGGGCGTGGAATTCATCGCCCTGAACACCGATATGCAGGCGCTCTACCACAACCCGGCTCCGCGCAAGATCACCATCGGTCGCGGAACGACGCGGGGACTGGGGGCCGGTGCCAATCCGGATGTGGGAAAGAAGGCCGCGGAGGAGAGCAGCGCCGAGATCCAGGCAGCCCTGGAGGGTGCAGACATGATCTTCATCACGGCGGGACTGGGCGGCGGAACGGGCAGCGGAAGCATCCATGTGATTGCCGAGATCGCCCGGAGCATGGGGATTCTGACGGTGGCGGTCGTCACCAAGCCGTTCAGCTTCGAGGGGCTCAAGAGAAAGCAGCAGGCCGAGGATGCCATCGCGAATCTGAAGGGCAAGGTGGATACGCTCATCACGATTCCGAATGACAAGATCCTCTCGCTCATCGACAAGACCACCCCGCTCACCGAGGCCTTCCAGGTCGTGGATGAGGTGCTGCAGCATGCCATCGAGGGCATTTCGAACCTCATCACCGAGCATGGTCTCATCAACGTGGACTTCGCCGACGTGAAATCCATCATGCAGGATGCCGGCACGGCGCTCATGGGCATCGGCTACGGCACCGGCGACAGCCGCGCCGCCGAGGCGGCCCGTGCGGCCATCGATAGCCCCCTGCTCGATCTTTCGATCTCTGGTGCCAAGGGCGTGCTCTTCAATATCACGGGCGGCAATGACCTGAGCATGTTCGAGGTGGACGAGGCGGCGCGCATCATCACCGAGGCGGCCGATCCCGAGGCGAACGTCATCTTCGGAGCCGTGATCGACGAGAAGTTCACGGGCGAGGTGAAGGTGACCGTCATCGCGACGGGCTTCGACGAGGCGCATTTGGATGGGCTGCCGGCCATCGGCGCGGCACGCGGCATCAAGCCCGGCGTGCACAAGCCTGCACGCTTCAGTGAGGAATCCTTCGACGCATCTCAGGGCCGGCGCGAACCGGCCAAGACCTCATTCCTGGAGCCCGCCAAGACGAGCACGCTGGGTTTGAGCGAAGAAGAGCTGGAGGTGCCCGCGTTCATGAGAAAGCCGATTAGCAAGTAATTCGTGAAAGGGAAACCTACGGTTTCCCTCTCACGGTCTCTCCTTTCCCTTCAAAGGTATCGCTCCAGCCGCGGGGCCCGTCAGAGCCACCCGCGGCTTCGCGATGCGTGTTTATCGTCGCTGCGCGACGAAGTATTACTGAACGTGAGTGCCGGTGGAGCCGAATCCGCCCCGCGTCTGCGCGCCGTGCCCGTCCACTTCGGCCCATTCCGCGCGCTCCACCTTCACGAACATGCCCTGCGCGATGCGTTCGCCGCGCTCCACGGTGACGGGCGCATCGGAAATGTTCTGCACCTGCACTTTGATCTCATCCTCCGGCCCGTGGTAGTCGCAGTCGATGACGCCGATCGAGTGTGGACAGACGAGCGCCTTCTTCCTCGGGAGGGAGGACCGGGGGAGGATCAGGAGGGCATGCCCTTCCGGCACCTTCACGATCACGTTGCCCGGAACCAGCGCGATCTTCTTGGGCTCAATCACCGTCGTCTCGCGCGTGATCAGGTCAAAGCCCACTGCCCCGGCCGTGTGGTAACTGGGGAGGGGGAGAGAGGCATCGACCCGCTGAATGGCGACCTGCATGCGCTCAGGATGCGCGTGTCAGAGGACGGGGGCAAGTTCCACGTGACACTACTGTCCGACGATCGATTGATAGCGCCTCGCGAATTCGCCGTGGTATTTCTGCAGTTCCGTTTCATTGACATCTTCGGTATGACTGTCGAGGAATTTGCCCCCGGCGGCGTATGTGGTGTCTTCGAATTCGGCGAGCACGTCCATGAGGGTTTGGGTGCCCCCACTGGTCGCGATCTTCCTTGCGAGTGCCGTGATGAACGGCTCTTTTGCCTTTTCGATCTTGTCCTGCTCTTCGCTGGTGATGCTGCGCTGGTCGCGGTCGCGGTTCGCGAGGAATTGCTGCAGGGTGAGGTCCTTGACGCCGAGGTCGCTATCTTGCATCCCCAGCCGCCCCACGAGGTCGAAGATGAAGTCGCGCGAGCGGTTGCGGTAATCCGCCGTGCGCAGTGCGGGGTTTGCCACCGGCCGCTCGGTCTCCAGCGCCTCGCGCGAGAGGGAGATCATTCCTCCGTTCTTGAGCTTGACCGCGCGCATCATCTGGTTATCCATCACGATGTACGCGCCGACGGATTGTGCCAGATTCCTCGCGTCCTCCTCGGTGAACATCGCCCGTTTATTCTTCGCCAGCTTGGCCAGGTGCGCGTAGACCTTGAATTTCTCATTGAATCCCACGTAGGCGTTCTTCCATCCTTCCTTCGACACTTTGGATCGGCCTCCGCTCATCACGTCGAGCAGGCCTCCCATTTTCACCCAGTCGATCTCGGTGGCGATGTATGGAATATCTTCGTGGTCCAGCCCCTCTGCGCCCTTGTCCAGTGCCTTGGAAATACGTTCGAGGGCCTTCTGGTCGCGGAGGATCACGAGGCGCATGAACATCGTTGTCTTGGCACCGGGCAGGAAGGTTGATTTGCCGTCGGGGCCTCTCTCCGTAATGCGTGCTGCGATAGAGCGGATTTCGGGGAGCGTATTGTGCCGCTGGTAGAAGTAGTCCAAGAAGGGGAATTTGAGCAGGACGCCTCCCTTCTCGCCCGCGATGGCACGCAGTCGTTCCAGGGTCAAAAACCCGGAAGCGACACCCTGGATCAGATAGTAGATTTTCTGCTCCATACTCATCTTGCCGTTGCGCATGGAGTAGACGAGCAGCTCCTCGAAGTGATGGGGGTTCACCTCCTCGGGCATCGGCTTGATCAAGTTCCCGCCCTTATCGTGGCACTCCACGTATGTCCTGAGCATCACGTGCAGCTCGTAGGCCGTCTTGCCCGCGATGTTGGCGAAGTTGTCTGCTTCGTGGGTGTAAGACTGCTTGTGCTTGTCGAAATTGCCGCTGTTGCCCGTCATCCACTCGTTGAACATGTCTTTGTCGTTCCAGATGTCCGAGATCAGCTTATGCAGCCACTTGTCGCGCAGCGTCTCATCCCGCTCGCAGGGGCCGAAGGGCATCTTGTAATTCGATTTCTGATTGAGCGCCTTCCAGACGCGGTGGTCCCCCCAGCTCATGCGGCCCTTTTTGACGAGCAGTTCGATACTGGCACGCAGCTGGTCTCTGGTGGGTGTTTTGCCGATCAAATCGAGGAGCTCTTCCGCGTCGAGGTTGGTGAAGGAATCTTCCCACTTCTTGACACGCTCGAGCTCTTTGCTGTTCCGCGCGCGTTCCGTGTAGTGCGGCAGGCGTTCGGTGTACTTGCCGATGATGGGGATCTTGATTTTGGTGCCGGGGATGTAGACGGGCAGATTTTTCGTCAATGCCGCTTTGGCGTCGGCGGTTTTCTGGTCCTGCATGGAGTGCCACATGCCTTCGATATCCTCCACGAACTCTTTGTACATGCGCATGATGTCGAGGATGCAGAGCCACTGGATGCCCAGTTTCTCTGAGATCGTCTTCTTCTTCGACATGGGCTCCTTTGCGATCTCGGCGAAATACTTTTCTATTGCGTCCACCTGGTCATGGGTTTGCTTGACGTGCTCTTTGAATCTGAGAACCGTTTCCCGGTACTTCGTGTTGTACTGCGGATCCACCGATTCCCCGGCGCGCGTTTGGCCGTTCGTGTGGATGAATTTGAGTTCGTCGAGGATATCCTGGTACCCCCCGTCGCCATCCACGATCGCATCGGCCTGCTGCTTTATGCGCGGGTCGAAGTGACGGCTCGTCCCGCGCGGATCACGTGTGCCGTAGGCATTGCCGAATGTCTTGATGCCGTTGACCATGCGGTCAATGGCTTCCAGATCCTCGTGCGCGTTGTAGGAATTGGTGTCAGCGGGAGCCTGCTGCATCGCCTCCGCATCGACGGGGAACGCTTCATCGTCCGTAGAGTGGAGTGGCGTGGCGCTCTCAAATTGCACGAGCTCTTCTTTCTTCAGGCCTTCGAAGCATTGCCGATCCCCGTGCCCTTCCGGAGCGAGTGCCCCGCGCACCGTCGCCTCTTCCAGAAGTGCACGCCGGTAGCGGGCCTCCACGCGCGCATTCAACAGTGCTTCGGGAAGAGTCGGATTCTCCCTCCGGTACTGGGTGCGGATATCTTCTTTGCTGATTCCCCATCCCTTCGCCTTCGACTCGAGCAGGGTCCAGTGTTCGGGTGTCGGTTCGCCGAAAGACCGTTCCAGGAGGTCGGGGAAGAGGTGTGATTGATCGCTGAGAATCGCAATGAGGAAGTGTCCTTTCTCATGTTCGATGAGTGCGGGCCGCTCGTCCTCCGGCACATCTCCGCGCATGTAGATGAATCCGCGGAAGTAGCATGCACGGGATGTCTCGACGCCGAATTTTTCGAGGTATTCCTCCCGCGGGAGGACGCGGATGCATTCGTTTCCCTCCGGCGGCACATGGGCAGTCGCCTGTTCGAGCTTGCGGACGAGCGTGTATGCCTGTTGCCAGTGTTGCAGTTGCACGCCGATCCGTTCGCACATCTCCTTCTTCTGCGCATCCGGGATTCTGGTTTCTGCAAGGAACGTGAGCTCACCCTGCAGATCGCGGGAGTAGGACTGCACGAGTCCTACGATGCCCAGTGCCGGGCATACGGGGTGTGTGAGCAGGGCGGAGAGTTCGTCTTCCAGAGTCTTTGCCTCCTTCTTTTTTGCATCGATCCACGCGAGGGTGTCTGTATCCGTGAGTTCGCTCATCACGGTGTGCAGCGTGTCCGTGCCTTCCTGTTTCGCTTCGGTGAACGCGGCTTCTCCCTGCTCGAGCAGAATTTTTGCGCCGTACTCTTCCCGCACCATTTCCTTCTCGCTGAAGGCGGAGAGGGCGGCGGGATCCTGCAATTGCTCGTTGAATTGTTCAAGGTGTTGCTTCGTTTTAGCGCTGAGCGCAGGGTCCGTCAGGATGGTCTGCACCATCGTGCGGCATCGTTCGGCCCATTCATGCCGTCCCTTCTGGTCGCGGGTTTCATCGGTCAGTCCTTCGGGGCTCTTCCAACGCGCCAGGAGTTGATTGCTGTCTTCCTGAATGGAATCGAGCGTAGCCAGGTGTTGCTCGGACTCGCGGAGGAATGCATCTGAGAGCTGCGTGAAGTGCGGATTGTTGGGATCCTGCACGAGATCGTTCTGCGGGTCATCCACCTTTGCGATGAGCCTGAGGGCACGCATGCCCGGATCCGCCGCGCTCCTCTGAATCGCATCTTCCATGCCTTGCGCCTTTGGTTGCTTCATGGCTTCTGCCGCGCCTTCCTCCAGGTGTTGCACCGTGTCCTGTGCGCCCAGTCTCAGTTGAATCGAGAGCAGCCGCGAGAGATCGCGTGCCTGCTCTTTGAGGTGATGCAGGTACTCGAGTTGCCGTTGTTCGTCTTTCTCTGGCGGCAGCACTTCGGCAGTGCCCCAGTAGCGGTTGCCGAATTCTCTCACTTTGCGCATCGCCTCACTCACGTTGTCGAGTGTTGTGTAGAGCTCGCGGACCTGATCCATGCTGAGCGGGTGCTTCGCTCCGATCTCGTTCACGGCAGCCTGGATATTCGGGATCTCTCCGAGACTTAAGCGCGATGCCACCGCCATGCCTTTCGGGCCGATCTTGCCGAGCATCTCTTCCGTCTCGAAGCGCTTGCGTGCGGTTTCGATGGCTGCCTGTTGCTCTTCGTAGTCTCTGATGCGTGTCACCGTTGCCCGTGCGAATGTGGCGGTCATGCGGGGGGCCCCACGCAGGAGCATCTCGATGAATGTCCGCTTCACTTCGATGGGGAATCCCTTCTGCGTATCGAAGTCGATGATGGCGGAGAGCACTTCGCGCGGGGTTCCCTGCGGCAGGACGGAATCCCGCTCTGACATGTAAATCGCGATTCCTGATCTCGTTGCAATGGAGGAGAGATCAATGCCTTTTGTCGACTCTTCGTGGGTGAACAGGCGGTCAAACGCCTCTCCGTTCTTCAGTTCTTCGCCCAGGCGGTCAAAAATTTCCTGACTGTCTAACGTGCGGAGCACCGAAGAGATCTGTGCACCGGTTTCCTGTGCTTCGCGCTCCACAAGGCGGTCATCATCAAACGAGCGTTCCGTTTCGGGTGTTTCCTGCGGGCCGGTCTGCCCTTCCTGTGTCGGGTCTTTCTTTTTGGCGCTGAACAGGAGTTCGCGCTGCTCCCGGAGGGGAGAGCGGCTGAGAGCAAAGCGAACGAAGGCGTTGAAGCTCAGCATGTCAAAGTTTACAGATGCGAATAATGTAGTCAAGTATATTTTCTCTCCGGTCCTGAATCAGTGGGATGAATTGCGAGAGCGTCTCGGCAATTTCCAACGGAACACAATCGCCCGTCTGTACCGTGAGCCGGCCTCCAGACTTTTTTCGTTCGATGTGGAGTTCGATGTACCCGGGCCCCTGCAACATCCAAAATCCGCTCAGTACACTCCAGGGAATGATCGTTTTGTCCCACGTAAGTCCGTGCGCCGTCACCTGTACGGAGTGCGACAGGGGCGGCTTGTGATGGATGATGGCGTAGGTGACTGCGAGGAGCGCGATGACCAGGGCGAAGGTCCAGGCCTGTGTGAAGAGCGCATAGCCGAAGAGGAGTGCCGCGATCACTCCGGCGATCAGGTACCAGCGCTTTCCGCGGTTGTGCGGAGGGCGCTCGGGAGCGGTCCAGCTGATGAGGGTGTGGGTGTCTGTCATATGTGTGTGTAAATCCTTCTATTCTAGCGGAAAAATGGCATTTTGCCCATGCCGCAAAGTTGCAGATTTCTCAAACGATGATTTCGACATACTGTTTTCAGTTATGGCTTATGGAAGCCACTTTTTTCTATTTCAAGAAGAGGATGAGCGCCGTCGCTGCGACGACGATGAGAAAGAGCCGCCGGACCCATGTTTCTCCCTTGCGAATGGCGTACACGGAGCCGAGGAATGAGCCGAGCGTGACGGCAGGCACGAGAACCGCAGCGGCCGTCCAGTGCATGCTCCCGCTCGCGATGAAGATGATAGTGGAGGTCACTCCCATGCCGAGGCTCTGCACCTTGCGCGTGGCGGAACTCTCGAGAAACGTCTGGCCGAAGCACGCCATGAGAGCGGTGCGGCCGAGGAGCCCCGTGGCCGCGCTGAAGTATGTGCTGACAATGCTCAGAACAAAGATCGAAGCGTACCCCGCAGTCTTCCTCCACGTTGACTGCCCGTGTGCGGGCTTGAGTCCGAGGTTCGGCTTGAACAGAGTTGCCGCCACCATGAGGAGGATGAAGACGCTGAAGATTTTTTCTGCGAGGGGCCCCGGGGTCCAGAGGAGAACGGTGGAGCCGATGAGCGCACCCGCAATGCCGAGCAACAGTACGGGCACGATCATGGGACGGACGACTTTTCCGGCACGTTCCAGACGATGCAGACTCGTGAAATCCCCCACAGTGATGGCGAGGCGGAATGTGGCGGCAGCCTGCTGCGGCGAGAGGCCGAACAGGATGAGTGCCGGAACCATGACCAGTCCGATGCCTCCCGTGTGTGTGGCGAAGAAGCTCGCAACAAAACCAATGAGGAAGATGAGAAGAGATTGGTGTGAGAGCAGGGCGAACATGTCGGGCGGATCTTACACCCCCCGCGGTGCGCCCCGCCCGATGAGATTGCATCGGACTTGCTTGTGACCCTGCAGGTCTCTTGGTACCCTTCGTTGGCTTTAAACGGGCAGTTAGCTCAGTTGGTTAGAGCGTCGCGTTGACATCGCGGAGGTCACTGGTTCGAATCCAGTACTGCCCACCATTCGGTTTCTGACACTGTGCACATTCGAACACTTCACTGTCCTTCCCGGTACTCTTTGTCGAATTGGAAACGTTTCTCTGAGGTGAGGCAATTGAGAGAACCTCTGTTTTCCGCTGACGAAGAGAGATTGGGAACGGGAATCACTTCATATCCTAACGTATTGTATTTCTGAACAAGGACGTGCTCGAGAGGAGAAATGCCAAAAGAAGGAATATATATTTTTCTCTTCAGGTTGCCATCTTTATCCACATAGGCCTCAACGATCGCATTGTTGTATGCCCTGTATCTGGAATGCTTCTGTGAAATGACTGTCGGTGTTCGTACAACAGAGAATCCTTGATTCGCGAACCAATCAGCAGCTGCATCGAGCCCTCTTCGAAGGAGTCTTGTGCTGGACTCTGTTTTCATCTCGCGGACGACGTCCTCTTTATTTCGAGACAAGTCGATGATGGTGTGCTGTTTTCCAGTCCCGAGCAGCACTTGCGAACCAAGCATTGTCTGATGGGTTTGATTCCATTCTTTCTCGGAAAGCTGATCGAGAATGCTCATCGTTTGACCGATGTCCCCGACCACAACCGTCGGTTTCTGATCCGCGTTGGGAAGGAACGTGATGAACATATCAATGTGAAATAGGGCTTGCTCATACTTGTCACCCTCTCCCACTGTCACCACCTTCCGTCCAAAAAGCTCCCCAAGGCTCTGGAGAATTTTTTCTTGCGCCTCCCTATCTTCTGATGATGTCTCCGTTCTCTTCTGTGCATAAAAGTCCTCTTCGCCGGGATTCATATTCATGGGTACCAGCTTCGGGTGCACATCCACTTTATTTCCTCTCAGGGCATGTCCAGCTTTTTCAAGCGATTCTTTCCCTATGAACAAATAGGGGCCAACTGATCGAAGATCACCTCCCTCAAAATAGAAGGGGATCTCTTCATGGATTGATCGTTGTTCGGCATCTTGTTCCGCCAACTCCTTCGCAAATGCTCCTCGCTCATTTTGGGTTGAGTGAACGAAGACATTCTTCCCGTAGCGATAGTCATAGACCCGCAAGAAGTTGTCTCTCGCCCAATGATCACGATAATGTTCTGCATAACGAAAATGGACGTTCTTCGTATCTTGCAGTCCTTGCTGCAGCAATTCTTGCATAGCTTTTTCCTCAAATGCCTGGATGCCCATTTCAGGCTGTTTGCAGAGAATGACAAGTTTCCGGTCCGCAAATGTGCGTGCGATGGATAGCACTTCGGCACTCAGCAATGTCGCGTTCTTTCCGCGGACATTGATGAGAGTCATTTCCTCTATTTTGCCAATAGCGTTGTCTTCCACTGACCAGAGTCGTCCCGACACTTGCATATTCGACATGTACACGCGTGACCACGCCTGAATCTCCTGTGGAGAAAGATGCAGTGCGGGTACTTTCTGATTCTCGAAGACTGCCTCCCATCTTTGCACTGCACCCTCCTCGATTTTTTTCCGGAGAACGAGCAGACGATCTTTGGTGTTCTCAGTCATTGTTTCCTTGTTTTCGCCTTTGGGAGAATTCCCAATTTCTTCTGTGCTTGCCATTCACAATATTATACAATAAATGTACTTATTACACAACCAACAGCTGTTTCTTCAAACTGTCGGGACTGTGATCCTTGCTACCTCAACTCTGCTCACCGTTCTCAACAGCATGCACACCGAGGAGTACACTTTTTGGCATGTGGCAGCTCTTCCTCGATCTCTTCTTCCCACGCCGTTCTCTTGCGGGAGCGGAAGGGGAGTGGATGACGGAGGAGGAACGCCGCACACTCATTCCCCACCCGGTCATCGAAGAAGCTGCCGATCTGAAGCGCCGCGGCATCCGCTCTTTGGATCGCCTCGTCGCCGCGAGCACGTATGCGGATTCACCGCTCTTAAAGAAGGCGATTCATACGTTCAAGTACGGACACGTTCGATGGTTGGATAAAGAGCTTGGTCGACTCATCGTGCAGACACTCACCGAGATTGATCATTCTTCTCAGATAACAAAAAACAATCACGGCGAAACGCTGGGTGGCTCTGACGGGACCCGGCGTTGGAGCCGTACCTTTGAGGGAAGGGTGGGTTCGCGGGAGGGAAACCGTAGGTTACCATCCCGCGAAATTGTTCTCTGCCCGGTTCCGCTTCACTGGGCACGGCGGTTCCAGCGCGGATTCAACCAGTCGGAGCTTCTCGCCCGTGTCGTTGCCAGAGAGCGGGGACTCACCGTTCTGCCGCTCCTCAAGCGCAGGCGTTGGACCGGATCGCAGATGAAGCGCACGCGCGAAGAACGACTCACGGGGGTCCAAGGGGCGTTTTGCTGCACAACGGATCATCCGCCGGCGCATGTCGTCCTCATCGATGATCTCTCGACGACCGGCGCGACACTTGAGAGTTGCGCGCGTGCCCTCAGAGAAGCAGGCGTCTTCTCTGTAGAAGGATGGGTGGTTGCCCACGATCATCGGCGAGGTGACTGACAGGCTCCTTCAACGTTCGTACATTCCGTACGTGTTGGATGCACACTGCAAGACGAAGTAGGTGTGGATAACTTTTCAGTTATCCACCGAGCGTCTAGCATGCGCCACCTGTGACCATGCTTCTCACAGTAGTGGCCTTTGTCTTCCTGCTGACCCTGCTCATCCTCATCCATGAGTACGGGCACTTCATCGCGGCGCGGAGCGCTGGGGTGACGGTGGAGGAATTTGGCTTCGGCTTGCCGCCAAAGGCACGCACGCTCTTCACGCGCCATGGGACGAAGTTCACGCTCAACTGGGTGCCCTTCGGAGGGTTTGTGCGTCTGAGGGGCGAGACGGCGATGATGCCCAACGAACGGAACCGGCCCGGCAGTTTTCATCAGGCCTCCTTCACGGCGCGCATCGTGATTCTGTCGGCAGGCGTGTTCATGAATTTCGTACTCGCCTTCGTGCTCCTCACGTTCGGCTTCTCACTCGGACGGTGGGTGCCCACCTACTTCACGATGGAAGAGATGCAGGCGCATGCCGACCGCGGCATCATCGCGATGGAACCCGGTGTGATCATCGAGCAGGTGCTGAGCGGCGGCCCGGCGGCTGTGGCGGGTGTGCCCGCCGAGAGCATTCTGCTCTCCGTCGACGGAACGTCTGTGGTTGCCGCCGAGCAGGTGAGCAAGATGCAGGAGAAGAAGCGGAGAGTGGTGTACACGGTGCTCGTCGGGGAAGGGGAGGCGGCGCAGGAACAGAAGTTCACCGTGACGCTCAAAGAGGGCAAAGCCGGTGTGGTCATCTCCACCTTCCCGCGTTCGCTCTCGGCCCCGTTGCGTTCGGTGGGCACCTCGATGCTCCTCGCACTGCGAGAAGCGAAAATCATGACCGTGCAGACCATGCTCGGCATCGGGACGCTCGTGTCGTCTCTCGCACAGAGCGGGAGGGTCCCCGAAGGGATCACGGGCATCGTGGGGATCGCCCAGCTCACCTACACCTCGGTGCAGGCCGGCTTCATGACGTACCTGCGTCTGGTCGCTCTCATCAGCTTGAGCCTCGCTATTTTGAATTTCCTGCCGTTCCCGGCCCTGGATGGCGGGCGGCTTCTCTTCGTGCTCGTCGAGGCCGTGACACGACGGCCCTTGAACCGCCGCTTCGAGGCCTACTCGAACGCGCTCGGGTTCTCGGTGCTCATTCTGCTCATCCTCCTCATCACGTTCTATGACATCATCCGCCTCTTCTAGCGCCGTGGCGGCTCCGATGGCGGAACAGGTGAGCCAGGAACTCTGGATCGCCATCCTCCGCAAACTGGAAGAAAAATTGCAGCGCAGCGCCTTCATCACGTGGTTCAAAGACACGGCGATTCTGGGCAGGGAGGCCGGCACGCTCATCGTGGGGCTGCCGCTCCCCATGTCACTCTCGTGGCACATGGAACACTACCGCGCCATGACGCTCGAGATCGCGCAGGGCATTGATCCGCTCATCGAGAAAATCGTCTACACGGTGGATGGGGGGCTCAAAGACAGCCGCGAGCGGACGGTGGATCTGCTCGAAGTCTTTCCGGAACAGAAGCGCCGCAAGCTGCCGGGCAAGCCCGAGGTGAAGATGGCGGAGGGGGTCATCAGCAAGATTTTGAATCCCCGCTACACGCTGGAACACTTCGTCGTCGGCGCCAACAGCCGTCTCGCGCATGCGGCCTGCCAGTCGGTGGCGGCGGCTCCGGGCGGCCGCTACAACCCGCTCTTCCTCTACGGCGGAGTGGGGTTGGGCAAGACGCACCTGCTGCAGGCCACGGGCAACGATATCCTCCGCAAGATGCCGCGGTCCGTCGTGGTGTACACGACCACCGAGGACTTCACGAATCAGGTCATCGAGGCGATCCGGCAGCAGAAGATGGAGCAGTTCCGTCGCCGCTATCGGCAGGTAGACGTGCTCATCATCGACGACGTGCAGTTCCTGGCGAACAAGGAGCGCACGCAGGAGGAATTTTTCCACACGTTCAACGCCCTCTACGAAGACCGCAAGCAGGTCATTCTCTCGGCCGACCGTCCGCCGCAGGAACTGCAGCTCGAAGACCGTCTCATCTCGCGCTTCGCGCGTGGCATGATCGCCGATATTTCCGTGCCCGATTACGAGACGCGGCTGGCTATTCTCGTCGAGAAAGCACGGGAGTACGAACTCATGATCGACATGACGGTGCTCCAGTTTATCGCGGAGCACACCACGAGAAACGTCCGCGAACTGGAGGGAATCCTGATGCAGGCGGTGGCGCAGTACGAGCTGGAGTCGCGCATGCCCACGGTGAAGAGTATCGCCGAGATCATGCGAAAGCTCAGCCGCGATCCGCATGCGGAGGAGGAGCACGTCGGCTTCGAGACGACCCCCAAGCGTGCCCCCACGTTTCAGGATGTGCTGGAATCGGTCAGCCGCTACTACTCCGTCTCAGTGCAGGACATGATCGGTCAGTCACGCGTGCGCGAGATCCTGGTGCCCCGCCAGATCGCGATGTTCCTGGGCAAGAAGCACCTGCGCATGAGCTACGTGCGCCTCGGCGAAGTCTTCTCGGGCCGCGACCACACCACCGTGATGAATGCGTGCGGCAAGATCGACGCGAAGATGCAGAATGATCCGCAGTTGCTCCGCGAAGTCCGCGCAATGGAGCAGGAATTAGGCGTGGTATAATTCATCGGAATTCATTCCAGTCCGGTGCAACGGAGTTGTACTATTGCTCCATGGACAGTGCAGAAGCCGAACGCAGGCCGCCGGGCAGCTGCGACCCCTGGGGGACGGTGATCGTGCAGTGGATCCGCCAGCTCTCTCCTACAGAGCAGAAGGCGCTTTCGGCGCAGTGGTTTCTCCGCAGACGCCAGGACGCCCGCAAGAAGCTCGAAGAGCTGTTCCATGCCGAAGTGATCGACCGCCTGTACGAGAAAGTATGCGTGCTGGGCGGGCGGCTCGGCGGCGAATTCGCCGACAGCGAGCAGGTGCTCTTGAGCCAGCTCTTTCTGTATATGATGGGCATCATTCCCGACCGTATCCGCGATGAAACGAAGCTGCTGGTGGATGCGGTGCTGCGGGGGCGCCCGATCGTGCGTGCGGACATGTAGTTTTGCCTTGTCGGTGCGTCGGGGGGCGCGTACAGTTTGCTCGTCATGTCGCAGCGCGCCACCACGACGACGACTACCACGACCTCCCGCTGAGGAAGGGGTGTAGCGCTGACCATTCATCCCACTGCCTTCCTCCGCAATAGCGAAGGAGTTTTTTCTCTGTTACCCTCCCATCATTATGGCAAAGAAATCCATCGGAAACGCTGTCCCAGAATCGCTGCACAACATGCGTCACTCGCTGGCCCATGTGCTGGCGCAGGCCGTGCAGAACCTCTGGCCCGATACGCAGATCACGATCGGTCCGCCGATCGACACGGGCTGCTACTACGATTTCCTGTTCGCAGAGCCCATTTCCGATGCCGATTTTTCCAAGATCGAGAAAGAGATGCGTCGTATCATCGGCTCGGCGCAGACGTTTGAGGTGGAAGAACTTGCGATCCCTGCATCTGTGAAGTACTGGAAGGACCGTGGGCAGACCTTCAAGGTGGAGCTGGTCGAGGATCTGGCGAAGGCAGGGGAGACCAAAGTGACGCACTACCGCAACGTGGACAAGAGCGGCAAAGAGACCTTCACCGATCTCTGCCGCGGAGGGCATGTGACGAGCCTGAACGAGATTCCCCCCGATGGATTCAAAATCACGAGTCTGGCTGGCGCGTACTGGCGGGGCAAAGAAACGAACGCGCAGCTCACGCGCCTCTACGTCGCCGCATTCGGGAGTAAGCAGGAGCTCAATGAATACCTCACGATGATGGAGGAGGCCAAGAAGCGCGATCACCGCAAACTGGGCAAGGAGCTGGACCTCTTCACCTTCTCCGAAATGGTGGGGCCGGGCCTTCCGCTCTGGACGCCCAAGGGCACGATCATCGCTGACCAGATCGAGGCGCTCGCGAAAGAGATGGAGGAGAAGGGCGGCTACATGCGCGTGCGCACGCCGCACATTGCCAAGGGCGCTCTCTACGAGCGAACGGGACATCTGGCGCACTACCGGACGTCCATGTTCCCGCCGATGGAGCTGGATGGAGAGGAGGAGTACTACCTGAAGCCCATGAACTGCCCGCACCACCACGAGATTTTCGCCAGCCGTCCCCGGAGCTACCGCGATCTGCCCATGCGTCTCGCGGAGTACGGGCACTGCTATCGCTACGAGGACAGCGGGGCCTTGTTCGGCCTCATGCGCGTGCGGTCGCTCTCAATGAACGATGCGCACATGTACGTGACGGAGGAGCAGTTCGAAGACGAATTCAACGCGGTGGTCGACCTGTACCTCACGTACTTCGCGATCTTCGATATTCAGAAGTACGTCATGCGGCTCTCGCTGCACTCACCCGAGGGACTCGGCAAGAAGTATGTCGATAACGAGGCGCTGTGGCTCAAGACGGAGGACATGGTGCGCAAGGCCCTCAAGAAGAAGGGGATCGAGTTCGTCGAGGTGCCGGATGAAGCGGCCTTCTACGGACCCAAGATCGATGTCGAAGTGTGGAGCGCCATCGGCCGGGAGTTCACGCTTGCCACGAACCAGGTGGATTTTGACGTGCCGGGCAAGGTGGGCCTCAAGTACACCGATAAGGACGGTACCGAGAAGGTGCCGCTCTGCATCCACCGTGCCCCCCTCGGAACGCACGAACGGTTCATCGGGTTCCTCATCGAGCACTTCGCCGGGCACTTCCCATTGTGGCTCGCTCCTGTGCAGGCGATGATCATCCCCGTGGCGGAGCCGCACGAGGTTCCCGCGCGGCACGTGCAGACGGCCCTGAAGGAGCAGGGGATCCGCTGCGAGGTCCTGCCTTCGACCGATTCGCTCGGTAAACGCATCCGGGCAGGGGAGCAGCAGCGCGTGCCGTACCTGCTGGTCGTTGGGGATAAAGAAGTCGCCGATAATTCCGTGGCCGTCCGCAACGTTCTGACCAAGAAGCAGGTCTCTGTGCCGCTCAAGGAATTCATCGAAAAGACGAAAGAGGATATCCGGCTGCGGCGGCTTGCGTGTTCCATCGGCTCTTAAACGACCCCGTCTCTGCCTACCGGCGGTGAGTGACCTCTGCTACTCTTTGCCCGATGTTTCAGGCGTTCCCCTTCGGTCCGTTTCTCATCTGGACCTCCGTCGTCTTCCTGCTCATCGGCATCTGGGTCTCGACGGAATTCTTCTTGAGGCTGGCGAGTGCGGCCAATCTCTCACTGCAGCACTTCCGTGAGCACGCGTGGCTCTACCTGCTCGCGTTCCTCGCCGGAGGCCGCTTCTTCGCCATCGTGGCCCAGTATCGTGTGTACTGGAACGATCTCTTGCGCATCTTCATCGTGTGGGATGGGGGATTCAGCTTTCTGGGCGGAGCCATCGGCATCGGCATTGTTCTCTTCTGGGCCACGCGCAACCATCGCGCCACCTTCCTCCAGTGGCTGGACGTGCTGCTGCCGGCCACGATGCTCGGGTCCACGTTCAGCTGGCTCGGTCTCTTCTTCGCCGGGCACTCCTACGGCAAGCCCACCGATGTCTTCTGGGGGGTGACGTACGAGTCGATCAGCGTGCGCTACGCCGTTCCGATTCATCCGGTGCAACTCTACTATGCCATCTTTTCGCTCTTCCTCACGTTCCTGCTCCTGGTGCTGCGCAAGTACGGCAAACGGGCAGGAACCGAGACGCTCATTGGCATCATCTGTGCCAGCATCGGCACATTCATCCTGGAGTACTTTCGCGGGGATTTCACAATTCCGGTGTTCGCCACCACGCTGGATTTCGTCATCCTCCTCTCGCTCTTCGTGAGCCTGGGCGTCTTCGCGGTCATTGAGCTCATGCTCTCGCGCCGTTCGCTCTTCCTGTTCGAGGGTGCCCTGCTCGTCGTGTTCGGCGGCTATGCGCTCCTGCGCTCTCAGCTTCCGCTCGAAACGCATGAGCTCCGGTTCAGCCAGTTCCTCGCGGTGCTGGCACTTCTCGCCACCGTCGTGTACGTTGTCGTCCACCGGCGACGGTATCCTCATCTTTAGATCCCCATTGCTCCTATGCAGCTCTTCACTTCGTTTCAGTCTTTATTCGACCCTTTTCTTCTGTTTCTTTCGGATGATCCTGTTCTGCGGATGATTCAGGGGGCGCTTTTGCTCGGTGGGGCGCTCATCATCTTCCTCGTGTTCTTCACCACCCGCGACATTCTGCTGCGCACACATTCCTTCTGGTACATGGCGCTCTGCATCGTGCTCGTTGCACTGCTCCCCGTGGTCGGCTTTTTCCTGTACCTCCTCCTCCGGCCGGCGCGGACCATCCGTCAGCGCGAACAGGATGCCCTCGTCCGTGCGCTCGCCGACAAACTCCTCGGTAAAAACCATTCCTCCAAAAAATCCTCTTCGGAGGAGTAGTATTCCCACCTCCCCTATGGCCGCACTCCAATCCTTCTTCATCTACCTGGTCTGGCCGAATCCCGGCAATGCCTACTACGGCAGCACCAACATCCGTCTGCTCCTTGCGGTCTGTGTTCTCTTCATCCTGCTCTCGTTCGTCCTGCGGTTCTGGCGCAGGCACATGCAGAATCCGGTCTTCAAGAAGCTCAGCCGCTCATGGCCGTCGGCCCTGTTCTGGTTTGGGATCACGGGCTTAGTCTTCGTCGTCTCACGCGTGGAGAGCATCGGCTTCCTCGCTATGCGTCTCTGGTGGGTGCTGTGGGGCATTCTGCTCGCGCTGTACATCGTTATTCAGGTGCGCTTCTTCCGGATGCGATACTACGAGAAGCTCCCGACGGAGGTTTCGAGCGATCCGCGGGACCGGTACTTGCCGAAGCGCAAGAAGTAACAATTTGCGATTGACGGATGTACGATTTGCGATTTGTCGAAAACAAGCAGAATTTCATGTCAGGCTCTGTCTTTTCAGGGATGTACATCGCAAATCATTCAATCATAAAATCGCCAATCCGCCTTCGTTCTCCTTTGGTGTTCAACGAACTTGACAGGGTCGCTCTCGTTCGAGAGTATCAACCCCTTTTATGCCTCTCAAGCACGCTACGGAAACTTTTCTCGTTTTCCTTCTCGGCGCCGTCATCCTCCTCACGGGGCTTCTGCTCACCACGCTGCCTGATCTGCCGGCGGGGGCGGTGCCCTGGACGATCCTTTTCGTGCTCTCCATTCTCTATCCCCTCGCGCTCTTCGCGCTCTTTCGCCGCCGCCGCGCGGATCACGCCTTCCGTCTGTTGCACTGGTTTCCTGCATTGATGCTCCTCTTGTGGCTCGGAGTCGAGATCGTGGCGCTCGAGGTGCCGCGGGCGTATTCATTCATCGGCTGGTACACGTGGGGGTGGACGCTGCCCGCCGTCACCATCGCTTTCATTCTACTCATCAGTTACTGCCTGCAGGTGGTGCGCCGCCGCCTGACGCGCGTCGTGCTTCTGCTTGCCGCCTTCATTCCGTTCGTGGGCGGGGCGCTGGCCAGCGAGCGTGCCACGCACTGGGATCGTGAACTCGCATCGGTTCTGTGGGGAGGGGAGTGGCTTCAGGAACTGGAGGGAAAGGAGTTTCTGGGGATCAAACTCGCAGGGCGCCTGCCGACGGAGCAGAACCTGAGCGCCTCCAGCGATGCCAAGGAGGAGGAGTGGCGCGTAAAGCTGCGCCAGGCCGAAGATCGCCGCAAGCAGGCCCGGGAGGAGCGGCTGAAGAGCACGTCCTCCAGTTCCATGCGCGCTCTCGTCCCGTCCCTCCAGCCGACATCGGAGGGTACGGAGCTTAAAGAAGCGAAGACCCAGCCTACGAAGCTGCCTTCATCGGGTCCGGAGGCTGCCGTGTTCGCCCTGATGATGCTCGCGGGGTACACGGGGGTGTTGCACGATAGGGCGAGACGGAGGAGGGGATAGGGTTAGGGATAGGGTTAGGGTTAGGGTTAGGGATAGGGTTAGGGTTAGGGTTAGGATGATGGGTAGGGGGTTGTGTTAGGATGCTCGCATCTTTCCCTTTTGCCTGTGCCGACTATTCAATCTCTCCACGCCAGACAGATCCTCGACTCCCGCGGGACGCCCACGGTTGAGGTGGATTGCCTGCTCTCCGATGGGTCGTTCGGACGTGCCGCCGTGCCCTCGGGCGCATCCACCGGCTCGCACGAGGCGCTGGAACTCCGGGATGGAGACAAGAAGCTCTACGGAGGGAAATCCGTTCTGAAGGCGGTGACCCATGTGAATGGAACCATTGCGACGGCCATGGTCGGGAAGGACGTCGCAGACCAGCGGATCATAGACGGGGCGCTCATTGCCCTCGACGGAACGGATATGAAAAACAAGCTGGGTGCCAATGCCATTCTCGGGGTTTCGATGGCGGTGTGCCGCGCGCGTGCAGTCAGCGAAAAACTGCCCCTCTACCGGTCGCTCGCCACGCAATTCTCGGTGAAGGAGACGGGGCTCTTGCCGGTGCCGATGATGAACGTGATGAACGGCGGCAAGCATGCAGACAGCGGCCTCTCGCTGCAGGAGTGCATGATCGTGCCCGTCGGGTTTTCCCGCTTCTCCGATGCGCTTCGGGCGGGGGTGGAGGTCTTCATGACCTTAAAGAAGCTCCTGCACGACGCGGGGCACATCACGGCCGTGGGGGATGAGGGGGGGTTTGCGCCGCGTGTGAAGGATAGTGCGGAAGCGTTTGGCTTTCTGGCCAAGGCCATCGATGAGGCGGGATACGGAGGCACGGTGAAACTGGCTATCGATGCGGCTGCGTCCGAGTTCTGTACCAAAGGCGTCTATACCGTAGATGGAAAGAAGTTCTCCTCACAGGAGCTCACGCAGTTCTATGCCGCTCTCTGCGATCGCTACCCGCTCGTGAGCATCGAAGACAGTCACAGTGAAGATGACTGGGATGGGTTCAAAGAGATGCAGAAGATGCTTGGAAAAAAGATTCAGCTCGTCGGTGATGATCTGCTGGTGACGAATGTCGAGCGGCTCAAGAAGGCGATTGCAGAGAAGGCGGCCAATGCCATTCTCATCAAGCTCAATCAAATCGGAACAGTGAGTGAAACGGTCGATGCCGTTCAGCTGGCGCAGAAGAACGGCTGGAGGACGATCATCAGCCACCGCAGCGGCGAGACGGAAGATACGTTCATTGCAGATCTCGCCGTGGCCCTCGGCACGGGGCAGATCAAGACGGGCTCCGCCTCGCGCACGGATCGGGTGTGTAAGTACAACCAGCTTCTGCGCATTGAGGAGGAATTGGGAGGTAAGGCGAAGTATGTTTCTCCTTTCTAAGACTCTTTCCACCTTTGTCGCGACAAGAAGGGATCTGTTTTCTCGCTGAACGAGAGATGAATCTGATTCATTCGTCAGGGGGCTAGGGCACCTTGTTCGGTTCCCTAAGCCCCCCGACACCCCCTTTACCCTCCTAACAGTAAACCTCCTTCCGTTAAAGGCCGATTTACTTATCGTTGCTCACAGCTGCTATGAGCAGTTTTTTTTGTTTTCTGTTCTGTTTTGTTCCCTACTGACTGGATTCCAGATGCTGCCGTATCCACCACTGCTTCACCCACGGGAGCGAGAGGGTGGAGAGCAGGTAGCCTAAGGCCGGGACGGCTGCGTTGAGCCAGAAGCCCGGGTTCTCGATTGTCCAGAGAAAAAGCACGGCGACACTATAGGTGAGGGCGGTGATGAGCAGCCGCCGCGTCCAGCTCACCTCCCACGCTTTGTCGGTTTCGACACGCTTGTTGCGTTCCACGATGGCGGCGATCTGAGATTCGGGATTTTCCATGCAGCACGCATGGTATCACTGCTATAGTTTGCGCGTCGGGGCGTAGTTCAGTTGGCTAGAACGCTTGCATGGGGTGCAAGAGGTCGCAGGTTCAAGTCCTGTCGCCCCGACCAAAGACTGCAATCACCACCCGAAAGATGCGGATATTGACACTTCGCGAAAAACCTCTACGATAAGCCCATCGTGCAGCCATCATTCCTTCAAATCTGTCTCCGTCGCCGCGCCTCGTAAAGAGGTGACGGTCTCTGCTCACGTTTCAAACGCAAGTCACCTCTCAACCGGATCTCTCTCCCGCAGGGGTTCTTCCGCTGTTCCCATGATCCTCCTCCTCACCATCGCGCGTCGTATCCGTATCTCCTCCGCAGAGGGGCCGGGCTGACTGAACTGAATGTAGCCGGCAGCACACCCTCCGCGGAGCAACGCTTCAGGAGGTTTTTCCCGTGCTGCACAGGTATTTCACTTCCATTTCCAACTATGCATCCCTCTGAACCACCATCGGTACCAGCCGCGTACCATCACAAGTACGGCGGCAAGACGCTCTTACTCAAAGTGAGTGGCAAGACGCTCTTAAGCGAGCAGATGCCTGCGCTGATGCAGGACGTGCAGTCACTCGCGCGCGAGGGTATCCATTTCATCATCGTGTGCGGCGCGGGCGAGCAAAATACACAGTGTCTCAAAGACTATCTTGCGCAAACAGGACAGCAATGGGTTGAGCCCAAACGTGTGGGTGGCAGGAGGGTGACGGATGAACAGCAGATGCTCCACGGAGTGTTGCCTGCCTATCAGAGTATCCGATCCTTGTTCCACCAATCGCTCGCAGAAGCCACTATTCTCGAGCCAGAGCAGTTGCACTGTACCCACCTGCCCGCTCTCGGGTTCGTCGGTGATCCGGAGTCGGTCGAAAAACTCCATGCAGGCGCGATCGTTGTCGTTCCTTCGGTGGGGAGTGATGGGCAGAAGCTCCTCAATGTGAACGCGGATGACACGGCGCGGGCTATTGCCGCTCAGGAGTGTGCCAACCTCAATGAGGCCATCTTCGTGACGGAGACCGGCGGTGTACTCCATAAGGGGAAAATAGCTCCGTTGCTCTGGAAAGAAGATATCGCCGCGGATGGGCAGCACGCGCACATTGATGTGACCGGTGGAGGTGGCGGCATGCAGAAGAAGCTCTGCGAGGCCAAGAAGATGCTTCAGTACATCCAGAAGGTCGTGATCACCGGTGTTGCGGGTGTCCGGCAGGAAATTGAAAGAATCCTGGGCAGCGGAACGTTGGTGATTGCGCACAGTGCTGTCCAGTGCGAGTCGCCTCCACACGACGGCGCCGACGATGCAATTTTCGATGCGCTCTACCAAAAGAATGTGGAGAGCAAAAATTTCCGGGCCCGATCGCCGGAGGAATTGCAGGAGCTCAAAAAGTACGTGCATCTGCTCAAAGTCAGTAATTCCATTCTTGGAGCCTTTGCACTCATTCCGCGGGGGGAATGGATGGAATGCGCGACGATCTGCTCGGATTACGACAAGACGGGGATCGGCGATCTGATCATCCAGGCTGCTCAGAGAATCGCCCTGCAAAAGCAGAAGAATGTGTATGTCTTCACGCAATCCCCGGGGTTGTTGTCGATCCTGTTGCGCAATTCTTTCGAGAATCTGGGAAACGTTTCGGCATTGCAGCAAGGGTCATCCACGGTCTATGACGATCTTCCCAGCATTCGGGAGTATGACGTGAGCAAGCGTGATCCCTGTTTCTGCACCTGGAGACGCGAGGTGTGGGAGCCCAGAAAGTGAGTCTCAAGAAGGGCCATCTCTGTCGGGTGGCCTTTCTTTTGCCCCGTAGCCTGGCCTTTTGGATTGCCCGGAGACTTTCTTTGTGCTTCCATACGCCCCTTATGCCTATGACAGGTCTACAAGGACGACAGAATGGGGCAGTTGATAAAAACTATAAATTGTGTTACAATATCAAGTTAGCATGAGCTTATCCCCCCAGGAGCTATCGGCTGCCACACGCGCGATTCAGGACAATCAGCGCATCCTCATCGTGTGCCATGCCAACGTGGATCCCGATGCCCTTTCAGGGGCGCTGTCGTGCTTCCAGCTCTTCCGTGCCCTCGGCAAGGATGTGACGGTGGTCTGCCCCGATTCCCCGCCCGAATCGCTCCGTTTTCTGCCCGGCTTCGAGCGCGTGGAGGAGCAGCTCATCGAGTCGCAGAATTTCGTCATCACGGTGAACCTGGAGGAAGGGGTGGAGGTGGATAAGCTCCGGTACACCGTGGAGGATCACCGCGTGAATATCATCGTCGTGCCCAAGAACGGGCGCATCCGGCCGCAGCAGATCGCACTCGGAGAAGGGGAGCAGCGTTATGACCTGATCGTGGTCGTGGATACGGCCGATCTGCCGCTCTTGGGGTCGCTCTACGTCCACCATGTAGATCTCTTCTCCGAGATCCCCGTGCTCAATGTCGATCATCACATCAGCAATACGCGCTACGGCCAGCTCCAACTCATCGACACGACATCGGCCAGCGTCACCGAGGTGCTCTACCACTGGTTCCTGCACGTGCCAGAATGGCGCGAGAAAATGACGCCGGATCTCGCGACACTCCTCCTCACGGGTCTCATCACCGACACCCGGAGTTTTCAGAACCCCAACACGACGCCCCGCTCGCTCGAAGTGGCTGCAGAGCTCCTCGATCTCGGAGCGCGCCAGCAGGAGATCATCCAGAACATTTACAAGACCAAGCCCCTCACGACCCTGAAGATCTGGGGACGTGCCTTGAACCGCATTCAGGTGGATGACGCGGCCAAGATCGCCTGGTCCGCAGTGAGCCTGGCGGACCTGACCGAGATGGGGGCGCACAGCAAAGAGGTATCGGGCATTCTCGATGAACTCATTTCGACGATTCCCGATGCGGATGCGCATGTCATTTTCGTTGAGATGGAGGAGGGCGGTATCAAAGCCAGCCTGCGTTCCTCGCCTGCGATCGATGCCAACCAGCTTGCAGCCAAGCTCTTCAAGGGTGGGGGTCATCCCCGTGCCGCCGGTTTCCGTCTGCCATCCCCTTCCAATTTCCAGCTCGCGGTGCTCGAGGCGGTGCAGAAAATCCGGGAAGGTATGGTTCGGCAGCGTGAGGAGGGGGAGCGCCTTCCCGGGCAGGAGCGCAAAGCTGTCCCACCCGTTTTGCCCGTCCAGAAGCCCGTTCCGTCCCCCGGCAAGGCTGCTCCTGCGGAGCCACGGAAGAGCGGCTCCTCCCTCGATATCGTCGAGGAGCTGAGTCACCGGAAGGGGGGCAAGAAGCGTACCGGGAGTGCATCGAAGGGAGAGGAGTCGAATGCATCGTGAGGAGGGGGAGTTTTTCCTTCGCATCCAGAGGCGTTGCCGCTACACTGGACGCGGCTTTTCACTGAATCCATGCGCCTTGTACAGGTTGCGAAAGCATTAGGCATGACCGGTCAACAACTGCGACACGAGCTCACGCAGGTGAATTTCGGCGTGAAGCCGACGGACCGCGAAGTAACCGATTCTCTGGCGCAGGGGATCATCCGCTTCCTGGCGCGCAAGTACGGCAAAGAGGTGGATATGGAGGCGTTGCAGGGCATGTCCCTGGACGAAGACAAAGCTCCGAAACCGCCAGAGGCCCAGGGCGCACCGGCAACTCCGTCGGCCGAGCCGGCCGCCGAAGCAGATGGCAGCGGCGCGAACAAGAGCGTCAACGTGCTTCGCAAGCTCACGCTCGAAGATGTCTCGCGCGAGGCCATTGCCCGCCAGGAGCAGGCCATGAGCAAGAGCCGGCCTTCCGGCCAGCGCAGGCGCTTCGGCGATCGCAAGGCGCGCGGGGTCCGGGAGAAGCGCGATATCTCCTCCACCAATCAGGAACAGATCAAAAAGAAGAAGGAGGGAGTGGTCTCTCTGCCGGCGCAGATCACCGTGAAGGAACTGGCCGAAAAGACGGGTATTCAGATTCCCATGCTCATTCAGACGCTCATGAAGAACGGCGTGCTTGCCACGATCACGCAGGCGATCGATTACGATACCGCCGCGGTGGTGGCCACGGAGCTGGGCGTGACCGTAGCGAAGCAGCAGGAGGAGGCCTCGGCGGAAGATCTCTTCAGCCGGAATCTTACGGAGCTGCTCAAAGACGAGCCGGAGAACCTGGTCAAGCGTCCCCCTGTCGTTGTGGTGATGGGGCACGTCGATCACGGCAAGACCTCCATTCTCGATGTCATCCGCGAGACGAACGTGGCGGGCGGGGAGGCGGGCGGCATCACGCAGCACATCGGCGCGTATCAGGTGGAGCATAAGCCCGCCGGTTCTGCAGAGGTGCACAAGATCACCTTCCTCGATACGCCGGGACACGAGGCCTTCACGGCCATGCGCGCCCGCGGGGCGCAGGTCACCGATATCGCGGTGATCGTGGTGGCGGCGGACGAAGGTGTGAAACCCACGACCATCGAGGCGATCGATCACGCAAAAGAGGCGGGCGTGCCCATGCTCGTGGCGCTCAACAAGATGGATAAGGAGGGGGCGGATGTGAATCGTGTCATGGGCGAGATGGCGGCGCAGGGGATCCAGTCCGAGGAGTGGGGCGGGCAGGTGCCGTTCGTCCAGTGCTCGGCCAAGACGAAGCAGGGAATCACCGATCTGCTCGATTCCATCGTGCTCCTCTCCGAGATGCATTCCTTCACGGCCAACCCCAAGCGCTCCGCCGTGGCCACGGTGATCGAGAGCAAGCTCGATCCTTCTCTGGGCCCTCTGGCGACCATCATCATCAACGCCGGCACGCTCCACCACGGCGAGAGCTTTGTCTGCGGCCGGACGCTCGGAAAAGTGCGCACGATGTCCGATGCCCACGGCAAGCGGTTTGAGGAGGTGGGTCCTTCGGGCGCGGTGCAGGTGGCCGGGTTCCACTCCGTTCCTGAGGTGGGCGATATTCTGCAGGTCGTCGCTTCCGAAAAACTGGCGCGTGATCTTCTGTCTGCTGTGGAGGAGCGACGCAACCTCAGGCAGACGCAGCGGTTCGTGGATCTTGTGAGCAGGCTTTCGGAGGGCAAGCTCTCACAGCTCAAAATCGTGCTCAAGGCGGATGCCCAGGGATCATTGGAGGCACTCAAGGAGGCGCTCGCCAAACTCACCACCGAGACGGTCACGGTAAAGATCATCCATGCCTCCATCGGTGCGGTGACGGACAGCGACGTCTCGATGGCTGCGGCGAGCGAGGGGATCGTGGTCGCGTTCCACGTTCCGGTGCCGAGCGGAGCGCGCTCCATTGCCGAGCGCGAAGGCGTGAGTGTGCGGGAGTACGAGGTGATCTACGCTCTGCTCGAGGACATGGAGGGCCTCTTGAAGGGTCTCGTGGAGCCGGCAGATGTCGAGAAGATCGTCGGGCACCTGCAGGTGCTGAAGGTCTTCCTCACCAAGAAGAGCGAGCAGATCATCGGCGGACGCGTGACGGATGGCACCATGAAGCGCCTGCCGTTCCGCATTCAGCGGGGCACCGAACAGGTGGGGACGGGTCGCATTACTTCGCTGCGCAAAGGGGATGCGGACGCCAAAGAGGTCAAAGAGGGTGCGGAGTGCGGAATGCGCGTCGAGGCAACGACCCTCATTGCTGAGGGAGACCAGCTGGAGGTGTTCCTGAAGGAGTTGAAGCGGAAGGAGGCTTCTGCAACTGCCTGAGGTCACCCGCAGTCGTCTGGCTGTTCACGTTGTTCTGGATGAAGTCGCGCAGGAGCGCATTGGCCGTGCGGTCGGTGACCGAGGTGACGTGCAGGCAGAGGGTGTAGAGCTGCGCTGGGGAGAGCGTCTTGAGTGTGGCCTCCATCTGCGCATCGGGTCCCTGCGGATTCTCGCCGACGAGGAGCGGGATGTACTCCTGGGGATTCAGCCTGGCCTGCGGTCGCGCTTTCTTGAGCAGCTCCAGGGCCTTCTTGCCTTTCTTGCTCTGGTGGGCGCGCTGAATGAAGGCGATGAAATCCACGCCGTTCTGCCCTTTGAGGGCGAGCTTCTGACAGAGCGTCTCCCAGTCTTTGGTGGGCACGAAGGCGAGCTGGTTACGCACTGTCTCGCCCTGTCCTTTGAAGAAGCCCACAGACCACCCGGTGAGTCCCAGCCAGGCCAGGGTGTAGGGCGAGACCTGCTTATTTTTCATGTCCAGAATGCCCGAGATGAACGCCATGCCCGCTGCGGCCAGCACGCCCAGCATCTTGAGGGCTCCCTTGCCGCGTCGTACGGCGTCGGATTCCGGTCGCTTCTGATGCACGATCTTGTAGGCCTGTGTCCACGCGGGGTCGCCATCCAGCACGGTCTGAAAGAAGCGCTCCACGCGCATGATCGCCTGCTTCTGGCCCGGCGTGAGGTCGGGGCCGCTGCGCATCTGCTTCAACTCCTCGATCCACGCGGCCGCGTAGCCCACGCGGTTCGCGATACGCCCGTTGTAGACCGTCACGAGCCCCTCGCGCTGGGCCTGGTCGAGCATGGCCTCGATCTTGCGCTGAATGCCCTTGGCATGTGCGCGTGAGGCTGCGCGGAAGTCCTCTTCCGGAAAGTTCTCCTTCAGATCCTGCTTGAGACTCGCCAGGTACGCGCCGACGACGGCCTGCGCTTTCTTCTGGCTCTCGATCAGGTGGGGGACTTCGCTCTTCTTCTTCGCCTTTTCCAGTTCCTTCTGCAAGATGCGTCCCTCGCGGGGGAGCATTTCCACCGCCATGGTCGTCAGACTGAGGTCACGGGTATTTTCCACTTCGCGTCGCTCCGCGTCGCGTGGGTGTACCGGGCGGTTCTCGGCCGTATTCCGCCTGAGCGCCTGTTTCACCTCGCTCTCGGTGACGCGCTCACGCTGTTCGGGTGCTTGTGCCTGTGATTCGCGTGGGGCGTCTGCCATGAGCAGGAGAGAGTCACAGTATTTAAAGTTTGGCTTCGTTGAGTCTTCCGACGCCCGGAACCTTGTCCGAAATCTTGCGCAGGACCTCCACAAGATTTCGGTTATTGGTCAGATCGACTGCGACGCCGGCCTGCGTCGCAGATCTCTGCAGTTCGTCGCGGATCTTGCGAATGGCCTCGTCGCGGATGGCCTGCCCCGGAGCGCCGTCAGCTGCAGTGTTGAAGCTGTTGATCTCATTGCGGATGGTATTCTGTATCGGCACGTTGATGTTGATGTGATCGGCGAGTTTCGTGCCTGCGACTGCGGCAGCTCCTGCCGCGCCGCCGAAGACCTCCGGCATGCGGAATTTTCCGACGGGGTCGATGAATGCATGTTCGGCATTCTGCGCGACGCGCATGGCGCCCAGCGGCGTGATGGAACCTCCCGGCAGTGGCAGGGGGGTCAGGAGCGGCAGCTTCATCATCAACCGTCCGAAGGATGCGCCGGCATTCATGATGGGTGCAGCGAATTTCTCAAACAGGGCATCCATCTTGAAGGCGGCTTTTGCGCCCATCCATATGACGGCGATCGACATGCCGACCCACAGAAGCTGCCAGAGGTTGATGACGCCGGGCAGCATGGGCACCACTCCGTTCCGCATGAACGGATGGTTGGCAGCCCAGCCGGCTGGCGGGTTGGCCATGGCCACATTGAGCATGATGAAGCCGATCGAGAAGGGGATGGCGACGACGACGGGAATGAACGCCGCGTGCAGGAACTTGTTCCAGATTTCCATGGGGTTGAAGACCTTCAGTGCGGGGGTGTCTCCCGCTACGAATCCGATGAACATGAAGGGCATGAAGGCCACGGTGATCCAGATGATGGGAATGCGGATGAGGAGGACGAGTGTGAGAGCGAGGAGCGGGAAGAGCAGGGCAAGACTGAAGAAGAGCATGATGGACATGAGCAGGGTGAACATCAGCAGTTGCGGCAGGCGGGACAGTGCCGCAGGTCCTGCCGCCGGATTGTTGCCGGCCGGGGGCACGACTTTGGGGAAGAATTGAAAACGGGCGTGGTTGTAGACAAGGCTGCCGAAGATGGCATTGGGGGTATTGGCCTGCGGATCGAGTGGGGATTCCTTGATGCAGACGATTTTCGTATCCGCGTTGAAATCAAGGGGGCATTTCCAGTCTGCACCTGCCGGTTGATTGCCGAAGAAGGCGAAATCCGTGATGATTTTGCACCCGGCCGGATCGACATTGCCCTTTGCGTCGTAGGCTACGCACGGCACGTTGATGGCACTGGGGAGCGAGTAGACCGTTGCCGTGAGGATGTTCGCGAGGTCCAAGACCACCCGTGGGAAGAACCACGAGAAATTGACGAGTAAGACGGCCAGCACGAACTTCACGGCGTACTTCTGCACGTAGCCGCCCTCTGCGAACACCACGGTCATAATGGCTCCGATGATGAGCAGGAACGCGAGGAGGATATTGGTGATATTGCGCGAGATCTGCCAGATCTTGAGCAGAGTCATTCCCATCGACTGCCCGTCGGTTCTCAGGTTCATGAAACCAGGATCCATCAACATTCCGGCGATTGCCGTGAGAATGTAGATGAGGAAGTGCGAGAACATGGCAAGCCAGCTGAAGAGCTGGTTGATGATCTTGAAGAAGGGATCGAGATCATCTCCGGCAGCCAGGGCCGGTTGCATGAGGGCGAGAGCGCCCACACCTTCAGTCCTCGTGATCCAGCAGAGGAGCAGGAGAGAGAGCGTCGCGAAGAGGATTTTTCTCTTTGAAAGCATTCTAGTTATTCTATCACTTTTTGGCCTCTTACTCAATGACTGTCTGCTGTAGGGTCGAAGAACAGGGAAGTGATGAAAAGTATACTTAGAACACAAAAGTTCCTCATAGTTGAGTATAATTAGTGTTCACGAATGTACCCATAATTTGGCATTAGTCGTACTTTTTGGCTTCAATAAGGCACTTTTTTGAACAATAAAGTAGATCAATTGTCTGATCACTTTTCTTGCACTATCCATGTACTCATGAGTACTCTTTGTGATCGTGTCATCCGTGATTCTTAAAGCACTGTTTAGTTCGCAGACGCGCGTGAAGCTCCTCTCGACATTTCTCCTCCATCCCGAAGAGGAGTATTTCATTCGTGAACTCACGCGGCTGCTGCATGAGCAGATCAATTCCATCCGCAGAGAGCTCGAGAATCTGAGGCACATCGGGCTCGTGCGCGCACGCCATCGGAATCGCAAGAAGTACTATCACATCGATCCGGATTTTCCCCTGTTCCATGAGCTGCGCGGCATCTTTACGAAAGAGATCCAGGCTGAGAGCCCCATTGTGTCGAGCTTAAAGAAGATCTCGGGCGTCAAACTCATTCTGCTCGCAGGCACCTTCGTGGGTTCCGAGAGCAAGGTGGATCTGCTCATCGTGGGGGATGTGAAGAAGGAAGTGGTCGAGGCCCTGCTGCTGCAGGATCCGAATCTCAAGCACATCAAGTACTCCATCTTCTCCGAGGGGGATTTCCTCTACCGGTTGAGCCTGAAAGACCGCTTCGTCACCGAGATTCTCAATGATCCGCGTCACCTGATCCTCGTGAATTCCCTGCAGCGGCAGATCGATGAGGCGCTGAAGAAATAGGGGATAGGGATAGGGTTAGGGGGTAGGGAAGGAGAGATTTTACTTTACTTCAGAAGCGCTCCTCTGTAGCCTTTGCCCACTTTCCTCATGGTTCATCAGATTCTCCACGAGCAGGCCGAGCGGTTCGCTTCCAAGCATCCCGAGATCAAACCCGGGTACACCGTGCGTGTGCACGAGCAGATTCAGGATGAGGAGGGCGGCAAGGGGCGCATTCAGATCTTCGAGGGGCTCGTGATCGGCGTGCATAACGGGCATGTCCCCACCGATCGCACGATCACGGTTCGCCGGATTGCGTCGGGGGTCGGGGTCGAGAAAAACTTTCCGCTCTCGTCCGCCGTCGTGAAGAAAATCGAGGTGAAGAAGGTGGCAGCTGTCCGCCGCGCGAAGCTCAATTTCCTCCGCGGCCGTCTGGGCAAGTCCGCCCGCTTAAGCGAGCGCTTCACGACTGCTGAGGAATTTTCCATTGCAGCAGCCCCAGAGCCGGTCAAGGAAGAGGTGTCTGCCGCTGAGACTGTGAAAGAGGAAAAAAAGACAGAGTAGGCAGGAGGTTCTCTATCCTGCAGGTATGTCATGGTGAGTTGTGCCTGCCTCGCCGTAGCCCGAAGGGCGAAGGGGGGTCGAACCACATGCATACGAGACATTGTCGCAGTTCGACAGTGCTCACTGTGACAATTCGCCCCCTTTCCGGATGTTCCCCGGAATATGCATACCGTCCACTGTATACTGCGCTCGTGCGGTATGTGCTTGTCGGGAACTACGGCGTAGGCAATTTCGGGGACGAGGCGCTCCGGGAGTACTTTCTTCGTGCGTTCCCGGAAGGGGAATGGCTCGTGCTCTCTGCGCATCGAAAGACAGGGGAATTGCCCCGCCTGTCTGCCGGTTTCCGCTCACTATTCCTCACGCCCTGGTGGAGGACCCTCCGGGCGCTTCGTTCGAGCGACGGTCTCGTCTTCGGCGGAGGAACGCTCTTCACGGATATCGAGTCTGTGGGGGCCTGCCTGCTGTGGTGGTGGCATGCGTTCGTCTGTTGGATGCTCCGTAAGCCCTTCTTCCTCGCCTTTCAGGGGATCGGTCCTTTCCGCACGAGGGTGGGGGAGTGGTGCGCGCGGTGGACCGTGCGTCATGCGCGCTTTGTGAGCGTGCGGGATGACGCAACATTTCAGCGTGTGCAATCATGGAAGATGAATACAAAAATTATTCAAACAGCTGACCCTGCACTTTCTCTATTTAAAGCGGAAAACAACAGCAGCAGTTCACAAAAATTGCTCGTTATTATTCCGCGTGGAAACTCCTCGATTCCATTCAATGAGCGGGCGACTGCGCTTAGAAATTCCGAGTCATGGGACGCGGTACATATTCTCTCGCTCCAGCCGGAGGACCGGGCGGAGCAACATGTCTGCCGGTCTATCGCCGGTGCACTCTCTCTCCCCGAGTCTGCGATCATTGCAGTTGGCTCTGTTGAGGCATTGATTGCAGAAGTTTCCGGAGCACAGTTGGTCCTTGCCGAGCGCTATCACGGCGCACTGGCGGCTCTGGCGCTCGGTGTTCCCTGCGAGGCGGTACCACAAGCGGAGGGGGACAAACTCTCTTCGCTCTCCGGACTCTCTGCCCCGGCCCTTTCCGCACTGCTCTCAGACGGAGAGAACGCGCTTCGGAAGGTTCTATTCCCAGTATTCAGCGAATCTGGTAGAATACAGTTGTGAATACACTCCACCTCACTGACGGGGAACAGAAGGTGTTTGCAGCCCTTCCAGAGAAGCTGAAGGAGGGGTGGGAGGTGCAGGAGGAGCGTTCATCTGCTTACGAGTCAGCTGAAGAACTTTCGATGCGTCAGCAGATGGTGTCTTTCGTGGAATTCCCGCAGGTTGCAGCCCTCGCGAAGCAGGTGGAGGCGGGCAGCGCACTCTCCACACTCTCTCTCCACGATGTGCCGCAGGAGGTTCTTCCGGAGCTCTGCTTCACGATCGGGGCGAAAGGCCTGTCGGTGCTCATGGCATCACTGCTCAAAGAGATTCGGAGCGATGAGGATGTTGAGGGGCTCATGGGCCTCTCTCTCCTCCGTCACGAGATGCTTCTTTCCAATACTGTAACCGTATAATGGCCACTGCCACTCCCTCCGCCGGCCGCGAGCAGCCCGCCGCTTTTCCGGTTTTCAGAAACCGCGAAGAGATGGTGGATTACGCGCAGAAGCTGGGCTTCAAGAAGATTGAGGAATTCGAGTCGGCACTGGATTCGGTCGAGAAGCGCGAGAAGCTGGTGGAAGCTCTGCGCAAGCGGGACCCCAAGCTCAACGGGCAGGTGGATGCTCTCATCACACATCTCAAGCTCAACAAGCAGGAGATCGCCCGCAAAGAGCGGTGGTACGAGAAGGTCCTCAAGCTCCCGGGTCGCGCTACGCAGGCGACATGGGACACGATGAAACGACATCCCATGCTCACGCTCCTCATCCTTGCAGCACTCGTGGCGGGCGGAGCCTACCTCGCGTGGGATCAGTTGGGCGGTCTTGTAGCCGTCCCCAATCCTATGGAGGGAGCCGCTGCCGCCGCTGACACTGTTGCCCCAACGACGGGTGGTGCATTCGAGGCAATACCTCAAGGGGGGATTATTCCCTCCAATCCCATGCCGGGGCCGACCGGAGCTCCCAACCTTCCTCTGCCACCTCCGCCCACCGGCGGGGCTGCGGACTTCTTCCCCCCTAACGCGCCCCACTAGAACAGTATGGGTATCGAAAAACAAACAACAGAACCGACCTCCCCCAAATCACGTGAAGCTCTGAAGGGAACTCCGCGCGCGCTGACTGTGGAGGCGATGGCATTGCAACAGATGCTCGGCGCAGAACGTACGCTGCCTGAACATCTTGCGCAGGAGGATATTGATCAAAGACTGGCGGAGTGTACCAACGGGCATGTGGTCTATCAGGATTTTGCAGAGCTCGCATTGTCCAACGAGCTTAAGATGCGTCGCAAGGCATTGCAGCTCGAAGCGGATCTGCGCGACATTCCGATCCGACAGGACATCGATCGACACAGAGAACTGATCATCGCAAACCAAGCTGTGACGTACAACCAATACCTCCCCGCCACAGTTCGGGGCGTTGCGGATCTGATGCAGTCGTGTGGCGAGGAACTGCAGGCGATCATTCCCCACTTGCCGCCGGAGCGCAGGGCGGAGCTGGAACAGGAGCAGCTGCAGGCCATTCGTTACCTTCATGCACTCAAAGAGCTTGTGCAGCAGCGCGTGCACTTTGCGAGCATCCTCTCTCTCGATGAGCAGATTGAGGAACTCTCACATATGCCCGCGCAGAAGAAGCGACTGCAGGAATATCAGAAGACGCGTGATGCGGCTTATGCGTCTTTATCCCCCGATGCGCAGAAGGTTCTCGCTGTCGAAGCAGATCTGCGTGCACAGTATCTCGCCGAGAAAGATCACTCGAAGAAAGCGATCATCCTCGAGCAGATCATGAAGCAGCGCAGTGATCACGTCGTCGTGCTCGAGAACCGTATCATCAATATGCTCAAGGGCAACCCTGCGGGAACCGATTTGCCGGGCGCCCCGAAAGAGTTCCTCCCACAGCGGGTGTACCTGCGGGTATTGCAAGAACGCTACAACCAGGTGCTCGATCAGCAGACGCAGGTGATGAAGAGCCCGGAATTGACCGATGAGCAGCGGGCCGGTGTGCAGAAGCTCATGCGCCGTGAGCGCATGTCGATTATGGATCGGATGGTTCTCGTGACGAAGCAGATGTCGGCGCACCACGTGGCCATGGGCGAACTCACGACCATGCAGAATCAGTTCGGAAACTCCTACGATTTTAACGGGGCGTTCAAGCCGTTCGGTTCCATGACGCCAGAAGAGGTTCGTACAAAAGTTGAAAGCAGCATCGACGGAGCGAAAGAATTTCACATCGGTCGTCTCGAAGCCATGCTGCAACAGGTCAATACCTCGTTCGATCCGAATGGACTTGAGAGTCTTTCGGACGCGGGAATCATGGAGCTTGTGGGGAGTGCCAATCGACTTTCGGGCATGGTGAGCGGTGCCATTCTCTCTCTTGTTCCTGAAGGGGAGCGCAAGAAGGCGATTGCCGATTGGTTCGACAGCGTACTGCCCCTTGCAATCCGTGAGTCGCTTGAGAGCGGTGTGGGGCCGGATGGTAAACCGCTCACGAAAGAGCAAAAGCTGCAGAAGATCCGTGATGTCATCATTGCCTTTCGCGACAAGGGCAGCATTGGCAAGTTCCAGCAGACGCTTGCTGCCATCAAACGCATGCAGCCCGCCAAGACATTCGTCGCGCAAGATGTACAGACAGAGGTACTCGCCCAGCTCGACGGCTCGCAGTTTGCAGCAAGCCCCGAGGGACAGGTCGTGACGGTCAACGGTCAGCAGATGACCATCAACGGAGCTACGGCATACGTCCTCATGCTCAGGCAGATGAAGGCCGATTCCGAAGCATTTGCTGATGACTACGAGCAGTTTCTCGGCTCTATGGAAAATCTGGTCGATATTCGTCTGAATCTCAAGGCCGAGATCAATGCGATCAAACAGGGCTGGATGACTTTGCTCAAGGCGTTGGGAATCACTGCGGCTGTGGGCGCACTGCTGCCGTGGATTGTCGGTGGCTCGGCGACGGGTGCGACTCTCTACCTGCTCCGCAAAGCTCCTGCAATCATTCGCGGTATCAGTCGTCTTCCCGCTACAACGTGGAATCTACTGAAGCCTTCTGCAATTCTGACGACCGGTCTCACTGCGTTGCAGATCTATCGCATCTACGAAGACGTGAAGGAGCTGGGAGCGATGGACCGCATCATCGAACAGCGCGAAAAGCTGATCATCGCCGATCTCAAGCTGGCGGGATTCGAGGCAGATCCTCCCGATCAGAATGCGCGATTCACGTACAAGGACGGAGGAACGGTGTGCACCGTGAACGTTGCGGAGCTAAAGGCCGCAGAGCAGGGGCACGAGATTGCCCAGATTGTGCGTATCGGAGGAGACATCGTTGAGTTGCCGATGATCCTGCGCGCTCTGAGTACGATACGGAAGGGAACGGCTCCACTACGTGCGTCGCTTCCGGTTCTTGCGGCGGAGGTGGCGATCGAGACGCTTGTCTATGGCATTGATCAAAAGGCCGATCGAACTTTCCTTGAGCGTTGCCCGGCATGGTTGCTCGCAAAAATCGATGTCGAACATACGATCGGAGAAAAGAAGTACGGGATGCTTGCGACGACATCGGAATTGATGCTGACAGATCCGATCACGAGCAAGTCCGGCGAACAGAAGAAAAATATCCGCGAGAAGGTGCTCTTTTGCATACTGCACGACGAGCTTGCGAACGTACCGGAACTCATCGATGCACTCTATCCCACGGGAATGCATCCCAAGAATGTGGACGCCTTCTTCAAAGAGGATTTCAGGTCCGTACTGCTGCCGTACTATGCCGTGCGGCTCTGGCAGCTCTCGGACGGGGCGCTCTCGGTCGACGATATCAGGGCGGGGCGCGTGGGCGGATTTAGTCTGGCTCCGGCGCGCACGCCTGATATTTCATCTGTGAATGTTCGTCGCGCCCTGCGCGAGGCGTTGGTCGTGTACCTCGAGCACCGCAAGGAGCGGGAATATGTGCATGCGGTAGATGCTCTTGAGCAATACCGGGCGGTTCCCGATGGCGACAGAGGTGTGCAGGGAGTGCTAACCGACGTCGTGCATGCTCTCGGAGCGAAAACGGCATTCGGCACGCCACTGCATTCTCTTGAACGGGATCAGCTTGTCGATGCGCAGGGACGAACCCGTGTGCAACGACTTGTTGAAGAACTTGCAGCCCGTGTCGACCGCAAGGAGCCCCTTACTGTTCCTGCAGGGAGCGTTCCTGGCCTGCGCGAGGATCTGAATTTTGCATCAGGTGATGCGTTGCTGGAACAACTCATTGCCGATCCGGCGTTGCGCATGCGTCTTTCGCGCGTTCTCCCTCGTGATGTGGGGGAACAGCAGAATGCAGAGGGCAAGGAGTGGCACGATATCAAAACGTTCACGGATGCCGTGGAACTCAAGTGGCCCAAGGATGCCACGCTCATGGGAGCCATTGCGCATTTCGATTTCCCCACGAGTTACGCAGCGACTGCCGCCGATAACATTCGCTCGGCATCGGGCAAAAAATCGATCAAGAGTGAACCGGGGCTGCTCGATGCGTTTTTGGGAGCAAGTGCGGATCAGACGACGCTCGCCAATGGCCTTGAGCACATCACGATCGATGGCATCGACCTCATCGAGTCCGACAAACGCGTGGGGGAGCGACGTGCGGCGTTCCGGTTCAATCATCAGCTCACCGAGGGTTTCTTTGGCGAGGAATCTGAGCCGACTCTCGTTTTCACTGCTGGGAGCGTGAGTCACCGAGTCAGCCGAAAACTCACGAGTGTGAAGTTGCCCGAAGGATTCCCTCATCTTCCGCTCCGCGCGGTCTTCTACGAGGGACGCAATCTTCCGGGGAATCATGACATGGTGCTTGCAACCTACGTTCTCGGGGATCTCGAGAACGGTCGCGTGCTCGTTCTGCAACAGGCAGCAGCAACTGCGCAACTCAATAACACGAATCTACAAGTCATTCCCGGATTGCTGCAGCCGGTCACCATGCGCGAAGCTGAGCGCAAACCCGGATTGTCTCGTCTCTTGGAACAGGCACGTAAAACCCTTATCGATCGTCGGCAGAATGCGGAGCGTGCAGCGCGACAGAGACTGAATGCACAGGAGACAAAGTGGGAGCAGGAGCATGCGGAGGGCGATCGGTTGGAGCAGGAGCAGCAACTCATGCACGATCGTGCCGTTGAGCGCGCGCAGCAGATGCCAGAGATGTTGTATGTTCCGGGTGTGTATAAGCGGAATGAAGCCGCGAAGGAGCTCTCGTTGTCGCCCGGAGAATTTCGGGGACATCTCGGAGGGCACGATGTGAAATTCACTTCTGCATTCCTCGATCAGATCGGCGTGCCGAGCATGGGTGTGCACCGCGAGAACAAGGGGGTATGGCTTCCACAGGAATCAGATGCCTTCCGTTTTTCTGCGGATAAAGACGGAAAAACCTTTACGTATACCATACGTCGCCTGGACATGCTCACACAGGAACCCACCGACGCGTTCACGAAAGAAGACCAGGATCTTGGTTTTGCTGTTCTCTCGACGCCGCTCAATCTCAGTGGTCATCCCAAAGAACATGATGCTGCATTTCTGCGCAAGGTTCGTGCATATGAATTGCATCGTCTGCTCGATCTCACCACGTATCGCTCGTCATTCTCGTGGGGTCCAGCGGAATATCGTCAAAATCTCTTCGCAAAACTCTTGCCTCTCTACGAAAAGACGAAGGATCCCCGGCAGTTCCTCCATGTGCTCCTCAATAACCTTCTGGATGGGACAGTGTCGAGCAAGGCATATGGGCGGATTCTGAAGAACATGGAATCATTCCAATGAGGTGAATGCCGTGGGAAGTCTTCAATTATCTTCCCTTGTTTCCATCTTGTGTCTGGAGTTTCGACGTGGCGCTCAGTAGGATGAGTGGGCATGGAAATCCGTAACTTCTGCATTATCGCGCATATCGATCATGGCAAATCTACTCTTGCCGACCGTATGATCGAGGCCACGGGCACGCTGCAGAAGCGCGAGATGAAAGAGCAGCTCCTCGATATGATGGATCTGGAGCGTGAGCGCGGCATCACGATTAAATTGACCCCGGTGCGCATGGGCTGGAAAGGAATCCAATTGAACCTCATCGACACGCCCGGGCATACCGATTTCCGCTACGAGGTGAGCCGTAGTCTTGTGGCGTGCGAGGGTGCCATTCTGCTCGTTGATTGCTCGCAGGGCATTCAGGCCCAGACGCTCGCTGTGCTGACGATGGCGATGGAATGTAACCTCACAATTATTCCCGTGCTCAATAAGATCGATCTGCCTGCGGCGGATCCTGAACGGGTGAGCGAAGAAGTGATGAAGTTGCTCGGCTGTGAGAAGGAAGAGATCCTGCGGATTTCGGCAAAAGAGGGCAGGGGAGTCACCGAGGTTCTCGACAGGGTGGTGCAGCTGGTTCCGCCCCCCAAAAAGTTCGCTCAGTCGGGCGGAGCACGCGCACTCATCTTCGATGCGGTGATGGATCCGTACCGCGGGGCCGTCGCCTACGTACGCGTGGTCGAGGGCACATTTACGAAAGGGGACAAGGCGCACCTGCTGGGGACCAAAACTCCCGTCGAGGTCTTGGATCTGGGGCACTTCTCTCCCAAGTACGCATCGGACCCCGCTCTCGCGGAAGGTGAGATCGGCTACATCGTCACGGGGTCGAAAGATGTCCGCTCGGTCCGTACGGGAGACACCGTGGCATCCACAGAAGGTCTGCAGGCTCTGCCCGGGTACACGGAGGTGCAGCCCATGGTTTTCGCCGGGCTCTATCCGTCGGAGGCCGACAACTATCCAGACCTGCGCGAGGCGCTCGAGAAGCTGGCCCTCAACGATGCCGCCCTCAAATTTGAGCCGGAGCACAATGCGGCGCTGGGCAACGGATTCCGGTGCGGATTTTTGGGTCTGCTCCACATGGATATCGTGCAGGAGCGACTGGAGCGCGAGCATGACTGCGATCTCATCATCACCGCGCCGAGCGTGCTCTACGAGGTGAAGCTTGCGGTTCGCCGTCCCGCGGAAGTGGTGCGTGCCAGCCTGCTCAAAGTGGACGAGCCTGATACGGCGCGCATCAGCAATCCCGCCGACTTTCCCGATCCCTCGTGCATCGCCGAAGTGCGCGAGCCGTGGGTGAAGCTCGAGATCGTGTGCAGGGCACAGGATATCGGCGCGGCCATGACGCTCATCGGGGATCGCCGCGGCATCCAGTTGGACTTGAGCTACCTCGATGCCGATCGTGCCCTCCTCACTTTCGAGGTGCCGCTGCAGGCAATCGTCCTCGACTTCTTCGACCTCCTCAAGTCCGCCACCTCCGGCTACGGCTCCATGAGTTACGATCCCATCGGTTACCGGGCGGGAGACCTCGTGAAGCTTCAGATTCTTCTGCTCGGTGAGAGCGCCGATGCGCTCTCGACTATTGTGCATCGCAGTGAAGCGCACCATGTGGGTGCGGTGATCGCAAAGAAGCTCAAGGAGGTCATGCCCAAGCAACAGTTCCAGATTCCCATTCAGGCCGCTATTGGCGGCAAGATCGTCGCGCGCGAGACGGTGGCAGCCTACCGCAAAGACGTGACGGGGTACCTCTACGGCGGGGATGTGACGCGCAAGAATAAGCTCCTCGAGAAGCAGAAGAAGGGCAAGAAGCGCATGAAGAAGATGGGCCGGGTGACGTTGACACAGGAGGCATTTCTGACCGTGCTGAAGCGATCGTAGTGGAGTATCAGAATATCGGAATATCAGAATATCAGTATGCAGGGTCGGGGTTGTTTCACTGATATTCTGATACTCTGTTACTCCGATATTCCTCCTTCGGTATCCAATCTCTCAACTTCCCCCTCCGGTCCGTCTTTCTCGCCCTCCCGCTCGAGGGCAACCCCAAGTGGCAGTTTCAGGCGCTTCAGGAGGAGCTGAAACCCTTTGCGGATATTCTCCGTTTTCAGAATCCGCAATCACCGCACTTGACCCTTATGTTCTGGCCGAGCGTGGGGCCGCTCGAATACCAGGGCATCGCGGCGCAGGCACGGAAAATCGCACTACTCCATCGGCCGTTCACGATGCACGTGATGGGTGCGGATACCTTCGGCAGCAGGGGAGAGGAGCACGTGCTCTTTCTGCCCGTTGGCTTCAGTGAAGAGCTGGCGCGGGTGAAGAAGACGTGTCCGTGGTCCGACGGACGTCCCTTTGTGCCGCATATCACGCTCGCGCGCATCGCTCATCCGCAGAGATTCACTATCGTGAAGAAGAAGGTGATGAAGATTCTTGAAGGAACTGCATTCGCCATTCCGGTGGATCGGCTGCGGCTGTACGGCGAAGTGAACGGTGTGAAGCAGACGGCGCTTCAGGATTTTCCTTGTGCGGAAATCTAATCCTCCCGTGTCGTCTCAGTCTTCTTTCTTCGTTGCCGCTCGCTCCAGCAGGAGTTTGCGCACGCTCGGGATGAACGGTTCGAAGACCGTCTGCAGGATGCTCGCCGTGAGCGGCTGCAATTTTTCGAATGGGATTTCTTTCTTCTGTGACTGGAAAAATTCCTGGAGCACAAAGGTGGTGAGTTGCAGGATGGTGCCGTCGATGTGCTTCTCGTCGATCATGAGCTTTAAGAGAATCCCTGCGACGTCGAGCGACAGGACCGTCTGCAGGCGCGTGATCCAGCGGATGAGGATCTGGCCATCCTCCGCGGCAATGGCGCCGCCCTTCGTGAGCGCCGTGGCCGCTGCGAGATCGGGTTCGGGTACCTCGTTCAGCATTTCACTGAGGTATTCTTTCACCGTTTCGCGGCAGCCCTGATGAATGAGCGAGAGGATCGCGAGGATGAAGATCGAGGGGCAGTCGCGGGCGACCAAGCGGGAGATCAGCACGAAGAGGTGCGAGTGCTCGGCTTCGTCCAAAAACTGCACGATCGCTTTGGCGACCTGGTCATCACGGCGCTTGCTCTTCTTCTCCTCCCGCCGGATCTGCTGCATGCCGGCAGCCGCGGCGGCGAAGCGCTGCTTGGCCTCTTCACTCAGCTCTTCGAATCCTCCTCCCGCGCCCTCGCCGGGTGCCCCGATTTCTGGACCTCCGATGTCAGACATGGGCCCATGGTACAGATAAAACCCTCTCAATAAAACATCATGCGGATGCAATGGGAAGTGTTGCGGCCCTATGCCTTCACGGGCTCCACGTGCACGAAGGTGCTCTGTTCGCGGCGACCGCTGAATTTCGTCACGCGTTTCTCAGAGAAGCGGACACGGCCGTCGCAATTCGCATGAATCGTCCAATCCTTGCCCAGGTGCGTGTTGGCGCCGGGCCGGTACCAGTACCCTTTCTGACGAATGAGCACCTCGCCGGCGGATACGATCTGGCCGCCAGAACGCTTCACGCCTCTGCGTTTGGCGACACTGTCCCGGCCGTTGCTTGTAGAGCCTCCTGCTTTCTTATGTGCCATAGCGAACGGATTCTACGCATTTTCCTCTTCCGTGCAAGAAAATACTCAGGCAGAATGGGCAAGGTTTCGACGCGGGGTGGAGCAGCCTGGTAGCTCGCGAGGCTCATAACCTCGAGGTCGCCGGTTCAAATCCGGCCCCCGCAACCATGTACCAGAACGCCGCAGGCGCCTTCGGCGCCTGTTTTGTTAACGCGGCGTTCGGTACATGGCACCGCCATCGCTTGCCGAGGAGGTTCTGGTACATGTCCCGCACCGGAGCGCAGCGACTGGTGCGTGGCTGTTCTTTGCCTTTCACACTTTAGAGCGCCCGCTTCAATTCCTCGATCCGGTCGCGGTGGAAGAAGAAGAGTTTCCAGTGTTCGAAGACCGGCATCTGCCGCAGCAGTTCCAGATAGGCGGCCTCGCGCTCCTCAGCGTAGGAGGTTTCTTCTGCGGGGGTGAGGTCTAAGGGCCGTTGCTGTTCGGTGATGATGAGCACCTTCTCGCCCGGCATGACCATGTCCAGATTCTCTTTGGCGTACTTATCCTTAAACTGGGCGGAGCGGTAGTAATCCAGCTCTTTGTAGCCGCGCGCGATGCGGCGGCGCAGCGTGGTGTTCTGTCCCCGGATATCCGAGAGCGTCTGTTCAAAGAGGACATTGCGGTAGAACGAGAGGGCAAGCCCGAATGCCATGAATCCCACGACCGTGAGACCCACGATAATCGTGAGCTGTTTGCTCATGGGTTCGATGTGCTGATACGCCACGGATGCGTAGCTTACCGGTTTGAGGAAAGAGAGGAAATAAAGGAGACAAAGGAAAGAGAAGAACCATGGACTTCTTCTCTCGTTCTTTTATTTCTTTTCTTTCCTCTATTTCCTGAGCGGGGCATCTATACTGTCTTCAGATGAAGATCTACTGCAGTGGCATCGGCGGGATAGGGCTCTCGGCCTATGCGGCCTACCAGAAGAGTCGCGGACACGATGTGCTTGGCAGCGACCGCGCCGATTCCGCCATCGTGCGGGATCTGAGAGGGCAGGGGATCACCGTGTCTCTGAAGCAGGATGGTTCGGCCGTACCGGACGACCTCGACCTCTTCGTGTACTCCGAGGCGGTGCCCGAAGGCAGCCCCGAGCGGGTGCGCGCCGCGGCACTCGGGGTGAAGCAGCAGTCGTACTTTCAGGCGCTCGGAGATCTCTCTCGCGGACAGCGGGTGATCGCCGTCGCCGGCACGCACGGCAAATCATCCACCACCGCGATGGCGGCGCGCGTGCTCATCGAAGCGGGGCTCGATCCCAGCGTGATCGTCGGCACGAAGCTCCGCGAGCTCAATGGCCGCAACTGGCGCAACGGAGGAAGCGACCTCTTTCTCGTCGAGGCATGCGAGTACCGCAGGTCCTTTCACTTTCTCTCTCCGTCATTCATCCTCCTCACCAATGCGGACGGCGATCATTTCGACTACTACCGGTCGCAGCAGGAGTACGAGCAGGCGTTCGTGGATTTCGTGAAGCGTCTGCCTCCGGATGGCCCGGTGATCACGCATGGCCAAGATGCCGTCTGCACGGCGATTGTCGCTCACGGCGCACGTCGGCTGATCGATGCGGATGTCTTGCCGCTGCCGGCTCTCTCCACTCCCGGCCTTCACATGCAGCAGAATGCGCAGCTCGTTCTGGCGCTCGCGGAGGAGCTTCAACTCAAGCGCGAACAGATGCTGGCCTCGCTCGCGGGCTATGCCGGATGCTGGCGGCGGATGGAAGTGCGTGGCGAGACGAAAGAGGGCGTGACGGTCATCGATGACTACGGGCACCATCCCACCGAGATCCGTGCGACGTTGCAGGCACTCTTGCAGGCGTATCCCGGTCGACGGCTTGTGGTCGTCTTCCAGCCGCACACGCACGACCGCACGCTCAAATTGTATGAGGCATTCACGCGCGCTTTCGAAGGAGCCTCGGTCGTCATCATCCCGACTATCTACGATGTCCGCCGCTCGATGGACAGCGGAATGGTTGATGTGGAGCGATTCGTCTCCGCCATTGGTCAGGAAAGTCACGTTGAAGCACTGTATGGCCGATCCCTCGAGGAGACCGCAACGCTCCTCACGCAGATGGTTCTCAGGCCGCGCGATGTGCTCCTCACGCTCGGAGCGGGGGATATCACGGAATTGGCAGAGAAGATGATTGAGAGATAGTGAAGGGTCTCTTTCTGAAATAGAATCATCAGGCTATCGTGTTCCGTGCATGGGAGTGGATCAGCCTTTCGATGCCTCGGCTCAGTTTCAGGAAATGCTTCGCCGCTTTCGTGCACTGTCGGAGGTGCAGGGCCGCAGAGCCGTGTACGAATTTGTCAGGGATATTGCGTATGGAGATATCGGATCAAGGAGCGCGTTTGATGTTTTGCTGGCCCGAAAGGGTACGTGCAGCGGCAAGCATGCTCTTCTCAAGATGTTCTTCGAGAGTCTTGGATATAGAGTCCAGAATTGGTTTGCCGAGCATGATTTTGGATCATTTCCGATTCATCCCTGGCCGCCGGAACTCAGGGAATTCCAGGGGAAGACTATCCCCGATTTCCACGATTTTCTGAAGGTGCACATCGCGGGTCAATGGACCACTGTCGATGCCGTATTCGATGCGGAGATCGTTCGTTTGGGTTTTCCGGCGCTTCAGTGGGATGGGCAGAAGGACATGAAACTTCCCGTTCGCGCTCTGCGAGTGTTTCCCGCAGAAGAACCGGTGGAGGACCACAAAAAAGCACTGATCGCATCTCTCGCTCAAGAGATGCAGACACTGCGTAAGACATTTCTTTCATTGCTCACATCCTGGTTAGAAAGAGAGAGATTGAAATCATGAAATAATCCATCGCGAAGTTGTGGGTGGCTCTGACGGGACCCACAACTGAAGCGATACCATTGAAGGGAAAGGGTGGCTCGTGGAGGGGAAACCGTAGGTTTCCCATCCACGATTCATTCCGGCTGGAACGACGCCGTATCTTCCAAGTACAGCTCCATGGCCGCCGAGATCATCTTGGCCATCTCGGCCCTGTTCACCGGGTCAGCGGGACCGAAGAGCCCTGTCATGCTGCCCGCTGCATCGGTGTAGCCGGCTACAAGACTGTGATTCGCAGCGGTTTCGATACAGTCAGCATAGGGGATCGTGCGAGACACATCGCGGAAGAGTGAGCCCGTCGGCCATTCCCGGGGCACATCGAGCACCTGCAGGAACGTGGCCACAACTTCGGCGCGCGTAACGGGGCGCAGGGGATCGATCGAGCGGTTCAGGTACACCAGCCAGTCGTGCGCTTCCGCCGAGGCGAAGAACGAGGCGAACCAGGTTCCCCGCGCCCGTTCGTTCTCCGGCTCTCCCCAGTCTCTCGCTTCATCGACGCTGGCCAGCCGGTGCGCGATCTTGGCCAGCTCCGCCACGGTCACGGGGTCGGAGGGGCCGAATTTCCCGGTCGGTTTGCCCGCGGCATCGCGGTAGCCGGACATCACTTTGGCATCCAGCGCGCGGCGCACGTGCGAGGCGAACCACTGATCGATGGGCACATCATCGAAGATGACGGTGGCACCATCAATGGTGGCTTTCACGAACAGGCGGCCCTTCTCTTCTGCCTGTTGCTGGTCGAGCTGTGGCAGGTTGTCGCACGCAATCTGTACCGAGAGGACGACGCGGCTGTCTTTGACCAGGCGCCCCGATTGCTGACTGAGGGGAGGACATCCATCGATCGGATCGAATGTCACCGAATACAGCCCCACGGGCATGGGATCGTAGAAGCCGGGCGAAACGCCCGTATAGACGGCGCCGTCGGGTCCGGTGAGGGTATAGGGAAACCCGGGGGGCGACGTATCGACGCCCACCTTGCCGGATAACGCGAGGGTGTACTTGACGTGCAGCGTGACTGCGCTGCCTTCGGCTAGCTGAAAGGAAATTTGCGGCTTATCGAGGATGAGCGTCTCGCCGTTGAGCGTGAGCGTGATCTGCACGCTCATACCTGACGGAGGGAGGATGTTGAGCAGATACTTGCCCGCCGGCGCACTGTCGTAGGTGTGCGAAGGGACATTCGTGGTCGTGCGGGTGCCATCCGGCTTGAGGAGCACCCAGTTGCCCAGCACGGTGAACCCTTTGGCAGGCTCCTGTTCCACCGAAATGGTTCCCGTTGCCTGTGTGCGCGCAGCATGCGGGAATGCGAACAAACAGAGTGAGAGCACCGCGAGGAGGGGGACAGAACGGACACGCATGGGAGGATGGAGGAAAGACCCTATAGTCTTGCCTACCCTTGAGGTCGGGTGCAATGGACCGGTGCCGTGCTTCATGGTGATCCGTCCATACGAAACAGGGCGCCCCGCACTGCGGGAACGCCCTGATTGCTCCAAGATTATTTGTTCTTCAGGCTCGCTCCATCGCCAGGTGCTGCTGGACGGTTTTCTTGGCGCAGACTGCGGTGAAGATTGTGCTCAGGATCAGGAAGATCACATCGGCGCGGAAGCCGGTCTCCGGCATGCCGGTCACACCCACGGTTGTCTTGGCCAGGAGGGTGTCTGTGCTCCCGTCGGCGAGGTCATCGGCCGCAACGCGTGCAGTGACAACGCTCTGCTCACCCTGCTGTACGGATGCATTCGTGACGAGGGGCATCGTGACGGACCAGGTCTTGCCGGAGTAGAGCTGTGGAACCTCCCAGAAGGCGACATCGCCGCTCACCGTGCCGAAGCGCGGGAGGGGGGTAGACCACTGGAGCATGGCGGGATCGATCTGCGCAGAGATGACCAGGTTGTGGACGGTGCGCGTGCCGGTGTTCTTCACCGTGATCGTGGTGCGCACGGTGCTGCCCGGCAGCGTTTCGGCCTGGTGCGTGGCCACCCAGATGCGCAGCGTGCGTCCTTCATTCGTATCCGCCACCGGTTCCTCCGGTTCGACCGGCGGAGGGGCGGGCGGAGCGACGACACCGCAGGTGTACGCACCGATGAGGGTGAGCGTCTTGTTCGCGTCGAGTTGGCGCTGAATGGGAGAAACGAGGCTGCAGTCTTCCTTTCTGTGGAAGGTCACACGGTAGACACCCGGAGCCATGCCGGAGTAGGTGGCGGGGCTGGTGCCAGTCACCCGGAGGTCATTGGGTCCGAGCAGCTCGAACGAAGCGCCTTCCGGATTGCTCTGCACCTCCACGGTCCCGTCGTAGCGATAGCTGATCGTCACCAGCACCTGCTCGGTATCCACGATGGTGAAGCTGACGTCTTTCTCGGCGGTGGCAGTCTGGTCGATGCCATTCTTCGTCACCGTGGTCGTCACTTTGGCGTCTGCAGGCGGCACGATCCGCAGATGGTACGTTCCGGCAGCGGCTGACGTGATTTCCTTGCGCTCCTGCTCGTGGATGGTGGTTTGCGTGCCGTTCGGGAGCGTGAGCGTGTATTCCCCGAGGACATCAATGGGGCTCTGCTGCACGATCGTCACCGTTCCGGCGGCGAGGGCCGGCGAGGCGAGGAAGAACGAGCAGGCGGCGAGGGCACTCACGAGGGTGCTGCGTGTCGGATACTGCATAGCGCTGGGGGAAAAAGAGGATCCTCTGTCCCGCGTATGCGGGGCAAAAGGTGAGTATTAAACCAATTAATGTTATATATGTCAACTGTGTTTCTCGGGCTCAGTCCAAGCCGATTCCAAGCCCTTTTCCCAAATGGAGCGCAGATCCTTCAACTCTGCGGCAAGCAGGCTCTCTGTGCCCCTGCGCACGGCGAGGAGGGGAGAGGAGGTGGTCTGGCCGATGCGGGTGACTGCAATGCCCATGTTCTTTCCCTGGGCGATGATGGCGTCTGCCCGTTCCTGCGGGGTTTCAACAAGGAAGCCGTGCGTCTGGCTGAAGAGCAGGGTATCGGGCTGCAGAGAGGATTGCAGGGAGGCGAGGTCGATTTCCGCTCCCGTCGTTCCTCCTATCTTTCTCTGCGGAAGGAGCATTTCGAAGAGCGCGAGCAGGAGCCCCCCGTCACTGATGTCGTGGCAGGCGAGGGCATCACCTGATTGTATAACTTTTGTGATCAACAATATCTCCTGTGCGACGGTCGCGCAGTCGGGTTGCGGGACTGCAGATCCGAGCAGGGCATCGCGCGGCGACGCGGTGAGCTGCTCGAGGACGTGAAAGTAGAGAGAGCCGCCGCACTCGTTTCTGCGTTCGCCGATGAGCAGCAGGGCGGAGCCCGGTTGCTTCACCTGCATCGAGACCGCCGCACGCGCATCCGGCAGGACGCCGATGCAGCAGACGATGGCGGTGGGGTCGATGGCTGATCCGTCGGGCTTGCCGTTGTAGAGGCTGACGTTGCCCGAGATGATCGGCACGGGTTCGCCATCGATGGCTACTCCTCTGGCGGCGTCGGCAATGCCCCTTACGCCTTCTTCCAGTGCAGAGAGTTGTTCGGGGATTTCGGGATTGCCGTAGTTCAGGCAGTCGGTGAGCGCGCGGGGCACGGCACCGACGGCTGCCACGTTGCACATGGATTCCACGGCGGCGTTGGCGCCCTGCCAGTAGGCGGAGATGCGTCCGTACCGGCCGTTGCCGTCTGCGGCGAGAGCAACACCCACGCCCCGGTCCTTCTCGGGCAGATTTTCCCAGCCGGGGTGCGTGCCTGCGTGGATATAGCTGGAGAGATCGGTGAGCGGCGCGATCACGCCGGCATCGGCTTCGCCGGCCTCGATGATGGTGTTGCCGATCACGTCCTTGTCGTAGTGGCGGATGAGGGGACGAACACTCGCGGCGTTGGGGTGACGAAGCATCGCGTGCAGAATTTCTGTGAAGGAGAACGTTTTGCCGTTCACAGACACGCGATCTTTCTCGCAAGTGATGGCGGGCTCGATCCTTGCCGAAGGAGTCAGCTTTGTCGGACGCGTGTACTGGAGCCCGCAGGTGATATCGAGCGCCTTCGCCACGCAGACCACCTGGCCACGATGGGTGAGCCGGAGGAGGGGATTCACCATTACACGGCCGATGCGGCTGGCGCGCGCATGCTCGGCGACCGACGGCAGATCCCAGATTTCGTTGTAGTGGCGCAGGATCTGATCGGTGAGTGAGGGGTGACAGACCCAGCAGAAGCGTTCCTGCGTCTCTGCACAGGCAATGATCTCGGGGGGCAGATCCGCCACCGACACGTGCACGGCATCCAGATCGACTTCCGCTCCCAGCCCCAGATTGGCCACCTGCTCCACACTCGCACAGACGACACCGCCCGCCCCCAGATCTTTGAAGCTCACTTTGTCGAGGTGGCGGTTGGCCGCGAGCCAGTCGAAGAGCGCGTAGGTGGAGGCGAGCAGGTGGCGTTCCAAAAACGGATTCGGTTCCTGCACAGCTCCCGAATTCTGCTCCTTCTTCTCCTCTTCCATGGAGGCGCTGGCGAAGGAGGCGCCGCCGAAACCGCTGCGGTCGGTGGGTTTGCCTACGAGAATGATGTCGTAGCCGACCTGACCGGCCTCTTCGGGCGCTTCGCTGTGAATCACTTCATCCTCGCGCACGATGCCGACGGCAATGGCGTTCACGAGACAGTTGCTGTTGTACGACGCATCGAAGACGGTGTCGCCGCCGAGGTTGGGGATGCCGAGGGGGTTGCCGTACCCCGCGATGCCGCGAGCCACTTCGCGCGCAATGGTGCGCGATTCCTCGGTTTTCAGATCCCCCAGACGCAGAGCATCGAGCGCGCCGATCACCCGCGCGCCCATACAGACCACGTCGCGGACGACTCCGCCGATGCCGGTAGCCGCCCCCTCGAAGGGCACGATCTGCGAGGGGTGATTGTGCGACTCGTGCGAGATGACGAGGCCCCAGCGCCTGCCCTTGGGTCCGTCGGTGATGGCGACGATGCCGCTATCCTCCTTCGGGCCGAGGATGACGTGCCTGCTCTCCGTGGGGAACGTACGGAGAAAACGCCTGCTCGATTTGTAGCTGCAGTGCTCGCTGCCCTGAATGCCCCAGATGGTCGCCTCCACGATGGTCGGATCTCGCCCGAGCATCACTTCGATCTTGCGCGCCTCCTCTACGGTGAGCCCAATCTTGTGCGTGCGCAGCAGGGCTTTCACCTCGGTATCACTCAGGGTGGAGAAGGGGAGGAGCGGGAGGGTGGGCAGTGGATCGGGATGCGCGGTCATTGGTATTTTCATCATAGGGCAAAGAACGTGCAGGTTCTAGCATGAAGAGCGTTCATGAGGCCAGGCGGCCTGTGTCACATGACACCTTTCTTTGGTTGCGTCCGTTTCCTACATGAGGATGAACGTCAGTGCGCCGATGACGAGGAACTGCGTGTTCTCGTTCGTCTCAGGGGCATCCGGCACCGGTACCCCGTCTATGGCGTAGAGCTGGAGATTCTGCAGCCACTGGCCGAGGGTGAAGTAGGTGTTGCGGTACTTGCAGTTGGTCTTGCAGGCTCCCGGCTCCGTATCACTGTTGCGTCCGTCGTCGTCACAGCGCTCCTTCGGCCTTCCCGATGGGTTGGTATCCACAATGCCGTCGCCGCAGCGGGCGGACGTGCAGTCTGTGCGGCACAGGGCATTCGGGGTATTGCTGTTATAAATACCCAGATCGCACTGCTCTCCCTCATCCGGCAGTCCGTTGCCGCAGGGGGTGGCTGCGCTGCTCTCCTGCGAGGAGGGGTCTCCTCCCGAAGAGCTGCTTCCGCCGGTCGGTCCGCAGTTGGCACCGGTCGAGGGCGAGGCGATGCACTGCGAATCGCCCATGAATGTTCCGCCCATGGCGCTGTCTTCGCATGTCTGTGCACTGATGTCGGCAAAGCAGATGCCGTAGTCTGCGCCCTCGATGCAGCAGTTGCCCTTCGCGGGCGGCTTGGAACTGGATTCCCCCTCGCTGCTTGTGCCGCCTGCGGAGGAGGCGGGGGGCGGGGGAACTGAGCCGGATGATCCGGCGCTGCCGGTCGAGCCTTCGCTCCCACCTCCTCCACCTCCTCCACCTCCGCCTCCTCCACCGCCCTTCGCACTCCCTTCACTGCCCTCACTTCCTTCACTGCCGCCTCCTCCGCCACTGCTGCCACCCCCATCACTTCCAGAGCTTCCATCACTGCCTCCGGCGCTACCGCCTCCACCACCGGCGCTGCCACCACCTCCACCCCCGCCTCCACTTCCAGAGCTTCCATCACTCCCTCCGCCGCCTCCGGCGGAACTCTCGTCGCCACCCGAGGGATGGCTGGCTCCGCCGCCCGCCGAAGACGCTGGAACCGAGCCCTGCGAACCCGAGGAGCCCGAGTCACTCGTCGTTCCACCGCCACCTCCTCCACCCCCACCCGGCGTGCCTCCTCCGGCACTGCTGCCACCACCGCCACCACCGCTCCCGGAGCTGCCGTCACTCCCTCCGCCGCCTCCGGCGGAACTCTCGTCGCCACCCGAGGGATGGCTGGCTCCACCTCCACTGGTTCCACCGCCAGCGCTGCCACCTCCACCTCCGCCCCCACCCCCACCCGGTATGCCACCACCTCCGGCAGAGCTTTCATTGTTGCCATCCGATGACGATGGCTCTTCGATCGGACCGACCGGGCAGCTGGCGACGCAGCTGGGCAGATCGAGGTAACAACTCTCGCCACTGCCTCCATCGTCACCTGTGGTGGTCTCTGCAAGGAGGGTGGACGGAGTCATGACCACGGGGGTGCCGTTATCCTGCTCCTCGCAGGCCATCCACGGTCGGCCATCCGGACCCGTCTTGGGCGAGCAGCAGGCGTGCCGCTTTTTCATAAGAATCTGACAGGGATTCGGATTGTCTTTACAGGTGGCGCCGATGATGGGAACGAAGCCTTGCTTGCTGCATTCGGTGACTTGCCCAACGTTCTGCAGATCGACGCAGGCCAGCGAGCGCCCGGGCTGCGTGCAGCATGACCATGGCCCCTGCTCGCAGAGATTCGTTGTTCTCCCTCTATCTCTCATCACGAATTCGTTGCAATTGTTCTGCTCTGAGATTTTGCCTGCCTGGCAGAAGTACGACGACTGATTTGCCGGGATATTCTCGACACAGCCCGGGGCGTCTTTAACGCAGCAGGCTACGCGCTTCTGACAGGCAGTCTTGCTGCACTGGTTGACCCGCCGGTCAGACGGACAATCTTGCGCCGGCACGTTGGATTGACACTCCCCTGTGAGTAGAAAGTTTTCGTCTACGGAGCAGCAGTTGACCTTCTCTTTTGCGCAGGCACTCTTCTTCGAGGCCGGGCACACGTTCAGGTTTCTGTCATCATGTTCGATGGATCCCGCTGTACACTCACTATCCGGATCCGCAGGGTTGAGCAGGCACTCCTTGCCGTCTTCGCCGCCGCAGCAGATGACGGAACCCTTCTTTCCGTTGCAGACCTTCTGGATATCCTCCACGCTCGAGGGGCAGTAGTTCACCGGCGTCCCCTTGTACCGTTCGCACTCCGTTTTGGTATAGACGCTAGACTCGCAGGTCCACGGGTACTGGGGGGCTGGGGGAGGGAAACAACAGCCAATGTTCCCGGAGCACAGCTTTTCAATTGCTTCCTGATCCTCGGGACACTTGTCCACATTCACCTCGCGTTCGTCCTCCTTGCACTTCACCGCTTCTCTCGTCTCGCAGGTTGCCTTCTCCCAATCACCGCCGCAGCAGCTGACCTGCCCCTTACACTCCGTCTGGCAGCCTGCAACGTCGAGTTCGTAGGACCGCTCATCGGCACTGCACCCGGCTGCCGGCTTCTCTCTGCAGGTCGGTTTCTTGGCAGCGTCCAGCTTGCAACAGGAGCCGCCCTTTTTCTTGCATTCGGCCTTTTTCTCTTCTGAGCATCGATCATTGCTTGATTCTATCGTTCCCTCAAGACACTCCGTCGACGGATCGCTGGGGTCTTCGATGCAGGCGCCGTTCTTGTCGCAGCACACGACCGAATCACCGCCGCAGTACTTTTTTACTTCAGCCAATCCCGATGGGCAGTAGTTGGGCTTGGTTAACCCCCTTTTTGCTATGCACTCATCACGTGTGAAATTCGTGGTGCATGTGTAGACATCTGCGCTGCCTTCGACGAGGAGGCAGCAGGCGAACTTGGGTTCCGGACAGCCCTTCTCTTTGCACTCCGCCATGTCCATCGGTTTCGTTCCTGCGGGGCAGCTCCCTTCTGCGGGCTTGGCGGGGCAGCTGAACGAGCCGTCGGCTTCTTCTTTGCAGCAGGCGGACTGCTTCACACAGGTGATGCCGTCACACGAATTGTTATCGCTGATGGTCTGGGTTGCGTCACAGTCTTCACGCGACTGATCCATCGCACACGTCTCGCTGCCCTTGGGGCAGCAGGCAACTTTCTTTGGGGGCGTTTCGCACGGATTGGGCGAGCAGGAGGTGACGGGCTTGCCGTCCGACGAGACTGCCGGCCGTTCGTTATTGCTGTTGCAGGATTCTCCGAGGGCGCAGACACCGGTCAGCTCGCCGTCCTTCTCCTGACAGCAGGCGACCATACTGCACTTTTCACGCATTTCATCACTGCCCGCCGCCGGGCATTTGCCCTCAATTTCCGTTTCACCCTCACCGCAGGCAGAGCGTGCGGTGCAACTAGGATTCTGCCTGTCCGAGCCGCAGCAGGCCTTGGGAGGAGCACAGGGGTCTGGCGTGCAGGTGGAGCCGGCGCCTTTCGCCTCACACCCCTCTGCGCCGCACTGCAACGCCGTCATTGCTGTACAACTTTCGATACGACAGCCTTCCTTGGGGCAGCAGGCGATGGGTGCGCAGGTGGCCTCCTGCTCGGCGCTGCAGCTCGGCGACGCACCCTCGGCGAATGTCGACGCGCAGAGTGAATCAGCCTCCGATTTCTTCACCGTGCCGCAGGACTTTCCGCCTGATGGACTCTTCAGACAGCAGGCGATTTTTTCGACTGCACATTGCTGCTCCCAGTCTGCCGGGCACTGCGCCGCTTTGCCGAGATTGCGCGTATTCGTGCCATCTTTGCACTGTGATTCTAGTTTTGGCGTGCAGGACCAAGCGGTGCCCTCGTCCGGTCGCGTGCAGCAAGCCACGGTGTTGCCGCAGGGGTCGGGGGAGCACGAAGCACCCGCTCCCTTGTACGCCCCGCCTCCATCCCCGCATTCCTTCGATGTCAGCTGCGCGCAGGGCTTGTTGCTGAAACAGCAGGCGCCCTTGGGCGGGGTCCCTGGCACGCAATTGATCCCCGGCTGTCCCGCTGGGCCGGCCTTGCAGTCGCTCGGGGGATCGAAAGGATCGGGGTGGTACGTATTGACCCCATTCTTGGTTTCGCAGCTGTCGCCTTCCTTTAGATACATCTGCCAGCAGGTTCCTTCGGTACTGCAGCAGGCCACGAGGCGCTCGGGGGGCGGGCCGCAGAGGGGAGATGCGGGATTCTCCTGGGGACAGATGTCACCGAAAGACGTTCCAGTCTGACACTTGCTCTCCTCTTCATTTTTGGGGAATGTCTGGCACTTCCATGCCCCGCCACTGCCTGACTCAAGGGGGCAGCAGGCTACTTCATTCTTGTCTTTGCACGTCTCCGGTCCGCAGGCGGTTGCACCGAACTTGAAGTCGCCGTCGAGCGTATCGCAGTACTTCCACGAGCGCACGGCGCATCCGTCTGGGATCGAGCCGTGACAACAGGCGCGGGGGCAGAAATCGTCGGGCGCCGTCGCCGCAGTCGAGAATTCTGCTTTGCAATCCTCCTTCTTCATCTTCTTGGGGCCGTCTGGCGTGCAGCACCACCCCGGAGGATCCGGGGCTTTGCACTTACTGTTGCAGTCTTCGGAAATGATTGTTCCCGGATGGTAGATCGTGCCCCCGATGTCATCGAGCATGGCGCACTGTGTGGGCCCCTCACGCGTGCAGGTGTAGGAACGCCCGTAGGGAGGGGTGCCGCCGGTGGGCGTGGAAAGCATGCGGCAGCAGTTCTGTTTCTTCGGGCAGCAGCACTTGTAATTCGGCTGAGAGGGGGTGGCGTCTTTGATTTCGTTGTGGTCGGGGTAGCAGGAGGCGGCCATTTCCGATTCAGTCCCCCCCCAGCAGCCCAAGTCGCAGCTGGGAGTGCCGCACGCCGCAGACTGCTCGGCGGTGCAGGCGACTGTTCCCGCGGAAACCGGTGTTCCCGATCCGCCCTCACACTGACTCTGGGCCGTAACGACCACACACTCCGTCGGGTTATCTTTGCCGCAGCAGGCGTAATTGGGCACGGGGCAGCTGGAGGGAGAGAGGCTCAAGAGCTGAGCGAAGAACCGCTGCAGCATGGCCTGCGGGAATCCGTTCGCCCCGCACACGCCGTTGCTGGGGTAGGGCTCGACGCCTTTCTTGCGGCAGTCCTCGGGACAGACGTTGTCATTGCACCAGTGCAGGATGCCGATGGTGTTACAGCACGACCGTTTTTCTGCGTCCGTGCAGCCTTGTGACGTGCTCGAAGAGGATGAAGGCGGGGGAACGACGGAGGAGGAAGAAGAAGAGGACGATGAGGAAGGCGGAGGGGGCGGTTCGGATGATGAGCTGGAAGAAGAACGGAATGAGGAGGGGGAAGACGAACTGGATCCCCCCCCTCCGCACGTCGCGACACCGCAGATGTCATTGCCCGGCCCGAAGACAGGGTCTTCCGCCGGAGAGCCGAAGAGCGAGCAGATGAACGGATAGACGTCATCCATGCACGTTGATCCGAAGCAGCACGAGACCGGTCCCTCGGAAGAGGAGGAAGAGCTGCTATGCACAGAGGAGCTGCTCGGCGGCGGCGGGGTGCTGGAGGAAGAGGGGGCAGAGGGGGCGGACGAAGACGAGGGGGTCGCGCTGCAGGTGGGGCAGCCGCAGCCGCTGCCGTCGGTTTCGCAGCCGCTCTCGCGCGGATCGCCGATCGTCGTACCCGGAGGGCATCCGTTGCACGATGCCTCGCAGCACGACAGGGACCCCGTATCTTCCCCAAATGTCTGCTTGCACCATTCGCACAGATTGGTGGCAGAGCTGCTGGAAGCGTTGCTGGTTGTGCTGCGCTGCGAGGAGGGCGTGCTGCCGGCGCTGGAGCTCGGTGGCGGCGGGGGGCCGGAGAAAGAGGAGGATCGCGAGGAAGAGGGTTGTGAGGAAGGGGGGGGTTGTGAGGAAGAGGAGGACCGCGAAGAGGAGGGGTATGAGGAGCTTGAAGATGTAGAAGATGAAGAGCCGAGTGAGGGTCTTGAAGAGGATGAAGAATAGGAGGAGGGGCAGGAGGTGGGGATGTGGTCGCACATCTCTCCTCCCTCGGCGGCGGGAATGCAGGCATCGCTGGTGCAGGGGTCGTCGTCATCACAGTCCGGCGGCACGCACATACTGGGGACACTGGAAGAGGAGGGACAGATGGAGCAATCCGCGAATGTGTAATGTGAGCCGCTGCAGTACAGTTGCGGTGTCTGTGCGCAGGATCCATCTGGCTGGCAGCAGGCGCCCATCTCGCACAGGTTCATGCCGAAGCACTGATTGGCGATGCATTCGGTGGCCCAGCAGGGATCGCTGGAAGTGCACTCGGCATTGGATCTGCAACAGCCGGTAATGCTGGTGTGCTGGCAGATACCGAACTCGCACCAGTCATCGGTGCAGGGATCGCCGTCGTCGCAGCTGGGGGGACAGGGAGGGTACGAGATGGTACTCGAACACGCATTGCTGCAGTACGTCCATGGATAGAACATACCGCCCATGCCTGCGCACGCGCCGACATCGGTTGAATCTGAGAGGCAGGTTCCGTCGAACGAGGAACAGCAGGCGCCCAGATCGGGGGGCGGGTCGTACGGCGGGTCTGAGCTGGTTTGGGCTGTGAGCGCCCCGTAGAGCATAGGCGCGGGGAGCGGAGCCATCCGGTTCTGCTCCACGAGAATACCGGTGAGCACGAGTGTCAGAAATGTGCCCAGGGCGAGCTCTGTGAAGGCAGTGCGGAACATCTTGCAGAGGACTATAGCAGGTGTGGAATGAGAGAGAATTGTGAAGAGTTGCACTGCCATCGTACTCATGCTCTGGTGATTCTCTCCGCGGTCCGCTCTTCTGCAGATCTCTGTATAGTGTATCGGTGCTGACGATCCCTGTTCTGCTGCTCACGCTCCTCTCGCCCCTCACGCTCCGCGTGCAGGTGGTGGCGTTGCCGTCGGCCTCTGTTCCTCCCGGAGCCCAGCGGGTGGAGATGCTCTCGCTCCGCTTCACTGCCCCCTGCGACGGTGACGCCACGGTGCATGGCATCACGGTGACGCACGGCGGAATGGGGGATCCCGATGATTTCTCCTCTGTCTACGTGCTGAGCGATGGGCGCAGAATTTCGCGCGGTCGGTCGCTCTCTTCGACGGACGGGAGTGTTCCGTTGTCTCTGTACCCCGCATGGATTGTTCCCGCATGCGGCACGCGTACCCTTTCCGTCGCTGCGGATTTTGGCGCGGATGCCGCTGTGGCCGGGGAACACCGTCTCACCATCGACGTTCCCGCACACGTTGATGCCGGCGGTTACCGGGTCACGTTCTCTCCCGCGCCGGTCACTGTGACACGCACGACCACCGGCATCGCACAGGGCAGCGTGTCTGTGGAATTCCTGCCTGTGCTCTCGCGCATCCGCTACGGAGCCCATCGCTCCGTCGCCCGCCTGCGCCTGACGGCTCAGGGCGATTTCGACCAGGTCGTCGAATCCATCACGCTCACGAATGACGGATCGGCTCGCGGAACGGATCTGCAGAATCTGATGCTGCAGACGTCGCGCGGGCAGGTGCTCGCCTCGCTCCCGTCCCTGCGGGGGGATCTCGCGCCGTTCGTGCTCGCCTCGCCCCTGCGGCTCAATCGTGGGCAGGTCATACTGCTCGAAGTGCGCGCGGATATGCGTGCCAGCGCGCGCCGCACAGTCGGGTTTACATTGGAGGAACCCAGCGATCTTTTCGCCCGTCGGGTGCGCACCCGACGGTGAGATTGCGCATACTTCCCCATGCATCGTCCACTCAGGGAATTGTCTTCTCTTTGTCCCCCGCGCATACTGTCATAAATTTCCGCACTCTCACGCTATGAAACGTTTCTTCCTCTCTCTCCTGTTCGTCCTCATTCTGGTGGGCGTTCCGCTCTACCTGTTCCTGCGGGGATCGCCTGCACTTCCTCCCGGTCCTGAAGCCGAAGAAGTGCTGCGCATGGCGGCGCAGAAGAGCCGTGTTCTGCAGTCTGTGCGTCTTGCCGTGGACGGCCAGTTCCGCCTCGAAGGAGGCTCTCTGCCTGCCTCGGGGACAGTGGAGCTCGCAGGAGTCCTGCAGGATGCAGGTGATTCGTTGCAGCTGGAGATCACGGCCGATGCACTCGTCGCTCCCGGCGGCGATCGCAGCCAGACATTCCGCGTACAGGGAGAGGGGGATATCATTGTCGTCGGTCGTAAGGATCTGACATTCCGCATCCGGTCGCTCGTGACCGAGCCCGACCAATCCCTCTTCCAGCCGGAGCTGCTCGCCTTGCTCCTCAATCAGTGGTGGGTCCTTCCTGCGGCCCCTTCCGATGCCGAAGGGTCGGTTCCCGGCGGAACCCTGACGCCCTCGCCGGATATTCTGCGCGCGCAATCACAGGTGGTGCGCGTGGTGAAAGATCGCGGCGTGACCACGATCGATGGCGCGTCTGTGCGCCACTTCGATGTTGTTCTGGATTCCGAGAAGCTTCTCGCGTACATCGAGCAACTCGCTGCAGCGCGCCAGGAGACGATTGATCGGGAGGGCATGTCCCGTGCCATCGAAAACTTGCAGGCGACGGGGGAGATGTGGATCGACGCCGAGACCTACGCCCTGCGCCGCGTGCTGTGGACCATCGAGAGCCTGCAGACGGCACAGGGGGTGCTGAGTGGCTCTTTCACAGCCCACCTCAGCGAGTTCGATACGGCTCCCATCATCACGCCTCCGGCTGATGCGCAGGTGCTTTCCCCTGCGTCATTCTTCGGTCTCACAGATGTGCAGCAGGAACCCGGGGCCACTCTTTCTCCAGAAAAACTTGAGCAGTTACGCTCCCTGTTGGAGGGAACCTCTGCGATTGCTCCCACCGAGTGAGCGCGATGACCACGCCACCCGTTCCTCCCGTTGACGGCATTGCCCCTCCTCCGGTTCCGGCGGCGGCTCCCCTGAGCGCGCCTGCGCCGAAGACCGCGGATCCCGCAGTGGCTTCCCGCCGCCTGCTCCGCAGGGTTCTTCTCGTGCTGCTCTTCACCCCCTACATTTCGTACCTTGTCTGGTCCGCATTCCTTCTTATGGTGCTGCCCGATGTGACGGGGGAGTACGACCGTTTCATTCCTCCTGGCACGATGGCGGCGCTCATTGTGGCGGTGGTGCTGATCGGCATCGGGATCTTCGCACTGCTGCGCATCGGTTCGGCCGAGACGGTGACCCTCCCGCGCCGCCGGCTCGCGGCGATCAAGGTCATTGCCGTCATTCTTCCGGGGCTCATTGCCAGCGTGGCCGTGCCGTTCGCCATCCGCCGGGAGCCTCCCCTGACGATCACCGTCGTGACGCCCGAGAATGCCGAGCAGTTTATTGCGCCGCTCTCGATCACGTTCAGTGTCCGCTCCGCGGTGGAGATTCTTGCACGGCGCCAGCTCATCCCCGAAAAGTTCATTTGGGATTTTGAGGGTGACGGCAAGATGAATGCCGAGACCACCAATCCCGAAGTGACGGCGTCCTACGAGCGTCAGGGTCAGTTCCCGGTTTCGGCCGTCATCGCGCTCAAGGGCGGAGATGTGCGCCGTCTCTCGCGGCGTCTGGTGATTTCGGACGCAGTTTTCTCGGTGGCACCCGCGCAGCCGGTGCTCGATGAGCCGGCACGTCTGAGTATCGCGCACCTCGTTCCCCGCAAAGAAGACCTCGACCAGGCAGAGTGGGATTTTGACGGGAACGGCGAGGTGGACCTGGTGACGAAAAATCTCGATGTCGTGCACACGTTCTTCGCGGAGGGTCCCACACCGGTCTCGGTGAAGGTGACGCTCGTCACCAAGGCACAGCAGACCTATGAGCGGACCATCGATGTCCTCCGTTCCCTCCCGTTGCCGTTCCCGGTGGAGTTCTTCGCAGAGCCGGAGCACCTCATCGGGCCTTCTCCGTTCGGCGGCGTTTTCCGGGTGCAGACCGACGAGCCGCTTCGCGTGGTTCTCTGGAGTTTCGGAGACGGGGCCGAGGCGCGGGGCGAGCGGGTGGGACACACCTTCACGCAGCGCGGCGCTTTTCCGGTGACGGCGGAGCTGCGCTCGCAGGCCGGTCCGGTTGCCAAGATTACGAAGGTGGTTCGGGTGACGGAAGAGCTGCAGCTGGCCGATCTCACCTTTAGTGGGTCTCCGGAGGTGAAGAACAACGTAATCAGTGGCGAAGTGCCGGTGATCGTTGATCTCAAGCCTCGTACGACCATGCCGCTCATTGAGTTCTTCTGGGAGGTGCCCGAAGCCACGACGGTCGGATCGACGAAGGAGTCGGTTCAGGCGGTGTACCGGCGCGAGGGCGTCTACACGCTCTGGCTCATCGGGCAGGATCCCGACGGCCGTGTTCTGCGCAAGCCCATCACTGTTGAAGTGCTGCCGCCCGCCTCCACCGTGACGATCCTCATGGATCCCGACGGCGGAACCGCCCCGCTCACTGTGCGGTTCGATGCCTCCGAGACCACGATCCGCGACGAGCAGATCAGCGGATTCGAGTGGATGTTCAGCGACGAACCCCAAGGTGCGGCCCACCAGCAGGGGGCGCAGGTATCGCATACGTTCGAGCGCGCCGGAACGTACGAGATCATCGGCAAGGTCTTCACGACCAGTGGCAAGGAGTACTCTGCCAGCAAGACGATCGTCGTACGTGCGCCGGTGATCGATGCATGTCTGACAGCCAGCCGCACAGAGGGCAAGGCGCCGCTCGGCGTCCAGTTCAACAGCGACTGTTCGACGCTGGGGCAGACGACGACCTTCGCGTGGGATTTCGGCGACGGCTTCTCGAGCGATCAGAAGAATCCCATTCACGATTTTCAGCAGCCCGGCGAATACACCGTGACACTGATCGTGCGGGAGGGGGATAGTGTGTCGGTTTCCGATCCCCTCCGTATTCTCGTACAGCCATGAAGAAGAAATCCCTCATTCGCCTCCTGGCGATCCTCGGCATTCTCGCCATCGCGCTCACGGCAGTCTTGCCTGCCTTTTAGGCACCGAAGACTGTTTCTGATGGGAGCGAAGCTGCAGTTTCGAATGCACGGCTCGCTCCATCGCCTCGTTCCTGCAGGAGGAATGTCGCGGCTGCCGCGATCATTGCGGCATTGTCGGTGCAGTAGAGCAGTGTGGTGGGAAAACGCACGGTCCGGTTGCCGCTCGCTTTGGCGACGAGTGTGCGGAGGCGCCGGTTCGCCGAGACGCCGCCGGCCACATGGAGCTCGTGCACCTCTGGGTGCTGCTTGAGCGCACGCTCGATGCGGTCACAGAGGTGAGTGCAGATCGCCAGCTCGAAGGAGGCGGCGAGATCAGGGAGTCTCTGCTCAACGGTGACCCCCTGTGCCTGCAGATCCCGGATGAGATACTTGAGCGCGGTCTTGAGGCCCGAATAGCTGAAATCGAGCGTCTCTTCGCTCTTGAGCGGATGTGGAAACGGGAAGGCGAGGGGGTTGCCGGTTTCTGCGGCCCGTGAGATCGCCGGCCCGCCGGGGTAGGGGAGCCCGAGCAGACTCGCTCCTTTATCGAAGGCTTCGCCCGCAGCGTCATCGCGTGTCGATCCGAGCAGTGTGCCGCGTGTGTGGCTCTCTCTGAGCCAGAGTTCCGTGTGGCCCCCCGATGCCGAGAGCGTGAGCACAGGGAAGTGCGGAGGCGTTTCGCAATCCAGCCATGTCGAGCTCAAGTGCCCGAGTGTGTGGTGGACGCCGATGAGGGGTTTTTTCCAGAGTGATGCGAGCGCACGCGCCGTCACCGATCCCACGAGCAGGGAGCCGAGCAGCCCCGGGCCGCGCGTCACGGCGAGTCCGTCTAAGGCTGCCGGAGTACACTTCGCGTCTTCCAGCGCCTGGTCGATGACCGGCTGGATCGCACGGATCTGCTCACGGGCGGCGTGTTCTGGAATGACGCCGCCGGATCGCGCGAATGTCGTGCTGGAAGAAGCAATGACGCAACTCAAGACCCGTGTGCCGTCTGCCGCGACGGCAGCCGAGGTTTCGTCGCACGATGTTTCGATGGCGAGGAGGAGCATGAGGCTTGCGTGGTCAGAGGAGGGAAATGTACAGGGTATGGGGATATTTGCTAAGAATCTACAATTATTGTATAATATCAATAATACATGAAACAGCAACAAAAACGCCTCTACGCCTTTACCTTTGCAGCCTTTGCGCTTGTGGCAGCGCTGCTGCTCTGGTCGATGCTGCTGAAGAATCTTACGGCACAGGTGACAGTGGAGAAAGCGGAAACGCCTGAGGCTTCTGCGGTTTCCAGCTCGCCGGTCGGGGTGGAGCCGTTGGTGCCGGTCGGGAGCGCTCTGCCGGAGCCGCCAACGATCCCTGCGGCAGCGCAGGAGCAGCGCCACGCCCCCCTGATGCCCTCTCTGCACTTTGCTGCGAGCTCCACATCGAGTATGGATCAGCGCCGGGAGGAGCTCTTACAGTGGGAGATTCAGGAGGCCTACTCCCTCTCGATTCCGTCGCTCTCCATCCGCTCGCCGGTCTTTCTGCCCTCCCGGCGTTACTGGGATGCGCGCGAGTGGGATGCGCTCGAGCGCCAGATGCAGGTGGGATTGCTCTACGGTCTCGTCGCGTACCCGCACTCCGTCCGTCCCGGGACGAAGGGCACGATGGTCATCGCCGGGCATTCGAGCCCCCCGACGGATCGCGCCCGCCAGAGCCGCTACGGGCAGATCTTCGCTGCACTCCCCACACTGCATATCGGTGGACAGATCATCCTGCGGACGGCGACGGACACGGTGACCTATGTGGTCACAGAAACGAAGGTGGTTCCGTCGGGCGACACGTCGATTCTGCTGTCGGAGCGCGATGATGAGAGCCTGCTTACACTCATCACCTGTTACCCGATCGGATCAACGAAAGAGCGTTTCGTGGTGATGGCAAAGAGGATGGAGTGAGGGACGATTGGCGATTGAACGATTTGATGATTGGCGATTTGTTCGCTCACGTGAATCTATCAATCGCAAATCACTCAATCAGAAAATCGCCCATCAGTCCTGTACACTGTTACCGTGCTCACCTTCTTCCCTTCCCGCACGGTGGCTGTCGCCCTGTTCGGCTTTCCGATCCACTGGTACGGGTTGCTCTACGTCGCCGCGTTTCTCCTGGCTTTTCTGATCCTTCCGCGCATCCAGAAGCAGCGCGGCCTCGCGCTCTCTTCAGAAGCCTGGGCCGATCTTCTGACGGCCGGCATCCTCGGCGTGCTCATCGGAGGCAGGCTCGGCTTCGTGCTCTTCTACCACCCGCTTACCTACGCAGCGCACCCCTTCGAAATTCTGGCCGTGTGGCGGGGAGGCATGTCGTCGCACGGCGGGTTCATCGGTGTGGGGATCGCGCTCTGGTTCGCCGCCCGCCGGCAGCACATTCCGCTCTCAAGCCTCCTCGATCTTGTGGTCATTCCCGCTGCAGCGGGCCTTGCACTCGGCAGGGTGGGGAACTTCATTAATCTGGAGCTCTACGGCACGGTGACGACGCTTCCGTTTGGCATGGCCATCCCGGGGGTCGAGGGATTGCGTCATCCGGTGCAGCTCTACGCTTTCCTGAAGGATCTGCTGATCGCATTTCTGTGCCTGTGGCACCTGCACCGGACGAGGATGCTGCGTCCGGGCGGGACCTTCGCACTCTTTCTCATCCTGTACGGCGCGCTCCGCTTTTGCGTGGAGTTTGTGCGCGTGCCAGACAGCCCGACTCTTGTGCTCCCGTGGCTCGTGCTCTCAAAGGGTCAGCTGTATTCGCTTCCGCTGTTCCTGCTGGGGGTAGGGCTGTGGTGGCGATGGAGGAGAGGAAGGTACAGCGGTGGATCCGGCATGGGCCAAGGGTTCTGATGGCAGTGAAGTGTTCCGGTGTTCCGTACCCTTTGTGCCCCTCCAATCCGTAGTGCGGAAACGCTTTCGCGAGGTCGACCATCAGCCGGTCGCGCGTGACCTTCGCCACGATCGAGGCGGCCGAGATGCACGGTTCCAGCGCATCCCCGTCGATGATGGCGGTGTGCGGATAGTCGAACCAGAATTTGTCGCGGCCGTCGACCAGGAGGTACGTGGGGCGGCACCGTTGCGCGAGCTCCGCGACGGCCTGCTGCATCGCCCGCTCGGTTGCCGGAAGGATGCCATGGAGATCGATGAAATCTGCCTCCACAATACCGGCTCCGTACGCACAGTGTGCCGCGATCCATGCGAAGGCTTCTTCGCGCACGTCGGGCGTGAGTACCTTGCTGTCGCGGATGAAGCGGGGCAGGGGAATATCCTTGGGCAGGATGCAGGCTCCCGCAACGACCGGGCCTGCCAGAGCGCCCCTGCCGGCTTCATCAATTCCGGCGGTCACGGCGGACGGGGCAGGTTTCCTCGGCATTTGACAAAAATGAAATAATGTATAAAATCAACAATCTCTTTTACAGGATACTGGAAGAACGGCGAAGGGACACTGACCAAAAGTTGCACAACGTGTCCGCTCGCAGTTTTACCCAAGGGTTTCGCCAGACATCTTCTTCAGAAGCTCCCGTGCAATTTCACGCTCGTTCCACGGGATCTGCCCCCCGGCGGTCATCATGGTCGTGTCGGCGCCTTTGGCGCAGAGGATCACAGCGTCGCCGGGTCCGGCTTTGTGGAAGAGAAACTCCATGGCTTCCCTCCGGTCAAAAATCTTGTGCGCCTCGCAGTGCGATGGATCGATGCCCGCCCACACCTCGTCAATGATCTGCTGCGGATCTTCGGTGTAGGGGTCTTCGTTGCTGATCACGACGATGTCGGCGAGCGTAGAGCACAGACGGCCCACGATCGGGCGCTTCTCGCGCATGCGGTCCCCGCAGCTGCCTGTGAGCACGAGCAGTCGGTTCCCCGGCTGCAGGGTGGCGCGCAGGGTCAGAAGGGTCTTCTCGTACGCGGCGGGAGTGACGGTGAAATCCACGTACACCGCGAAATCCTGCCCTGCATCGATTCGTTCCAGCCTCCCCGGAACACCGGCGAAATTCCTGAGTGCTTTCACGGCGTGATCCACCGATACAGCGCAGGCATGAGCGCAGGCAATGGCGCACAGGGCGTTCTCAACATTGAATGCGCCGAGGAGTCTGAGCGAAAGCGGCAGGAGCGTGCTCCGTTCTCTGGTGCGCAGCATGGATTGCGTGCCCTCGGCTGTCTCGACGATGTCCGTCGCCGAGCAATCTGCATCGTCGGACCGCACGGAGAAGGAGAGCGTCTGCGCCGATGGGATGCGGCTGAATGTTGTGAAGCTCTCGTCATCGCGATTGAGGACTTTCGTTCCTCTTCCCTGGAGCATCATGAAGAGCAGCCCCTTGTCGCGACGGTACTGCTCCATCGTGCCATGGTAATCGAGATGTTCGGGCGTCACGTTCGTCACGGCGGCGATGCTTGGCCAGGTGAAACACAGACGTCCCTGTACCAATCCGTGAGAGGAGGCCTCCAGTACGGCGTGGGTGCAGCCCGCCGACACCAGGCGGCGCAGGAATCTCTGAATGAGGAACGGGGAGGGAGAGGTCTTCTGGGTGGCGTTCCATTCCGTGTGATCCCCGATGCGCAGAAAAGCCGTGGAGAGCGCGCCCGCCCGGATGCCTGCATCGGCCAGAATGTGCGCCGTCATGCCGACCGTCGTCGTCTTGCCGTCGGTGCCGGTGACTGCGATGACGGTGAGTTTTCGTGCGGGGAATCCGTACACGAGGGCGGCCACGAAGGCCTTGGCATGGTGCCAGACCAGGCGCACGGGACTGCGCTGGGAGATTGCTTTCTTGAGGGAGCGGAGGAGCCGTTTCACTGTACGGAAAGAGTATCACTCTCTTCGAGGGATCTCATCATTTCCCTCCATTTATCAGGCGTTTCGTCTGTTCGATGTCCCGTGCAATCTGCTCTTGCAGAAGCTCAACGGACTGAAAGTGTTCGATGTTGCGCAGCCGTTTCACCACCTCCACTTCGATGCGCGGAGGGGCGCGGCGAATAGTGAGGCCGATCACATGCACCTCGCAGGCGATGCCCGCTCTGAACACCGGGCGGGGCCCGAAGTGCATCGCCGCGCCCGCGGTGTGCCGATTCCACCGGACACGGCAGGCGTAGATTCCGCACTCGAGAGGGCGGGGGACATCGCTCAGAGACAGATTGAGTGTGGGGGAACCGATGATGCGGCCGCGCCCCGACCCCTTCACGACGCGCGCCGTGAAAGCGGGAAGAGAGAGCGAAGCGGGGCTCTTCATGGGGTGGCGGGTCCGGCCTTCGCCGCCCTCGCACTGTCGGCGAGATTCTTGGCGAGTGCCTGCACCTGATCGCTCAGGTCCGCCAAGCCGGGACTCAACTCCTTGCCGCGGGTGGCCAGATTCCAGGCATCCCCGCACAGGCGGATGGTCTCATCAAACTGCTGGCTCAAGCCGGCGCGGTACGCGCGCACAATCGCACGGAATGCCTCGGTGATCTTGAGCGCGCCTTGTACGAGAGGCTGATTGGGGGTTCCTGCATTCGCGCCGCGGGCAGCGAGCAGGGCGCGGGCCGAGGCGTACTCGGCCTGTTCGGGATTGTTCTGCTCCAGGCTGCTCAGGACGACGAGGATCTCGCTCTCCGCCTCCGAGAGGAGGGCCTGCGTGCGCTTGCCCGATCGGTACATGAGAAAGCGGTAGAGAATGAGTGCAGTGTCGCCGCGCGTGAGTTCCCGCCCCGGATCGAAGGTGCCCTTGTCCGTCACTGCGGTCATGGATGCGGTGATGGCGTAGCGCAAGTAGGGGTAGTACCACGCGGCTGGATCGGTGGCATCCTGTGAGAGCGGCAGGCGGATCTCGCTATAAGAGCTGGGGTCAATGCGATAGGCGAGCAGGAGCATCTTGATGAATTCCATTTTGGTCACGGGCTTCGTGCCGTTGAATGCGGCCCTCATGGGCGGGCCATCCACAATGGAGTTCTGACGGGCTGCCTCCACGTAGGGCAGGTACCACTCTCCGGTTTTGATATCCGTGAATGGGGTCGAGATGAGCTCCTGCAGCGCTTCTTTCTTGAGCAGGGGACCGATGATGACTTTGATCGCCTCTGCGCGGTTCACCTTCTGGTCGGGACGGAAGGTACCGTCGGGATATCCACTCAGGATGTCGACACTGCGCAGATACTCTGCAGCTTCCGCCACGGGCGAACCCGATGGGATGTCTTTGAACGCGGCGGTTTCTGCTGCTGATGCCATTGAGGGCAAAAGCAGAGAGAGCACGAAAACAGACGTGCACGTCTTGGTGAGGAGCGTCGGAGGCACCATGTAGTGAAAGGGGAAGCCTGCGTTATCGTAACAGTCGCTGAATACGTCCGCAAACGTGTATGCACCGGTTCCTCAGATATCACCGCAGCAGCACTTTTCCGTTCTCGAGCAAGAGACCGATCCGTTTGCCGTCCCGGGTAAAGACCAGGCGTCCCCTGATCGTCACTTCCTCCGGACGAACGGTGAGCTGGCCGAGCAGCCCCACGAGCGCATACTTCGGGTTATCTTCGATGCCCCTCTTCCCGTTGCCCACGAATCCGTGTCCATCCGATGCGATGCCGATGAATTCGTCGCCGAAGCGGTACCGGCGCGCCTTGCCCGTTTCCATGTTGATGCCGACGAGCGAACCTTCCAGAATATTCTCTTCATTCGGGAAGTACTCGGCGTAGTCGGCTCCGTCCGTCAGGTAGCCGTTCTTGGAGTTGATCTTGTCGGTGGCGTGCTGCACATCGAGCACGTAGCCCGGTGTTGCTGTGCCAATGCCCACTCTTCCCGTTGTCGTATCCGTGTAGATCAACGGTGCCGCCCCCGTGCCCGTCACCTGCAGCGTGCGGCCGGACATGGAGCCGACGACTTCGAGCCTGTTTTCGGGAGTGATTGTGCCGATGCCCACGTTGCCGTTTTCATCGACGACCATCTTGTCCACGTTGTTCACCCTGAATCCGATGTGTCCGTCGGCGGTGCTCTTATTCAGGACGGTGTAGGCCCCTCCGTTTGTGGTGAACATCGCGTAGCCTCCCGCTGCGTTTCCCTTGTACGTCAGGCCCGGGAAGAACGCCCCGTACCCCACATCTCCCATTTGGAGATTGCTCACAGCCGCCCCTCCGTTCACGTCGAGTGTATACTCCGGACTTGCCGTCCCAATCCCCACTCTTTTGTTCGTCGCATCGTAGACGAGTCCCTTGGTATCGACGATGAAGATGTTGCCCGTGCCCGTGCCGGAGAGTTTTTTGATCACCACGGCACCCGATGCGCCGAGCCCCTGCTGCCCGAAGATGTAATTGCCCGAGGCGGTGCCGGGGATTTTCAGGTATCCACTTCCCACTTCCTTCGGATTGATCACCATGTTCGTCCCGTCATAGGTAATGGAGGCGTCGTCCCCTGTGCCGTATAGGTGCTTGATGTTGTCTGGAGAATGAAGGTGATTGTCTGTTGCGCTGGTCGTAAGAATATCCTGCGTTCCGTCGGGTGATTGAAGCTTAATGACACCAGGCGCACCGACTCCAAGCCCCTGTCCTCCACGAAGGTAGAGATTCCCAGCGGGGGCATTATTCCATCGCCCACCTGTCAAAAGAAGGCTGTGGCTTACCCCAGCGTTGTAGTTGTACCTGCCTCGCATCTCAACGATATTGGCTGCGTACCTGCCAATCACGAAATCAGCGTCAAGACTTGCTTGGTTAAGACGGTAGACCCACTCGACTGCTGGGGTTGTGAAGAGAACATGGCCCCCGCCAGTTGAATATTGGAGTTTGAGCCAGTTGTTGGAATTATTGCCGTCAATCAAAATGCCCGCATCCGTCCCTCTTACATTCAGCTCTGCAACCTGCGCCATGTTTGCTGTGGTTGTTGAGCCGATGTTCACGTTGCCCGAAACCCTCAACTCCCCCGTCCCCACTTCCTTGGGGTTTATCAACATATTCGTTCCGTCGTAGGTAATGGAGGCGTCGTTGCCCGCGCCGAAGTAATGCTTCGCATTATCCGCTCTGTTATAGATGTTCCCGAGGACTGCGAGCGCCCCCGAGGAGCCCAGTCCCTGCTGCCCGAAAATGTAGTTGCCCGAGGCGGTGCCCACGACTTCGAGTGCGGTTTCGGGCGCGGTGGTGCCGATGCCCACGCGCTCATTGTCCGTATCGATGTTGAAGACGGGATTACCTCCGTCAGCATCGAGCACCTGGAAGGCGGTGGTGGAGTCCGTGAGGGTGCGGATGGAGACATTGCCTGATCCCGTCAGTCGCGTGCCGAAGCTTAAGATGCGTCCGGAGGCCGTTCCGGTGAATTCCACGGAGTCATTCACGCGCTGTCCACTTCTACCAGTTAAGAGGAGGTACTGCGTGTGGTCGTCGTCCGTGAGGCCCGCCAGATTGCCGTGGTCCGTGGTGACACTGGCGCTGAAGGTTGTTCCGAATGCCGATTCGACCGCAACCGGGGTATCCACCCCTTTCTTGATGATGATCCGTCCGATCAGCATTCCCATTTCGGTAATGTGCGTCGGGATGTTGGAGGGGGCATTCGTGGCCTCTGCCTCCGCAGCGGTGTTATACTGGGCTTGCGGGTACAGCAAGGCCACCGAGGGGTTGTCATTGACCACTTCCGTGTACACCCAGACGTTCCCGTACTTGTTGTTCTCCATGGTTTGCAGTGCCGCCTGCGTGACATCGTTCCACTGCGTCACTGAGTACTGCGAAACATCCGATGTTTGCCAGCCGGTTCCCGCTTTGTACCAGTAGTACTCTATTGTTCCCGCCGCGGAGGTATCGACGGCAGCCAAGTCGAACTCATTTAAGTTGCTCCACAGCGTTCCTGCGCTGACAGCGATGTTGCGGGTTCCCGTGACAGAGAGCATGAGGCCTCCCGTTGTCTGGTCCCTGCGAATGAGCCCGAGGCTTCTGATGGCTTCGATGATGTTCGTTGTGCCATCCGTCACCCACCAGGGATTGTTTTCGATGTACAGCTCGTCGATGCCGCCCACGTTTTCGTTGATGACCGCGCCCAAGGGGAACTCGGTATCCAGGTTCCAGTTCCATGACGTCCGGGCGACGACCTGTGGGGAGCCGCTGTTGTACTCGACGCCGATGTACCGTGTGGAACCGGCGGGGATGCTGATGTTGGCCGGGGCGGGGAAGTCGAAGAACAGCAACGGGGCGTCGTCATCGTCCGTTGCCTTGATGAAACCCGTTCCTCCCGTCACCGCCACGGTCGAGGATCCGGCATCAGCAATGACGCCCCCTGATTTGCGGCCGGTGGAGCCGAAAGAATTCATGAAGTCTCGCACCGTGGAATAGGTGGATGTGCCGAGCTGCATGGACGGGAACGTAAGATCGCTGAGGGATCCCGTTCCGGTGATCTTGAGTTTCGTACCGCTCATCGTTCCGACGACTTCGAGCTTGGTTTCGGGTGCGGTGGTGCCGATGCCGACGTTACCGCTGATGATTGCTCCATTTGAAGGCGGGGTGCCAAAGGGTGTTGCGGTTCCGGCTGCGCCGATTGCAAGTCCGCCGGCATTCGCCGTGGTCAGGTTACCTGAAGCATCAATCACCGAAAGATTGGATCCGTTTCCGAGTCCGACCCCTGCAGATCCGATATTATTGTTGTTGAACGTCAGTGAAGTGCCCTGCAACGTTGAATAATTCAAATTGCTCGACCAGATAGCGATCTTGGCTGAATTATTGTCGTGCTGGTTCCACGGGAAAATCTGAATGAATCTTCCTCCGGGGCTGTTAGTCCCGGTCAGCGTCAGGTCGCCGTGCGGAGTGATTGAGCCTACCACCGTTCCGTCATTCGCCTGCCATTCCTGCAGGTTGGTCGTTTGGGAGGCAGCGCCTTTGATGATCATGCCCGTTTCTGTTGCGGAGGAGAGCGTAAGATCCAGTGCGGCCTCCGGCGTCGCCGTCCCGATACCCACCCTCTTGTTCGTTGCATCGTAGACTAAGCCCTTGGTATCGACGATGAGGGTAGTGCCCGTCTCCGTCCCCGGTCTTGGTGCAATCACGAGTGCGCCGGAGGTCGAGAGTGTTCCTTCGACGTAGACATCATCACTGAATTCGAAGCGGCTGTTCGTCGTCGAGAACCTGAGTGTTTCGGCGAGGATCGCGTTGCCGAAGGTCAGCACAGCATCCGCTGCTGCGTTGTCGGCATTGATGGTGAGATCACCGTCGAGGGAGAGCGCGCCTCCGTTCGTGAGCACGGGAATGGAACCGCTCGCGGTGCCCGTATCGCGCTGATCGAGGAGGTCTGCATTGCGGGCGAAGGGGAGCGACAGGATCGATGTGCGGTCGATGGCCGTATCGCTCGTGTTGCTATCCAGGAGGTCATAGGTGGAATCTGCCGCACCCGAGGTCTTCACTTCCACCTGCAGGTACATGTTCTGGAGCGTTGCGGGCGGGAGCGTGGCCAGATCCGGAAGCGCCGTGATGGAGCCGAGTTCGACTGCAAAGGATCCGTCGCTTGTGGGTGTCAGTGTGTGTTCCTCCTGCCAGTTTACGTAGTGGGTTGCCGATGTATTGATCGAGCCGGTCGCGGTGAGGTCACTGGCGGTGAAGTCCGCGCTCTTCCACTCGCTGAACCGGATGGTGATGGCTGTGGTGACGGCGCTGCCGTCGCTGTTCAGCAGGTGGCCCTGATACCAGCGCGTGAGCGGAACAGTCGTTGCGGCGCTCGCCTGCGGCGTTCCAGAGAGGAAGACCGCGGTGGCGGCGCAGAAGAGCAGGAGGAGTGCGGATACACCCGGTTGGGAAGTCGAAGATGATGCAGGCGGAGGATTGGGATTGAGTTTCTTCAGGTGCGAAAAGGTATCTGCGAAGAAGAAACGTTCGCGTTGAATGATACGACCGATGCTCGAAGGAGAGACAACGATGTCGTGTTCTCTCTGCAGGGCCTCGTGAATGCGCTCTTTGCCCATCGTCGGGTACTGCGCGCGGTACTGGCGGATCAGCTCGACGACCTCCGGGAGGATGTCGGGCTCACGGACCGTATGGGGTCTCCGCGATTTCTCTTCGAGGGAGGTGATATCATCCGGATCAAAACGCTTGAGCCAGCGGCGGAATGTCGAAGAGGAAATATTGAACTCTTCGCTGACACTCTTCGGATCATTGTCGTGGTCGAGGGCGTAGAGAAACCACTGGAGTTTCTGCTGCACGCCGCCGCTCAACTGGAGGCGCTCCGCTTCATGGAGAAGCTTCTCGATGTCTTCCCTCTGGGGGCGTGATTCCGGGCGCAGCACGCTGTGGGGTGGTGGGTGTGGTGAGTTTTTGGTGGAGATGTCGGGTTTTCGTGTTATCGTACAGCAAAATCGAGGATTTTACAAGATGTATCTGGACTTTCGGATCTTTCGGATCTCTGTGGACTTTTCGTATTCGTGAGTTCCCGACCACGTCATCGGGCCCTTCTCTGCAGTACGTACCTCCCGCAACATGCAAGTACGCGCATAGCTCCTCTCCGCTTGGGAGGGGAGGGAGGTCGTGCCGTGATGCTCACGTGCGCCGTAGCGTGGGCGGGGTCGCACTAGGGGGTTATGCCCCGTGCGGCGACGTTAATTCGCCGTGCACCCGCAGGATGACCCATCGGCACTGGTGCAATGGCCGAGCGTGCCGTTGGCGAGGTAACAGGCTGCAGCGCCTACGTAGCCCCCTCCACTGGAGTTGACGATGGAGGAACCCGACAGGGTGCCGATGACTTCCAGCTCTGTCTCTGGTGTTGCTGTACCAATGCCCACGCGGCCGGTGGAGTTCCAGATGCCGAGCGGCAGGGTGACGGAACCGCCGAATGTCGGAGAGGTGGCGCGTACGAACACCCCCGATCCTGTTCCCGTGTATTCGCTCGAGGTCAGGTGGTAGTACTCTGCTGCCACTCCACCCTGCAATCCCGAGGTGTCATTGTGGATGACGGTTCCCGCGCCCGCGAACGTCTGTTCAAAGGCGGACTGTATTTCGGCGAAGTTGGCGCCGTTCTTCTGGATGATCACTTTGCCGATGAGTGTTGCATACGAAGCCAGCAGGTCCGGAATGGATGCCGGAGGCTGGGCCGCCTCTGCCTGGAGTTGGGTGTAGTTCTGTACCTGGCCGTAGACCGAGTGCACCGTGGAATCGTGCAGCACGTAGATGAAGTGGATGCCGTACCGTCCGTTGGTCAGAGTTCCCAGCACGCCATCTCCGTCGTCGTAGGATGTATTGGACAGTTGTGTCTGGCCCGTGGTCTCCGTCCAGCCGCCGCTCCCGTCCCTGTGCCATGTCGAGAAGGTGCCGGTGGCCGTCGAGAAGGCATCGGTGACGAAGCGGTTGACCAGTTCCGCCCAGAGCACACCCGCAGTGACGGCCAGTCCCCGTGTCCCCACTTCTGAGATCGCCATGCCGGTTGCCCGCACGATGGGGTACACCTCCTCGCCGAAGAGCTGCACTCTGCGGTTGAAGTTCCAGAGGTTCGTGCCACAGAGACGCACGATGACTTCAGTGTCCCTGCGGTACGCGCGTCCCAGCGTGAACTCCCGCGTGAAGGAGATCGCGTTGAAATCCGTCGTGGCGCGCACGCTGGCCGTTTCGTAGTCATAGTAGATGTAGTTGTAATCGTTGTTCGTGAGGACGAGGGCGGAGGTGCCGGTCCATGTGATGTATTCGAGATCCGAGATCTGGCCGCATGTGGAACAGTCGAGGGGGTTTTCCTGCACGGTTGCCTCGGTGATGTGCACGAGGCCCGAGCCCGCGAGGACCGTGACGGTTCCGTCGGCGTTGGCGGTGATTCTGCCGCCGCTGATGCGTCCTGCTCCCTGCGTGGTATCAAACCAGTCTTTGAGTTTGTAGGGATCATCCAGCGGCACCTCGTCCCAATGTTCGATGGTTTCGCCATTGAGTCCGATGGAGATGGTGACATCCAGCTGCGCTGCTGGTGTGGCGGTGCCGATGCCGATATTCCCCCCCTGAGTTTTGATGAGGGGGGATGCCCCTGTCCCTGTGATCTGCAGGAATGCTCCCGACATCGTCCCCGTCACCTCCAGGTCTCCGCCGATCGACACATCATCACTGAAGTCGAAGCGGTTGAGAGTTGCCGAGAACTTGAGCGTTTCGTTGAGGAGGTTGTTGCCGAAGGTGAGGGTGGCGTCACTTGCTTCATTATCCGCATTGATGGTCAGGTCTCCGTCGAGCGAGAGCGCGCCACCCGTCGTGAGCACGGGGATGGAGCCGCTTGCCGTGCCGGTGTCGCGCTGGTCCAAGAGATCGGCAGTGCGTGCGAAGGGCAGAGAGAGAATCGAGGTTCTGTCTGTCGTTGCACTGCTCGTGTTGGAATCGAGCAGGTCGTACGTCGAGTCTGCCGCGCCCGATACCTTCACATCCACTTGCAGGTAGAGGCTCGTCAGCGTGCTGGGGGGCAGCGCGCTCAGGTCGGGCAGGGCGTTGACGGATCCCAGTTCGACCGCAAAGGATCCGTCGCTTGTGGGTGTCAGTGTGTGTTCCTCCTGCCAGTTCACGTAGTGGGTTGCCGATGTGTTGATCGAGCCGGTCGCCGTGAGGTCAGCGGCGGTGAAATCGGCGCTCTTCCATTCGCTGAACCGGATGGTCACGGCTGTCGTGACCGCGCTTCCATCCGCGTTGAGCAGATGTCCCTGATACCAGCGCGTGAGCGGCACGGTCGTTGCGGCGCTGGCCGATGTGATGTTCCAGAGGAGGGCGAAGAGGAGTGAGGCGCCCATCAGAGACACGAAGAAAGACTTGCGCGAGAGCGTCGCAACGGTTCGCAACGAGCGCCATCCCAACCCGTTGGTGATGACGTGGTACAGCCATGTACGGCCGATGAGACCTGCGAGCACTGTCAATACGACTGCTGCAGAGATCACGCTGGGCAGCCATGTTTCTGCAAACGAAGGCGTAACGACGACAGGTGGCAGCGGCGGGGCTGCTTCGCGGTAGGAACCGGTTTGGTCGGTATGGGTGGGAGGAGGCACGGCAGATCCTGTCTTGCTGTCGGTCACTTTCGCGGGAGTGCCGGTCTTCGCTGTCCCCGTAAGCGTCGGGGAGGGGACTGCATAGAGAGATTCTCCGAATTTGAGTGGAGAGGGTGTGGAGGGGGGAGAGGGGGCAGAAGCCGGTGAGGAGGGAGAGGACGGCAATTGCACGACGGGGATCGTGCGGCGTCCTCCGCCCGTCGCAGGACCGCCAGCCGGTGTTGCGGATGGGGAAGACGACGACAGAGAGGAAGACGAAGCGGCTGCCGGTATCGTGATTGTGAAAACGGAACCCTGGAGCGGTTGTGCTGTGTCTGTTATGCCCCCTTCCTGCAGGGTGAACGCCGATCCCTCGAGGACTCCATCACCAGTTTGATCGGGGGATGTCGGATGCAGCTCATAGATTGAACCTTCCAGTGCGTGAGCGAACGGAACATCGGCGAGGAGGGAGGCGCCTGTGGCGGTGCTCACGAGGACCACTGCCTTCCGCCATCCATCCAGCCTGCGTTCGTCACGCTTTGCGCGGTGCGCAGGCGTATCGGCGAAGTAGAAGCCGTGTCGGTTGATGGTGCGCCCGACCGTGGATGCAGAGAGAGAGATGCCATGCGCGGAGCGCAGGTGTTTGCTGAGCTTCTTCTTTCCGAGGAGAGGATCGCTCATACGATGCCTGCGGATCAGATCCACCGTTCGCTCGTCCGTTATCGGTTGCGGTACGTGCTTCGGGGCCTTTGAGCAATTTTCGAGTGCACAGAGATCATGGAGATTAATTTTCTTCAGCCAGTTGTAGAACGTTGCACGTGCAATGCCGAAATGGCACGCGGTCTCGGAAGCGTTCCTGCCGTGCGTGAAGTAGTACAGCAAGCAGTTGAGACGTACACGAGCCTCCGCGCTCAGATGGAAGATGTCTGCTTTCTTCAGAATTTGCTCGATATCGCCGCGTTTGAATGAGGAAGATACTGTCATCAGGAGTATGTGTTTGTATCAGGTCATTATAGCAGAACATGTGTCTAACTGTCCATGATCCTGATGAACTTTTATGGCAGATCTGTACGTGTGCTGCATGTTGCGGAGCTTTTGCGATGGTCCTGCGTAACGGCATGCGCATCGCGTCTTTTCTGGTACTATTCCGTTACGGAAGCGTGCCAGAGTGGTCGATCGGGCCTGTCTTGAAAACAGGTAGACCCGCAAGGGTCTCGGAGGTTCGAATCCTCCCGCTTCCGCCATCCGGCTTCGTCTGCGGACTACGCCGTGATTGGCTATGAGCCAGAAAATGCAGATAGGCACGGCGAAGTTCGGGCGGAACAAAGTGAAGCCGAACGGAGACGGCCTCCCGCTTCCGCCATTCCAAGGTGTCAGACAGCCTGCGTTTCTTCCTGCAGCCGTTCCAGTAGCTGATCATTCTTCGGGAGTCTGCCCGCCGGGCAGGCGCGCCGGGCGAAGTGCGTACGGAGCAAGTCCAGGTAGCCTTCCTCCGAGAGGAGTTTCTCGACAAAGGGGAGGGCCGTTGCCCGAAAGCGGCTGAAGCGCAAATGGTGCGCCATTTCGAAGAGAGAGCTTACGAAGGCGTCTTCGCCGCCGCGCACTTCGGCATGAATTTCGTCTAAGACGGCATTGAGGATGCTCTCGGTATCCAACCCCGCCATGAGTTCCAAATCTTCCGCCTTGGCGGACGGGAAGTACTGGTTCAAGCCGAGGCGCCGGAGAGAGCAGGGGAGGGCGAAATCGGCAATGATGTCCGCCACCTGCGCGGCGAGACCCCCTTCGCTGTTGTGATCTTCGGCCACGATTAGCCGTCCGGTTTCGAGGGCAGCTTTCAGTACCGCCGCTGCATCGATCGGCCGGATACTGCCCACGTTGAGCACACGCACACGCACTTTTTCGGGGCGTGCGAGCAATTGATCCGCCGCTTCCACTGCCCGGTGTACGGGGATGCCCGTAGCGATGATCGTCACCTGATCCAGCACATCATCCGATCCCCGGATGAGATCCGCTTTGCCTTCGAACGTGTAGTCCGCTCCGTAGATCAGTTTGCCGGCGCTGTCGGTGAGCTGCGCGTGCCCTGTCCTCGGCGAGAAGACGAAGACGGACTGATGCCCTTCGGCGATGATTTCCATCGCTTTTTCCGCCATCGCGGCGGCCTGGTTCGAGTCGGCCGGAGCCCAGACCTGCGTGTGCCGGAAGGGAAGGTTGAAATAGTTCTGTTCCTGATGGGTTTCGCCATCCTCGCCCACGCTCAGGCCCGCATGGGTGCAGTCATTCAGAATCCCGCAGCGCGTGTGGCCGCAGTTGATGTCGATCAGGCGCGCATTCGCCCGCGCCTCGTTGGTCCCGAACGCGGCGAACGTGTAGGTGACGGGAAACAGGCCGACCTGCCGCATGCCCGCGGCCATCATGAGCATGTTCGCCTCGGCGACCCCGACATTGATCACGCGGTCGGGAAATTCCTTCGCCACTTCATCAAATCCGCCCGATCCCGCGAGGTCTGCGTGTAGCACGACGATGCGCGGATCCGCGGCCATGAGGGCCTTGATGTGCGTCGCTCCGAAATCCCTGCGGGCGGCGCCTTTCTGATCCGTGATCGTGCGCTTGTACCCTTTGAGCGAGGACGCCGAGAACTTCAGCGGCAAATCGGTCAGAGTACATTTGCCCGTAGCGCAGCGTTTCTTCTCTCGTGCGCGGAAAGGCTCGTAGGCGCGCACGGTTTCTTCCAGATGCGGGAGCAGCGCGAGTGCCTGTGTGGCCTCCTCTTTGCTTAAGGGAGAGCCGTGGTAGTTCTTCTTGCCCGTATTCGATCCTTCCTCCATGAAGGGGATGCCGTGTCCCATTGTGGTGTAGTAACAGACGAAGATGGGGTGGCCCTTGCCCGTGAGGGCCGTTGCTTTGGTGATGGCTGCATGCACTTGTTCGGGATCATTGCCGTTCTGCACCTCGATCACGTGCCATCCTGCGGCGTGGGCGATCCCCGCAAAATCCGCGGCGACCGTTTGGGACGGCAGGCCCGAGAGCTGCATGTCGTTGAAGTCCCCGTGGACGATGAGGTGATCGACCTGCAGGCGCGAAGCGAGGCGGAATGCCTCCATCACCTGTCCCTCTTCCGCATCGCCATCCGCCAGCAGCACATCCACGATAGGACTAGGATTAGGGTTAGGGGAGAGGTTGCGGAGATAGTGAAGACCGAAAGCGGCGCCAAGGGCATTGCTCACGCCCTTGCCCAGCGGGCCTGTTCCGAAGGGGATATCGCCGATGCCGGCTTCGATGTGCCCGGGCAGCCCCTGAGCCGTGCGAAAGGTGTCGATGATCGTCTGCGGGGAGGCCAGGCGTGCATCGTTGCCCTCCCGGCCGAAGAGCCACTGCAGGCCGTAGGCGAGCAGCGACAGATGCCCCGCACTCATGCGGAGCGGCTGATCAACGAGCGGGTCTCGTGCTGCCGAGAGCAGGTAGGCGAAGGTGAAGGCCGAGAGCGGGCCGCCGGGGTGCCCCGAGGCGTGCGTGGTCGGCGCTTGCACAGCCAAGTGACAGAGGATGGTCTTCGCGAGGTCGTAGGCCTTCTGTTCCTCCGTCGTGAGTGGCGTGCTTTCCTGGGGACCCACCCAAATCCGCTCGCCGGTCTGTATACTTTTTGCGACACGCTGAAGTGACATCGGAACATCTTTCGATGGCTTCCCAATGAGTGATTGCACATCAGGTCTTCCTGTTTGCATAGGATCGGGAGAGGAGGTAGCAGGAGTGTAGATTTCTACGGCGGATGAGTAAAGCCGGGTACAAAATTTGCTCAGAATCACACTGCTGTTTCCGTAGGTGATCAAGGGCAGTTGATTGCCCTCCTCACCCCCCGTCCCTAGGCTTCCCCCGATCTTTCATTTTTCTCCACTTATGCGTTATCCAATCAGGAAGAGAACGTCCGGTGTTCCATTTATGGGCATCAATATCTCGGTGATTGTTCTGTTGTCACTGATGATGCTCATCGCACGATAAGGAATTTGCGATTGAGAGATTTGCGATTTGGATTCCGAATCGCAAATTTTTTGGAAAGCCTTATTCGAATTGTCACAGTGAGCACTGTCGAACTGCGACAATTCGGCGCATGTCATGGTTCGACAGAGCTCACCATGACATCCTATTCCACGATGAGTACGCGTCGCGCTCCAGAACGAATCTCCTCTTTGACTCCTGTCCAGTCATGAATGGCATTGAGGAGTGTTGCGAAGCGGTAGACGTAGTCTTCTCCGCGCTTCGTTCCCACGTCGTTTATGCGCGAAAGCAAACCTGCGGTTTTCTCTCGCGTACTCTCTTTCCCTTTGAGCGGTGTGCCTCCAGTGGTGGGGCCCGACAGAGTCACCCACCACTTCGGCACGGATTATTTTTCGATGATCAGTGCTCTTCGTGTCCCTTGCCGGATGTTTTCTTTGATACCGGTCCAATCGTGGATGGCGTTCATCAGGGTGCCGAAACGGTAGACGTATCCTTCGCCGCGCTTCGTCCCCACGTCGTTCGTGATGAAGAAGAATTCGTTATACCCCGTGAGCACGAGCATGTGGTACCAGGGACCGTCGCCCGAGAAGAAGGGATTCTTCAGGTCCCTTCCCGCTGCGGGCACGATGACGGGGTGCCCGTCTGCGAGCAGCCGCTTTAAGTCCTCTCCCATCGGGTTCTCGATGATGCGGGACTGGTAGCCGAAATACTTCTCCGCAATTTCTCCCAACTCCTGAACCGTCACATCTTGTGGGTAGCCGTGTTCCTCTTCCCATTGCATGAGAGCCAGGAGCTCCGTTTCCGCCTGCTCACGGCTTAGGTCCGTTCCGTCGAGAAAGTGGTGCACGAGCAGCAGGCTCATCTCTTCGCAGGCCTCTTCATGCAGGGCATCCCATTGCGCAAAGGGGGCCTGGGGCGAGAAGGGGACGGAGAGACGTAGGGTGTAGGGGGTAGGGGTAGGGGTAGGGTTAGGGGAGGAAACAGAGGAGGAAGAGGCAAGAGAAGAAATAGAGGATGTAGAAGAAAGAGAAGATGCCGATGACACCCCAGTGTCATCCCGAGCGGAGTCGAGGGACGATGCCGAGGATGCAGAAGAAATCGACGAGGCCTCTTTCGGCTCTGCGGTGCAGGCTGTGAGGAGGCAAAGAGCCAGAAGCAATGGGAGCCGTTTCATCACTTGCATTGTGCAGAGGAGGGGATGCGCCTGCCAGCCATTTCACCCAAAACCTGGTGTAACGCTCAGGCAATGGGCATACTGTGCCTATGAAGTTTTTTCTTGATACCCCGAAGTACACCTCCGCTACGCTTCGGTGACTTCAGGGCAAGCCGCTTCTCTTTTCTTCCTTTCTTATGAAATTATTTTTGGACACAGCCAATGTCGATCAGGTCGCCGAGATTGCCTCGTGGGGTGTGCTGGACGGCGTCACCACCAATCCTTCGCTCGTTGCTAAAGAAGGCAAAGATTTTAAAGAGACAGTGCTAGCGATGTGCGCGCTCGTGCCATGCGTCAGCGCGCAGGTGACGGCCACCGATGCCGAAGGAATGAAGAAGCAGGCCGTGGAATACAGCAAGTGGCACAAGCATGTCGTCGTGAAGGTCCCCATGACAGTGGAGGGGCTCAAGGCGCTGAAATTCTGCAGTGAGAAGGGGATCAAGACGAATTGCACATTGGTCTTTTCCGTCCCTCAAGCCGTTCTCGCCGCCAAGGCAGGCGCTTCGATCATCAGCCCCTTTGTCGGACGCATCGATGATGCGGGCGGTGATGGCATGTTGCTCATCGCGGATATCATGAAAGCTTGGGAGCACTATAAGTTTCCGACGGAAGTATTGGTGGCCTCCACCAGAAAGCCGGAGCATATTCTGCGTTCAGCAGTCCTCGGCGCGCACATCGCCACGATCCCGTATGCGGTTTTCAAAGAGCTCCCCCTGCATCCGCTCACGGATACGGGCCTGAAGAAATTTATGGATGACTGGGAGAAGGTGAAGAAGTGAATAGGAAAGTGTCATGGTGAGCTCTGTCGAACCATGGCACGTGTCACCCTTCGACAGTGCTCAGGGTGACACTATTTCTGTGTTAATAACGCCGCCCCCAGTGTTCCCGCATGCTCCAGTGCCCCGATGGCGAGGTGTGGAATGGGGCTTTTCGGCAGCAGCCAGCTCTTCAGTTCTTTCTCGATGGCCGGAAGGTGCGGCCGCAGTGCCCGTCCCGCGCTGCCGCCGAAGACGATGATGCCGGGATCGATACAGTGAATGAGGCTGCAACTCATCCAGACGATCTCACGCACCACGGTCTCGTGCAGATGCGCGCAGGTCGGTCCCGTGAGTGTTTCCTCGGGACGTTTGGCGGCCGGGCAGCGTTTTCTGAGCGCTGTTCCCGAGAGGAATTGCTCGATTTCTCCGCGTTTGTTTGCAGAATCGAACGGAGGAGCTCCCGGCTTGAGCAGCATGTGGCCGAACTCAGTGGCGAAGCCGTGTTCGCCGGAGAAAATTTTGCCGTCGATCACGATTCCTCCTCCGACGCCCGTTCCCATGGTGATGCCGACGACCACGCGGTGCCCCCTCCCTGCGCCCTGCAGGGCCTCGGCCAGTGTGAAGCAGGAGGAATCGTTCTCGATCGTGATGGGGAGCTTCCATTCTTTCTTCAGCATTTCGAGGAGCGGGAACCCGTCTCCGCCGGGGATGTTGGGAGTGGTGTGGATGCGTCCCGATCGGTCGACGAGTCCCGGTACGCCGATGCCGACTGCCTGCGTATCCGCGGTGCGGAATTTTGTGATTCCCGCGAGCATCTCTTCCACGATCACCGGAAAAGATTTGCCTGCGGTGGGCACCGTTTCCGCACCCTGAATGGCCCATGATTGCGTTTCAAAGCGTGCGATGGCCAGCTTCGTCCCGCCGAGATCAACTCCGAGTACTGAAGGCATATGAGGGAATTGGTGCTGTAATTAACTTAAGAAAGAAGAGAAGAGGGAAGTGGCAGAGGCACTTAAATAAGCCAGACCAGTAACAATATTTATTATTCTATTATCTTTATTCAACGTATCAATATAGGAGTTAAAACTTTCGATGAACTCGTGTATTCCTAGAGGAAGGCCATTGATAGTTTTTACTGATGAAACGTTAGGAGCCCTATTAAAGGACTTTGTTGCACGATAAAAGTGATAAAGAGAAAACAAGAAAAATATAACCGTAAAAATTATCCAAATATATCGAATCATAATTTGATCCTATCATGTATTCGGAATACTTGGATCATTTCAATGCTTAGTTTTTCTGGCGGGGTGGGGGGCGTTCCAGATTCAAGAAAGACTGTCTCGTATTCTTCGTAAGAGAGGAACGGAAACGGAGCCGCTTTTCTTGACGGAAGCCTCGCGGATGCGTGCTCCGTGTTCGCTAAGATATGCTTCATAGTAGACGAGACGAAATGGTCCAAAGGGCTTCGTTGATGTGACCAAGCTCTGGTTGTGTTGCCGTAATCTTCTCTGCAAATTATCCGTTGATCCCTTATAGAAGTAATCGGGATTCTTCGTGCTCTGGAGAACGTAGAAGTACCACATGTTCATGGAGGAGTGGCGGAGCCACGTCGTTCGCGAACGACGTGGCGGAGAGGGAGGGATTCGAACCCTCGATACGGTTTTACCCGTATACCACATTAGCAGTGTGGTGCTTTCGGCCGCTCAGCCACCTCTCCACGCCGGCAAAAGTATAAGAGAGCCCCCTGTGAGACGCCAGATCAAAACGGGTTTCCCCGCGCGATTATGCTTACTGAGCAAACGCGAGTCTGATCGGTTCCTCTACTCCGAATTTCGTCACCACATCCACCTTGCCTTCGTTCACGGCGTACGTCCGGTCGAGAAGATCCATCACGTCCTTCTTCACGATGATGCAGCCCATGCTCTTGAAGCGCGGCTGGTCATCGAACATCCTCTCTTCGTACCCATACTCGTGAAAGCCGTACGGCGTACTCTCGTCTTTCCAGAACAGGCGCAGGAACCGGCCGCTCGGTCCGAAGGTGATGTGATCGCCCTTGATGTCTTTCGCCTGGACCTGCCATGTGCGCTCGGGGGTCCTGGCGTTGTAGCAGCGGCCGATATAGCAGACGAAACGGCGCTGTCCCGTGGCCACCGGAAACTGCAGGTACCGCCCGTCGCGGTGGATGAGAAAGCCCTGATTCTCCTGCGTGTCGACGACGATGCGGTCGCCGATTTGCACTCTCCACTCCGTCTGGGAAACGGGGAAGGGGACGGGGGCCGAAGGGGTTGGGCTCATAGCGAGAGAGACGCCCAACGCGAGGGGGATGAGCGGGATCAAAGCGAAGTATTATAGGTGTTTATAAAGTTATGTCAATGCACCACTATACCGCGTTTAATAGCCATTTCAGTGCTTCAGCCATCTCAAAAAAATGGTAATTTCGTACAAATTTTGTATACAGCGAAACGCCGACGCGAAGACGCAAGGTGAATCCGTTGAATCACGGGGGGTGCCGACTACACTTCGCCTGTGGTTCCCTCACCCGTGCACACACCGGTTCTGCTCCAAGAAGCCCTCACGCTCCTCGACCCCCAAGAAGGCGAGACGGTCTGCGATGTCACGCTGGGGCTGGGCGGGCACGCGGAGGCTTTTCTGCAGAAGGTGGCGTCGGGCGGCACGCTCATCGGCCTTGATGCGGATGCCCAAAATCTGGCTTCAGCAGAGGAACGCCTGAAATCCCTGCCCGGCCATCTGGATCTGCGGCATGCCAACTTCAGAGATCTGCAGCAACTGTCACTCCCGCAGGTGGATGTGCTCTTCGCAGATCTGGGTCTGAGTTCGCCGCACGTGGACGATGCGAAGCGCGGGTTTACCTTTCGTGAGGATGTGCCGTTGGATCTGCGTTTCGATCGCACCCGGGGTGTATCCGCTGCCGCATGGCTGCAGCAGATTTCCGAGGAAGATCTCACGCATGCCCTGCAGGAATTTGGAGAAGTTCGCGGGGCGCGTCGTCTTGCTGAGAGGCTCAAAGAGCACATCATGCACACCACCTTCGATGTGGTGCACGCGGTGGAAGCCGCATTCGGCTGGCGCGCAAAGACCGTGATGGCGCAGGTGTTTCAGGCGCTGCGCATTGCCGTCAACGATGAGCTTGGAGCACTCGACTCACTCTTGGCTGCTGGTCCTTCACTCCTCAAACCCGGGGGGCGGATGGGGGTGATCAGCTACCATTCTCTCGAGGACCGCCGGGTGAAGCAGGTCTTTCGCACACTGACCACTGCCCCGGTCCACCCCGACACCGGCCAGGATCTGCATCCCGCTCTTTTCGCTCTGCTCACCCGTAAAGCCATTGTTCCCTCCGATGCCGAACAGAGCCGGAATCCGCGTTCGCGCAGCGCGAAGTTGCGCGTGATCATGCGAAGTGCTGCAACGCCAGCGTGATTCCTTTGTCTCTCTGTTATACTCCCCCTTACGCGTGTCTGATGCACTTACCGCTCTCTCGGCCCAAACCTCCCGTGCCAGTCTCGGACGCATGGTGAATCAGAGCACGATTCTGCTCATGGTGAGCATCGGTTCGCTCATCCTCCTGCTTGCGCTCCTCATTCTCTTTCACCAGAATGCGACCGCGACGAAGGGCTATCAGCTGCGTAACCTCGAGCGGGAGCGCTCCCAGCTGTTGCTCGAAGAGGAGATCCTCAATATGCAGGTGGCCGAATCACAGGCGCTCCACCGGCTCTCTTCGGATCCCGTGGTTCAGGCGATGGTGGCGGTCAAACGACCGCTCTACATCGAGGAGGATACGACGGTGGCTTCTGTGCAGGATCCGAATGGGATAGATATTACAAAATAGAACAATAGATATTGCAACTATTGGAGGAGTGCCACGGTGATCAAAAAGTGATAGAATAGTTAGAAACATGCACAGAAAACACCATCTTCTGGCGGTCGTACTCTGCAGCGTCGGACTCGTCACGCTCGCGACGTCATTGCACACGACCACGCGCGCACAGAATCCTGTGCTGGACTGCATCGGTCAGCCCTACGGAACGCCCGGCTGTCCGACGCGCACCAGCTCTTCGTCTTCCCAGAGCGTTCCCCCTCATTGCGGAGACAGTTTCCTGCAGGAGAGCGAGGGCGAACAGTGCGATTTGGGCCGGTTCAACGGGTTGAGCATGTGCTCCCTCACGTGCACGGCGCTCTTCTGCGGGGATGGGGCGGTGACGCCTTACCTGGGCGAAGAGTGCGAACCGCCTGTGCAGGAGGTGTATGTCTTGGATCCCACGACGAATCTTCTCACGACCAAGATCCAGTATGCGGAGGGAACGTGCGGGAGAGTGTGCGGTGCCCCGGCATGCGACAGCGACGGCTACTGCGAAGGGGGCTGTCAGTGGAAATTCCTCCCGGCCTGCCCTTCATCGCGGAGCAGCTCTCTGCTTTCTTCAGAGGCATCGTCTGAACAATCGACAGCTGCCTCAGACACTTCATCCAGTGCGTCTGCCGAGAGTATTCCGGCCCCTGCGAGCTCCTCTGAGGAATTTCACGCTGCCGCGTCTTCGTCTTCTTCCGTCTCCTCCCTCCCCGAGCAGCCGCAGGTACGCTGCGGTGATGGAGAGGTGTCGAATGGTGAGGAGTGCGATGACGGCAATCAGGTACAGGAGGACGGTTGTACGAATGAATGCACGCGACCGCGTTGCGGTGACAACATTGTCCAGCAGAACGAGGAGTGCGACGACGGCAACCGTGTGAACGAAGATGCCTGTAACAACTCCTGCAAGACGTCCCGTTGCGGAGATGGGATGCAGCAAATCGTTGAGGAGTGCGATGACGGAAACCGCAGCAATCTGGATGATTGTCCGAATGACTGCATGCTCACGGTCTGCGGTGACGGAGTGGCCGAGGGACGCGAACAGTGCGACGACGGCAATTTCAATAACTGGGATCCGTGCCCCAATAACTGCCGACTGCCCGTGTGCGGCAACAGCATTCGCGAAGGATCGGAGGAGTGCGACGACGGCAACCGCACCGATACCGATACCTGCTCCAACAGTTGCGTGCTCCCTCTGTGCGGCGACGGTGTTGTGCAGCGTGGTGAAGAGTGCGATGACGGCAATCTGGCGAACGACGATTCTTGCACCAATGGCTGCCAGCGGGCCCGCTGCGGCGATGCCATCATCCAGGAGAATGAGGAGTGCGATGACGGCAACCGCCTGAATGATGACCTGTGCAACAATTCCTGCAAGAAGGCCCGTTGCGGCGACGGGGCGATCCAGCCGGGTGAGGAGTGTGACGACGGCAACCGGAATGCCTTCGACGAGTGCCCTCTGAGCTGCAAGTTGCCGATTTGCGGCGATGGTGTGCTGGAGGGACGCGAGCAGTGCGATGACGGCAATCAATTCAATGATGACGGCTGCCCCAATACCTGCCGTCTTCCCACCTGTGGGAACAACGTGGTGGAGGCGGGTGAGCAGTGTGACGACGGCAACGCAGAGGGAGGGGATGGCTGCAGCAGCGGATGTCGCCTGGAGAAGTGCGGCGATGGCGTATTGCAGACCGGAGAGGAGTGCGATGACGGCATCTCCAATTCCGATACGCTTCCGAATACGTGCCGACTCTCCTGCCGCAAGCCGGTCTGCGGGGACCACATCGTCGATGCTGCAGAGGAGTGCGACGGCGGCAATGCCTGCACGCCGGAGTGTTCCCGCGTGACATTCGTCGAGCAGTATTCCACGGCCCTGACATCGACAGGCGTTGCGGTGCTGGTGATCAGTTTTGTTCTGTCGATCGTCTTCCGCCGGCGTCTCTTCTCGCTCTTCTCTCTCTCGAAGAAAGTGTCGGGCCCCGGTGTCTCACTGGATGACATTCCTCTGGATGAACTGGAGATGCCGTGGCACAAGTGGGACAAGCGCTAGGCCGAAGGGTGCTGACCTCACTGTTCTCACGTGATGTCCCGCATCTGCACGGTGCTGACGTTTTGATCGTGCGTGGGCGCATCGGCGAGGAGCACCACGCGCATGCCCCGTTTCACTATGCCACGGCGTTTTGCCGCTTCAATGCCCGAGGCGATGGTCGTTTCGGGAGCGGCGAACGGCACCTGCAGGGCACACACGCCGTAGATGAGGGATAGTTTTCTCTGTACGGTGGCTTCGGGCGTGATGGCAATCACCGGAATCATGGGACGGAACTTCGCGATGTCGCGCGGGGTCTGGCCCGACCGCGTGAAGGCCACGATGGCATCTGCCCGGGTGGAATAGGCGAGCGTGACGGCGGCGTCGGCGCGGGCTTCGCGCTCGTTGTGCACGGCGACCTCCGGCCGCTCCTGCAGCCTCGCTTCGTGTGTCTCAGTGGCCCGGAGGATGCGATCCATCATCTCCACGCACTTCACGGGGTGCTTGCCTGTTGCGGTCTCGCCCGAGAGCATGGTTGCATCGGCACGACTCGTGGCTGCATGGGCGACATCGGTGACTTCGGCGCGGGTGGGGATGGGGAACGCGCTCATGCTCTCGAGCATGTGTGTGGCGACAATCACGGGCTTACCGGCATCGCGGCAGCGGATGACGATCTCATCCTGGTACGCGGGGAGCTCCTCGATGGGGATGTCGGTGCCCAGGTCTCCGCGCGCGATCATGATGCCGTCGGAGGCCGCGATGATGCTGGCCAGGTTCTCTTCGACGGCGCTCCGTGTCTCGATCTTTGTGAGAATCTGCATGTCACTGCCTTTCTTCCGCAGCAGCGAGCGCACTTCGGCGATTTCCTCGGCATTGCGGATGAACGAGAGCGCCACGAAATCCACGCCCTGCTCCGCACCGAAGGCGATGTCATCCCAGTCTTTCTTGGTGAGGGAGGGGAGGTCGATGTCGGCTCCCGGCAGGTTGATGTGTCGACGCGAGCCGACCATGCCGGCGTCTTGCGCACGGGCCACCACGCTGCCGTCCGGCTCGATCGAGACGATCGCGCACGAGATAGTGCCGTTGTCGATGAGGATCGTATTCGTCTCGCGCACGTCATTGGCGAATCCGTCGTAGTTGACCTCGATCACCACCCGGCCTTTTGGGTCACGGTGCTGCGGGTTATTGGAAAAGACAATTTCCTGTCCGACGGCGATGGGAATGGGCTGGATGACGACTCCCGTGCGGATTTCCGCGCCGCGCGTGTCGAGCAGACTGGCCACACAACAGCTCTCCGTATTGAGATCCTGCACCAGCCGGATGGCCTTCGCATGTTCCTCGCGCGATCCGTGCGAGAGGTTGATGCGCGCGACGTTCATGCCGGCTGCGGCCAACGCCTTCAGCTGCTCCGGGGTTTTAGAAGAGGGTCCGAGGGTGCAGATGATTTTGGTGAGCCGTATGGGTTTGGGATCAGTCATGTGCGCGCAATGGTAGCAACGGGTAGCCTATTCTCCGAATAGTTATTATAACATATAATATATAATTAGACAATTACTCGAAAAACCCCGTGCCGTCGTTGTCGAGGGCGCGGGGGATTCTCGTTCCTCCTGAAGATCTGCTTCAGTTTCAGTAATAGTAATACGGATTATTGTTGTAGTAGGGCTGATTGTTGTAGTAGCTCGTGCGGCTCGAGTACCGGCGGTAGTACCAGTCGTAGTCGTAGCGACTGTCGTTGTTGTAGTAGTACTGGCTTGAAGTGGAAGTGTTCCAGTAGCGCGGCCGGTAGGTGGTGGAGGACGCACAGTAGCGGGAACTTCCGCAGGGACGATAATCATTGCGGTCATAGTCGTTGTTGTAGTACGAGCGGCGCTCGTAGGCGTCGCACGTATATTCGCGGCAGGTCCCGTTTGGGTCTGAGAATAAACACAGACAATCGTAGGAGTAGTCCTGTGCATGGGCTTTCGAAGCCAGGAACAGGAGCGGGAGGAGCGTTGCCGAGATAAGGAGGAGCTTCTTCATAGGGTTTGAGATGAAGGAAGGAGGGTTAGGATCCTCGTAGAGAGAATCTGCGTCAAGATGGACTGGTGGACTTAGAAAAATGGTGTGTCCTAATCATTCCTCTCTAGAATGCTGCCATTTTCTGCTGTCTCAATTTCAGCTCGTATTCCGCCAGGGAACTGTCGTAATCCGATAATTCGGCTTCCCTGCGCTTCTGGAGGCGGCCCACTTTCTTGCTGTGCACCGAAGAGGTGAGGGAGCGGATCTTCTGCAGGCGGGAGAGGAGATTCTTCTCGATCTGAACCTGTTCCGCATGCTCTTTGTCTTTGCCCAATTGGGCCACGCGGAGTTTTCGCTCGGCTTCCTCCGACTGCATGTGCAGGTCCACGTCTTTCCATGTGAAATTCTCTTCATTGATCTTCGCATCGTATGCGGTCTTCACCGATTCCTTGCTCCGGTCGATCAGATTCTTGTACGAAGCGAGCTGCTGTTTGATGGTTGCTTCCTGCTCGTCGAAGAGGCATTTCTGGTACGCGGCACCGCCACCGGCGGTCGCGACCGCCGTGGCACCGCCGCTCTTCTGCTGCACGCTCGCACAGTCTTTTGTCGCCGCGAGCACGGGGCTGACCACACACAGAGACAGCACGCCGATGAGGATGAGTGTCCTTCGCAAAGGAGCGGATTTGTACCACTGCAGTTCCTTCTCTGTGAAGGAACGTGCACTGACGAGCGCAGGCGGTTGTGTTCTTGAGTATCTTTAGGGGGTCCGCGATTTGCGAAAAGACTCTTCTAAGCGGCTCACGAAGACACGTGCCTGCTCCCGCAGACGCGTGAGGGCCGCATAGCGCTTGTTGATTGCCGGAGTGAAGTGGATGCGCACTTCCGTATCCTGCGCCTGCAGAATGAGACTGCCGTAGCCGAGGATATTTTGAATGATGCCGTGCTGACGCTTGTGGATGTCCTGCAGCACCCACAGATCCGTCGATTCCTGATCATCCATCGTGAGGAGTGTTTTCTTGATGCGGTGGATGCGCTTGTCCGTCACCACGATCACGTACAGCAGGTAGTGGTAGAAGCGTGCCAGGAATTCGAAGTGCGCGAGCAGGAAGAACGTGGTGAGAATGATGAGGATGGTGTGGCGGGTGCGCGGCTCGTCAAAGGTGCCGCCGAAGACCATGGTGAGTCCGGTTCCGGCGATGAGCACGTTCCAGAGGATCAGGCGCAGGAAGGGCCAGACGAGGCGGACCCAGTGCTGGTGGAAGTAGAACTGAAAGGCCTCGGAACGATCCTTTGCCTGAAAGCTGAAGCCGGCGGAGACGACGGGATCGCTCATGGCCAGAGGAGGAGGTGACCGATGATGACACAGAGGATGAGTGCGACGGTGTGCACGATGGCGAAGAGCCGCAGGCGCCACACGGTGAAGAAGTGAAAGAAGATGGCGTCCCCGTGGATCGGCAGGCAGATCTGCATGATTTTTCGCCTGAAGAGTCCCCAGAACGCGATCTCGATGACGAGGATCAAGAGGCACCAGCTGAGCAGGGGAGTGAGGATACCCATGCGAACGATCATTCTAGCACACCTGCCGTGCGCCAGAGGCATTTCGCCTGTGGTTCCCCCGGTGGCGAGGCCTAGACCGTCATCACTTCCTGCTCCTTCTTCTTGCGGAGCTCCTCGATCTGCACGTTCGCCTTGTCTACGAGCTTCTGCAAGTCATCCTGCTGGGTGAACCGGGCGTCTTCGTCTTTCTCCTCCGTCTTGATCTTGTCCAGGACAGTCTGGCGATGCTGGCGGAGCGAAATCTTGGCTTCCTCCGAGAGCTTCTGCACGACCTTGGTGAGCTCCTTGCGGCGCTCCTCGGTCATCGGAGGCAGATTGACGCGGAGCACGTGCCCGTCATTCACCGGTGAGGTGCCCAGGTTTGCGGTCTGCAGTGCCTTCTCCACATTCGCGAGGATGGAGTGATCCCACGGCTGGATGACGAGGGAGCGCGCATCCTGCACCGTGACACCCGCGAGCGTCTTCAATTGCTGGCGGTGACCGTAGGCCTCCACTTCAATATGATCCACGAGCGAGGACGAAGCGCGACCGGTCTGCAGCTTGCTGAATTCATTCTGCAGAAACTTCAGGACCTTATCTGATTCGATACTGAAGGCGGCAACGCGGGGGCTTGGCATGTGAGATAGGGGGTAGGGGTAGGGTTAGGGATAGGGTTAGGGATAGGGTTAGGGATAGGAAAATCGGTGGTTCAGTGGTGCACGAGGGTGCCGATCTTCTCACCCGTCGCTGCCCTGAGCAAGTTCCCTTCCTTGTTGAAATCGAAGACGCGGATCGGGAGCGAAGCATCGGCGCAGAGCGAGAAGGCGGCCTGATCCATAACGTTCAGGTGCTGCTCGATGGCCTGCTGGTAGGTGAGCTCGCTGTAGAGCTTGGCGTTCCTGCTCTTCTTCGGATCTTTGTCGTACACGCCGGCAACGTTGGTGGCCTTGAGCAGAATGTCGCAGCCCAGTTCCAGTGCGCGCAGGGCCGCCGCGCTGTCCGTCGTGAAGTAGGGGTTGCCCGTGCCGCCCGCGCAGATGACGATGCGGCCTTTCTCGAGGTGGCGCACGGCACGGCGGCGGATGTAGGGCTCCGCGAGCTGCGGGATATCCACGGCCGAGAGCACGCGGGTGTAGCAGCCCTGCGTTTCGAGGGCCGACTGCAGGGCAACGGCGTTCATGACGGTCGCCAGCATGCCCATGGCATCGCTCGAGGTGCGCTCGATGCCGCTCTCTTTGGTGTCGCGGTAGCGCCAGATGTTGCCGCCGCCGATGACGATGGCGATCTCGATATCCTTCTTGGCGACCTCACAGATGCGCTTGGCGATCTTCTGCAGGGTCTTGTGCTCTATGCCAAAACCGCGACCGGAGGCGAGCGATTCGCCTGAGATCTTGAGCATGATTCTTTTGTACTTCATCGGTACGAAAGTATAGCGGTGGAGGAGGGGATCCGTGAAGGGCAATTCTCTGCTATAATTTGAGATAACAGTTGATCACGTGTCACCCTTCGACAGAGCTCAGGATGACACATACAATGCAAATAGCTGTCATGGTGAGCCCTGTCGAACCATGACGTCCGGTCTTTTCTCTCTTGTGCCCCCGTAGCTCAGTGGATAGAGCAGCAGGTTTCTAACCTGTTGGCCGTAGGTTCAATTCCTACCGGGGGTACCACTTTTTCTGTTACACTTCGCATGCACCATGACGCGCATCGCCGTCCTCAGCTTCCCCGGCAACAACTGTGAAGTGGAATCGCTCAAGGCGGTGAAGCAGGCGGGCATGGAGGCCGTGTTCTTCAAGTGGAATGATTCGAAGGAGAACCTTGAGGGGATCGACGGGTACTTCATCCCGGGGGGGTTCAGCTACGAGGACCGTGGCCGGTCGGGCATGGTGGCCGCGCGCGATCCGCTTCTCCAGTTTCTCCATGAAGAGAACGAGCGGGGCAAGGTGATCATCGGCAACTGCAACGGCGCGCAGATCCTGGTCGAGAGCGGGCTCATCCCTTTGGATAAAGGCCTCAAGATGAGTTTGGCGCGTAATGCACTCAGCGATCAGTCCGTGGGCTTCATCAGCGAGTGGGTGTGGATCACGCCTACCTGTAAGAGGGATCGCTGCGCCACTGCGGACTGGGAAGGCGTGATGCATCTGCCCATTGCGCATGGTGAGGGACGTTTTACGACGAAGGACAAGGATGTCTGGAAGGAAATCAAGAAGAACGACCAGATGGCGTTTTCGTACTGCGACGCCTCGGGCAAGGTTTCGGATGACCCAGTGGTAACGCCCAACGGTTCAGAATTTTCCATTGCGGGCATCTGTAATCCGGCTGGCACTGTCGTTGCCCTCATGCCGCACCCGGAACGTACAGAGAATGGAAAGCCGTATTTTGAATCGATGAAGCGGTGGATCGAGCGTCGTGCCCCTCACCCTGCCCCTCTCCCACAGGGAGAGGGAAGTGCAGTGTGGAAGGTCTCGCTGCGCCCGCCTCAGCCAACGGAAATTTTTGTCGGGACCATTATTACCAATAACGAGGAGCGGACGGTGGAGCAGGCGGCGCACCGCCTCGTCCCGGGGCTCACACTCACGCAGCTTAAGTACATTGCGCCGGGCCGGGCAAAGCCGGAGGAACTCCTGTCGCGTCTTTCGTTCTTCAATCCCAACAAAGAGACGGCGATGGTGCGGCAGGGCGACACATTCTACCGGTGGGAGAGTGATACAAAGAAGCTTGAGCCTGCGCAGAAATCGCCGATAGAAGGGGCTGTGACGCTCCTCCGCAGAGACGAGCCCGACACGGGGGCCAGTGCGATCGGGCAGGGGAGCCAGACGGGCATTTGCTACATCTGCCGCGGAGTCAAAGAGCAGGAGCTCCTCAAACGCGAGGTGCTGGAAGTCTTTGCGAATCCGCATGCGAGTACGCTGGAGCGACTTGCATGATAGACTGCCACTGTCATGGTGAGCTCTGTCGAACCATGACAGGGATTCATTGTAGGATGCCATCCTTCGACAGAGCTCAGGATGACATGTTCCTCATCTTTGATGGCCCGAAAGATCCTCCTCCTCGCTCACAATATCCGTTCCCTCTGGAACGTGGGGTCGCTCTTTCGGACGGCTGATTCCTTCGCAGTCGCAAAGATCTATCTCACCGGCTACACGGCTACGCCTCCGCGACGGGAGATCAGCAAGACGGCGCTGGGGGCGGAAGAAACCGTCGCGTGGGAGAAGGCGGAAGATCCTGCGAAGGTCGTCGCGAAGCTGAAGAAACGTGGATGCACCGTAGTCGCATTGGAGCAGGCGAGGGGAGCCATCGATCTCGTAGAGTACGAACCGCCTGCAAAAGTGTGCCTCATCGTCGGTCACGAAGTGTTGGGCGTACCGAAGGAGCTCCTGAAGCTGTGTGATGACATCGTGCACATTCCGATGCACGGCAAGAAAGAATCGCTCAACGTGGCGGTGGCTGCAGGTATTGCCCTGCATCACCTGTGTGCCACCCACTGATTGCTGCCTCAGCGCACCTTCGTCCACTTGGCCCACTTGGTGGCCAGCACCGCTCCGAAGGCGAAGAGCACCGTTACGACGCAGATCATCCAGCCGACGATGGGGATCAGATGCACGATCTTTAAAGCGAGGTAGAAGAGCACGCTCATGAGGATGATCATGGGCTTGCCCCACTTCGCGCCGCGCCGGAGCTGCAGGGTGTGTGCCAGCACGATCGCGGTAATGGGATTGGCGAACACGATGGCGAAGGCGTACAGAAAGCCGATGAAGAGCGCGATGGGAATCCCGATGATGGAGATCAGGAAGAGCAGGGCTGCCACGGGGGTCGCCGCGAAGAACAGGAACCCGTAGAGGAAGCTCGTCCACGTCTTCTTCGAGAGGAACTTGGCGCTATCGGCAAAGAACGTCTTCGTGAGGAGCACGAGGAGCAGGATCACGAGCGTTGCCGACAGCAGCAGGAATCCTCCCACACCGATGATGGCGGTGATGATGGCGGCTGCCGTCCATTTGCCCGCTCTCTCAAACTTCTTTCCCTGCAGCGGCTGCAGGGTGGGGTCGAACGTGACCGTGCCGCGGATTTGAGGTTGCGATGTTGCGAACTGTTCCTCTCCAAGCGTGCTCCAGTAGCGCACGTCGCGCATGAGCTTGGCATCCGGAGTGAGCGAGATGGTCTTGCCTGCCAGGACTGCAGAGCCGTCCACGGAGCCGGAGATGCTGATGTCCTCCGCCTGGAGGTCGATGTCTCCCTTCACGATGCTCCCGAGCCGTACTCTCCCGCCCCGCACCAGCACGTCGCCTCCCACCGTTCCGCCCAGATTGATGTCTCCTCCGCCGATCACCACATCACCTTTCACGGAAGAACCGTCCAGCAGCGTGACCGTCCCTCCTCCCGCGACGAGATCCCCTCCGATGGTTCCCCCAATCACCAGATTCCCTCCCGCAATCCGTACATCGCCTCCGACGGCGCCCTGCACGAACACCGTGCCTCCCGCCGCGAGCACATCTTCCCGCACGTTCGCTTTGACGAGCACGTTCCCGCCTGCGACGACCAGGTCCTTCAGCACCGGCTGATCCACAGTCACCTGTCCGCCCACGACGTACGCGTTGTCATTGATGGGAGTCGTCACCTTCACTGTTTCTCCTGCCTTAAAGGTCGCCGCGAGGGCGGGCAGGGTGAGGGTTGACAAGAGAGCGGTGAGGAAGAACGAGGAGAGCAGGCGCTTCATAGGAGGAGGGGGAAAGGCAGTTCAACTGCGAATTGTACCTCCGAAATGTGTATTGTCACTTGTTCGCAGCGGGGAAACAAAGTGGAGTACTGGACATTGGCATCACTCTGGAATCCGGCAAGATCGCGCTGCAAATCTTGTTTAGCGAGAGTGCTTTGCATACTATTGACCGGACGATGCCCATTGAACTCACGAGTGCAGAAATCAGCCTTGCCGAGAAGCTCTCGGAGCATGCCAAAGATGCGTGTGCGCTTGTGGGGCTCAAGTGTCTCAAGTGTGAGCCGAAACATTTCTATCTGACGGTGCACCGCTATTATGGCCGCGTGCAGGGCATGACTGCCGAGGTGGACCGCTGCATCGACTGGTGCCTGAGCAAGGGCAAGGTCGTTTTCAACGCGCAGCGGTTCGGCAACTGGTGCCAAAAGAAGGTGCAGTGGGACAAAGAAGGACAGATTCAGAAAGCGGAGAAGGAGAAGCTTGCATCTGGCACGGAGTATCAGAAGGCCGACTACGAGCGGCGGTTTACGCGGTAGCGGTGATCTGTTCCAGTAAGAGCGGGAATTCTGTATACCCGGCACTCGCACTGAGGTGGCCTCCGCCGCGGACAAGCGTCACCGTCGTGCCGAGATTTTTTGCAAGTGCCTCGGCCTGCGAGAGTTTGATGTAGGGATCGTTGTCGGAATGAACGACCGAAATGTGTTTTACCTTCTTTCGTATCGTCTCCCAATCGAACGGATGTTCCGTGAATGTCTTCATCTCCGGATCGAACTGATTTCCCATCACACCACAGACGGATGCGACGAGGAAGCATGCGTGAATGGGTCTCGGCATCCGTTCGAGCAGCCGCAGGGCAAATGCGCCTCCAAGGCTGTGCCCGACGAAAACAGTGTGTTCGTCAATCAGTGTGTCGTATTGGCGGAAGCAATCGGACCATTCCGACAGTACAGGATGGTTCGGGTTCGGAAAGTCCGGGACCACGACGTCATAGCCTTCCTGCCCCAATGCATCCTTTAGCCAGGGGAACCAGTTTTCTTTCGAATGGCCGCCAACGCCGTGAAAGACGAACACTGTGGGCATATTTTTGAGAGGAGGTGGCCCCGCATGTGCGGGACTCGTCTTCGGCTCGAAGGCACCTTGGCTTGCCAGCCGTAGCTCCTCCGCAGAGGAGCGAAGGCTGGTCGGGGTGGTGCGACTTGAACGCACGGCCTCCTGCTCCCAAAGCAGGCGCTCTAGCCAACTGAGCTACACCCCGGATGCACGTAGGATACATCAAAACAATCGGTCATGGGCTAGAGCGCTGTATCGTTTATTGCTCGCGTCGCAAGCGACGCTCAGCAGCCAACTGAGCTACACCCCGGACTGTGTTTCAGCATAGCAGACTTCCCACTAGAATTCCGCCATGGCTCGTGCGCTTCCATTCTCCTTCTTCGATCGTCCGGCGCTCACTGTTGCCCGCTCTCTCCTCGGCAAATTCCTCGTACGGCGCAGGGGCCGCAAGACGGTTGCGGCGATGATCACCGAGGTGGAGGCGTACGACGGGCCCTTAGACAAGGCCTGCCACGCGCACCGGGGCCAAACCAGGCGCAACGCCGTGATGTTCGGCCCGGCAGGGCACTGGTACGTGTACTTCGTGTACGGCATGCATTGGATGCTCAATGTTGTGACGGGGCCAGTGGACTATCCTGCTGCCGTATTGATTCGCGGGGTGGGGGAGTCCTTCGATGCGACTCAGGGCACATGGAACGGGCCCGGCAAGCTCACGAAGGCACTCGGGATCAACGGTCTGCTCAACGGGAGACAGGCTGACAAGACGAGCGGGCTCTGGATCGAGGACCGGGGCATTGAGGTACGGGCAAGCTCGATCCGCCGGATGCCGCGGATCGGGGTAGCGTATGCCAAAGAGTGGGCCAAAAGGCCCTACCGGTTCGTACTCCATACTTCCTGAACGCAGGTCTGCTATACTGCGTCCGATTTCCCCCTTTTTTCCATGATCAAGAAACCCTGGATTATTGCCCTGATTGTTGTCCTCGTTGTCGTTGCCGGATGGGTCTGGACCGGATACAACGGTTTCGTCTCACAAGAAGAGAACGTGAAGAACGCATGGGCGCAGGTCGAGACGAATTACCAGCGTCGCATCGATCTGGTGCCGAACCTCGTGAATACCGTGAAGGGAGCGGCAAACTTCGAGCAGTCCACGCTCACGGCAGTGACAGAGGCGCGCACGCAGTGGATGGGTGCCACATCGCGTCAGGATAAGCTGGCCGCCGCCCAGAACATGGAGGGCGCACTGGGTCGTCTGCTCGTCACCGTCGAGGCCTATCCGCAGCTCAAGGCCACGGAAGCCTTCCGTGACCTCATGACGCAGCTGGAGGGCACCGAGAACCGTATTTCCATCGCCCGCAAGGACTACAACGACGCCGTGCAGGTCTACAACGTGGCGATCCGCCGTTTCCCCTCGAACCTGCTCGCAGGCATTTTCGGATTTAGCCGGGAGAATCCCTTTGAAGCGGTCGAAGGTGCCGAAGTGGCTCCCTCGGTGGATTTCGTCCAGTAATGCGCGCACGTCCCTTCATCGTCGGCCTTGCCGGCCTCGTCGCGGTCTTCGGGTTCGCAGCTGGGGCAGGGGCCTTCGATGTCCCGCCGAATGACGGGTACGTGACGGATACGACCGCGACGAATGTACTTTCCGCTGAGTATCAGGCACAGATTGAAGAGACGCTCGGCGCCTACCAGAAAGAAACGAGCAACCAGATCGCCGTGCTGATTGTCGATACCCTGAGCGGGGAACCGATTGCCGATGTTGCCGTGCAGGTCGGCCGCAAGTGGGGCGTGGGGACGAAAGAGAACAATAACGGCATTCTGATTCTCGTGGCGTATGAGGACCGCGAGATCTTTCTCGCTACGGGGTACGGGCTGGAGGGGGCTGTGCCGGACATCGTGGCCAAGGGAATCATCGAGCAGGAGATCACGCCCCTTTTCCGCGACGGGGACTACGCCGGCGGTCTCACGGCGGGCATCGAGGCGCTGAAGAAGCACATTGGCGGCGAGTACACGGCTGACCGCTACGCATCGCAATCCGGCGACGGCTCCGGGTTCGTTGCCTTTCTGTTCTTCGCGGGCGTCATTCTGTTTCAGTGGCTTCTGGCGTTCCTCGGCCGTTCGAAGAGCTGGTGGCTGGGCGGCGTGCTGGGGGCGGTCTGCGGGATTGCTATCGTGCTCGTCTATGGGTGGTGGCTCTTCATTCCGCTTCTCTTCATCATCGGTCTGCTCATCGATTTTATAGCCTCCAAGACCTACCGTGCAGCAAAGCCGGGACGTCGGGGGCGCTTTGGCGGATGGGGCACGGGTGGCGGCTTCGGATCCGGCGGCGGCGGGGGATTTGGCGGGTTCGGAGGCGGCTCCTTCGGTGGAGGCGGAGCGGGCGGGAAGTGGTAAGGAATCGGGAATAGGGAATAGGACTTAGGAAAGAGAGTGTCGATTTCTGTTTTCCTGCGTCCGAATCCCGATTCCCTATTCCCTATTCTCTAATCCCTTCGCTTGCGTCTCGCCCAGGCGAAGCCTGCCGCTGCCCCCATGGCGACAATACTGAGCGCTGCCGGGCCGGTGTCGTTCAGGGCATCGGAGCCCGCGAAGGAGGGCTGCGGCGTGTAATAGTAGGAGGAGGGAGAAACGGGAGACGGAGAGGTGACTGAAGCTGTGGGGAAGGTGATTACCTGCGCGCCGAACGGGGTGGAGGACCACTGCGAAGCGGCGGAGCTGGAAGAAACAACGAAGAGCGGCTCGGGCTGCCCCACGTTCACGGCGACATCCGCAGGCAGGGAAGAAGAGGGGGGCGCAGAGGTTGTTTGCTGCTGGAGCGGGGCGCTCGCAGATCGGGAGGAGACGGGGAGTGGACCACGGCTGGATGCTGCCGGACGCAGTGTACCAGCACTCTGAGTGGACATGGTGAGAGCCTCGACAGCCTGACCGATTTCCTTCTGGCATGTGCGGCTGCAGCCGTCGCCGCCCACCAGATTGCCGTCGTCGCACGCCTCGCCCATTTCTTGCGTGCCGTTGCCGCAGAATTCACTGAAGCAGGAGTCGGTGCAGCCGTCGCCGTTGGAGTGGTTGCCGTCATCACACTGTTCGCTGGTGTCTTTGATGTAATCCCCGCACGTGGGGAAACGGCAGTCGAATCGGCAGTGGTCGGGAATGTTCGTATTAGCGCGTCCGGCATCGCACTCCTCTCCGGGGTCGATGATCTGGTTTCCGCAGACATTCGTGAGCGAGAGCGTGAGTTCGCGCGAGCACTCGGGGGAGCAGCCATCGCCCCGCGCACTATTGCCGTCGTCACACTCCTCCCCCTCATCCTGAATACGGTCACCGCACCGAGGCAGGTAGCAGTTCTGCCGGCAGCGATTGGGGACATTGGCGTTCTCCGCCCCCGTGTCACACTCCTCGCCCGGCTCCAGCACGCCGTTGCCGCAACGGAGTGGAGTGAGATCCAGAGGTTCCCGCCTCTGTTCGATGTAACAGAGGAATGAACATCCGTCTCCATCTCCGCGGTTGCCGTCATCACACTCCTCATTGTTGTCTTTGACGCCGTCGCCGCAACTGGGCGACTTACACGCCGACCGGCACCGGTTCGGCGCTGAATCGGAATTCTCATTGCCCGAGTCGCAGGTTTCGCCGTAGAAGGAATCGATGATCCTGTCGCCGCAGAGAGGCAGCGTACAAGTCGATCGGCACCGGTTGGGCAGGTCTCCGTTAAAATTTCCATCGTCACACTCCTCGCCCTTCTGGCGGTCGATGACGCGGTCGCCGCAGGAGGGCAGCGTGCAATCCAGTCGGCAGGTATCCGGGGTTTCGTCCGAGTTGCGGGGGCCGTCGTCGCATTTCTCTGCCGCTTCCACGATGCCGTTGCCGCAGATGTGATCCTGCGAGCAGACATCACAGGGAATCTGGCGTCCACAGAGCGTCGTCCAGCCGTACTTCTGGTGGATGCTGCCGCTGTAGGGGGCCTCGAAGGCTGCTTTGGCATCGCGTGCATTCATGTTTTCGAGTTCTCCGAGTCTCTCTAGGAATGCCTGGTACTCCTCCTGAGAGGCCTCACGTTGGTAGACGTATCCTTCGTCCATGCAGCAGTACACCAGTTTCTGCCCCGTGTCGGGGTCCGGCTTCACCTGGGCGCACAGGCCCGCCTCCAAGCCGATCACCGGCGTATCGCTCGCCTGAGCTCCTGCGGAGGAGACAGGGGCGGAAGATTGGATGCCAACGGAACTTGTCGGGGATGCAGATGAGGCCACTGAAGAAGATGCGGCTGGCTGTGAGGAGCTCAGGGCGGAAGACAAAGAGGAGAGGCCGGGGTCCGAGAGAGACGAAGACGAAGAAGATGTTGTCGATCCTGTACCAGAGAGGGACGAAGAAGATGTTGTCGATCCTGTACCAGAGAGCGCAGAGGAGGTTGTCGATGATGTCACCTGCGCCCTGAAGTTTGGAGGGGAGGAAGCTGGTTCCCAGGTCAGGACAGTTACGAGAGCCACCAGAAGGGTGGCGGGGAGCAGGAAGCGCCGGAGGAGAGAGGGCAGCGTCATCGGATACGAGAGGTCAGAGAGGGCCGACTCTTTCATCGCTTCCTCCTGCGTCGCATCCAGGAGAATCCTGCGGCAGCACCGGCGGCCATGACGGCAACGGCAGCAGGGCCAGTCTGGCCCGGGATGGCCTGGGAGGTGGTGAGAGAATAGGCGCGGAGCGTGGCGAGGAACGGACCCGTTGGTTGTGCAGAAGTGGCAAAGCCGGAATCTATACGGCAGTCTGCAGAGCAGCCATCGCCGTTCAGGCGATTGCCGTCGTCACACTGCTCATTGCATCCACGGATACCATCGCCACAGGTCGTTGCTCCCGTGAAGCAGAGTCTGCCTGTGCCATCGTCCCGCCAGCCGGACTCGAGGTTGCACGAGGCATTGCATCCGTCACCCACCTTGAGATTGCCGTCGTCACACTGCTCATTACATCCACGGATACCATCGCCACAGATGGTTGCTGTGAAGCAGCACCCAGAGGCATCACAGCGCCAGCCAGCTTCGACACGGCACGATGCGTTGCATCCGTCACCCACCTTGAGGTTGCCGTCGTCACACTGTTCCCCATTTTCCATACGCCCGTTGCCGCACTGGCCAGCAAATCCTGCGGAGGAACCAGGGGCGCCGCCCTCGCGCAAGCAGAAGCGGTCGCAGCCATCGCCGCTCTTGGCATTGCCGTCGTCACACTGTTCCCCACTGTCCGCGATGCGATCTCCGCAACGTGGCAGGGAACAATCGAGTCGGCAGAGGGAATCGGGCTGATTACTGTTGAGGCGTGAACCTGCATCGCACTGTTCACCCGCATCGAGGAGCCCGTTCCCACAGAAGTTTAAGGTGAACCGGCAGTTCGGGCCGCAGCCGTAGGGGAGAGGGTTATCGGGATCGCGCGGAATCGACGGTTCGCACTGTTCGCCGAGAGCCTGCTGGATGATGCCGTCGCCGCAGGATCCTTGCTCATGGAAACAGGTGGCGGAGCAGCCGTCAAAATCCCGCCGGTTGCCATCGTCGCACTCTTCACCCGACTCCAGGAGGTTATTGCCGCAATTGGGTGTACCTGTGATGATGGTCGACTCCAGACGGCACGAGGCATCACATCCATCACCCGCCTGCCGGTTGCCGTCATCGCACTGTTCAAATGCTTCCTTGAGACTATTGCCGCAAACGGGCTGTCCGGACGTCTGTTCCCTGCGACACAGGGAATTGCATCCGTCTCCGATCATGCGGTTGCCGTCATCGCATTCCTCTCCCGGTTCGAGGATATTGTTGCCGCAGACGAATTGGCCGGGAGTGTAGCTGGAGCTGGAACCCCAGGGATACTCGATGCGACAGAAACGATCACAGCCGTCGCCGTCCGTGGTATTACGATCGTCGCACTGTTCCGGAGCCTCGATACTGCCGTTGCCGCAGCTTGCCAGAGGATTCTCACGCATGCAGGTGGGAGCGCAGCCATCGCCGGCAATGCGGTTGCCGTCATCGCATTCCTCCGGAACTTCCACGCGTCCGTTGCCACACTGCTGGACGATGATATTCTCGCGCTGGCAGAAGCTGTCGCAGCCATCTCCGTTCGTCAGGTTGCCGTCATCACAATCTTCGCCGCTGTTGAGAACACCATTGCCGCAGAAGGGCGGAGTGGACGTGCGTGACGAACCGGAGCTCCTGCTACTGCTGCTCCCACTACTCCCACTACTAGACTGACTGCTCTGGCTTGATCCGCTGCTGAGGCCCGAGGTCCGGCTGCTCGACGAGGAGCGGGAGCTTGTCCATTTGCACTGAGTGGAGCAGGTGAGATCTGAGGCCGTATCATAGGTGCAGGCAAATTCCTCTATGCAGTCGAAGTCGCTTCCGCAGAAGACAGAGGGCTTGCCGGAGCACGTGCCTGCGGAACACGGACCCCGATAGGAGGAGCAATCACTGTTCCGTGCGCACCGCCGTCCGGCGAAGTCTCCTGCTGCACAGATGCTTCCGTTATCGCAGTCTTCGCCGATCTCGATGAGGGCGTTGCCGCACAGTCGGGACCTGCTGGAGGAACTGGAAGAAGAACGACTGGAGAGGGTGGATGAACTGGACGAGCGTGATGATGGGGAACTCTGAATAACGATGCTCGAGGTGCTGCTTCTGCTGCTCCCACTACTTCCACTACTTCCACTACTTCCACTACTTCCACTACTAGACTGACTGCTCTGGCTTGATCCGCTGCTGAGGCCCGAGGTCCGGCTGCTCGACGACGAGCGGGAGCTGGTCCATTTGCACTGCGCGGTGCAGGAGGGATCCTTCAGGGAGTTGTAGATGCACTGGTACAGATCGACACAATCCCAGTCGCCGAAGCAGGGGAGTCCGTCGCTGCACCAGCCCGCCATGCACTGCCCTTGTGCCTCGAAGCAGTCAGCATCTGCATTGCACTCTGCGAACTGCCGTGGACCAGCCTTGCACATTCCTCCATTGTCACAGTCTTCGCCCAGATCGATACGCCCGTTCCCGCACTTGGCAGATCGTGACGAAGACGAACTGCGGGAGCAGGGCGAGCTGCAGGAACTCTGGCTGCTTCCACTGCTACTCTTACTGCTGCTCGAAGACTTACTGGAAGAAGACGGGCCTGTAGATTTACTTGAAGCAGAGGAGGATGAGGAAGATTTGCTGGAGGAAGAGGAGGCAGAAGACGGGCCTGTAGACTTGCTTGAAGCAGAGGAGGAAGAGGACTTGCTGGAAGATTTACTCGAAGATTTGCTTGAAGCCGACTTGCTCGCACTGGATTTGCTGCCCCCGCCGGGAGGCCCACCCCCACTCGAGCCACTCTTGCTGCTGCTCTTGGAACTGCTCTTGGAACTGCTCTTGGAGGTTGTGCTGCTCACCACGCTCGATCTGGCGGAAGAGATCACACTGGCGCGTGAGCTCCCGCCGCTGCCGCCAGAGCCTCCACTTCCTCCTCCTCCGCCCCCACCGCCACCGCCACCTGTATCTCCTCCGCCTCCGGTTCCCCCTCCGGTTCCCGGACCTCCACCTCCGGGTGCACCGCCCGGTTTGCCGGGCATGCCGCCTTGACCCATGGGCGGGAAGGGAGTTTCATCTTTGCGATTGACACTCTTGCGCTCGCGGATGGGGTGCTCCACACAGCCGTGATTGACGCACCAGAGCATGCCTAGCTTATCGGCGCGTGGGCCGCACTGCGGATGATTCCAGTAGTAGACCGTTCTGGCGCATTTGCCAATGGCATGCGCTTGAGCGTCGGTGCATGCAGGATCTGAGTTCCCCTTACATTGGATTTTTTTATTCGGATCGTTGGTATCAACGATGTAACACGTGCCGCTCTTGCAGTCACCGCCGGAACTGCAGGGTTTGTTTGCGTCATCAACGCGTCCTGCTTTTTCAGTCCAGCAGTAGCACCCGCACAGATCCCCCACCACCCCAGTTTTTTTCTGGTCTGGTGCTGCGTTTCCGGCACATTGACCTTTGTTCGCAGCACAGGGACCAGCATCGGCACCGGGAGGGGGAGCTGCCTGGGCGAGGAAGGGAGAAGCTGGCGAATAGGCGATCCCTCCCTCGTCTTCCTCCACCATAAGTGGGGAGCCCAATTCTTGTCCGCCACCCATGATGAATTGGGAGTAGTCGGTGCTCCTTCCGGGGAGGAGAGTGCAGGAGGCGAAATCCGTCTCGACATTGTCGAGTGACGGGGAATCTCCCACGCCCACATTCCCTTTCGGAATGACAAACTCCTTATCGTCGATGAACTGTTTCTTGATGGGAGTGCAGACCAACTCAGCGGCGTCATCGGTGTGGAGGCCGAGGCAGCCGTTGATGGCCTTCATCTGATCCTCGGCGTTGCCTGCCTTGCCTGCCTCGGAACAGTCTGCAATTTTGCATTCATCCGTACAGTTGCTCTTCTTGAGTTGTTCACCCCACGCATCGCTCCACAGCATTTTTCCGCGCACGGGTTCACGTGCGTACGAAAGAGAGCGCATGATGTTCACGGTGCCATTGCCACATTTTTCCCCGGTGCAGCCAGGGGCCTCGGCGACGGAGCCGGCCATGGGGTCGGTATTGTCCGCCCTCCCCTCATCGCACGCCTCGCCCTCTTCCACCTCGCCGTTCCCGCATCCGCCCTTGCACTCCTTGGGGCCGCCCGCATCCGATCCGCCTCCTTCGCTCATGCAGCGGTTCTGGGCGCCCTGCAGATTGCTCGGCACTCCTTGCTGTGCCTGCGCGAGGTACCAGTTGCCACGCACGTTATCTTTTTTTGCAGGATCGGTTCCGGGGCTCTGGCAGGTATCGGGGCTGCCCAGCTTGTCGCATTTCTTTCCTTGGGACGCATCAGTGACGAGACAGCAGTATCCTTTAGGATCAACTTTGTCGCAGATGACGTAGTAGGCGTTACTGGAAGAAGACGAAGAATCTTCGCTCGAGCTCTCTTCTGAGCTGGAGCTTTCTTCGCTGCTCGAACTCTCTTCCGAGCTGGAACTCTCCTCGCTGCTCGAGCTCTCTTCTGAGCTGGAGCTTTCTTCAGATGAGCTCTCATCGCTGGCACTCGATCCTCCGCCAGAGGAACGGGAGCCTCCTCCCCCTTTCGAGCTTGATCCTCCTTCAGAGGAACTGGACTCTTCAGAGGAACTGGATCCTTCTTCGCTTGAACTGCTGCCTCCTTCACTGGAGCTTCCGCCCGCGCTTGAACGCCCACCTGCCCGGGAACTGCCGCCACCCCCACGACTCGAACCTCCTCCACTGGCTGAACTGCCTCCGCCGCTGGCAGAGCTTCCTCCGCCGTCGGAGGAGGTTCCGGATGAGGAGGGATAACTGCTTCCCCCCTGACCGGTGATGATGTTGATGTATTCATTACAGTCGTTGCAGCTGACTGTGGGGCAGGAGGGGTTTTCCTGTGCCTGGGTTCCATCACTCTTCTCGTACGTCATCGCGAACTCCCCATTGAAGAATTTTTCTTTTTCTTCGTCGGAGCCGGAATGCTCCCCCCAAAGCTTGAGGAAGGCCACCATTTTGTTGTACCCCTCCTCCGCCACTGCCCCATTGGGATTCTTCATCTCATCGAGATAGCCTTTTTCTGTGACGGCGCAGCAGTACACATCCTTTCCCCCTGCCTCTTCCTCGGATATGTCTTCAGCTGCTGCGATGGTCTTGGGATTGCACTTGCAGTGGAAGACGTGCGTGCCCACCGGGCAGTCCGTGACATCAACCAAGGCTGCGAAGAAATTCCAGCCTCCCTCCGGTTTGCGCGAGACATTCTGCTGAAGGACGAGAATCAGCACGATGCCGAGCGCGATTCCCACTGTGATTCTTCCCAACAGATGTCGCATAGTTGCCCGTAAGCGTACCAGTGCGATATGTACTCACGCATCTGACTCTCCTTGCATCAGAGCCATTCGATTGCGTATTAGTTTTGTTATGTCCTCATCACTTCCAAATAGCACTCATGCATATGAAAGAGACTAGTCAAGCTGTGGGGTCTAGGCGCGTGCGCACACTTCTCGTACTCTCTGCGTAGTATGATGCAATCGCAGGACCGGACAAAGGTATGGCTCTTCGTGGCTCTGTGCCTGCTGATCCTCATCGGCGGGTACTTCTTTGCCGAGTGGATGATCGGCCGTCCCGAGCCGTTTCGCGGGGCCGCTCCGGAGCAGCCTGCCGTGCCTCTCATCGCTCCGGTGGCGCAGCCTGACTTAAAAAAGTACGAAGACATCGCGCAGTACACCGGCGACAAGCCCCTGCCGCAGGAGCCCAGCCCGTACCTCTTTCTTACAGACATCGAACCCGATGAGCACATCCGCGGCAACCCGCAGACCAAGGTGACGCTCGTGGAGTACGGAGCGCTCACCAGCCTCTACACGCAGTTGATCCACATGAAGATGGGCGAGTTCTTCGAGCAGAACAGTGACCGCATGCACTGGGTCTTCCGCCACTACCCGGGCACGGATAATCAGAACGACTACCGGTCCGGCATTGCGACAGAGTGCGTTGCCCAGCAGCTGGGGAACGACGGTTTCTGGGCGTACCTGGATCTGCTCATGAACGAGCGCGGGAGCCTTCTGCCGCTTGATCTGCTGCTCTCGTTCGGAACACAGGTGGGTGCCGATGCCGTGGGTCTGCAGACCTGTATCGAGGGTGAAGAGCTGTACGACTACGTGCTCGAAGACAAGGCGATGGCCGAGACCGACACCGAAATTTACGTGTCGCCTTCCTTTGTCTTCCTCAACAACGAGACCCAGTCCATGCGCATCGTGGAGGGCATCAATACGCTCGAGTACATGCAGGCCGTCTTAGACGACGTCTCACGGTAGCCGTGCAGTCCTGAGGAATGCGTGCAAGTCCCGCTGCATTTTGCGTGTGCTCTCGCTACACTCCGTGTATGCGCTTCAGCGCTCTTCGTTCCCAGCATCGCATCCTCGGGGGCGCGGCCGTGCTCGCGGTCACGCAATTCACGGCGTCGTTCGCCGGACTCATCCGCGACAACCTGCTCAACCGCACGTTCCCCGGCCTTGCGGTGGTGGATGTGTACGTGGCGGCCTTCCGTCCCTCAGACCTCCTCTTTCAGGTGACGATCATGGCGGGGTTCTCGGTGGCGCTCGTGCCCCTGCTCGCGCGGTACGAGGCGGCACAAAACCGGAGTGCCATGTCGGCACTCCTTAACGGAGTCATCACGGTGGCAGCCATCCTCTTCGGCGTTCTGGCTCTGCTGCTGGCGGCGGTCTTTCCGTGGGTGGCTCCGGCCTTTACGCAATTCGAAGGCGAGAGTCTTGCGCTCTACACCACCTTCGCGCGCATCGCGCTCCTCACGAATTTTCTCTTCGTCTTCGGCAACGCATTCGGCCAGTACCTCAATACCATCCAGCGTTTCTGGATCTACGGGTTGACCCCGGTGGTCTTCACCCTCGGCACGATCGCAGGCACGCTCTGGCTCACGCCGTTCGTCGGTCCTTACGGTCCCATTCTCGGCACGCTCGCTGGTGCACTGCTCTATACGCTCATCCGCCTGCTCGCCATCGTCCGCGCCGGATACCGTTTCGCACTCACGTGGTGGCATCCGGATCTGACTGAGATGGGGCTGCTCATGTTGCCGCGCATGCTTGCACTCGGGGCGCTGCAGGTGGAACTGCTCGTGTTCGATCGCATCGCTTCGGGGCTCTCGGTCGGTTCCATCGCGGTCAATGCCTACGCGCGCAACTTTCAGTCGGTGGTGGTGGGCGTCACCGGCATGGCGCTGGCCCTCTCGCTCTTTTCGCCCCTGAGTCAGTCTGCGGCGCGCGGCGAGTGGGGGCGGTACCGCCAGTACCTGAAGAGGGGAGTCGTGTGGATGCTCCTGCTCACGATTCCGGGGGCGATTCTGCTCGTGCTCCTCACGCCCGTTGCGGCATGGCTCATTCATTTGAAGACGCTCTTCGTGCCGGTCTTCTTCACCTGTCTCGCGCTCTACGCTCTGAGCATTCCCTTCGAGAGCCTGAACCACCTCTTCACGCGGGCATACTTCGCCACCAAACATACGACGATCCCGGCGATTCTCACCGTATTCAATGGCGTGATTGCCATCGCGCTCTCGTGGTCGCTCGCTCCGAAGTTGGGTGTCTTCAGTCTGGCACTGGGGTACTGCGTCGGTCACATTGTCGAAATGACGGGGCTCCTGCTGCTCTTCCCACGAGAAGTGCAGAGCGCGAGAGGGGCATTATAGTGCGCGGTGCCTGTTCACATCTGTATGACGAAGGTCTTGCCGTAATCCTCCGGCACGTCTTTCGCCTGCACCTCTTCGACGCGTGCCGCCTGCGTTCCGCGCTGGCACCACTGTTCGAATTGCTGCAATGCCGCTGGCATACCCTCGATGTGCATCTCGAGGGATCCGTCATCGTTATTGCGCACCCAGCCGGTGAGCTTGAGGGCGTCCGCTTTCTTCTTTGCTTCCGCGCGGAAGAAGACGCCCTGGACCAGACCGGTGATGAGGAGTTGGCGGGCGGGCATCGCGGGGCAGTATGCAGCATGCAGTATGCAGCATGCAGTATGCAGCATGCAGTATGCAGCATGCAGAGAGTGAAGTTGATGAAAATAATATTTAATGTATAATAGCAAATATGGTTGAAGAGCCGAAAGCAGTGAATTCCGAACCTCAGGCCGATGCCCCCCATCCGGCAGTAGGAGAGATCGGGGCGGCCATCCGTGCAGAAATTCTTCAGACATGCACAGCACATCCTCTCTGGCAGAAACTGACAGCTCTCAGGGAGGCGGGAGAAGTCGCCCGTGAAGATTTCGGGTACGAACAGGTTCGTGAGGTTTTCGAGGAGTCACGTTCCATCGCACGCAAGGACGTCGGCAATCGGGCACTCGTTCTCATGGCAACGGATGCCGAACAATTCCATGAGATCAGTTATATCGATGCGAACGGTGATGAGCAGGCCATTGATCCAGAATCGGTGAACGGCGTTCTGATCCTCCTCCCGAAGGATTTCGGCGATGCCCGTTGAGCAGACGGCTTTACTTCTTCTTCACCTGCGTGAAATCCAGTTCGACGGGAGTTTCGCGGTCGAAGATCAGCACCATCACGGTCAGCTTGCCCTTGTTCACATCCACCGCGCTCACCGTCGCCTCGTAGTTCTTGAAGGGACCGTCGATGATCACCACGAGGTCGCCGATCTGGAAATCTGATTTGTACTTGGCCTCCTGTTCGCCCACTCTGCGCTCGATCACGCCGAATTCTTCGGGCGTGACGGGGACCGGAATATTGCCCGAACCCACAAAGCCCGTGACGTTCGGCGTATTGCGCACCAGGTACCAGCTCTCGTCGGTCACGATCATGTCTACCAGCACGTAGCCCGGAAAGAGCTTGCGCTCTTCCTCCACTGGCTCGCCCTTCTTGAAGGTGAGCTGCTTCTCTTTGGGTACGCGCACATCCAGGACGTAATCCTGCATGCCGAAGGATTCCACGCGCTGCAGAATGGCCTGGCGCACGGCATCTTCATAGCCTGCGTAGGTGTGGACGACGTACCAGTTGCGTCCGGCATTCGGATCCTGCTTGCCCATACGAATAGGGTGAAGGTTAGGGTTAGGGTTAGGGTTAGGTGAAGGAGAGGAGGAGAGAGACGACGCGTGCGAGGAGGAAATCCACGACGCCGAAGAGCACTGCCGTGCCGAAGACGAACGCGATCACGATGAGTGACAGCCGCACGGCCTGCTGGCGGGTGGGCCAGCGGACGTGGTGGAGCTCTTCGACGGCGCCACGGAGGTAGTCAGAAGTCTTCTTGAACATTGCTTGCTTAGAAGAAAAAACCCCGGAAGGGGAATACAGCGATTGTACAGGGGTTTTGGGCGGGTGCAAGGGAATGATGAGGAAATAGGGATAGGATTAGGGTGAGGGTCGGGAGAGAAAGTGACTAGGGTATCGGGAAAAAAGTTCCCTAAAAAACACCTCAATCCTAGCCCTAACCCTATCCCTAAAAACCGTACTCCGGTGCCTCCATGGCGTGGGCTTTGCTTAAGGGCAGGGCCACGAACCAGACGCGTCCCTTGATGTCATCTTCGGGCACGAAAGGAGTGGGCTCGTTCTGCGCATTGCGGAAGGACCGGGAATCCAGGCTCCCCAAGCGGTTGTCGCCGAGCAGGAAGTAGTGGCCCGCGGGGACGGGATAGCGCTTCTCTTCTCCACTGCCCGCCGCGCCGACGTAGGTGTGATCCTGGTTACGGTCATTCAGGTAGGGCTCGGCGACCTGGCGTTCTTTGTCTTTGCCGCCGACGCGCACGAAGACTGATCCGTTGCGGATGATGATCTCGTCGCCCGGCTCGCCGATGATGCGCTTCACGTAGTGTTTGCTGTGGTCGGTGTTCGGTGGACGGAAGACGACGACGTCGCCGCGCCCCGGCTTGTTCAGAAAGTATACGAGCTTGTTGATGATGATGTACTGGCGGTTCTCGAGTGTGTCGATCATGGAGTTGCCCTCCACCTGAAACGGTGAAACGAGGAACGTCCGGATGCCCGCCACCACCGCCACGATGATGACGATGTTCAGCAGAACATCGAAGAAGTGGAACCAGAGGGTGAAGGGCTTCCGGATCATCTGATCCAGTATAGGGGATGGAGAAGAAGTTGTGTAGGGACAGGTTAAGGAAACAAAAGAATGAGAAGAAATAAAGGAATTTCTTCGTATGCCTTCTGCTGGCCAATCATCTCTTTCCTCTCTTTCCTTTGTTTCCTCTGCTTCCTTTGCCTCCTCTATTTCCCCTCTCCTCATCTGCTACACTGCGGCCGTGCATTCGCTCCTCGCCAAGCTCAATCACTGGTGTTTCCAGAAACATCTGGAGGACGATGAGGAGGTCCGTCTGTACGTCCACACGCACTGGCGTCTGGGGTTGCAGCATCTCTTCTGGCCATCGGTCTCTTTCGTCGCGTCCTGGACGTTCCTCGCCATCGCGCCGTTTCTGATGATCTTCTACGTCGTGGCCGTGTGGAGCGTGCTCTCTCTGGTATGGTGGATGCGGAACTTTCTCGATTACTTTCTCGATGTCTGGCTCATCACGGACCGGGCCATCATCGACGTGCAGTGGCACGGGTGGTTCCACCGTTCGGCGACGAAGATTCTCTTTTCAGATATCCAGGGAGTGACGTACGAGATCAAGGGCATCTCAGGCACGCTGTTCCGCTACGGCACCATCACGGTGGAAAAGGTCTCGACGGGAGGCACGGTGTCGCTCGACAATGTTTCGCAGCCGCGCCTCGTCGCTGCGGCGATCCTCGCAAATATGGAGGCCTACCTGCACGGCAAGAACCTCAAAGATGCCAAGCGCATTCAGGAGCTGCTCTCGGGCGTGGTGAGCCGCGAGCTCTCGTTGGGGGAGCTGACGAAGAGAAAGATCACCGTGAAATCGTGACCGTATGCACTGGATGCTCCTCCTCGCCGGGTTCGCGATCGCCAGCCTCACCTTCGTGATCTGGGCGACGAAGCGGCGACGGACAAAAATTCCCGCCCTGCAGAAAGAGCGCCTGCGGTCTGCGTGGGATGCTGCTCTGGAACTGAAGAGCCCCGCACAGCGCGTGCTGGATGCCGAGAAGGTCTGCGATGCCGTGCTCAAGGCACTCGACTATCAGGGTACCTTCGCCGAAAAACTGAAACAGGCCGCTCCACGGCTTCACCATGCGGAGGAACTCTGGATCGCTCACCGGCTGCGGAACAGTATCGCCCATGATGTGGGCATTCGTGTGACCGAGGCACAGAGCCTGCGGGCGCTGCAGGCCTTCGCGCAGATCGTGCACCAGTTCCTGTCCTGACCCGTCTTCGCTCCTGTGGAGCTTCGCCGGGGAGTATCGTCTGCTACACTCTCTTTTGTGAAACCTGCCCTGCTCATCGTCGGCCTCGGCAATCCCGGCTCCTCGTATGAATCTACACGGCACAATGCGGGTTTTCGGGCTCTCGATGCCCTGCACAGTGTATTCGGAGGAGGAGAGTGGCGCGATCGCCCGAAGTTCCAGGCATCCATTGCAGAAATGATGATCGGCACTGTGCCGGTGCTGCTGGTGAAACCAAAGACGTACATGAACCGTTCGGGCGAGGCGGTGCACAAGCTGGTCGACTACTACAAAGCCGATCCGACGTTCCAGCTTTTGGTGCTCAGCGATGATTGCGATCTGCCGCTCGGCGAAGTGCGCTTTCGCAGTCAGGGAGGACCGGGCACGCACAACGGACTCAAATCGGTGGTCGAGAACGCCGGTGAGGGATTCCCGCGGCTGCGCATCGGGCTGGGGCAGGCCCCTGCGGGGGCGGACCTCGCCGAGTGGGTGCTGAGCGTGCCTTCGGCTGAGGAACGCACGCTTCTGGATGCGGCGTTGCGCACGGAGCTGCCGCGCAAGGTGGAGGAGTTCGTGCTCGGCTCATCGCAGCAGTGAGCCTGCATATCAAAACCCCGCCGGGATCGGCGGGGCCTTGTTCCTGTGTGGAATGGACGATGCTTACATTCCCATGAAGATGAGTTTCTTCCCCAGGAATCCGCCTGTGGTCAGCCCCATAGAGGCGAGGATGAGCCACGTGAGCATGGGGATGCTGGCATCGCCTTCGGCCGGGCGTTTCTTGGCGGTCACCGGCTGGAGGAAGGCGGCCTTGTCTGCCGGCGACTTGATGAAGCGCTCGAGCAGACCGGTCTGCGGGAAGTAGCGGATGATATTCACCTGCTCGCTGGCGGTGGCGTTGCCATTGACGACGCGCACGGAGTTTTGGACGGTTTGGCCGTGTTGCAGGCTCTGGCTCAGACGCACGCGGTAGTGGATCAGGCGCGTGGCATTGGAGCCCAGCGTGCCCAGATCCCAGCTGATCGATCCGCCGCCTATGGAGCCTCCATCGGCGTACTCCACGGTCATGTCGCTTGCAGAGAAGGTGTCTTCGATCATCACGGGTCCGATGGCCGTATTGCTCTGGTTCCGGACGGTGATGGTGTAGGCGATGATGCTGCCGGCCTGCGCTTCGCTGCGATCCGCCTGCTTATCGATCGTCAGGTACCCGCCGGAGGGAGGCGGAGGAGGCGGCGGAGGCGGAATGTCATTGCCCGTCACCTGCGTGTTCTCACTGTCCTGCGTCGAGCAGGCGAAGGCATTGGAGCGGATGGTCGCGCCGTCGCGGTCACCCTTCACACGCACGGTCGTTTCAAAGGTGGAGGTGGCGTAGCCGCCGATCGAGAGGCCCGTCCAGCGGATGGTGTTGCCGGAATCGTTGTTGCCATTGCCGGTCACTGAGACAAAGTTCACGTTGCTATCCAGGGTTTGCGTGAGCGTGACGTTGTTCAGCGTCGTCGAGTCGTTGTTGCGCACTTCCACGGTGTACGTGAAGGTTTCATCGGGATCGACGGGATCCTGAGAATCTCTGAGTGTGACGGTCAGATTACACGCGCTGCTCGAGGAGCTGGAACTGGAGCTTGAGCTCGAACTGCTGGTGTTCACCGTGGTCGTATCCACTGCCGTGGCGGTACCGGCGATCACGATGTTCGTGAGCACGGTTCCGTTCGATGCCGAGGAGGGCACGGTGACGATGACGATGAGCGACTTGCTGGCGCCAGCCGCGAGGTTTGCGAGCGTCCACTTCACGGTCGAGCCGTAGAGCGTTCCGCTGTCCGAAGAGGTGACGTAGGTGACTCCCGACGGCAGCGCATCCGTCACCTGCACATTTGTGGTGGCGAAGGCAGACGTGTTCGTCACGGTGATCTGGTAGGTCAGCGATTCTCCGGGGAGCACGGTGGTGCGGCCGTCGGTCTTGCTGACAGTGAAGGTCGGTTCGGCGCACTGGACGAGTGTCCCGATGGTCTGGCTCGTATTATTGGCACTGTTCGTATCGTTCGCGTTCGAGATCGTGGCGGTGTTCTGCACTGTGGTGTTACACACGCTGGACGAGGGTACAGTGAAGGCGAGCGTGAAGGATTTTGACAGTCCGGCGGCAAGACTGGGGATGCCGCAGAGGACCGAGGTTCCTCCGCCGTTCAAGGTACAGCCCGAGGAAGACGCGGCATTGAAGGTCAGTCCGGTGGGGATGACATCGGTCACGGTGGCATTCGTTGCGGCTGCGGGGCCGTGATTGGTGACGGTCACGGTGTAGCTGATCATCCCGCCCTGCTGGACCGTACTCGGTCCTGTCTTGATGATCGAGAGATCCGCTCCCTGGGTCGTGGTCTGCACGGTTGTCGTATCCTGGGCAGAGACACCCGAGACGCTTGCGGTATTGGTGAGAACGGATCCGTTCGTGGCAGAAGATCCGACTTGCACGGTGACGGTCAATGTCTTCGTCACCCCTGCACCGATGCTGAGGCCCGTCCACGTCACCGTTCCCGCCGTGTGCGTTCCGCTATCGGAAGCGTTCTGGAAGGTCACGGAGGAGGGGAGTGTATCGGTCACCGTCACGTTCGTTGCCGCGGTTTGCGAGGTATTGGTCACTGCGATCACGTACGTCAGCGTTCCGCCGGGCTGGACGGTCGTCTGATTATCCGTCTTGGTGATGGTGAAGGTGGAAGTCTGCGTCTGCACGGTCGTCGTATCGATGGCAGAGAGACCTGCAATGGTTGCGGTATTGATCAGCACGGTTCCATGCGGAGCCGTCTGGCTGACGAGCACCTGCACGGTGAGCTGCTTCGTTGCGCCTGCCGCGATGGTGAGACCGCTCCAGGTCACCGTTCCGCCTGTCTGCGTTCCGCTGTCAGAGGCAGAGACGAAGGTGGCGAGGACCGGCAGCGTATCGGTGACGGTCACATTCGAGGCGTTCACCTGCGAAGTATTCGTCACGGAGACGACGTAGGTCAGCAGTGCTCCGGGCTGCACGACGGTCTGATTATCCGTCTTGGTGATGGTGAAGCTGGAAATCTGTGACTGCACGGTCGTCGTATCCAGTGCCGAGGTACCTGCAACCGTTGCGGCGTTCGTCAGGACAGTTCCATTCGTCGCCTGAGCACTCACTTGCACCTGCACGGTGAGTATCTTCGTCACCCCTGCACCGATGCTGAGGCCCGTCCACGTCACCGTTCCCGCCGTGTGCGTTCCGCTATCGGAAGCGTTCTGGAAGGTCACGGAGGAGGGGAGTGTATCGGTCACCGTCACGTTCGTTGCCGCGGTTTGCGAGGTATTGGTCACTGCGATCACGTACGTCAGCGTTCCGCCGGGCTGGACGGTCGTCTGATTATCCGTCTTGGTGATGGTGAAGGTGGGGTTCGGGCACTGAATGGTGGTCGAGACCGTCTGGCTCGTGTTGTTGGAGTCATTCGTGTCATTGCTCGTCGAGACCGTGGCCGTATTCTGAACGGCGGCGTTGCAGACCGTACTGGCCGTCACATTGAAGGCGACGGTGAAGCTGCGACTCTGGCCGGTTGCGAGCGTGAAGTTATTGCACAGCACGCTGGTGCCGGCGCCGTTCAAGACACACTCCGGTGAGGAATACATCTGGTTAAAGGTGAATCCTGCGGGGATGACGTCACCGATCACAACGTTCTGCGACGCACTCGGACCGGCATTGAAGACCGTGATGGCGTAGAAGGCGATGTTGCCCTGCATGGCCGTCATCGATCCGGTCTTCATGATGATGAGATCCGCGTTGGTCGGCGGTACCTGAACGGTCGTGGAATCCTGCGCCGACATGCCGGCAACGGCGGCATAGTTCGTCAGGACCGCGTCATCGGGGGCCGTCAGATTCACTTGCACCTGCACGGTGAGCTGCTTCGTCGCGCCTGCCGCGATGGTGAGACCGCTCCAGGTCACCGTTCCGCCTGCCTGCGTTCCGCCGTCAGAGGCAGAGACGAAGGTGACGAGGGCCGGCAGCGTATCGGTAACAGTCACGCTCGTGGCATTCACCGTCGAGGTGTTCGTCACGGAGATCGTGTAGGTGAGGGCTTCGCCCGGCTCTGCGGTGGTGTGCCCGTCCGTCTTGGTGATGGTGTACGTGGGGTTGATGCACTGTACCGCGGTCGTGACGGTCTGGCTCAGGTCATTCACACAGTTGGGATCATTGGTCCCGTGCACTTCCGCCGCGTTGAGCAATATCTGGCCGCAGGGAACGGAGGAGGGGATTTCGAAGGCGAGTGTCAGGCTCTGGCTCTGGCCTGCCGCGAGTGAGATGCCGCTGCACGTCACAACGTTACCGGCGAGCACGCACTGCAGCGAAGATTGCTGTGGCAGGAAGACGAGCCCGGTGGGGACAACGTCAGTCACGGTGGCGTTCTGTGAAGCTCCCGGACCGGCATTGAAGACCGTGACGGTGTAGAAGATCGTCGAGCCGCGCTGAGCGAGCTGCGGACCGGTCTTCGTGGTCGAGAGGTCGGCCGTGTCCTGGACCTGCACTGTCGTCTGATCCTGCGCCGAGACGCCCGCAACGTTTGCGGTATTCGTCAGGATCGTGCCATTGGAAGTGCCGTACTGCACCTGGACGGAGACGCTCAGGGTCTTGGTCGTGTGTGCGGGAATGGAGAGGTGAGACCAGGTGACGGTTCCGCCTGAAAGCTGGCCGCTATCTGAAGCGGAGAGGAAGGTCACGGAGGAGGGAAGGGCATCAGTGACGGTGACATCGGTGGCGTTCACCGAAGACGTGTTCGAGACCGTCAGGATGTAGGTGAGCACGTCGCCCGGCATCGCCGTGGTGTGGTTGTCCGTCTTCGCGATTGAGAAGGTCGGATACTCACAGGTCAGCTGCGCCGAGGCCTGGGAATAGTTATTGCCGCTGTTCGGATCAGAGGTGCTCGTTGCCGTCACAGAAGCCGTGTTCAGCAGAGTCTGCGGCATGCAGGAGCCGCCGGATACGGTCGCCGTGAAGCGGATGGTGGCCGTTTCACCGGGGGCCATGGACGGGCGCGAGCAGACGAGGTGGTTGGGGTCACTGCCCTGCCGCCAGCAGCTGAAGCCGTCTGACTGCAGGAATTGGACATTGAAGGGTAACCCCACGGGCAGCGCATCGCTGATGAGAACATTCTGGGCGGTTCCCGGGCCAAAGTTCTGGACGAACAGTGTGTATGTCAGGGGTTGGCCCTGGAGCACCGAGGCCGGGCTCACTGATTTCTGCACCGAGAGATCCGCAGTGAGGGCCGGGCAGGTCAGCTGCACCGTCGCTGTGGCGTAGTTGTTTCCGCTGTTTTGATCTGTGCTCGAGAGCGCGGTCACATTCGACGTATTGGTGAGTGAGCGTGGCGAGCAGGTTCCCTGCTGGAGCACGCGCGCCTGGTAGCGGATGGTCACGGTTTCACCGGCGGCCATTGAGGAGCGCACGCACACGAGGTGGTTTGCATCACTCGGCTGGCGGTAGCAGGAAAAGCCGCTCGTCTGCGTGAAGAGGACATCGAAGGCCACTCCGGCAGGCAGGGCATCGCCGATGACGACATTCGAGGCGGTTCCCGGGCCGCTGTTCGTCACGGTGAGCGTGTAGGTCACCGGATCGCCAGTCATCACAGAGGTCAGATTCGCTGATTTGCTGATGCCAAGATCGGCGTTCGACACCGGGCATTGCACGGTCGTCTGCACGGTCTGGCTCGTATTGTTGACGCCGTTCGGGTCATTGCTCGTCGACACGGTGGCGGTATTCTGGATGGTCGACCCGCAGCTCACACTCGTCGGAATATTGAAGGTGATGGTGAAGGTCTTCGTCTGGCCCGGCGCGAGACTGAAGTTGTTGCACAGCACGCTGGTGCCTGCTCCGTTGAGCAGACAATCGGTGGATGAGAGCCCGCCGTGGAAGGTCAGGCCCGTCGGGACCACATCGGCCACGACGACGTTGAGGGCGGTTGCCGCTCCGATATTCGTCACGGTCACGGTGTAGCTCACGGCATTGCCGCGATCGGCAATGGTCGGTCCGCTCTTCGTGATCGAGAGATCGGGGGTCAGCAGGGGATTCGATTCGTCATTGTCCTGTGCGGAGGTGCATCCCACGTCCGTCGGAAAGTCGACGGTTCCATCCTGGTCATTGTCGATGCCATCCTGGCACTGGGCCTTCGGATTCGTTTCGTCGTTGTCGTTGGGGTCCGTGCAGCTGAAGTCGGCGGGGTAATCGGTGGCGCCGTCCTGATCGTTGTCGATTCCGTCGTTACACTGCGCACAGGTGACACTGGTCACGATCCGTTCGCTCCAGTTGTTGTCGCCGTGGGGATCGGGCGTCGAGACATTGACGTTCGCGCGATTGGCGATCGTTCCGCCACAGGCGAAGGTCTGAGAAACGGTGAAGACGATGTTGTAGGTGCGCGACTGGCCCGGCAACAGCGAGATGTTGTTGCAGAGCACCTCTACGCCGTTGAGCACGCAATCCGGATCGGTCTGTGCGGCGTTGAAGGTGAGGCCGGCCATCGACTCGGGCCGATCGACCACCACGACGTTGTCGGAGCGGTTCGGACCCAGGTTGGTGACGGTGATGGTGTAGAGGATGTTGCCGCCGCGGTGTACGGAGACAGGTCCGCTCTTCGTAATGGTCACATCCGCCGTGGGGCAGGTGACGGTGCTGACGGTCTCACTGTGGTTATTGACACTGTTGGGATCGCCCTGAGAGCTGGCGACATCCGCCGTGTTGCGGATCGTCGATCCGCAGGAGAGCGAAGAAGCCGTTGTGAAGGCGATGGTGAAGGTGCGGCTCTGCGCGGGCTGCAAGGTGAAGTTATTGCACAGCACGCTGGTTCCGCCTCCGTTGAGGACACAACCCGGGGTCGAGGCCCCTGCATCGAAGGTCAGCCCTGTGGGAATCAGATCCGTGATCACCACGTTCTGGGCGTCTGTGGGGCCGGCATTCGTCACGGTCACGGTGTACGCGATCGCCTCGCCGCGCAGCACGGAACTCGGTCCCGTCTTCACGATCGAGAGATCCGCTTTCGGTGCGGCGGGACATTGCACCGGCGTCGTCACCGTTGTGCTCGTGTTATTGCCGGCATTCGGATCCCCCTGCGAGGAGGAGACCGTCGCCTGATTCGTGATCATATTCGTTCCGTCGCACGGGTGCGTGGAAGGCACCGTGAAGGCGATGGTGAAGGTGCGCGTCTGCCCGGCCGTGAGCGAGAAGTTATTGCACAGCACGCTGGTGCCTGCTCCGTTGAGGATACAACCCGGGGTCGAGGCCCCTGCATCGAAGGTCAGCCCTGCTGGAATCACATCCGCGATGACCACGTTCGTTGCGGTATGCGGTCCGGCATTTGCCGCGGTCACGGTGTACGAGACCGTATTGCCTGCCACGACAGAGGAAGGCCCGCTCTTCGTCACCGAGAGATCCGCCTGCGGTGCGGGACAGAGTACAGGTGCGTAGCGGATCGTGAAGACGTCGTTCGCCGTGTCGACGGTCAGGAAGAACGCAGTATTATTGGTTCCGACATTCGGATACACTTCGTCTTCCGTTGGAATGCCACGGTGGATGTTGTTGCGCGGCCGCTCCACTGGGTTGCTGGCTCGCGTATCATTTTCAAATGCCGTGACCTGCGCGCCCAGCAGGACCATTTCTCCAATCATACGTTCGATGGATTCGTGTGTCGGATGGCTGCCGTACAGTCCGATTCGCACCCATCCATTTCCTCGCTGTACCGAGAGCCCCGGGATATTCAATTGTTCTATTGCATCGATCACAGGCACTCCGTTTTGCACAAGGTCAATGGTCTGTCCTGGATTCACGGGAAGCGATTCGTTCGTCAGATAGATTTTAGGCTGCGTATTCCCAGCCCCTTCATTACTGACATGTGTGAGGTAAATTTTCATGCTGATGTCGCCGTCTGCGCTGCAGATATCGGTGTTGGCCTCGGTCTGATCCTGCGCACTGGAACATCCAAGATCATTGGGATAGTCGATGAGTCCATCCTGATCGTTGTCGATGCCATCCTGGCACTGGGCCTTGGGATTCGTTTCATCGTTGTCTGTCGGAGAGTCGCAACTGAAGTCACCTGGATAGTCGGTTGCGCCGTCCCCATCATTATCAATGCCATCGGAACATGCCGGCAGATTCTGGAGCGCATCGCAGAACCCGAGCACCAGGCGCGCATGCTGATCGCCCAGGCGAGTACTCTGTGCATTTGGTGTGCCGAGCGCCCTTGTTGCGTAGCCGTTCTGGTTCAGGTAGTCGCCGGAGAGGCCTGTGCCGATGGCAACCTTCACCACCTTGTCTGCGTAGAAACTCGGGCCGCTTGAGAGCTTGAGTTCCACTGCGTCTATGTTGTGGCCAACCTGGGCATTCAAAAGCGTATTGTTGCGGAAATCATCGATTGTCAGGTAACTGCCGTTTGGATTCACCGAACCATCGGCGTTACTGATGTAGAGATCGTAGTACTCGTCGGCATTCGTAGAGAAGTCGTAGGATGTAGGACTCTGGTTGAGGTCCTGGAACAACTTGGGATCGTTCTTTGCAAAGGTATACGTTGCTATGTTTGTCGTATCCTCGTGTAGGATAATTGATTGCAAATTCGGCAGGCTTGTCAGGCTGATCGGTTGCCCGTTGCAGCTGCCGATCGAGCCGGTTTCGTCATTATCACTCGGGCTCACGCAGTCCGGGTCATTCGGGTAATCGGTCTTGCCGTCCTGATCGTTGTCGATACCGTCATTACACTGGTACGTCACTGGCCGGCAGTACCCGTTCTGGCAGGTGTCGGGTGAGGTGCAGTCGGCATTCGTGGCGCAGCGGCAGGTCGAGGTCTGCGTCGCTGCGGGGCAGATGTTGCGCTCGTCGTTATCCTGATTCCCGCTGCAGCCCGGATCCATCGGGTAGTCTGCAAGTCCATCCTGATCGTTATCCACGCCATCCTGGCACTGGGCCTTGGGATTCGTCTCATCGTTGTCCGTGGGTGAAGAACAGCTGAAGTCGTTCATATCAGTGGCTCCATCGTTGTCATTGTCGATGCCGTCGCTGCACTGGGGAGGCGGCGTAGGCTGGTAGCACACTTCCAACCGGTAGAGGAGTCCGGCCGGATTTGTCTGCGCTGTCGAACCTGCGACTCCCAGGTTTCTCACATCGAAAGAAAGGATGTTCGCACCTTGCTGGAAATACGTTGAGTTCGTGTAAGAGATTTCCTTCTGGAAGGTCCCTTCGTGGTAGTTTCCGTTGAACAGGTGCCCGTTGATGGCCGCGCGGAATTGGTTATCTGCTGCCACCGTCAGTTTCGTGGCGGTGACGGGGCCGGGGATCTGGAACGACTTCGCGAGGAGGTTATCCTGCTGGACCGTCGGGTCGGTGACGTAGAAGGAAGACCAGAGCCAGGAAGCGCCGGGGATACTGGCGTTCCAGAGCGCATGATTGCTCCACGTGATCGCGGACGGTTGTCCGTTATTGAGGAGCGTATCCGTTCCGCTGAGGATTGTGAGCTTATTGGAGCCGCCGGGGCAGGTGAGGAGGGGCGTTCCCTCTGTTCCTTGCTGGTTCCCTCCGCAGTCGGGATCCTGCTGGTAATCGGTCTTTCCATCCTGATCATTGTCGATGCCATCCTGACACTCGGCCTTCGGGAATGTTTCATCGTTGTCATCGATGGATGAACAACTGAAATCCCATGGCCAATCCGTGGCACCGTCTTGATCGTTGTCGATGCCGTCGGAGCACTGTGCCGTCGTAACAGGACAGAGACCGCCCGAGGACATCGCCGCAAACATGACGTAGGGAAGCTGATTCGGATTGTGATACGGATCGCTGTCTTGCAGTTGGTGCGGGGCGAATTGGTACCACAGATCCACCTGAGATTTGCAGGAGGCAACAGCCACACTGATATCCGTCGTGCCGGTCGGCTGGATGTTGGTCACTGCGGATTCTGCGATGAATTCCTGCGTATCCAGCCATCCTGGATTCGTCGGGGCGATGAAGACCTTGTACGAGGCCAGCACCACCGGCGCCCTGCAGCCTGTCGTGTTATTGATGTGGATGATCTCCTGACCACCCTGTTGCGTGAAGGTTGCGGTCACGGCGCCCGCGGTGATGGCAGATGCCATCTCGGGAGCGGTCATGGACGTATTGTTGGCGCAGTAGGGATTCGTATTGTACTCATCATTATCCTGTTTTGAGCTGCAGCCCGGATCGTTTGGATAATCGGTTTTTCCATCCTGATCGTTATCCACGCCATCCTGGCACTGGGCCTTCGGGTTCGTCTCGTCGGTATCCGTGGGTGAAGAACAGCTGAAGTCGTTCATATCAGTGGCTCCGTCGTTGTCATTGTCGATGCCGTCGGAGCACTGGTAGGCAGGTGCCTCGGTCGGATCGCTCGGACCGGTGCAGTCCGGATCGTGGGCGATCTCGCTGTCATCGTTCGGCGTTGCGCAGCCGCTGTCGGCCATATCTTTCTGGCCGTCACCGTCGTTGTCGATGCCGTCACTGCAGGCGGCCAGACGGTCGCGGCAGGTGAGGGAAGCCAGCCACGTGTACCCGCAGGCACCCACGATGTTCATGTTATTGGCAGATGTGCTCCACACGCCCATACTGTTGTCGCCGCAGCTGGAGAAGTTACAGCGTCCGCTCGTGCCGTACTCGAAGCAGTTTCTGGAGACGACTGTGTTGAATCCCGCCAGCTCGCAGATCTTGTCTGCGGTGGTGGCATCGTTGCTCACCATGCCCTGCCCGTTCCAGTTCGTGGAAATCTGCGTGTATCCGCGTTCGGCGGCCTTCTGGTTGTAGAAGGCGCGAATGCCGACGGTGTCGGCGTTCCAGACCCGCGTCTGGCCGTTGGTCGGGCTCAGCTCGACCAACGCATCTATTTTTCCATCCTGATCATTGTCGATGCCGTCGCTGCACTGCGTAGTGCCGGGCACGGAGGAGGATGAGGATGACGAAGATGCGTTCCATTCATCATTATCTTGGGCATCGGAGCACCCGGGATCCTGTGCATCGGTTTTTCCATCCTGATCGTTATCCACGCCATCCTGGCACTGGGCCTTCGGATTCGTCTCGTCGTTGTCCGTGGCCGAGGAGCAGCTGAAATCATTCGGGAAGTCCGTTGCCCCGTCATTATCGTTATCAATGCCGTCATTACACTGGTACGTCACCGGACGGCAGATGCCGCTCTGGCAGGTGTCGGGGGCGGTGCAGTCCGCGTTCGTGGCGCAGTGGCAGGTGGAGGTCTGCGTGGCTGCGGGACAGATGTTGTGCTCGTCGTTGTCCTGGTTGCCGCTGCAGCCGGGATCCTGCCCGTCTACAACGCCGTCTCCATCGTTATCCGATCCATCCTGGCACTGGGCCTTGGGATTGGTCTCGTCGGTGTCTGTCGTTGAGGAGCAGCTGAAATCTGCCGTATCGGTGGCTCCATCGTTGTCATTGTCGATGCCGTCCGCGCACTGTGCGGGGGCGGGAGAGTAGTTGAAGATCAGGCGGCCATCGTTGTGGGTGCCCGGGTTTCCGCCGTCATCCCAGTAGTAGTCGGTGCGGTTTCCTCCACGCGGGCAGACAATGGCTGAATGCGTGTCGGAGTAGAGGGTATAGAGATGCGTGTAATCATTGATCTTCCACGAGGTGTACGTGCCGAGCACGGTGATGCCGGCCGGAACGGTCCCTCCGCCGCTCACGGCTGAGGTGCCGTCACGGCAGATATTCTGGCCCGTTGCGAACGGCACTTTCACGCGGTTTCCATGGTTATCACGGTAGAAATAGCCGATTTCCTTCAGCAGAAATTTCCGCCAGAAGTAGTAGGTATCGCTCCAACAGTGACTGCAGGCTTCATTGCAGGCGATGTTGCGGTTGCTGCCAGATTCCCCACAGATAATTTGCCACGTAAACGCCGATCCGCCTGCAGAAAATGCCTGCATTCCGGAAGTGACCACCTGCTCAGCGACAGGAGATGCCTGAGGCTGATTCGTGACGGATGAGGACTGGTCCTCCTCGATAGATGCCTGGACGTTTGGCACAGATTCCACAGAGCTCGAAGGCATGATCGGAGCCATGAGCACCGCCTGCGATTCATCGAAGATTGGCGGCTCGATTGCCGGCGCAGGAGCCTGCGCCTCTGAAGACATGCTTTGCTCAGAAGACGAGCTCTCTTCGGCGACGGCCGGAACGAGGCTCCAGAGCGAAGACACCCCCGGTTGAGAAACCAAGAGCAGAAATAGGGCAATCGTGGCGAAGATTTTCTTCGCTGCTTCTCGTTTTTCCATAATGACCGTGGGGAAAATAGATGATAAGTGGACAGAAACCATAAAGGGATGAATGCTAGTCTTTACTGTAGTTAAGTCAATTAAATGAACGATTCGTCAAAAGTTAGATCGAGTACTTCAGTAGCCACTTATCCATCGTTTGTTAATAATATTTATCATGATTGTCAAATCGGTAATATGTTTCATTATTTCTAATTGAATACCGGGTTTCATGAGAGGCTCATGCCCTGCACTGAAACAGGCTTAAGAATGCTCATCTGCTTCAAAATGTTCCAGCCTACAGCCGATTTGGACAAAATGATGAAAGAGGGTATCTTTGGCGCGGTTTTCTCTTTCTCTATCCACAGAGCATCTCGTCCCTTGTCATCACGTTGGGGAGTCGCCAAGTGGTAAGGCAGCGGCCTTTGAAGCCGCCATTCGAAGGTTCGAATCCTTCCTCCCCAGCCATGAACCAGAGCGCCGCAGGCCTCGCTGTGCTCGGCATTTTGTGCTACCGCACAATGCGGCACACGGTTCATGGCAGGCCATCTCTCAAAGGCCGAGGACGCTCTGGGCATGAGTCCCGTACCGACGCGAGCTTGCGAGCGTCTGGTACCGGGACCAACATAGACTCACCGCTCGTCGTTTCGAGGAATATTTGAAGAGTGGATCAGGAAGGGCATTCCGAAAGAAACACTTTGGAATATAAAAATCTTGATAGCAGATGAGACTGCTGTCTTCCATACACTGGACGAGATAAGACTTGCTCTCCGTTCCGCCCTTCTTTACACTCCCGCGGTCATGTTCGTGATTGTGAAAATTGCCGGCTTTCAGGAGAAAGTGGAAGAGGGGATGAAGCTGAAGGTTCCCGCGCTCGATGCCGAGCCGGGGAGCACGGTCACATTCAAGGATGTGCTGCTCACTGTGAAGGGTGAGGATGACATCGCCGTGGGCACGCCGAACGTGTCGGGCTCCACGGTCGAAGCCAAAGTGCTCGCCCATGGCAAGGGCGATAAAGTGCGCGTCTACAAGATGCACCGCCGCAAGCGCTACCGCCGACTCCATGGTCACCGGCAGGGGTTCACGGAGATCGAAATTACTAAAATTTCTGCCTAAGGCGTATCCATCTTGGTGCGCAAGTCACGCATCATTTTGAGCGTAACGCCAAGATTTTGCTTGCAGGCGATGGTTTCGGCCAGGCGCTCATTCACTTTGAAGAGGTGGTGCAGGTAACTCTTGAGGTGCGTGCGGCTCAAGTCGGAGGGTGAGTCAGGATCGAGGGGGACGTGCGCCTGTTTGAACTCGGCGTTGGTGATGCGGATCTCTGATCCATCCGAGAGCAGAATCGTTCCGTGACGCGCGATGCGCATGGGCAGCACGCAATCGAACATGTCGATCCCGAGTGCGACGCAGGCCCGAAGCTGGTGCAAGACGCCCACCCCCATGAGGTAGCGGGGATACTCTTCCGGAAGAAGGGGGGCGACCTCCCGCAGAATGCCGAGCATCTCTTCTTCGCTCTCTCCGACCGCGAGCCCCCCCAGTGCGTAGCCGTCGAAGCCGATGGCACGGAGCTCTTCAGCACACTTCTTGCGCAGATCGAAATGGAGTCCGCCCTGCACGATGCCGAACAGAAGCGGCCCGTTCGCCGACTGTTTCAGCTGGTCGTGTGTCGTCTTGCAGATCTTCGCCCACCGGAGCGTGCGATCCACCGCCGTTTCGATCTCCCGGCGCGAAGCGGTGGAGGGCGGGCACTCGTCGAAACACATGATGATATCCGATCCGAATTTCCACTGGATCTCCGTCGCCTCCTGTGGACCCAGAACATGTCTGCTGCCATCGGTATGTGCGCGGAACTCGACTCCACGCTCAGAGATGTGTCGAAGTCCCCTCAGAGAAAAAACCTGGTAGCCGCCGGAATCGGTGAGGATGGGCTTTTCCCATCCGATATAACGGTGCAGGCCTCCCGCCTGTTGCACGGTGTCTTCTCCCGGATGCAGGTGGAGGTGGTAGGTATTGCAGAGGAGGACCTGCGCCTGCAGGTCCAAGAGATCCGTGTGCGTGATGCCGCGCATGGCCCCGGCCGTTCCCACAGGGAGAAAAAACGGTGTTTCGATGACCCCGTGCGGCGTTTTGAGCACCCCCCTCCGGCCCAAATTTCCGAGTGTTTTACAGGTGAACATCGGCCATAGACTACTGGATTTTGCCTTGCGGAATTCGTCCATTGTGAACAAATATATTGTACAAGATCGAAGCTGTCTCCATACTTTTCCAAACTGTTTCTTTTCCCCTCCACTCTATGCAACTGTCGTTGCCCCGATGCCCCACCTGTATCGTCGGGACGGTCGCCCGCGCGAGCTTGGGTCTCTCCCTCCTCTTCGTCGGCCTCGTCCACTACATGACCTTCGAATCTTTCGTGGGCATGGTGAGCGAAGATCTCGGTGCCCTGACGATGTTGGGCGTGCTCTGGGCCTACCTCCTCCCCGCGCTCATGATCGTCGGCGGAGCGCTGCTCGTGCTCGGCATGTTCCCCGAAGTGGCGACCTGGGCTGCTGCCGTCGCTATCGGATCAATTCCGGCCGGTATGCTGCTCAAGTCCGTGCTCGCCGGCGTGCCGCTGAGCAACACCATGCCTGCAGCCATCAATGCGATCATCTGGCTGATTGCGCTCATTCTCGTCGTGAAGCTGCTCAAGTGTTGCTGCTCTGATGAGGAGTGCTGCACGAAGAAGTAGCCCCCTCGTTCCCGTTTCTCAAAACGTGGCTGGAAGAACCGCGTGATCATCACGCATTCCAGCTGCGTTTTTTGATGAGAGGCACTCAGGCTCCCTTTGTCACGATCCGGTCGATGAGCCCGTACTTCAGCGCCTCTTTGGCAGACAGGAACTTGTCGCGCTCGGTGTCGGCCGTTACCTGTTCCACGGGCTTGCCCGTGTGCTGGGCAATGAGCTCATTGAGCAGTTTCTTGGTCTGGATGATGTGGTCGGCGTGGATGGCGATATCCGTGGCCTGGCCTTCTGTTCCGCCGAGCGGCTGGTGAATCATGATCTCGGCATGGTCCAGGGCGAAGCGCTTGCCCTTGGCGCCGCCCATGAGGATGATCGCGCCTCCGCTGGCAGCCATGCCCAGACAGACCGTGGAGATATCGGGCTGTACGTACTGCATGGTGTCGTACATGGCGAGCGTGGAGGTGACCTGTCCGCCGGGGGAGTTCACGTAGAGGGTGATGTCTTTCTTGGCGTTCGTTTTTTCGAGGAAGAGGAGCTGCGCGATAATGGAGTTCGCAACGTCATCATTGATCGCTGTACCGAGGAACACGACGCGGTCCTCGAGCAGGCGGGAGTAGATGTCGTACACGCGCTCCCCGAACTGCGTCTTCTCGATCACTGTCGGAATGAGGAAGTTCTGTGGCGTGAGCGTTCCGCGCGAGATCTGGGCTGCGATCGAAGAGAGCTTGGGATGCATGTGGATAGGGGAAGGGTTAGGGTTAGGGTTAGGAGTAGGGGATTGATTCCTTTAAACCTCGCAAGAATTATACTTCTTTTTGTGTTTTCCCGGCAGTTGGCGCCAGCAGAGGAATGTGGTGCGGAGGAATGTAAAGTTGAGAGTACATTTCGGTTTTTTCCCTCAATACCAGTACGATTCGGGCGAATGGAGACGTCGATCATCACTGACATCGGGGCATTTCTCACGACTGCAAAACGTCCACTCCTCGTGCTCGTCGGACCCACGGCGAGCGGCAAGACCGCACTTTCGATCTCGCTGGCACACGCTCTTTCGGAGGAGGGGAAGACCGTGGAGATCATCAATGCCGATTCGCGCCAGCTTTACCGCGCTCTCGATATCGGCACGGCCAAGATTCGCACAGAGGACATGCAGGGGATTCCGCATCACCTTCTCGATCAGCTTGATCCGAAGAAAGAAGTGACTGCGGCATGGTACAAGCGTGAGGCGGAGCGTGTGATCGGGGAGATCCGGCAGAGAGCACATGTGCCGTTTTTGGTCGGAGGGTCGATGCTCTACGTGAGCGCGATCGTTGACCATCTGGCGTTCGTGGATCGTGCTGATCCTTCCTTGCGCAAAACGCTCAGAAAGCGCCTGCAGACGGAGGGGCCGGCTGCCCTCTTCGCAGAGTTGCAGGAGCTCGATCCCGAAGGGGCGCTCTCCGTCGATCCGCGCAACAGCGTGTACCTGCTGCGTGCGCTGGAAGTGTGCCTCGTCACCGGCAGGACGCTGAAGCATGCCAAGAAAAAAAACACTTCATCTGACGAAGATCTCTTCTTCATGGGCCTCGCCCTCCCGCGCGAGGAACTGCACCGCCGCATCGCCGCGCGCACCGAAGCCATGTTCGCAGAGGGCTTCGTGGAGGAAGTGTCGTCCCTGCTGCAGCATGGGTACAGCGCGGAGGATCCGGGTATGCAGAGCCACGGGTACCGTGACATTGCAGAGCGGCTCCAGAAGGCTTCCGTGGAGGAGGTGCGTAGAGATGCGGCCCTGAAGCAGGCCATCACGGCAAAGGCGCGCCAGTACGCCAGGCGGCAGATGACGTGGTGGAGAGAGGATGAGCGGATTCGCTGGATCGCTCCCTCACCCATCCCGCAACCCGGTGCTTTGCACCACCCTCTCCCAGGGGGAGAGGGAAGACAGTGAGGAGCGCTTCTTTCATGCGACGAACCGCTCCAGTTTCTGTTCCGGTGAGAGCTTCGGAGGCGGCAGACGGCCGGACAACTGCGCCAGGGCTGCACGCGTCCCCCGGATCACCCCCTGCTCTTCCTGCTCTTCCGCCTGCACGAGCTCGCGCACCTGCGGAGGCAGATCTGGCGATTTCTTTGCGGCATCGTTCAACTTGGAAGGACTCTCTCGCAGGTTCTCTTCGGGCTTCTCGGTTGTTTTCACGTGTTTGTCTGTCATCGGAAAGGGAGGGAATCAGAACTTGAAGACGTCATGGAACTCTTCGATGCGCTGCTTCATCTGCCAGAGATATTCGATCATCGACTGCAGCTCGGATGATGCATCGGGAGTTTTCTTCGAGAGCCGGAATTCCACGATGTGCCCGAGCAAGTCGGCAATGTTCACGAGTGCAAGATCCACCTTGCCCTTCCACTCCTCGTCGAGGCGGTTGTAGACCTCCATCTTCAGAATGGACTGCGGCTTCGAGACGTCGATCTGTTTTGAGTCGAGCAATTGCAGAATGGTGCGCATGAAATCTTCGTGCTCAGCACCCATCGGCGCCGCCTGCGACTGCCCCGCCTTTTTCTGCTCGGCTTCGGAGAGCGGCTGCTGTTGCCCGATGGTCTGTAAGAAGTCGGCCATACAGAACGTTCTCCATTTTATCATATTTCCCCTCATTGAGCTACGTGTGTATGAGTAGCTTCTTAGCTTGCGAGGAATGGAAGTGATGAGGGGAACAATCGTGAGTGGAAGTGCAACAAAGACCTAAAAAGCTCACCAGCTAATCAGCTAAGAAGCTGTTCCAATACCTGTTATCCTATCCTCACAATGCCAAAACTTGATTCCGCTCCACTGGCCTTCCGTCTCCGCCCGAAGACCCTTGAGGATTTTGTGGGGCAGTCGCACGTCGTGGGAGAGGGGACGGCTCTGCGCAAAGCACTCGAAGGAGACACGCTCTCCTCCATCATTCTCGCCGGACCGCCCGGGACGGGCAAAACCACGCTCGCGAAGATCGTGGCGGAGTGCACGCACGCGCACTTCGTGCAGATCAATGCCGTGTTGAGCGGCGTCAAAGAACTCCGCGAGGTCTGTGCCGAGGCCGAGCAGCTCTTCACGGGCTTAAAGCAGCGTACTGTGCTCTTCATCGACGAGATCCATCGGTTCAACAAAAGCCAGCAGGATGCCCTGCTTCCGTACGTCGAGAGCGGGACGGTGATCCTCATCGGAGCGACCACCGAGAATCCCTACTTTGAGGTGAATGCCGCTTTGGTCTCGCGGTCGCAGGTGTACCTGCTCACGCCTCTCTCCGTTCCGGATTTGCAGATGATTCTTCAGCGTGCCCTGAAAGAGAAGGAGGGGTACGGAGGAGCGGTGAACGTGAGTGACGATGCGCTCACGTACATTGCGGAGCTGAGCAACGGGGACGCTCGCATTGCCTTGAACCTGCTCGAGATGGCGGTGCTCACTGCCGGCAAGAAGCTCTCGATTGCAGAGGTCACACGCCTCTTTCACGAGCACGGCAAGCGCTACGACCGCAACGGCGAGGAGCACTACAATACGGTGTCCGCCTTCATCAAGAGCATGCGCGGGAGCGACTGCGATGCGGCGCTGCTGTGGATGTTCAAGATGCTCGCGGGCGGGGAGCAGCCGCGCTTCCTCTTTCGGCGCATGGCGATCTTCGCCAGCGAAGATGTCGGCAATGCTGATCCGCGCGCACTGCAGATGGTCATGGCGGCGTGGCAGGCGTTCGAATTTGTCGGGCTGCCCGAGGGGGAATTTTTTCTCGCCCATGCCTGTATCTACTTAAGCCAGGCACCCAAATCGAATGCGATCACACGCGCGATGGCGGGTGCCCGCGAGGTGCTGCGCACGGCTCCGACGCTGGAAGTACCCATGCATTTACGCAATGCGCCGATCAAAGGCATGGCCGATCAGGGCTACGGCAAGGGCTACCAGTATCCGCATCACGATCAAAAGGGAGTCGTGCAGGAGCACTACTTTCCCATCGGCATGGAACCGCGCGCATTCTACGAACCGACGGATCGTGGGTTTGAGGGGGAGGTAAAGGAGCGTCTGGAGCATATCCGATCCATTGTGCGCACGTAGGCACGCGTTTGTGCAGAGCCGGAATATTCATATTTCACATAAAATAGAAAACATTGTATAATAATAGGAGTAATGCACACCCACACCGCTCTGCTCGCGCTTCGGCACTTCGCGCACGAACACGATGATCTGCCTGCTTTCCACGCGGGATACCTCGTGCTCACCGTCGTCTTCGCCGCGCTCTTGAACCTCGGAGCGTTCGCGTTGCTCATTGCCGTGCACGTTGCGCTCGATCTCGTGAAGTACCGCGAAGTGCACAGTCTCTCCTGGGCGAGAACACTGGAGGGAACATTCCGTGAGAGTCTGCTCGACCTTCTGCTGCTCTCCGTCGCACTCACGTTCTCCGTCTACCTGCACCATACCATCGGCATCGTCGCCGCGAGCGGCATCGTGCGTGCCGACCTCACCCTCGCGCGGTTCGCGGGAGTCTTTCTGCCGAAATTTGAAATTCTGCATCGCTTTCTTGTGGTGCTGCTGCGCATCGGGGAACACCTGCGCACGATTCACATCCGTATCGGGCAGGGGTTCTCTGCAGCCGAGAAGCTCCAGATATTTCTCATTGTCTCTACGCTGATCCTGCTTCTCGCGGCCCCCACGATTCTCCTGGTCTCCACCGGCGATCTCGTCCTCACCGTTGTGCGCGAGATGATTCCCTGGCGTCTCTAGAGAGCTACGCTCATCGTTCCAGCAGCGTGAGGAGCTGCATGGTACCGAGCCCGAGCAGGATGACGAGAAATTGCAGGGCAGCCTGCGGCAGGCGGGTCTCTTTGTGCAACTCCGGCATCAGGTCCGCCCCTGCGATGTAGAGAAAGTTTCCTGCGGCGATCGGCAGGAGCAGCGAGCCTAGGAACGGGAGAGGGGAGGCGAACGAGAGCACGAGGATCGCCCCCGCAAAGGCAGCCACCGCTGAGAGCAGATTGAAGGCGACCGCGCGGCGCGTGGAGAATCCGCTGTAGAGCAGCACGGCGAAATCGCCGATCTCCTGCGGGATCTCGTGCAGGACTACGGCCACCGTCGTGGCGATGCCGATCGTGGGGCTCAAGAGGTAGCTGCCCGCAATCAGCGCGCCGTCGAGAAAATTGTGAATGCCGTCGCCGACGAGGTTCATCACCCCGACCGGATGCATGTGCGCGGAGGCGAGGGGCAGGGCGGAGCAGTGGCAGTGCCGCCAGTGGATGACCTTTTCAATGACGAAGGAGAGGAGCATACCGGCGAGCATGAGCAGGAACGGCGAGAACGGGTGTTCCTGTGCCTCCTCCACCATCTCCGGCAGCATGTGGATGAACACGTCGCCGAGGAGCGCTCCGGCGGAGAAGCCCACGAGCACGAGGAGTGATTTGCGGATGATTTTCTCCTGCAGGGCAAAGAGCATCACCCCCGAGAGGGAGACAAAGCTCACCAGAAAGACGCTGGCGAGCGTGAGGAACAGGGGGGAGGAGAGCAACATACGGACAGTGTGTCAGAACGGTGGCCCATCGGGGAAGAGAGAGCGCTCCGTTTTACGCGCTTCGTCGTACCAGGCATCCGATTCCCGAAGCTTTCCCAGGTGGCTGTACCGCTCGGTGAAATCGCGCAGCCGCTCCTCCAGGCTCACCACTTCGTCGATCTTCACGCGCTTGTCGGCGTAGTAGAGCAGGCGCTGCTCGATGGTGACGCGGGTGGCATCTGCCAGTGTGAGACCGTGCACGCGCACGATCTCGGCAAGCTCGGGGAACCCCTGCCCGATGAGAAAGCGGCTCACTGCTGCCTCGTGGTGCAGCCCCGGGTACAGGGCTTTGACCTCCTCCCACTTCTGCGCGCGCTCCGGGAGGATCTCTTCTTCGATGTGGCCCGCACCGCGATGAAAATCAACGAACCGGAGCAAGTCATGCACCTGCGCCGCCGCCCGCAGAGCCTGCAGACGGATGATCTGCCCCCGCTTCAGCAACTCCTCACCCAGCCGCACAGCTGCGTTCGCCACCGCATCACAGTGGCGGATGATCACGCGTGAGAGAAAGAATTGTTCCCGCCACGTGCTGATCTGTTCAAAGGAGGGGAGGGCGAGATCCCGAAAAGACACGGTGAGTTCCCTGCCTGTGTCATCCGGCCGTTCTGCGAGCGTGATGTCGATGCCTTCCTGTGCAGGGGATTCCTGCAGGCGATCCGCCCACTCAATGCAGCGGATGCCCGTGTGGTGATCTGAAGAGTGCACGAGATGCTGCGCATCGTTCGGCGAAAGCCGGTACAGATCGATGTGCAGTAATTCGCCGCATTGCCTGGTGTGGTACCGCTGTTCTAAGGCGAATGTGGGGCTCAGAAGTCTCTGCGGTATTCCCAGTTCCCGCCCCAGTCCCTGCAGGAACGTGGTCTTGCCGGCACCCAGCGGACCCGTCATCCAAATCGTCACCGGAATGCGGTAGAGCGTATGGGCGAGTGACGCCCCGGCGGAGGACGTGATTTCCGCATCTCTCAGCCAAAGTGTGACCAGATCGCTCATTGACGAAAATGTAGCAAAATGTTATTATAGATACCAGCAAAACAACATCCATGACCACCCTCGTTGCCCGCAAAACTTTGGGATTCGGCGCGACCCCTCTGCACCGTCATGTGGAACCTCATGCGTTCCACTATCTGGCGCAGCGCGCCTCCTTTTGGGTGGCGATCCTCTCGCTGCTCGCCTTCGTCACCGGCAACATGATCGGTCAGCATGGATGGCAGGTCTTCTGGAAATCGGTTCTGGGTCACGATGATGATAGCCTCATCGTCTACACGGGCACAGTCACGCCCATCGCTCTCGTCCCCGATTACACCCGCTGGACCCGCTACGGAGGCAATCCCCAGGAACACACGTTCCGCGAGGTGCCGGCTGATCTGCTCATTCCTCTGCCGCAGTACACGTCCAACCTCAACGACGAAACGGCTCGGGTCATCTACTCGGTAGGCTACATGGGGTCGTACGTCTCGGGCACCGAGCGTTCCGGCAGCCACCCGGCTGTGGATATCCGCGTGCCCATCGGCACGCCGGTGCGCGCGGTTGCGAGCGGCATCGTGAGCGAGGTGAAAGATGCCACCGGCTTCGGCAGGACCGTGGTGATTCGCCACCCGCATATCCCCGATCCCAGCCGTCCCAGTGAGACCACCGTGCTCTACTCGAACTACGCCCACTTGAGCACGACCTTCGTGAACCCCGGCGACATTGTGGAGAAGGGGGAGCAGATCGCTCTCTCGGGGATGACGGGTGATGCCACGGGCCCGCACCTGCACTTTCAGATCGACCGTGAGGATGCGCCATGGCATCCCTACTGGCCCTTTACGTCCGAAGAGCTGCGCACGGCAGGTCTGTCGACCACTGCGGCCATCAACAGGGGATTCCACGCTGATCGCGGTCTCTCGTTCACGGTGAACCCGTTGCTCTTCACCCAGGCGAATTACGCGCCGGTGACGACCGTTGCGGACGTAAAGACCAAAGTCCAGAGCTCTGCTGCTGCGTCGAGCGTGACGAGCCAGACGTGGATCGCGCGCGTGCAATCGCGTGTCGCACAGCGACGCGCAGAGCGGCTGACACAGCGCGTGACGACCGTAGCGGTGCACAGCGCGGCATCTGCAGTCTCCTCTGTGGCATCTTCTGCAGCGCCTGCTCTGCCCGAAGTCGTGCAGAGGCGTGAAGTGGTGGTCTTGAACGATCGGGATGTTCCGGCCGCGGCCAGCTCGACTGTGGTGTCAGTGGAGATTGCGCACGATGGTGTCTACAACGAGCGCGGCTGGGAGCGCATGCGCCTCACGCTGCTCGATGCGCAGGGCAATGTCGTGACGTCACCCGCCTTCGAACGTGATCTCGTGCTGCGCGCCGCCTTCGGCACCGCCGATTTCCAGCCCGACACGCTCTCGGTCTTAGACTTTCAGAACGGCCGCGCCGAAGTGGGCGTGCTGCCTCATGGCCGACGCACACTGGTGGTCGAAGTCATCCCGTTCAAAACACTGAGCCAGCCGATGCGGTACACGAAATAGGGTTTAGGGTTAGGGATAGGGTTAGGGATAGGGTTAGGGGGAAGGGGGGAGGGGACGACGGCCGGAGTAGATGGAAAGCCACAGCATGATCAGAAAGAGTGCGAGTGCCGCCAGGAATTTTTCGGTGGTCGAGAGAAAGAGCGCCGTCGTGCCGAAGGCGGCGCCCAGCCCTGCCGTGAGCGCGATGATCTGCCACTCGGTCCATCCTTTACGCAGTAACCGGTGATGCAGGTGTTCGCTTTGGGCATCCCCCTGGAAGACGGATTTTCCTCTCTTCACGCGCCGGGCAATCACGATCACGGAGTCGATGAGCGGCACGCCGAGCACCAGAAACCCCGTGGCCACCTTGCCTCCCGTGAAGATGGTGAGCACGCCCAACATGAGCCCGAAGAACATGGCTCCCGTATCGCCGATGAGCGCGAGGGGGCCGGGACGGTCGAAGAACAGGCAGGCCAGCGCGATCGCGGCAAGCGCAAACGAGATCATGCCGAGCGAAAAATCACCCACGCGGTCACTGAGTGACAGAAGCCCGATCGTGACGTAGCCGATGACCGACACCACGCTCACCTGCCCGCGAATGCCGTCGAACCAGTTGAGGGCATTCATGGTGAGGCCGAGCCAGAGCACGGTGAAGAGCATGCCGAGCAGCGAGGGATTGTCGAGTGCGGCAATCGGCAGCTGAAGAGTGTGGAGCGGAAGCACATCGAGACCGGTCAATGCGGCGAATGGGTTCGTCAGTGTGTAGATGCGCGTGCCTGTGAGAAAGATCACGAGAGAGACGACGACCTGTGTGAGCAGCCGCACGGAGGAGGGGAGGGGACGGCGGTCATCGCGAAAGGTGACAAGGGCGAGTACTGCGATGCCGGCGATGAGCCCGCACGCCTGCAGTGACCACGGCTTCAAGGCAAGGGTGGATTCGAAGGTTACGAAGAAGACGAGGAAGACAAAGACGGCGAGGATGCCGGTGGGGTAGGGAATGCGCGGGCGTGTGAGGCCGTAGCGCTCGGGGAAATCCAGAAGGCCCCACTTCGGAAAGAGCCTGAGCGCGAGCAGGTGCAGGATCAGTGTGAACATAAAAGTCGCAAGACTCGTCCAGACGATGATTTGCGAGGTGGTGCTCATACACAAGTGTCATGGTGAGCACTGTCGAACCATGACGTCATCCTTCGACAGAGCTCAGGATGACATTACTCTATGGCATACTACCAGAGTGACCAAGCCCCGCCCCTCCCCCCACCGCGAGCTCTACGGCATCATCGGGCATGTGCCGGATGCCTCGCGGATCCTGAAGCAGTGGAATGCCGCCTTCCGGGAGCGGGGCATCGACGCCTCGCTGGATGTGTATCCCACGACGGAGAAAAACCTGCCCGAGCGCCTGAGTGAAATGTTCCACTTCGACCGCCGGGGATACCTTGTTGGAAACGATCTTTCGAAAGTGATCATTCCGCTCCTCGATCGCGTGGAACCTGCCGCGCGGAGGAGGCCCTCCTCCGCCAAGGCTTCGGAGGGTGAAGGAGTTGCGTTCGTGTGGAATGAGGGGGGCATCCTGAAAGGTGAACGCAGTGATGTCAATCTCACTCGACTCGAATTCATCCCCGGAATCAGTACACTTTTCGCATGCAGTACCCCCTCCTCAAAGAAGCGAAACTGAAGGGTAAGAAGGTTCTCCTGCGCGCAGGGTTTGATGTGGAGATCGAAGGCGGCAAGGTGACGAACGACTCGCGCATTCAGGCGATGCTACCCACGATGAAACATATTCTCAAAGAAGGCGCCGCTCTGATCCTCATGGCCCACCAGGGCCGCCCCAAGGGCGAACGTGTGCCTGCAATGAGCCAGAAACCACTCGTCCCCATCCTGGAGAAACTGCTGAAGGCGACGGTGAAATTTTCGGATCAGTGCCGGGGACCGGAAGCACAGAAGATGGCAGATGCCCTCACGATGGGCGAGGTGCTGCTGCTCGAGAATCTGCGCTACGAGAAAGCCGAGAACAGCAAAGACCAGAAGGAGCGTGATGCGTTCGGCAAGGAGCTCGCTGCGCTTGCTGACGTGTACGTCAACGATGCCTTCACCAACTGCCACCGCGATCACGCCAGCATGACGAGTGTGCCGAAGCTGCTGCCTGCCTACATGGGTCTGCAACTGGAGCAGGAAGTGAAGAATCTCTCGAACGTCGTGGATGATCCACGCCGGCCTTTAACGCTCATCGTGAGCGGGGCCAAGATGGAGACGAAAGTGCCCGTCATCGAGTACTTCCTGAATAAGGGTGACGACGTGCTGCTCGGCGGCTGCATCGCCACGACCTTCATCGCTGCACGGGGGTTTGAGGTGGGTGCCTCGAGGTACGAGGAGGAGCAGATGGAAAAAGCGCAGGAGATCATGCTGGAGGGTGAAAAAACGGATTTGGCCGATGTGCACGTGCCGCGCGACGTGGTGGTGGCTACGGAAGCAACGGAGGAGGCGGAGAAACTGGATCTGCCGGTCGAGAACGTGATGGGCGATATGATGATTCTGGATGTCGGCAAGGTGACGATCGAACGCTATCGAAAGATCATCGAAAAATCAGGCACGATCATCTGGAACGGACCCCTCGGTTTGTATGAGATGAACCGTTTCTCGCACGGCACCAAGCGCATTGCAGAGGCGATGCGCGATGCGACCAAGAAGGGTGCGGTTTCCATCGTCGGGGGAGGGGATACGATCGACTTCCACATGAAGTACCAGTACCCGATGGATGTCTACACCTTCGTGAGCACGGGCGGTGGCGCCATGCTCGATTTCATTTCGGGCAAGGAGCTGCCGGCGCTGAAGGCACTGACGAAGAAGTAGTATTTGTCATGGTGAGCTTGTCACCCCGAGCACTGTCGAGGGGCGACATCACGTGTCATGGTTCGACAGGGCTCACCATGACAATTCTGGTACATCGCTAGCCATTCCAGCCCGGGAATGGCACAATGAAGCGCCACTGATTTCATGGAACCGCTCATCGTTCTCATTCCCATGGAAGGGGAGTCCTCCGGTGCGTTCGTCCGACGTGCCATCGAGACTTCCGGCGAACTGCTGCTCCTGCTGCCCGCACTGGAGGGCCAGCTCAAAGACCGTGTTGAGCAGCAGCGTTTCTTCGAGGTGCTGATGGAGGTGCGCGGCAGAGTGCGCATTGCCTCAAAGCGTTCTTCGCTCATCAAGGCGGCCCGGGTGCACGGCTTTCGCGTGCTCTCCAGCACGGCCGAGATGCGCTTCGTGCTCGAGGGGCATCCGGCGGCCGAGGAGGCCATGCGCGTCTTCTCGCCCCACCTGTGGCGGCAGCAGCTGCGGTCACAGCTGCAGACCATGGGTATTTTGTCGCTGCCCAAGCTGCGCATCTGGGTTCTCATTCTCGTGAGCACGGGGCTCTTCGCCTTCGTGCTCTTTCGCCTGCTTCCATCGGCCGAGATCAGCGTGAAGCCGCGTGAAGACACGCTCACGCACACGGTGAACATCTTTCTCGTGCAGACAGGAGCCATTGCCCAGATTCCCGACCGCGTGCGCACCATGCCGCTCAAGCCCGTACGCGTGCACCTTACCCGCACCATCACGTTTGACCGCATCAGCAAGGAATTCAGCGGTGAAAGCGCCAAGGTACCCATGATTGTGATCAACACGACGAAAGAGCCCTACTCCTTCCGCAAGGGCACGCGCCTCACGAATCAGGCCGGCATGGTCTTTCGCATTCAGGAAGCAGTGCTGCTCGCCCCCGGGGCACGCGTGACGGTGATCGCGGAGGCGGATCCGCTGGATCTCTATGGGCAAATCGTGGGGGAGCGCGGCAACGTGCCTGCCGGGCGCAAGTGGGAATTCGTGGGTCTGCCGCCCGCCGAGCGTGCCTTAGTCTACGCAGAAAACCAGGTGTCGGCTTCGGGCGGGCTCACGTCATCGCGGACCGTGCTCACCAAGGAGGATCTCGTCGTGGCGCGCAAGCATCTCGAGAATGAGCTTCTGCTCACGGCCAAGCAGATCGTGGATGAGGAGCGGACGCTGTGGAACTCTCAGCATGCCGATGCCCAGTTAGAGATTCTCTACTACGACGAGCTCACGCAGATCGCCTTTAAAGATTTTGTGCTGCCGACGGAGTTCGTGGGCCAGCCGGTCTCGTCCGTGCCCGTCGAGGGCACCATCGTCTACACCGCCTACGCCTACGACACGCAGGCGGTCCTCGATCTGCTCATCGCGGAGCTCAAGTCGCACGTGCGCGCCGAGAAGCGTTTACTTCCCCAGAGCCTCACGATGAACCGTCTTGTGGCACACGTCATCGACTACGCCGACGACCTGTCGTGGATCAAGATCACCGTGGATCTCTCGGGCACCGAGCAGTACGTGTTGGATCCCCTCACGCCCACCGGCGCCCAATTCGCCAAGAAGGTGCGTGAGAAGGTGGCGGGGCTGCCCGTCGAGGAGGCCGCGCGCATCGTGAAGAACTTTCCCGAGGTGGATCAGGTCGAGATCTCGGTCTGGCCGCCCTGGAGCCCCAAACTTCCCCCCATCCCCACGCACATCTACATTGAGCCGGTTTCTGGTTCCACCCTTTAAATCGTCATGCGCAAGATTTTCCGCATCCTCCTATGGCTGATTATGGCTTCTGTAAGCGCGATCTTGCTGATCGTCATCTTCCTCACAGCGTTTGTTTTTCTGCAGTTTGACGGGTCTTTTGACCCTGAGAGCCTGAAAGAGGGCAGGGGAGTCGTGTGTGGACTCGTGTTCGGTGCCGCCGTGCACCGGTCGTCGCTCCCCGGACCGGGGATTACCCGCAGAGTAGCCACAGCCGCGCGTCTGTACGATGAAGGAGTGTTACAACACATTATTCTCTCTGGCGGCAAGGGGGAGGACGGCATGGCGAGTGAGGCGGAGGTGATGCGCGATGTCGCGCTGAAAAAAGGCATTGCAGCAGGGGACATAACGTTAGAAGAGGAATCGCGCTCCACGTGGGAGAACCTCTTAAACTCCCGGCCCCTCGCAGCCGGCTGCACCTCTGTGATCGGTATTTCGGACCGGTATCACCTCGCACGCATCGGGTACCTGGCCTCCCGGCAGGGCTTTCCGGACATCCGTACCCTCCCGAGCGACATCGAGCCCTCCTGGCCCTTCGAATTGAAGAGTGTGGGGAGGGAAGTGGTCGCCCTCCTCTACTACATGATCATCACGCATCTCTTTCCATTAGATGAGATTGCACAACATGGCATACCCGACGAGTTCGAACCGGATGTTCTTGGCTTTATGATCACAAAATCAGATCATTTGGTCTGTCAATTGATTATTCAAGATAAAATGCATTATCTTGAATAGGAAGTACTGTGGAAAACCCCTCTCCCCCGCTCGATGAGCCATCCAACGACACTTGCTCAGGCCATTGACCGCTATCTTACTTTCCTCCAGGCGGAGCAGAATAAGTCTCCTCTTACGATCCGGTCCTACAGGCAATCCCTTGATCTTCTTTTGAAGCTCTCTCAAATCGAAAGTCCCCTCCTCTTCAGTAAGCAGACGATCCGTATCTATAAGACGGCGCTTCACTCATTTCGAGCCCGTAATGGACGTGAACTCTCTATCCGTACAAAGAATCATCATTTGACAATACTGCGGGCTTTCTTGCGTTACCTTATTCAAGAAGAAGAAATGGACGTGCTTCCTCCTGATCGCATCCAGCGCTTCAAAGAGGAACAGCGCAAGGTCAAGGTGCTCTTCGCCGATGACCTCGCACTCCTCCTCTCTTCTCCTGATACCACTACCCGCGAGGGCAAGCGAGATAAGGCGATTTTGGAGCTCTTCTTCTCTACCGGCATGCGTCTCGCAGAGTTGCGCTCTCTCAACCGCACTGACCTGAACTTTAAGACCAAGGAAATCAGCGTTCGCGGAAAGAGAGGAAAACTGCGCGTAGTTTTTCTGTCTGACGCCGCCTGCACCGCGCTGAAGGCATACCTCGAAGCGAGACTCGATCATCTCACTCCGCTCTTCATCAGTCATCTGCAGAAAGCCACGTTCGAGATGCCGCCGGGTGAGCGATTCAGGATATCCGCAAATATGATCTACCGCATCGTGAAGCGATATGCCCTTGAGGCCGGCATACTCTCGAATCCTTCGCCACACACCCTGCGCCACTCCTTCGCGACGGACTTACTGCGCAATGGGGCGGATTTGAGGAGTGTGCAGGAGATGCTGGGGCATAAGGATCTTTCAACAACCCAAATATATACACACGTCACGAATCCTCAATTAAAAGAAGTTCATAAGAAATTCCATGGGAAATGAGCTATGATGCACGCATCACGATGAGAGGGCACACCTAAGGTTCCGTCCGAAGGTTACTCCCTCTCGTTATTTAAAGAAGTGCACAAGAAATATCACAGCAGATAGTTTTATCTCATAGAATTATAGGTATTGAAATGATCCTGTTGATGGGAGTAGACTGAGAGTATCCCTATGAAGAAGACCCTTTCACGGATACGTCCGTGACGGGGGCTTTTTCGTTTAAGGGTTTTTCTTCTCCAGCTTCCCTCGGAGCATATTGAGATAGACGATTGGGATATTGAGCTTTCGCAGGAGGAACGAACAATTATTACTCGGCGAAAGTAACGTACGGAAAACGCGCTTTTCCTTCAGAAAGGCGACCAAACTGCTGTAGTCGCCGTCACTCGCAACGAGAATCGCCTGCGCAATCCGGCCTTCGTAGTAATCTTGAGTGACCTTGAGCACAAGATCGGCATCACAATTACCCTTCACTCTGCCCTCTCCGTCGTATGTGACTTCTTTGTAGACCAGTACGTAGCCATATTCCTGGAGACGAAGATAGAGTGAACGCTGTGCAGGGATTAATCCGATGAATATGTATACAGCCTCAACACCGTACTTTTGTTCCAGCCAGCGACGAAACACACGGTAATCAAGTTTCCAGCCGAGGGCACTGATGCTCTTGTGTAGGTTCGCGCCGTCAATATATGCGATGTTTTTGGGCGCTGGAGCATTCATACGAATTCAGCGGGCAAAAGACAAATGGCCTGAGCAGAATACTGAAGAAATGAAACCATCAATGAAAGCGATTACGCGTTGAGACATGTGAACATACAAAGATTCCCGGGGGCTCGGGCCGCCCGGGGGCCACGGGAGAATCCCGTGGGGAGGAATACTTGTATTGTACGCGCACGCTTTTCTCTCTTCAAGAAATTCATACTGCGAGTGTACACGCGTACACCTGCTTGTAAAGATCATTGCCGCTTCAGAAGATGAGAGACCACTGACTCACCTCCTCTACAGGCCCGCAGGTGTACACTCCCCTCTTTCACCACCTATGCCACTCATCATCGGACTCATCGGCCTCATTGCACCGCGATTCGTGATCGCCGGACTCTGGTTGATGACGACATGGTTTCAGGGCGTTTTTGTCACAAAGCTCTGGCCGATCCTCGGCTTTATCTTTCTGCCCTTAACCCTTCTCTGGTACAGCGCAGTCGCGCATTGGTACCACGGGGAGTGGAACACGTGGCGCGTGATCATCCTCATTGTCGCTGTCTTGGCTGACGTGAGCTCAGAGAGGAGTGCGGCGAGGTGAAGTGGAGTGGAGGGAAGCAGGGGAAGTTTCGGGGGAAGTGATGAACTTGTCCTGAACAAGAGCGAAGGATCCGCAGCTGAAGGAGGTGCATAGGAAGTTTCATGGGAAATAATCTTGCCAGAGTACTTAGTAGCGCAAATGTCCTTGCACAAATTTCAAGTGACCATCAAACTTAGCACAGACATAATTTATGAAGTCCTTATTAATTATTATCAACATGACTCTTTTGTGGCTTATAGTAGGCCTATCTATTTTTTGTTATAACAAATTAGTGAATATTTCATATTCTCAACTTGAAGTCTCATTTCTAACTGGTTTTTTTGTTCTCGTATTTATTTTTCTCCCCCTATTTATTAGTCATGGGAAATCGGGTTCCCTTAACGAGTGGATTGTATGCAAATTTTTTTGGAATACAAAAGATGTTTCTGTAACAGAATTGCTACTACTAGCAGTATTTCTTTGGCTTGGAAATTTTTTGTTTATTGCATCTGCAATAATTCTTTGTTCCATTCCACATTGCGTAATGAAATTTATTCCATTCATAAAGTATGATTCTAAATGCCAAAGTTAAAGCGGCTATCAAAGGAATCGTTTTGTTCATTATTTCAGCAGTTTTATTTTTATTGGTTTTTGATTCAGTAATTAATAGAATTATTCCTTTTATCAGACTCAGGTTAGTTGAGATTAATTGGATAAAGCCCAAAATGCCTGAAGCAGTGTTGCCAAAACCAATCCCCGATTCAGATATCAGAACTCTTGAACTGCTTCAAGGACCTTATGTCCCTTCTTCCAACCCTTTTTCCATAGATAACTATGAAAAAATTCCCAAGATAATTTATCTTGGGAAATTCTCTCAGGTAAACCTAGATATATCTGGCAAAGTATCATCAGATTCTCCCGTTGTCGTTCTTTTTAACTTCGCACGAGAGACCGGATTTATTAAGTCCTCTAGGATATCAAAAAATCAAATTGATATTTCCGATACTAATCGCCGCGGTGGCCTAATCGCTCCTAATCAAGAAGTTATGCTAAAAATTAATCTGCTTGGAGATGAAATAGCTTCCTCTGGTGATTATTTTGAAAAAACAGGTAAACCTACTCACATTATTAATTTCATAAACAATACTGGTAACGCAGATTCTGCTAGTCTCATTGCAGTTCCTGTTGATCTTACTGGTACATACGGTGGGGCAACTATTTCATCTCTGTTGCTGTCGTATAAATGTGAAAATAACAGTGATTGCTTCATCTATAATTGTAATGGAGCGACTTACTCTTGTATGCTGGAAAGATTTGGAAAGCCGGCTGCAGATCAGTGGCTAAAGAATTTCCAGGCTAATTATGCAAATTGATAGGCAAGATCCGATCAGGCAAGTCCTCAATAAAATCAGACAATTCCGCGACGAGCGCGATTGGATGCAATTTCATGATCCCAAAATCCTTTCCTCCATCGAAGAGAACAAAGGCATAAAAGTTTGTTTGGACTGAGCGGATCGCAAAGTGACTTCTCAAGAATAAGCCTGCCTTCAGGAAGGCTATTTTTTGCTTTCCTGAAATAATATTGGTTGATGCATGGGAAGTAGTCAATGGTTCGATTCTCGATATCTCCACCATTATAAGATATAAGAATAATTGGTTACATTCTTTTCTCTACTAACTCTAATATCCCTCTTATTGAGTTGCAAAATTTATCAGCCTGTCCTTTTTCATTACTCATAACGTCCGTTGTTATGTAAGTCTGCTGCACAGAGCGTGATGTACGTAAGCGCTGGCCAACCTCATCTGTAATGCAGGAAGCGATTAGGATTGTTGCTGCGGCAGGATACTGTTGGAGCATGTTTTCAAAAGATTTAAACATTGCCCCAAGCCTTTCAAGCGCACCCGCCGGATCTAATCCGGCTTTGATCTCTACTCCGCCAAGAACTTTACCTTCGCTATTGCGGAACTCAATGTCTGGTTCAGAGCCAAAGATCACCACTGTTCCATTTATATTTGTGAATGATTTAATTTCATTAATGTGCTTCACAGGATCTTCATTGTCCCATTCTTCAGTGCTCTTTGAGCTGCCATTTTTTAAAACGAATGCGGTGACTTCTTTGTTATCAAGTAATTTTCTGAGGATCAATGATCGAATAACCCTCTCCCCCTCACTTCCGATTTGATTTCTCCAAGAACCATCGATTGTTGTTCCTGCGGTAGCAAACATCATTCCCTTTATCTTTTCTTCATCAAGGGCGCTTACAAGTTTAATCAATGTAGACATCACCTCGTTTAAAGCGCATAGAACCTGCCCTAATTTCTTCTCAGGAATTCCTTTTTTCTCATTCTCAACAGCACGTATCCCGCTAAAGCCAGAAATGGCACTTAGCCCTTTCTGAGGGAGCATTGCAACTGATCGGTAATATTTAAGCATTGCCGGATAAATCTTGAGAATATTGGGGTGTGCAAAGACAAGGAGAGGATTAATTTTAGTACGCTTAATCGCCTCCCAAGCTTGTTCATCAATGCACCAATCTTTTCGCTCATTCCAAGAGTGAGCTTTTGCATGGTCAAAGGCAATCTTCTTGATATCTTCGTATAGTTTGAAAAAACCAAAAGAATCAAGCTTCTCCAAGAAGAAGGTGGATTTTAGCATGTACTGCTCCTTTGTGACCTCTTTTGGAACTTTTGGCATAACTCTAGTTTGGGAAAAACTGTTCCATAATTGACCGGGCTATTACCTCGGCTAGTAACGGGGGAACAGCGTTACCAACTTGTCCGAATTGAGTCATCGTTGTTTGACGCCTTGAACTATATGAGTCCAATCGAACGCCTTTGAACACCCAATTTGAAGGAAAAGATTGTAAGCAAGCCAGTTCCCGTACTGTGAGCATCCGATGTTCGTAGGGATGAATAAAGTCTCGATAACCGCTTCTTGTCACTGTGGGCGATGGCTTTGATGGGTCTAGGCGACGATAAGTAGAGCCAAAAGTTTTCTGCTGCTCTGATAGCTTGTAACCAATCGCCACCTTCAAAATCTTGGCAACCGTGGTTGGGGCATGAGCAGTAACCTGATGATTTGTTATCGTCTTAGTAACCATGCTTAGCAATTCTACCACGAATTGTCTGTGCCACCATTTTTGCTGTTTCAGATGGTTCATCAGGGGGTGGCAAGTTGCCAATTGCATCCCAAACTGTGCGATATTTCTTAAGTTTCTTTATTGATGCAATAGTCTTATCAGCATGCGTAGGAGTTGGAAACTTGAATTTAACGCCGATTCGATTTCCAACAAATACAACGCGTTCTCGTTTTTGTGGCACTCCATAGTCACATGCATTAAGTAGCCTGACCTCAACTTCGTATTGATAAGTTTTTCCCTTGTAGGAAATTGGTTTAACCAATTCAGTCAGAAGTAGATCTCTCGCCCTTCCCCCGTCCCAGTTTAGTAATCCTTTTACATTTTCAAGCACAAAACCCTTAGGAAGGGTCTCTCGTATGACCCGAACGAATTCCATCAGCAACATACCTTTGGGGTCCTCCAGTCCTCTGCGTTCACCGGCTAGGCTAAATGGTTGGCAAGGTGGACCGCCAATAACTAAATCTGTCTCTAGCGGTTGAAGCCCTGAAAGTGTCAGAATCTTCTCTGATGGGATATTCTCAATCTTATCTTCAATAACAATTAGAGACGGCCTATTTGCTCTAAGTGTTGAGCAACAAGCAGGATCGGACTCAACAGCAATAGAAATTTCAAAGCCTGCCTTCTCAAAGCCAATATCCAAACCTCCTGCGCCGGTGAAAAGGCTAATGACCCTCCTTTGCATAGATTGCATCGCCATTCTACACCATGACGCATTGGAGTTTCCATTCTCCTCTTGTATGTGAAGACAGATGTCCATTGCGCTATTAGAGGCTGCAATCCGAATCTTCCATTGATATGGCGAAGCTGCTCATACCACTCAAATATTATCTGCTGGAGCTGGTTCCAACGTTTACGCACCGAGTCCACCAAGCTTGCCAAGCTTACTGTTCCTATTAACTAAGCCGTTTCCCCACCTCCGCAATACACTCCGGCCCCGCCCCGCAACACCCACCCACCATCGTCGCACCTTTTTCGATACAAAGCTTTACTCCATCCGCAAACTCCTGCGGCGTCATGATGTACGTCCCCTCCTCACCATGCGGCTGGCCGGCATTGGGCTGCGCGATGATCGGCACCTTTGTCACAGCGGAGCGCATGGCCGCGACCACCTGCGCCATCTCACGCATCAGGAAGGTGCTGCAATTGGTTCCGACGGAGTCCGCTCCCCTCTCTGTGAGAAGCTTCGCACACTCCGCCGCAGTCTCGCCATTCATCGTCCGGATACCCCTGTTCATGGTGTAGTAGGACATCGAAACAATCACGGGCTTATCGGTCACCTCGCGGCAGGCTTCGAGGGCCAGCAGTGCCTCACGCAAACTCGTCATCGTCTCGATGATGAGACCATCTGTCCCCTCTTCGGCCAGGATCTGCGCCTGTGCCAGATAGGCCGCCCGTACCGCCTCATCGGTCATGAGGGGATCCATGTCGAAGACCCGTCCGGTGGGCCCCATACCACCCAGAACAAAGTGGTCCTCCCCGGCCACATTCCTCGCCAGCTCCACACCCACGCGATTCAAGAAATCGAGGTCGGGCTTGTCGCGCACGGCGGCAGGCGTGAGCCTGTTCAAGAGAAAGGTATTGGTGGTGATGGCCTGCGCCCCCGCCCTCAGGTAGGCATCGTGAAGGGCGATGACCTTGCCGGGATGCTTCTGGTGGGCATCGCACTGGCCCTGCAGGCCATGCTTATGAAGCTCCGTGCCCATGGCGCCATCGAGCAGCAGGACGCGGCCGGAATCGAGCGTTGCGCGTAGATCCATAAAGGGAGGGAATCTAGCGGAGGATCAGCGGCCAGTCATCAAAACCGCAGAGATCCTCTATACTTCCTCCGTGTCCTCCTCCTTCATCCCCCCTGTCGAAGTCGCCCGCTATGCCGCAGAGGGTTTACGGCTCCGCCGAAAGTGGAAGCGCGGGGGAACAATGGTCGGGGTGGCGCGGGCGCGGGACTTAAAGAACCGCCGTCCCCTCTCTCAGCGCACGATCCTGCGCATGGTCAGCTTCTTCGCGCGGCACGAGGTCGATAAGCGCGGCAAAGACTTCGGCAATCCCGATCACCCCAGTAACGGGCTCATCGCGTGGTTCCTGTGGGGCGGGGATCCCGGCAAGAAGTGGGCGAATACCATAAAAGCTAGACTCAAGGCCTCATCCCGTTCCCCCCATTCCGGATGAACCCCGCAGATACCGCCCTCTGGTACGCGGCGCAGAAGAAACCGTTCTTCGCTCCGCCGGCATGGATCTTCGGACCCGTGTGGACCGTGCTGTACGTCATCATCCTCATCTCCTTCAGCTTCGTGCTCTGGAAGGTGATCAAAGGGCACTGGTCTGCGTGGGTGATCGTGCCGTTCGGGATCAACCTCGTCGCCAACCTAGCCTTCTCGCCCATTCAGTTCGGACTCCGGAATAATCTGCTCGCATTCCTCGATATCCTCGTGGTACTGGGATCCCTCATCTGGATGCTCCGCACCGTCGCTCCCCTCTCGGCTTGGGTGATGTGGGCGCAGGTGCCCTACCTGCTCTGGGTGAGCTTTGCCACCGTGCTGCAGGCCAGCGTGACGTGGTTGAACCGGTGAAGGGTGGTGTACACTGCACGATCATGGACCTTCAAACCTTCGCCCAAATCACCGGCATTCTCGTTCTGCTCGTCGGCATTCCCCTGCTCGTCAACGGCGAGGCCACCGTCGCCTTCGTGCAGGAATTTATGCGCAATACTCTGCACATGCGCTGCTCCGGCGCCCTGATCGTCGTGCTCTGCGCCCTCACGCTCCGTGCGGATTACAGCATCGGCACCGATCCTGCGGGCATTATCCGCCTGATCGCATGGCTGGGATTGCTCAAGGGTATCACCGCCGCATGGCGGCCCGCCGTGCTGGTCAACCTCACAGACCGCGTGCTGGGGGACGGAGCAGTCCGGCCAATCCTCGGGATCATCGCTGTGGTCATGGGCGGCCTGCTGCTGTACGGATCGCAACTGGTGTAGGAGTTCTTCCACTCCCCTGGCAGTGTTTGCTGCCTTTAAGAAAAGCGCCCTGTCATCCGGAATGCGGATGGCAGATACGGCGCTTTTTGTTCAGGACAGTGCTGAGTCGGTCATTCATTGCATTTCCGTTACTTTTCCCAGCAGAGATAGTGCTGGGGATTCTCCACCTGATCTTTGGGTGCCCACGTGGCGTGGTGGCGTGGGCCGCTTCCCGCCATCTTGCCGATGACACGGTAGCTGTCGAAGAACACCTGGGCTGTCCAGGTTGGTTCACGGCTCCTGAGGCTCCCCATCCAGTAGTACTGGCAGAGAGCACACGCGTTTTCGATCACGCTGACCCGACGTTGCAAACCGGAACGGAAAATCTCCGGTGCGTGGTCGTGATCGACTGTGACCGGCCCGATCCAGTACGGCGTCGTGAACGCGGGATCGCCGGGCACGTAGCTTTTTGCATCCGGTGCCTCGAAGTGAATGTGCACACCGGGAACGACGAGCACGATGGGCAGGGTGAGCACCTCAGCATCGGCGCAGAAGTGCTTTCTGCTCTTCAACTCTGCCTCCTTTGGAATGGCAAGTCCTGCCGGAAGGGGCGGTGGCTCGAAATCCGGGATGCTTCCGGGCGGCATAAATGCCCGGATACGCTTGAGAAACATGAGCGTCAATTCTTTGAGTCCCCACGTGTTTTCCATGAAATAGATCCTCCTGTGTTGTGAACGACCGGCTGACTGTCTGAACGCAGGGGAGTCTAGAACCCGCTTCGGTGATGTCTAATACAATAGGCCTGAAAAACCAGCCTGTTTCCCCTTTCGATTGCCGCCGAAAGCGCGTAGCTTTAGCCACTTTCGCGGTCCTTCACAGCACTGCTCGTAGGGAGTCACTTGGCTCTTTCGTTTACCAAACGGAGGGGTCAGATCCCCTCCCTACACGTTCTGGAGACCGAATAATGAAGAAGCCGCTTGTGCTCAAGTGGGACAACATGCCCCACACGTTCGTCATCCGCCGGATAGGAAGAATCCTTACGGGGATTCTCACGATCCGGAAACCTCGGGGGGTACAGCAGATTCGTGTCCGCTTTCCCCAAGCCGTCACGCTTGCGATGATCGACCGAGCCTGGAAGAAGCAGCACTGCCAATGGTTGACCGTTACGCAACCGCCGCACGGTCTATTTCTGTTTTTGGCAGTACGCAAGATCCGGCTGCCGCAGTTCCAGATTCTCTGGTACGTGCTGCATATCAACGATGCGCCGTACGATGCCTGCTGTGTGCTGTCGAATCGGCCCAAGAAGCCGAAGCGGTCCGTTTGAGAGTCTCCGGGGTTTTCCTGGAGGGGATACGGGGGTAGTGCACATGCTGCGCTACCTCCGTTTTCCTGCACCGCACTGCTGTTCGGTCAATCCATCGCATCCACCTTACCGGTCGAGTCGAATTTGAGCTTATCTACCAGGGTGCGGATGTGCCGGCAGATCTGCTGTGCCGTCTTCTGGGTCAGCACGCCCCCTTCGATGAGCGGTTGCAGACGGGGGGTTACCGTAAAGTCCCCTCCCGCACACTCCTGCAGAACGCCGCAGATGAGTGTGCGCGTCGCTTCCTGGTAACAGATGCTGGGCGGGAGTGCACTGAAGTCCAAGTCCTCTTCTCCACGATGGGCGAATGTCGACCGAAAGCTGGCGTTCACGTCTTCATCCGAGGCGTTTCGCTCACTCCGGATCGCCCGGTCCACGGCGTCCTGATCACCCCCGGTGGTTTTCTTGATGTAACGATCCAGTTCCCGTTGCGATGGCTGATCGGGATCGGTGCTCTCACTCACGTCCACATCATCCCGGTGCACTTCGGCCAACATCTCGGCCGTATGCCGGTCTTCTTGCACAATCTCCAGCAGGGCTGCGCGGGTATCGGTGAGCATCTTTTCGGCGTAGAAAGCATCGACGGTCGGAGCAGCTTTTCCTGCGCTCGTGCAGTGCGGCAGTTTCGAGAGGAACTCCGTCACCGATCCTCCGGCGAACTCCGGCGAGGCGCACTGCTCCCGGAGCACGATAGCGAGATCGCCTTTAAAATCCCCCACCTGCTCGGCGGCGACTTCGCGGTACATCGAGACGGCTGTAGGAGAAAGGGATGCCATGGGGAAAGAGAATGGCGGACATGCTCGTCTCACCCGGAGCCGGAGTCAATGTGCATTAACCGTCTGTTTTTGACAGGCAAACCCTTCAGTCTAGCACACCTCGGCTTGGTTGAAACGGGTGCGGGCATTGACAGCGTATTGGCCGATTCTACGGTGAATACGATGGAAACATCCTCCTACAGCACCGGCAGAGAACAGGCCCTGCGCGAAGGCGCGATTACCGTCTACGGCACCCCGAACGGCCAGCTGCAGGGGAATGACGGCTTCTTAGACACGGAGGCATTTTCGACGCTCCCCTCCCTCTACCATGCCGTGATGGCCAAGGCCCCCGGGGATTTCGCCTGCCTGATGATCAGCTCCAGTCTGCGCGAGGCTGCGGCGGCGAGCAGGTATCCCAATCACCGCGCACACGTGCAGACCGTGGGGAACAAGGCTTACCATCCACAGATGTTCCCCAACTTCGGCCTCTCGCCCACTCTGCACACGAACGACACGCTGCAAACGGCAGAGCTCCTGGCGCAGCTGCGCCGAAGCCCTGTGCAAGCGGTGCGTAACGGCGTGCGGCAGCAGGGTGGACGACTGCTGCTCCATGCCGATGCACTGAGCCAACTGCCGCTCACGGTGGAGAAGAGCGGGCGCGGCAACGAGTCGGCGACTGCGCAGCAGACGACGTTCCTCTCGGCGACGGATGATCCTTTTCTCGAGCACCAGCACATCGGGTCTCTGCACGAGATCCCGCGGGAACGGCTGGGTGGACCCTTTCCGCTGATTTATCTCTCGGAGCATGCGCGTCTGCGCGACCTCATCGGTCTGCCGCGCTCGGTGGCCGATGGGGATGCGCGTCGCAGGGAATGTGCACAGAAGATCGTTACATCCCTTCCGGAAGGAGGCATGATGCTGGCCCTCGGCGGGATCGATGTGCGGATTCGCCGCGCGATCGCTGAGTGCCTTGCCGAGGAGGACGTGTACGTCACCTCTCCGGGGACCGATGTCGTCGTGCGTGGCGGCAGCGAGTTCGCCAAAGACCTGCGAACAAATATGGCAGGCAGGGATCGCCCCTCTCCGGTTTTCGATGTCCGGCAGATCTTTCTGCAGCAGAGAAAGAAATGAGTGCGACGGCTGTGGCATGACGTCATCTGCGCTTGAGTGTTGATTGGGAGCCCACTGTGTATCAACACAGTGGGCTCCAGAAAGAGGATCTGGACCGGGGACTGGATATTTACATCCAGTACGGGCGTTCGGTGCGTCGGGGCGGGACCGTCTGGCGTTCCACGTAGACGGGCTCGCGCGGGGGCTTCACGTGCAGCTTCTTACGTGCTTCCATGTCGCGCTTCGGGCATCGCTTGGTCTTATGCGATTCGAGATTCTTCGCCTTGACCATCATCCCACACTGCGGGCACGGCACCTTTGTGCGCGTGCCTGCCTGCGATCCGTGAGAGTGCGGAACCTGCCTCTTCACGACCGGCGGTTGGTAGTGTCCCATGGGACCCTCCTTTAATACTGCTCTCCTTCATGCGTGTGAAAACACGGGGCCCTCGGTAGAAGGCCGCAAGAGCAGAGGACGATATGCGAAAATTGCCAAAGAACAGTTTTCAGCATCCTATTACATTTTTTGCGTGCGTCAACACACTTCCCCCCAAGGATCAGACAATGGTCTCTTCGGTCTCGGAGGTCGGTTCAAAGCTCTTCACGAGGGTGGTGATGGCGTGCGCCAGATCGAGGATGCGCTTGGTGCGTGCAGGGAACCACGCCTCCACCCACTCCTGCCGCTGGGCGTAGCTGATATCCCCTTCCGTGGGGGTGTGAATGGCGCCCTTGGCCACCAGGTTCATGGAGGAGATCGTACTCACGTCCTCCTCGATTTTTCCTTTCAGGCACACACCTACAGCCGCGCGGTGGCCTTTCTCCTCCAGGCTTTTGCGGGTCACCTCCATGCCGCGCGTAAAGAAGAGGTGGATGCAGTCGCACGCGTGGCGCGGGAGCAGGTTCAAGATCGAGAACGCGGTGAACCCCGTGAAGAGCACGTCATCGACGATGGCGATGGACTTGGAGGTCACTGCCTTTGCGATCTGCTCTTCGATCGAAACATCCGTCTTGCTCTTGAGCACATGGCTGCCATCCTCCTGTTCGTAGCGCGTGATATCCAGTCGGTGGATGTGGGGGAAACACCCCCAGCGCCTGTTGAGCAGCCGCGCGATGATCTCGCCTTTACGCCCGAAGCCGAGCGTCACGTCAAAAGCCCCGGGTGGTGGGAAGAACTGCAGGTACAGCGAGCCCAATTGCTCCTCCAGCGTGCCCATGCGCACGTTTTTCTCGGCGGCGATGTGCGCGATGAAATCCGTGGCGAGCTGGTACTCGTACGAATCGATGCCAAACCGGTGTCGAACGTGCGGGAGCAGATTCTCGTGCACGTACAGGAGGGTGGGGGTGGGGATCTTGTACGGGGCTGCCATGCGGGGGGCAGGATAGCGCACTTCGATCCACTCTGCTGCCGAAAGGCGATTCTGCAGCGAAGACTGCTACTGCTGAGCAACGGGCGGCCAGAGTCTGCCCTGCGGGGTGATGCCGAAGTCCGCCGGAACCCCTTCGGGCAGAAAGCGGAATGACGCGCGCTCGGCGGGGGTGAGGTAGGCGCGTGCGAGGTGCGAGGGCAGCACGTTGTGCGCGGCGTAGTCCATGCCGGTCACCTGCCCCAGCACGCTGTCGCGGATGGTGAGCACGCGCGTGCCCCAGGTCTGCCGAAGAAGCCCGCGCAAGTCGGCGACGAGCGCATCGCGCACGACGGCGAATTGCTGCGTCTGTTCGGCGGCGAATTGCTCATGAAAGCGGATGCGCTGCAGGTTACTCAGCACGACGAACCCTCCGAAGATCACCAGAGCGGCCAGCGTGCTCCAGCGCCGGAGTGGATGCCTGCGCGTCGTGCGCACCGTCGTGAGGAGCACAGCGATGATCGCCGCCATGGGGATCATGGGCAGGTAGAAGTAGCGCGGCCGCGTGATGAACCACTGCTCCGTGAACCGCTGTGCCATATCCGGGAGAATGGGGGGTGCATAGAGCAGCACGACCCACGCCGTCAGAAGCAGGAGGAGCAGGATGAACGGCCGGTCCCAGCGGCGCTTGGGAACGAAAACCAGCACCGGAAACATCACCAGCGGCAGCATGATCACTCCCAGCGGCACGGCGGCGCCGTGCAGCGAGAAAATGGAGGGAACCGCTCCGACGAAGACACCCGTGGAGGAGCGGAGCAACCCTTCGAAAATCCCGCGCATCAGCCACCGCGCTGCGCGGGGGATATTCTGAATTGCACTGAAGATCCCCTGGTCGCTCAGCAAGAACGTGTTGGCGTGCGCGTAGAGGGTGTGCTGCAGCACCACGTAGACGATACAGAGACCGGCGATGAGGGCGAGCGCGCTCCAGGCCTGCCGTGACGCCACCTTCACGCGCTTGGGATCGACCTGCCTCTGAAAGAGGTACAGCGTGAGCAGGATGAAGGGCAGTTCCATGCCGAGCGCGCTCGCAAAGGGCATGGCCACTTGTGCGAGTGCCGTTCCCCAGAGAAAGCGCCACTGCCCCGTGCGCAGAAACGAGAGGAACGAGAGGAGTGCGAGCAGCAGAAAGAGAGCCGCAAGCAGCTTTACCTGAGCAGAAATCCACATGGTCGTGCGCCAGTGGCTGGCCGAGAGACCGAAGAAGACGCCGGTGAGGAGCCCTTGCCACTTGGATCGGAACAGTCGCGTAAAGAAGAGGGTGACGAGAGCGGTATTGGCGAGGTGCAGCAGGAGAGAAGCGAGGTGGAACCCCCACGCATTCGTCTGAAACAGCGCGTACTGCACGACCCAGAAGAGCTTCGTGACGGGGATCAGGTACTTGCCGTTCCCCGTGAAGAAGAAGACGAGATCCTTGGGCTGGCTCGCGAGCGCGGCGAGCACGTGGTAATCGTCGCTCATGAAAGGATGTGCGAGGCTGGGGAGGTACACCGCCAGCACGGCCAAGAAGAGGGCGGCGACGCCGAAGGTATACACATGCTTCTGCCGCAGAAACTGCTGAACCGGATCCATATCCGGGAGGTCATTGTACAGCTTTCATGAGAGACAAACCTAACGGTTTTTCTCTCATGAGCTCTCTTTTCCCTTGAGAGGAGTGCCTCCAGCGCGGGAACCCGCGAGACCCGCGCTTCGGCACGAATGATTGATGTCGCTGCGCGACACGGCGGAGAACATCTCACAACTTCGCGATGATTATACGAAGAAATCAGAAACCAACAAAAACACACACCTCTGCATAGAACGGATAGGTGACAGGCAGAAACGAGTGGTTAGATCGGTGCGGGTTACTGTTAGGAAGGTGACGGGGGTATGGGGGGCTGAGGGAACCCTGCCTGCCGGCAGGCAGGCGAACAAGGTTCCTTAAGCCCCCCATAAAAGAAACAGATGTATTGATTCTTCAGCAAGGGACTGATCCCTGCTCTATCACCTGACAGAGGTGGCAATAATTCATACAAGCATCCTCATTCCTTCATCTTCCGGGCCTTCAGTCTTTCATACCACTCATAGTAGGCATCCCCCATCGTCCCGAGAAACCGTGCCGTCGCCCGCCCACTGCGCTTCAGCAGAGCCACAGCACCTTTCCGCTTTGTCTGCTCTGCAGGTTCGCCCCCCACCTGCTTCAACTTGCGGCTGCCCCAGACGAACGTGAGATCCATGAGGTGTTGCAGGGTCGCAAAGGTCTGTCCGACCGTACGCGCCACGGAATCTCTGCCGGAGCTGGAGGACCGATTCTGCATTGCGCACTTACGCCGGAAGCACGAGCGTTCCCTCCGCGGCCACCTCATTCACCTTCATGCCCACTTCCTGCCCCTTGGCAGCGGAGGCAATGGGAGTGTGATTCACCTGCAGGGATTGCACGGTCTGCGTGAACTCGCGGTCCCCGTGTCTGAGGCGGATCGTATCTCCCACGCGGATCGTGGACTGCACATCGACCACGGCGACTCCGATGTGATCGTAGTAGTGCGTCACCTTGCCGATCACTTTCTCTGCAATCGTCTTCACCAGCTTCTTCCTGGCTGCAGTGACTTTCTTGGCGGCCTTGGCCTTGGTCTTCCTCTTCGCCTTTTTCACTTTCTTCACCTTCTTCACTTTCTTCGCCGCTTTTTTCGCACGGCGAGCGGGCTTGCGCTTCGCGGTCTTCTTCACCTTTCTCTTCGTCACTTTCTTGGCCTTCTTCTTCGAGCGGGATTTCTTGGGCATGAGAGATGGGGGGGAAAGGACATCTGGATTCTAGCCCTCCCGGTCAACCCTGAAAACTCCCTTGGATTCGCCAGTCTGCAAGCCAAAAACCATGAGCATTTCCTAAAAAAGCACCGCTTTCCAGTCTCCCGGAAAACGGTGCAATGAGCGATGTCGACATCAGCCAGTCCGGGGCATTCATTGCCAGGTTCTAGTATCGCACCAGCTCTCGCGGCGGGCACGGACAAAGCGCCGTTCGCACGAAGAGCCGATGGTGGAAGGAACCGCTCCCTCCACAATGCACCACAAGCTTTTCACCCAGGAGATAGACCTGCCCAGATGTCTGGTGCCAGGCGTAGTCATGGCAGCGCAGGCTGCCCACTTCAGGCGTCTGCGCCACGGCATTGACTCCCTCCAGGATGGTACCGTCCCTCCATGCGCCTTGATCGGGCATCGGCATCCAAGTATGGATAGCCATCCACTCGATCCAGTAGGGCCTGAAGGATTCTTCGGGTCCCCTCCTCGTGTCCGTCCCTGCGTCGTAGAAGACGACGGGAAACACAAGAGAGAAACCCCTGATCGTCCGCTCCTCTTCGCAGAGGTGACGGGGACGATCATTGCGATCAACACCCAAGGGAACCGCAAGCCCCTCGGGAAACCACGGGAAACCTGAGCCGTTACCCTGCACATCAATAACACGCCTCTGGGTGCGAATCTTCAGTGCAGCTCCCAGCTCGTCCGAGCTCAGTGCACACTGTCTCATGGCTAAGCCTCCTTTGCTGCCAAGGACCAGCCTCCTCCGACATCGTCCGGGGCAGTATAGGCAGCAGGACCGAGATGTCTAGAGAAGTTGACATTCTTTCGTGCTGTATACTCGCGGCCCATTCCTCTTGTGCCCTCATGTCCTACGATGACGCTTCTCTCGATCTCCACGCGAAGGTACGGGGAAAATTGCGCGTGGAAACCACCGTCCCGCTCGAGACGAAAGAAGATCTCTCGCTCGCCTACACTCCCGGCGTGGCGGCCCCCTGCCGGGCGATCGCACAGGATCCCGAGCAGGTGTACCGCTACACGATCAAATCGCACACCGTCGCGGTGATCACCGACGGCTCGGCCGTCTTGGGCCTCGGCAACATCGGGGCCAAGGCGTCGCTGCCGGTGATGGAGGGCAAGTGCGCGCTCTTCAAGCGGTTCGCAGGCGTCGATGCTTTTCCCATCGCGCTCGAAACACAGAACGTGGAGGAGATCGTGCGCATCGTGACGGCCCTTGCGCCCGTGTTCGGCGGCATCAATCTGGAGGATATTTCGGCCCCGCGCTGCGTCGAGATCGAACAGCGTCTTTCGACCGCACTCGATATCCCCGTCTTTCACGATGACCAGCACGGCACGGCCACGGTCGTGCTGGCGGGAATGCTCAATGCGGCGAAGGTGGTCGGGAAGGAGCTCTCGAAAATGAAAATCGTCGTCTCGGGTGCCGGAGCGGCGGGGTCGGCCATCGTGCGCCTGCTCCACTCTTACGGCGTGGGAGACATCATCGTGACGGATTCCAAGGGAGTGGTGACATCACATCGCGACGACTTGGGCTGGCTCAAAGTGCTGCTGGCCTCATTCACCAACAAGAGCGATGCCTGCTGCATGCTCTATGATGCTCTCAAGGGAGCCGACGCCTTCGTGGGTGTAAGCAAGCCGGGGGTGCTCAAGCCCGAGATGATCGCCGTCATGGCCAAAGATCCCATCATCTTCGCCCTCGCCAATCCCGACCCCGAGATGATGCCCGATGCGGCCAGGGCGGCCGGAGCGGCCGTGGTGGCGACCGGACGGAGCGACTTCCCCAATCAGCTCAATAACGTGCTCGTGTTTCCGGGTATTTTTCGGGGCGCCCTCGATGCGCGCATCCGGCGCATCACCCCCGGCATGCTGGTGAAGGCTGCCGAGGCTCTCGCCGCACTCGTGCCGCAACCCACGGTAGGCGAGATCATCCCGGGCGTGTTCGATGCGAGAGTGGTTGAAGCGGTTTCGGCTGCCGTGAGTCATTAAGAAATTGCTTCGCCCAGCTGTGTTTTAAGAATCACCGGCGGGCGAAATCCTTCCGGCCGGTCTTCGCGTTCGATGGTGACATGGCGGGCGAAATCGTCATGCGCGACATGGGTCAGAGCGTTGATCCTCTCCTCCACATCTTGAACCCTGTTGATGCCCACTCTCGCGCTTCCCGTTTTATTCCATTCATCGCACACATCCGGAAGTGACCTGCACAGTTTCATCATGACTGCATGATTTCATATTCATACTACTCCACAACAACATTGCGATTTTTTCGCTTGGAGCATCTGTGGTCCCACTGAAATTTTTCTGTTCCCCAAAAGAAAATCACCCGATCGAACACTGTTTGGGATCAAAACACTTGCATCCAAGTGGTGTACGAGTGTACACTTTGACCATGCATCCTGAGGTGCTCACCGACAGGCCAATCTCTGCCCTTTCCGCCGTACGGATTGATTGTTCCAAGTCGCCAGAAACGGCTCTGACAGCGGTTTTGGACTGGATCAGCACCTGTCCTGACCGGGCCCAGATGCACGTCATTCTCCCCTCCCTGCGGGGCCAGGCGGCGCACCGGCAAGCCCTGTCGGGCTTGCAGCGTCTGGGGTGCCGCGTTACCTGCAAGATCTAATTATGTGTTCTTTTACTGTAACAGAAGCCCTCTCTCATCCGTTCCTATCAGTGTAAACATCTGCCTATGTCTCACGACACCCGCTCCGTCGGCCTCGCCCTCCTCCTCTCGCTCCTCCTGGTCACGAGCGTGGCGGTCGCCGCGAACTTGTTCTTCGCATCCTCTGTCTCCCAAACCGCCTGCACCCAGACCTACAGTCTGGCGTGCGCGTTCTGAACAAACAGCCCTTCCACTCTTGATCCACTTTCAGGGCGGGAATACGGTATCTCCACTCTCAATCCCCTTCATCGTCACATTTATATCCTGACGGGGGTTGGAGGACGCTGGGTGATTCTCTTCACGAGACCACCCAGCAATTTTAGAGGAAGGGGTTTTCCCTCACCTTCGGCCGAAGAGATGCATGACGGCTTCTTTGCACCGCAGGCGCCAGCTCTGCACGCGCTGCGCAGTCTCGATTTCGCGCTGCTCTGCCGTATCGACGAAGCGCATCAGTTGCACTGCGTACGGCAGGCTGATTTGCTTCTTCTGCAGGGCCTTCGCAATCCACATGCGCAGCGTGACCGCACAGATGCCGTTGTCTTCACCGGCCTCCGGCATCACTGCCCCGCTCCTTTCGCGGGTGGCAGTATCGTCACCCATGGCCTTTGGGGTCTCGTGCACGGCTGATGCGTCAACGGTCTTCGGAGACATGGAGAGGAGTCTAGTTTGCTGTACGTATCAGGACAAGACAATGCGGGCAAACTTCCTCTTCCCCACCTGTACGGTGCCCTCCTCAATCCCCTGCTCAATAGATTGAACAACTTTATTGTTCATCTTTACGCCTCCCTGCTCAACGACCCGACGAGCTTCGGACTTGCTGGCAACAAGCTTGGATGACATCAGAACATCGATGAGCGACGTGCCCTTCTTCGCCTTCACCTCGAGCATGTCTTCGGGCAATCCCTTCTCTCTGAAGACATGATCGAACTCCGCTTCGGCCTTCAAAGCGGCATCTGTTCCGTGGTAGAGCGCAACGATCTCGCGGGCAAGGCGGGCCTTGGCGTCGCGAGGACTGCCTTTGAGAATCTTCTGCACCTCTTCCATGGGAACACCGGTACAACATTCGAAGTAGGTCTCCATCAGAGCATCTTTGACACTCATGATCTTGCCGAACATGTCTGCCGGTTCATCCTCCAGATAGACGCAGTTATTGTACGTCTTGCTCATCTTGCGTCCGTCCGTGCCCTCGATGAGCCTGGTCGTGAGCACGAACTTCTCGCGCTTACCGTAGGCCGCCTGCAGTGTGCGACCGCAGAGCATGTTGAAGAGCTGGTCATTGCCGCCAAGTTCACAATCAACGTCCAGCATGACGGAGTCATACCCCTGCATGAGCGGGTAGAGGAACTCGTGCACGCCGATGGGTTTACCCTCAGCGATGCGGCGGGCAAACATCTCGCGATCCAGCATCTGCTGCACAGTCACATGACTCGCGAGCGCAACGATCTCATCAAACTTCAATTTTCCCAACCACTCGTGGTTGTAGACGATCTTCACTTTGGAGAAATCGAGAATCTTCGCCGCCTGCTTCTTGTAGGTCTGGAAGTTCTCCTCCACCTGCGCGAGCGTCAGAGGTTCGCGGAGCTGATCGCGGCCCGAAGGATCACCGATGGTCGCCGTAAAACTCCCGATGAGGAAAATCACCTCATGTCCGGCCTCCTGAAACGCCTTGAGCTTACGGAGCGGCACCGAGTGCCCGATGTGGAGCTTGGCACCCGTCGGGTCAATGCCGAGGTAGATGCGGATCGGTTTGCCTGATTTCAGTTTCTTTTCGGCAAGGTCCCGGGGAACCACTGTCTCAACGGCACGAGTGAGGAGGTCTGAAGATGCTGCCATGCTCTGCAGGATACCAGCACTATTCCATCGCGAATAGGCTGTTTACGCTACACTGAGCGCATGAATTTCGTTGTTTCCGATCGTACACGACTGGATGTTTTCCTCACAAAAGCGGAGGAGGGCTTGAGCCGTGTGAAGGCAGGGGCGCTCGTGCGCGCCGGCAGCGTGCTCTTGAACGGCCGCATCGTCCGCAAACCCGCGCACCTCGTGCATCCCGGCGACACGGTAGAGACGACGGATGCAGGCGAACCCGCCTCCGAGAGCCATGTCACTCCCGTGGATCTGCAGCTCCCGATTCTCTATGAGGACAGAGCGTGCCTCGTGATCGCGAAGCCCGCCGGCATCGCCGTGCACCCCGCACTGGGCATCAAGAAAGACGAACCGACGATCCTGCACGGCATCGCGCACCTCTTTCTGAAAAAGAAACTTCCCTTCTCCGCCTCCTCCGTGCTGGTGCACCGCCTCGACCGCGAGACCACCGGCTGCCTGCTGATCGCCAAATCCCCGCAAGCGCACACAGCACTGCAAAAGCAATTCAAAGACCGGACGATTCAAAAGACCTATCTGGCCATTGTGGCCGGCGTGCCGACATCGCACGAGGCACTCATCGATGCCCCCATCGGCCGGAGCATGAGTAACCGGACGAAGATGTCCGTCATCGGCGCCACCCAGACGCGCAGCGCCCAGACCGGCTACCAGCTGCTCTCTGCGAGCCGGGAGGCCGCCCTGCTCGCCTGCGACCTGCACACGGGACGCACCCACCAGATCAGGGTGCACTTGAGCGCCATTGGCCACCCCATTCTGGGGGATAGGACCTACGCCTCCTCCGCGAGCATGCGCCTGGCGGAGACACAGGAGGTCGGCATCCTCTGCCTGCACGCGTGGAAGCTCTGCTTCCGCTCCCCTGCCGCGAAAGCGAAGAAGAGCATCACGGCCCCGGTGCCGCCCCCCTTCCGCGCGGTGCTGCGCACGCTCTCCCTTCGTCTGCCGCGGGATGCGTGATACGATTCAGCACTCCTCCCTTGCCGTATGGATTACCCTCATAAACTTGCCCCGGCGGACGCGCCTATTCTCGATGCCTTTCGGGAACGCTGGAGCCCGCTCGCCTTCTCTGCAGAGCCTGTTGAGGAAGAGAAAATTGTGACCCTCTTCGAGGCCGCCCGTTGGGCGCCGAGTAGTTACAACGAGCAGCCGTGGCGCTACGTCTACGCCACAAAAGAGGACGGCCCTGCCCGCGAGCGCTTAGAATCCCTCCTCCTGCCGGGGAATGCATGGGCCAGGAATGCCTTCTTCCTCGCCGTAAGCTTTGCCAGAAAGACCTTCACCCACAACGGCAAAGAGAACCACCATGCCCTGCACGACACGGGTGCCGCTTCGGCGTATCTGGCGGCGCAGTGTCCTTCCCTGGGCCTCATCGCGCACCAGATGGCCGGCTTCAAGGTGGACGAAGCCAATGCGCTCCTTGGGCTTTCCGCAGAGTTCATTCCGGGTTCCATGATCGCCATCGGCTACCCGGGAGATCCGAAAGAGCTCGACCCGAAACTGCTGGAACGCGAACATGCCCCGCGCGAAAGAAAACCGCAGAAGGAGTTCGCCTTCCGGGGAAAGATGCAGTAAGGGCCGTGCATTTGGATTAAAATCAGAACATATGCTTGGGAGGATCCTACTTCATGAGTCATAAATAATCTGTCGCGAAGCCGTGGGTGGCTTCGCCGGGGCCCACGGCTGAAGGGCTTGCCGGCCGTAGCGCAGCCAATACTAGTGTTGAGAGGCCCACCTCCGCCAAGGCTACGGTGGGCAGCCTCCGCTGCGCGAAGGCTGGAAAAGAGAGCTCATGAGAGAAAAACCGGCTTGTCGGCCGTAGCCTTGGCGAAGGCTGAAGGTTTGTCTCTCATGAATGTCAGTACGTCACCGTGTACGTGGTCGTATCGATGATCTCGCCTTTCTCATTGCGCGAGGTGATGCGGTAGGTATTCACGCCTCTCTTGAGCGTGCCGAGCGCAGGATCGGCAATGTAGTTCCAGAAGGTCTTGCCGGGAGTGAAGAGCCGGAGCTTGTACCCGTTCACCCACACACTCGTCGCATCGGTGGATACGGTTCCCTCCAGAAGGAAGGCGCTGCCCGTCGAGGTGAACTGCGTTCCGGGCTGAGGCCCGGTGACGTTCAATGATCCGGGGTTGAGCGGAGCATTCTTCGGCAGGTCTTCCTCTGATGTCACTTCGGCGGAGGCGCCGCTGGATGCACTGCCCGCATTGATCACCCCTTCTCCCTCGCCCCCGAGCACGATGGTGAGGAGCACGGGCTCGCTTTTGATGCCGGCTTCATTGATAGACATCACCGTGAAGATGTTCTCCCCTTCCTTGAAATTACTGAGCTGCGTGCTCGCCAGGTACGTCCAGGTCGTATCACCCGGCTTGAAGAGCTGCAGACGGTAGTCGTTCACGATGATGCCGAACGTTCCTGCGGGAGCCGACCCGCGAATCTCGAGCTCAGAGCGCTGCGTGCGGTACGTCTGGCCGCCTCCTGCCGGACTCGAGACGAGCGGAGGAGACGGAGGTTTGAGGTCGCGCGTGAGTTCGCGCACGGCCGTTTCGAGCACCACTCCCTGCGGATCGAGCGCCTCGACGGTGACGGTCACCCGGTCTTGATCGGGCAGCGACAGCTCCAGAGAGAATGTGTGATCCGCGGCGAGCAGAGCCTGATAGCCATTCACGCGCACAGCGGCCACTTTGTCCCCCACCAAACCTTTGACTTCGACCGTCGCGGACCGGACGGTAGCGTTCTTCGCCGGGCTGGTGACAGAGAGCACCGTTCCGCCCTCCACCAACGCACCGGAAGCCGTGGTGACAGGCTGCGAAGGACGGCGGGAGAGGTAGAGCGAACGGCTCTCTTCGACGAATGCAGGCACGGACGTGAGAGATACGATAGGCGAGCGGTACTGGTACAGATCGCCCTTCGGGTCGAAATTTTCGGGCAGGGCGAATTGCTGGCCCTCGCCGACAATGACCGGGATCACCGCTTTCGGAATCTGAATCTTGATCCCCAGTCCGGCCGCAGAGTAGACCGTGGCGGAACGCGGGCCGATGACAGCATCCGTGGCCCGCGGAATCTCGTAGGTGAAGTCGCCCGCCTGAATCGTGCGCAGGATGGAACCGGTGTGTACAGGCAGCTCCAGCGTCGAGACCCAGAGTTCGCCCGCACCGAGCTGAACCGTGAGAAGGGAATCTTCCGTCTTCAGGTCGCTCTGCACGATCGTGATGTCCGTCTGTTCCTTCAGGCGCAGCACCGATCCGTCGAAGAACGTAAGTGCGGCACGGCTGTTGGTCGTGCGCACACGGTCCGCCGCGTAGAGCTTCATGTCATCCTGCGCATTGGCAAATTCCTTGCCGTCGAGAGAGACCTGTACCGATCCCGCGCGCTCTACCGAGAGCAGCACGGCGGTCTGGCGGGCGTTGTTCCCGATGCCGATTCTCTCGAGCAGCCAGGAACCCGCGAAATACAGAATCACGAGTGCCAGAATCGCTCCGATGGCCGGCCGCAGGAACCGGCGCAGAGACGAGGTCTCTGCAACGGCGAAGTGGCTGCGACGATGGCGGTAGTAGAGCACGGAGGGAGTCGTGATTGGCCTGTTATGGTATGCGTGAATGCATGAGGAAAGCAAGTGCAGGAAGTCCAGAGGATTTACGATTCGTCGAATGACGATTTGCGATTGAAGGCCCGAACGTATCCCCAATCGCAAATGTTCACCGTGTCACCCGATCCATCCGGCTTCGCTCTGCTTCGCCGAGATTTCTCTCACATGTATCTGACATCAAGAACCTCACCGTGTCACCCGATCCACTTCGGACTGCGTGGTGATCCGTTGCTTCACCAGCGCATTGCCCATATCGCGCATGCCGGTGTACCCCTGCTTGCGGGCCTGCTGCTCAATGACCGTCGCCGATTCATTGCTGAGGATGAGATTCTGAATTTCAGACGTGGCCTGCAGGAGTTCCGCGATGACCGTGCGGCCGCCGTACGAGGCGCTGTTCGCAGGATCCACCTTTGCCCCCTCCTGCTGCAATTCCTTTTTGACCGTACGCACCAACCGCTGCGCCATCACGCCGCGCAACGCCGGCGCGAAGGTGTAGGGGCTGACACCCATCGAGAGCAGGCGCGGAATCGCCTCGATCGCCGAATTCGTATGGAGAGTCGAGAGCACCAGGTGGCCCGTGAGCGAGGCATCGATGGCCGTCTGCGCCGTCTCCAGATCGCGGATTTCTCCGACGAGAATGACGTTCGGATCGTGGCGCAGAATGGAGCGGAGCCCCGTGGCAAAGGTGTAGTCGTGCGAGGGATCCACCTGACTCTGCACAAGCCCGCTGATCTCGTACTCCACCGGATCTTCGAGGGTGATGATGTGGCGGTGCGTGCCGATGAGTGTCTTTAAGAGCGCGTAGAGCGTCGTGGTTTTTCCCGACCCTGTCGGACCGGTGATGAGAAAGAGCCCGTTGGCGACCTTCATCATTTCCGAAAGGCTCTGAGACATGTCATCGGGGAACCCGAGTTCCTTCAGCTCCACGATGCCGCGCTTGGGATCGAGAAAGCGCAGGGTGATGGCCTCGCCGAAACGTGACGGAATCGTGGCAACACGGATATTCACCGTGCGGCTGCCCCCGCCGCTCTCGGCCACGGCGAACACGAGCTGACCATCCTGCGGAATATTCGTGATATTCATCTTCAGCCGCGCCGCGAATTTCACATGCCGCAGAAAATCCACGTAGACCGGGTGCGGGATGTGTGCCAGAAGTTCCAGCACGCCGTGCAGACGCACCTCGAAGCGTACGTACGTTTTCTCGGGCGAACAGTGCAGATCTGAAATCCCCTGCGCAACGCACTGCTGCTCCAGGGTGTCCAACAGAGTCTTGCCGTCCATCTGTTCCCACTGATTGGCAGCCATCTGATTATTATAGCAGGGAATCGGCTTCTTGGCTATTGGTTCTTTGAATGGGAATTATGAATAAAGAATGAAGAATGATGAATGATCAATGACGGGTCAGGGATGAGAGACTGTCTCCCATTTATTCTTCATTCATAATTCATCATTCCTTATTCCTCCTCACAGCAAGAAAAATGCTCCACTCACTCCTATCCGCGCACTATACTGCATCGCCCATGCACGCGTACCGGTTACCCTCCGAGACCCAGCGCCACCGCTCCCTCCAGCAGCGGGTGCTGATCGTGCACGTGATGCTGGGACTGTGCGGGCTCATCATCCTCGCGCGGCTGCTCGAACTGCAACTCCTTCGCGGCAGTGAGTACCGATCCTACGCCCAGGCACAGCACTTCGGAGGCGTGGTGCTGCCGGCACGCCGGGGTGAAATCCTCTCGCAGAGCAGCAAGACGAACGAGACGAGCATTCTCGCAACGAACACGACGTTGGACCTGCTCTACGTGGATCCGCTGGTGACGGATGACCCGGTGCTCGTGGCGGAGAAGCTGGCCGACATCCTGGTCACACCCGAGGTGCACGCCGCCTGCTCGGCGGGGTCCCCTCTCTGTCCGCGCGAGCTCACCAATGAGTACGCGGCGGCGTTTGACCCGATGATTCGCATGCGGGCTCTTCTCGCAGCCCCCCTCTTAGAACCCCTGCCGAGTGAGCTGCCTCCCCCGCCCGCCGCAGAGCTGCCGGACTTAACCGAGGTGCGCCGCCGCTTCGCCCGCTCCATTGAGGAGCGCATCTCAGAGAAGCGCGTCACCTTCGTCCCGCTTCTGTACGGTGCGACGAAACAGCAGATGAGCACCGTGGAGGAACTGGGTATTGCGGGCCTTACGGTGAACCGCGCCACCCGCCTCATCTCGGCGGATCCCGAACAGATCAATCAGGGCCAGCTGGCAGGCATCGCGCGCAGGCTCGCAGAACCCCTCGGCAAGGATCCCATCGTTCTCCGCGACCAGCTGCGCAGCCGGCCGCTCCGCTACGTCTCGATCATGCGGCGCCTTCCCCCGTCGGTTTCGGTGCGCGTCAAAGAGCTCATGCTCCAATCTTTGCAAGAAACACTCCAGCGCAAAAAGGCCTCGGCCAGCCCCGAAGCTGCCGAGCAGATCCACGATCCCCTGCGGTGCATCGCTCTCATCCCGGAACACTGGCGCTACTATCCCGACGGGACCGTCGGCTCGCACGTGGTCGGTTTCCTGAATCCTACGCAGGAGGCACAGTACGGCATCGAGCGCACGTTTGACCCGCAGCTCCGCGGGCAGGAGGGACTCATCTCGACCGTGAGCGACCCCAGCGGCGGACAGATCCTCACCGCAGACCAGCGCATCGTCGATCCGAAGGACGGCGATACCATCGTCCTCACCATCGACCGCGCGATTCAGAAAGAGGTGGAGACGATCATGGATGCCGCCGTGAAGACGGCCGATGCCGAAAGCGGCCAGGCGATCGTCCTCGATCCCGAGACGGGCCGTATCCTCGCCATGGTCAATGCCCCGCTCTTCGATAGCAACAACTACGGAACAGTCTACGAGAAAGAACCTATAATTCTCTCGTCGGCACAGCAGAAGCAGATCGTCGTCGAGATCTACCACCCCGACACCCGCGCGTTCATCCTCAAGGCCTACCTCGACGATGTCTTCACCCAAGAGGGCCGACAGAAGCTCTCGGCCGAGAAGCAGAAGGCCCTGACGGATATCGAGGCGCTCTACGAACTCAAAGATATCGTCCGCACCTACCTCTACCTGGGCGAGACGACGCGCATCGAGCTCTTTCCCACCGACCGTTCGGATGTCTGGCTCAAGTACAAGAACGGCATCGGCGTGGGCGCCTACCTGAACCGCGCCGTCCAGACGGTGTACGAGCCCGGATCCGTGATGAAGCCGGTCACCATGGGGATCGCCATCGATCAGGGTGAGGTGACGCCGAATGATCTGTACGACGACACCGGCCCCGTGAAGGTGGATGAGTACACCATCCAGAACGCGCTCTTTCGGTACTACGGCAAAGTGACGATGACGAACTGTCTGGAGTTTTCGATCAACACCTGCATGACGAGCGTCTCGATGAAGCTGGGCCGCAAGCTCTTCTACCGCGCCTTAGACCGCTTCGGCTTCGGGCACATCACGGGAGTGGAGCTGGAAGACGAGCTGCCCGGAGAGCTGCGGCCGTGGAAGAACTGGAGTAATGCGCTGCTCGCCACCTCCTCGTACGGGCAGGGTCTCTCCGCCACTCCCCTGCAGATGGTGGCGGCCTTCGCCGCACTCGCGAATGGCGGAAAGCTGATGAAGCCCATCATCATCGACCGCGTCATCCGCGCCGACGGCACGGTGGAGCGCACGCAGCCCAAAGTTGTCGACCAGGTCATCACTCCCGAGAGCTCCGCCACCATCACAGCGATGCTCATCAGTTCGGTGAACAACGGCTACGCCAAGTCGGCCAAGGTGCTCGGGTACCGGCTGGCGGGCAAAACCGGAACCAGCCAGATCGCGGGGCCGGGCGGCAAGTACGAGACAGGCACCGGCTCGGTGATCACGTCGTTTGCGGGCTACGGGCCCGCCATGCGTCCGAAGTTCGTGGTGCTGGTGAAATTCGACCGCCCCAAGGCCCGCGGCAAGGAACTGGGCGTGCAGTCCGCCGCTCCGGTCTTCAAAGACATTGCGACGTTCTTGTTCAAGTACTATGGCATACCTCCTGATGAAAAATGAATATGCCATCCTCCGTAGCTCCGGAGGGGCGAAGGACGGACGGGCTGCCGCCGGATGAAAAATGACGGCCCCTCTCTCCGGCTCTCTCCCTCGGGGAGAGAGGGTTCCGTTGCCGAGGTCGTGATAAAACAAACACAACAAACATTCCCTCTCCCGATGGGAGAGGGCAGGGTGAGGGGGAAGACGATCATTTTACAGTCACTGACTTCGCCAGATTCCTCGGCATATCCGGATCTTTGCCCCGCTTCACCGCCAGGAAGTACGCCAGCACCTGCACGGGGATGATGTTCACGATGGCCTGCGCCGTATCGACATCGGGCACCTTGATCCACTCGTCGAAGACCTCATGCCGCTCGGGCGAAATGCCGATGATAAACCCGCCGCGGGCCTTGAGCTCGATCGCGTTACTGATGATATCGGTACGCACCTCGTCATTCCCCACCAGCGCAATGCAGGGGGTGCCCTTCTCGATGAGAGCGATGGGTCCGTGCTTCAGCTCGCCGCCGGCGAATCCCTCCGCGTGCACATAGCTCACCTCCTGAATCTTGATCGCGCTCTCGAGCGCCATGGGGTAGTTCCAGCCTTTCCCAATGATGTAGAGATCAGAACTCTCCTGAATGCGCTCAGCGATCATCTCGATGAACTGCATGTAGCGCGGGTTCAACATGTCATTGATGGCAGCTGCGGTCTCGAGGAGCCGCGTGCGTCCCTTGGGGAGCTTGCCGATCATGGCGTACGCGATGAGCAGAAGAACAGCCATCTGGCCCGTGAGGGCCTTGGTGGAGGCAACGGCACGCTCTGGACCGGCATTGATATGCAGCGTGAAATCCGCTTCGCGCGCAATGGTGGAACCCTCTGTATTCACGATCGCCAGCACCTTCGCGCCTTTGGCTTTGGCGATCTTCATCGCCTCCAGCGTATCGGCGGTCTCGCCGCTCTGGCTCACCGCAATGAGAAGGCTCTCGGGCTTGAGAAAGCGATGGTAGAGTTTGAACTCGCTCGCCGGCGCGAAGTTCACGTGGTGCCCCGCGATGACCGAGAAAAAGTACTCCGCCGCCATACACGCTTTGGCAGCCGTGCCGCACCCCACCAGGAATGTGCCCTGCGCACCGAGGATGGCGCGCGCCAGCGTTTCGATCTGCTCTTCGTCCTGATTCACGGCGCGCGCGATGGAGCCCTTCTGCTCCATGATCTCCTTGAGCATGAAGTGCTCGTACTCACCCTTCTGCGACTGAGCTGCGGACCACGTGATGGTGATTTCGCGCTTCTCGCGCACCACTCCTGTCTTGATGTCGGAAAAGAGGATGCTCTCTCCGTCCGTCACCACCATCTCTCCGTCATCCAGGTACTGCACTGTCGATGTATATTCCAGAAAAGCCGGAGTATCAGAGGCGATGAAGTAGCCATCTGCAGCCACACCGATGATGAGCGGCGATCCCGTGCGGGCCGCCACCAGCGTCTCTGATTCGGCATGCATGACCACGATGCCGAAGCGCCCTTCGAACTTGAGGCAGGCGCGCCGTACGGCTGCGGCGAAGTCCGGCTCATGCTTCATTTCTTCCTCGATGAGATGTGGGATGACTTCGGTATCCGTGGTGGAAACGAACCGGTGCCCCTTCGCCTTCAGCTCTTCGCGGAGCGTTTCAAAATTTTCGATGATGCCGTTGAGCACGACCACGATCTTGCCGTCGCAGCTCACATGCGGGTGAGCGTTCTCTTGCGTCACGCCGCCGTGGGTCGCCCAGCGCGTGTGTGCCATGGCCAGCGAACAGGACTTCAAAAACTCCGCCGGGTTCACAGTGCTGATCTTGCCGACATCTTTGCGGATGGCGATGCCGTCCTTCGTCTTGCAGGCCACCCCCCACGAGTCATAACCCCGATATTCGAGGTGCTTGAGACCCTCAACCACGAGAAACCCTGCATCCGTCCTTTTGCCGACATATCCAATGATTCCGCACATTGAGAAATGGCTTGGGAATACGGAGATTCTATTGATTTATGCAGGAGAGTCAATGCAGAGGGCTCCGCACTTTCATCACGCGAATCCCCCCGCACGCACTCTCCGCACGCCAATCGGAACAGGCTTTTCCTTGACGCTCCTGCACTCCTTCCCTACCCTTCCACGCGCCCTATGCCGATTACGTCATCCGCCACCAAAGCCATGCGTCAGAGCGCTGTGAAGCGCGATGCGCGCCGTCCGTTCAAGACGCGCATGAAGTCCGCTGTGCGAACGCTCACCGATCTGGCAAAAGAAGGAAAGCACGACGAGGCCGTGAAACTGCTCCCCACCGTCATGAAGGCCATCGACACCGCAGCGAAGAAGCACCTCATTCATTGGAAGAACGCCGCCCGGCAGAAATCCCATGCCGCCTCCCTGGTCGCTTCGCTCGGGAAGAAGAAATAGATGGCCCGATTACTCGCCCTCGATATTGGAACCAAGCGCACCGGGGTGGCCTATCTTGATGACGCAGTGGGTGTACCTCTTCCGCTTGATACGCTCCAGCACCGTTCGACTGCAGCTCTCGTCGCACAGCTTGAGCAGCTGATTCGTGCACGCTCGATTGACCAATTGATCATCGGGCTCCCCCTGCTGCCCTCCGGCGAGGAGGGATCGCAGGCCCGCCTGGTCCGTTCGGTCGCGGCCGAGATCGGTTCCCTTGGTTTGCCAATTTTGCTCAAAGATGAGCGATATACCACCCCACGGGGTCCACAGAGCGATCCGGATGCCATTGCTGCCCTAAATCTGCTCTCTACAGTTATTCCAAAGCATCAGGAAGATTGTTGACAATGTTGGAAAAATTACTAAAATATCATCCTTTACCTGTTCATTAGAACACCGCGTTCTTACCGTTCGCCCCCAGGCTTCGTCTACGGGCGAGAGGTGAACTTTGCCGCTTGTGAGAGCGTCGGGAATCGAGTGACTGCAATGTCGATACAAGTGCACTCCGAGACATGGAGCAACATGTCTCATCTCCCGTCTACTCGAACCCCTACGGCATCTTTTGTCTCTGTCAATGTTATGGTAAAACGAGGGATGTTCTTTCCCCCCTGCTGATGACCGCTCCCCAGGCCGCCTCCACGACGACTCCGCAGACAGCCACTGCACCCCAGATCACGCTGAACCTGCAGGAGTTACTCGATAATCTCTTCCTCGTTCTCACCGAGAAAGAGGCGACAGTCGTGAAGAGACGGTTTGCGCTGCAGGGAAACCAGAAACAGACCCTCGAGCGCATCGGGAAACAGTTCAACGTGACGCGCGAGCGCATCCGGCAGATCGAATCCATCGCCTTAAACAAGCTCAAGCGCACTGTGCGCACGACGCGCTTGGATGAAGTGAACGCACTCGCCAAGGGCATTCTGCGCGTGCATGGGGGGCTCCTGCGCGAAGACGAGCTCATCTCGATGGTGCTGCGCCGCATCCAGGGAAGTGCCCAGGTGGATGGCTCGGTGCTGCGTCTCTCCTTCTCCATCGATCACGAGATGTCCCTCGGCAGCCGCAGCAACACCTTCGTACCGTTCTGGCGCTTAGATTCTCTCGCCATGGAGGATATCCTGCTCATCGTCAACAGCGTGACCAAGATCCTCAAGAAGCGTAAATCCTGCATGCAGGCCGACGAGATCGTCTCGGCCGTGCAGTCGATGAATCTGTTCGAGGGCAGGGTCCCCAGCCGCGAGCTCATCCTCTCGTGCCTCAAGATCGACGAGCGTCTCAAAGAAATTCCGGAGGGGTGGGGTCTCACCGAGTGGAGGTTCGTCCGTCCCCGCAGTATCCGCGACAAGGTCGAAATCATCCTGAAGAAATCGGGCGAGCCGCTCCACTTCATGGAGATCGCCAACCGCATCCGCGAGGCCAAGTTCGACCACAAGAACGTCACGGTGCAGGCGGTGCACAACGAGCTCATCCGCTACCCGCAGTTCGTACTCGTGGGCCGCGGTCTCTACGCCTTGAGCGAGTGGGGCTACGAGCCCGGAACAGTCGCCGATGTCATTGAGCGGATCCTCAAAGAGAAAGGCCCCTTAAGCAAGAAAGAGATCATTGCCGAAGTCGGCAAGCAGCGGACCGTAAAGGTCGGCACGATTTCCCTGAATCTGCAGAAGATGCCCTACTTCACCCGCGTGGGCCGCGCCGTCTACGCCTTCGATCCGAGCAAGAAGAAGTAGTGCTCCCCTTCCCCTTACCAATGGAAAGAGGTCCATCCGGGCCTCTTTTTCTGCGAAACGTCTCCTTGCCGAAAGGCCTCTCCTGCGCGGAGAATAGAGACATGAAACGCCTTCCCGTCTTCCTGCTCCTGGGCAGCTCGCTCCTCCTCACCGCCTGCTGGGAGAAGACCCCTCCCGCGTTCCTGCCCGAAGGCGTACAGACAATGACGGGAACCCTCATCCCCGCAGAGATCTCTACCCTGCGCCGTGGATCGCACCTCCTCACCGAGGGCGGCAAGCGCCTCTGCTTCGTCGAGAGCACCTCGGTGAACCTGCGATCGCTCGAAGGGAAGAACGTCGTCATCCGCGGAGTCTTTGAGGCAAATTCCGACCCGACCCTCCTGCCAGTGCTCGTCGCGGAGGATGCACAGACGGTGGAGAAGGACCAGCAGAGTGTTTCGTTGCCGGCCTTCGATCTCAAGGGGCAGGCCCCACGCTCCTGGATGATGGCAACGCAGGCGGGTGCCACTGTCTTCGTGCTCGAAGGGAGTGCTACTCCGCTGATCTCCATCTCCCTTGCCAAGCAAACTCCCCTCCCCTCCGACGGTGTGCCCTTCACCATTGCAGGCAAACACGCCATCCGTCGCACCGATCGGGAGAGCGGAACAGAGATCATGGCGGTGGAACGCGGAGCAGATTTGCTCACCCTCACGTTCACCCCGCCAAAAGCCCCGGAGGAAGCCGAAGTGCTGCGCGCACAGTGGATGGCCTTCTTAAGCTCGCTGCAGTTCGGAGCCACTGCAAGTTCACGCAGCGGCTCTGCGACCTCCGGTGCCGCAGACGGCGCCCCCTGCGGCGGCACGGCCGGCATCCTCTGTCCTCCCGGTCAGTACTGCGCCATCACGGATTTCAAAGAAAATATCGGCCGCTGCCGGTCCGTTTCCGCCCCCGCAGGCTCCTCACCTGGTGTACAATAATACACCATCACTCTTTGTCTTATTCTGCAAGAGATTGTCATTGCGCATGGTAATCAGGATGAGTACATTGGTGTACGAATTTACACCTTTCTCCCCTCTTTCCTCAACCCTACCATGGCAAAAGCACTTTCTTCCAAAGCCGATATGACCACTCTGCCAAAAGAGTCAACGCACTCCACCAGTAAGAATCCGAAAGAGGAAGCCCTGAAGGCCGCTCTCGCGCAGATCGAAAAACAGTACGGCGCCGGAGCCATCATGCGCATGGGTGACGAACACGCCGTCAAGATCGAATGCATCCCTTCCGGTGCCACTTCCCTCGACATCGCACTCGGTGGCGGCATTCCCAAAGGCCGCATCGTCGAGATCTACGGTCCCGAATCTTCCGGCAAGACCACCCTCGCGCTCCACGTGATCGCACAGGCGCAGAAACGCGGCGGCAAGGCAGCCTTCATCGATGCGGAACACGCATTGGACGTGCAGTACGCCAAGAAGATCGGCGTGGATATCGATGCCCTCTTGGTCTCGCAGCCGGATGACGGCGAGCAGGCCCTCGAGATCACCGAGACCTTGGTACGTTCAGCCGGCATCGACCTGATTGTCGTGGACTCCGTGGCGGCCCTGACACCGCGCGCGGAAATTGAGGGCATGATGGGCGACAGCCATTTGGGTTTGCATGCCCGCCTCATGAGCCAGGCGTTACGCAAACTCACGGCCATCGTCAGCAAGACGAATACCACTATTATCTTCATCAATCAGATGCGCATGAAGATCGGCGTGATGTTCGGCAATCCCGAGACCACCACGGGCGGCAACGCCCTCAAGTTCTACGCCTCCGTCCGTCTGGATGTGCGCCGCATCGATAAAATCCTCGAGAAAGGCGAAGGGGACCAGGAAATCGTCGGCAACCGCACCCGCGTAAAAGTCGTGAAGAACAAAATCGCTCCGCCCTTCCGGCAGGCCGAGTTCGACATCCTCTATGCCAAGGGCATCAACCGCGAGGGGGATCTGCTCGATCTCGGGGTCAAATACGGCATCGTCGAAAAATCCGGCACGCACTTCCGCTACGGAGAAGAGGCACTCGGGCAGGGTCGCATCGCCGCCTGCCTCACGCTCGCCCAGCAGATGAAACTGACGGAGCAATTGGAAAAGGAGGTCCGGAAAGCAGCGGAGATTTAGGACAAAGGGGAAAGGGCTAAGGACTAAGGACAGAGGACTAAGGACTAAGAGATCGTGAGTTATGGAAAGGGACTTCACAATATTCGGACCCTGGCAGAAGGCGATGGCTCTTGCGATCAGCATCCATCGTGCCACCAAGGAATTCCCGAAGGATGAGCAATTCGGCGTCACGCCACAATTACGTCGCGCGATCCTCTCTGTTGCAGCAAATATCGCAGAGGGTTTCGGTCGGTACACATTCGCCGATAAGATGCACAAATACGTGCAAGCGCGTGGAGAACTTACCGAAGTTATGAGCTTTCTCTATTACTGCCATAAAGTCGACTACCTCATAGAAAACAAGCATGATGAGTTGTTGAGAGACTGTCGTGAGGTGCAGCGGCTTCTCAATGCTCTTATTACAAAAATGGATCATCTGAAAGCACTTCGTCCTTAGTCCTCTGTCCTTAGTCCTTCATCCTTTGTCCCAAATCCTAACGAGCGGAGCAGAAAGGTATACAATAACCTCAATGGAAGAGCTTTATTCAGGCCACGGCTGGCGTGTCACCTTCGAGGAAGCCCCCCTCCCGAACGGCAAGGTCAAGCGCGTCGCACGCGTCACCCGCTGCGATACCGCTCACATCATTGCCATCACCGATGCAGGGAAAGTCGTGCTCATCCGTGAATTCCGTCCATTCTTCAAGGACTACATCTGGATGCTCCCCACAGGGCGCGTGAACAAAGAGCCGGATCCGAAGGCGGCTGCCCTGCGGGAACTGCAGGAAGAAACGGGCTACCGGGCAGACGACATCTCTTTCCTGTGCAAAGGGAGCCATTCCGAAGGCTTCCCTTCCATCAACCACGTCTTCGTCGCGCGAAAGCTCACGCCCGATCCTCTTCCGCCCGATGATACGGAATTGATCGAAACCTACGAATGCTCCGTTCCAGAGGCCATTGAAAAGGTTTGCGGCAGCTCCCACGTGCACCTGCCCAGTGCTTTTGGCCTGCTCTTCTACGCACGGAAGGAAGGACTGTGAAGATTTTCCCTGTTGATCTTTCCACACTCCTTCCACAATTCTCTCTCACAAGAGAGAGCATTTTAGGTCCTCTTCAAGCGGGTTTCATTGCCGCAGAGCCCCGAGTCATTACAATCCGGTCCTCATGGCAGTAACGACCCCCGCCATCACTACACAGCCGCACTCTATCGAGGCCGAACGGACAGTGCTCGGCGCACTCCTGGTGGATCCCGAGGCCGTGATCAAAGTGAGTGATTTTTTGACCCCGCAGGATTTCTACGACCCGACCCTGCGTGAGATTTACCAAGGGGTCCATGACCTCTACATGGGTCACGAGCCGGTAGATTTCGTCACCGTCTCGACGAAGCTTGCCGCGAACGAAAAGGTGCAGAAGGCCGGCGGCAGCTCATTCCTCGCCGAGCTCGCTTCCGAGGTCCCCACCTCCTCGCACGTGTACCAGTACGGCCAGATCGTGAAGACCAAAGCCGTGCACCGCCGCATCATCGCCGCCGGGCAGCACATTACGGGGCTCGGCTACGAAGAGGAAAAACCGGTCGCCGAACTCTTGGATCAGGTCGAGAAATCCGTCTTCGAGATCTCGAACATGTACCTCAAAGACAAATTCATCCACATTCGCGATGTGCTCGCTGCCCGCTACGAGCGCTTCGCCGAGATGCACGAGGCGCAGGATGAAGACAGCGTGAAGGGCGTGCCCACCGGGTTCAAATCCCTCGACATGAAACTCTCGGGCCTGCAGCCCAGTGATCTCGTCGTCATTGCAGGACGCCCCAGCATGGGTAAAACCGCCCTCGCCCTCAATATCGCGCAGAATGCCGCTATCCGCGGCCGCAAGAACGTGGGCATCTTCTCGCTCGAAATGAGCAAGGAGCAATTGGTGGACCGCCTGTTCGCCTCAATGCTGGGCGTGGATTCCTGGAAACTGCAGCGCGGCAAACTGGATGACACCGATTTTCAGAACATGGGCCCGATTATGGATGAACTCAACAAGGCGAATATTTTTATCGATGACTCCGTCGCCTCCACTATTCCGGAGCTGCGGGCCAAGGCACGTAGACTCCAGATGGAACACGGTTTAGAGCTCCTGATCATCGATTACCTGCAACTCATGAGCACGGGCAACGCCAGTTACGCCGGCAACCGCGTGCAGGAAATTTCAGAAATCTCGCGCTCCTTAAAACAACTCGGACGCGAACTCCACGTGCCCATCGTCGCTCTCTCACAACTCTCACGTGCCGTCGAGAGCCGCCCGGGTAATATCCCGCAGCTCTCGGACCTGCGCGATTCGGGTTCCATCGAGCAGGATGCCGACGTCGTACTGATGATGTACCGCGAAGACTACTACGAGGAGGATAGCGACCGCCCCGGCGTGACGGACATCTACATCCGCAAGCACCGCAACGGCCCCATCGGCCGCGTCGAACTCCTCTTCAAGAAAGAGCAGATGCGGTTCTACGATATTGATAAAGTACATTCCGCCTAATCCTTCACCCTATTCCTCACCCTATGCCTGGGGCTAGGGTTAGGGCTAGGAACGGCATCGTGCTACTCTGCCTCTATGCAAGAGTTCATCCCTGTCCGGCCCGAGATTCCGCTCATCGCGATCCTCCTCTACGCGCTCATCGCTTTCGCGATCGGCAGCCTCGTCACACCCTGGTACTACCGCCTGCTCGTGAAATACCGCATCGGCAAGCAGCTGAGAACCGAGACCGTGGACGGCGGAACAGCGCCGGTCTTCACCTGGTTCCACCGCAACAAGTCCGGCACGCCCACCATGGGAGGCATTCTCATCTGGGGATCGATTCTGGTGACCGTGCTCCTGTCGCGCGCTCTCTCGTACTTCGGCATCGTGGAGCGCTCCATTCTCCAACGCGGACAGGTCTACCTTCCGCTCTTCATGCTCGTCTCTTTCGGGCTCCTCGGTGCCATAGATGACCTGCTCAATGTGCACTGCGTCGGCAAGAAGCGCGGCCTCGATTGGCTCCCGAAACTCCTGACACTCCTCGCCCTCTCCACAGCCGGAGCACTCTGGTTCTACTTCAAACTGGATTACGATACGATTCACGTGCCCTTCAATGGATCCCTGGCACTCGGAGCGTGGTACATCCCCGTCTTCATCTTCATCATCGTCGGAACGGCGAACGCCGTGAACGTCACGGACGGGCTGGATGGACTGGCAGGCGGTTTGCTCACCATCGCTTTTCTTGCATTCGCGGTGCTCGCCTATCTCAAAGGTCTGACTGTTCTCGCCGCATTCTGCGCGGTCTCCGCAGGGGCGACCACTGCCTTCCTGTGGCACAACGTTCCCCCCGCCCTCTTCTTTATGGGTGATACGGGCGCACTCGCGCTCGGCAGCGTACTCGGGGTCATCGCTCTCATGATCGACCAGGTGCTCGTGCTGCCACTCGTCGGTTTCGTCTTCGTCATTGAGATGCTCTCAGTCATCATCCAACTGACGAGCAAGAAACTCCGTGGCGGCAAGAAAGTGTTCCGTGCCGCCCCCCTGCACCATCACTTCGAAGCCCTGCAGTGGGGCGAGAGCAAGGTGACCATGCGCCTGTGGATCATCGGAGCCTTCTTCGCAGTTCTGGGCATCTTCGTGGGAATGTTTGGATGAGGCGTGAGAGCGTAACTGGCCGGTTTGCCTTCGGCGAAAGTTTGCGTATCATTCATCCATGTTGAGAGTAGCCATTAATGGATACGGACGCATCGGAAGGATCGTCCACCGCCAGCTCCTCACGCGGTTCCCACAGGAAGTGGAAGTTGTTGCGATCAATGCATCGAGTGATGCGGCGATGCGCAAGTACCTGCTCAAGTACGACACGCTCCATGGCAGATGTGACCGTGCCGTGGAGGTAGAGGGCGAAGACCTGCGCATCGAAGGAAAACCCGTCCGCGTGATTCGGGAAAAAGATCCGGCCAAATGTCCCTGGAAAGACCTCAAGGTGGATGTGGTGGTCGAAGCGACGGGCAAGTTCCGCACGCGCGAGAAGGCACAGGCACACCTGACCGCAGGAGCGAAAGCCGTCATCATCACTGCCCCTCCAAAGGACGACACACCCATGATCGTCCGCGGCGTGAACGATGACCTCCTGAAGAGCGCGTTACCGATCGTGAGTGCCGCTTCCTGCACTACGAACTGTATTGCGCCGGTCATCAAGGTGTTGGATTCCTGGAAGGGCATCAAGCGCGGCCTCATGTGCACTACGCACTCGTACACCAGCTCCCAAAATCTCCTCGACAACGCCACAGAAAGCTCGAAACTGCGCATCGCGCGCGCCGCAGCGCTCAATATCATTCCCTCGACGACTGGTGCTGCCAAAGCAGTGGGCAAAGTATTCCCGCACCTCAAAGGAAAATTGGACGGCATGGCGCTGCGCATTCCGATCCCCGATGTCTCGGCGGCCTACCTCGTGCTCGAACTGAACGCTCCGGCGAGCCCCGCAGAAATCAACAGCAAGCTCCGCGAGGCGTCGGAAGGAGAACTCAAAGGCATTCTGGCGGTGGAAGAAGGCCTCCTCGTCTCATCCGATTACCTCAGCGATCCGCATTCCAGCACGGTGGATCTGGATTCGACGAATGTCATCGACGGAAATCTGGTGCAAATACTCGCCTGGTACGACAATGAGTGGGGTTACGCGATGCGCGTGACGGAGATGACCCTTCAGGTCGGCACGCTGCTCCGGTAATCCCTCCCCCCTCACCCCCTGACCCCCTCCCCCTCCGTCCCGGCAGAACAGCGCAGCCTCAACGGCCACCTCTTTCACGTTTCCAAGGCACCCGACAAGCTGCGGCACCTCATCAATGATCTCGCGCGCGCCGCGAAGTACATCAGTTACGCCATCAAGACGACAGAGGCCGGCCTCGCGGGATCGGTGAACATGTTCGGCGAGGAACAGGTCAAGCTCGATGTGCTCAGTGACCGCATCATCCAGGAGCATCTCGCCGAGAATCGCCTCGTGGCCTCCTACGCCTGCGAGGAGCACGACACCGTCGTGGAGCTCTCGCCCGATGCCCCCTACTCCGTTACGTTCGACCCCTTAGACGGCTCTTCCCTCGTCGATGCCAATCTGGCCATCGGTTCCATCTTCGGCATCTACGAAGGCAAAGAAATCATCGGGCACACCCCGCGCGAACAGGTGGCTGCTCTCTACGTCCTCTACGGACCGCGCACGTTGTTCGTGTACTCCACGGGCAGCGGCGTGCACGAATTCCTCTTGAATGATGTGGGGGAATTCGTCCTGCTCCGTGAGCATCTGGGCATCGGCGACAACGCCAAGAACTTCAGCCCGGGAAACCTGCGCGGCATCGACGAGACCGACGGATACCGCGACATCGTGGAATCGTGGATGGCGCAGCAGATGACCCTGCGGTACTCCGGCTGCCTGGTCGCCGACGTCCATCACATCTTCAGCAAAGGGCAGGGCATCTTCACCTTCCCTGCGAGCAAGAAGTATCCGCAGGGCAAACTGCGCCACGCCTTTGAGTGCGGCCCGTTCGCCTATCTCGCTGCACAGGCAGGAGGTGCCGCAACGGACGGCGAGAAGGAAATTCTGGATATTCCGATCACTGCCGTGGACCAGCGCTGCCCGCTGATCATCGGCTCCAAGAACGAAGTGGCCCGCGTCTGCGCCTCACTGGCTCGCTAACGGCTGCTCGACCGGAGGCGCCGAATTCCAGTAGGGTTCTTTGAGCGAGCGCTCCATGGCTTCGTCGAGCGTCTGCGTGTTCTCTTCGCGCCTCGTCTTGCCCTCCAGGTTGTACAGACGCTTGAGGGACCGGTAGGTGCCCCAGATGTAGTACTCCTTGCGCCGCTTGCCCCGCCACTTGCGCTCGGGTCCTTCTCCGGGTGTCTCCGGTTTTTCGAGCGGTTGCACAGTGCCGGTCTTCGACCACTGCACCGGCCCGATAATCACGCGCTTCTCGGTGTCGAAGTAGAAGAAATCGGAATCGGCGTACTCTGGCATGCCCCCATTCTAGAGCATGATCCGCAGAGACATAAGCGAGAAGTTGCAAAAGTCCTCACCGGTACATGCGGTGCTCCTCGGGCGGAGGGGGCGGCGGAGGGGGTGGGGGGGGTGGAGCCTCGAAAAATTCCTCTTTATCCACCGGCAGCGCATCCTCCTCCGGATGACGGAAGAGCTCCTGCACGAAGCTTTTTCGCTGTTCCTGAAAGCGCAGGAATGTCTCAAACAGGGCGACGAGACTGCCGATGAGCGAGACGTAAATACCGAAACGGATCTCCATGCGGGCAAGATCCAAGGTCACCTTGATGAGCACCGAGAGCGCCGCCAGGATGAGAATCGTCGCCTCTGCCGTGGCGCAGAGCCGCACGATTTCGCGGTAGCGCTTGCGCACCAGAACAGGACCCCCCGTGAGCGGGATCAGGGTGATGAGCAGCACGAAGAGCTGCAGGGCGAAGACGCTGACACCGATGATCGTGGTGTAGAAGCCGAACCCGGAATAGGACACGGTCGACCCGCCCAGCTGCTCGCCGCCGATCCAGGGCAGAAAGACACCGACGATGGCCACAACAGCCCCCGCATTGAGGATTTTCTCCTCCAATTCCAACCCCATCATCTTCCGGAAAAATTGGGAAGCCATCGCCGGGAAGCATAGCACCCTGAACGGTCCATCACTAGACTGTCCCTATGCGTCGACTCGCCATTGATGTCCGGGAAGCCCTGAGCACACACCCCACGGGCAAGGCACGCTGGACCCGTTGCTTCGTCGACGAGCTGCTCACGCGGGAACTGCCGCTGACCCTCCTCAGCCACCAGCCGCTCCCCGCCGCCTGGCAACGTCCGTCGGTGCAGAGCGTGGTGCTGCCTGCGGGACTCCGCTGGCACTTCTCGGCGGCACAGTGGCTGACCGCTCATCGCAAGGACATCACCTCCTTCAGTCCGACGAGCTTCATCGTTCCCTTCATGATCGGCGGGAACGTGCCGGTCATCCCACTCGTCCATGACCTCATCGCCTTTCGCGGGGAACCGCACCAGAAAAAAGCCCAAATCATCGAGCGTCTCACACTCCGCCGGGCACTATCGGCCGCCTGCCACGTCTGCGCGATCAGCGAGGCCACCAGGCACGACCTGCTCAATCGCTACCGCTTTCTGCCGGAAGAAAACGTCTCCGTCATCTTCGCCGGACCTTACCGCGCCTCCGCCCCCCTCGCGACCCCCGACGGGCGCACGATCCTCAGCATCGGCACCCTCTGCCCGCGCAAGAATCAACTGCGGCTCATTCAGGCGTTCGCGCTATTGCCCGAAGCTCTGCGTCAGCGCACGCAACTGGTCATCGCCGGAGGACGCGGCTGGAGTGACCGCGAGATCATCCGCAGTGCGCGCGAAACCCCGGGTGTCACCTGGCGCGGGTACGTCTCGGATGCCGAGTACGAAGAGCTGCTCTCACATGCCACCGTCTTCGCACTCCCCTCGCTCTACGAAGGATTCGGCATGCCGGTTCTGGATGCCCTGCAGCGCGGCGTGCCCGTGCTCACGAGCAGGCGCGGCAGCCTGTCGGAAGTGGCCGGCGATGCCGCCCTCTTCGCGGATCCGGAAGACAGCGCTGACCTGAGCCGTGGACTACAGACCCTCCTCACCGACGACTCCCTCCGTGCCCGTCTGCGGACATTGGGGCCGCAGCAGGCCAATACCTTCAGCTGGAAACGAACGGTCGATCTGTTCCTTTCTGGTGTCCAGGGGTGCCTGTAAGCCTGTACACTGGCCCCATGCGTCGTTTCACGAAGATCGGCCTCACCGTGAAATCCGGCTTCGACCACAAGGATGAAGCAGTCGCGCGCATCTTGAAGATCCTTCGCTCTCTCAAGTGCAAAGTCGCCGTGGATCCCACCCGCATCCACGATGTCCCCTGCGCACGGGAATGCGAGCCCATGGATCCCAAGCACACGATCGACCTCATGCTGGTGATCGGGGGCGACGGCACAGTCCTGCGCGCGATTCGCGAGATGAAGGATTTTTCGGTGCCCATCCTGAGTGTCAATCGGGGCACGCTCGGGTTCCTCGCGGAAATCGAACTCGACGAAGCGAACCACATCCTCCCTGCCCTCCTGAACGGGGAAGGGATGATTGATGAGCGCGGACTTCTCAAGGTCGAGGCAGTGCGCAAACGCAAAACATTCTTCGCGGGCCACGCCCTCAACGAAGCCGTAATCGCCCAAGGGACGATTGCCCGCCTCATCGACCTGGAGACTGCCGTGAACGGAGAAGCTCTCACCACCTACCGCTCCGACGGGCTCATTGTCGCCACACCGACCGGTTCCACCGCCTACTCACTCGCAGCCGGCGGCCCCATCGTGCACCCCGCCTTCGATTCGGCGATCATCCTGACCCCCATCAATCCCTACAGCTTCTCGCAGAAGCCGGTGGTGATCAGCGGCAAGAGCAAGGTGGATGTGGGCGTGCACATGAAAGTGCGCAAGTTCGCCGATGTGGACGTGAACCTGACGATCGACGGCCAGATGTACGTTCCCCTGCAGGATCGCGACCACGTGCACTGCTCGATGGCCAAAGACACGGTCAAATTTCTCCGGAGGAAACAGGATACCTTTCTTTCAACACTGCGGACGAAACTGAGGTGGGGGGAATAACTCATGAGAGGGACACCGTAGGTGGCCCTTTCATGCCTATCGTACAATCATCTGCTCCCTTCCCGGCCCCGTGCCGACGAGCGAAGCGGGGACACCCGTCTCCTTCTCGATGAACTGCAAATACTGTTGCGCCTCTTTCGGTAACTTCGCAAACTCCGTGATCCCGACCGTCGATGTCTTCCAGCCCGAAAGCTTCTTCCATGCTGGCTTTCCGTCCGATCCGATGCCGACACAGACAGGGATCTCAGCTTCTTCATCGAGCACATCGAGCTTGGTGATGTTCCAGTGCGTGAAGCCGTTCACCATCGCGGCACGCTGGAGATCGGGAATGCTCAGCCACCCGCATCGCCTCGGGCGCCCCGTCGTGGAACCGTACTCCCCTCCCCGCGTACGGAGCCGGTCGCCTGTCTCTCCCGTCACTTCCGTTGCAAAATCCCCTTCCCCCACGCGCGTGCAGTAGGCCTTCGCCACTCCGATACAAGCCGTAAGAACACGCGGCGCGATGCCCAATCCCTGCAGGGCACCCGCACTGGTGGTCTGGCTGCTCGTGACATAGGGGTACGTGCCGTGATCGAGGTCTAGAAGACTGGCCTGCGCGCCTTCGACGAGAAGCTTCTTGCCTGCGCCCAGCTGATCGTGAAGAAGCTTCACGGTATCGACGATGTGATCCTTCAGAAGCTTCTGCGCCGGTGCGAGTGCGGCAAGCTCTTTCTCGATGTCGACTGTGACGCCGTACAGGCGCTGCACGCGTTCGGCATGATGCTCGAGAACCGGCCGCATGTCCCCCTGAAGACTCTGCATGCGCGTTCCATCCCTCGATGCTTTGTCCGTGTACGCCGGCCCGATGCCCCGCCCCGTGGTGCCGATGCCCTTCCCTTCCCTCTTGCGACGCTCTTCCTCGAGCGCGAGATCAATGGCTTTATGAAATTCAAAGACAATGTGTGCCTCCTCCGCAATGAAGAGCCGCGGCAACACATCAATGCCTGCCTCCTTCAGAAGCCGGATCTCTTCGAGCAACGTCGGCAGGTGCAGTACCAACCCCGACCCGATCACGACGGTGGTATGCGGATGAAGGGCTCCGGACGGGAGCAGGTGGAAAATATGCTTCGTGCCTTTGACGACGATGGTATGACCGGCATTCGCGCCGCCGCACGCACGCGCAACGGTGTCGTAGTGTTCCGACAGAAGATCGATCACCTTTCCTTTCCCCTCATCCCCCCACTGCGCGCCGATGACCGCGCACACGGGGCCGAGTGACTGAAGAAGTTTCTGCACGGCAAGAGCGTATCAATCTTTGAGCTCCTTGAGAAGCGCGGTCACCTGGTTCTGCTGGCACTCCAGCACCACCCCCACGCACTGCGGATGTGCGCGGGCCTGACGGCAAATCCGCAGGAGCACGGCGAGCCCGTCCGCGCCGGCAAAGAGGGCAGCATGAGGCTCGAATGCGGCGACATCGCGCATGAGCGGCGTTCCCACGGAAATGTAGGGGGGATTCGAAACCAGCAGAAACGGCTCCGATACATCCTGCACCGGCCGCAGATCCTCCCCCTGTAAGAATCGCATCCGACCTGCAACGGCATGGAGATCGGCATTCCTGCGCGCGACCGTGAGCGCCCCCACACTCACATCGGTTGCGATCACCTGAAGATCCGGACGTTCCAGCGCCAGTGTGATCGCGATGCACCCGGAACCCGTGCCGATATCCGCGATGAGGAATGGATGCCTATCGGGCTTGAGGACATGCGCCAGCACGGCAATTCCCTCCTCCGCTTCGCGCACCCTATCGTGCGGATGGTCGATCATCTCGAGCGCGACAGCGGCGAGAAGCTCGGTGGAGGGGCGCGGAATGAGCACGTCGGGGGTGACGGAGAACATCCGCTTGAAAAATTCCTTCTCTCCCGTGATGTAGCTCACGGGCTCATCGCTCTGCCGGCGGAGGAACGACGCGGCGATCTTCCGGTTTTCGGCTGCATCCACGGCATCGTCTGCATGCGCAATCACCCACGTGCGGGACTTTTTCATCGCGGCGGCGACCAGCAGCTCGGCATCGGCCCTGTCTATTCCACTGGTCTGGAGGAGCTCGCCGATTGTCATGTGTGGCAGAGGCGGTCGAAGAGGGCAAACACTTTTTCCATCTGCCGGGCAGGGTGATAAGCGTCCTCCACCTGTGCACGCCCCCCCATCGCGCGACGCACGCATGTCGACGGGTCCTGCAAGCAGCACCGGATGGCGCCGGCGATTCCCTCGACAGTCGCCGGTACCACCTCCGCAAACCGTCCGTCCCCTGCCAGGCGGGGCAGCATCCCCCGATCGGTGACGATGAGCGGCCGTGACCGCGCCATGGCCTCGAGTGCCACAAGCCCGAATGGTTCCTGCCAGACCGAGGGAACGATCACCAGATCGGCTCCGTCGAAGAGAGCGGGGAGCGGCTGCTCCCAGTGCGTCAGGTGCACGCGTCCCGGCTCCAGTTCCGTTGCTCGGCGAATTGCGGTTTCCACGTCGCTCCCTCTCTCCTCAAAGAGCGGCGCACCTGCGAAGACGAAGTGCGCACGAACATCATGCAGCAGAGCGAGCGCCTGCAGGATGAGCAGCTGTCCTTTCGTCACCGAGAGCCGCCCGGGCACGAGCACGATGGGATCCTCATCGGTGATCGCGAGTGAACGTCGAAGCGTGAGCGAGTCGCGGGGAGACGAGAGGAATTCCGGTGCAACCCAGTTCGCAATCTCATGCACGTTGGAGAGGTGTATGAACGGGGCGGCCACGAACGGGGAGGGTGCGATCGCCGCGGTGCGCGGACGCCGGAGGAAAGATGCGATGAGCCACTGCGCGATGCCGTGATGCACGCCATGCAGATAGAGAACGGTCGGCAACGCAAACCGTTCCCCCCAGACCCGCGCGACCATCAACAGACGCAACCCGTTCACCACGAGCAGGTGGCATCCTTCAGCCGCAGCCTGGTGTTCCCGGGCCACGCGGCGCGAGAAGAACCACATGCGCACATAGTTGCGAAGAGTCTTCCGCCCGCTTTGGACATGCGGGAGAGAAAGCGGATAGACCCGGGCGCCGCGCCGCGCCGCTTCTTCGGCGAGCGGACCAACAGGACAGAGCAGACGCACCTCTAGTCCACGCGAGCGCGCGCCGGACACCAGGTCCAGCAGGATCCGCTGTCCCCCGCCGATATCCCCGTACTGATCGAGGAAGAGAACCGTGTGCTTTGAATCAGTCATAGCCAACTCATCCTACCTTACGCTAGACTGAGAGGCCCACCCCTCTCACGTATGGATCGCCTCAGCCACATCCTTCCGGCAGTTCTGCAGAAGCGCGGCCTCACACAGCATGCCGATGCCGCCCTCGTCCTGCACCGGGCAAGCGCATGGCTGTCTGAGCACCTGCCTGCCCACCGGACCATCCTCACCCCACGCGCTCTGCAGGAAGACGGCACCCTCCTCATTGAATGCGACCAGTCCTCCGCCGCCCAGGAGTGCCTGGCCGCCCTCCCCCACCTCAAGATCTTCCTCCGCGAGGAGTGCGGATTTCTTCCCGTTCGCACCATTCGTCTCGTCCGGACGCGCGCGGAGCCGGAACGAAAAAAAACCTGAGGAAAGCGCCATTCCCGCTTGCACGGTCCATCGCACTTCTTTACACTCAGCCAGCCTGTTTACGGTACAGGCGTGCTTCTTTCTGACTCGCAAGCAAATCTTGCTCCGCCGAAAAAGAATAATCGCGGCGAAGCGCGGGTCTCGCGGGTTCCCGCGCTGGAGCCGCACCTCTCAGGGGAAAAGTGAGCCCGTGAGAGAAAAACCGTAGGTTTGTCTCTCACGCATTATGCTCATCATTCGACTGCAACGCACCGGCCGCGAAAATCTGCCCACCTACCGTCTCGTCGTCGCCGAGAAGGCACGACCGGTGAAGGGCAAGTTTTTGGAGATTATCGGCCACTACCTGCCCGCACGCGATCCCGCAGTGCTCGAGGTGAAGACGGACCGTGTGGAATTCTGGATGCAGCGCGGCGCCGCCCTCAGCGACACCGCAGCCCGTTTGCTCCAGAAACAGGGCATGAAAGGGATGGAGAAATTCATCCAGCGCTACACCAAGAAGAAATCCAAGAGCGAAGAGGTTCCTGCAGCAGCCGCTGCCAGCGCCCCCGCAGCCCCTCCCCCCGCTCCTCCCCCCGCAGAAGCAGCCCCGGCCAGCGCTGCGGCGTAAGGTGCTTCACAACAGCCACCGAAGCGACTAGACTTCACTCTGTATGTCAGAAGACACAGCGACACTCCCGGGTTATGCGTTCCTCCAGTACGTGCTCGATGCCCTGTGTGAGGACAAAGATCAACTGGTCATTGAAGGAAAGAAAGATGAGCTCGGCATCCTTCTCACCGTGCGCGTGAGTGAGCGCGATATGGGCAAGCTGATCGGAAAGGGCGGACAGACCGTCAAGGCTCTGCGCACCCTCATCCGCATTATCGGAGGCAATGCCGCGGAACGCGTGAATCTCAAAATTCTCGAACCGGATTCGGCCTCTCTCGCCGCTTAATTTCCTCCTCCCCTTTCCCCCCTACTCCGATGCTCCGTGAACTTCTCGAAGGCGGCAACGCGATGGAGATTATCTCGGTCTTCATTGCACTGGGCCTGATCGCGGCCACAATCCTCTGCTTAGTCTTCATCATCATCGGCGGCATTTCGTTCATCCTCTCGGCCGGCAACGAAGATAAGATCAAGAAGGCAGTGCACACCATTCGCTATGCGATCGTCGGACTCATCGTCGCGTTCATCGCGTACTTCCTCGTCCTCTTCATCGCCCGCCTGCTCGATATCCCCTTCCAGCTCTCCTTCACTGATATCATTGATCTGATGCAGCAGATCCTGAGCGCCATGGGAGGCTGATCGGTCCCGCTTTTCCTACGTGAACGAAAAGCGCACCCCGCGGGGTGCGCTTCTTCATCACAAGTGAGAGTTTCGGATCAGACGATGCGCCGCTTGAGGACGAAGGTCTGGCCGAGCCCTGCGAGACCCGAGAGCATCAGGAAGATCGCATCGAAGGCTGCACCCGCCGGCGGCAAACCCCGCACCACCCCCAGCCGGCTCGTGTACACCTTTTCCGTGAGTGAGAGCGTCTCGAGCCCTTCGCCGGACGCGGTCACCACATTGTCGATGGCGAAGCCGTGCGGCGCACGCGAAGAGATCTCCACGCTGTAGCGCACGGTCCACTGCTGCCCGGGAGCCAGCTCCGGCAGGACCCACAGCAGGCGATTGCCCTGCATCTGACCGCGCTCCGCGCCCACGACGGACATGAAGCGCTCATCCAGACGATCTTCCACGCGCACATTCCTGAACGGATGATCCGTGTTATTGCGAAGCGTGACGGTGTACGTGACGGTATCCCCCGGGCGCACCTCTGTACGGTCGGCGACTTTCGTGAGCGTTGCCGGTGTTCCGCGCTGTGTGAGCGCGCGTGCGACATTGGCCACCGTGGTGAGATCCACTGCCACCAGACCCTGGGTCTCGGCCGTCATCCGGAGGGTTGCACCCATGGGGGCATCCGTGCGGACGTGTGCCGCAACGGTGAGCGTGCGTTCGCCATGCGGACTCACTGTGAGGTTATCCCAACGGACATTATTCCCCGTCCAGATGCCGCCGTTCGAGGCCTCCATGAATTCCGCGTAGACCGGAAGTGCAGCGCTCACCGCCACGCCCGTCGCGAGAATATCATCGTCATTGCGCAGGTGAATCTGGTAGGTGACGGCGGACGCAGCGGCCACCTCCGTCAGACCATCCGACACCGTGATACTGAAGCCTTCAATGACCGGCTGTCGCTGCACGATCGTCGTATCACTCGAAGGAATGCCATCGACGGAGGCCTTGAAGACGATATTCGTAAAGTCCACCACATCGTGCTCGACGGCTGCCATCACTTCGAAGGTACGCACGTCGCCTGCACGAATGAGCTGATCTCTCCAGACCAGGGAACCGTTCTGCTCCTGGTACTGGCCGGTTGCCGCAAGGAATGAAATCGTCGAGGGCAGCTCACCACGGAGCTCGAAAACGCGATCTGCATCCGAAAGGTTCTCCACCGTCAGCACGTAGCGCAGCTCTTCATCCGGACCGGCGAAATCCTTGCCGTCGCTCATGCGCAAACGGAGCTCCGGAGGCAGCACGACCAGACGCGGACCCGCAATCACCGTCGCGTCTGCGGCATGCTCGCCATCGCACACGATTTCTGCAGTCATGGTACCGCCGATCTCGGCAAACGGATCGACCGAGACATCCACCACCAACCTGCGCCCCACCACCGGATCCACGGAAAGATTGTTCCACACCACGGTATTTCCCTCCCGGTGACCCGAGAAATTCGCCTCAACGAGATTCACGTAGGCAGGCAGGGTCAGTGTGGCATCCACCAGTTCCGTCTGCTCCGCATCGGAGCGGATGATCGCGACGTACGTGAGCGAGCCCCCCGGTTCGATCGTGTCACGGCCGTCCGTAATGGTCAGATAGATGTGGCGCGTCTCGGGTGAGGCCAGAGCCGCATCAGAGGGAACGGAAACCGTGAGGGAATGTACGCCCACAGCGAGCCCTGCAATCAGGCTCAGAACAGACAGAATCTGCAATCGGCTATGCACACGCATGGCAGGATGGGGGAAACAAAAAGGCGATTACTGTAAACGTAATTCATCCATTTGTCAATTCCTTTCCGCTACCACCAAAACAGCCCTTTTCTATGAGAATTCATTGTTTATTTGGCGATTTGATAACATTCGACTCGGCAAAGCAGTGGCCCGAGCACCGCAGCATGAGGACCATGAGCGAACCTCGCACGCTGTGGCTTGCCAACCGTAGCGAAGCATCACAGCAGAACCGTCCACCTCCGCTTCGCAGAGGTTGGTGGGTGGTACAGGAGTCGAACCTGTGACCTTCTGGGTGTAAACCAGACGCTCTAAACCAACTGAGCTAACCACCCAACGGCGCCCACAGCATAGCAAAAACCAACTGCTTGCCCACCCGTAGCTTAAGCGTAACGTAGAGCGAAGGTGGGAGCTAACCACCCACAGAATGAAAGTGTATCAGATCACGTGAAAAAGGACGTGATCGTTGCCCCGCACGTGACCTTCCCCTAGAATCAGGGGGATATGACACTCATTCATTCCATCCTCGTCGCCGTGAGCCTGCTCCTCTCGCTCACGATCCTCCTCCAGCATCGCGCAGCAGGACTCTCCTCCACCTTCGGTGGCATCGGCACCAGTTACGTGCAGCGCCGCGGCGCCGAGAAGCTCCTCTATCAGGTGAGCATCTGGCTCAGCATCATCTTCTTCGCCCTTTCGATCCTGCAGTGGTACGTCTAAGGCTTTGAGGACTTCTCTTCCCTCTTTTCGTGGTGTCTGATCCGCGCCAATTCTTCCGGATTGTGTCTCGCTTCCAGAAGTGGGCGCTGCGGTTCTTCGCACTCGTCTTCCTGCTGGCGCTCCTCCTGCTGCTCCGCCGGTTCTATCTGCAGAATACGGAGTTGAGACCGGAGCGGGGCGGCACCTACATCGAGGGATCCGTCAGCCAGTTCCAGCCGCTCAATCCCTGGTTCACCATCACGAACAACGTCAACCGCGACATCGTCTCCCTCGTCTTCTCGGGCTTGCTCAAGTACAACCCCGAAGCGAAACGTATCGAAGACGATCTCGCCACACTCGCCGTCAGCCGCGACGGGCGCCTGTATACCCTCACGCTCAAAGACAACATCGTCTGGCACGATTCCACGCAGGAGGATCCCCATCCCGTCACATCCGAGGACGTGCTGTTCACCTTCCAGACCGTGCAGGATGCGGATTTCCCCAATACGTTGCTGCGTGAGAACTTCCGCGGTGTCAAAGCGGAGAAGATCGATGCACGCTCGGTGCGCTTCACTCTGGATGAGCCGTACACTTTTTTCTCCAGTAACCTGACACTGGGCCTGCTGCCGAAACGGGCGTTCGAGGGGGTGCCGGTGCGCAAGATCGACCAGGCTCTGGATTTCGGTCTCAAACCCGTCGGCGCCGGACCGTACGCGTTCAAGAGCCTCGTACAGACCGATCTATCGACGGAGGTGACACTGGAGAGGTTTCCGCGTCCCATTGATTCCGAGACCTACATCAAGCGCATCATCTTCCGCATTTTTCCGGACTACAACACGCTCCTCTCAGACATCCGGAATCTGGATGGTGTGCGCCTCGTGCCCCGCAACGATGAAGGCGAGCCGATCGTCCCGCGCCGGTTCACCGCCATCAACTACACCCTGCCGCAGTACGTCGCGCTCTTCTTCAACTTGGACCACCCCTTCCTCCAGGATCCCAAGCTGCGGCTCGGGTTGCAGCTGGGCACCAACAAGCAGGCCATCGTCGATGCGCTTGCAGAGAAAGTGATCGTCGATACGCCCCTCCTCGAGCTCGACACTTCTGACTGGCGATACAGTTTCGATACGAAGGCGGCCCAGGGCGCGCTCTTCGAATCCAAGTGGAACCTGCCCGAGAAAGTCCGGCTCCAGCGCCTGCTGGAAATCCGCGAGACAAACGCAACGGGGCTCCTGCACATGGAGCCGATCGTTCTGCTCGACACCGGAGCCGCTCTCACCCTCACCGGTTCCCTCGCCCAGTCCAAGATCGGCTCCACCGTCAACGGCATCCCTGTTGTGGCCAATCCCACGGCATCGGGAACATGGGTGGTAGCCCTCCCCACAGCCGGAGGAACGGGTGCGCTCAGGCTCGGCCAGAACTTCGTGCAGCTCTTTGACGAGAAAGGCAAGGTACTCGACTCCGCCATCGTCTGGCGGACCGCGCGCTCGCGCGACTACCGCCGGGCCGCACTGGAGCAGGGCCTGCTGGAACAGTTCCTCCAGAGCCGCGCCGGCGCACTCCCGACGGAGGAGCGCATTACCGTGCAGGATCTGGCTGTCGAGCAGGGAATGCTGCGGCTCAGAACCGACAACGACAAGACGGATATCCGCGTCAATGAGCGCGGCGAGCGACTGTCGCTGCGCCTGCTCACGGGCGAATCACCTCCATCCTATCAAAAGGCCGCCGAACTCATTCGCGATCAGTGGGCGCCGCTGGGCGTCGAAATCACGCTGGATGTTCCCGAGACCCGTGCAGCATTCGAAAAGAAACTCATTGCGCGCGACTACGACATCCTGCTCTTCGGACAATCCCTCCTCGATAACTTAGACAGCTATCCCTACTGGCACTCTGACGGCATTCAGGGGGTGGACGAAGCGCCTCTGGGCCTGCGCCTGGATGCGTACAACTTCTCGCAGTACTCCTCCTTCCGCGCCGATACCCTCCTCACACAGATCCGCCAGACCTTCAATGAGCAGGAGCGGCAAGAGGCGCTGGCGGAACTGCGCACGGTGCTGGCCGCCGATGTGCCCGCCGTCTTCCTCTACTCCCCTCTCTACACATTCGCCTACCACCAGGATGTGCATAACGTGGCGATTGGGCACCCTTCTCTGCATTCCGACCGGTTCCTCACCCTGCACCGGTGGTACATCCTTCAGGAACGACAATTCCGGCAGGGCAAGAGCTGGTGGTCCTTCCTTCCCTGGCTCTTTACAAGCCAATAACGGGCATTCCGGGGAGGTGTGAATAAAAGTTTACCCTTGACAGCACCTCCCGCGGTCCGTAAACTTTCGCGGCTTTGTGAAACGCGCTTGACGCATCACACTTATGGAAATCCTCCTCCTCCAAGACGTCCCCGGCATCGGAAAGAAGAACGACCTGCTCATTGTGGGAGACGGTCTCGCGCTCAATTGTCTGCTGCCCGACCGCCGCGCTCTCGTGGCCACCCCGACGGTGCGCCGCCGCTACGCTGAAGAAATCAAGCGCCGCGCCGAAGAGAAGCAGCGCGAGATGGCATTGCGCTCCAGCGTCGCAGGCAAGGTCACCGGCAAGGAACTCGTGTTCCACCGCAAGGTCACCAAGACCGGCAAGCTCTACGCCGCCATCACCCAGAAGCACATCGCAGAGGCGCTGCAGGAGCAACTGCAGGTTGCCGCCGACGAGGCTGCTATCGATTTGGCCGAGCACATCAAGTCCACCGGAACCTTCGAGGCCGCCCTCAAGGCAGGAGAGTTTGTGCAGAAGTTCAATGTGAAGGTCGTGGCAGAGAAGTAAACGCCCCTACGAAAATGAGCACAGGTGCTGTGCCCACTTTCTTTACAGTGCCTGAAACACACATCACTCTCCCAGTTTCAGCATGGCGTTGCGAACGATTTTCGACGTTTCCGCACGGTTGACCGAAGCATTGGGACGGAAGGTGGATCGGCCGTCATCGCCTGAGACGATCCCCGCTGCCGTGGCGGACTCGATAGCTCCCGCGTGCGCCGAACCGGCTGAGACGTCGCTGTAGACTCCTCCTTGTGGAACAAGGATAGTCTCACCGAAGGCCTCCAGAATGATCTGCAACACCGCACCCCGCGGCGCCGGAGCGTTCACATCAAGCGAGGACGATGAGAAGACGGACAACCCGAGGTCTTCGAGTGCAGCAATGTATCCTGCGGACCACTGACCTCTCGCGGAACGGATCTGCGGTGTGACATTCTTCGGCTCAAGTCCCGCAGCCTCTACAGCCATCTTGGCAATTTCTGCGTACGTCACGCTGTTCCCTGGCTTAAACTCTCCTGTTGGATTCCCGCCTGCATCGCGGTAGCCGTTGATGACGCCCGCCTGCACGAGTGCGAGCACATAAGGAGCAAACCATTGAGACACAGGGACATCCCGGAACACGACCGTTTTGCCGACAATGACGACGGAAAGGTTGCCCCGCACTTGTGGAAGATCCCCGCCCGCTGCTGTGACAGAGGCTGATGATTGGGAAGTCTGTGTCGCCACACTGGCACTGAGGACTGAACCTCCGCCCCGCCTCCCGCCACCGCCGGTTGCCGTCGATGCACTCGACGCAGAGCTGGCAGTAATGGTCAGGGTTGCAGAATCCGACCCTGTGTCGGATGTATCCTGTGCATCCGTGTATGTAAACGACACTGTTGCTGTCGATGTGATTTCTAATGCTCCATCCGACGCCACGTAGTTGGTGCTCGACGTCGCCAAGATCGAACCGCGGAAGATACCCGACGTATTCGTTGTTTCTGTGAGCGTCACAGGCTCCGAATCTCCAGTCGATGCAGTGACAGTAATCGCCATCGTATCCTGCGCTGTACCATCAATGTTTTCATCACTGTCAGTCACGGTAAAGTACACATAACCGGGTGTCAGCGTATCGTCTTCGGCATAGTTCGCATCAGTAATGAGAACATTGGAAGACGTATGACTGATATAACCCGTTCCCTCGGTAATCGTACCGTAGTTAATAATCGTCGCTCCTGTTGCGTAGACCGTATACGTTCCGAGGGAGAGGGTAGAGCCGGTGTTAACCTGAAGCGTTCCGGTAACGCTCTGATCGCTCGTGAGGGTCGCAGTACCGCTGGATCCGATCGTGATGTTGTTGATCGGATGGTTGTTCGTGTCAAAATTCTGATTGATACCATTGAGGGTGAACGTGTTATCCGCCGTTAAGTTCAGCCGGCCTTCCGCTCCGATGACGAGATGCCCGGACATCGTGAGATTGCCAGATCCCATCGTGAGTGTGGCCTGCGCGTTATCGGCAATGGTAATACCGCTCTCCACGAGAAGAGCAACATCCGCTGCTTCGAGATTGAGATTCCCTTGCGTGATCAGCAAGGCTCCCGAGAGGGCAAGGAAGGAAGCATCAACATTAATATCGTCGGACGTCCCTCCTGCTGTGTTATTGACTGTGAGGTTTTTCAGAGAACCAACAATGGTGGAACCTAAGGTAAGGTTCTGATCCGCGCTCCTGCCGCTAAAAACGATGGTTCCCGTGGATGTCACTTCCGTGTAGGAAGAGCCTGCACCTTTCGTGATCGATAGACTTCCGGAAAGGGAAAGATTCATGGCTCCCAACCGGACAATACCCCCTGTCTGCGTGAAGCTCCCGGACCCGGAAATATTGCCGGTATTTGCTATCAGACGTCCGCTTCCCATCCGGATGCCGTCCGACCCCACGTTGAGCGACCCTGTTCCGAGGAGGATGCTCCCCGTCATGTTCTGGTTGATGACAAGCCCCTTCATGTACGCATGGCTCTTGAGCCAGACGTTTTGCCCGATCAGCGAGGACCCTGTGGAATTCCTCATGAAGTAGACGTTGTCGCTCGCTGTCGGCGCCTCTGCGCCCCCATCGCCTCCATCCGTTGCAGACCAGTTCGCAGGATTCTCGTACTGGTTGCTGTTGTTCATCTGCCCACGCCAGAAACGACTCGCGGCAAGAGCGGCCGGACTGCCGACCAACGACGCGAGAAGCAGGGTGATACTGGAGACAGCGATGCGTCTCCTCACCAAGAGAAAAGATGTTTTCATAAACAATAGTGGAAAATTAAATGTATTCTGCTCTACATTGTATTTTCTGCACAAATCAATCAGTCTTGCGAAGATATATATATATATACATATTGTATCAGTGGAACACATACATTGCCGTCCATGCGCGCGAAGCACATCTTCGTTCCGGCGCCTTGCCACGAGAACGAGAAACGGTGTCCCTCGGCTCACCCCCCTCCAAGCCTTCCTGCAACCGAGAATGTTCCATCGGGCCAACTCAAATCGCGAAAGAGGTAATCCCAGAAGCCGCTGCTTTCGATGCCCCAATCCCTCCCCGCATCCGAGAACCCGCCGATCGAGATGGACCACTCTCCTCCTCCCTCCGACGTATCATCCGCTTGAGACCAGGAAAGATCATCAAAGAGGTAATCCCACCCCTCTGCAGAAGCGGAAGTCGGCCGCCCGATGAGGAGGAGTGCTCCCAGAATGATGAGGAGCGCTAAGCGTCGGAAAAACATAGATTGATATAATATAATTATATATGTATTTGTCAATATTCTTATCCTGTGTGAACAGGCACAGATGCCACGCACAATACGCTTTTGACATATTCTATAAAATATGTACTATTTGCATTAGCTGATCTTGGAGATCCAGCTGCTTGATCAAGCGAGCAGCCGTCCGAAGGTCGGCCTGCTGCTCATTCACACGAAGGAGGTGACGTATGACGTCCCAAGGTTTAGCCGCGCTCCATGCGGCGGTAACAGCTCTCTTTGAGAGCGTTGCGCAAAATGACGATCTCGTCGGTCCACTCAGCAGAGTGGACGAAGCCTATCGGTCAGAAGTCACAGAGGAGAGAGATGAGTGGCTGCGGAATTTCTACCCGCGGCTCCTCACTCACCCTGCGATTCGACGGATCAATCAGGCCGCGTCGCTCATCAACAGTCCCTTCTACGGCGACTGCATGGACATCGCCGCCGAGAGTCCGGAGAGCTTGGACAATCCCAGTCTGCTCCTGGCAACCGAGTGGCAACGACGCCACAAGAAGTACGAAGAGATGGCACGCTGCGCCAACCTCCTCGGCGAGAGACTTCAGCAACATGCGTCTCCGGCGACGATGGCGCTGCGCAGCAAACTGTCGTATGAGTGGTGCATGGCCTTAAACCAGCAGGCTGATGCACTCCGCGAGGAGGCCGTGACGGCTGCAGAACGGTCCGCACACGAAGCCGAGCAGGCAGGGGATATCCCCGGCAAGCTCTACGCTGTCATGGTGAAGATCGATCTGCTTCAGAAGATCGGCCGATGGCAGGAAGCCTTCGCACTGAGCGAATCAGCTCTGAGCGAGGCCGAAGCCCTCATGGCAGATGCCCAAGGCACCGAAGCAGGCGAGCGTGTGCAACGGCTGGTCATGAACCTGCTCTACCACCGCATGAACATCGCGGTGGACCACCGGCTCCGCATCGGGATGGTGCGGGAATTGATCGGATCGATCGAGGAAAATCCGATCTACCAGCAGTCCCGGGGGCAGCCGTGGGCGGAAGACCCGCTGACGAAGGCCCGCGCGTACGTCGGTCAACAGTAACTCCTTCGCAGCAGCAAACCCTTTAGACCCTCTCACCTCTTCGGTGCTGAGGGTCTTATCGTATGTGTCAGACATGCAGCGAGGCTACGGCGGGCAACCTCCTGCGAAGGTTGGTGAAAGAGGGAGTGGTGGTTACACGAGTTCGACGAGCCAGCCTTCGCTCCGGTGGCTTGCCAACCGTAGCTCGGCCCCCGGCGAAAGAAAAAGAAGGGAAAACGTCGGAGCTACGGCCACCAACCTTCGCCGAGCGAAGGTTGGTGGGCGAGGGTGGATTTGAACCACCGACCGCGGGCTTATAAGTCCCGTGCTCTAACCGACTGAGCTACTCGCCCACGGTGAAAGCTTAGCAGAAAGGGAGACTTGCAAAAGAATCCATCGTATGGGGAAAGAATGAAGAATTAAAAAAAATCCGTGCATCATTCATCATTCTTACTTCTTCATTCTTATGATGAACTCCCTCGCCTCGCTCTTCTTGGTCACCTCACCACTGATCTGGGCTTCGTGCAGAGCCGCGATGACCTGCCCGACTTTTTCACCGGGAGCGAGACCAAGGATCTCCATAATCTCTTCTCCCGAAAGCAGTTGCTTGGGAGGACGGGGATGCTCATTGAGAAAACGGTTATAGTCCTGCAGGATGGAACCGTAGAGCGTGTAATCCTGCGGATCGGTGCCGGCGATGTCGAGCCAGAAGAGTTCCAGAAGTTCGTGGAACCACGGATGGAAGTACCAGTGCGATTTTCGCTCCGCGTTCATTTCGGCGAAGAAGCCCATCATCATGTGATGTGCGATGAGCCAGTGGACTTTGCGAATGCGGTTGCCGGTCGCCTGCAGCCGGTGCAGCGCCTGATCCGCCAGATCGGCCGACACCGGTGCGTGCTCGTCGAAGCGGATACGCTCCTTCGTCTTGAACGTCACGGCCTTGCCGATGTCATGGAAAAGGAGAGCGAAGCGCACGTCTAAGCCGTGTTCCGGCAGAAATGCCTTCAGCGCCATCATCGTGTGATCCCACACATCGCCCTCATGGTGGTACTCCTGAGGCTGCGCAATCCCCTTGCAGGCATAGAGCTCCGGGATCAGATCACTCAGGATGCGCGTCTCCCACAGATCTTCGAACGCGCGGTCGGGGTGCGGACCTGAGAGCATCTTCTCCAGTTCCCTGAGAGCACGGCTCCCTGAGAGGGTCTCAATATTCTTCGCCTGCGCTGTGAGCGCACGGTAGGTCTCGGGGTGGTACTGACCGTTGATGAGTGCGCGGAAGCGGACGACACGCAGCAACCGCAAGGCGTCATGCTTGATGCGCACGGCAGGATCGCCGATGAAACGGATGAGGCGCTCCTTCAGATCCGCCTCGCCGTTGAAGGGGTCATACCACTCACGCGAGATCGGATTCCAGTAGAGCGCATTGATCGTGATATCGCGCCGCTTCGCATCCTGCTCACGCTTGCCGAACACGACGGACTCGGGATGTCTGCCATCGGACACCTCATCATCCTCACGAAAGGTCGTCACCTCCATATTGAGGCCCTTGATGCGCACGATCACGCTGCCAAACTGCTCACCCGTGGAACCGACGGTATTCGGGAAGAGGGAACGCACCTGATCGGGCAGGGCTTCTGTGGCGATATCGATATCCAGCGGAAACCCACCCAGCGCCATGTCGCGCACGCCTCCCCCCACCCACCAGGTATCGAAGCCGGCATCGGTGAGCTTCTCGACAATCTGATACGCGACTTCGCCCTGTTTGGTCGCGAGCGTCTTGGCGGCGATGTCTTTGGCAATCGGCACGGGTGGTACACTACCATCAATGGCCCTTTCCTTGCACTTTGCCGTTGCCGGCACCCCCCACTCCACTCCCGCTCCCGGCGGAACCGTCGAGGGTCTCAAGCAGGCGAAGAGGCTTGGGCTCACTGCGATGGAGATCGAGTGGGTGCAGAACGTGCCCAAAAACCCGGAACGCATGGCCGAGATCCGCGAAACGGCGGAGGAGCTTGAGATCACACTCACCGTCCACGCACCCTACTTCGTGAATCTCAATTCTCCCGACCGCGCGAAGCTGGCTGCGAGCAAGCGCAGAGTGCTCGATGCCCTCGCCATGGCCGAGCTCTGCGGAGCCCGGTCCGTGTGCGTGCACGCCGCGTTCAATCTGGGGCTGCCTCCTGAAAAGGTCTACGACAACGTGCGGCGCGCCACGGATGACATCATGAAGCACAAACGCTCTCTCTTTCCGCACGTCAATCTGGCCTACGAGACCATGGGCAAGCAAACGCAGTTCGGAACGCTGGAGGAGGTGCTCAAAGTCAGTAAGGAATTCGGCAACTACCCCTGTATCGATCCGGCGCACATGCACGCGCGCGAGAATGGCAAGATCAATTCAGCGGAAGAATGGAACGACATGTTCGACCTCTACGCCACGCACCTGGGAACAGGTGCTCTGAGACACGTACACATGCACTTCTCGGGCATCGCCTACTCAACCAAAGGCGAGCGCAAACACCTGCCGCTCACGCAGAGCGACGCAAAGTGGAAGGACTTTCTGAGCGTGCTCAAGAAAAGAAAGGTGGAGGGTGTGGTCGTGTGCGAATCCCCGTTATTGGAGAAGGACACGTTGCTGATGCAGAAGACGTATGAACGTATATGAATAAAGAATGAGGAATGAAGAATTATGAATAGTGCGGAACTGCGGCTTACCTGATTCTTCATTCACTATTCTTAATTCTTACTTCCATTCAAAACGCTCCAAACATTCGCTATAGTAGAACAAGCTTTCCTCCCTCTCCCATGAACATCGCCATTAACGGATTCGGACGTATCGGCCGCCAGGCGCTGCACCTGATCCTCGAAAACCATCCTGACTTAAACGTCGTCCTCATCAATGATCCGGGCGACGGAGCCACGCTTGCGCACCTTTTGGAATTCGACAGCAACTACGGACATTACGACTGCGGCGCGTTGTTCAACGACGGAACGCTGACGGTGAAGGGCAAGAAAATCACCGTCACGCAGACAAAAGACCCCGCGCTGCTTCCTCACAAAGAAAAGAAGGTGGACATCGTCCTCGAGTGCACTGGCAAGTTCTGCAAGAAGGAAGATGCCGGGCTGCATCTCAGGGCCGGAGCGAAGAAGGTGATCCTGTCCGCGCCGGGTAAGGATGAGATTGATGGTACCTTCGTGCTCGGCGTGAACGAAGCAACATACGACCCGAAGAAGATGCACATCATCTCCAATGCCTCCTGCACGACCAATTCCCTCGCGCCCGTGGCCAAGGTGCTGGATGAATCCTTCGGTATCGCATACGGACTCATGACGACCATCCATAGCTATACGAACGATCAGGTGATTCTGGATGTCGCCCACAAGGATCTGCGTCGCGCACGTGCAGCGGCTCTCAATATGATTCCCACCTCGACGGGTGCGGCCAAAGCCATCGGACTCGTCCTGCCCAATCTCAATGGCAAAATGAAAGGGATTTCGGTGCGTGTGCCCACGCCCACGGTCAGCCTCACGGACCTCACGGTGACCCTGAAGAAGACAGCAACCGCAGAAGAGATCAACGCCGCGTTCGAGAAGGCGGCAGCCGGACCGATGAAAGGCATTCTGGGTGTCGAGAAGCGTCCGCTTGTGAGCATGGACTACAAGAAAGATCCCCGCTCAAGCATCGTGGACGCACTCTCAACACAGGTCATCGGCTCTACGCTCGCCAAGGTCCTGGCTTGGTACGACAACGAGTGGGGGTACAGCTGCCGGCTCGTGGAGCTGGCGGAATTCGTCGGGAAGAAACTCTGATCCATGCATCTCTCCATCACCCCCGCCGTCTTCAACCTCCTGCCGGCACTGCGCGTCGGCGTACTCTCCATCAAAGGAGCTTCGAACAGAGATGCACACCCGGAAGTCGCTCTCCTCCTGCGCGAAGCCGAGGCCGCTCTTCGCTCCCGCACCACGGATGAAACCTTCAAGGATGCCCCACACATCGTGCAGTTCTTCGAGGCGCACCGCGCCTTCGGCAATAACCCCAAGCGGTACTACCCCTCGCACTTCGCGCTTGCCAAGCGGGTACTGAAGGGAGGCTCCCTCCCGTCAATCAATACATTCGTGGACCTCTACAACATCCTCTCCTTGAAGCATCTTCTCCCTGTCGGAGGAGAAGATCTGGACCGGTGCGTCGGAGACATCGTGCTTGATCGGGCAACGGGATCAGAAGCCTTCATTGCACTTGGTGAAACGCAGAATGAACCTCCCGCAGCAGGCGAACTCGTGTACAAAGATGCGGAGGGAGTTCTCTGCCGCAGAATGAACTGGCGGGAGGCCGATCGAACGAAACTGACAGAAGCGACCACGAACGCGATCCTCATCATCGAGAGCCTGGATCCAGATGATCCGCTGCAGGAAATCCTTGTGGAATTGCAGGCGCTTGTGGAGAAATACTGCGGCGGGCAAGTGATCGCGCACATCCTTGCAGGAGGAGAGCGTGCAACGGAACTGTGAACAAAGAGGACAACTACTTCTTCTTTTCCTCATCCACCACTTCCGCATCCACAACTTTTCCTTTCTTCCCTTCCTCACCTTCCTTCCCTTTCTTCTGCGCAGCTTCGTAGACCAACTTGCCGATCTCCATCGCCTCCGTTGAGAGCGCGTCGGTTGCCTTCTTGATCTCATCCGCCGAAGCTCCTTCCTTCTTGAGCACCTCCTTCACTTCACTGATGCGGGTATTCACCTTCTTCTTGAGGTCATCGGGAATCTTGGCGTCATACTCGCGCATCTGCTTCTCCAAATTGAAGACGAGGGCATCGGCCTGATTGCGCTGGTCGATGAGCTCCCGCTTCTTCTTGTCGTCTTCGGCGTGCAACTCGGCATCCTTCTTCATCTGCTCCACTTCGTCCTTCGAAAGCCCTGTGGAACCCTGGATCGTGATGTGCTGCTCCTTCGCGGTACCCAGATCCTTCGCGGTCACGTGCAGAATGCCGTTCGTGTCGATGTCGAACGTCACCTCGATCTGCGGCACTCCCCGCGGAGCCGGAGGAATGCCATCGAGGATGAAGCGCCCGAGCGACTTGTTATCCCCCGCCATCTCGCGCTCGCCCTGCGTGATGTGCACCTCGACGGAAGGCTGGTGATCAGCCGCAGTCGAGAAGACCTGGCTCTTCTTGGTCGGGATCTTGGTATTGCGCTCGATGAGCTTGGTGGCGACTCCGCCCAGAGTCTCGATGCCCAGCGAGAGCGGCGTCACGTCCACGAGCACAATATCCTTGTGAATGTCTCCACCGAGCACTCCGCCCTGCACCGCGGCGCCGATCGCCACGACCTCGTCCGGATTGACTCCCATGTGGGGCTCACGTCCGAAGAGTTCCTTCACCTTCGCCTGCACTGCCGGCATGCGCGTCATGCCTCCAACCAACACTACTTCATGAATTTCCGATTTCTTGAGTTTGGCATCTTTGAGCGCTGCTTCGCACGGCGCCACTGTGCGCTCGATCAGGTCCGATACGAGCGACTCCAATTTGGCGCGCGAGAGTTTGAGGGTGCAGTGCTTGGGTCCGGAGCTGTCTGCCGTGATGAACGGCAGGTTGATCTCGGTCTGTGTGGCGGACGAGAGCTCGATCTTGGCTTTCTCAGCGGCCTCGCGGATGCGCTGCAGCGCGATGGGATCTTTGCCGAGATCCACCCCCTGCTCCTTCTTGAATTCGGCGATCATCCACTCCACCACCACGCGATCAAAGTCGTCGCCGCCCAGGTGCGTGTCACCGTTCGTCGCCCGGACTTCGAAGACGCCTTCTCCCAATTCCAGCACCGAGACATCGAACGTGCCTCCTCCTAGGTCGTACACGACGATCGTGTGCTCATGCCCCTTGTCCAAACCGTAGGCGAGCGCCGCAGCCGTCGGTTCATTGATGATGCGCACCACTTCGAGCCCCGCGATCTCGCCGGCCTCCTTGGTGGCCTGACGCTGCGAATCGTCGAAGTACGCCGGCACGGTGATCACGGCTTTCTCGACTTTCGTTCCCAGGTACGCCTCGGCATCCCTCTTCAGTTTCTGCAGCACCTGCGCGCTCACCTCCTGCGGGAGCATCTTCTTGCCCTGCACCTCCATCATGGCGCGTCCCTCCTTCCCCTCGACCACCGAAAAGGACATGTGCGCGGCTTCTTCACGCACTTCGTCGAAACGACGCCCGATGAACCGCTTGGCGGAGGAAACCGTGAGCTTGGGGTTCGTGACGGCCTGACGTTTTGCAGTGACACCCACGAGAATCTCGCCGTCATCTTTATAGGTGACGACTGAAGGAGTCGTGCGATTGCCCTCCGCATTGGGGATCACCACCGGCTCGCCGCCTTCGACGACAGCAACGCAGGAATTGGTGGTTCCGAGGTCGATTCCGATGATCTTGGACATAGGTGAAGGGGAAAATGCTCAATTAGCACTCGCAAGTTTAGAGTGCTAATCCACGACCGTCAAGAGATTGGCACATCGTCTAAAAGCTTCATCTCTGTCAGTCTGAAAGATATCTTCCCAGCGTCTGCCGCGTGATCCCTAGCAGCCTTGCGGCCCTCACCTGTTTCCCACCTGCATGCTCCAGGACCGCACGCACAATTTTGCTTCTCAACGGCTCAAGAGTGGAATGCAGACCCTGCGACATTGCCTGTCGAATGAGCTGAGAGAGCAAATGAGTACTTTGGGGCGAAGAATCTTGTGACTTCTCCACCTCTTCGAGCGCCCTCTGCATGTGAACCATATCGATCCGTGTCTGCCCCCGAGCGACGGCGTACGTTCCGGCCCTTTCCAACACATTCTCAATGCCCCGGACATTCCCGTCGATGGGATACTGCAGAAGAAGCTGAAGGGCTTCTCTATCCAATGTCAGTTCGGGACAGCGCAACGCGGATCCGATCTTTCTGGTCAGGTACCGAATCACGCTTACTTTGTGCTCCTGCGACCGTTCTTCGTATGACGGAATGACCACAACACACCTGCACAGACGATCGTGGAGATCGCGTCTCATCTTTCCGATATTCGCTGCATGGTGGATGTCGGCATTCGTCGCGCACACGATGCTCGCCTTCAGCGCGAGCTGCCTGTTGTCACCGACGGGGCTGAACGTGCGTTGCTCGAGCGCACGGAGGAGCAGACCTTGACGATCGTATGGCATGTCCCCGATTTCATCCAAGAAGAGCGTCCCGTCCGCTGCCTGTTCGAAACGGCCGACACGGCCCCCGTTCGCTCCGGTGAATGCCCCTTTGGCATGTCCAAAGAGCTCACTCTCAAACAGGTGCTCGCTAATTCCAGCCATGTTCACATCGACAAATGGCCGACTCGGGTTCTTTAACACGTGAACGAATCTCGCAAACTTTTCTTTTCCTGTTCCCGGTTCCCCGATGAGGGTGGTAATGGCTTGCGACCGCCGCAGAAGAACGAGTTCCTCAAGAGCCCTGAGCATCTTTTTGTCTCCCTGAACGATCAGGCCGCATTGTTCCTCTGCCGTTCGTATCCACGACTCAAGCTCATCTGGCTCAAGCATGAGCCCTGAATCCGCCTGCTGTTCCAGAGTAGTGACCTCGCTCATGAGGGGGGCATGCTAGGAGGAATCACCGGGATGTCTAGTACGAACACAGAAAAAACCGATACAATCAGCGCATGTTCCTCGATGAAGCCACCATTGCGGTCACCGGCGGGAACGGCGGGAACGGCTGTGTGTCGTGGAGGCGCGAAAAGTACATCCCCAAAGGCGGACCGGATGGCGGGGATGGCGGGTGGGGCGGCGACATCGTCCTCGTCGCCAATCCGAATACCGACACTCTAAGTGACTTCGCAGCCAAGAAACGATTCGCAGCGGAACCCGGACAGCCGGGGAGCGGCAAGCAGTGCCACGGGCGGGATGGCAAGGACCTCGTGCTCGCGGTGCCTCCCGGCACGGTCGTCACGGACGCCGCTACTCACAAGGTACTCGCCGATCTGCGTCTGCCCGATGATCGCGTCATCGTCGCCCGGGGCGGGCGGGGCGGCTTTGGCAACGAGCACTTCAAGAGCTCCGTGCGCCGCAGACCCGATTTCGCCGAAGTGGGGGAACCCGGGGAACAGAGAGGGGTACAACTCGAACTGAAGCTGGTCGCGGACGTGGGAATCATCGGGTATCCGAGCGTGGGCAAGTCCACCCTGATTTCCGTCGTGAGTGCCGCCCGGCCAAAGATCGCCCCGTATCCGTTCACCACGCTCGTTCCGAATCTGGGTGTTGTGCACGCCAAAGGAAGGAGCTTCGTGCTGTGTGACGTACCGGGTCTCATTGAGGGGGCGAGCGAAGGCAAAGGACTGGGCGACCAATTCCTCCGCCACATCGAGCGCTGCGGCGTGCTCATTCACCTGCTCGATCTCTCGCGCGCACTGGAGCACGACGGCACCGTGAACCCCAAAGCCCTCGTCGCGGATTACCGGGCCATCCGCAAAGAACTGAAGGCCTTCTCGCCATTGCTTGCGAAGAAACCGGAGATCATCGTCCTCAACAAGACAGACCTCAGTCCTGATTCCGCCGGGCCGGTGATCTCTGCACTGAAACGCTCCAAAGTTCCGGTGGCCACACACATTTCTGCGGCAACACGACATGGAACCGACGCGCTCGTCACGGACCTACTGCCGATCGTGCTCAAAGACCGGCGCGCACGCACGCACGAAGCCAGCGACAGCGAGGGGCCGCTGCAGATCCTGCGCCCGGGTGAAACCACCGATCGCATGCTCGACTACCGCATCGAGCGTGAAAAAGGGAAACTCACGGTGCGTGGACGGCGCTTAGAACAACTCACCCTCATGACGAACTTCACCCACGAGAGCGGAGTGCGCCGTTTTCGCGATGTCTTGCGCAAAATCCGGCTTCTCTCACTGCTCGAACGGACTCGTAAACAGGGAAGTGCGGTGTACATCGGCAAGACCCGCGTCGACAACTACCTGTAGAAAACCGCAATCCTCTTGGAAATTATCAAGGCGTTCTGCGCAGTGAGCAGAAAGCTTCCTGTACGATGGGACAAACTTCCCCTCCCTATGCATCACTCACGATCCTTCCTCTCTGATGTCTGTCTCGGCTTTCTGACATTCATCATCATCGGATTCTTTCTCACCAGCCTTCATGCTGGCTGGGTGCCCGATCTCAAAGTGCTTGCGCAATCCGCCATTGTTGATGTCGGGTGCGGCAATGGCGCTGTCGATACGGGAGAAGAGTGTGATGGGGGAACAAAATTCCAGGATGGCCTGTACTACCGTTGCACGGCATGCCGCTGGGAACAGCAAACCGACGATCCTATCGTCCAGACCAATGATTCGTTCTGCTGTCTTTCGAATGGCAGGACCGCCCGGTGCACCCGCCTGTACTTAAACCAGCCCTGTCTCGCCACCGGCCAGGAAACCGATGTGCAGCTCTTCAGTACGTATTCCAACAATCAGACGGCCTGTGAGGAACAACGGCGGACCGGCCTCTGCAACGACCTCCCGGAGTCCAGCGCGTCGAGCAGCGCGGCTTCGAGCGTTTCTTCTGCATGGTGCGGAGACAACGTGAAGCAACCGAACGAAGAGTGTGACTGGGGAGGCAACAACAGTGATACCCTCCCGAACCGGTGCCGCAAGGACTGCACTTATCCGACCTGCGGAAACGGGCATGTGGATGACAACTTCAATGATCCGGTCAGCGGCAAGACGATCAATGAGGAGTGTGACAACATCGAGTACGTGCTGGAGGGCACGAGCTATCCCGCCGTGAGCGACCTGCAGTGGGCCTGGAACAGCCACGAGTACTGCAGCAATCAATGCACGATCAAAGAGACCACAACGAATTCCATCTTCTTCATGTTCCCTCGCGCCATCGAGACGCCGCTCTACATCGTGCGACCGGTCTTCGACTGGAACTCCATCTTCTTCCCGTTCTCGTCACTGGGATTTTAGTGAAGGTTTGGCCCCTTCGACTCGCGCCATGATTAAGAATGGCCGGAGTCCCAAAGGGACGACGACCATGAGCGAGTCCCGCATCGGCGGGACGAGTCGAATGGTGGCCCAGACCAGGATCGAACTGGTGACACCTCGCTCTTCAGGCGAGTGCTCTACCAACTGAGCTACCGGGCCACGGCGCTCGCGAGCGCCGTGGCAGGCCACGAGCACTCGCAAAGACACAAAAGGAATTAATGAACCAAAAAGAGCATAGCAGGTCCGCAAACAGGAGCAAAAGAGAGAATGACTCTTTGGGGCTTGCCCCGTACCGGAGCGCCTCTATACTTTTCAGGCCATATGCTTACGCGCACGCGACGGGGCTTTCCCCGTACCGACGCGAGCTTGCGAGCGTCTGGTACGGGGCTGTAGCTCAGCTGATAGAGCGCCGCATTCGCATTGCGGAGGTCAGGGGTTTGATTCCCCTCAGCTCCACCATTCCAATCCCTGCCGTTGTATTACACATATAAATATATTTTGCATAATTGTACAATTTATTGTATAATATCGACAACATCAATAATCCAACAGCAAAATGACCAAAAGACACAACATTCTTACCGGCCAATTGCTCTGCATGGCAGGTATTCTCTTTCTGACGCTGGCAGTGGCCGAGGCTGATTTGGCAGTGCCCTCGACAAAGGAACGATGGTCCATGCCGTACTTCTCCTTCGGCGTGAAGAATGTTGCGGCGGCGGAAGACGCATTCCTCGTGCGAGTAGCTCATCGCCTGAGTGCGCGCATTGCACGGCGCGTCGGCACCTCACCACCAATCTCGGTACTCGTGACCGCCCTGCAGGAGCAGCGCACACTCCTCACCCGTCATACAACCGTGACACTTCAGATTCCCGGAAACCAGTCCTACCGCACCTGGGATGTGCACCTGCAGAAGTACCCCACGTGGATGAAAGCGGAGATCTCGCCTGCGTCCGCACACTTCCGCGTCGACGAGGAGCGTATCGCACAGTTCCTGACGACCGAGCCGATGGACGGCATCATCCAGCCGCAGCAGGCCGTCATCACTGCCGTCACGAAGGAGGATGATGTGGAGCGCGTGGTGACCAGCACGGGCGCCGCTCGTCCGGGCATCATCTTCGACATGTCCGTGGCCCCCCGCGCCATCGCTGCAGCACTCACCGAAGGAACAGAGACCGTTGCCATCCCGCTCGTCATCACATCCGGCCCCGTCGAGAATCTCTCGGGTGTGCCCTTGGGCGATCTCGTGCTCCTCGGGAGCGGCAAGTCCGACTTCAAGGGATCTCCGTCGGCCCGCATCTACAACGTGCGCAAGGCCATCCATGAACATGTGAACAACGTGCTCGTCCCCCCCGGAGCGGAATTCTCGTTCAATGAAACCCTCGGTGGACCCGTATCGAACGGGAACGGCTGGAAAGATGCCAAAGTGATCTTCAATACCACGGAGCTCCGCATGGCCCCCGGAGGAGGCATCTGCCAGGCATCGACCACTGTGTTCCGGGCTATTCTCCAATCCGGCTTCGGCTACGAGCGCCGTGCCAACCACAGCATGTACGTGTCGTACTACGAGAAGTACGGCGTGGGCATCGATGCCACCGTATTCCCGGGCAAGCAGGATCTGACCTTCGTGAACGATACGGCGAACTACCTGCTCTTTCAGGCATACACCGAAGGTTCTGAAGTCACCGTGCAGATCTACGGAACGCCGGACGGACGGACGAGCGAAGTCATCGGCCCGTTCTTCTCCAGCTCCGACTTCACGGACTACCCCGCCGAAGAGCGTACGCCGCGCGGAAACGAAATCGCCTGGGTCCAGCGCATCACCTTCGCAGATGGCAGGGAGAAGAAGCGGGTGATTACCTCCCGCTACACCAGCCTGCCGCGCTCCCTGGCAAAGAAATACGAAACAGCGGTGCATGCGAGCGCCGAGCAGAAAGCGATGTGATCTGCCCTCGCGCAGGAGTGCCAGCCATGGTTTATTCGTCCGATTCTCAAGGGTATTTGCGGTCATTTTGCTGAATGGGTGCCGCAGGAATTCCCTCTGGAATCGCGGCAAAAAATCGCTATACTGCCTTGGTAATTTTCTTTCCTTTCTCACCTATATGACAACGTCCACCCCTCAGCAGGAAACCAAGATGTGGTTCGGTATCACGATGGTCCTGGTCGGCGTTATCGTCGGTTTCACCGGTTCCAAAATGGCCGGAACGTCCGTTCAGGGACCCGCAGCCCCGACAGCCCAGGTTCAGCCGACTCCCACGGCCCCCGCTGAAGATCCTGTGCCGGAGTATGCCGACGTGAAGGCTCTCGACGACACGGATCACGTGCGCGGCGACGCCGATGCAGATATTACGATCATTGAGTACTCCGACCTCGAGTGCCCCTTCTGCGCTCGCGTGCACCCCACCATCACGCAGCTCCTCAAGGATTACGGCGACAAAGTGAATTGGGCGTACCGACACTATCCGCTCTCCTTTCACCCGAATGCACAGAAAGCTGCAGAAGCCACGGAGTGCGCCGCAGAACTGGGCGGCAACGACAAGTTCTGGGCCTTGGTCGATATGATTTACGAGAAAGGATCCGACCTCACTCAGCTCGGAACCTACGCCAAAGAAATCGGCCTCAATCAGACCGCCTTCCAGTCCTGTGTGGATAGCGGCAAGTACGCGTCGAAGACCGCCGCGATGATGCAGTCAGGTACCGCAGCCGGAGTGCAGGGCACCCCGGGCAACGTCATCGTCAACCACAAGACCAAGAAGGTTGCCGTGGTTTCGGGTGCGCAGCCGCTGCAGAACTTCAAGGACGCCATCGACGGCCTGCTGAACTGATCCCTGTTTGACACTTTCCCCCGGGGAGCCACCTCCCCGGGGTTTTTATTGTCCCGCTCCCCTCTCTGCCGCTAGAATGCGTATTCCTTTCCCCGTTCTCTCCATGCGTTCGCGCACCCTCTCCCTCCTCGCACTCACCCTCACACTCGTCTCTTGCGGCGGAGACACCCCTCCCCCCACCGAACCGGAAACGGATGAGGCGTGGTCTTCCTCTTCTTCGCAGGAGGCCATCGCCGAGACACATAACGTCTCCTTCATCGGGACGATCCGTCCGGCGGGCATCAGCATCTACATGGAAGGCACACACCGCCTGGAGCTCGGCGACGGGCGCTTCGTCCTCCTCTCGAGTGAAACGGTCGATCTGAACGGCTACGTCGGAGAGGAGGCGGAAGTCACCGGATCCATCCGTCCCACAGTCGAAGAGGGCGGCACGATCATGCGCGTCGAGCGCATCCGGCTCATGGAGAGCGCTTCCGTGAGCAGCACCCCATCCTCGTCCGCAGCCGCCGCAGCATCTTCTTCCTCCTCCTCTCTGCCATCCTCCAGCGCACCGGCGGCCAGCAGTGTCCCTGCCACCCCGCCCCCCGCGTCCTCCGCCGCAGCATCGAGCGTGACGGACACCCCCTCCGTCGATCTCTCGGCCCAGATCGCTGCGATGGCCAAGCAGAAACTGGATACCGCCAATTGGACACAGGCGTACTGCGCCCCGCCCACCATCGGCTTCTGCGTCCCCATCCACCGCAACTGGTACTTCAAATCCTTCGGCACCGCTTCTGAGGCGCTCTGGCACGTGGAAGTGGGATCGCAGAGCATCGAGTCGGTCGGCGAAGGCGCGATCGCTGTCAATCTGGTGGGAGGGTCGCTCTCCACCAAAGGAGTCGCCGACGGCACCGTGCGCGTTGATGGATCGTCTGTGCGCGGCTACAGGGAGTGGACGAAAGATCGCCACATCGAGATCGTTGCCCCCGCCGCTCTGCAGGCGGCCGTGGAGTACATGACGCAGCACCTCTCGGCGATGGAGGCGGAGCCCGGAGCCTGAGCTGTGGTACGATACCGCCATGCCGCAGTTCACCTACACGGCCATCCAGTCCGATGGGCAGCGAGTGACAGGGAACATTGAAGCCTTCAGTCTGCAGGCTGCGCGTGAGGCTCTCCGTCAGATGCACCTGATTCCGGAAGAACTCCACGAAGAAACGGCCGCAGGCTCTCCCCCTGCAGCGCCTCCTCCCGAGCGTCCGGTTGAGGAACTCCTCTCCCCGATGCCCGCCGTCTCTCCTGCACAGGAAACCGCTGCGCCGACCGCACAGGCGAGGGCCGCAGAAGAGCGCACCTACTTTCCGCTCCTCGATACCCTGCGCCTCTACGCCGGATGGCTCTTGGCGTGGTACTGCATCGTGTACGCCCTCGGCAGTTACCAGCACAGCCGTCCGCTCCCCTTCCGCGTTCCCTACGTGGAGGGGCTCTTCCTCTCTCCTTTGGTGTTGAGCTTCACGTTCGCCGCCTACCTCTTTCTGCTCTTCAGCGGCCTCTGGCAGCTGCTCGGCAAAAAGTGGATGAGCGGCGTGCTCCTCCTTGCAATCGGTATCGCGGTCTTCGTCGTGTACCGGATGAACGTTGTGTAAGTCCGTTCCCATCTTGCTTTCGCGGATCGCAAAAATCCGTACGCTTGCGCAATCAACAAGTCGCGGCGAAGCGGTGGGTGGCTTAAGCCGGGACCCAGCGCTGCCCGCCCGGCCGAGCCGTTCGGACGGGGAGCCGCACCACTAAAGGGAAAAGAGAGCTCATGAGAGAAAAACCGGCTTGTCGGCCGTAGCCCGACTCGTCCACCATAGCTTTAGCGACGGTGGATGGGCGAAGGCTGAAGGTTTGTCTCTCATGAATTACAATCCCAGTTGTTTGCGGATGGCATCGGCTTCCGACTGCTCCTGACCGCGTGCGGTCTGCTGGACAGAAATCGCCTGCAGATCGCGCCAGTCTTCGGCATGCTTCTGCTCCAGTTTCTGGAGCTGCAGCAGGTGCTTGGGAGAAAGCTCCGAGAACTTGCGCCTCTCTTCCTCCAGAATTTTCTGGAGCTCGTCGATCTGGAACTGCGAGAGCTTGGGAATCGCCATGATGATGCGCCACTTCTCGTCCCGGGTGAGCGAGATGGAGCCACGGAGCAGCGTGAGAAACTGCTGGTCGTCGAACTTCGTTTCGGAATGCGGCGGAATGGGAATGTTGTCGTTCGTGAGCGCGACGGTGATGCTCCCGAACCGGTAGTTGCCCACTTCGCCGAGGATTTTCAAATCTTCGTCGTCAAAGCCCATCTCCTTCGTGGCTTTCGTCCCGACCGGAGGCGGGGGCGGCCCCTGATCCGCAGGCATGGCGGCTCCATCACCCTGCTGGGCTCCGCCGGTCTGCTGACCCTGCGCCGGCGGCGGAGGGGGCGGCGATCCGAAGACCTGGGTGGGATCGAGTCCCCCGGCGGGCACGGGATCACCCGGACGGGGAGGCTGTGGAGGAGTGGGAGTCTGTGCCATGGAAGCGGGGAAATGCTTGATCTAGAGTCTAGCAGCCATTGTACTCTCGGCAAACGGCTTTTCGCCCAAAGTGCGCTCTGCGGCCCTGCGCGCACGCACAATGAATTCCGGCTGCAAAAATTCCTGCAAGGCACTCACCGCAAAACCGCTCTGCCGTGTGCCGAAGAGTTCTCCGGGGCCCCGCAGCTTTAAGTCGATCTCGGCGAGCACAAATCCGCTGTCGTGTTCCTCCATGGCTTTGAGTCGCGGAGAGCGCGCCTGCTCGGGTGTCGTCGTGAAGAGGAAACAGTGACTCTGGTGCTCCCCGCGCCCCACCCGGCCGCGAAATTGGTGCAGCTGGGAGAGGCCGAACCGTTCGGATCCCTCGATCAGGATGAGCGAGGCATTCGGCACATCGATCCCCACCTCGATCACCGCAGTGGACACGAGGATGTCATGCTGGCGATCTTTGAACGCCCGCATCACGCGCTCTTTGTCTTTCGGGGGCATCCTGCCGTGCAGAGCGACGATCTTCCGCTTCGAAAAGCTCAAGCGGAGCCGCTCCGTCTCGCGCTCCACGCTCTTCACCTCTGAAAGCCCCTCCGCATCCGCCGCGGCAATGAGGGGACAGATGACGAAGACCTGCCGTCCCTCTGCGATCTGCTGATCCACGAACCGCTCCACGGTTGCGCGGTCGCGGGGCGATACCACCTTCGTGTGAATCGTCTTGCGGTTTCCCGGCTTCTCGAGCAGCACCGAGAGGTCATGGTGCCCGAACGCCGTGAGCGCGAGCGTGCGCGGAATGGGCGTAGCCGTCATGGTGAGGGTGTGCGGGTTCCCCTTCTCCTGCAGCCGCACGCGCTGGTCCACCCCGAACCGGTGCTGCTCATCCACGATCACAAGCTTTAAATCGGCAAACTGCACCGCATCCTGAATGAGCGCGTGCGTCCCGATGACAATATCCACCTGGCCGGCCGCGATCGTCCGGCGCACGGAATCCGCCTCTGCAGCCGGCAGGGATCCCACCAGGAGCGCTGTCGTGGGAAGCCGCAGGGGCGGCACAGGTTCCCCGCGGGTCCGCCGTGCCTGCAGATCGTTATGGAGCGCCACGAGCATGCGCGATACGGTCTCGGCGTGCTGGCGCGCCAGCACTTCTGTGGGAACCATGAGAGCGCACTGGCCGCCGTGCGAGAGGACATTGGCCATCACCGCCGCGGCGACGAGCGTCTTGCCCGAACCCACGTCCCCCTCGAGCAGCCGCGACATCGCCATGTCTTTCTCCATATCGCGCAGAATTTCGTAGATCGCGATCTTCTGGCTCTTCGTCGGCGTGAACCTGAGAGTGCGGAAGAACGCGCGGATGAGCTCGGCATCCATGGGAATTTTGAGCCGCTCCTGTTTCAGGCGCTGCCACTCCGCCCGCCGTGTGAGCGCCTCGACCTGCAGGCGGTACATCTCTTCGAAGGCCTGACGCTCGCGTGCGCGTGTAACGTCTTCCGGCTTCGTGGGAAAATGCAGCGCCTCCACAGACTGCGCACGTGAGAGGAGTTTTTCGTCTTCCACGATCTCCCTGGGCAATGTTTCGGGCAGGTCCTTCATCGCCGGTCGGACCAGCACCATCTTCTCTCGCAGCCACTTGGTGTGGATGCTCTCGTGCTGCGGGTAGATCGGCACCAGCCGCCCCGCGTGCACGAGCGGACGCACCCCGGCGCGTTCGAACTGCGGGCTCGGCATTTTTATCTTGGTCCCCTCCTCCTGCAGTTTTCCGGTGAGCACGACCTCGTCGCCCTCGGCGATCATGCGCTTCACATGGGGCTGGTTGAACCACACCACCTCCACGCTGTCACCATTGGTATCGGTGAAGATCCCTTTCACGATCATCTTCCTGCTGCGCGTGCGCACGAGATCGACACGGCCCATCGTGCCGCGGATTGTCACCTTCTCATCGAGGGGCGAATCGGCAACGGTCTGGATCTGGCTCAAATCTTCATGCGCGCGCGGGAGCGTGAGCACCAGATGCTCAACAGTCTCGATGCCCATCGCCTTCAGCGCCTCAATGTAGACGGGAGTGGTCTTGAGGAGCGGAGCCGTGAGTGGTGAAGAGAGCTGCACGTGCGATGATTCTACCCCTGCACCAGAAGCCGATGCGACCACGCATCATGATGATGGTGATGGCCCCGGTGCGGGGCAGGCATCTTGCATTCCTCATGCTCGCAGGGGGACAATACCGGCCATGCGCACCTTCCTCTCCGCTCTCACCCTCTCACTCCTTTCGCTCTCGCTCCCCTTCTCTGCGCTCGCAACGGAGACGGAGGAGGAGCTCACGCCCGAACAGACCCAACGGCAGATGTGGGATACTGAGTGCCGCGCCGCCCTCCCGTACGGCCAGGGCGATCTGGAAGCCGCACTGCTCTACCGGCTCCGCCAGTGCGTCAACCGCAAGCAGAATGCGTGGACGATCGAGCAGAAACTGGCGAAGGAGCGTGAGCGCCTGAGCAACCGCGAAGAGCGAGAGAAGGCACGTCGCCAAACCGTACTGACCCGCCTGCGCACCGGTGCGCAGCACCGCATCGAAAATGCCCTCCCCCGCCGCGCCGAGCAGGGCACGCTCCTTCTGCGGTACCGCTCGCGGCGCCGCTACCAGCAGGTGCACGAAAGCATTCGCCAGCCGGGGAGCACGAATGCCACCACGGAGGAGTAGGGTTAGGGTTAGGGTTAGGGTTAGGGCTGGAGGACTTCTTCGTCGGGCATCCCCTCCACCGCGATGGTGACTTCTGTCACAAACGGGAACTGTTTCAGTGTGCGCTCGATCTGCGAGCGGATCGCCTGCACGCGGCAGGAGCCGGCCACGCCATCGAGAAGCGCGCGATTGAAGGTCACCCGCACCTGTCCGTCGTCGTCCTCAATGGAGCGCACCTCCACTCCGGCAGGCAGACTAGTGAAGAAGTGCTGCTGCTGCTCCTGCAATGCGGGGCCTTTGAGCAGCTCACGCAGCGAGGCCTCGAGCACATCTTCGGAGACAGCGATCCGGCGGGCGACGGGGTACGAGACATCGCAGTACAGGGTCTGGGCATCCCGCTCGGTATTGCCGAAGAACGCCTTCACCTCGACGGAAGCCACGGTGAGAAAACGGACGGGAATCTTCGCCTGCTCCATCACGGTTCCCCGCGGCGACACCATCGAGACCTCCACTGTTCCGCCGGTGCCCAGTGGGCGGGGATAGGACACGGACTCCCGAAAAGGAATCCACTGGCCAGAGAGCGCCTTGGGCAACTCCGCCTCGCCTGCCGTGAGCGCGAACCCATCCTGATCGAGCAGGTCGAAATGTACTTGCGTCCCACTCCCGACACGCACCGACCCCGCCAGCGTGAACGGGAGGGCGATCTCTTGCTGTGGGAGAGGAGCACTCACCCGCAGGCGCGCCGCGTCATCCGCATAGAAGACCGCACCACCGGCTCTGCAACTCGGCGGGGAAGATTCCATCACCAAAAACCCCAGCTCCGTGCAGGAAACGAAATCCGTCGCAGAGCGAATCTTCACAAAAGAGAAATTCGGGCACCACGCAGCCGAGCAGAAGAACAGGAATCCGATACAAGAAAGGAGCGCCAGAACAGACACGCTGGCCAGTACTACGCCGATGATCGCTTTCCTCGGTAACGTCACGAGACCTTATACTACCAGAAAAATATGTGCCGATCCTTCCCGAAAGAAGGCAGGGGAAATCCCCTGTCACCCTTTCACTCCTCTGCTAGGATGGCACGCATCGGGGCGTAGCTCAGTTGGTAGAGCGCACGGTTCGGGACCGTGAGGCCGAAGGTTCGAGTCCTTTCGCCCCGACCAAGGCAAATGGGCAGTATGGAAGAAACAAGCCGATGAAGAGATTCCAATTGACGGCAGTCATCTCCCTACTACAATACTGGCACAAATGGCTCAGAGATTCATGATCAGCAGCATGATTATTACCCCCGCCACCACGGCGTGAGGAAGTAGCTGCTGCATATTCTCTCCCCTACTCTCCCGCGCCTGCGGGATTTTTTGTATGCGCACTCCTCCCCTTCCCACTCTCCCATGAATGCCACGCATCCCCCCACCTCTGAAGAGATACAGCACACGCGCAGAGCACTGCCGCCCGAGCTGATCTGCGAAACGCCTCTCCCACTCTCCGCACGCCTCAGCGCGCTCTGCGGTGACCCCGTCTACATCAAAGACGAAGGCCAGCAGATGGTGCGCTCGTACAAAGGACGGGGTGCAGCCGCAAAGATGCAGTCGCTCACGGAGGAAGAGCTGTCACGCGGGGTGGTGTGCGCCAGCGCAGGGAATCACGCGCAGGGAGTAGCCGCAGCATGCAATTACTTCCGGACCAGAGGAACCATCTTCATGCCCACCATCACGAAGCCGCAGAAAGTCAATGCTACACAGCGTCATGGAAACGGAAACGTCGACATCGCTCTCATCGGGGACAAATACGATGAGGCAGCGGACGCGGCTCATGCCTTTGCCGAGGAACGGCAGGCGGTCTTTCTCCATCCTTTTGACGACTGGGATGTCATCCGTGGACAGGGAACCGTGGCCGCGGAAATCGCGAGCCAGATGCAGAACCGACGGGAGCGGATCGCGCGGATCCTCGTCCCTGTGGGGGGCGGAGGACTCATGGCCGGGACGGTTCTCGCCATGCAATCCCATCCAGAAACAGAGATCATCGGCGTGGAACCGGAAGGCGCCGCCTGCATGGCCGCATCCCTGGAGGCAGGACATCCCGTGACCCTGGAACACGTGGATACCTTCGTTGACGGCGCTGCCGTCGCACGCCCCGGGGACCGTCCGTTCTCCGTCGTTCAAGAGGCGGTCAAACAGGGACGTGCGCGCCTGATGACCGTTTCGAACGGTCTCCTCTCCGCAGCAATGGTAGACCTCTATCAAATTGATGGCAGAATCACCGAACCTGCAGGAGCGCTTTCCATTGCCGCATTGGAACAGGTTGAAAAGCCGAAAGCGGGAGCGACGGTGTGCGTCCTTTCAGGAACAAATTTTGACATGAGCAGGAATGACCTCGTGCTCAAAAATGCCATTCAATACCGTCGCATCGTCATGCATTTGGGAGTGCACCTGCCAAACCGACCGAAAGCACTGCTTCAATTACTCAACGATCTGGGGGAGGGCTTGGATGGAGTGAACATTGCCTATGCCCATTTCGACGCCGCGCAATCGAACGGCGATCCTTCCCTGCTCCTGGGAATCGAGTCACAGGATGGAAAACCGGGGAAAGTGCATTCCTTCTTCGAGAAACTCGCTTCTCTGCGCAATGTCGACCATTCGCAGCGCTATCCTTTTCATGAACGGACTGGGCAACCGGAGAGCTGAAATTGAAGCCATCATCCGGCGTTTCACCCTTCCAAATTTTGTGTGATCTTGATTGATCGTCAAATGTGTTTTCTAAACATCTAGAAATCCACCCTGTTATGAACACAAAATTTGTACAATGATCGATCCCCTTCCCTGCCCCTTTGAAATGGCAGGTTTAGCCTTTTGCAGAGCCAAGAAGTGCCTATTTTTTGACAAGTATAAGAATACTGAGCACAAATATGAGTCAAAGATATCTAGACAACAACTTGGTGCTGAGTACACTGCCGCGCCTCTATGGCTACCACTACGATAAAACCCGTGAAGCAACATCTTCACTGTGCTTCCGCCCAGCTCGTGCTCATGCACGCGCTCCTCATCACCTTCATCTCGCTCGCGATGGTGATGAGCCTCCCGGTCCTCGGCTAAGTCAGCCGATCACGGGAATGGACGGAACTTCGGAACCCCGCAGGCCCTCAACACACACATAAAAGCCCTGCGGTTTCCCACCCACCGCCTCCCACGCGCTTCAAGCGCTAGGTCGGGAGGGTTCTTTAAACCTCATTCGGGGCTCACCTCGGTTAATCCCGCTTCAGTTCCTTGAGCGTACCCGTCGCCACCTCGGTTCCGGGGGCACTGTTGCCATCATCCTTTTCCAGTGTGATGATCACCTTTGAGAAGTCCTCCAGATCACGGTCTGCCTGGTAGTCCAAATTATGCCGTACATCCCCGAACAGGCTCTTTAAATGCCCGGTGGAGATACGCTCGTCCGTCTTGTCGTTCAAGAGCCAGCTCTCGTAGAAGGTACCGTCCTTCGGCAGGGCAATATTCACCTGCAGCGTGTGCAGCGAAATCCCCTTCTCAAAGACGTGTGTCTTCGCCAGGCCGTTGGCCGGTATCTGTTTGGTTCCTGCAACGGCACCGTAGGCGAAGAAGACCTCCCTGCCAAAGCGCAGATCCTGTACGGCGCCCGACGGCATGTTGTACCGGAAACTGTCGGAGCCGAGCGGCTCCCCCACCCTGACCCCGCCACCGCAGCCGGCGAGCAGGAGCGAGAGACAGCCGAGTGAGAAAAGCGTGTACTTCATGCTGGGAAAATGGGAGTGCACTCTAGCAGCAGTCGGGGCACCTCACCAGATCACTTGTGACCGGAATTCTGAAAGCTTCTGGCGTTCTGTTCTTGCCTGGCGATCCACGCCTGCCGCCATGACCTGATAGCGGGGTGCCTCGGACGGATACAGCACAGCCATGAGCTCGGCCACGTCCACGAATGCCTCCACATTGGGTGAGAGGGCAATGTAGTGACTGTTGCGCAGAATGGCGTCGTAGTACTTTTGCAGCACCTCCGAGAATTCGGCCTTCCTCTCGGCAAGCTCGGTGTTGCTCTGCAGGGCCAGCAGGGGCAGCAGACCCTGCAAGATGCGCAGGTCCGCGTAACGCCCCAGATCGTAGGCCTGCCTCAATGATGTCATCGCAAGCGCGGTATCCTGACCGGCAAGGGCAATTTCTGCCTGCAAGTGCCAGCCACGTACATCGGCAGGATTCAGTTCCTGCGTGTAGCGCCGTATCGTTGCAAGGGCTTCTGCGCGTGCCTCCATCTTCATCTGCAGGCGTGCCAGGGCCAGCGAACGGTCGCGGCTGTACCACTCGCCTGTGGACCACCGGTACCAGCGCAGTGCCTGCTGCGATTTGCCCTGTGCGTCTGCGCGGCGGGCCAGCGTGGACGTGGCGGCATAGAAGCTCTCATGCACCGTTGCAAAGAGGAGCACGACGGCCAGGGCGCACCCTGCAATATGAACAAATTTTTTATTCAATTTGCTCCCTCCGGCGTGCGGCAGCATGGCGAGGATCAGCACCGTCGGCAGGCTGATCGCGATGAAGTGCAGATTGAAATCGACGAGGTTGTGCGCGAGCACGCCGAGCACCGCGGTAAGCAGGAGCGCGCGTTTCAGCGTCAGCTCATACCGGGGGATGCGCGCCAGCACACAGGAGAACGGACACCCCTGGAGCGGACAGCGCATGGCAGGGAGCAGGCCCTTCAGGAGCGGCAGGAGTACGATGCACAGCAACGTGAACGCGAGCGCCGCTGCCATCCACCCGCGCTCCGCGGCAAGCTTGAGAAAGAGATTGTGCGCATGATCCGAGGTGGCCAGAGGTGCGCGCATGAGCGGCGTCTGCACGAAGCGAAAACTGCCGGGACCGGATCCGAAGAGCGGATGCTCATTCGCCAGTCGGAACGCCTGCGTCCAGAAGGTACGCCGCTCGCTCACCGAGCTGGACCCTTCGGGGGCGAGGAAGAGCGCCTTCTCGGAGAGGGATTGTACGGGGTGGCTGCGCGAACGGAGGTGATTGCTGAGCCCAAAGAAGATGAGGCCGATCGCGAGTACGCTGAGAGCGATCATGGCCGCGCGCCTCCACGCAACCCGGCGCTGCAGGGACCAGAGCAGCAGCACAATGCTCTGCCCGAGGAACACGAGAAAAGCGGCCCGCGAGAAACTCAGGAGCAGACACCCCACCATCACGCCCGCCGGGAGCGAACGCCTGGCGATCTTCCAGAGTGTCGAGAGCTCTCCGCTGCCCTGCTCGTCCTGAGGACGGGCGAGGAGCAGGGCGATGGGCCATGAGAGCAACAGGAGTTCCGCCCAGGCATTGGGCCACGCATGCTTCCACGGGGCGCGGATGTCGAGGAACGTTCCCACGAATCGACTGAGGGGACCCAAGGCATAGACGAGCACGCCGATCAGAGATGCCACGAGCACGGTGACGACCAGCACCCGCAGGATGGATGTGTGCATCTTCGCCCCCTCCGGATGACGGGCCATCCACAGAAAGAGCAGAGCGAGCGCAGCGGTCTGCGCCACCTCATCGAAACCGTAGTTCATCGTGCGCGTGAGCACGTAGCTCACCGCGGTCCAGAGGACGAACAGCACGGTCAGCCACCAGAGAACAGTGGGAACGGAACGCTCCCCCTCCCGTTCCCGGCATCCGCGCGCCAGCACGACGGCGCCCGCGACGAGCCCGAGCAGCAGCGTGACATCGAGCGTACGCCCGCCACGCCAGAGAACGGCGAAGGCGAGCAGAATGAGCAGGGCGGCCTGGCTGTACCTCTCCCACGGGGCGCGTTTAAGGCGCTCAAAATGGCGTAGAAACATCCGGACCAGTATGCCGAAAAACCCGTTTTGTGGAAATACCGAAGATGTATACTTTCCTTATGACAATTGACTGGAAACACACGCGCGACATGCGCGAAGCGGCACAGGACATGAGAAAAATGTTCCCACCGCAGAATAGCGTTGAACGTGTATCTGCTGTTCTGCACACGGCTATCGGACAGGTCTTCGTCTACGGAGGTGCCGCCATCGCGGACATCGCGTCTGCAGTCACAAAACGCATATCTGGCAAACAGTAATCTTTTCTCAGAGGATAGGACGATCTGTTTGTACTGTTGATGGTGCCGACGGGGAGAATCGAACTCCCATGACCTTGCGATCACACGCTCCTGAAGCGTGCGCGTCTACCAATTCCGCCACGTCGGCACAGGCAAGCGCAGTGTAGCACACCCGCACAGCACGAAAATGTTTCCTCTGAGAATTGACAAAATAAAAACGATAAGGTCATAGTATCCGTTTATGCATTTCACTATCCCAGGCCAGGATCCGTTCACCATCGAAACGTTGATCCTAGATCTCAATGGCACTCTCGCAATCGATGGAATCCTCGTCCCCGGCGTCGCGGAGCGTATCGAAGCTCTGCGAGAGCAATTGCACATCATCCTCTTTACAGGAGACACACAGGGCAACGCCCATGCAATCGCCAGGGAGCTGACCATCGAAGTACGCGTCACCCCCGATGCCTCCGCCAAGGCGGAGGAGGCAAAAAAGCTCCATCCCGAAACTGCGGCAACGATCGGCAACGGCAGAATCGATCTGGAGCTCTTCAAGACCGTGCGCCTGAAAATCTGCGTACTGCAAGCGGAAGGAGCACATCGTCTCACGCTCCTTGAATCGGATGTCGTCGTACCATCCGTCAATGACGCCCTCGATTTGTTCCTCAAGCCGAAGCGACTCGTAGCAACGCTCCGATCGTGAACGAAAAAGGGCGGCCACCGGCCGCCCTTCCAATACTCTTTGAAGAAGAGATCAATCAAAGATGTACACCTGCACGGAGCTGGGGCTATCGATGGTCGCGCCGCCGGTGGGGGCGGAGAGCGTCACTGAGAAGTACTCGTTGCTATCAGAGGCGCTGTCTCTGAGGATGGGAATCGTGAAGCTCTTGCTCTGCTCACCCGGCTCGAAGGAGAGCGTTCCGGTCGTGGTGGTGAAATCCTGACCCGGGAGCGCGGTCGCGTGGTTGGTGGTGTAGGTCACGCCGACGGTGTGGAGCGTGCCGCCCACGCGATTCACGGTGAGCGTGGCAATGCCGTCGCCCTCCAGCGCGTCATAATCGGGCTTGCTGAACATGAAGGCTCCGCTGCCGAAAGTACCGATCTCGTTATCGGAGATACTGAGCAGCACGGAGGATGTTCCCAGGACGGCTCCTCCCGTGGGAGCACTCAGGGTGAGCGTGAGGGATTTCTTTCCGTCGACGGATGAGTCATCCAGAATGGGAACCGTGAAGGTCTTGGAGGTCTCGCCCACTGCGAAGGTGAGCGTGCCGTTCGTCGTGGTGTACTCGCTCCCCGCATAGGCGGTTTTATTGACCGTGGTGTAGCTCACACCCACCGCGCTGCTCGTGCTGCCCGAGCGCAGAACCGTGATCGTCGCCCCTGCCACATTCTCACGCACTTCGTACGCGAGGGCGCTGAACTTGATCATCGGGGTGCTGGATGTCTGCGATGTTGCTGAAGAATTGGATGAAGAAGATCCACCGCTCGAGGGCGCCTCGTTATCGAGAATGGTGAGGATCGCCGTAGAGGGGGAACCGAGGGCAGAGCCGCCGGTCGGATTCGAGAGCTCGATGAATACCGTTTCCGACCCCTCACCCAGATCGTCATCCATCAGCGAGATCGTAAAGGTCTTCGATGTTTCACCATCCTTGAATGAGAGAGAGGCGAGATTCGCTTCCACGAAGTCAGCTGCCGCCGTCGCCGTGCCGCTCTTCACGGTGTACTTCACCGTCACATCGCCCTCCGATCCGCCGTAGCGCTGCACGCTGAGCGAGAGCCTCGAGACAGTCTCGGGCAGGCTGAAGGTTCCGCTGGTGAAGCGGAATGCTCCTTGCACAGGGGGAGGCGTACTGGAGGAGCTGGAGCTGGAGGAAGACGTAGAGGAGCTGCTGGTCGAAGAGCTCGAGGATCGCGAGGAGCTCGATACCCCGCCGGATTCCAGAATGTCATCACGCAGGCGCTGCATCATCACTGCGACCTGGCCGCGGGTGACGAAGTCATTGGGGCCGAAGAGTCCGTTGGTGTACCCCTTGATCACGCCGACGGAGTACATTTCTCCGACTGCCTCATCGAAGAACGCCCCCTCGGGCACGTCACGGAAGATTGCCGAGCCGCGGGTGGTGGCGGCGATGCCGACACCGACTCCGCCGAGGAGGAGCCCGGCGCAGAACATGGAGAGCAGAGAAAACGAGCGATGCATGCGCATAAGAGAAATTGGGGAGGAAATCGATGAATTATGCGAAAGATCCACCCCAGAAAACAATAGACAGCACTTGAGATTGCGTACATGTTCGTCCTGCGCTCATCTGCCCCCGCGAGCACGCCTCTCGAGGCATTCCTGTATCTGCTCGGCCTGATCAAGCGTCATCGAGCACACGTTCCATTCGCCCGACTGCCGGGGCGGCTCCACGTTCTCCCCCACTGCGAGCTCAAGACTGCGGTCGCGCGGCACGGTGAAACAACACCGCAGCACAGGAGCCTGCTCCCACGTGCCGGCCACCTGCTGCAGGCCGCCGCGGTCCCGCAGGACAAGGCGAACCGCACTCAGAGCGGATCGTGAACACGTGACGTTGTGAAAGAGCACATCAACGCGCGCAGTGTGGCTATTGGGGATGGAGTGGACACTCACTCTGCCCACCGGATGCTGAAAACGATCGCGCATCACGCCCCACTGGGTATCGCCCCGCCAAGGCTGGATGTTCCCCACATCATTGAGCGCCCCCTGCAAGAACCCGCGCATCAGGCATGCGGTGCCATCAGAGGGATTGCCGACGCTGACAGATTCGAGTGATTCCACGTGAAAGAGAAAAAGCTGCGGCACTGTAGGGATGCAGGGTGCGGGCCACAAGAAAATCCCCCTGACATTGCGACTGCTCTTGACTCTGCGCATTAGCACTCTAAAATGCCGACTGCTAACGGCGTCGTGTCTTTTTGACAACACGCCTCCATCTTCTTCACGCACTCCTTCCCCATTCTTCTCTATGGCAGCCATCCCGCAACTCAAAGTGAATATCGAACCGCTCGGTGACCGCGTGGTCGTGCATCCCCTGCCCGCAGAGCAGGTCACGGCCTCCGGCATCGTGATCCCCGATACCGCCTCCGGCGAGAAGCCGCAGGAGGGCGTGGTGATCGCGCTCGGCAAGGGCGGCATCATGAACGAGGGCAAGCCCGTCGCGAACCCCTCCGATTTCCTCAAAGTCGGCGACCGCGTGCTCTTCGGCAAGTACGCCGGAGATGACGTGAAGCTCAAAGACACCGCAGGAAAGGATGTCGAAGTGAAAGTGCTTCACTTGGATTCCATCCTCGGCAAAGTGAAATAGTTCCCACTCCCGATTTCCCTACTTCCCTCGTTCCCTACTCCCCTACTCCTCACCCTATCCCTACCCCCTAAACATCATGTCTCAAGCCAAGCAACTCCTCTTCGGAAATGAAGCGCGCAAGAAGGTCTTCGCCGGTGTCAGCATGCTCACCAAGGCCGTGCGCGCCACCATGGGCCCCAAGGGCCGCAACGCCGTGATCGAGAAGAAGTACGGCGGACCGACCGTCACGAAAGACGGCGTCTCGGTGGCCAAAGAAATCGATTTGGAAGATCCGTTCGAGAACATGGGCGCGCAGCTCGTGCGCGAGGCCGCGACCAAGACCAACGACGCCGCCGGTGACGGCACGACAACCGCGACCGTGCTCGCCTTCGCCATGATGGAGGAGGGCCTGAAGCACTTGAGCGCGGGCTCTAACCCCATCGCGATCAAGAAGGGCATCGAGAAAGGTGTCGCCGCGGTGAATGCGGAGCTCGAGACGATGAAGAAAGTCATCTCGAAGAAGGAGGACTACGCCGCCGTCGCGAACATCTCGGCGCAGGATAGCGAGATCGGCGACGTGATCGCCGAGATCATCGATGAAGTCGGCAAGGATGGCGTCGTGACGGTGGAGGCCGGCCAGACCCTCGGCATCGAGAAGGAATTCGTAGAGGGCATGCAGTTCGAGAACGGCTACATCTCGGCCTACTTCGTCACGGATGCCGCGCGCATGGAATCCGCCTACGAGAACCCCTACATCCTCATTACGGATAAGAAGATCAGTTCGATCCAGGAGATCCTGCCGCTCCTCGAGGCGCTGGCCCAGCGCGGCAAGAAGGAGCTCGTGATCATCGCCGAGACCGTGGAGGGCGAAGCGCTCGCCACCCTCGTGGTGAACAAGCTCCGCGGCACCTTCTCGACCCTCGCCGTGAAGGCCCCCGCCTTCGGTGACCGCCGCAAAGAAATCCTCAAAGATATCGCCGCCCTCACGGGGGGCCGCGTGATCAGCGAAGAAGTGGGTCTCAAGCTCGAGAACGCCACGATCGAAGATCTGGGTCGCGCGCGCAGAGTGGTCGCGGACAAGGATAAAACCCTCGTCATCGACGGCCACGGCAAGAAGCCCGATATCGAACAGCGCATGAAAGAGATCAAAGTCGCGCTCGAGAAGACCTCCTCCGACTTTGACAAGGAAAAATTGCAGGAGCGGTTGGCCAAGCTCTCGGGCGGAGTCGCCGTGATCAAAGTGGGCGCCGCCACCGAAGTGGAGCAGAAAGAGAAGCAGCACCGCGTCGAAGACGCGCTCTCGGCCACGCGCGCCGCCGCGGAGGAAGGCATCGTTCCGGGCGGAGGCACGGCGTACATCCGCGCCATCCCCGCTCTCTCGAAGCTCAAGTCAGAGAATGAAGACGAGCAGATCGGCATCGATATCGTGCGTGATGCGCTCTCGGCCCCCTGCCGCCAGATCGCCGACAACGCCGGCATCACGGGCGAAGTCGTCTTCGAGAAGGTGAAGGGCCTGAAAGGTTCCGACGGCTACAACGTGCTCACGGGCAAGTATGAGGATCTGGTGAAGGCCCGCGTCATCGACCCGAAGAAGGTCACGCGCAGTGCACTCGAGAACGCCGCCTCGGTCGCCTCAATGTTCCTCACACTGGAAGTTGCAGTCACGGAGATTCCGAAGAAGGAGGAGCCGATGCCGCAGATGCCGGGTGGAGGGGGTGGGATGGATTTTTAAGGTACTAAGCCCCCGTCCCGAGGGAAACCGAGGGACGGGGGATTCAATCCGGACTAATGCGCACTCGTATCCCAGATGTTGTTCTCCAGTCAGTTGTGTTTCTTGGACACAAGAATAAAGACAAAAACGTATCACTGAAAGGGACAGGGTTTTTTGTTGCAGTGGAAAATGTTTTTGGAGCTCAAACATATTTAGTCACAGCAAAGCATATTGCAATTCTTCTTGGCGAATCATTCATTCTCAGAATGAATCGAAAAGATGGAATCTCTCATGACATTCCAATTGATCCACCCCGCAAATGGTATTTCCACCCATACGAGAGTGATTGTGTAGATGTTGCCGTTATGCCCATGGTCCCAAATGAATCAAGATTTGAATATAAACCTTTATCTTCGGATATGATAAATGATTCCCTGGTAACACAGAACAATGCTGGCATTGGCGACACAGTCTTTTTCCCTGGCCTTTTTTCCAATCTAAGTGAAGCACCTATGAATCTCCCGATTATGCGACATGGAAATATTGCGATGCTTTCAAAAGGTCGATTTGTGCCGAGTCAAATGTATGGGAGGATCGAAGCACATTTAGTTGAAGCTAGATCAATCGGAGGCCTAAGTGGCTCACCAGCTTTTGTTTATCTAGGCGATCATTTCTTTCTTCTAGGTCTTATTCATGGTCATTGGATGACCGGGGGAAAACAGGCAAACGACAGAATAATTACCACGGACAATGTAAATATGGGCATTGCAATGGTAGTTCCCGCAGGAAAAATAATTGAAACAATTAATCAGCGAGAATTGATTAAACAACGCGAAGAAAAAATCCGAAAGTATCAATTAACACACAACTAATGGAGGTCCGCCGCCACGGGGGGTGAAGGGGAAGGTGTCATGGTGAGCTCTGTCGAACCATGACCCCCGCTCTCTTCCAGCTTAGAAGAGATGCTCACGGGAGAGAAAAGGTGGTGCGATACTTACTGTTGAACAGTATCGTTGATATACTGAGCATTAGTTATGGATAGAGCGGAATTTATTATTCTTATTGGCCTCGGCTTCCTTGTTTGTTTTCTGTTTGGAAGAATGATAAATAAGATATGGAAGAAGTTGTGGGAGATTCACGACAAGATTGACTGGATCGAGCAAGATATTAGAAACAAAAATGCGAAGGAAATGGAAAAGATAAGGACTAACACAAGGTAAGCGAAGCAGGTTCAACTACGCTTGGGGTGATACGTTTAGGGAAGTTCGCCGCCACCCGCCTCAACAAAACACAAACAAAACCAGTTGGAAGGGGGGAACGGAAGTGGGGGGAAACCCGCAGGTTTCCCACCTAAGCTTGGCCGTCAGGAGGGTAAGGGAGGTGTCGGGGGGCCTAGGGAACCGGACAAGGTTCCCTGGTCCCCTGACAAAAGAAACCGATTCAGAGAATTTACAGCGAGGGAATAATCCCCTCCTCCGGCGTCGCCCCTCGACTACCTGCCTGCCGGCAGGCAGGCGCTCGGGATGACATTCTGAAGAAGACATAGAAGCCCAAATCCTGTATACTATCTTGATGACTCCTCAACAAAACTCCCCTTCCCCGGATACCCCAAAAATCCATCCCGATGACATGGCGACCTATCTGGAAGTGATGGAATCGAAACAGGCCACAGCGGCACAACTGGAGATCGCACATCGCGTCGCCAAGGCACTGGAGAACCCCGCAGTACACAAGGAGTGGGAAGCAGTCCTGCAGATCGAGGACCCCGTGCTGCATCCGGAGAAATACCCGAGTGTGAATTAAGGGAGCGGCCGGCGTCACCCTTCGATATGGGGTTACTGTTTTGTGTGCTGTTTTGTCCGACCTCATCCCCTACCCTTCTCCTCTCTGGAGGAGAAGGGAGCTGTTTTTGTTTGTGGTGAAAGAACATCCACAGAAACAACCAACACGAACAACTCCCCTCTCCTGTGCGCAGGAGAGGGGATGGGGGTGAGGTCGAACACACACAACCAACAATCCATCCCAAATCAAGAGCAGACTCCCCTCCTCCCCGCTAGACTAGCGGTCCCAATGACCCAAGCGAAGCATCCCCGCACTGTGCTCTGGACTCTCTTCTTCACGATCTTTTTGGATCTGTTGGGGATGGGTCTCGCGATCCCGATTTTAGCTCCCCTCATGATCAGCCCCTTCGGGATTCTGCCCACCGAGATGACGGTGGAATCGAAGACCATCCTCTACGGGTTCCTCGTCGCCATCTATCCCCTCTTCCAGTTCTTCGGTTCGCCCATCTTGGGTGCCCTCTCGGACCGCTACGGCCGACGCAGGATCATCATGATCTCGCTCCTGGGCACGCTCTGCGGCTACCTGCTCACGGGCTACGGCATCGCCACGCGGCAGATGTGGATCATTTTCTTCAGCCGCGCGCTGGCAGGCTTCACGGGCGGCAACATCTCGGCCGCGCAGTCCGCCATCGCCGACGTGAGTGAAGAGCGCGAGAAAGCGCGCAACTTCGGTCTCATAGGCATGGCCTTCGGCCTCGGGTTCATTCTGGGCCCCTTCATGGGCGGCAAGCTCGCGGACCCCGCAGTCGTCTCGTGGTTCTCGCCCGCCACCCCCTTCTGGGCCGCCGCGATCCTCGCCGGACTCAATATCCTGCTGGTGCTCGGCACCCTGCCCGAGACGCTCCACACGCGGGTGCAAACGCGGCTGAGCATCTTCACGGGTTTTATGAACATCCGGCGCGCCTTTGAGTTCGCGCACCTACGGACGATCCTCTTGGTTTCTTTTCTGCTCGTGCTCGGGTTCAACTTCTTCACGCAGTTCTTTCAGGTCATGCTCATCGAGCGCTTCCACTTCTCTCAGGGCGACATCGGCGACCTGTACGCGTACATGGGGCTCTGGATCGCCATCACCCAGGGCCTCATCAACCGTCCGCTCTCGCGGCGGTTCAAGCCCGAACAGATCGTGAGCGTGTCGGCGTTCGCCCTTGCTCTCGCCCTTCCGCTCCTGCTGCTGCCGGAGCGCGCCGTCTTCATCTATGTGGTCTTCCCGTTCATCGCGATCAGTAACGGCCTCACGCACCCCAATGCCACCGCCATCATCTCGAACCTGGCCGGACCGGAATCGCAGGGCGAGATCCTCGGCATCAACCAGTCGCTGCAGTCGCTTGCCATGGCTCTGCCGCCGCTCATCGCCGGCTTCATCGCGACGCTGCATCCCAGCTTGCCCACGATCATGGGGAGCGGCGCGATCTTCCTCGCGTGGATGCTCTTCGTCTTCGTCTTCCGGCGAAAGAGCGCGCGGGTTTTTCACGAAGTCTGAACAATGCGCTACGTGTGCTTCGGCCCACCGATCACGATGGTCTCGCCGCGTTTGATATCGTGCTTGAGCAGCTCATCGGCGAGCCGGTCTTCCACTTCCTGCGTGATGACGCGCCGCATGGCACGCGCGCCGAATTCCGCGCTGTATCCGCGCGTCACGATCTCGCGGATGAGATCCTCCTGCACCTGCACGGTGATGCCGCGCTTCTGCTGAATCTCGGCGACGATGTCTGCAATCTGCAGCAGCGCCACCTTCTTCGCACTTTCGAGCGAAAGCGGCTGAAAGAGCACCGTCTCGTCGAAGCGGTTCAGGAACTCGGGTGAGAAGATTTTCTCGGCCAGCACCGTGTCGATCACCACCTTCCTGAAGGCTTCCGGCTCCGGCGTCGGATGCTGCGCGACGAAGTTTCGAATGAAGAGCGCGCCCGCATTGGAGGTGGCGATGATGATGGTGTTGCGGAAATCCGTCTTCACCCCGTGATGATCGGTGAGCACGCCCTCATCCAGCACCTGCAGGAAGAGGTTCATCACGGAGGGATGCGCCTTCTCGACCTCATCCAGCAGGAGGAGTGAGAACGGCTGATCCTGAATGCGCTTGGTCAGGAATCCTTCGGCATGCTCTCTGCCGGCCTGCGGGGAACCCAGAATGCCCTCGATGCTCTGCTCGGTAGAGTACTCGTTCATGTCGAGCCGGATCATGCGGTCCGCCGCTCCGAAATAGACTTCGGCGAGCGTCTTGGCCGTCTGGGTCTTGCCCACGCCTGTGGGCCCAAGGAAGAGGAAGGTTCCCAGCGGCCGCTTGCCGGATCCCACGTCCATGCGCGCGCGCTTGAGGGCGTTCGCAACCGCATGCACCGCGGGATCTTGTCCGATCACCCGCTCACGCATGACCTGCTCGATCTTCAGCAGCCGGTCACGCTCCCCCTCCTTGACCTCGGTCACGTTCACGTGCGACGCGCGCGAAATAATCTCGCGGATGTGCGGCTCGATGACGGCGGGCACGCGTGCTTTGTGCGCGCTGGCCATGGCATCTTCCATCACCGCAAGCGCCTTGCCGGGGAACGCGCCCTTGCCCAGGTACCGGCGCGTGAGAGTGAGGATCGATTGCAGCGCCTTGTACGTCACGGTGACATGCAGGGCATGCTCCAGACGGAAGTGCCGTTCCATGAGCGCCGACAGGATCTCTTCCTCCTTCGGCTCTTCCAAAGGCAGCACCGAGAAGAGGCTCTCGACGGCCGTCGTGCGCTTGATGACATCGTGATACTCCTCCGTCCGCGCCGTCGCGATCACCGAGACATTCTTCGTCTCGAGCAGCTTCTGCAACACGGTGAGCACTTTGGAATCGGCCGACTGCAGCAGGAGAGCGACATTTTCGATGACGAGCAGGTAGTGCCCCGACCGCTCCGCCTGCGCTATAGCCTGCAGCAGGAACGCATCGGGCCGCGCTCCGCCCGAGAGCAGCGCCGCCGTTTTGAGCAGCAATATGCGCGTGGTGGGTTTCGAATCTTTCACTTCGGCGCGGCGCAACTGGTAGAGCACGTTCTGCACGAACGTGGATTTGCCCACGCCCTGCGGTCCGACGACGAGAATGTTGTGGTTACTCGGCCGCGCGAGGATGCGGTGGGCTTCTTCGATGAGCGGCATGTGCAGCAGCACCGCGCGGTCATCCTGCCACAGAATCGAGCCCGTGATCTCGGTGGTGAGACGGTCGAGCTCGCTCGTGTATCCCAGCATCCAGGATTTCTCGAGCCCGCCCAGCGCCCGGATGAGCACGTGGGGGCTGAAGAGCGCATGTTTCTTCGGCAGAAGCACGTGGAATTTCTCCCACGCGAGCATCGCCTTGAGATCCTCAATCGAAAGATCGAGCCCATTGAGGAACTCCGCCGCACCCGGGCTCTGCTCGAAGAGCAGGAACAGGATGTACGGCGCGGAGATCATCTTCTTCTTGAACTCCGGCAGGCGCCGGGCCGCTTCGTCGAGGAACGCGGATGCATCCAGCTTCTCAGCCGTCTCGCGCAGGCACTCCCACACCACCTCGGGCCGCGCCGCCATCTGGGCGAGCAGGAATGTCCCACGGGAGGACTGAAGCGACGCGCGCAGGAACTCTGCGACCGATACCGTCGTGAAATCGTGCAGGTGCGCGATAAGATCGAGCGGCAAGCGGTCCATCGCCGTGCGGGCCTTCTCCGCCAGGTGTGCATCGTTCCCCAGACGATCCAGGATGAAGCGGCGGATCATGAAGAGGGCGACCAGCAGGAGCGCGGCCAACAGGCCCGCCGCCGTCCAGTGACTGCTCTCTTCGCCGTAGAGAACCAGTGCGCCGATCGCGATAGCCATCCCGACCCACGTCACCGCGCCGAAGAACAGGCCAGACAGGAGCGCGGCGAGGCCGGCACGTGTCCCGGTGATGTCCACCGTGTGTGCCATATCAGACGAGGATGAAGATGAAAGCGAGTACGCCGACGACGATGAGCGGGAACACGAACCATCCGACGAAGATCACTATGAAGAGGGCGAAGAGCAGCATCTGAATGGCAAGGGAGAGGACGATGGCGAGGAGCCGGATGACCATGCCGATCATGCGCGTCACCAGATTCACGAAGAACGCCTGCAGAAACTTGTCCCACTGAAAGGCGCTCGGCATCTGCTCCGCGATCCCCTTCCAGGGACTCAAGAGTGTCTTCAAGAGGAACGGGATGGAGAGGATATCCATGAAGGCAGCTGCGTACGCTGCGTAGGCGCGGATGATCCGTTTCGGCTGTTCCCAGAGCGCCCACGGCAGAAAATCCGCGGCGAAGATCTCCGCCAGAAATGTGGGGCGCCTGAGCACCCTGGGCAGGCCGGCTATCGCACGAATGGTCTCCATGGATCTTCATGTAATTATACAACATTTTCGAGTTTTATTCAATATAGGAGAACTGGGCTATACTGCTGCCTAATGCGTGGAATTTTCATCGTCCTCGAAGGCCCCGACGGAGCCGGAACGACCAAGCACAGCAAGCTGCTGTCTGACCGTCTTGCGCGCGAGGGAAAGCCGGTCCTCTGCACGTTTGAACCGACAGACGGTCCCATCGGATCCGCCATCCGCAGCGATCTTCGTGCCGGCACTCCCCTCTCGCCTCTTGAGTTACAGGAGCGATTCTGCGCCGATCGCGCGTGGCATCTGACCGAAGTGATCGAGCCGGCACTGCGAGAAGGAACGACGGTGATCTCTGACCGCTATCTCCACTCGACCATCGCGTACGGCCTTGCACTGAACCTTGCACGTCCTGAACTCGACGAGATGAACAAAAAATTTATTCGACCTGATGTCACCCTCTTCCTCCTCCCTCCATTCACAGTCCTGCAGGAGCGCATGACCCGACGCGATCACACAGACGCACTGGAACGCACGGAACTCCAGCGCACCGTGTATGCCGCCTACCGGAAACTGGCAGAGGAAGATCCGGCGATCCACGTCATCGACACCTCCGGCTCGCTGGAGGAGGTTGCCGAGAAGATCTACACACTCGTCCGGTAAAAATTTTGGAACACATACAGGAACAAAACTGGTCCGAAACAAAAACAACAAACAAAATCTACGGAAACCCGACTATGTAGTGGTGGCACTGTCGGTCGAGACCGACGTGCCGGCGATAGCGGAGGGGGTCATAGGCGGAGCGTTTTCTTTGGTACTTTCTTTGTCGCCCTGACAAAGAAAGCACGGAATGGAATTCCCAAGATTATTTGCTACTTCAAAAATGAATGCATATCAGATCACATGCGGCTGCTCTCCAGTCGCCAATTGCCCGCAGGCCGCCGCAATATCCGAACCCATCGTCCGGCGCTGCATCACATCAATGCCATGGCGCAGGATCACCTGCTTGAACCGATCGATCCTCTCCTGCGCGCTCTGGGTGAACGGCTTGCCGGAAACGGGATTCAAGGGAATCACATTCAGCTTGGGCGACCCGCACCGTTCGATGAACCGCGCCAACTGTTCCGCCTGTTCCTCACTGTCATTCACCCCGCTGATCAACGTGTACTCGAAGGTGAGATGGTGACGGCGGTTGCCGAGGATCTGGCGGTAGCGGCGACACCAGTCCGCCAGCTTCTTCAGAAAATCCGGCGTTGTACTCGGCACGATCTTCTCGCGCTCGGCCTGATCCGCACTGTGGAGTGAAATCGCAATCCGCACGGGCGGCCAGTCTTTGTCCTCCAGCAGTCGCTCCATCACGGGCAGAACGCCGACTGTCGAAACGGTGATGTGCGTCGGACCGATATCGGTCTGGTCCATCCACGTGCGGATGGCCTGCTTCACGCTCTCCACGTTGGCGAGCGGCTCGCCCATGCCCATGAAGACAATATTACTTATGCGCGACGCATCATGAGCGCCACCGCTACTTCTCTCCCCTCCGGGGAGAGACCGAGTGAGGGGTTTATGCAAAAACTGCAGCCAGAACCGGAGCTGATCCACGATCTCGTCCGACGCAAGACTGCGTTTCAGCCCCATCGCCCCCGTGGCACAGAACACACAGTGCATGGCACACCCCACCTGCGACGAAACGCACACCGTCCACTGCTCGCGTGCATTGCCCATAAGTACGGTTTCGAAGAGCAGATTGTCCTCCGTGCGAAGAACCGCCTTGAATGTCTCTCCGTCCTTGCTCGTGAGCATCCGATGTAGTGTTACGGACATCCAGGGAATCTTTGCTTCCATTTCCTCGCGCATCGCCTTGGGAAAGACCGAGACACTTCCCCACCCTGTCGCATCGGGCTGAAAGAGCGCCGCCTCCGCCTGACGGAACCGAAATGCGGGAGCAGAAGGAAAGAGCGACTGGAACCGTTGGGCGCGGGTGAGAGGAGGCATAAAAGCAGTATTCAGTATGTTGTATGCAGTATACAGCGGAAGTGGAATACTCCTGAATACTGCATACTGATCTCTGAATACTTTTCGGACGATGTTCGCTTCTCACTATTCACATCCGACTCTATGATAGGAGCGCAATGCCAGTACAGCTCCTCTCCGGCCGGGAAGCAGCGGATGCGCTCCTTTCGACCCTCAAACCTACAGTGAAGCAACTCGATCCCAAGCTCGTCGTCGTGCAGGTGGGCGATGACCCGGCGAGCACGAGCTACATCAAGCAGAAGTTCAAGAGCTGCGAGGCAGTGGACATGCGCAGTGAGCACATCCATCTAAAAGAGAACACGACGCTCGAAACGCTGATGGGCATCGTCGAGAAGCTCAACGCCGATCCGGATGTGACGGGATTCATCGTGCAGGTGCCCCTCCCGGGCGCACTCAACGATGCCGTTCCGCAGATCATCCGCGCGATTGACCCCAAGAAAGATATCGACGGCTTCGGCGCGTACAACCTGGGCAAGATGTTTCTTTCGACGGAATTTGAACATCTGCCGCCCGCCACCCCCGGCGGCATCGTGGCACTGCTGCAGCACTACCAGATTCCCGTGAAAGGGAAACACGTCGTGGTCGTGGGACGCAGCAACACTGTGGGCAAGCCCGTCGCCATCATGCTTTTGAACCGTGATGCCACCGTGACCGTCTGCCACCACCACACGAAGAATCTGGCCGAGCTGACGCGGCAGGCCGACATTCTCGTCGTCGCCGTTGGAAAAGCAGGGCTGATCACCGGCGACATGGTAAAAGAAGGAGTGGTCATCATTGATGTCGGCATGAACAAGACGGAGAAAGGCCTCGTGGGGGACTGTGACTTTGAAACGGTCTCTGCAAAAGCTTCCGCCATCACGCCGGTGCCCGGAGGCGTGGGTCCCATGACCGTCGCGAGCCTCATCCAGAACTGTGTCACGGCGAAAGAGCGACAAATGAGGTAGTGGGTCAGCTCATCAGCGAGATCCAGGAATTCGAAAACAGCTGACGGTAATGATGCTCGGGCAATTCCTTGCAGTGTGATGAATTCTGAGTAAAATGCATCCGTGGAAACACCGTTTCCCTGCTTTTCGGCCTTCCGGATTTCGCTCCGCAAGGTCTGCTTGAGCGTGCTTCACTCTCCTCCCCCTCTCTCCTGACTCGCCAATGTGTGGAATAATTGCAGTCGCCGGGTTCAGAGATGTGATTCAGGATCTCTATGACGGCCTCATTCTCCTTCAACATCGCGGTCAGGATGCAGCAGGAATCATCACCTACAACAGCCAATTCCACTTGAAGAAAGCAAACGGACTCGTACAGGACGTCTTTCACGATAAATCCCTGCTTCGCCTTCGCGGCACCATGGGAATCGGCCACGTGCGCTACCCCACGGCGGGATGCTCAAGCGAGTTCGAGGCGCAGCCATTCTTCGTGTCGACACCCTTTGGCATCGCCCTCGCGCACAACGGCAACCTCACGAATGCCGCGGAGCTCCGCACGTTCCTGCTCGAGAAAGAATACAGGCACCTCAACACGAATTCCGATTCCGAAGTACTGCTCAATGTTCTCTCCGTAGCGATTCGCAATCAGCGGCCGAAAGGGCGCCTCACACCCGATCAGATCTTCAGTGCCATGAAGAACGTCTTCAAACGATGCAAAGGCGCCTACTCGGCAGTCGCGCTCATCGGCGGGCAGGGCATCGTGGGCTTTCGCGATCCACACGGCATCCGTCCGCTGCAGATCGGCAAGCGCAAGTTCGGCATGAAGGAGGAATACATCATCGCCTCCGAGAACTCTGCCTTTCCGGCACTCGACTTTGAATTCGTGCGGGATGTGCGCCCCGGCGAGGTGGTCTTCATCGACCACAAGAACCGCCTGCACTCCCATCAGGTCCGGCACGGCGAACTCAGCCCCTGCATCTTTGAATGGGTCTACCTCGCTGCACCCGATTCCACGCTCGACGGCGTGAACGTGTACAAGGCGCGCGTCCGTATGGGCGAAGCCCTCGCACGGCAGATCAAGAAGGCAGGCATCCACATTGATTCCGTGGTCCCCGTTCCTGATACGGGCCGCCCCGTTGCGGCCGGGCTCGCGGGCAAACTCAACGTGCATTACCGCGAAGGTCTCATCAAAAACCGCTACATCCACCGCACGTTCATTATGCCGGGGCAATCCATGCGCAAACGAAGCCTGCACTTCAAACTCCATCCGATTGAGCTCGAATTCAAAGGCAAGTCCGTGCTGCTCGTGGATGACTCCATCGTGCGCGGAAATACCTCGAAGAAAATCGTGGAGCTCGTGCGCGAGGCAGGCGCCAAAAAAGTCTACTTCGCCTCGGCGGCGCCCCCCATCATCAGTCCCGATCCCTACGGCATCGACCTCCCCACGACCGAGGAGCTCATCGGCTCCAAGCTCTCCGTGGAGGAAATTCGCAAGTACATCAAAGCCGACGGACTCTTCTACGGCACCATCGATGATTTACACAAGGCCATCTGGTACGGCAACCCGCGCATCAAGCGCTTCAGCGAGGGCTGCTTCACGAAAAAATACCCGACCCCCGAAGTGACGCCCAAACTGCTCCGGGAACTCGGCAACTGCCGCAACTCTACGCGCGAATCCTTCCAGCACGATGATGAGGAGGGCGACAACCAGAAGATGCTGGCGCTTGTGTAGCGTGGAGGTGTGCTTTCGGCGCACACAGTGAAAGGTCATCATTGACCTGCATACGGCATCCTGCATACTGAATACCGACATGCGTATCCTCCTCGTCGCCTCCGGCGCCCGCGAACACGCCATCGCCGACGCGCTTTCACGCAGTCCGCAGAAACCCGAGATCATTGCGGTCTGCACCACTAAAAATCCGGGGCTGAAGAAACTTTCGCAGGAACTGCATGTGGGGAACATCCTCGATTTTCCGTGGGTGATGGAAATCGCAAAGAAGTCTAAACCCGCTCTCGCCATCGTGGGTCCGGATGATCCCATCGGTAACGGACTTGCTGATCTTTTGGAAGCCGCAGGCATCCCCACGATGGCTCCGAAGAAATCCCTCGCGCGCATCGAATCGAGCAAGAGCTTCGCCCGTGACCTCCTGCAGAAAGCCATTCCGGATTCTGTGCCGAAGTATCGTGTTTTCACCTCGTACGAGCCAAAAGAATTGAACAAATTTATTGCACAAGACTTGAGGGGCGACTACGTGGTGAAGTATGACGCACTCAGGGGCGGCAAGGGTGTCAAAGTGAGCGGCGAACATCTCGCAACGATTGAAGAAGGAATGGCCTACGCCAAAGAGTGCATTGAGGAAGGCGGGCGCGTCGTCGTGGAAGAGAAACTCGTGGGCGTGGAATTCAGTCTGCTCTCGTTCGTTTCAGGCACGCAGGTGGTGGATATGCCCGCGATTCAGGATCACAAGCGTGCCTTCACGGGCGACACAGGCCCGAACACGGGCGGCATGGGAACCTACACGGACAGCGATCACTCACTCCCCTTCCTCACGGCAGAGGATCTGAACCGCGCAAAAGAAATCAACCGCCTCACGGCACAGTCTCTTCTCAAGGAATGTGGCGAGCCGTACCGGGGAATTCTGTACGGAGGATTCATCGCCGTCAAAGATGGCATTCGCGTGATCGAGTTCAACGCGCGTTTCGGCGATCCCGAAGCGCTCAACGTACTCCCGCTGCTCTCTTCCGATTTCGTAGCTATCTGCCAGGCCATCACAGAAGGAACGCTCACAGAAGCCCTTGTCCGGTTCGATCGCAAGGCAACCGTCTGCAAGTACCTCGCCCCCGAGAGCTACCCGGTCAGCAAAGATCAGAAGGGCGCAGTGGTCACCTTCCCGCCGGTCCCGAAGAACGCATCCCTCTTCTTCGGCGATGTCTCGGAGGATGAACAGGGCATCCTGCATGTGGGCGGATCGCGCACCGCCGGCATCGTAGGCATCGGAGAAAACCTCGCGGAAGCGGAGAAGATCGCCGAATCGTTCTGCGCGCAGGTGAAGGGACCCGTGCGGCACCGTGCGGATATCGGAACAGCCGCGCTCATCGAGCAACGAAAATCTTTGATGCGGACCGTGCGACGGAGCTAATATCCAACTGACGAGTGTTTGACATTTATATGTAATTTACTATAATATCTATTTATGCTGGAATTGGATTCCCATGAGGAGGCCCGCAGGATCGTTCAGGAGAACCTGATCGGACACATCAGTGACGTGACTGCACATCATTTGGAGGATGAAACGCTGCGCCTGCAAGAGCTGGGTGCCGATTCACTCGAGGTCACAGATGTGCTGATCGAGACGGAAACGGATGTCCAGGATCTGCTCGATAAGCATCAATTGCATGTCGATCATTTCACCCTGCAAACAGACGTGACACCCGAGACAACGATCGCCACATTCATTGAGGCGATTGCAAAAGCGATTGACGGCATCGTCGAGACGAGTGCGACACAACGGGAAGAGATCAAAAAGCCTTAGCTCACCGCAGCCACTCTCCGGTCCTGATCTGCCTTTTTCAGTGCCTCGATCACCCCCTCCAGCCCGCCCTCCATCACCGCGGGCAGGTTGCTGAAATTCTCGTTGATGCGGTGATCCGTCACGCGGTCCTGCGGAAAATTGTAGGTACGGATCTTCTCGCTCCTGTCTCCCGAGCCGATCTGCCCCGCACGCATTTCGCCGCGCTCCTTCGCCAGCTTCTCCCGTTCCGCCTCATAGATACGACTGCGCAGCAGGCTCATCGCGATTTCACGGTTACGCTGCTGGCTGCGCTCCGTCTGGCAGGCCACTACTGTATTCGTCGGGATGTGCGTGATGCGGATGGCACTCTCCACCTTGTTCACGTTCTGTCCTCCGGCTCCACCGCTCCTGAATGTGTCTATTCTCAAATCCTGAGGACGAATGGCAATATCCACCTCCTCCGCTTCGGGAAGAACGGCGACCGTCGCCGCCGATGTATGCACGCGCCCCTTCTTCTCCGTCTCAGGAATCCGCTGCACGCGGTGTACGCCCGACTCGAACTTAAAATCCCCGAAGGCCGGGCCCTCGACGCGTACGACGGCCTCCTTGATGCCTCCCCCCTCCGCATCCGTCTTACTCACGAGTTCCGTCTGCCACTTCTTCTGCTCGGCATACCGCAGGTACATCCGCAGGAGCTCCGCGGCGAAGAGCGCCGCCTCCTCGCCCCCCGTTCCCGCACGCACTTCCAGAATCACGTTGCGCTCGTCCTGGGGATCTTTCGGTACGAGAAACGCGCGCATTGCTTTGAGAAGTTCCTCCCTGCGGGTCACCGCCAGAGCCGCCTCATCCTCCGCCAACTGTTTCAGATCCGGCTCCGTCACCTTCGCCGCAAAGGCGATGGCCGCCTCGCACCGGTCGTACTCTTTGAGCAGGCGCACCAGAGGTTCGAGCTCCCTGTAACGCCTGGCAAGCGGGGTCATGCGCTTGGAATCAGCCAATAGAACGGGGTCCTGCATCTCCTGCTCGATGCGGCCGTACTCCCCTGCCAGTGCGCGCAATTTTTCAATCACCTCTGCATTATGGCAAATTGGCGGGGATTATTGAAGAGAAGACGTAACAAGGTAGGATGACGCCATGCGCATTCTCGTTGCCATGTCAGGCGGGGTGGATTCCAGTGTGGTGGCCTGCCTGCTCAAGGAACAGGGGCACGACGTCATCGGGGTGAACCTGGAGCTCTGGCACGATCCGCTCGCGCCGGCCGACGCACAGATTCTCTCGAGCAAGTGCTGCACCACCCAGACACGATCGAGAATGAGAACAGTTGCAAAGAATCTCGGAATCCCCCTGCACATCCTGTCACTCGAGGAGCAGTTTAAGTCAGTCGTGGTGGATCCGTTTCTCGCCGCCTGCCGCCGCGGGCTCACCCCGAACCCCTGCGTCCTCTGCAATCGCACCTTCAAGTTCGCTCACATGCTCATCCTCGCCAAATCCCTGCACTGCGATGCGGTCGCCACCGGTCATTACGCCCGCGTCACCCGCAGAAAACTGAAGGATGGAAAAATCGTTTCAGCCCTGATTGAAGCCAAAGATAAGATGAAGGATCAGAGTTACTTCCTCCATCGCCTCACGCAGAAAGAACTGAAGCACGCGGTCTTTCCTTTGGGGAATCTACAGAAGACCGAGGTCTTCGCCCTGGCCAAACGCTTCGGCATTCCCTTTGACCGCACCACGTACCGCGAGAGCCAGGATCTCTGTTTCTTTCCAGAGAAATCACCAGCTGCCTTCCTTCGCCGCCACATTCGCGATGCGAAGGGAGGGCCGATCACCCTTCTCAGCGGCACTGTCGTCGGCCAGCATGAGGGCCTGCCGTTCTACACCATCGGCCAGCGACGGGGGCTGAACGTGGGCGGCCAGAAAGCACCGGTGTACGTCGTGCAGAAAGAACAAAAAAATTGTTCTATTGTTGTCGCTCCTCTCGGGGCTGAACTTCAATCATCTATCGAAATATCTTCTCTCACTTTTACCTTAGAACCGCTGTCGAAAGGAAGGCGGCACCAGCTCACCGCGCGGATCAGGGCCAAAGCCAGAAAAGTGCACGGGGTATTCATCCACAATGGACAGCGGGGGCTCTTCCACTTCGATCGGCCTGTCTCTGCCGTCACCCCCGGGCAATCGCTGGTCCTGTACCGGGGACAGGAAGTGCTGGGCGGCGGCATCATTCAGGGCAGACGCCGTTTGCCGAAGATTCCTGCGTGAAACGGAAAGATCTGCTATCATTGTTCACCGCTTCTATTGGCTCAAAAGGGCTTTCTGAGGTATACTGTGATGATTCCATCTGAACGACACTCCCGCCGGCAACACGCAGCCTCCTACGACACGGAGGGCAATATCGTCCTGACCGGTGCAGAGGTGCCTGTTCCACCGCCGGAGCAGACGCAGGCCGTTCCACTCAAGGGAGAGGAGCCTCTTGCTCAGGGAGCCCAGGATGAACAGAAAAAGTCTGTGCTGCCGAACCGATCAGCCCCCCGCCGGTCGCTCTTCTCCGCCCTCCCGGCAACGGCCGCAATGGGAGCCAATGAGCTCATTGAAGAGAGTGTCCGACAGTACCGTTTCAGTGCTGCAGGATTCTACAGAGCTCTGCGCGGACTCAAAGCGGGATTCCTGAGCGGCACCCACGGAGTGTGGGCCTTTCTCGCACAGCCGGTCTGGGTGATGCGACCTCGCAGAGAGCCCAAGCGTTACAGCAGAATCTCGCTCTTCCTCATCGACACCGTTCGTTTCGGAGGAACCTTCGCCGCTCTCTTCGCTGCACTCTTCGTCTCTCTGAACTACCAGAGCTTCTGGCAGATTCTCGAGGCACGCTTGGACCCTCTGCAGGAAATGAAGACGGAAGCGAATCTGGGAGGTGGAACGAGCGCGGAGCTTAGGGATAAATTAATGAAATCCCCCATGCTCACGGTCGCCGGCGGACAGAGCGACGGCAATCTGCTCAGTTTTCTCCCACCAGTAGGACCGCCCGAACACCGCCTGATTATCCCCAAACTCGACCTGAATGTTCCGATTGTGATCCCCTCGTATGAAGCACTGCTACGGGAAGACTGGTCCCAAGTGGAAACGGATATTCAGGCATCCTTGGAGCAGGGGGTGGTGCACTATCCGGGAACCGCCAAGCCCGGACAGGCAGGCAACTTCTTCGTCACGGGGCACAGCTCGTACTATCCATGGGCAACGGGCAACTACAAGACGGTCTTCGCCCGTCTGCACACGCTGAACGTGGACGATGAGTACTGGGTGTACTACGGCGGTGACAAGCATCGCTACATCGTGCGCTCCGTCTTCGAAGTGAAGCCGTCGAACGTGGATGTTCTGGATCAACCGGCGAACCGCCGCCTCTCGACACTCATGACCTGCACACCGGTCGGAACGACCTTACGCCGCCTCATCATCACTGCAGAGGAGGTGGATCCCGAAACGGGCGACGTGCTCTCAGTGGGCGAGCAGCCTGTGCGCGAGCAGCCGAAGTACAAGATGGAGATGCTGCCCATATAACGGCCAAAGCGTGCGGGATGTAAACCCCGGATAGTCACAGTGAATTTCGGCTATACTCTCTCGCAGATTTCGCTCTTTGCCGCTGTGGTGAAATGGTAGACACGGGGGACTTAAAATCCCCTGCCCGTTACAGGGCATGCTGGTTCGATTCCAGCCGGCGGCACCATTCGACTCGCTCCGCTTCGCGGAGCTACGGCTGGCAAGCCATCTCTAACCGCATAACGAGGAGAGCGTCGGAAATCACTGTCATTGGCACTTTTCCTATATGGCGAGATTATTAAAATTATTGTATAATACACGTATTACACACATTCTCCTCATCACGATGAAAAGCCACTCACGCAGAACATTTCTCCTTGCGTTGTTCCTCGCTGTAGCTGCTTTCGCGCATGTCCAACTCGGAACGGTGCGCTTCACCGCACAGGTGAGCAGCGCGACGGACGTGTCTGTCTTTGCACTGACCCGCTATAACGCGGCGCTCAATGCATTCACCTCGAACATCCAGGTGAGCAACAACGGAACGACTGCCGCGCGCAGCGTCACACTGGTTCTGACATCGCTCTCCACATTCACCATCGTCACACCCCCTGCAGAGTGCAGGACCAGCGGTACCCGCCATTGGGTGTGCCCACTCGGCAATCTCGAAAAAGGCGCCCGCCGGGTACTGACATTCACCGTCACACTGACATCGAGCGCCCCCTGCCAGAAGGCGCAGAAGTTGTACACCACTGTGATCGCGTCTCAGGACAAGAACATCCAGAACAACAGTCAGTTCATCACTGTCTTTAGAACATGCTCGCCAGCAAGCTCATCCTCCTCTCTCTCCAGCGCGTCCTCGTCTTCAATGAGTTCCCTGTCTTCCGTTCGATCATCTTCTTCTGTCTCCTCAGCGTCCTCATCTGAGGCACAGTCATCCTCAGAAACTATCATGTCGTCTTCGTCCGTCTCGAGCGCCGCGAGTTCGGCTTCTTCTGTCCGACCCATCTGCGGCAACGGCGTCATGGAAACCGGAGAGGAATGCGACGACGGGAATGCCATCGATACGGATGGCTGTCTGAATATCTGCCGCGCAGCCGTGTGCGGCAATGGCATCGTGGAGGGGAGAGAAAGCTGCGATGATGGAAATCTGACGGCTGGTGACGGGTGCTACATCTGCAGGATCATTACTCGATTGCAGCCACGGTTTACGGGAGAGGACGTCGAACGCGTCAGGCGGGGGGAAAACCTGACGGATGTTTCTATGAACCTGGTCGTCATGAATGCGGGAACATACGTCGCTCCAAGCGTGCGCATCAAGATCACGCTTCCGTCGAGCCGGTACACGCTCAGGGTGGAGGATCCGTTGCGGTGCGATCAGGTTTCGGCGCAGGAATTCTCGTGCATTCTGCCATCGGTCACCCCGGGCGGGTCGCTGTCGGCTCCTCTCACCCTCACGGTTCCGTCGGAGCGGGAAAGCCCGACGGAGACAGTGTTGGTTGAAATTCCCTATACCCAGGAAGGATTTACAAATGAAATCAATTCTAATCGCGCAGGTATAACGTTCTACGCATGCGGCAACAGTAGGGTCGATGCGCATCTCGGTGAATCCTGCGACGACGGGAACCGGACGGGTCGCGATGGGTGCGGATTGATGTGCAATACGGAATTACAACTGGCTATGGGCATTCGCGGACCGGACGTCCAGAGAGTCCTGCGCGGAGAACAATTGACGACGGTCGCCATGGATGTATTCGTCTACAAAACGTCACTCAGCGCATTTGTGCCTCAGAAAGTGAATATCAAGATCTCACTTCCGTCGAAAGAGTATGGCCTTGAGGTGGGGGATACCATGCAGTGCAATCAAGACACGGCCTATCAAGTCATGATGAATGAATTCTCCTGCGAACTGCCGTGGAACGCAGCGGATGAGTCATCAATCGGGTCCCTCGTGCTCACAGTTCCCCCGCAGAAACGCTCGAGCATCGAGACATTCAGAATGGATATCGTGCCTCGCAATCAAAATGGATTCGATGATATCAATGCCGGCCTTGTTCCTCGGCCTACTTTGACATTCCGCGCGTGCGGCAATGGCATCCGGGAGTCGTGGGAACGCTGCGATACAGGGCCGGCAAACGGGACGCCGGGCGGATGCCCCGCCAATTGCAGATGAGGAAATGCATCATTGCTCATTCATTGTTTGAAAGAAAGTGAGCCACAATCCCACGCACATGCACACCCTCACCGGAATCCTCCGGCAGCCTGAAGTCCACGTTCGCAGGCACCTCTGCTCCTCCACCATCGGCTGGATCGCGCTTACGGTGATGATCCTGGCCGGATCCACCACGGCTTCGTTCGGCAAGCAGCTCACCACCTATTTCTCGCCGCTCTCGATGCTCTTTCTGAGCGAAGTGATGCTCCTGCTCTTCGCGGTCATCTCGTTCGGATTTTTTCCCATTTTCAAACACCTGCGACGCGTGCGGAGGGAAATCGTGTTGCCGCTGTTCACGGCAGGTGTGCTCAACGGCGTGCTGGCTCCCGCCTTCTGGTTCACAGGGCTCACGCGCACGTTCGCCATCAACTCACAGCTGTTCGGGAACGCGGAGACGCTGTTCCTCATCCTCTTCGGCATCCTGCTCATGCACCAGGCTCCCAAGCGCACGCAGTGGTTCGGGGGCTCGGTCATCTTCTTCGGGCTGCTCGTTGTCGCCCTGCACGGGTTCACGGAACGACTGAGCATTGCCAACGGCGACCTGCTCATCGTGCTCGCCGGTGCCCTCTACGGACTCGGGGGCGTGCTCATTCGCAAGTACCTGCGGCACTTAGAACCTCAGGTGATCATCGTCGTGCGTTCCTGCTGCGCGATTGCATTCTTCTTCCTGCTCTCGCCGTTCATCTCGCATCCATTCGTGACCGAGTTGCAGGCATTCCCCTGGGAGTTTTTGGGCGTGCTGCTCGGCTACGGATTGATCTCGCGCTTCCTGCTCATCTTCAGCTACTACGAATCCCTCGAACACCTTCCGCTCCCCACGGTATCGTTCATGGGAACAGTCACGGTGGGAACGGGCCTCCTGTTCGCACATTGGTACCTGGGGGAATCCATCCTGTGGTACCAGAGTGCCGGCGCGGCACTCATCATCCTCGGCGCGGTGATCGTGCAGTGGGGAAATCTGCGCAAGCTCGAGGGGCATGTTGTGCACTTTCTGAAATCGCATCACCAGCACTAGTACCCGTTCAGTACTCGTAGATCTGCACGGCCTGCGCAACGATCTTGGCCACCTCCGCACGATTGACGGGATCAACCGGCCGGAACAAGCCGGTGGGATTGCCCTGCGCGTCGGCATCGCCCGAGACCACGCCCGCACGGGCAGCCATCTCCACCGCCGCAGCGAACTCCACCGAACTGTCGACATCCCGGAAGACACCCCCCGTCCGCGGCTCGATCTTGACTCCGAGGGCTTGCAGCAGAGTCGCCACTACCTGCGCGCGGCTGGCGAGACGCTGCACATCACCTGATCCGTCGGCATACACCGCCCACCCCCGCCGCTCCGCGCAGCGCACGTACGGCTCGGCCCACATACCGGCAGCGGTCGCATTCTTGAGCCCCGATCCGCAGGAAGAGAGATCCACCAGAGCAACCTGCACTGCAATTTTTGCGAGCTCTGCAATCGTGAGCGGGTCATCCGGACCGAAGAGCCCCTTCAGCGTGCCGTCGCTTTCGCGGTAGCCCGACACAATCCCCTTGCCCACCACATCTCTCACGTAGGGCGCGAACCACGCATCTTTGGGCACATCCCGAAAGATCACCGGAACGCCGTCCACCCGCGCCGTGAGGAAAACCGGATCCTCCTCCAGGGTCACCGGACGGCTGCTCCCGCTCCCCTGCCCCGTGCCCGGAAAAAGTTCGTCACCTGCCTCACGCAGGGCATCGGCATCCTGCGCGCTCTGCTCCAGAGACATCTGCTCCTGCACCTGCTCAAAAATTGCCGCATCACGCACGGCGTCATCCAGAGGGCCCGCCACAGCGAAAGCCGGAATCATGAAGCTGAAGACGGCTAACGCGGGCTGAAGACGCATACGACAGGGTAGTGAACAGCCTTGCAGATGCGCTGACAATTGACAGCACCGATGACCCACGCCGCATAGCAGAGAGTGGTGCGCGAAGTGCTTGCCTTCGTGCCGCTGCTCGCGTAGCCTCCCGCCGATCATGAACGCTGTACGAGGCGCCGGCCCCCGAGGCCCGCAAAAGGGCACGGGGAGACAGTTTCCCGATGCCGCGAACAGCGATCTGAAGGATCTGCACGGCAAAACGATTCTGTTGCTCGGTTCCGGAGCACTGAAGATCGGCGAGGCCGGCGAATTCGACTATTCCGGCAGCCAGGCGATCAAGGCATTCAAGGAGGAAGGCGCGCGCATCGTGCTCGTGAATCCGAACATCGCCACGAACCAGACGAGCTGGGGTCTGGCGGACCACGTGTACTTCGTACCCGTCACACCGGCATTCGTCGAGCGCATCATCGCGCAGGAACGCCCGCAGGCCATCGCGCTCAGTTTCGGCGGACAGACGGCACTCAACTGCGGCCTGGCTCTGGCAGATACCGGCGTGCTCAAAAAATTTGATGTGGAGGTGCTCGGCACGTCCGTCGAGAGCATCCGCAAGACGGAGGATCGCGCGCTCTTTAACGCCGAGCTCGCGTCAATCGATGTGGCCGTTCCCCGGTCCTTCGCCGTGGAATCGATCGAAGCCGCCGTCGATGCGGCGAAAAACATCGGCTACCCGGTCATCGTGCGCGGCGCCTTCGCGCTGGGAGGCAAAGGGAGCGGACGCGCAATGAACGAGCAGGAGCTCAGGCAGATCGGCAAAGTCGCCTTCGTGGAATCGCCCCAGATTCTGGTGGAGGAGGATCTCACGGGCTGGAAGGAAATCGAGTATGAAGTGGTGCGCGACGTTTCGGACAACTGCATCACGGTCTGCAACATGGAGAACGTGGATCCCCTCGGCATCCACACCGGAGAATCCATCGTCATCGCGCCGAGCCAGACCCTGGATAACTTCGACTACCAGATGCTGCGATCGATCGCCCTCAAGGTGATCCGGCACCTGAAGATCGTGGGAGAGTGCAACATCCAGTACGCGCTCGATCCCAAGTCGCGACGGTACCGCGTGATCGAAGTGAATGCGCGCCTGAGCCGCAGTTCCGCACTCGCCTCGAAGGCAACGGGGTACCCGCTCGCCTTCATTGCCGCCAAGCTCGCCCTCGGCTTCACCCTGCCCGATCTGAAGAACGCCATCACCCAGGTGACGTGCGCGGATTTCGAGCCGGCACTGGATTACGTGGCCGTGAAGATGCCGCGGTGGGACCTGCAGAAATTCCGGCACGTGAGCGACGCCGTGACGAGTGAGATGAAATCTGTGGGAGAGGTGATGGCACTGGGACGCACCTTCGAGGAGGCCCTGCAGAAAGCGATCCGCATGCTCAACATCGGCGAAGAGGGTCTCGCTCCGTGTTCGATGAAATTCGGAGACGTCGGCAAGGAGATCAAGCGTCCGACGCCGCGACGGCTCTTCGCCCTCGCTGCCGCGCTCGCCGGTGAATGGACGACGGAGGAAGCCTCGATTGCCACCGGCATCGACCGCTGGTTTTTGGAACGCATCCGGTCCTGCACGCTGATCGCAGCGGAGTTGCGTCAGACCCGCGCGCAGACGCCCCTCACTCCCGATCTTCTCCGCCGCGCCAAGCGCTCGGGTTTCTCGGACAAGGCCATCGCGCAGCTCTCGGACCAGAAGCACAATGAGATCCGCGCCCTGCGCCTTGCCCACGGCATCACCCCGGTGGTGAAGCAGATCGACACGCTCGCCGGCGAATTCCCCGCACAAACCAATTACCTCTACCTCACCTACCACGGAAGCGAGCATGACGTGACATTCGATACAGACCAGCCCCGGGCCATCGTGCTGGGCGGCGGTCCGTACTCCATCGGTTCCTCAGTGGAGTTCGACTGGTGCTGCGTGCAGGCGGCGCACGAATTGCAGCGCCAGAACTTCGATGTATTCATGATCAACAGCAACCCCGAGACCGTGAGCACGGACTACGACGAGTGCGACGCGCTCTTCTTTGAAGAGCTCACCGAGGAACGCGTGCGCGATATCGCCGATCTCACGCACCCCACGGGCATCGTCGTCTCGATGGGTGGTCAGATTCCGAACTCCCTCGCCCCCAAGCTGGCGGCCGTCGGGCTGCAGATTCTCGGCACCGCGCCCAAGGATATCGACCGTGCAGAAGACCGACACAAATTCAGCTCGCTCCTGGATGAATTGAAGATCGACCAGCCGGAGTGGAAGGAATTCTCAGAGGTTTCAGGCGCATCGAGTTTCGCAGAGACCGTTGGGTACCCCGTGATCGTCCGTCCGAGCTACGTATTGTCGGGCGCATCGATGGCCGTGGTGCACTCGCGCGACGATCTGGAGGACTATGTACAGCAGTCGGCGTTCGTGAACAAAGAAGCGCCCATCGTCATCTCCAAATTCGAAGTGGGTGCCAAGGAAATCGACTTCGACGGCGTTGCCCAGGATGGCCAGCTGCTCCTCTATGCCATTTCGGAACACGTCGAGAACGCCGGCGTGCACTCCGGCGACGCAACACTCGTCCTTCCGCCGCAGCGCGTGAACTTAGAGACCCTCCGCCGCGTGAAGCAGATCGCCAAAGGCATTGCACAGGGGCTTCACATTTCGGGCCCCTTCAACCTGCAGCTGCTCGCCAAAGAGAACCGTCTCAAGGTGATCGAGTGCAACCTGCGCGCCAGCCGCAGCTTCCCCTTCGCGAGCAAGGTGACCGGTGTCAATTTCATCACCCTCGCCACGCAGGCCCTGCTGAGGAAGGCCCCGGCGGATGTGCGCTACCAGACCATCGACCTGGATCACGTGGGCGTGAAGGCCGCACAGTTCAGCTTCAGCCGGCTGCGCGGCGCCGATCCGCGCCTGGGAGTGGAGATGGCCAGTACCGGAGAAGTCGCCTGTTTCGGAGAGAACGCCGAACAGGCGCTGCTGCTCGCCCTCGTCGCCGTCGGATTCAAGCTGCCCAAGAAAAATATCCTCGTCACCATCGGGCACATCGAGGACAAGCTGGATATGTTCCCTGCTATCAAACGCCTCGCGGAGCGGGGGTATGGTTTCTTCGCCACGCAACGGACGCATGAATTTCTGGAATCCCGCGGCATCCCCTCGGTGCTCCTGCACAAGATCTCGGAACCGCGCAGCCCCAATATCCGCGAGTATCTGGAGCAGAAGCGCGTGGATCTGGTGATCAATGTGCCCACGCACTCAAGCTCCGTCGAGCAGACCGATGGCTACTTCATCCGGCGGCTGGCCACCGACCACGGCATCCCCCTCATCACCAATGTGCAGCTGGCGAAGCGCGTAGAAGAGGCACTCTTCCGTGAGACACCCGAAAATCTGCCGCTCATGAAGTGGCCGGAGCTCCTGCAGGAGCGTTGAGAAAATAGGGAATTCCTTGCACGGTGCCCTCTCTGCACCTAGCATAGCGCTCACTCCTCCCCACTGTTTGCCATGCCAGATATGGATGATTTCTCCCTCCCCGAAGAAGCGCTCCAGACCGACAGTTCCGGCGCAGGTGCCCCCATGGGGGACGATGAGCAGACGCTCGTCACGCGTGAGGGACTCAAAAAACTCCAGGAGGAACTGGATCACCTGAAGACCGTGCGCCGTCAGGAAGTCGCCCAGCGCCTGAAGGAAGCCATCTCGTACGGAGATCTCTCTGAGAACTCCGAGTACGAAGAGGCGAAGAACGAGCAGGCTTTTGTGGAAGGACGCGTCCTCGAACTCGAACGCAAAATCAAGAACGCCAAGATCATCTCAGAGAAGACCGATCACAGGGCCGTGGAAATCGGTTCCACCGTCACCGTCCGCAACAAGACGAGCCGGGACGAACCCGAGAGCTACACGATCGTGGGCGCCACCGAAGCCGATCCCATCGATAATAAAGTGAGCAATGAATCGCCGATCGGCAAGGCCTTCCTGGGCAAGAAGCGCGGGGACCATGTGGAAGTGATCGCTCCGGGAGGAACCTTCAAGTACGAGATCCTGAAGGTCGCCTGAGAAGATTTGCGATTTGAAGATTTGAAGATTTGCGATTAGGTGAAAGTGATTTGATATGCAAAATCGCAAATCGCCAATCATGAAATTGCAAATGATCCGAGATTCCGCGTACTCTGGTCACGTGGCCGATTCAAAAACATCCACCGGCATCCAGATCCCGGATGATCTGAAGAAGAAGTTTCCTGAGTTGATCGGGCTGATTCTTCAGTCCGAGAGCATGAATGATGAGGAGCGGCAGTACTGGGTGAACATCCTGCCGGTCATGACACCCGAGCAGATCCAGAATCTCAAAGACATTCTGTCGAACGAGAAGCAGCAGCTCGCCGCCATCGACCGCAAGTACGCCAAAGAGATCGAGCGCATCGGCGAAACCCAGCTGCTCGAACAGGTGGACGAGGAGCGCCGCCGCCGCCGCACGCAGCGCTCACAGACGGAACAGGCAGCCAAGCAGGAAGAAGATGAGCAGACGCAGAGCCTGCTCGGGCGCATTGAGGGAAAGATCTAGTGAGTGCTTCACCGCGTGGGAAAGCTGAGCAGGCAACGGTCGAGGAGTGCGGCCAGCTCCTCTTCAGAGTCCCCCCCAGATTTGAAGACTCCGGTCTTCAGGCGGATATCCGCCTCGGTGACGCGGTTGAGGAGATCGCAGAGCGCCTCGCGCCGGCACGTGCGGGCAAGGGGGAGGAGTGATCGTGCCGCGCCGAACTTCACCCCCGTCGCCTCCATGATGCCCTGAATACTCGTGGTGCCCTCCTGCACCGCAGCCGTCACCGCGGCGAAGCTCGTGACAATCCAGAGAAAGATCGCCCAGATTCCCTGTGCACTCTCACCCCGACGCATGAGCTGCCGACAGTACGCGACCGCCTCACCCGGATGCCCCTCGCCCAAGAGATCTAGCAGATGCCAGATCGTCTGCTCGGCGGAAGGCAGGACAAGAGCATCGATGTGAGCCCTGGTCAGCGGTTGACCGCCCGCTGCGAGTGAGAGTTTCTCGATCTCCTGTGAGAGCACCTGCTGATCCTCTCCGACCAGCGAGAGGAGAAGTGTCTGCACCTCCGGCCCTGCGGCAGTCCCCCGCTGACGGAACTCCTCCTGCATCCAGCGCAGGAGCGCATCCCCCTGCAGGGGAGCGAAGGTCCGTACGGTCGCACATTCGAGCAGCTCTTTGGTCGTAGCGAGACGGCGGTCCGGCTTGGGCGCGACGAAGAGCACGATGACCTGTGGATGCACCTCGTGCAGCACCGCCTGCATACCCAGCGACCCTTTCGCCCCTTTCCGCTTGCCCGCAGAACCCTCCTCGGCCGCGAATGAGGGAATACCATCCACCACCACCAAGCGCCGCTCCGCAATGAAGGGTGCCGCCGCGACTTCGTTGAGGAATGCCGAAGGCGCGAGACCTGCAGCCGAGAGGCGCGAAAGATTCTCCTCCCCGTGCTTCTCGCGAAACTCCCGTATCCAGCGCAGAAGCTCCTGGCGGAGTGTGAATTCGTTTTCGCCCGTGAAGAGGAAGACATTCTCCATAAAAGAGATTGAATCGTACTCCCGAAGCCGAAATCCTCATACTTTACTGACTTCGTATCTATTGTCTTGTACTGGGATAAAGGCATATGCAAGACATGGATTCTCTCTTGGAGTCAACTTCTGTCCGTAGAGCGAAAACCCGAAATGATCTATAATAATACGAAATGCACATTTCTTTCCGTTCACGGCAGTTCCTGCGGGCACTCCTCTTCAGTGGGATCTGCGTTGCGGCTTCGTTCCTCATCGGCATTCAGAGTGCCGGTGAAGTGCAGCCCATCGCCCTCATTGAGGCAGGTTCCGTGAGTCGCACAGGCGACCTCACCGGCGACGGCAGAGTGGATGTGCAGGACGTCATTTCACTTCTCGAGGTGGTGCAGGGATACGAACAAGCCACCACGGAAGCGCTGCGCATGGATCCCAATGGGGATGGCATGCTCACGGTTGATGACGCTCTGCGCCTGCTCCGCACGATGCTGTAAGTACCCGATTCTCCCCCATGAAACACACCGCCATCTCCCGTCGGCTGACCATCATCAAAATCCTGGCCCTCCCGGTGCTGCTCTCGGTCGTTCTCATTCCTGGGCGCTTCATCGCAGAGGAAACGGCTACGACATCCCTCTTCCTGCGTCCGCACTGCGCACAGGGCACGACCCCCTGCCCCACGTTCGCCGTGGAAGACCCCGAAACCCTGCGCACACCCGCGATGGAGAAAGACGACATCCTCCATATGGATCTGATCGCCATCAATCCGGATCAGAAGAAGATTGCCCGCGTCCGATCCTGGATTCAGTACAACCCGGCCGTGCTGGAAGGTATGGGCATCACGGCGGGAACAGCTCTCCCGACCGCCGCACCCGGAGAAATCAATTTCTCCACCTCAGACGGCCTCATCAAGATCGACCTCTCCGCAAGGGCGAATGAGGAACCTGCGGATGAGGAAATCGTCGTGGCGCGCATCCAACTCAAAGTGAAATCCATTCCCACGACCCAGACCGACGTGCTCAGCTTCTACGATGTGCAGCCCACCGGCCACACGCGTGTCGTCGCGAAGAAAACAGACGGCACAGCCGAAGACATCCTCACACAGAACCCGGGATCGCTGCTTGTGGCCTTTGCAGCCGCTTCATCCTCGTCGGCAGGCAGCCAGACGAGCACAGGATCCGGATCGAGTGCGTCATCCGTACACTCCGGCAGCGGTTCCAGCGCGAGCAGCACAAGCAAGAGTGCCGGAAGCGGAAGCTCCCTCTCGTCTGCTGTCTCAAGTGCTGCCTCGTCCGCCGCCGGACCCATTTGCGGGAACGGGCTTGTGGAAGTCGGCGAACAGTGTGACGACGGAAACTTCCTCGCTGGCGATGGTTGTTCGATCACCTGCACGAGGGAAGCTGCATCGAGTACGAGTGCTCTCACAGGATCAGGAAGTTCGTCCGCACAGAGCTCCAACGCACCCCAGCTCCCCGACGGCTCTGCCTGCACGGACCATGCCGCCTGTAAGGGAGGACTGTGCAGCAGCGGTATCTGCCGCGGCGATTTCCTCAAAGTGGAGGATGGCGGAGCCTGCAATACCGCAACACAGTGTTTGAGCGGGGTCTGCCAGAGCAACCGCTGCGGTGGCGCCGCTTCGTCTGCGGCATCCTTCGTCTCACTGCCCCAAGGCCAGTCGGCCTTTGCGCTCCTGCAGGTGCGCTCGGTGCGCATTACGACAGAGGGCACCAGCCTCTACGTCGCATGGGATCCGCTGGCCTCTTCCCAGCTGAAAGCCTACAACCTCTACTATGGCACGACCTCCGGCCGCTACATCCAGCGCAAGACCGTCTCGGCCGAGAGCACGAGCATGGCGATCCGCAACCTGCCGGAAAAGACCACGTACTTCGTGGCGATCCGGGCGCTGAGCCTGACCGATGAAGAGTCGGCCTTCAGCCAGGAAGTGGCCGTGGAAGTGGGAAATCCCAAGACCTCGACCTCTCCCCTCACCGGTGATCTGATGGCAACGCGCAAGCCGGTCACGGTGCCCGGCGAAACGGGCATGCCCTCGGTGATCGCTCTCCTGCTGACGCTCTCTGCAGTGACCGGAACCGCCATCGCCTCGCGGCGACAGGCTGTCGCGCTCACGGCTCCTCCGCGCTCCCGATGACAGACATCCATCCCAACTGGCAGACGACGGAATCAGATGCGCCCGGCGAGCAGTCGCTGCCGATTCACATCGTGGAAAAACCCAAGAGCGAAGAGATTCCTCCGTCGCAGAAGCCGCCTCCGCGAGTGAGACGCCTCTCGCGTCAGCCGGCTGCGGTCGCCGGCATGCTGCTCGCGATCAGCGTCGGGCTCACCTTTTTCTTCGGCATGGACAGTGGAGAAACGCCGACCGTCATCCGCATTACTTCGGATGGCTTCTCACCACAGACCATCACCGTCACCCCGGGCAGCGACCTGACATGGACCAATGAGTCCGCCCGTTCGCACGTGCTGCAGTCTGACACGCTGTGCACACAAGACCGGGAGTGCTTCGTCACGCCAGCCATCGCCCCGGGTGAAACTGCGCACCTGACCATCACCGATGCCTTCGCACCGGGCACCTACTCGGTCTACAGCATCAGTGCACAGGGTATGGAAGGCAGCATCACCGTTCTCGCCGCGCAGCCGGGAAAACGTCCGACCGCAAAGACAGCCATCGGACAGAACCTGGCACAGGCGGCTCCGTTCACCGGAGGGGGAACAGGCTCCGCGCCGGCATCATCCGCCCCGGCTTCTTCGGCTGCCTCGTTCATGAGCGCACCATCTGGCGGGATACCGGTGGATCCATCCCCGACCGCAGGGAATGAATTTGTGGACCTCACCTCACTCCTGTCAGCTGGAAACCTGCCGCCTCTGGATGACGACGTAGACGACTTTTCTGCTCTCAACCCCTTCGGCTCAGGCGCAGCGTCCTCGGCCAACACATCGGCACCTAGACCGAGCGCCGCACTGCCCGTCAATCCCTACCGTGTGAATGCGACCACCGCGCACCCCTTCGACGAACAGGGCAACCCCGTCGCCCCCGGCAGCGGCTCCTCGTCATCGAAAAGCGTACTGCATGGCGGCGCTCCACGGCCGATTGCGCAGCCCTCCACCGGTCCCGGACTGTGGGTCACGATCCTCGGAACATTTGGCCTGCTCTTCTTCGCCACGCACAGGGCATTGCGGAGACCGACAAACTGAACACATTTTTTGTACAATTGGTTCCGCCTTCCGCACGCCCGGTGGGCGTTCTAGAGTACGGTCGTGCATGTCTCGTCTACAGCACCAACTCCCCTGCCCTCCCGCTCCGTGCGCTGGTGGATCATCGGCGGCTTCTTCGTCGTGACGTTCCTCGTCTACGGCGCTTCGCTGACCAATGCCTTCGTGCGGTTCGATGACGGACTGCTCATCTACGAGAATCCCGCCATCCGGTCCATCACACCCAGAACCCTCTGGACCATCTTCACGAGCTACGATCCGGAGTTGTATATCCCGCTTACGTTCCTGAGCTACCAGTTAGACTACCTGATCGGCGGGACGACCCCCACCATCTACCACATCCAGAATCTGCTGTGGCACACCTGCAATGCTCTGCTCGTCGCATGGCTGATGCTCCTGCTCACGCGCAAGAGCTGGATCGCCCTCTTCGGCGGTCTTCTGTTTGCGGTGCACCCGCTCCACACCGAGGCCGTCGCCTGGGCGAGTGCCCGCAAAGACGTGCTCTCCACCTTCTTCTTCCTCGCAAGCCTCATCGCTTATCTGACCTACCGGGGCGGGAACCGCCGGGCCTACTGGTGGAGCCTGCTCACCTTTCTGCTGGGATTGCTCGCCAAAGTGACCGTCCTCACGCTGCCAGTCGTACTGCTCCTCTTGGACTTTGTGCAAAACCGGCCGTTCACGAGGCGCGCACTTGCCGAGAAGATTCCCTTCTTTCTCCTCTCCGCTCTCTTCGCCATCATTGCCTGGATCGGGAAGACGCAGGTGCTCGGCTCCTCCACGCTCGCCGAGAAACTGCTGATGGCCCCCCGGGGAGCCATGTTCTATCTGGAAAAAATCTTCGCCCCCGTCGATCTCTCGGTGCTGTATCCGTTCAGCGGAGCCGTCACGCTCGCGCGTCCCGACATCGCCGTTTCTCTCGCCATCTTCGTCCTCCTCACCCTCGCCTCCCTCATCCTCATCCGGTGGACCCGCAACATCGTTTTCGGCATCGGCTTCTTCTTCGTGACCGTCTCCCCCACCCTGCTCAACTTCGCCAAGGGCGACACGTTCTACTTCGCCTCCGACCGCTACGCCTACGTGCCGAGCATCGGGATCTTCTTTCTCTTCGCTCTCGGACTCGCGCGCCTGTGCAGCGAGCACCTGAAACGCCCGTGCATCACCGCCGCCTGCCTGCTGCTCGCCGGTCTGGCGGTGGTCGCCGCACTGCAGGCACAGACGTGGAAGAACACCGAAACACTCTTTCGGCAGGCGCTCCGCGTGTCGCCGCAGTCGTACGTCGCCCACGTGAACCTGGGGAACGTGGAGCGCTATCGCGGCGACGCTGCCAAGGCTATCACTGCGTACCGCGAAGCTCTCGCCATTCTGAAGAGAGAGGGGCGCCCGGGATCCGCACTCGCACGCTCCGAGTCGAAGATTCTGAGCAACCTCGCCTCCGCCGAGCGCGAACAGGGAGACCTGACAACGGCGCGCTCGACCTTCGAAGAAGCATTGCGCTTGAATCCGGGCAACGTCTACGCGCTCCTGGGGCTCGGCATCGTCGCCGGACAGCAGGGCAACACCGCGGAGGCTGAACAGTTCTACAGAAAAGCCATCCTGGCTGCTCCCGACTTCGCCCCCGCACACCTGAACCTGGGCGCGCTGCTCGTCGGCATGGGACGGCTGGAACCCGGCGTCGCGGCGTACCGCACGGCCCTCGACTTCAATCCCTTCTTCCCGCAGGCGCACTTCAATCTGGGGGTCGCCCTCACGAAGCTCGATCGCACCGAAGAGGCGGAAACTGCCTACCGCGAGGCGGTACGGCTGCAGCCGAAATTTACCGCAGCCCGCCTGAACCTTGGGATCCTGCTCTACAACAAACGCTCCCTGGAGGAGGCTGCCGCTGAGTTTGAGGCGATCCTTGAGTACGATCCGAAGAATGCGCAGGCGCAGTCGGCGCTGCGTCAGATGCGAGGCCTTTAAAAACTGTCCCGAGCCGCGCAAAATGCAACGACTCGGGACGAACGTGGGCAGGCTGCCGGTCAGCGAATGGTCACAACGGCCGCAATGGAAGCGGCATTGTGGGCGTGATCCTGCCGCTCGAACCAGAAGATGCAAGGCGGCTCGATGGTGAGAAGGCCTCCCTCCTCTTCCTGAATGTCTCCGGCCTCGGGGACCAGGACACACTTCTCGTGCACCGCGAGCGGGATCGAAAGGCCCCCGTACTCATTGCGGTGCGTCGTCCAGTCGGAGTGGACCCACTCGTCGATTTTCTTCAGTGCTTCCTCGTGGCCGGGCAGTGTGCCGTCGACGCGGGTCACGAACAGACGCTCGTGGCCTGGCTTATTCCAGACCATGGCTACGGGCGAAGCCCAGCCGGGGAAGTGAAATACCGACCAGTCACGCTCGCGGACAATCCGCAACTGGTGACCGGAGGCCACTCCAACCAGGTGGAAGTACAGGGGGGAAGGAACACCCTTCCCCAAAAACACACTCGTACGATGTCTCATCGATTACTCCATACAGTTGAGCATCTCGTCCAGGATCACAAACCGTTGTGAACACACTTCAGGGCGAGAGCAGCTCCCAAATCCTCACAGGGTCTGAGAGCTGCCCCCACACAGAAATGACCGTGCCTGCCAAAGATCACTGCCCAGAAGGTCTCTATCCTTCTGAGCCGGTAGATTATACCGAATGCATCGATTTAGTCAATAAGTCAACTGAAGACTTCCGCTGGAATTGAGCGGACGGCGATATGATCGGTAGCATAGTTTTCCATTCTTCCACTCATTCCATATGTCTCTCTCTGAGCGTTTCTCTTTTGTCTCCGCAGTGATCAGCCGCCGCCCGCTCGCATTGGCGACGGTGCTCGTCGTCTCCATCACGCTCATCGCGCTCTTCGCGACGGGCACGGTCCGGTTTCCGAGCGGACAGACGACGATGGATTTCGCACTCCGGCAGAAGGTATCCGCTTCGTCGGTGCTCCGCTTCAGCTTCCCCTCTCTCATGGATCACGGAAGCGTCGAAGAGAACATGGCACCGCCCGAGGGCATCACGGGCACATGGGAATGGGAAGATGAAACACTCACGTTCCGCCCTTCGGCAGCACTCCCCGCCGGCAAGACCCTCACCTTCCGCCTCGATGCCCGTGCCGAAAAATCGGACGGCGTGACCCTGGGGCAGGAGATGGCCTTCACCTTCGTCGTCGCCGGTCCGCCCACGATCGCCGCGCGCATTCCGGAAGTCGGCGCGCAGAACATCGCAGAGAATTCCAAAATCACGATCATCTTCGACCGGCCGATCATCCCTCTCACGCAGGTGCAGGGTGAAGCCGCAAACGCGCGCATCGCCCAGTTTCCGGTGACTGTCACCCCCGACACCGCGGGCCGGTGGAGATGGCTCTCGACCGTCGCCGTGGAATTCATCCCCGAGAAAGGGCTTCTGCCAGGCACGCGCTACACCGTAAGCATCCCCAAGGGGATCCCGACCGTCTCGGGCGACCGCACCGAGGAGGATTTCTCGTGGACCTTCGAAACCGTTCGCCCGCAGATCGTGTCGACGGAGCCGGCCCAAGGGTACGCGCTCGCCGGACCAACGACCGTACTCTCGCTCTCCTTCAACCAGGAAATGCGGGCCGATAGCGCAAAGGAATTCCTCTCGCTGATCCGCACAGGCGAGAACGGCAAGCCGGAGGCTGTTGCGATCCGTTCCGTTTCTTTCGGGACTGTGGAAGTGGACGAGCGTCCCGTCCTCGACAAGAAGACACTCGTCGTGATGCCCGCAACTCCTCTCACCTTCTCTTCGCGCTACACCCTGACCATCGCGCCGGGACTCAAAGGAGCACGGGGAACGCTGGGCAACGAGACGGGCTTCACACTCGATTTCTCGACAGTCGGGCCGCTCCTGCTCGAAACATCCCACTATGAATACGGACGCGTCATCTTCCGGTTCAATAATCCGTTGTCGGAGGATTCCCTCAAGAATCAGATCACCATCACCCCTTCTGTCGAAAAATGGAATGAGACCGAATGGAATGTTTCTTCGTGGGCGGATGACCGCGAGCTGGCGGCCTACCCGCCGCTCTCCCCATCCACGCAGTACACCGTCACACTGGGAACGGGGCTGGCCGACACCTTCGGGCAGAAGCTCTTAGAACCCCGCACCTTCTCGTTCAAGACCGATCCCCTCCCCCCGCAGATCCTGCTGGAATCGAAAGGGGAATTCGGCATTTTCGAGCGCGAAAAGCCGCCCGTCTACCGCCTGCAATTCGTGAACGTGACGAAGGTGGAATCTGAACTCTCGTCGGTGAGTCTGCAGGACTTTTTGGCTTTCCGCGGAACACAGCAGACGTGGAACACACTCCCGGCGAACCGCACTCCGCTCCATACGTGGACTTACACGCCGACAGCAAAGAAGGATACGTGGGATCTGTACGCGCTCGATGTGGCCAAGGAGACGGGGCAGACCCTGCGGTCCGGCCTCTACACACTTCAGGTACGCGCGCCGAACGAAAAAGGATCGGGGGACGAAGAGCCACATCACACCCAGACCTTCCTCCTGACGAATACGGCCCTCACGCTCAAGTACTCGGGCAATCGCGCCCTCGTGTGGGCCACAGATCTGCGCACCGGCGCACCGGTCTCCGGCGCGGCCATCGCGTTCCACTCCCTCACCGGCGACACCCCCGTGACAGGCCTCACGGATCAGGAGGGATTTTTTGAAACATCACTCGACCTCAAACAGTTCGTAACGCCCATGAACGAATGGGAACCGGAATTCTGGGTCACAGCCGAGAAGGGAAGCGACTTCGCCCTGGTTTCGAGTCGCTGGAATGACGGCATCCGTCCCGATATGTTCGGCTCCTACACCGATTTCTGGGGTCCCTCGGACCGCTCGGAGCGCATCCACTCCACTCTCTACACCGAGCGTCCGGTATACCGCACGGGGGATACGGTGCACTTCAAGGGAATCCTGCGCGTCCGGAATACGAGCGGAATGCTCTCCGTGCCCAAACAGAACCGTTCGGTGACCGTCACCGTCACCGATGCGCAGGGCAACCAGGTGCTGAGCAAGTCTCTCCCCCTCACAGCATTCGGCAGCTTCGCCGATTCCTTCCCCATCGATGCAAAGGCCGCTCTCGGCACGTACCAGATCTCTGCGGGATTTCAGGATACCCCCTACGGAGACGCCTTCGGCTCGTTCGAAGTGCTCGCCTACCGCAAGCCCGAGTACCGCGTGGAACTGACCGCGGAGCGCGAAGAGTACTTCCAAGACGATTTGGTCAGGGTGACAATTGAGGGAGCCTATTATTTCGGAGCGCCGATGAACGGGGCGAACATCACGTGGCGCGCGCAAACGACGGACTACTTCTTTAACAAGGTTCGCGACGGGTGGTATTCCTTCGGTCTCGAGGACGCGTGGTGCTGGCGCAATTGCGAGCGCGAGACAAAGCTGCTGGCGGAAGGTGAAGGTCGTCTGGATGCCGCAGGCAGACTGACCATCACCGTCCCCGCGACTATCGCGGATAAGGCCGCGAGCCAGATCCTCACCGTGGAGGCGGATATCACCGATCCGAACAATCAGGTGGTGAGTAACCGCGTCTCGGTGCCCGTGCACAAGGCCAATGTCTACGTCGGCATCCGGCCGGAAGATTACGCCGTCGCCCCCGGAACCGATGCGCAGATGGCGGTGATCACCGTGCAGCCCGACGGATCGCCTCTGCCGCATACCACCGTCACGCTGAATCTCTTCGCCCGCAAGTGGAACTCGATCAAGAAGAAGGGTGTGGACGGCGAGTACTACTACGACAACACGCCGGAAGACACGTTCATCCGGGCCACCAAGGTCACGACGGATGAGAAGGGCAAGGCAAAGGCCACGGTCCGCCCCGATCAGGGTGGAGAATTCCGCGTCGTCGCTGTGGCTGAGGACCAGGACGGACGCGAGGCGAAGTCCGCAACCAGCCTCTACGCCTGGTCTTCGACCTTCGTAAACTGGGCCCACGAGAACAACAATCGCATCGACATCGTGCCGGATAAACCGGAGTACCGCATCGGAGACACGGCCACACTCCTCATCAAATCCCCCTTCCAGGGCGAGAACGTGAAAGCCCTCGTCACCCTGGAGCGCGAACAGGTGATCCGCAAGGAAGTCATCACGATCGAGAGTTCGGCGCAGAAGATCACCGTGCCCATCACCGAAGACCTCGCCCCGACGATCTACGTCTCGGTGGTGATCATGAAACCGCGCATCGGCGAAACCTTCGACGAAAACGGACTCGATACCGGTGCACCGGCTTTCCGCATCGGTTATGCCAAGCTGCCCATCGAGACCTCGCGAAAGCGACTCACTGTGAATGTACAGGCAGATAAAGAAAAGTACCTCCCCGGAGAGAAAGTGACCGTGAATCTCTCGGCCACCGATTGGCAGGGAGCCCCAGTTCAAGCGGAAATCTCATTAGGCGTCGTGGATATGAGCGTGCTCGCGCTGACCGGATTCGCACTGCCCGATCTTGTCGAAAACTTCTACGGCGAACGGCCCGTGGGCGTGCTCACCGCCGAAATGCTCACGTACCTCATTGATCGCTACAAGCCCGGCTCCAAAGGCGGAGGCGGCGCGGAGCTGGAAGCGAAGAAACGCGGCAATTTCAAAGACACGGCCTACTGGAACCCGACCATCCTCACGGATGAAAAGGGCGAGGCGCAGGTTTCGTTCACCCTGCCGGATAACCTGACGACGTGGCACCTGCTCGCGGTCGGCCAGACCAAAGCCTCGCTGTTCGGCGCCGCGGAAGAGACCGTCATCGAGACGAAGCGCGTGATCGTGCGCCCCGTGCGTCCGCGCTTTGTCGTGGTCGGCGACCGCGTGATCCTGGGTGCGATCGTGGGGAACTTCCTCGACACATCCGCAACCTTCTCAATTTCTCTAACCGGGAGCGGCTTCACATCGAGCGGCCCGCAGACTAAAGAAGTGACGCTGGCAGCCGGCGAACAGAAGAAAGTGGAATTCCCCGTGACCATCGCCCGCACAAACAAAGCCACCTTCACGTTCCTCGCCGAGCAGGAAGGCGCACGCGATGAGGTGGAGGAATCTATCCCGGTGCTCACTTACGGCACGCCGCAGAGCGTCGCGACGACCGGCATCACCGAAGATCTCGTCACCGAGAGTGTGCTGGTGCCCAGCGAAAAAGATGCGCGTGACGGATCACTCTCCGTGACCGTGTCACCTTCGCTCGCCACCTACCTTCCGGGAGGGCTCCAGTACCTTGCGACGTACCCGTACGGCTGCGCGGAACAGACGCTCTCAAGCGTGCTGCCTTCTGTCGTCCTCGCGCGCCTGCAGGGCTTCGATGCGTTCCATTTCGTCGAAAAGAAAAAGCTGAGTGATATGGTCACCACAGGACTCACCCGCCTGTACACCTTCCAGCGCGGTGACGGAGGATTCGGCTACTGGCAGGAGAGTGAGCGAAGTTTCCCCGCCCTGAGCGCCTATGTGCTCCACGCGCTCCACCTGATCCGCGGCAGCGGATTCACCGTCGATGACGGCGTGATCGCACGCACGCAACAGTACCTCGATGCCACCCTGCGCGTTTCGAACCCCGATACGTCACTGGATCTGGCCACCCGCGCGCACATCTTGTTCGTGCTTGCAGAGACCGGGAAAGTGGACGTCAACCTGCTGACTAACCTCGATGAGCAGCGTGCCAAACTCCCGCTGTTCGCGAAGGCACAGCTTGCCATGGCCTTCGACCGGGCCAAATCCAAGAGCAAAGCGCGAGACATCCTCACCGAGATTCTGCGGTCCGCAAAGGTGGACGGCCGCGGCACGCACTTCGAGGAAGAGGAAATCGCGCGCTTCGGTTCTCTCATGCAGACCAATGACCGCACGTCCGCGCTGGTCCTGCAGGCAATGTTGCGCATCGACCCGACGAATGCCCTGATTCCGAATGCCGTGCGCTACCTGCTCCAGATCCGGAAGGACGGACACTGGGATACAACTCAGTCCACCGTCTCGGTTCTGCTTGCTTTCATCGAATACCTGGAACAAACGAAGGAGCTCAATGCCGACTTCACCGCTGGGGTGGAAATGGACGGGACGCAGATCCTCGACTGGAAGGTCACGAAGCAGAACGTGCTCTCGCGCAAAGAGGTAAAGCTGACACTCGATGAGCTCCTGCGCGGCGAAGAAACCACACTAAAGATCGGCAAGCAGGGAACCGGACGCCTGTACTACGACGCAGTACTCTCGTACTTCTACACAGCAGATACGCTCCCGCCCGCCGAAGAGGGCATCAGCGTGCTGCGATCGATCGAGCCGCTGCCGGGCGAGCAGAAAACGCTCACCGTGGGTTCCAGCTACCGCGTGACCCTCACGATCACCGTGCCGGAAGACCGCCAATTCGTCGCCGTCGAGAGCCCGTTCCCCGCAGGTTTCGAACCGATCGACCTGCACCTGAAGACCGCACAGCAGACGCTCTTTGAAGATGACACCACCCGCATGTGGGATGAGAACTACTGGCAGAAGGGCCTCTGGCGTTTCTCACATCGGGAGCTGAGGGATGACATGTTCTTCGCCTTCGCCGATGAGTTGCCAGCCGGCGTGTACCAACTGACCTACCTGGTGCGCGCGACAACGCCGGGCACCTTCCACGAGCGCCCCGCCCATGTCTTCCAGATGTACTTCCCCGAGGTCTTCGGTCAGACAGCCGGGAAGATCGTGACGATTCAGGAGTAATGCGCGGCAACAAGATCACCCGTATCTGCATGCTGCCCCGCAGTCGCCACCTCCTCTGGCTCTTTCCACTCCTTGCGCTCGCAGGTGCCATCCTCCTGCCGCTTCCAGAGCGATTCCTCGACCGCAAATCCACCTCCGTGCTCCTGCTCGAACGAAGCGGACAGGAGCTCTACGAGGTTCGCAAGCCAACACACGGTTCACAGCAGTGGATAGGGCTCAACGCGATTCCAAAACCCTGCATCTCAGCCCTGCTCGCCATTGAAGACCACAACTTCTACACCCATCCCGGAGTGAGCATCAAAGGGATTGCGCGGGCGCTGTGGCAGAACCTGTCGGCCGGCCGCATTGTCTCGGGCGGCTCCACCATCACCCAGCAGCTCGCTCGCATCACCTTGAATACCCGCGAGCGCACGCTCTCCTCCAAAGTGCTGGAGGCCCTGTTCGCCCTCAAACTGGAGCAGACACTCACCAAAGATGACATCTTGGAGCGGTACCTCAACACCGCATACTTCGGTCACCGGGCCTACGGCCTGTCTGCGGCGACGAGAACATTCTTCGGCAAGTCCGTGCATGAGCTCTCGACCGCGGAATGCACCCTGCTCGCAGGACTGCCACAATCCCCTTCCGCCCTCGATCCCTTCATCAATTTCACGGCAGCCCGGGAACGACAGGGACGCGTGCTCACGGCCATGCGTGACCAGGGAGCCCTGACAGAAGCCCAAATCGAGCAAATAGAATCGGAGCCTATAGCACTGACCGCAGATCAAACGGCCATTCGCGCGCCGCACTTTGTGATGTGGCTCCTCAACGAGCGACCGGAGGATCTGCAGTCTCCGACTGTCACGACGACGCTCGACCTCACGCTCCAGACCGCAGTGGAGCGCATCATCGAACGCAAATTGGAGGAACTGAAGGAGAAGAACGTTACCTCCGCTGCCGTCGTCGTGCTCGATGCCAAGAACGGTGACATACTCGCGATGGTGGGATCGGCGGATTACTTCGATGAGGAGCACGACGGAGCCGTCAATAGCGTCCTTGCCGCCCGCCAGTCCGGGTCCGCCTTGAAGCCCTTCACCTACGCACTCGCGCTTGCACGGGGCGACACCGCAGCGACCACCGTAGCCGATACCGCCGTGCAGTTTCTGACGCGGGAGGGTACACCCTACACTCCCAGGAACTACGACTACCTCGAGCACGGACTCGTGCGGTACCGCGAGGCACTGGCCAACTCCTACAATATTGCGGCCGTGCGCGTGGCGGAGCGCGTGGGAATCGACAGTCTGCTCTCGTTCCTGCGCTCAGCAGGACTGAGTACCCTCACGAAAACCCCTGAGCATTACGGCCTCGCCCTCACACTCGGCGACGCAGAGGTGCGCTTACTCGAGCTCGCCCAAGCCTTCGCGATCTTTCCGCGCGGCGGCGAGACACTCCCCATACGCACTCTCCTCTCCGATCCCACGCAAAATGGAGCGCACATTCTCGATCCCAAAGTGGCCTGGCTCATCACCGATATCCTGAGTGATGCCTCTGCGCGCCTTTCGGAATTTGGCGAAGGCGGCCCGCTCACCTTCGATTTCCCCGTGGCGGCCAAGACGGGCACGACGAGGAACTCCCGCGATAACTGGACTGTGGGCTTCACGCCCGATCGCATCGTGGGCGTGTGGGTGGGCAACGCCGACAACTCGCCCATGCGCGAGACTTCCGGCGTCACAGGAGCAGGACCGATCTTCCACGATGTTGTATTGGCAGCCACAAAGAATCTGCCCATGAGCGATTTCGCTCAGCCCGAAGGCTTGAAGCAGGTCACGATTTGCCGGCTCTCGGGTAAGCTGCCGACGGAGCTCTGCCCCCACACGATCGAGGAGTGGTTCATCGCAGGAACGGAACCGAAAGAGCCGGATGACCTGTACCGACTCTTCGAGATTGATCGACGGAACGGACTGCTTTCGAACAAATATTGTGATCAGGAATTTGTTGATAAGAAAGGGCTCGCCGTGTTTCCAAAGGACACCGAAAAATGGGGGCGCGAGCAGGGATGGCCTCTTCCGCCCACGCGCGTTTCCCCTCTCTGCGGGGATGAATCCCCCACCTCCGATTCTTCCGCGCCCGGTTCCGCATCGTGGATCGAAATCATCTCGCCTCAACCGAACGAGAGCTATCTGTTGGATCCGCTCATTCCGGACGCGCAGGAACAGGTGATCTTCGAAGCTCACGCCTCACCCGCTATCCGGACGATGGATTGGTACGTGGATGGCAAGAAGATCGGGGCAGCACAGGCGCCGGATTTCCGCATCAAATGGCAGCCGCAGCCGGGAAGGCACCAGCTCACAGCCCAATCAGGTGAAGAACGCGCCATGCTCACCTTCGAAGTTCTGGCACGGTAAGAGTCGGCTCTTGCCAATAGCACCGAAGAGGAATTAGATGAACCCCATGTCACAGATCATCGGACTCACCGGCACCATGGGCAGCGGCAAAGGGGAGCTCGTGAAGCTGCTGCAGCAGCGCGGCTACACGTATACCTCCCTCTCGGACGCCGTGCGCGCAGAGGCAACCAGGCGGGGACTTGAACACACACGCGAACACCTGCAGAACACCGGAAATCAGCTCCGCGAGGAAGGTGGCGCCGGCATTCTGGGCAAAAAAATCCGCGAGACCATCGAAGCAGAAATTGCGCGACGGTCCGCCAGCGAAGATGGAGGTGGGCTTGCCCACCGAAGCCCTGCAAATGCGGGGCGAAGGTGGGTGATCGACGGCATCCGGAATCCCGGCGAATGGGAGGAGCTGAAGAAGCTCCCCGGATTCCACATGCTCGGAGTCACGGCGTCGCCCGAAACCATCGTGGAACGTGTGCAGAAGCGCAACCGCGAGGGCTCTCCCCTCTCACGCGAAGAAGTGCTGGCAAAACTCAAGCGGGAACGCGGCATCGGCGAACCGCCCGAGGGCCAGCAGGTGCAGCGCTGCTTAGACCACGCCGACTACCTCATTGTGAACGAAGGGACACTGCAGGATCTGGAAACGAAGCTGAAGCATTTCGAGCGGCTTGAGACCGGCGAGGACCGCCCCACCTTCCATGAAGTCTTCATGGAGATCGCCTACACCTGGGCCAAGCGCGCCACGTGCCTGCGGCGCAGAGTCGGCGCTGTGATCGCCAAAGATCAGCAACAGCTCACCGCAGGGTACAACGGCGCCCCGCGCGGCGTTCCCCACTGCGCCGAGATGGGCGGGTGCCTCAGAGAGAAGCTGGGCATTCCCTCAGGGCAACGGCACGAGATCTGCCGCGGAACGCACGCCGAACAGAACGCCATTACGCAGGCCGCGAAATTCGGCATCACCATCGAAGGAGGAACCCTCTACTGCAATACCTTCCCCTGCGTCATCTGCACCAAGATGATCCTGAATGCCGGCATCCAGACGGTGGTCTACGACTCTGACTACGACGATCCCCTGAGCAAAGAAATCCTCGGCCAGCAGAACCTCCTCAAGCTTGTGCGCTATGAGGGGAGAAAGTTTCGGGCGTGAAGACGGGCCACTGCCCAGCCACATCGCTGCAGTTCGGGTAGCGGAATGCCAAAGAGGGGGCCGATGCGTGCTGAACCAAGAAAAACCCGATTTCTCTTTCTCGGGTCCTGGATTTCACTTAGGCTCCTGTGCCATGGCAAAACACCGCCACCAGCGAACCGGTGAAGCCGAAACTGACCTGACATTCCGCACCAGTGTCTACCCGATCGACAACGATCGGAACCACCAGCTCTTTCTTGAGATTGAGGCCATGATCGACAGCGACCGCTGCCGGCTTGAATGCGCCATGGGTGAAGTGCGCATTACCCGCCTGACACACGACTATGCACGCATGGTGCAATTACTCCTGGATACGAAGCCCGTGCTTGGCGGAACGTGCACACTCAAGAAAGTGTAGTAGGGTAAATCTGCTCCAGAATGCACGTGCGGAGAAGAAAAGCTTTGCTACACTGGGGCATGTGGGTCGGCCCGGCTTCGTCTGCGGACTACGCCGAGGCGAGTCACTCTGTCGTTCTTCTGCTCTTTGGATCTCCGCTGCTATTCGTGGGTCGGTACCGAAGTGGTCAAACGGGCCTGACTGTAAATCAGGTGGCTTACGCCTTCGGGGGTTCGAGTCCCTCCCGGCCCACCATCCTCCGCGCAGCGGAGGATGCCGACCGTAGCTCCCAAAGGGAGCGGAGGTTGGCTGGTTTTTTGACTGCGCTACGGATGGCAAGCCACCTATACTCATGACATGTGGCACTATGTCTACATTTTGCAGAATGAACGAGGGAAACAATATGTTGGGCTGACAGATAATGTGGAAGATAGACTTGGAAGGCATAATCGCGGCGAAATTCAATCGACGGCAAAATACCGGCCGTGGAGTGTTATTCATTTCGCTGCTTTCCCTTCTCGTGATAAGGCAGCGATATATGAGAAATACTTAAAATCAGGATCAGGAACAACATTCCGACAAAAACATCTCACGTAGATTTCTTCTCCTCCGCGCAGCGGAGGATTTTGACGTGCCTACGCGCATTTCTTGAGCAACTCCTCGATCTGCGAATTCTTTTCGCTACAGAGCGCATGCAGCGCATCCAGGTCCCGCTCCATATCCGCCCTCCTCAATCTTTCCTGCGCCAGCTGCAACTCCGCTTCGCGCAGGCGTCCATCCAGGTTGCGGTTCTCATTGTTGCGGCGCAAGAAGCAGTGCAGCTTGGGATCGCCTAACTCGAGGCACTTCTTGAACTCCACCTTGTTATCGGCCTGCCTCGCCTCTGCGAGCTCGATGGTGTGTCTGAGAATGGCCAGACGTCCGGTATCGAATGTCTCTTTTCCCTTCTTCAGAGACAGCGTCCCGCGGCCGACCGCGCGTTCCAGCCCCTCCCGGAAATTGGCGCCTCCTGCTCCACAGGTCGAATAGAACGTTTCGGGAAGTTCATTGTGAACATCATCAAGGTGCTTGTCCTGTTCGGCCTGGCTCATGCCAAAGAATACTGCCCTCTGTGACTCGGTCGGCATGCTGTATTCCAATTGCACGGACCGGCTGTTAAAATCGAGAAAACTTGCGAGATGCCTGCTATTGGCGAATTCTGCCTGATAGCGGCTGACTGTCTCCTGAAAAAATCCTGCGGACATCGGCCCATCGCCGTCCAGCAGAAGGGCGAACTCGTCTCCACCCGCAGCGAGCGGAGTCACCTTGACCTTCCGGCTCTCAAGCCACTTCCGCGTCTGCCCCTCGCGATCGAGCAGGAACTGCGCGGTGGCCTGCAGGTAGTGCGTCACGTTCTGGTACGTGGTGCAGTCGACCATCCCCTTCACGCCGTTCATGTCGAAGGACATCCAGCCGTACGTCTCGAGCATGGAAGGCGGAGCCCGGTCGATCGCCATCGTCGCGAGGTGCCGGTTCATGAGTGAGCTGCCGTATGCCTTGGAGTGGATGGGAAATTCGGGCGTGGAGAGAATGGAGTCATACAGATTCTCCGCGTGTACGTCACGCGTGGTCTTGCTGCGAATGGCTTTGGAGACGCGTACGGTCTTCTCCGGATCGCCGGGGTACCGGTGCGCCAAGCGGCGATCGGTCACGCGCATGTGCATGTCGAGCAGCCGGCGCATCTTGTCGGGCAGCTGTGAGCGCAGTTTCTCGATCATGCTTTCCTGGTACGACGCATCATTGGTTCTGCGCGCCTCTTGCTCAAGATCGTGCAGCAGACGCATGACCTGCTCCAGCGTAGCCGCTTCGCGGTCCGGGCCGGTGGTGAGTCGTTCCTGATGGATGGGAAGAGCGGGAGCGGGCGGGCGTAGGGGTCAGCAGCTTAAGACTTCATTAAGAGTCAGGAAATAGCGCTTTTGAAAAGGTATAGACACACATGAAATTGTGTCATATATAACATATATGTCAACTATTCCCCCTTAAAAGTTCGTCTTCATGACATTCAACAGTCAAGAACTTCGCACTGGAGACTCCGCAAAATTCGCGTGATGTCGAGCGTTGTTTTCTCTGCCATGCAATCCAGCCGGATATTCACACGACAACATTTTCTCTCGCCATTCCCCTTCTTATGGCGTTCCGGCGTCACGGCACAGCGCCCGATCAAAGCATTGAGCTGAGATTCTAAACCAATATGAGCCATCCCCTCCGGGAGCAGGACATCGACCGAGCCGACATTCCCTTCCACGTTCATAGACAGAATCATTATCCCACTTCTCTGCAACTCCATACTCTTATTGAACAAAAGATGTATTCACAATATCACTTTTTTCGCTGTGTGAAGCTGCATTCTTCATCTGAAAAAGAGACTCCCTCACCGCCTCCTCCACGGGGCGCAGGCGTATCCCCTCCCCCTCCAGCTTCGTGGTTGAGAGCACACAGTTGCTGCGGCCAACTTTGGTGACACCCGCCTGCGAAGGAAGGGGCAGGCGTTCGAAAGAATGATGCGGGTCAACAACCTCACGATAGAGTTCCATGATGCGGTAGGGCGAGATAACGCCCTCGTTCACCATGTTGTAGATCCCCGTGGCGCGCCGATCGATCAGCACTTTGGTCGCTACGAGAAAATCTGTAAGGCAGGTGATGGAATTCTCTTCATCATTCACGCGTGCGTACTTCGCAAGCTTCGTGATGAGGTTTTTGGGGTGCGAAGAGCCATCAAACGGCATTCGCAAGCGCAGAATGAGCATGCCAGGGAATTCCCGAATAGCCCGTTCGCACAGCGCTTTGCTGCGTGCATAGAAACTCCCGGTGAAGTTCGGCTCGTCTTCCTCCGTCCATCCCTCTTCCTGCTCTCCTTTCGTTCGTTTTTCTCCTTTTGTTCCTTTCATTCCTTTTGTTCCTTCGTATATGCATCCGGAGCTCAAATGCACCCAATAGATGCCGCGCTTACTGCACTCCTCCATGAGCACCAGAGGGCCCAGGACATTGGCGTGCATGGTCTCCAGCTTATGTTCTTCGCACCAGTCCACATTGGGCGACCCCGTTCTGCCGACAGCGTTGATGACGACATCGGGCTGCGCTTCATCAAGGGCGTGCGCCACCGCCGTCGCATCGGTGATGTCGACGGAAGGTGCAAGGGCATCGGGGAAGATTCTCAGAAAATACTGGCCGAGAAACCCCCTTCCGCCGAAGACGAGAACACGCATAGCCCCATGCTAGCAAAGCAGAATGCCAGTGCCAAAGGTTTCGGTCGGCAAGCCAAAATGAAACCTTTGCATGGAGGCGGTGTGCGGTAGAATACGAACCGTGCCCCGGCATCGTCGTACACTCAAGCGGCCCAAGAAGCGCTCGTCACCCGGCATTGAGCTCAGTCCCGCCACGCGGCGGCAGGTGAGCGGCGTCGTGCAGTTCGCGCTCGGCGTGCTCATCCTGCTCTCGCTCAGGGAACAGGCAGGTTCGGCCGGCGGCGCCGTGCGCACGGTGCTCACGTTCTTCTTCGGAAAGTGGAGCATCATCTTCCCATCAGTTCTGATCATCTCTGCCCTGCTGCACTTCTTCACGGGCGAGGAACACTTCAAGGCGAAACGATCAGCGGGACTGGTGCTCTGTCTCGCCAGTTTTCTCGGGCTCATGCACATCGGCGCCCCGATTCAGGAGATCGCCACCAGAAAGGAGGAACTGGGCGGGGCAATCGGCTTTCTCGCCAGCGTTCCTTTTCTGCTCTTCTTCTCGCGTCCCGTGGGGTACACCGTCTTAGGCGCGCTCTTCTTCATCGGCATTGTAATCTCCTTCGAGCCCAATCTGGGTGCGATCGTACAAATGATCCGCGATCTGACAACCCGGCGTGAAGCTGTACGGCCCCGCCCCCTGCGTGCCGCACGCAACGAAGAAATAAAAAAGGCGAAGGTTGCAGAGGAGGAAACGGACGAAGACCTGGTGGAACAGGACAGCGATGGGCCGGAACTCAACATTGTGCGCCCCGCCTTCGCACAGAAGGAAAATAAGAAGGCATTGGCCAAGAAGATCGCCGCCGAGAAGAGCGAGAGGAACGTGAAGGCGAAAATCAAAGACATCCTGCAGATGAAAGACACGCGCTTCGAGGAGTGGACGTTCCCGGGTCTGGATCTGCTCGAAGACGCACACAGCGAGCTCACCATCGACGATGAGGAGCTCAAACTGCAGGCCAGGAAGATCGAGGAGAAACTGGAGGAATTCGAGATCGAGGTAACCATGCGCGATGCCCACCCCGGTCCCACGGTGACACAGTTCACGCTCCTGCCCGCCGAGGGAGTGAAACTGAGCAAGATCGAGAACCTCAAAGATGACCTGGCCCTCGCACTCGCCGCACCGAGTCTGCGTATTCAGGCCCCCATCCCGGGTAAATCATTGGTGGGCCTCGAGATGCCAAACAGCAAGCGGACCACCGTGCACCTGCGAGAAATCCTCGAGAGCCCGGAATTCACGCAAAGCACCTCGCAGCTCTCGCTCCCGCTCGGACGGGATGTCGGCGGCGCTGCGGTGGTGACCGCTCTCAACGACATGCCGCACCTGCTCATCGCCGGCGCCACCGGCTCGGGCAAATCCGTGTGCATGAATACGTTCCTCACCTCGCTGCTCTACCAGAACGCGCCCAATGAACTCAAATTCATTCTCATCGATCCCAAGCGCGTGGAGCTGACCCCCTACGACGGCATTCCGCACCTGCTCACCCCCGTGATCTCCGAATCCGAAAAGGCCCTGCAGGCCCTGCGCTGGGCGGTGGCAGAAATGGGCCGACGGCTGCACCGCTTCTCCGATGCCGGCGCGCGGAATCTGGATGAGTACAACGAGAAGCAGACGGATGAAGAGAACCTTCTCCCACGCATCATCATCGTGGTAGACGAGCTCGCCGACCTCATGATGCGCCAGTACCGGCGCGACACCGAGACGATGATCGCCCGCATCGCCCAGATGGCACGCGCCGTGGGGATGCACCTCATCATCGCCACCCAGCGCCCGAGCGTGGACGTGATCACCGGCCTCATCAAAGCCAATATCCCCACGCGCATCGCCTTCCGCACGGTGAGCGCGGTCGACTCCCGCACGATCTTGGACGGCATCGGCGCCGAAGATCTGCTGGGCAAGGGCGATATGCTCTACATGACTGCCTCCACGCCCGATCCCGTGCGCATTCAGGGTATCTTCGTGGCGACCAAAGAAGTGGAACGCGTGATCAACGCGGTGAAGATCGCCGGCGGCGGCCGCATCACCGAACAGATCGCCATGGCGGAAGATGAGGAGGGCGAGGAGGGCGAACAGAGTCTGTCGCAACCCTACGCACAGATCGATCTCGATGCCGATGACAACGGCGGCGACGACCTCTTCTTCGAGGCGGTGAAAGTGGTGCAGGAGACCGGCAAGGCCTCGGCGAGCCTGCTCCAGCGTCGGATGTCGGTCGGTTACGCCCGCGCGGCCAAGCTCCTCGACATCATGGAGCAGAAAGGGCTCATTGGACCTGTCGAGGGCGCGAAAGCGCGGAAGGTCTACATCGAGAAGATGGCCACGCCGTAAGGTTCCCTTGGCATCGGTAAAGTGGTCACCGCCCTTTCATGCGCAGTGCACAAGCCAGAAGAGAGAACTGTTGAACTCCCTCTCCCCCTCCGTGAGCATGGGGCCACCTATCTCTTCCCCCCTCCTTTCATGGTTTGTGCAGTGCGCGGACTGGAACTCCCCCTGTCTCCGGAACAGAACATGCTTCATCGTCCCAATCGTCTTCCAGAACCTCCTCTGGAGCAGAGTGATAAATCCGTCACCGATACACTCGACTGGCTGCACGCGATGTATGAAGAAATGGGCGTGACATAAGGCCACCACCTCTCCACACTCCCGTGTCAAAAAACGCCCGCCTCCCGAAAGCCGGAAGGCGGGTGAAGTGTGAGACCTTCGTCTCACCATTGGTGAAGCAACCACCCGAGCGATCCGCTCACGATAGATGCCTCGCAACCGGCGAATGCGATTCGCTTCCAGGTCGGCATCTCGGTGCCCATCTGCCACAGCATGTAGCAGATGGCAACGCCGAACAGGAGAGAGACGACAATCCGCCAGCAACCGAGTAGCCGGCCAACTTTTACCCACCATGATGTTTTCTTCATGGCGTCCTCCTGACGAAAAGGAAATGAACGGCCCTGACTCTGCGCTCAGCGTACGCCTCACCCCCCCTCTGTCGAACGAAAACTCCGGCATGCAAAAACCGCCACCAAAGCCTGTTTTCCTCTACAGTAGGGGCATGCGGCTCCTGCTTGGAACCAACAATCCCGGCAAGATCATCGAAATTTCCTCCGTGCTTGAGGGGCTTCCGCTGGAAGTGCTCACCCCCGGACACATCGACCTCACCGAGGTCCCGCCCGAGACCGGAGAGACTTTTGAAGCCAATGCGCTTCAGAAAGCACGCTTCTACTTCGAACGGACACAGGTGCCCACCGTCGCCGATGACTCCGGGATCATCGTAGAGGCACTCAAAGATGAGCTGGGCATCCACACGCGCCGCTGGGGCGCGGGGCCGGAGGCGACGGATGAGCAGTGGATCGCGCATTTTCTGGAACGCATGAAAGAGGAAGAGAACAAGCGCGCCGCCTTCGTCTGCGTGCTGGCGTACGTGGATCCCCTCGGAGCCACCTACACCTTTGAAGGACGCTGCGAAGGGATCATTACTCCGACACTGGAAGCAGACTATCTGCCGGGACTTCCGATCTCGGCGTGCTTCAGGCCCGAAGGCTTCTCTCGTGTATTCTCAGCCCTTTCTATTGAACAAAAAAATAGTACGAGCCACCGGGGCCGTGCTGCGCTTGCACTCCGGCGTCACCTCTCCGCTCTCTGAGGAGAGAGCATCACATCAGCGGTACCGGCAATCCCTGTGCATCCAACGTGTACAGCCGTCCCTCATTGCTGTAAGAACGCTGGACCGATCGCGAGAACGCAGAAGAAGCCGGAGGGGACCGATCATCCCTCCAGCCGTGTGGAAAGAATGCGCGCATGCCATCGAGCATGTTACCGGCCAGCCAACGATGTTTCTCTTTTCCATTCATCTGCGTCATCAGAGCATCCAGACGCTGCGGCGAATTACCGTCTGCCGCCCCCGAGCGCAACCATCCGCCCAACACACGATCCATCATTTCAAATTGAAGGGCGTAGGCTTCAATCTCCATCGGCAACAGCACTCTCTTCTCTCCGCATCCATAAAAACGCACGTACTCATCATCACCCATGCGCTGACGAAGGGAATGATTTTGTGCCACATGACAAAGTTCATGATAGAGCAAAACAAGGTCGAACAGGCAGGAGGGATCGAACCCTTCTGGCATGCGGATGATGTTATGTCGGGCATCGTACTGTCCGAAGACATCGTTCCGCTCCTGTGCAAAACGCTCGGGAACCAGATCGTAGCCGAATTGGCCGTGACCGATCCTGTAAGAAGATGACGATCGTCCCTCGTGCATATCCAGCCACGTCTTTGGAAAGTTCTTGTAGTGATTGGAACGGTTGTGATCAACCAGAGAGAATGGGACGGACATGCCGCCTGGCACGTACCCTGTATCGGACTGCATACGCTCCTCAAGGAGAGAGTGCAGGCGATCCATGCCCTTCTCCACGCCCATGATGATGGCATCCATGGATTGTGCCTCCGCATGTGTGATTGTGCGCTCCCCGGATGCCGGTGCACTGCTGGCTGGAACGCAGGATAGCAGCCGGTCAATCTGTGTTCTCACCTGAATGGCCAGCTGGCTTTGGGGATTTTGCCGGAGCACCTGTTCGCAGACTGAGCGTCCATAGTGAAGACGGTCCCGCACAGACGGGTCGGTGGCAACGCGCTCCCCCTCTGCCTCTCGCACCTGCTGGAGCACTTCAGTAAGCCATTGCAGATGGTGTGCTTGTTCCGACATTGTTTTCTACTTTAAACTATTTTAAATATTATGCAACTATTACCACCCCCTTAAAGAACGGAAGAATCTTTCCGCCGGCCACTGCGGACCCTGCGCGATCTGAGCGAACATCAAACTTGACAGAAATCCTAACGGAGCATTGAATCAATTCTCTACCGCATTGCCTATGGATACTGACCTTCCCCGCAGTGATGCGGCATCACCGGACCGGGAACCGCCCGCCCGCCGAAAGCGCAAGCCCGCTCCCAAGCCGGGAATGACACTCGAAACCATCCGCACGAACATGGCTGCCCGCATGGCCAAAGAGAGACTCGCGGATGACGAGAGTATCGCAACGTTTTTCAAGACCAATCCCCGCTGCGCACTCCACGTCGGGGAGTTGGAGCTGAATATCCGCACAACCAATGCACTTGTGGAGAAAGCAGGGATCGAACGCGTACTCGAGCTGCTCTTCTGCACACGGCAGGAATTACTGGCCATTCCCGGCATCGGCGAAACTTCTCTGGAAGAAATCTACAAAGCGCTGGCAGAGCACGGCTTTCAAAGAAAGAAATCCTCTGCCGCCCATCCCGACCCGACGGATGCGACAGCCGCAGAGCGAACAGGGAACGGAGAGGCTACAGCGCAGTGAAATCCAGCGCCGTGATCTTGGCCCACACCTGCCTGATCAGCGCTTTCAGCTCTCTCACTTCCTCTTCTGTAATTTTGAGATCAATCTCCCTCCTCGCCTCATCCTCGTTGCCAATGAAATCGAGCGTGAAGAGTGTGGCTTCGTGAATGAACTTGGGATCGCTGTCACAGAGAATTTTGTAGAACTTCAGCTGTCTGAACAGATCTTCCTTCTTGCGTACTGCGTCCTCCGTTTTCACCGTCTGGCCCGTTTTGTAGTCCAGTATCCGGCACGCCCTGCCGTTCGGCTCAAAGAGATCGATGCGGTCCACCTTGCCCTTGAGCGGAACGTCATCCACCACTGCATGGAGCGTCCGTTCCGTCGAGAGAACGAGTGGAATGCCCGAAGAGGTTTTTTCTCCATACCTCCGCAGAATATCTGCGCCGACCAGCATGTAGTGTTCCCATTCCTCACGGGTGAGGATTTCTTTTTTGAGAGAGGCCTGAAAGGCCTCCACCAGCGCGTCGACAGAGTATGTTTCTCCGCGCTGCCATGCGGAATTCCTTTCTTCGAGGGCGGCATGGACCGCGGTACCAAAGGCCAGGGCGGGTTTCTTTTCGCTCGGTTTCTGCAGCAGCTGCTCCCACAGAAATTCCTGCGGGTTTTTCAGAAACGCATTGAGTGCGGTTACCGAGAGCTCGTACTCCTGCAGCACTTCCTGCAGGAACGCGCGGAAAGCTTTGTCGATCTGGAGCGGCGGGGTGCGCAGGGTCTCCATCGGCTGCGGAACATGCTCCTGGGTCAGCGTGATCTCACCCACGCTCTCTCCTGCCTCCGCCACGAAACTGCTCACCTGCGCATCGCGCATCTGTTCGCCACTGCGGTACGTTTCTGGAAAGGCCAGAGTAAGCTCCCGTCTCGCTCTGGTCATCGCCACGAAGAAGAGCCTGCGCTCGTCTTCCTGCCCCGCCCTCTTCTCCACTTCTTTATCGATTCCCATGATCAGGTGATCGGGGAGCGCGAGGGAATTGCCGCTGTTCCTGTTGCCCCAGTTGCGGTACCGGACATCAGAGAGGATCACCACATCGAACTCCAGCCCCTTGGCTCCGTGCCCGGTCATCAGTTGCACACCATCCTGCGTAAGATGCGGCAGGTCATACTCCAGGCGCAGTTTCTTCTCGCTCATGTACTGATCGATATCGGAGAGAAGGGTAGCGAGCGACGTCGTTCGCACTTCGTAACAGCGGTTCTTCACGTACTCGTAGAACGCGTGCAGGCCCGCGATGATGCGCGGATCGGCTTCTTTGGCATCCGTGGGCGGCAGGAGTCGTGATTCCGTGAGGACATCTGCCACGAGCGCCGTGAGTGTCACACTTGGAATACCCTGATTCCTCCTCATGATGAACTCGTGAGCGGCTTTGATTTCGGGAGGGAGTGACGCCTGATTCAACAGGAATTCGTGCAGGCTCACTTTCGCCGTCGTGCGCTTGTACGTGCGGAAATCGATGAACAACTTCCCCAGGGCCGCCGGATGACACCCGAAGCACGGGAGGGCGAGCGCACCAGCGAGCGTACTGGAATTCTCCGGTTCCTGAATCGCGCGCAGCAGCATCACCGCCTGCAGAACCTGCGGGTGCTGGATCAAATCCTGCTTGGCAGCGACCACAGTGGGAACGCCGGCGGCAGTCAGCGTGTCGGCAACCGCCAGCACTTCTTCGTTCCGGCGGCAGATGACGGCCATCTCCTTCCACGGGATTCCCCGCTTCTTCCCGTCCCGGAGAAGCCCTGCGATGCCCGCATACTCCGTACTCGTATCGGGATAGCGGATGAACTGCGGTTTTACGTCGCCCTTCTGCTTGCCCGCGACCAGATCTTTCTCGATGCCTTTGATCACATGGACCAGACGTTCCTGATTGGCAGCAATCACAGCGGAAGCGGCATCCAGGATCGGTTGGGTGGAGCGGTAGTTCGTCGCGAGCGTCATCACCGACGTTTTCGGGAACCGGTCGATGAAAGACTTCATATTGCCGATATTCGCGCCCTGAAACCGGAAGATCGCCTGATCGTCGTCGCCGACGACAAAGATATTGGGATCCTGCTCGACGTACGCATACGTCGTGAGAAGATCGAGCAGACGATTCTGCGCGCCGTTCAAATCCTGGAACTCATCGACCAGAATGTACTGGTAGCGCACCTGAAGGGATTCGAGCAGCCATTCGTGCTCTTTGAGAGCCTCCAGTGCGATGAGCACCATGTCATCGAAATCGTACCGGTGGCTCGCCGCCAGCTCCCCGACGTACGCCCTGTAGACTGTAATGAACTCCTTGAACTGCTGCACCTTCCTGAGATCATCTTTGTACGCCTTGCTGGTCAGATCCCGCTCCCTGCCGGTGGGGGTTTTCTTCAGCTCCTCGGCGTACACCTCCACATGTTTCAGCAGATCATCGGGGTGAATCCCCTCTTTCTTCATCTGCGTGATGCGATCGAGCACGTCGGCGGCCCGATCATGCTCCGCCACGGGCATGTAGAGCTCGGAGCGCTGCCCAAGCTCTTTGATTGCTCTACGGACAATCTGCAGCCGTTCAATGTTGCTCACCTGCTCCAGCGCACGAAAATGTACGAAGAGTTGCGGGTGTTGTTGAATCAAATCGTTGCAGAAGCTGTGCAACGTGCTCACCGTGACTCCGTAGGCATCGGGCCCGATGATCTGCCGCAATCGTTCCCGCATCGCCTTCGCCCCCGATGTAGAGAACGTGAGACAGAGAATGTTCGTCGGACGCATCTGCGTGCGGCGCAGGATATTCGCCGTGCGCATGGCCAATACCTCCGTTTTTCCCGTCCCGGGACCGGCCACCACCATCACCGGCCCCTCGATCGTCTCGACGGCGCGCTTCTGCCCTTCGTTGAGGTTGGCAAAGCGCTCCGCAAACGCCTGAGAGGAAAGGGAACGAACAGCTGCCTTCTGCTTCTTTGACATGCGGAAAGCATAGCATTGTTCTGCACCGGACTTACACGATTGCATCGATCGCCATCTGTCCTGCACCATCCTTATGGACACGTACATGCAGCACCTGCCCGACCGTAAACCGCACCTTCGCCTGAGGATAATGGAGAATATGGGCTTTCTCCGTTGCGTCCGTGATCTCAACACTCGTATCTTCCACTCGGGTGACGTGGCCATCGAGGTAATTCATTTTTGCGCCATCAGGAGTACCTGTCATTGCGAAGAGGGGAAAAGGGGCGACAGAATACCCACCCTCTTCTGCGAAGCAAGAACAATCTGGTTTACCGTGACTGATCCACTGCAACACGCACGCCAAGGGCAATCAGGAGCCCCCCGCACACCCTCTCCACGATGTGCTGTACGGCAACGAATCTCCTGCGGATGATGGAATGGGAGAGTACGGATGCCACGAACGCAAACCAGAGGAATGTGACAAGCGACATCCAGAGCCCGTAGAGCACCTGGAGCCAGAGCGGCGTATCCGGCCTTATCACCTGCGTGAAGAGCCCCAGGAAGAACAGTGTGACTTTGGGATTAAGGACATTGGTGAGGAATCCGACGCGCAGTGCGGCCAGAGCAGGAAGGTGGCGATCCACTGCTTCAGGATCTTTCGCCGTCTGATGCACGCGCCGGGCGCGCAGAGACTTGATCCCGATGTAGATCAGGTAGCCTGCGCCGAAGTACTTGATGATCGAGAAGAGGAGGATCGACTGCGAAATGATGAGCCCGATGCCCACAAGCGAGTACGTAACGTGCACGAGTATCCCCAGTGCCAGCCCCAGGGCGGAGTAGATGCCGGACCGGCGCGAATAGACCAGGCTTGAGCGGCTGATCATGGCGAAATCCGGCCCCGGACTGATCAGAGCAAGAAAGTGAATGACCGCAACGGCGAGGAATTGAGAGAAATGTGACATGGAAAATATCTTACCATCGACTGGGTCATCAGAAGACTTGAGAAATAGACAAATCGTCGCGAAGCGGTGGGTGGCTCTGACGGGACCCAGCGCTGAGCGACACCATGTAAGGGAAAAGAGAGCTCATGAGAGAAAAACCGTAGGTTTGTCTTTCATGAATTTTTTACCAACTCTTCAGCTCGTATGCGCAGTGGTCGCACTTCTTGAGGTTCTTCCCCTCGCGGATGACGTCGATCAAGGTGCCCTTGCGGCATTCGGGGCAGAGCTTGCCGGTGAGGAAGGTCTGCACGGGCGAGAAGCCCACGCGTTTGGGGGAACCCCCCTGCTCGCGAATCGTCATGGAGCGCGGGTGATCGCGCATCTTCTGCAGCACCTTGGCCTCGATCTGGCGGATGCGCTCGCGCGTGACCCCGAACTCCTTACCCACCTCTTCAAGCGTGTGCCCGATGCCGTCCCTGAGACCGAAGCGCATCTCGATAATCTTCCGTTCGCGCGGGGTGAGGAACTCGAGCATCGCGTGCACGTTCTCTTTGCGGAGCTGCCGGTTCGTGGCGTCGAACGGATTCACGGCGTCTTCATCCTCGATGAAATCCCCCAGCTTGCTGTCTTCTTCCGACCCCACCGGCGACTCGAGCGAGATGATGTCCTGGCTGATCTTCTGGATGTGCCGGACTTTCTTGATATCCATCTCCATCTCCACGGCCAGTTCCTCCACGGTCGGCTCGCGGCCGAGTTCCTGGACCAGGCGGCGCTGCGTATGGGTGAGTTTGTTGATCGTCTCGACCATGTGCACCGGAATGCGGATGGTGCGCGCCTGATCGGCGATGGCGCGGGTGATCGCCTGGCGGATCCACCACGTGGCATACGTACTGAATTTGAATCCGCGGTCCGGATCGAATTTCTCAACGGCGCGGAAGAGGCCGATATTGCCCTCCTGAATCAGGTCGAGGAACGAGAGGCCGCGCCCGATGTACTTCTTGGCAATGGAGACAACAAGACGGAGGTTCGCCTCGGCCAGCTGCTGCTTGGCGCTGGCATCGCCCTTGCGGATGCGGCGCGCGAGCTCGATCTCTTTGCGGGCATCGATGAGCGGCACGCGGCCGATCTCGGAGAGGTACATGCGCACCGAGTCGTTGCTGATCTCGAGCAGATCCACCTCGCGCTCGCGGCGGCGCTTCTTCTTCTCGTCTTCCGAAATATCTTTGTCATCGATCTCGATGCCGGCGGTGGCGACCACCTGCATCGCATCCTCCTCTTCGAGCTTCTCCACCTTCTCGTCCGACTCTGAATCGTTTTCGCCCTCCTCATCCTCATCGATGTCGGACGCGGCGATTTCGGTCAGGTCCTCCGTGGGCTCGGGAACGGGCAGCGCCGTCTTGGTCGTTCCCTTCTTCTCCCAGATCAGCACATCCTTCACATCGATCACCTGAATACCCAAATCCGTGAGAAGGGTATAAATCTCATCCAGTAGATCCACGTTCTCCTCCGCGTTCGGCACCACAGCCATGATTTCCTGATGCGTGACGTAGCGTTGCTCACGCCCCTTTTTGATCAGGTGCTTCACTGAAGGAGGAAACTTGGCAAGATCCTCCTCAGTGGGTTGAGGGATAAATTTCCGCGGATGGGACGCCATGTGCGAGCAGTATAGGCAATTTCAAGTGGACGCCAAGGGAAAAAGGAAGAGAAAGGATGGAAAGGAAACAAAGGAAAGAAACGAACCGGAAAAGCATCGCATGCCAAATGTATGTGCGACTCCCCATCGTCCTTTCTTTCTTTTTTTCTCTCTTTCCTTTCATTCCTCGCTTCATCCTGCCATTTTTGCCAATTTAAGGACCTGCTGGTACTGCGTACTGAGCTGCGCCTCTTCTGCCGAACGCCCGTCTACACGGGCTTCCTTCAGCAGTTGGGCGATCTCGAGCTGTTTGAGTTTCAGGGTGATGTGATTGGCACGCTGGCAGTTTTTGCGGATCTCGCGGACTGCGAGACTCTCGGACCAATCCAGAAACCCGTGCACTTCGCAGAAGAGATGGAGAATGGCCGCGCGGTCCCGGTGCTCCGGTGGAAGCGGGAGTGCCTGCACCGAACCGTTCTGTTCGGGCGCATCCTTCAGTGCCTCGTAGAGCGCACCGGCGAATCCCCCTTCGGGGGCAATGAGCTCGGGCAGCAGTGACCGGTGTTGCGGATACACGAGAAAAAGCCCGAGTGCGATCTCGATGGGTGAGAAATGATCGGACTTTTCGCCTGCACTGCTATCCTGCTCATGTGCGGGGGGACTAAAGCGGGGCAGACGTTTCAAATCATCACGCACCGCCGTCTCGGTAGAACCGAGTGCAGTGGCGATCCGTGCGATGTAGTGACCCTGCTCCACGGAGGAAACGAGGGTATCGAGCAGCGGCAGCATCCTTTGCAGTGCCGCACGCTTGCTCTGAACGGACGCGGTACCTCCTTTCTGTATTTCACTCAAGACGACATCCAGGTAGGGAACTCCCCCATCGGTGAGCAACTGACGGAGTACATCGGGATGCGCATTCGCCGCCTCGTCGGGATCTTTTTCGGTGATGGAAATGGCCTGCACCTGAAACCCCTCGCGGGCGAGGAGCTGGAAGGCACGCTCGGCGGCATCGTGCCCCGCACGATCCTGATCGAGGCAGAGCACAGCCGTATCCGTCGATCGCTTGAGGAGCTTCACGTGCTGCTCCGTGAGCGCCGTACCGCTGACCGCAACGACATTGGGGCAGCCCACGCGGTGGCAGGCGAGCAGATCGAAGTACCCCTCCACGAGGAGGACTGATTTCTTTTCACGAATCGCCTCGCGTGCGAAGTTGAGTCCATAGAGGATTGCAGATTTGTTGTAGAGGGGGCCCTCTGCGGAATTCACGTACTTCGCATCCTCCTCGCCCAGCGCCCGGCCACCGAAGGCGACCAGATTGCCCTGGTGATCGAAGATCGGGAACATCAGGCGGTTTCGAAACCGGTCGTAGATCCGCCCGTCCTGCAGATCTTTCTGGACCCCCAAACCCGCGGCGACGATTTCACTGCGGCTGAAGCCCTGCTTCAAGAGGTGTTCGTAGGTGAGAGAGAAGGAATCCGGCGCGTAACCGAGGCCGAAGAACTCGATCTGCTCTGCGGGCACCTGGCGCTTGCGCATGTATTCCTGCGCAACAGAAGACACCTTCAGCTGATCACGAAAGAACTTCTGGGCGGCTTCGAGACAGGAACGCAACCGCTCCTTCTCGTCTCTCGGAAGACTCGTCCGCTCCGAACGTTCCTCCAGTTTCACACCGGTCTTTTCGGCCAGATCTTTGAGCGCCTGCTTAAAATCCACCTTCTCGATCTCCTGGTAGAACTTGAAGATGTCGCCGCCTTTTTGGCACGCAAAGCAGTAGGCAATGCCCTTGTCGGGCGAGACCTGCAGACTCGGATGCGTGTCGTTGTGGAACGGGCAGAGGCAGATCAGAGTCCGCCCCTTCTTCTTGAGCTGGCAGTACTGTGCGACCAGTTGTTCGATCGGTAGCCGCGCCTTGATCTCGGAAACTTCATCCATGGGGGAGAGAGTATACCCAAGCACCAGTCAAAGTCCCCCTAAAGAGGCTTGAACCGGAAGACAACCATCCGTAGAATACCCCAAACTCTTTTTTCCAATCACCGCCATGTTCACTGCCCTCCGACGCCCGGTCGCCCTCCTCCTCCCACTGCTCGCCCTCGCCGGGACGGCTGCCTTCGCCAATGAAGGGGGAAGCGCCCATTCGTATGCAGCGACCTTCCTCTGGATCGCCGTCCTGCTCATTGCCGCGAAAATCGCGGGGCTGGTGGAGCGCGTCGGACAGGCTTCGGTCCTGGGTGAACTCGTCATGGGCGTGATTCTGGGCAACCTCGTCCTGCTCAACATTCACATATTCGAACCTGCCAAAGAGAATGGGACGCTCGCATTCCTCGCGGAACTAGGCGTCGTCATCCTGCTCTTTCAGGTGGGGCTCGAATCGAATATCCAGAAGATGCGCCGTGTCGGCCTGCCGGCCTTTCTGGTTGCCATTGTCGGCGTGGTGCTGCCTTTCGTCACGGGAACGTACCTTGTGGGACCATGGCTGCTGCCAGGGCTCTCCACCGCCGCGTACCTCTTTCTCGGTGCGGCGCTCACCGCGACCTCCGTGGGCATCACCGCCCGCGTCTTCAAAGACCTGGGCAAGCTGCAGATGCCAGAGGCGCAGATCGTGCTGGGGGCAGCCGTCATCGATGATGTGCTCGGCCTCATCATCCTCGCGGTGGTGTCGGCCATCGCGACCTCGGGAACCGTGAGTGCGCTCGAAATCGGCTGGATCACGAGCAAGGCACTGCTCTTCCTCATCGGCGCCATCCTCGTGGGGCAGCTGGCCGCGCCGCAGCTGGGCAAGGCATTCTCAAAGATCCAGACGGGCATCGCCATGAAGTTCACACTCGCCATCGCATTCTGTCTGATCTTCGCTGCGGCTGCACAGTGGGTGGGGCTCGCCCCGATCGTCGGCGCCTTCGCCGCAGGCCTCGTCCTGGATCCCGTGCACTTCCGCTACTTCAAGGATCCGAAAGTCGTGGCCGACGTGAAAGAGGCCATGGCTGGATGCAATGAAGAGACGAAGCAGGCGCTCCACGCCGCGATCGAGCCGCATGCGCACCGGCACATCGAGGACCTGATCGAGCCGGTGGGGCACTTCCTCGTCCCTCTCTTCTTCGTGCTGACCGGCATGAGCGTGAAGCTCGAGACCATGTTCAACGGATCCATCCTGCTCACGGCACTCATCATCACATTAGTGGCCTTCGTCGGGAAGATCGCAGCCGGCCTCGCTGCCGGCCCCGTGCGCAAGTGGCTCGTGGGATGGGGCATGGTGCCGCGCGGAGAAGTGGGCTTGATCTTCGCAACCATCGGAAAGAGTCTCGGCGTGGTCAGTGATGAGATGTTCTCGGTGATCGTGATCGTCATCATCTTCACGACGCTGTTAACGCCCCCGGTGCTGTCGTGGCTGTTGAGACACGAACGCGCGTGAGAGGGTGCTAGCTCCCTAACTTGACCACCCACCTTGGCAATCTATTCAGGAGCGTCCCCTCCTTTGAAAGCCCCACCCCCAGCGAAATCCCACGGTGACGGAGAATCGTGTCTCCACGCAGTGCAGAATCGACAGGAATATCTTTGCCGGCGAGGAGGCCGTGCAGTTGCTCCTCCATGAGCTCCAGTACATGGGACGAGGCCAGATGGCCACGTAGGGATGCGAGCTCATTGGTGATGCGGTATCTGCCATCCGGCAGAATCTTCGCGAAGGGAATACCCATGGCATACTCCGTCACCGGAAGCGGGAAGGCATGTGCCTTTTCACCTGCGAGGAGAATGAAATTACCCTTCTCGACCAGACATTCGTCATCCTGCAAAAAATCCGTGCCAAACTGTTCCGTGAACAGGCGTGAGACGGCCTCTGCATTCTTGCGACTGAGCAGCCGTGCGGCGCGCGGGAACATCTCGAGCGGTTCGACTGCGCGCGTGGGTTTCGTCTTTTTGAGTACCGCGCAGAAGAATCCTTCGGTGTCATAGGTCTGTGGCCAGAGACGGAGGAAAGGATGAAGGTTAGGGTTAGGGTTAGGGTTAGGGTTAGGGTTAGGGTTTAGGGATTTTTGGACGATTTCGGAGTCGGAAATTGCGGCACTCGTATCCCAGTTGAGCCCTGAAGGAAGGGCTTCCTTGGGATGGATGACTTCAAGTTGATCACTAAATTTGTTCAATATTTGCAGGACCACTCCCTCGTTCTCCTCGGGCGTTAACGTACACGTAGAGTAGACGATGCGACCGCCTACTTTCGCAGCATGAATGGCGGCCTCGAGCAGCTGGTACTGGAGCCGCGCCGCCTTCTCGATGGAATCCTGTGAGGAGTACTGGAGCGCTGTTGGATCTTTGCGCGCCGTTCCCTGCGCCGTGCAGGGCGCATCGCAGACCACACGGTCAAACCGCTCGGTCAGGTGCTTCGAAAACCATTGGCCCACTTTGCGCGTGATGACCACACTCGTCGCGCCCGTGCGCTGGAGAGCGTCATTGAGCACCCGAAGCCGCTTCTCCTGCATGTCATTCGCAATAACTACACCCAAACAGGCATCATCAGAAGCCAGTGGCGCGTGTTTCAAATCCTTTAGTCCTAAGTCCTTCGTCCTTAGTCCTATCCGCGCCGCTATCTGCGTGGTCTTGCTCCCGGGCGCCGCACAGAGATCGAGAATCGCTTCGCCGGGTGCAGGATCGAGCAGAGCCACAGGCAGCATGCTCGCCGCCTCCTGCATGTAGAAGTGCCCGAGCAAATGCCGAAGGTCACGGCCCAAAGCAGTAGAGAGATCTGTGCGATCAACGTAAAATCCCTCCGGCCACCACGGAACCGGAGTGAGGGACCACCCCTGTTCTTGCGCCCATGCTTTGAAATCCGCTACGGAGCACTTGAGCGTGTTCACGCGCACGGATTTACGCAGGGGCCGGTCACTCGCAGCTTTGAGCACGGAGAGATCGGTGAAGGCTGCATAACGATCAAACGGATGAGTGGGCACGGGAGGATTGTAGAGCAAACAGAGAATTCCCCTCATGAAATTGACGCGAACGTGCTCCCCTTCTAGTGTCACGCGCTATGGCAGGAGTGATCGATGCAGCCGAGAAGGCAGCAGACGTGGAAACGACCATCAGGCGTGTCATCTCGACCGCCACGAGAGATCAGCCCCTCTTCGAACAACAATACAAACTCTCTGAACTACTCGACCGTGTGGAACGAAGGCTGATCGAACTGCGTGAGCGATTACTCTCCGTTGCCAGTGCTTCAGCCGATGATGATGTGCAGCACCTCATCGCACTGATGCGCAAAGACGAGCGCTACATCATGGATTACTGCATCCACCGATGCGATCACGAAGAACCGATGATGAGCGTGGAACACGATCTCACCAACAATGACTATTCGCTCACTCTGCAGCATCGTCTGGCTGCAGCACGACATTTTGGCATCGCACCCCGGCGCGTCCTCTTTCTCCATCACCTGCAACGGGAAATCTGTGCGGAGCTTAAAAAACGTGGCATCGACACATCACAGAATTAGGACTGCGCCCGCTGCACGCACCCGACGATTTGATCGTGCTCAAGCGGCCTATCATAATCAGCAAAGCGAACCGGAAGCGTTGCAGTGCGTCCGCGATGACCCGTCGCCACATCCTGCTTTGTCCACCGTTGCGCCTGAAAGTGCAGATTCGGAATATCGCCGACCCAGCCGCTTCGTCCCGTACGCGCGAGGACCTGCCCTGCCTCGACCGCCTGCCCCTGCTCCACACGCTGGCTCCCCTTCTGCAGGTGGGCATACAGCGTTTGGAATTCGCCGTGATCGAGCAGAATAAAATTCGCCGTGAACCGGGAGAGCAATTGGATCCTTGCGACATCGGGCTGCGGATCGGACGAATACACATTCGAATCCATCGACAGCAGAGCCACAATCCCCCTGCGTGCAGCGCGCACAATCGATCCGTAGGACAGACCGAAGTCGAGAGCGTAGTCCAGTTGCTGCGGCCCGATGAGCCGGTGAAACGGACCATGGAAACCCTGAGTGATCTGAACCGGGTACGCGGCATTGAAGGGCAAACGCAGCGCCGGAACAATAGAGAGGGATTCGGCAGCCATGGACGGATCATTGTATTCCTTGCACGGTCACACGCCAATCCATCCCGAACAGAATAAGAGGAGTATACTGCCGCTGTTTCCCCCTTTCTCTCATGTCTGACTCTCACACCTATCCGCGCGACTTCTTCCTCTATCTGCTCGCCACGGTCACTCTCTACGTGAGCGTGATCAGCGGCCTGATGCTCCTCTTCCAGTTCATCAATCTTGCGTTCCCCGATCCGCTCGATTATGCGGTCGGCGTGCGCGCTTCCATCCGCTGGGGCGCGGCCATGCTCACAGTCCTCTTTCCGGCCTTCGCCTTCACGACAGGCTTTCTGCACCGGGATCTCACGAGCCATCCGGAAAAGGCTGAGTATCGCATCCGCAAGTGGCTGCTGTACCTCACGGTCTTCGTGGCCGCGCTCGTGGTCATCGGTGACCTCATCACCCTGCTCTTCAACTTCCTCAATGGGGATCTCACCGTCCGCTTTCTCTTGAAGATCCTTGCCGTCGGCCTCGTCGCCGGCCTGGTCTTTGGTTACGAAATGTGGGATGTGCGCCGGACGAGCTTCCAGCCGACCTCCGGCAACCGCACCGTCAGCTGGGGCCTTGCGGGCATCGTCCTTGTCGTCATCGTCGCCGGATTCTTCCTGAGCGGCTCACCCTTCGAGCAACGGCGTGTGCGCTTCGACGAGCAACGACTCAGTGACCTTCAGCAAATTCAGTATCAGGTCACCGAGTTCTGGATCGCCAAGAACACAGTGCCGGCATCGCTCAGTGAAGTGCAAAGTCCGCTCACAGGCTTCGTGCTCCCATCGGATCCCGATACACGTGAGCCGTATGGGTATGAGCGACTGAGCGCTCTGAAATTCTCGCTCTGTGCCACGTTCGACACCACGTCTGATTCTGCTAGCAAGAACCGCGATTCCTATGCAATGAAACCGGGCAGCATGGATTTCTGGGAACACGGGACAGGACGGGTGTGCTTCGAACGCACGATCGACCCCGATCTCTATCGTGACAGGGCGGGCAAATTCGTGCCCGGACCGGTTGCTGCACCTGTGCAGTGATCTCCTAGCTTGCAACACGCGTGTCATCCTGAGCACTGTCGAAGGGTGGCACGCGTTCCTGATGTCATGGTTCGACAGAGCTCACCATGACACACAAAGTTACACCACCAGGCTCACAAGCTTTCCTGCAACGTAGATTTCTTTCTTCACCTTCCCGGTGAGGAACTTCTGCACGTTGGCATGCGCCTTGGCCTTCTGCAGCACCTCTTCCTTCGGAGTGGCGGCATCCACCTCGATCTCGCCGCGCAGTTTGCCATTCACCTGCACCGCGATGATGTGTGTCGAAGCCTTCGTGAGAGCGGCATCGAATGCCGGCCATTTCTGCTCGATGACGAACCCTTTCTTGCCCTCCGAAGCCTTGGCGGAGGAGGGGCCGCCGAGCACTTCCCATAGCTCTTCAGAGAGATGCGGGGCAAGCGGGGCCAAAAGACGCACGAGGATCTTGGCCGTTTCGACGTTCACTCCCCCTGCCTGCTCGAGGAGGTTCAAGAATTCCATGAGTGCGGAAATGGCGGTATTGAACCGGAGCCCTTCGATATCTGAAGAGACTTTCTTGATCGTGCGGTGCAGGGCAGCACTCACGTTTTCTTGATCAACTTTTTTGTTCACTTTTTCGGTGCAGAGCGCGTACATCCGCTTCACGAAGCGGTCGATTCCCTTGATCCCCAAATCGTTCCAGTCGCCACCATCGGTGAAGGGACCCATGAACATGAGGTACATGCGAAAGACATCGGACCCGTACCGCTCGATGAAGGAATCCGGACTCACCACATTGCCCTTGCTCTTACTCATCTTGGCACCCTTGTGCGTGATGAGGCCTTGGTGAACTAATTTTTTGAACGGCTCTTCGTGTGACACGAAGCCAAAATCTTTGAGTGCCATCATCACAAACCGTGCGTAGATTAGGTGCATGCATGCATGCTCCGGACCGCCGATATAGCTGCTGACGGGCATCCAATTCTTCTCGATCGTGGGATCGACGAGGCGCCTCTCATCGCCTTCGGCCAGAAAACGCAGGTAATAGAAACTGCTGCAGACAAAGGTATCCATCGTGTCGAACTCGGGTATCCATCCTTTGCCGAACAGCTTCTCGGTGCGCTTGATGAACTCCTTGCTCTCGGTGAGCGGAGACTTGCCCGTCGGCTTGAAGGCAACATCCGTCGGAAGCAACCACGGCAGGTGTTTTTCAGGAATCGGATGCGGCTTTCCCTCCGGATCGTAGACGATGGGAATGGGGGCGCCCCAGTAGCGCTGGCGGGAGATAAGCCAGTCACGCAGACGGTAGTGGGTGACGATTTGTCCCATCCCTTTATCCTCCATATAACTCATGATGCGCTTCGTCGCATCGTGAATATTCATGCCATCCAGAAATTGGGAATTGATCATCGTTCCCTCTGCTTCCTGTACCTGCTCAATACGTTCAATGGGTGAAGTATCTCCGTCGCGCGCCACAACAACACGGATGACCGGAAGCTTGAACTCCCGGGCAAACGCGAAATCGCGTACATCATGGCCGGGCACTCCTACGACGGCCCCGGTACCGAATCCACCGAGAACGAAATCTGAAACCCAGATGGGCATGCGATACCCGTTGAGCTGATTGATGGCGTAAAATCCCGTGAATTCCCCGGTTTTCTTGGTTCCTTCCTCCTGGCGCTCCAGTTCTGTCTTCTTGAGTGACTGATCGTAGTACCAGCGCACATGGTCCGCACGATTCTCCCCTTTTGTCGGATCAATCTTCCGTTCAAACACCTTACGGACGAATGGATGTTCGGGGGCAAGCACCACGAACGTTGCGCCGAAGTTCGTATCTGGCCGGGTGGTGAAGCAGACAATTTTTTCCTGCGTCCCTTCCACTTCGTAGGTGATGTTGATGCCATGTTTTTTTCCGATCCAGTTTCGCTGCATGCTCTTCGTCTTCTCGGGCCAATCCAGATTGTCCAGCCCTTCGAGCAAGCGTTCAGCGTAGTCCGTGATCTTCCAGAACCACTGACTCAGATTCTTCTGAATGACCGTCGTACCGCAGCGGTCACATGTGCCATCCTGCGCCTGCTCGTTCGCCAGCACCGTCTGGCACTTGGAGCAGAAGTTCACGGGGGCCTCCTTCTTGAGTGCCAGCTTCCTTTCGTACATCTGCAGGAACAGCCACTGTGTCCAGCGGTAGTACTCAGGAGTGGACGTATTGACCATCTTGCTCCAGTCGTACATGCACCCCATGCGGCGAAGCTGCTTCACCATCGTCTGCACGTTTGAGCGCGTGGACTGGTCGGGGTGGATGCCGCTCTTGATGGCGTAATTCTCGGCCGGGAGCCCAAAGGCGTCGAACCCCATGGGCTCCATGACGTCATGGCCCTTCATGCGCATGAAGCGTGCGTAACTGTCGGCCGGGGCGAAGTTGTACCAGTGCCCCACGTGGAGCTTATCCCCGCTCGGATACGGAAACATGACGAGCGAGTAGTACGGGTCTTTGGCCTTCTTGAGATCCGTTTCGTAGATGTGGGCCTCCTCCCACTTCTTCTGCCACTTGGCTTCGATGGCGGAGGGGTCAAATGCGTCACGCATGCCGCGATTCTAGTCAATATTGGCGGGGAGCGCCAAAACGAGAGAATTTCCATCTCTTATACAAGCCAATAATACGGAAATATTGCACAGAAAGAGCATTTTTGATACAATAACCTGATTTACCAACACATACCATATGTCGTCCCTCATCAGAGGTACCGGGCCGCGCATGCGCGTCGCGCTCATCCTCGCAACACTCGCTCTCGGTACCACGGGCATCGTGCACTTGCGCGCCCAGCTGCAACAGCCAACACCCACCGAAATCACCTTCGACAACACGGCGCTGCCCGGAATCACGGTCAGGATGACCGGCCCGAACTGGCAGACCGTCACAGGTGTCGGTTACCGCGGCAGTTACGTCAAACATACCGTTCAGCCGAATAACGAAGCGGAATCGTACACGGTCTTCCATACCGATCATGTCGTTCCCGCAACGTACGATGTCTTCGTCACATGGCAGCCGGATGCGCAGAACGCCACAAGCGTCCTCTATACAATCTGGCAGCCAAACGCCACCGGCGGCATGAAGCGTATTTTCTCTGGTGCACGCAATCAACAGCGTGAGCTCACGTCCTTTCCCCTCACACAAGTGTGGGATGGCGTGCGATTCGTAAAACTGGGCACAGCAACCATCACCAACGGATCGCGTGTCTGGGCCTTTGTGGGATCACGCGAATCGAAGCAGTTTAATGCCGACGCGGTGAAGCTGGTGCCGCAATCTGCGCCGCAGAGTGCGTTGAGCGTAAGTGCAGTGCAAGGCAGCAGCGTCGTAAGCAGCAGTTCGTCCGTACCAAGTGTTGCATCGGGGAGTCTTCACGTGACGCAGATTCCGCATTTCTACGCGTGCGGCGAGCGCTGGACGAAGGGACAGGAGGGCAAGCCGATTCTCACGATGAAACTCCGCGCAGAAGGGGAAGATATCGTGCTGGAACAGCTGGATACCCAGATCATGTTTTATGGAGCGCAATATGATTTTTGTGGCAACAAGGAGATCGGCAGCAACGTTGAAATGTACACGATGTACCGTCGGCAAGGCAGTCAAATATTGCCAATCGCGCGTGCGCCCGGGCGGCCCAATCTGGTGAACGGCAGCGAAGGCGCGCGGTTTATATTTTCAGAGCAACTGACGATTGCGAGCGGAACGGAAGAGGAAGTGATCATTGTGCCAACCATAGGGCAAAACGCAGTGCATATGGCTCCTCCTCGCACTGTATTCGTCAATATGAATGAGAATCATGCGATTGATCCTGTCATGAAGGCAGTTGGGAAACAGTCGGGCGCGGTGTTTGACTCATTGCAGAAGAAAAACATCGATATCGAGTCCGTCTATCCCGTACAGGTGCACATTCCGAGCAATCCAGTAATGACCAATGCGCAGGAGATGCGCATCGAGCGCGCAGGGGCACTGCAAGGGGGCGATAGCGTGCCGATCGGGGATTACCTGAAATCATTCAACTATACGAATAACTATGTCAGCACAGTCCCAAAGGAGGTACGCAAGGGAATGCCGCTTTCTTCGTTCACCTTCACGGCAGCCGAGGACGGTGCAAGTCCCTACGTGGGATCGGCATTTACAGGCGTGCAAGGCGAACACTTCAATGAAGTGTTACTCTCCGGTCTTGTCTTCACCGTCGACGCACAGAATGTTTCCTTTGATCCCGATAGCTTCAATCTGAGCGCAAGCAAATCATATAATAATCGCATACACTGCGTTGTCTATGGAGGAGCGGGAGACGGAGGATTCGCAGAAGCACGGACGAACAATTGCCCCAACCAGCCGATTCGCTGGAAGTTGTCTGCTGACGTTACAGCAGAGGCGGATGGCCACTACGTGTTGCCTTCGAATGGATCATGGTTGCCATACGAGGAATGGCGACAGACGAATTATATGTACGAAATAACATCTGATAAGATTTGTGTAGGTGGCAATTGTTATGTGTCCCAGAGAAGCTCAACGAGCGGAGGTGGTTCCTGCACAGTGGATATCGCCAACTATCTCTTCGGTTCACGTTGTCTTGATTCGGACTTAGGCAAGCCTGCAACCGGAAAATTCTATGTCCGCTGCGGCATTATCACGCCGGGCGGGGAATTTTGCGGATCGAGAGAAATCGCGACGATTGCGCGCGGTTCCAGTGAAATACTGACGCTCCACGCGACAGTGTTACAACCGAAAATCGATGAGAGCAGACCTGCCGGTGTGCGGGTGTTTCTTGAGAATAGTGCGGATCCCGCTCAATTCACAACCGGCATCCACCAGAGCCACATCCTGTGGTTTGATGGGGAACATGATACCTCCTATGCACAGCATGATTGGAAAGCTCTGCCAAAGTTTGCATGGCTCAACCAACCGGGGCTGGTGATTGAAGGCACGCGGTATGGAACCATGACGATACCAAACGACCCCCCCGTCCCCGGCACCATCACCTTCGACGACGTGCAAGGGGATGAAAGCCGCTTTCGCGCGGACGGCAACGGATGGTCGATAGAAACAGGAAAAGGATATCTGGGGACGCAGCGTCGCCATGCAGCGCAGACGAGTAATCCCGGCTACGCCTTCGCCCGTTACTTCGCTCACACTGTCACCACAGGGGAATACGACGTCTACGCCACCTGGGATCCCACCCTGCCCGTCACGAACGCCGCCGGTGTCATTGTCGGGCAGCCCGGCAAGAATTTCCCTTCCATTGCAGTCAACCAACGCCTTGACCCTGCAACCTTTGCCGAGACTCGCCGCTGGGAGGGATCAATATTTGCGAAGATTACTACCGCTCCCATTATCATCACCGACGGCTCCACCGTCCGTGTGTACATCACAGCGCGCGAAACCGCGAACTTCGTGGCGGATGCGGTGAAGCTGGTGCCGAGGGGGACGGCGCCCGTTTCAAGCACGTCGAGTGCATTGTCGGTGAGCAGCTCCAGCTTCTCCGTTGCACCAGTTTCCTCCAGCAGCTCCAGTTCCTCGGTTGCTCCTCCCTCATCAATCAGTTCTGCAGGCAGTAGCTCGTCTTCGTCTCTCTCCTCGCCTGCTCCTTTCTGCGGCGACGGCATGATCAATCAGCCAGGAGAGCAGTGTGACGATGGCAATACGACGAATGAAGACAGCTGTTCCGGACAGTGCCTCATCGAGGCTTCCTCCAGCAGCAGCCGCCGCAGCACCGTCGCCTCGCTGCACACATCCCTCAGCCGGGTACGTCCGCAATTTCTGCAGTCGGCCGAACCGTATCTCCGCTACCAATTGACCGTGAAAAATACAGGTGAGAGCAGGCGCGAAAATGCTTCGATTTGGATAGCACTCCCTTCCGGATTCAATCTTGTCCGCACATCGCTCGGAGTGGCCAGAACACACCCCGACTGTACTGTGACGGGAGGATCCGTTCGCTGCACCCTGCCACCAATCGATGCCGGTGCCAGCGTTGAACGGCAGATCGCATTCTCCCTCTCCACACTCACCACCTGCGCAAATATCCTGGAGTATCCCTACATCGTCGTCGACGGCTCGCACACGACAGCCACGGGAACACTCACCGACAACATCACATGTCCAACGTCAGTGACGAAGTATCCCGTCAGCAATCGTATCCGCACGCAAACACTATCCGACAGCACGCGGCTGGAGTACGCAGACGAAGCATGGTTCAATGGAATCGGCCGCCTGTTGACCGCAACACAGAACGACAACTCCGTACTGCGCTACCGCGAGTACTTTGACGTGAGTGACTATACCTTCATTCGAACGAACAGTGTCATCGATCGGATACTCCCCTCGTATATCTCGTTCAATGGAATGGCATACGTGCAACGATCTGCGCACCCGAATCACTGTGAAGCCCAGCACTATTACATTGCTTCGGCCGATTACATCAGTTTTTGGAAGAGCCAGTTTGAGTACACATCTACACCGCTGTTTGTATGCAATTCAGGATATCCTCAATCGAAAGGAGGCGGATCTCGATCGCAGTACGAAATTGAGCAAGTGCGTCAGGAAAACACTCAGGAGACCTGGCTCATCCCACAGGCACGATTTGTGGACCACTACAATGCTCAGGGTCAATTTGTGATCACAGAGGAATTCGATAAGTTCGGTGTCAAAATCGGCGAATCGACAACGCCACCTCCAATGAGTTCTCTCTCCTCTTCGGGCAACAGTTCGATCAGCAGCTCTTCTTCCTCCTCAAGTAGGAGCTCTTCCTCTTCGGCATCGTCTGTCTCATCTTTCTCTTCCTCACTGCACGCCGCAAGCGGAGAACTGACATTCGATGATGAGATCTCCGTTTCCGGCATCACGAACTTTCTCACTTGGGGGCCGGGTTGGAGCACGGTCGAGGATGCGGGCTACCAAGAGCACCACCGCCTGCACGCGGCTCAGCCGGGAAGCCTTCTCACGACACAAGCCGGGTTCTACACGCACGATCTTCCCAACGGCGAGTACGACGTCTTCACTGCGTGGCAGCCACATGCGGAGAATGCATACGACGTCAATGTCGTCGTCTGGCAGCGGCTCAACGGAGAGAGTTCCTATGAAACGCGCATTATCTGGGCGATCAACCAGCAGAACGCTCCCGCAGCCGATATCGTGGATGGCGGCGTACCATTCAAGAAAGTCGGAAGGGTCACGATCACGAAAGGCGATGAAGTTGTCGTGCTCATCCGTGCGCCGAATAGCAAGCGCTACACCGTGGATGCCGTGAAGATCGTGCCCACGGGAGCGCCGCAGAGTTCGTCATCGATCAGGACCAGCAGCTCTTCCTCAAATACGCTTCCAAGTTCTTCGAGCTCCAGTTCCGTTTCCTCCACCCAAGCCGGCTGCGTCATCGTGCTGAAGGAGGCGTTCGATGCGACGAATGCACTCGTGCATCCCACGCCCTCCTTTTCGTTCACGCTCGATGGCACGACAACGCGGGAGAGCAGTCAGGACGGACGGGCAACCTTCATCGATGTACCTCCCGGCATCCATGCCATCATTGAGGAGCCGCGCCACACCTGGGAACAGACTCTCGTCGATCCGCTGCAGGGCACGGTCACGGTACAGCCGGGGCCGGTCTGCGCTACGGTGGTATTCCGTAACAAACAGCAGGCAGCGTCTTCGAGCAGCAACTCGTCTTCTTACGGCGCTACCATGATCGGTCCATGGTTCCCGCGCTTCTCGACGATCGATACGGGCCAACTGGCCGGAAAATACGCATCAATCGCAGTCGGCTCTGACAATCTTCCTATACTCGCCTACTACGATCAGATAAACGGCGATTTGAAAGTCGCAAAGTGCACCACTCCATCTTGCGAGTCACCAACGATTACCGTTCTGGATACCTCCGGAAATGTCGGTCTCTTTGCAGGAATCGCACTCGACGGCAACGGATATCCTGTCATTTCGTACTACGACCAAACGAACAAGAATCTTAAAATCGCGCGCTGCAGAGATCGTTTCTGCACACCGGCAATAGCGAGCATCCGTACGATCGACAGCGTCGGAGACGTGGGCCGGTACAGCGCCATTGTCATCCCATCCGATAACCTTCCTGTCATTTCGTACTACTCCTATCTCAGTGTTGCGAACGGCACACTGAAAGTGGCGAAGTGCCTCGATACCGATTGCACGTCAACAAACCGGAAGACCGTATTCAACACAGGGCATGTAGGACCATACACCGATATCACAATAGGAGCCGACGGCAATCCTGTTATTTCGTACATGGACTACACTTGGCAGCGTCTCAAATATGCAAAGTGCAATGATGCCCAATGCTCCAATGCATTCGTCTCGCCGGTACACAATGAATCTCGATCACAACAGCACTCCGGCATGTTCTCGCAAATTGCAATGGGACAGGATGGTCTGCCCGTTCTGGCATATTACAATAACGTGGCACGCGATCTTGAAATCGCAAAGTGCATCAATCCTTCCTGCAGCGCGAATACCATTTTCACATCCGTAGATGGCAACGGCGGCGCGGGGAACGCGGGCGAGTATGTCAGCATGGTCATCCAAGACGGGAATCCTCTTCTTGCCTATCACGACGGTGTCGCGAATACGTTCAAGATCGCCCAGTGTAACGATGCGACATGCGCGCAGAAAGCTATCGTGACGCTCGAAGGGAATCCTGCGACATGGAACGCTCAGGATATTGGTCTCTATACTTCCCTTGCTGTCGGGCCGGACGGCATTCCCGTGGTTGCGTACTACGGCGAACGGTATGAGTACAGTGGCGGCCAACAAGTGAACCGAACAACGGTACTGAAGATCGTAAAACTCTGCAGGGATGCTGCCTGCACACCGAAAAGCTCTTCGTCGCAATCATCGTTGTCGGCAGAAGAATTCCCCGCCGATACCATTGTCTTCGACGACAATAGCCCCCCCTATACAATGACCGGAGATTTCCGGCGTGTACAAGGAGAGGGTGGATACAACGATTCATACGTCTACCATGGCGGCGGCCCCTCGCCAGTCACACGGATCGGATGGTACAGCGATACAGCATTCGAGAACCCCGTCCCATTCGACATCTATGCAACATGGAAACCGTCACCCGGATACGCAACAGATATCCAATACAAATCTAAGTTCATCAACGAAAATGTATGGCAAAACTTTGACGTCTCCGTCAACCAGAAAATCGCGCCGTCCGGTTCCCACACGTGGGGTGGCGTCCGATGGCAGAAACTCGGAGCGGTTACGCTGACCGGATCTCTCTCCGTGAACATTGAAGGCCCGTTGGGAGCATTCTCCGTTGATGCCGTGGCATTCGTCCCAACCGGCAGCGTTTCTTACCGGAGCAGTTCCTCGACTTCGTGCTCCCCCACTCCGTGGGCTTCGTGCCAGATGGGATTCACCTGTCTGGCGACGTGCGTGAATAATATCTGCCAGCAGGCCGCGCACATCGATTGTCCCGCCGGCCAGCAGGCGGAGTACTCGGGAGCATGCGGCAACCCCCCCTGCTACGCGCAGTGTGCCCGCTGCGTCGGAATCTCGTCTTCCGTCACCTCTGTTCCCGCCGCTTCTTCTTCGATCAGCAGCGCATCTTCGGCGTCTTTCAGCAGCTCTTCTCTCACCCCGGTTTCTTCCTCCTCCAGCAGCGAATCTTCGGCAACAAGCACTCCCTCCACGCTCATCTGTCTTGCAATCTGCACACACAGGACACAGGCAGAATGCGCTCTGCAGCATCCCGATTGGATATGGTCAGCAGGGAATGTAACGGCACAGAGTAGCTGGCCAATGCGCTTCGTCCAGTTCTTCGGCTCTCTGCTCGGCTTCGCCGATACCGCCACCGAGACGCTCGCACAGCAGGATCCCATCGGCTGCTGCTGCCCCCCGCCACCGATCATCGTTTCGAGCAGTGCCAGCAGCAGTGTCGGTCCGATGTCTTCCAGCGCGGAAACGGCGCACTCGGTCAGCAGCGCGCCTTCGTCTTCTTCGTCTGGTATTCCAGGGGACTGTGTGCACTGCATAGGCATTTCCTGCGCGGGTGCTCTGCCTGCCTGCTACGTGCAGATCGGCAGCACATCAACAGTGTGCTCTCTGTACAGTCTCTCCATTGCAGGATGGAAGGAGTGCCCCAACGTTGCAGCGAGTAGCAGCGTCAGCCCCGCCGTGAGCAGCGCGTCTATCGCCAGCACTGCCTCTGCCGCTTCTTCCTCCTCCAGCGTTTCCTCCGCTATGGCAGCGAGCAGCAGCGCTGGCGCCAAAATTTATGCCTACGCAACCTCGTACGGAAACGCACAGAGTTACATTCGCCCGGGACATACGTTCTCGCACAAAATTACCATCCGCAATACGGGCAACGCGCCGGCGTATCTGACGCTGTACTACACCACTCCTCCGGGCGCTGCGTTCATGTCTGCCGCGAACTGCGGAAGCACTTCATGCGTCTTGGGCACACTGAAGCCGGGCGCAATAGTGACGAAAATCATCGCGTTCAGAACCTTCAGCACCACTGCCTGCAACCAGACACTGCGCGTCCAGTACCAGATCCGCAGTCTGCAGGTGCCCACTACGATCAACTTCACCGGATCTCAACAGGTCAAATGCTGAGCAATTGAAGCGCTTTTCGCGATGGGATACTCCCGGTTACACGCTACACTGGGAGTATTCCCCATGCCCTCCCTCCCCACCGTCGCCATTATCGGCAGACCGAATACGGGCAAATCCACCCTGTTCAACCGGCTCGTCGGCGAGCGCAAAGCGATTGAAAGCGAAGTGGCAGGCACCACCCGCGACCACGTGGCGCACCGCATGGAGACGAAGACGATGGATTTTCTGCTGCTCGATACCGGAGGCATGGGAGGCGGCACGACCGACAAGGGCTTCGAACAGGACGTGCACCGGCAGTCACTGCTCGCACTGGAACATGCCGATCTCATCCTGTTCACGCTGAACAGCCGCGAAGAGCTGACGAAGAGCGACCACTCCATCATCGACCTTCTGAGGAAAAACCGCCGCCGCCACGTGCCGGTGATTCTCGTGCCGACGAAGTGCGACAACCCCGCGACCATCGAAGGACAGATGGTGGAATACCTTTCGCTCGGCATCTCGGACGTCGTCATCCCCGTGAGCGCGCCGCATGCGATCGGCACGGATGAGCTCCTCGCCGCGGTCACGAAGGAACTGAAGAAGCTCCACTTCAAGAAACAGCCGAAGACGCAAAAATCCGACCTGCCGAAGATCGCCGTCATCGGCAAGCCGAATGTGGGCAAGAGCTCGCTCATCAACGCGTTCATGTCTGATCCCCAGCGCTCGGTCTCGCCCATGCTCGTGTCGGATATCCCCGGGACCACGCGTGATGCCGTGGATACGGTCATTCGTTTTCATGAGCAGGAGTACCTCTTCATCGACACGGCGGGCATCCGCCGGAAGTCGAATGTGGAGAGCGGCATCGAGCAGTACGCCGTACTCAGGAGCATCCAGGCACTGGAGCAGTGCGACGTGGCGCTCCTTGTGCTCGACGCGTGCGAGCCCATCAGCCACCAGGATCAGCGCCTCGCCACTCTGGCCACCGAGGCCGGCAAGGGGCTCATCATCCTGCTCAATAAGGTGGACCGGCTCACAACCGAAGCGCGCGCCAAGGCCGTGGACGATCTCTGGCGCGATTTGATCTTCTGCCGTTTCGCACCGCTCCTCCCCTGCTCCGCCGTCACCCGCGAGGGGCTCCTGAAGATTTTTCCCCTGATCGAGCAGGTGCAGCGCAACCGTCTGCGGCGCATCCCCACACGGGAGCTCCACCGCTGGTTTCAGGATACGGTCGTTGACCAACCCGTGAAGGCGCTCTCCAAGACCAAACACCTCACGCAGGCAAACGAAGTGCCCCCGACCTTTGTGCTCTTCGCCAAAAGACCCCGGGACGTGCGGCCGAGCGAACTCAAGTTCCTCGAAAACCGTTTGCGCTCAGTGTTCGACTTCACCGGCACGCCGATCAAGTGGATCATGAAATCGGGGAATCGGAAATAGGGTTCACTTGCCGCAGCTATTATAAAAAAAACGTCGCGAAGACGCGGGTGGCTTAAGACGGGACCCGCGTCTGGAGCGACACCACTGAAGGGAAGGGTGGGTCCGTGGGAGGGACACCGCCCGCCCGTACCGAACGTCGGTACGTTCGGGCGGGTAGGTGGCCATCCCACGAAATGTCATCCCGGCTTTCTCTCCTGCAGATGCGGCGGGGCCTCGCGCCGTCCTTCCGGCTTGTCGATGACACGGCCGTCTTCGTGAATCGGAAGCGGGAACGCACGGATAGCGACTTCCAGTTTATCGAGCAGCTTGACGGGGTCATCGTCGAACACCATGTTCGGTGGGATCGAACGCAAACAGAGATCGGTGATGATGCTCTTGATGGCGTTGCTGATGCCACCGGTATTGGTGAGGATACCCATCGGCCTGCCTTCATCATACGCAATGGTGAGCTCATTGAGGGTTCCGATGCCGCCGCTGATGAAGACCACACCGTCGCTGGAACGGATATTCACGACGTCGCGCTCCATGAATCCCTGCCCCGTGTAGATGAGCATCTCGCTATCCAGCGGCGAATGGTACTCGTTCACGTGCTCGTACTCCGAGAACGCCGGCGAGATCCCCAGCGTGAACGCCCCGGCCTCCTTGGCCCCCAGAAGCGCGTCGTGCGGCAGGCCCGGACAGGCGCCGTTGATGAAGATGTAGCCGCGCCTGCCGATCTCCTGCCCGATCTTCTTCGCCATCTCGCGCGCATGGGGATCGGAAATCTGCGGACCACTGGCCGAGCCCATCACGCCGATCTTGAGCTTGTGTGCGGGGGTCATGCTGTCTGTGAATGATATCTGTGAAGGATGTGGGTCGTCGAAGAGTATTATACCACATTTTCTTGATAGACTTAAGCCTTAACCAACTGCTTATACTTACGTCTTACAGCTATCTCAAATACCGCCGCTTGTTCTCGTTGTGCTCGTCATTCGTTGATGCGTAGTGAATGAGGCCTTTGCTGTCGTGCAGGTAGAACCAGTACGGCGACTCCTGTGGCTTGAGGGCCGCAAGGATGCTCGTCATACCCGGGCTCTCGATGGGGCCCGGCGGCAGCCCTTTGAATTTGCGCGTGTTGTACGGGCTCTTCACTTCGAGATCCGACTGTGTAATCGGTTCCGTCGGTTTTTCTGTGATATAGCGCACCGTGGCATCGACACCGAGCGGCATGCCCGCTTCGAGGCGCTTCCAGAGGATGCCGGCTACGATCGGGCGCTCCGTATCGGTCCGGGTTTCGGCCTCGATCAGCGAGGCCATCGTAACGATCTCGTGGAGCGAGTGGCCGGATGCTGTGATCTCCGCCATGAGATCGTTCACCACCCGGGCACGGAAGGTTCCGAGCAGGCGCTCGAGAAAGAACTTGGGGACGAACTCCACTTCGGAGACGAAGTACGTCTCGGGAAAGAGGTAGCCCTCCAGCGTTCCCCCACGCGGAGCGCCGCCCGAAACATTCGGAAGGAAATCAAACGTCGAAAAATCACACCGCTTGATGCAATCCAAGACGGCTCCCGATTCCGCAAGCCCCTGGGATGCAAGCAGCGCGTCGATATCAGTGACTGTCCATCCCTCCGGGATAGTGAGCGCCACTTCCTCCGACTTGCCGGATCGCAGTACTTCAACGATTTCATCCACACTCATATCCGGCCGGAAGATGAAGGACCCCGCCTGCAAACCGGCTTCCGCCGCATGGAGCTTCACATAGACTTTGAATGCCCTGACCGAGCGGATCACGCCCTTCTCATGCAGGAGCGACCCCACCTGTGCGACACTCATGCCTGACTCCACCTTCACCCGAACCGCGCGCGTTCCACCGAGCGGTGAAAGCTCATGCAGGTACCACGCGTACGCGACGATACTGAGGCCGAGGACGAGGAGCAGAAGCTTCTTCATGACTGATAGCATCTTAGAGGACGAAGGACTAAGGACGAAGGACTAAGGAAGATTTTGCATTTTTAAGCACACAGAAGCAGATCCCTTCTTCCTTAGTCCTTAGTCCTTTTCCCTTAGTCCTTTTCCCTTAGTCCTTTTCCCTTAGTCCTATTCTTTTCGTCCCATCCCCTGCTCCGTCGGGAACCCCATCTCGCCCATCACCCCCTGCATCTTCTCGGCCGAGACCACCTGTGCCTTCTTGAGCGCACGGTTCAGACAATCCATAATTTCACGGCCGAGCGTTTCGCGGGCAGCATCGGGCGCGATCTCGATGCTCACGACCTCCATGTCAGCCGAGACGACCACTTTGACTCCCCTCCCCTCGGCCTCCACGTGGATCTTCTTGAGCTCTTTCTTCACCTTCTTCGCCTCGCGCTGCACGCGGAACATGTCTTTGATTTGGGAGAAGGAAACCATACGAAGACAGAGTACAGGAGAGCGGCGGAAACCAGAATCAATTTCCGGAATCTTACGGGCTCTGGAGATGTCTCTTCCGCCAGTAGCGGACGACGAGGATGGCCGTTCCCCAGACCGGCACGAAGACGATAGCCCAGATGATCACATTGCCGAAGAACTTCAGTACTTCGACAAACGCGTTCGCTGCGGCCTTCGCGACGACCAATGGCCGCCATTGCTCGCTCTCATTCACCACGGGAATGGACGCTTCGTCCGTGGCGATGGAAATGAAGAACGACGAGAGCTTCGCCGACTCCTCCAGGTATTTCTTGCGGGCGGTCAGCGACTCAATCTCTCCGCGCACGCGTTCGATCTCCCGCTGCACGGCGAGCACGTCCTCTGTCTTGCGGGCGTCTTTCATGATGATGAGAAACTGGCGCTCACTCGCTTCCAGGTTGGAAAGGCGTGCCTTGACGTCCACGTATTCCTCGGTCACATCCTCACCCGACACCGATTCACTCACAACACGCAACGCCTGTTGCCGCACGTAGGAAAGCGCGGCATCGAGGCGCTCCGCAGGAATGCGCAACGATACACTGGCACTGGGCACACTGCCCTCATCTGTCGACACATCCGTACTCACCACGAATCCCCCTTCCTGTTCGATGAAGGAACGCAGCGCTTCTACCGTCTTGCGTACGTCCTCTGCAATGATCGCCATCCTGGCCGTGCGGATGATGACGCGATCCACTGCCTGCGTCACCGATGCACTTGTATCGTACATTTTGCTGTTTCCAGACGCCTCATCCCACTCTTCCCGCGGCATGGGCGCACCGGGGAGTGCCACCCCATCGTACCCGTAGTTCTGCGAAACGGACGACCGCGTCGACGACAGAGGAATGACGCTCGCCCCCATGAGAGCCGCAACAATGAGGAACACAATCACCAGCACAATTACGATTCCGCCAATCCAGAGCAAAACCTTTTTCATGGGCAGGGTTGGGAATGAATTGGGACGATTGTAGCACCACCTTCCTACGGCTTTCGGGCACCCGCTCCTGCACAAAGAAGAAAATGGTGATTTCCGCCTGTTTGCGGTAAGTTGACATATAAATAATACATAATATAATCACCTTATGAGCAAAACCCCCGAAAAAACTGTCGAAACGACCGAGGGGACCGCATCGGCACCTTCTTCCGCTGCAGAACGAGCGGCAGAGACACCGCAATTCGCCGCTGAGGTGATCCGGACCACCGGCGATGATGCCGTGGATGAAAGGAATGCGCGGCACTGTGCACACATGCAGCTGGAACTTCTGGGGGAGCTCCAGGAATTGGACAGCAGCGAGGAAGGCGGCCATAAAGGCAAGGATGCCATCGCTGGGAAGCGTGTGGAAGACATGGCTCCGGACGATGTGACAGCGGACGTGCAAGAGCTGATCGCATCGGGCTCTTCGGACTACATCCTGCTCCGCGACCAGCGCGGGGCAGTGGTGGGATTCGCGAATACCGAGGTGACGCCGCTCTCAGATGAAGAGCCGGCCGCAGGGCAGAAGCGTGACGCCACGCTCTTCATCTGGCTCATCGGCATCCGCGAGAACCTGCGCGGCAAAGGGGCGATCAAGGTGCTCAATGAGAAGGTAATGGAAGCCGCACTCGAGCAAGCACGGAAGCAGAACCTCAACATCGTCACCGTCTCCATGGAGGGCGGTCGCGACGTGGAGGCCAAGTTCCGCAAGCACTGGGACATGCATGGCGTGTACATGGAACACCCCCAGAGCAATTCCCTCATCGAGGCGCCGTACGTTCCGCCGCCCGCTTCTGCTTCCGGCGGCATCATCACGGAAGACCCGCATGATCCACACTCCAAATGGCTGATTGCGAAGCTCGATGAGAGCAAAACAATCACGCCGGAGGAGTTCCTGGCGCACACCGGCATCGTGTACGAAGGCTACAACGAAGGCCGCGGCGAGGAGTATCAGGACGTCACGGGCGAGATTCAGGCCTTCACGCGCGATCTCATCTCACAGGTACTGCAGGGTAGACCGCTACGCCTGGTGGATCATCACGAGCGCAAGAAAATCGAATCTGGCAAAGCGGGGGATCAGCGGATCATCGGCCCGTCGGGTTTTTCCGCCTGGCTCACCGAGCACTTTCCGCAATTGCACGAGCGATTTCAGGCAATCGTGGAAAAACTGAAGAAAGATTACGACTGAGAATTCTACGGAACATTTCCACGTATTCTTGACAGCGGCGTCTCCTCCAGAGGACGATACCGCCCATTTCCCTCAACACCCATGATCGACGAGAACCGCATTCACAACCGCTACATGAGCCTCCCGCTCTCGGAGCTCCAGAGCCGCAGTACACAATTAGACGCCGCGCGAGAACATATCGGCAAAGGGCAGATGCCGCACGGCATGAGCGTCTACCGCCGGCGCCTGATCAAGGCGCTCGCGATCAAAGAGAGCGAACAGAAGCTGCAGCAGGAACACCAGCTGGAGGGGCAAAATACCCTCCGCATGCATCTCTCGCCGCAGCAGCGCCACGACAAGGGGTACCAGAGCGGACGGCAGGATATGCTCCGCGGACGGGAGAGCGCGGAATGGGATCTCGACGACGACAAAGAACGACAGGGATACCGCGATGGTTTCCGCTCCGTGCAACAGCGGCCCTCGCAGCCCTCCTGGTCGTCGTGGGGCTGGTAGGGATCAACGGACCATCCCGATTCTGTCTTCGATCTCCTGATCAACGAACACTTTCTTCCTGCCGAATTTCATGCGGCTGTACTCCTTGATGAGTCCGGCCAGCTCTTCGTTGCGGTTGGATTCGTCATAGATCGTGGCCATTGAGAAGGGCCGCGAGGGAACGTTGTTGATCGAGAGCTTCGTGTAGCAGTTGAAGTTCGGAATGCCGATCACATCCTGCTCCGAGAGTTCCGGCGCATATTCCTTGGCCATGTACTCCGCATCCTCCGCGCCGATCTTGAAGGAGCTGATCGTACCCACGTTGCCGAACACCGCATCGCGCAGCTTGGTGCTGGCCTGTCCGTACTCCTCCGTCTTGCCCACGAGCTGTCCGATGTACTGGTGCGCCATGATGAGCCCCAACTCGTACTTGCGCGCCTCAGAGAGGATGGTGGCGAACGCATCGGTCACGAAGTTCTGGAATTCGTCCACATACAGGTAGAAGCGGCGGCGCTGCTTGCGCTGGATGTCGGCACGCGAGAGCGCAGCCATGTTCACTTTGTTCACGAAGATCAGGCCCAGCAGCTGCGCGTTCACGTCGCCGATTCTTCCCTTGCTCAGGTTCACGAGCAGTACCTTGCCCGCATCCATGATCTCGCGAATCTGGAACGCGCTCTTGGGCTGCCCGATGATATTGCGCATCGTGGTATTCGTGATGAAGGGGCCGAACTTGGCTGAGAAGTACGGGATCATCTCTTCTTTCTCTCTGGCGCCAGTCTTGGCGATTTCGTGCTCCCAGAAGCTGCGGACGACGTGGTTCTTGCACTTGGCAACCTTGTACCGCTGGAACTCGTCATCCACGAAGAGCCGGGGCACGTCGATGAGCGTCGCGCCTTCCTCCTCGTCATCCATGAGGGTCAGACAGCCGTTGCGGAAATAGTGTTGAATGCGCGGCCCGAAGATCTCGTTGCCGAAGAGCTTGATGAAGATCTCCATCGCATCGAGCGCGGCGCGGTCTTTCTCTTCGGGCGTTTTGGCCTCGAGCAGGTTGAGGCCCATCGGCCGCTCGGTATCTGCAGGATCGAAGAGGACGATATCTTTTGCCCGCTCTTTGGGCGTGTGAGCGAGCGCATCCTCGATCAGGTCTCCGTGCGGATCCACGATGCACACCCCTTCACCCCTCTCGATATCCTGACGGCTCATCCACGACAGCAGCGCAGATTTACCCGTTCCGGATTTTCCGATGATGTAGTGGTGGCGGGTGCGGTCCTCGGGATGGAAACGGATGGGTGTCTCGACGGCCCGGTGCTTGTTGATGCCGATGAGAATGCCCTCGGCGGGAATATTCGGAGGCGGAGGCAGCACGCGATAGCTGATCCACTCGATGATGGGGATCTTGTTGTAGCGGCTGTCGGGGAAGTGGAAGAGCCCCGCAAGTTCCTTCTCGACGAGCAGACAGCGCGGGTGCCAGAACCCGTTGATCCGGCGTTGCCACAGTTTGTAGATAATCGGCGCATTCCACTTGAGCGGGAAGAAATTGGTGAACATGCGGTGATCATCCAGGTAATTGCCGTAGATATCCTTGAAGGCATTGAATGCGACCTGCAGATTGTTGGTAATCTCAATGGAACGCTGCCACGTCTTCGCCGCAGAGGCGATGCGGATGGAGGCGAAATAGAAGCTCATGCCGGCCTTCTCACCCATGCGTTTGTAGAGCTCCTCCTCCGGCTGAATCATGCGGACGAAGGCATCGCCGCGGTTCGCACCCGGGGCGAAGGTCTCGCCCTCAGTGCCGGTGGTGACGCCGCCAAGGATCGAGAAGAGTGCGCCCAGCATCGGCACATTGCCGAACCAGCCCTCCTTCTTCCCCTTGAATTTCTGCGAAGCGTACTGCTTCGTCCGCGTGCCCCACTTGGGCGACGTGGAGGGCATGAGCACCATCTGGATGCCTGCTGTCTCATCGGCCTGCATCTTGCTGAGCACGTTCGCGAGGCCGTTCAGCGGATCATCCTGCATCTGCTCGTAATACCGAAGCGGGAACATGAAGGGCTTATCCGTGATCATGTTGTACGCCGTGAGCTTGGTGCCTTTGGGCCACAGGTCCGGCGTATCGTGCAATGTCACCTCGGCATTCGGGTAGAACGCGGTGATCTGCTTCTCGACGATGGACTGGAGCTCCGGCTGCGTCACTACGTAGAACATGAGCAGGCCCTTCTCGACGTACATCTCGAAACTGATCGTGATGTAGCGGAAGAACCAGTAACGCAGCTCCTGCCAGATCGTCAGACTCTGCACTTCCCAGAGGGCACGATAGAGCTGCTCCATGATCGCCACCTTCTCCTTGAAATCTTTCTCGGTTCGCTTCTCTGTATCCACCTTCGTGTCGGAGCGCGGCAGCATGATCTTCATCTTCACGAGCGAACGTGATTTCCAGACAGCGTAGAAGTACCGGAAGTTCCACTTCACCATTTTCCACGCCACGTAGACGCCCACGATGATGCCGGAGTTCAAGAACGGATGAGCGATCCACCAGCGTCCGAATGCCGGCCACGCCCCGGGTACGAGCGAGACGACCGCGAGACCTGCGATCCAGAAGAAGGGCCAGAAGAAGCGTTCGAGGAGACTGAACAAAAGGGTACGTGAGGAATATACAAGTAATTCGATTAATTATAGCAGATTTCGGCATCCGATGCCCCTGACGGCAACTTGATACTTATCTGAATTATGATGCATTAATAAATTAATCGCTCACGTCATTGGGCGCACTCCCAGGCATTCATTTGCATGTCCCGCACACGACCATCCACGCTCCCGACCCTGAAGGAGTAGAGGCCGGTGAGGGACGGCGTGAACGAGAACACCTCGCCGGGATTCACCCAGTCTTCGATGCGCTCCGTCGAACCATCCGGATACACGATGGAACGGACGACGAAAGGACGGACGGATGTGAGCGCGATGGGTGAGCCGATCGGCGACGCATGGGGAACGCCACGGTCGAAGCGGACATCCCGCGTAATGCGCTTCTGGTAGCGACGTACAGCTCCGTCACAGGAGTCGACGAGTGCGTCGTCGCCGAGCCGCTCGAAGCGCACTTGTGCAACACCCTGACTGCGTGGCGCGATGCGCGTGAAGGCCTCGAGGCTCAGATCCATGTCGCGGCCATCGACGTACGGACCACGGTCGTTGATGCGCACGATCACGCTCTGCTGGTTCCCGATATTCGTCACCTTCACGAGCGTATTGCACGGAAACGTGCGGTGTGCAGCCGTGAGCGCGTACATGTCGAACGGCTCCCCGCACGCTGTTCCCTTGCCGTGGAATTTTTCGGAATACAGGCTGGTTTCGTGCACCTCCTCGGCCAGCATTTGATCGAGCGCAACAGAGAGCGCGAGGAGCGCATCTGTGGAGGAAAGCGGAAGCGCAAGATCGCGTGACTGTTCAACGAAGGGATAGCGCTGCAGCAGGACCGGGAGCGCCTCGGGCGTCATCGCATCGAGATCCGCCACGTTGCGCGTGCGCAAGAGCCACAGCACGGCATCTCTGAACAGGAGCGGCTCATCGGGAAAGAACGACTCAGCATCATCGAGCAGCCCGCGCGCCTTGGCGTACGTGATCTGAGCGCTGCCCCGCTCCCCTTTCGGCACGTCGCGGAACGGCGTCTCGCTGGTGGGATCCGGATCGCGCCTTATTCCCTCCCAGATCAGCAGAAATCCGTCACGGCGCGTGAGAGCGCCGTCTTGAGAGAAGACAGAGAGCGGCACAAGGCACAGCACGGCAAACAACGCGAACCGGCGCATGGGAGCATGCTGCATGAGTCATGAAAGAAGTGCAATTGACGCCCACAGTTAGGGTTAGGGTTAGGAAGAGGATTAGGTATCACAAAAAATCCCTAGCCCTCACCCTAGCCCTAAAGCGCCCTCCACCCCTCGCTTCTCACCAGCACATAGGCCTCCTGCTGCTCCTCCGAACGCAGGCTCCGGAGTGTTTGCGGACCCACGGCCCCCGCTCCGCTCCCTCCTTCGGTGACAAGTTTGCGGTCAATCTGATACTGCAGGACGGCTGCCTTCGTCTGCGGACCGAAATACCCGTTCACTTTCTCGCGCGGAAAGTACCCGCGGTCGGCAAGCAGGCGCTGCAGGAGCGAAACCTGCGCACCGCTCTCCCCCTCGCCGAGGAACTGATCGACGTTTTTTCCGCGCTCATCGAGCAGCACTTCCACACGGTGGAGTGTGAGCAGCCGCTCGGCAAGCTCCATGGTGAGTTTCTGATTCCACTCCTCCCGCAGTTTGCCACGCGTGAGCGGCCCGATGCGTCCGGCCCCGGGATCCGTGGCCGTGCCCACCAGCTGCTCGGTCTGCTGGAATGTAAGGATCGCACCCGCCAGCGCATCGTCATACTGCCCGTTCGTGCGTCCGCGGTAGAACCCCAGAAATCGCAGTGTTCGCTGCGCCGCGCGCACGACCGACGGCTTCGCATGTTTGTCCACATTCCGGAGGACCGGCTGCGCCGCTCCGGCACGCTGCACAGCAGCCGAGAGAGCTGCAGCGGAGCGCTCACTGAGCCGGTCCGACGGCTCCTGCAGACCATAGGCATTGTGGAATTCCTGAAGAGAACTCTGCGTGACCGCACCGAAGAGACCGGTGACGGTGTGCTCGAAGAACCCCAGTTTCTGGAGGGAATGCTGCAGCATCTCTACCGAGAGCCCGCGATCCCCCGCTTTCACCTGCGGGACGAGCAGATGCTGCCCACGCACGAGGAATGGCTCGAGCCGGGCGAGCACCGCAGGAAAGTTATCGAGTGCGAAACGCTCCTTGGGCTGATAACCCCCGAAGGCATAGACCGAGCCGTGCACGCGCCGCACGCCGAAGGCGAGTGCCCGCGCCAACCCCTCCTCCCCCTCACCCACCCAAATATCCAGACGGTGCTCCCCTTTCGGCAGTTCCGTGATGGCCCCACCGCGATCATGGACGGTGAACGTGCCCATGCCGGGCAGTACAACGACCGTGCCGAACGAATAGCTGGCGGGTGCGGCGATCATGCCGGGATACACCGGCGTTCCGTCGGCCCCGTGCGTCCCCTCTCCGTTCAACACTTTGTCGGCGCGGTACCCGCCCTTGACGTAGCAACACTGTCCGGGGAGCGGCGAGTAGTAGGCCGTGAGGATGAAATCCTGTTCGCGCGGCTGATCTCTGCCGACTCCCATGGTCCAGACCGGCACCACGAGACTCAAGAGCACGACGATCACGCGGATGTGCCGGGGAATGCGGATGCGGCGTCGGCGATAGAGCGGGATAGTTTTGATGTGCATTTCTCATCATTCTAGCATTTTTAGTGCGCTGCGTCCCCTTCAAGCAGACAGCAGAATATGCTTTCTTCACCAAATGAAATGAATGATTGTCATATTATTTTTTGGCTCTATAAAGGGCTCAATCGCCTGAAACAACCACTTCGTCCTCCAGACGGATTCCGAATTTCCCCGGGAAGTACACCCCCGGTTCAATGGTGACGATTTCCTGCGACAGCAGGTGTTCCTCGGGGCGCAGCTGGCTCAAGGTCACGCCCTCGTGAATTTCCAAACCCACGCCATGCCCGAGCGAGTGGGCGAACGCATCTTCCATGCCGTGCTTCTGCAAGACGGCTCGCGCAGCGCGATCGAGCTCGTGTGTCGATGCCCCCGTCCGGACCAATCGTTCTGCCGCGTGCTTCGCCTCCTCCACTGCGGCGAGGGCACGCTCCTCAGCCGGAGTTTTTGTACCCGTGAAGAAGACGCGGCTCTGATCCGCACAGTACCCGCCCACACGCGCACCTGTGTCCACCTGCACGATATCCCCCTTCTTCAGGGTACGTGTCGTGGGGTGGTGGTGTGGACGACTCGTATGCATGCCGAAGGCGACGATGGGATCGAAAGCCATCTGCTGATCCGCACGGAGTTCACGGGCCCAGGCGTGCAGTTTCCAGGCCAGTTCCCGTTCCGAAACGGGTCCCCGCAGCGCGGCAGGAACGCGGCGCAGGATCTCTTGCGTGATCTTCTGCGCCGTACGGAAGAGCTTCAGTTCCTTGGAATTTTTGGATCGCCGGAAGTATTCGAGCACGCCGCTCTTCGGCAGGAACTTCGTCGGACGGAACTGAGATTTCCATCTCTGTTTCTGCGCCAGCGTCACCGATTCCGCTTCACACCCACACAGCGGTATGCGTGCGAGCATGCGCTTGAGATCCCGCAGATCGCAGACGGTACACGACGATGCACTGTTGGCGGCCACTTCGCGGTAACGCGGATCGACGAAGAAGAGCAAACGACGCGGCGTCACGAGCACCGCGCCCGCGCTCACGTCCGTCCCCGTGAGGTAGCGGATATTCACGAGATTCGTCACGAGGAATGCGGGAACTTTGGCATGCCGGAGGAGCGTTTGGGGCGATGGAGGACTCACGAATACAGAGTGGCAAAATGACGCAAAGTATGCTATCATACAAAGAAGAAGACAGATTCCCTTTTCGCCTATGAGAACCCGCCTCTGGCTCAGCGCCATCGCCCTCGGATGCACCGTCGCCATGCTCCAAATGGCCGTGCCAGAAGGGCACGCCCTCGCACAGGTCTACACCGGGCCGGGTCTGCAGCCGGGAGCAGAAAGCCTGGGTGTGCAGGGCATTCAGGGAGGCAGCCTGCGCGTGACTATCGCCAATATCGTGAACAAGATCCTGACGTACGTCGCGCTCATTGCCGTCGTCATGATCATTATCGCAGGACTCTACCTGATCCTGAGCCTCGGCAGTGATTCGGCGAAAGAAACGGCGAAGAAGATCGTGATCTACACCGCCATCGGCCTCGTTCTCATCCTGCTCGCCAAAGCACTCGTTATGTTCTTCATCGGTCTCGTCAGCTGATCCCTATGACCACTCTCCGGTCCCGCATCACCGCGCTCGCACTCCTCACACTTCCGCGGCTGGCCGCCGCGCAGGGACCACTGGGCGATGCCAACGAAATCAATGTCGGCGGCGGAGGCGGCGGGGTTGATCTGCGAGGCGCCATCATCTCGATCACCCAACAGATCCTGACATACGTCTCTCTCATCGCTGTCATCGTCATCATCATCGCAGGCATCTGGCTCATCGTGGGATTTGGCGAGGAGAGTGCAAAAGAACGAGCCAAGAAGATCGTCATCTACACCATCGTGGGACTCATCCTCATTCTCATTGCCAACGCCATTGTCAACTTCGTGATCTCCGTTTTCTAACGATGCGCACCTCTTTCACTCTCCGCCGGCTGGGACTGGGCATCGCCCTCGCGCTTCTCGCGGGAGGGAATGCCGCTTTCGCCATCGAACAGGATCAACCCTTCCTCATGGAATCCTGGACACTGGCTCCCGGCAGCGTGTTCGAGATCCTGGCAACATCGGGCATCCCCGATCAGCAAGTCACCTGGTCGCTCACCAAAGCAGACGGCACGTTCGTGCAGGCGGACCGCGGACCGCTCTTTCGCGAGCGCTTCGTGGGAGCCGGAGATTTTCTGCTCCGCGGCGAGGTGGCTGCGGCTGACCGCACTCCCCTCACCCAGCGCACATTCGCCATCCACATCGTTGCCGACGCACCGGCGACGGCGCCTGTAACGACCCAGCCTCTCGTGGAAACCGATCCCCTTTCCGATGCAAACGGCGTCGTCATCCTCGATACGAATTACCAGACCTTCCTCCTCCGCGCCACGAACGGCGCGACGAACCTGACTGCAGACTTCAACAGTGATCAGGATGCCGACGGAGACGGAGACCCCACGAACGACCCCGAAAGCCGGGGGACGTTCTTCGAGGCGGAGGGTTCCGCCCTGCGCATCTGGTTCACCGACGGCAACACGAACAGGACCATCACGGTCCGGGGCGCCAATGCTGCCGGACCAACGACACAGATCGTGCGGCTCGCTTCCGGCGGTGGCGTGCCGACGACCCCTGCTCCGGAGCAACCACTCGCCACACCCTCGGGCCTCGAGCTCATTCAGATCGAAGATCGCGGCAACGGAACGTATGCCTTCTCCGTGGACCCGACGGCTCTCTCAGGAGATGGACGTCCGCTCTTGTTCCACTGGGATTTCGGCGATGGCCGACAGAGCATGCTGGACCAGCCCGTGCATCTCTATGCAGCAAACGGCGAGTTCACGGTCATCCTGCGCGTGCGGGATCTGACGACCACAGTGGAAGTGCTCAATGTAACGGGTATCCTTCCGGTTTCGACCGTCATGGCTCCGAACACATCTTCGAGCTCGTTCGAAAGCACCTCTTCTTCCTCTGCGGGCACAGGAACGGAAGAGCCGTCATCGTTTGGACTCAAGACCATCCTGATGATCGTTGCAGGACTTCTGCTGGCTGTCGGCGCCGGATTCGGCATCGTCATGCTCATCGGCAAGGTGGTTCAGAGACGACTGGATACAGGACCCGAGAATCCGCCGACAGCCGCACCAGCCAAGAAGACGCCATCCTCACCGCCCTCCCTCGACCTTCCTCCGCCCATGGCCTTCATCGATGTTGCACCCGTACAGCACACTCAGCCGGAACATGCTCCGCAGGAAGTGCTGACGGAACCCACAGTTGCACCGGAGGGACCGGAAAAGCTGAGCGAATTGTCTTTCCAGGAGGAGGAAGCGCCGAGCTGGCTCAAACAAGGTCACGAAGAAGCGGAAAAGCGTGGCCATACGGTGGCAACAGCCGCTCCATCTCTCCCCACGGAACCCGTCACCGAAGCGCCTGCCGCAGAGAAGCGCCCGCTCCCGCCCTGGATGGAGCCCTCCACCCCCGCAGTCGAAGCGACTCCCCCTCCTCCGCCTCCGCCTCCGCCTCCGCCTCCATCCCCTGCCGCTCCGGCAACGCCCACTCCTCCGCTGTCTCCCAAGACGGAAACGCCAAAGCTCCCTGAGCCCCCACCGCCTCCTCCGCCCGCCCCCCCGGTCACTCCCCCTCCTACGCCCCCTCCATCACCTGCACCGATTGCGGAGCCTTCCGCTCCAGCACCCGTTCTGGCACCCGCCACCGCTCCCACGGAGGGAAAAAAAGAGGAGCTCTCTCCCGCAGAACGCGAGCGGCGCCGGAAGAAGCGTGCCCGCTACCGCGCCAATAAGAAGAAACGCGAAGAGGAAACGGCGGATGCAGTGGCGCCGCAGGAATCTGCTCCGGCACATGAGCCGGAACCAGAGCAGCCGGAACCCGATATCCCCGCTCCCCCCAAGAAGAAGGAAAAATCACTGCCTCCGCCTGCAGAACCCGTGCCCCCCAAGGAAGCCGGAGAATCGGATGAGCCTATAGCGATCATCCGCGCGGACAACATCTCGCAGGACTAGAAGGACAAAAAGAAATCCTGAGAGAGGCTGGAAAGCGACGCAAGTTCTCACTAGGATGTCCGTCAGTGGCGGGCGCCTGCCTGCCGGCAGGCAGGTAGCTCAGTTGGGCCCTAGGGGCGCCCTTCGGGCTTAGAGCGCCAGGTTGTGGGACCAAAGGCCGGCCTTCGGCCCCCTGGAGGTCTTTGGTGGCTAAGATTATAGTCATCTGCCATGGCAACGGTCTATTTTCTCTACTCCGAAAACGATCATCAATGGTACATCGGTCAAACAACACGATCGATTGAAGAACGTTTTCAGGAGCATTGCGCTGGCTACGTGAAGGCAACCAAGGCAAGGCGACCTCTGCAACTTGCATACTTCGAATATCATCCACAGACGAAAGACGCCAAGAGACGCGAATGGCACTTAAAACATCCATCAGGTTACAAGGAAAAGCAGCAAATAATTGCTCTATTATTACTGAGAAAATCCTTCTGGCCTGTTCAGTATTGTGTTGTCCCTTGAGCGTAAAAACTTTACACTCGCACTATCGTGGCGGGCGTAGCTCAGTTGGTTAGAGCGCCAGGTTGTGGCCCTGGAGGTCGTGGGTTCGATACCCATCGCTCGCCCCACTCTTGAAGTGGTACGCTCGAACCTATGAAACCGCAGTATGGCGAATTGGCATTCATCCTTTCGATCGGCGCTCTGCAGCCGGCATTCGAGATGCTGTGGGGTACGCAAATTGCCACGTATTACAATGCCGCTGCTGCGATCATCGTCATTGTGTACATCACGTTTCGCGCTGTGCGGTCGGGGATGCACCTCTTCCGTGATTGGGGACTCCGTTTCGATAATTTTTGGCAGTGTCTTCCGCCGTACCTGCTCTTCGTCGTCATTGCGGGGATAGTGCTCTACGGATACGGATGGATGCGAGGGAACACACTGCCCGTTGCATTCTGGTATGTGCTTGCGCTCTACCCGCTCTGGGGAGTGGCGCAGCAATTCGTGCTGCAGAATTTTATTGCCGAAAACCTCGTGCATGCGGTTCCATCACTGACGATGCGTTCATTGATCACCGCCACCCTCTTCGCCTGTGCGCACATCCCTTCCGCGGAGTTAGCCATACTCACATTCATCGCGGGATTCTGCTTCACATACCTCTACCATTTCTATCGCAATCTCTTCGCCCTCGGTATTGCACACGGCATCCTGGGAGCCCTCGTGTTCCATCTCATCCTGGGGCAGAACCAATGGGAAATTCTTGTTCGGTATTTTTCGTAACGCAGGCAGGAATGGACTCTGTGACTCGAAAGCCGCATCAACCGGCCCGCTTCTTCTTCGGCTTTGCCGAAACGGCATGCCCGCCGAAGCGGTTTCTGAGCGCGGAAACGATCTTGCCCGTGAAGCTGGGGTGCTGCTCGGAGTGGTAGCGGAAATTGAGCGCGCTCTCGATCACCTGCGCGGGAATCTTCATTTGCTTCGCCGTCTTCACCGTCCATGCTCCCTCCCCCAATTGCTGCACCGAGCCGGACACCGCTTTCAGATCCTGGCCGTAGAGTTGGAGTGCTTCCTCCAGCCAGCCGATCAGCCGCGACTCGATGACGCTGCCATGGTTGTATACGTCCGCGACGCGAGCCAGATCCAGCTTGTACGGAACTTTCTTCATCAATGCGAAACCCTCTCCGATGGCCTGCATCATGCCGTACTCGATGCCGTTGTGAACCATCTTCACGAAGTGGCCGGCACCATGACCGGGAAAAAACTGATAGCCGTTCGGCAAGGCGAAATCCTTGAACAGCGTCTCGCTGTCTTCGAAATCTTTTCGCTCCCCGCCGATCATCAGACAGGCGCCGCCGCGGGCACCATTCGGTCCGCCGGACGTTCCGCAATCCAGAAACCTGATCCCGAGACGGTGGAGTTTTTTCGCACGGGCAACGGTGTCTTTGTAGTAGGAATTGCCGCCATCGATGACGATGTCTCCGCGCTTCAGGATACGAGAAAGCCCTTCTGCGCCAAACAGCACGTCATCCACCGCCTGACCGGCTGGAACCATGAGCCAGATGATCTTTCTGTCGGGAAGTTTCTGCACCGCCTCTGCAAGCGTCATCGCGGGCACCAGACCCTCCTTTGCCAATGCCTTGGTGACTTCCGGTGACCGGTTAAACCCCACCACGCGCCAGCCCTGCTCCATCATGCGCCGGCTCATGTTCGCCCCCATCTTACCCAGGCCCACAATGGCCATTTCTTTCACGAGAGCCGTTGTCTTGGGCTCTGCGCCGATGTGCGCAGATGCCTCGAATATTTCGCTGGTGCCGGGCTTGTAGTGGTGGAGCGGCACGACATTCTGCTTCCAGGCACGCACAAGCGGATCGGCGAACCTCCACTGCGCCCGGACTTCATCGGGACTTAAGAACACCGTCTGGTCGCCGAGAATGCAGGAGAAAATCAATTTGCTGTATTCCTCGACGTACTTCACCCGGGATGTTCTCTTGTGGACGAAGAAATCGAACGTGCGTTCCTCCAGCGTGTGTTCGTAGCCCGATTTCTTGGTCCAGAAGTGGATCGAAATTTTCTCTTCGGGCTCCAGCGCAAACACCACCCGGTTCTGGATGCGATGATCCCGCGAACACATGAGGCAGGCATGCGGATGCCTGAACGTCACCACAATCTCTTTGCGGGAGGCGGGGCAGCGCTTGCCGGCCTCGAGGGTGATGGGCACGCCCTGCCAGGCGGGATGCAGTAATTCGGTCTTCAGCTTGAAATACGTTTCCGCAGTGGAATCGCTGCGAACACCCTTGATCGTCCGATAGCCGTCATGCTGAGCGCGGTAGGTGTTCTGCCGTATGTCTTCGAGCGTCCACGGCTTGAGCGTGTTCATCAGCTCCGCACGCTTCTCGTGCAATTCTTCTATGCTCATGCTCACCGGGGCATCCATGGTGATCGCGGCCAGCATTTCGAGAACATGGTTCTCCCCTACGTCTTTCAGCGCTCCGACACTTTCGTAAAAACTGCCGCGCGTTTCCACGCCGATGTTTTCGAGCAGTCGGATTTCGATTTTCTCGATGTCCCGGTTGCTCCACGACGATTCGAGCAGCGTATTCGAAAAACGAAAATGTGAAATGCCCTGAATGAGCTCCTTGGCCAGATAGTGATCGATGCGATAAATCTGTTCTTGCTGAAAGTAGCGTGACAGCAGCTGCTCCAATTTCTCCGCTGAAGCGCCGTCATGACCGAACGGCTTTTCGATGAGCATGCGTGTCCAGCCGTACGCACCGCCGCAGGGCTTGTTGAGCCCGGTTGCGGCCAGACCTTCAAAAATGGACGCAAATTTTTCGGGTGGGACCGCAAGGTAGTACACCTTGTTCGTGCACACCCCCCACTCGGCATCAATCGCCTGCAGTTTGGATTGGAGCCCCCGATAGGCTGCGACCTGTTCAAAATCGCCGGAATGGTACGAGAAGAGCTTGAGGAAATCCTGCGGATCCAAGTCCGTGGGATGCTGCTCCTTGTGCTCCGCGACAATGGATGCAATATGTTCCCGGAAGGCATCATCGGTGAGATCGCGACGCGCAAAGCCCACCACCCTGAACTTGTTGGGAATCTTGTCCTCCGAAGACAAGTGCAGAAGGGACGGGACGATTTTCTTCGCCATGAGGTCGCCGGTTGCCCCCAGGACCACGATGATGGTGGGGATATTGTTGCGGGAATTCTCCTGCATAGGCGGCCAGTATACGATCGCCGCAAAAATGTGTCATTGACGAGTCCTTCATTATGACCCTCTGCAAAAGATTGCCGCATGTGCATGGCCAAAAAGAAACCTCCAAGCAACATCATGGATGATTGTCGACCGGATATGTATTTCTCATCCTTTCTCTGTAAAAAGGACTATTGCGAAAGCTGGCAATCGCTCGATCCCGCTTCCACAGTGATGACCACTGTCTATTTTTCTGCCGCATCTTAAGGAAGAAACGCGTCCGATCCCAAGCGCCACTCCTCACCGCTTTCTTCGTCTCAGCGTGAGTACACGAACGAAACAATACACACGCAGTCCAGATAAGCGCCGAGAGAGGCCGACACTGGCGACTCTGTGTATGCGCTTGCTCTTGCGCAAAAGTCGCACACATCTATTGTGAAAGTTCATTTCTTTAATCACCGACAGTTGAGCGCCATGATACATCTCAAAACAGCACTGGCCGCGATCACCACCCTCCTCCTCACGGGATACGCAGCAGTGGTGATCGCCAAGGAACAACAGACGGACGCGGGGCACGTCGTCGAAACAAGGGTTGCAACTGCGGCGTCTCGCGCAACTCCCCGGACGTATGCCTGTGATATCTCTTGCAGGCTCAATCGGCGGATCAATAAGAAATCCGGCAGCACAGGTTCTCAAAGGGCAGACACGCCATTCCTGCCTTCCTCAGACATTCCCGTTACGCAATCTACGGAGTCGGGCGCAACGGGGCTCCTCGATCCAACAGTCGCCTCCGGGGCAAAGGCTATTTGGATTTATCTGGGAACACAGGAAGCATTCCTCACCGAGTACGGGATCATCGTGAAAACGTACCAGATCAGCTCTGGTGCTCCGGCCACGCCGACCCCACGGGGGGAATTTCAGATCTACAAGAAAGAGGACCTGCGCGTGAGCGGTCAGGCAGTTCCGTACCGCATGCCGAAATATATGTCGTTCACGAAGAACAGTGCATTCGGACTCCACAGCCTTCCCTATTTGGGAGTATCGGCAGAGAGTTCCGGATTCTGGAGCGAAGCACTGAGTCACATCGGCGTACCGGTTTCTCACGGATGCGTGCGCTTTCTTCCTGATGAAGCGAATGAGATTTATGAATGGGCGGATATCGGGATTCCGGTATTCATCCAGAGCTGACAGATGATGTGAGACTGACTTCTTCAAAAAAGTGAGCGCAGTGGAGGCCAGAAAGAAATGCACAGATGCACAGGAGATTCATCTGGAGACCGATGCAAAGTTTCTGAGCAACATAATGAAATTATGTCGATGAGATATCGATCTCGCGCCTTTTCTTCTGAAAAAGGACTATACTGATCGTTCAAAGGGTTCCTCTTCCGCCCCTACGATGATTATTAACGCGGATTCTCTCCTACCGCACCTCAGGGACAAAGTGCGTCCAACCCAAAGTGATACCTCGCGTCACCTCCTTTGCCCTTATTGCGGGATTCGAACGAAACTGAATACCCTGGGGGACGGACGCAGAAAGTGCACCACGTGCGGCAAGAAGTTTCGTATCCACAAAGTGACAGCAATCAACAAGCTGCAGCAGTGTGCCGAGATCCTCCTCTGTTTCTGCCTCGATTTTTCGGCACACCGGACGTCGCAGATTACGCATCATCGCTATAAGCTGGTTGCTGCCTACTACGATCACTTTCGCAAGCTTCTGGTCGAAAAGAGTCTGCCACAGGAAAAAATCCAGCTCCTCTCTTCTCATGGAGGAGACGTACAGGTCGTGCACGGCAAATCCCGGTGCAGATGGTGCAATAGTAAAATCCGTTCCGGTGATGAGAAGGGAAAGCCGCCGGTATTCGGCGTGCAGTTGCACGAGAGCGGCAAAGTCACCATTGACCCGCTCAAAGACGATGAAGCGGTGTTTCACTTTCATATGTTTGGCTCCAAAGAGAAAACGGCTGGCCGCCACGAGGGCTATGCCGGTTTCATTTGCTGCGGCAAGTTCCACCGTTTCACGAAGGATGAAAAGGGGAAAGATGGTACGGAGCAACTGTGGACATGGATCCGGGAGCGCGTACGCAGCCACCATGGCATCTGGAAACGGAATACGGGGTATTACCTCAAAGAGATGGAGTGGAAGTACAACAACAGATTCCTCGAACCTGAACTTCAGGCACGAAAGATCATTGATCTCATGCCCATGGATTTTCTGACCAGCTGGATGCCTAAAGTGGAAAAGCCGGCCAGCGCAGCCGCACTGCCTGCCTGAACGATCTCGTCTTGCAGGAAGAGTGGCCTGCCGGCCGTAGCCTCCCCTCCATAAAGCAATAACGAACAGCAAATTCATTGCTCCTCATGGTTTCGGGCGAAGGCCGGTCCAGATGAGTGTCGGGAGGGTTTCATCACGGCGACTTCGTGTGTGCGCAGACACTTGCACAAAAATGACACGCGACCATTGTGACATTTCTTTCCCCCCCAATTTTGTATGACACGATTACGCTTCAGTATAGGTACAACGCTCATCGCGGCATCCGCGCTCTCCCTCATGGGCCTCACGCTTGCATCCGCCCAAGGTCAGAGAATGGGGGCGACAGGCGAACAGGTGCAAGTGTGTTTGCGCCAGAGAAACCACAATGGCGTCTTTGGTTTGAATTTCGGTTCAGAAGATCGGCATGCAATCCGTCTGCGATTTCGCACATGCGTGCAACAGGCAGTTGCGTTGAATAATGGACATGCGAGTTCTCGCAGTACAAGCAGGGCAAGCTTCTCTTCGTCGTCTCCGACACCCTGCACTCCAAAGTGGAAATGCGCCTGGGGCGCTTGCACGAATGGCTGGCAATCACAGACGCCGGTTGATGTAAGCAACTGCGGGAGGGCAACGGGAACGATCGCCTGCACTGCATTGGCTCGCCAATGCACGCCGTCCACCCGATGCACAGCAGACACTGATTGCCCGCAAATTGCATGTTTTGCGGCACCGTGCCCGACCAAGACATGTGTGAATGGAACATGCGTCAATTCCACCACCTCTGCCTTTGTTACAGAACAAGTCAAATGCGTCTTCAGTGGCGCGACGACGGAGCAGAGGTGCGATACCGCCACTGCTTCAGACAGCCCTCTCGCATTCGGCTGCAGCGGGATCGGGACCTGCGTCGCCGGTGTGAAAGGACCAAGGGGTACTGCTCTGACCTGGAAAAGTTCTTGTGGCGGCTATGCCTACACCACGCTGGACGGAAATAGTGAATATGCGAATTTCTCGTGCGGCGTCACCTCTTCTTCAGCGAACACCTCACTCCATGCCAATCAGTCTTCTGTGTCGTTGGGAGCCGCATCGACATTCGGTGTATTGGCCGGTTCAACGGTAACCAATACCGGTCCAACGACCGTAACGGGAAATTTGGGCGTCAGCCCGGGATCTGCGGTCACCGGCTTCGCACCGGGGATTGTGAACGGAGGTGCGATCCATGTGACGGATACTCTGGCATCACAGGCAAAAGTGGCACTCACCATTGCCTACAATGACCTTGCAGGACGTTCCACGAATCCGGTGAGTGTCGCGGGAAATCTGGGCGGATCGACCTTGAGCCCGGGCCTATATAAATCTACGTCATCACTGGAGATCTCTTCCGGTGATCTGACACTGGATGCCAAGGGCAACGCCAATGCCGTGTTTGTCTTTCAGGTGGCATCGACATTGAGTGTGTCAGCCGGGCGACAGATCGTACTCATCGGCGGGGCGAAGGCAGCCAATATTTTCTGGCAGGTGGGTACCTCGGCAAACCTTGGAACAAATGCAACGTTCAAAGGGACGATTCTTGCCGACCAGTCCATCTCGCTTCAAACAGGCGCCAAAGTGGATGGCCGACTGCTCGCTCGCATCGGTGCAGTAACACTGCAGAGCAACACTGTCACCGTTCCGGCGAACTAAGCTTTTTTCTCTTTTATTTCTTCCTTACTTCTTCTTTTCCCCACTTCTCTATGCCAACCATCATCGAACACGACGTCCAGCATGACAACGGCACTGCATCTTCACTGACCGCTCTCGTTGCAATCGTCGCCATTCTCGTTGTTCTGGGCATCGCGCTGTACGTTATGCGGGTCTTCCCATTCAATAATCGACCTCTTGCGGATGCCACTGAGGCCCCCTCGGTGAATCTGAATATCAATGGCCCTCTGCCAAGTTCCAATCCTTCAGGGCAGTAATACCGCTTGTTCTTTTTCATTCCCCCCTTCCTATGCAAGGCCCCGCATAGAGGATTCCTCTGCAGGGCGGCTTCCACCTCCGAGGAGCGCGAGGGTGATGCTCTCGGAACCAGCATCGCCCTGCGCTTTTCTCTCTTTTTCCCCCCCATCCCATGTTCTCCCTTCCCTCTCCCTTCCGCGCACAGCGGATCTACACAATCACAGGCGTTCTCCTCTTCTGTTCCGGCATGCCGCTTTCCGTCTTCGCGCAGAAGACACCCTTCGTCGACGTGCCTGCAGGGGCCTACTATGAAGACGCTGCTGCCGCGCTCTTAGAGTCCGGCGCTCTCGATCCCACGACAACGTTACGTCCTGCGGCTTTGGCCACCCGCGCGGAACTTGTGAAGCTCCTGGTCAATCTGAATGGCACAACGCTGCTCTACCCAACCGTACCGAGCTTCAATGACGTGCCACGAAGCGCATGGTACTTCCCGTACTTTGAAGCAGCCGCCGACGCAGGCTGGGTCCATGGCAACGCCAACTGCTATCAACAGTCACGTCCCTGCACTGCGAGTGCCGCCAGCAATGTGAACCGTGCGGAGGCCGCATCTCTACTCGTGCGGGCATTCTCGCTCAACCGGTCGGGAAAAGCACCGGTATTCTCGGATAATCAGCAGAACCAATGGTACTTCACCAACATTCAGTCATCGGCCGACCACTGCGTTCTTCAGGGCGATAATGGAACAGAGAGAGTCCGTCCCGCAGCATTCATGAACCGTGCGGAGATGGTCACCATGTTCTATCGCGCCTCCTTAAACCTCCAGTATGGAACGGACTGCGGTCAGCAGGCGGCACATATCACCGACGTATCCGTCGTTTCTCCCACACGGGTCCGCCTCGTGTTTGATCGCGCCCTCGCCGCCGCCCGTGCGGAGGATGCGGCTCGTTACTCCATTTCTCACAGCATCACCGTTGCCTCTGCATCGTTGATCGACAGTAAGACGGTCGAGCTCAGCCTCTCCAATACGCTTGCGACAGGAGTCTTGTACCTCGTCACTGCCAGCGATCTTCTTGCACAGGACGGCACAATCTTCTCGGATAACGCAAGCCTGAGCTTCACGGCTCCCACAGCTCGTATCACCACTATTACGGCACTTACGACGCGTCGTATCCGCCTGGCATTCGATAGTGATCTCGACACGGTCCGTGCGGCCGATGCCTCTCGCTTTACGATGTCGAGAGCCTCCGGCGTTGAAGAGATCAACATTCAAACCGTGACGATCCTCAACAATCGCACGATCGAGCTGCTGCTCGCCACGGATATCACCGCGAATATCACGTATCGCGTGACGGCAACGCATCTTCTCACGCGAACCGGTACAGACTTCACTGAGAGTGCCACTGTGATCCTTACAGCGGCACAGACGGGATATATCACAACAGTGACGCCTATCACGGCGAACCGCATCAACGTCAGCTTTGATGTGGATCTCGATTCGTTGCGGGCAGAAGAATCTTCGCGGTATGTCCTCACGGACAGCACACACACCCTGCCTATCATTTCGTCGCAGATCCTCACCAATCGCATGGTCGAACTCTCTCTCGGAGAAGCTCTCCAGGCGCAACAATCCTACACTCTGGATGTTCGAGGCATGCAGGCAACAAACGACGTCATCTTCTCGGATGACACTTCCTTCGTCTACGCTGCAGGCACGGTGAATTTCCACACGAACATGACCGGAGGCCAGGAGGTACCGTCCGTGTCGACAACTGCAAGCGGAACGGGTTCCCTCGTCTTGATGAACGACGGCCTTCACTACGACATCACCGTCCGAAACATGAGTGGATCCATCACTTCCGCCCATTTTCATCAGGCACTTGCCGGGCAGACCGGACCGGTGGTCTCGACGATCACGTTCAACGGAAAGCGCGCAATCGGCTTGTGGTCGAATCTCACCAATGATGAGCGTAGCACGCTCTTTGATGGTGGGTTCTACGTGAACGTCCATTCATCGGTACATCCGGATGGCGAAATCCGTGGCCAGCTCCTGCGCTGAAGACATCAACATCATTCTGGCCGGAGAGCCGGGTTGCCCACAGCGACCCGGCTCGTTCATGCAATGATTCCTACGGCACCTTCGCGCATACAGAAAGAAATCATTGCCGACTGGAGACATCTCAAAGAGGAGGATCAATCCCTAAGAAACATCATCATGCTTTGTCGATGAGATATGTCTGATGTGCCCTTTCTCCATGAAAGGGACTATGGAAGCTCCAGAACACTCTCCATTCCACTGCCACGATGAAAATAGTGAAGAACCGTTCTCCCGCACTTCAGAAAGACCGTGCGTCCTCCTCACGTGGTGCCTCCCGTCACTTCCTTTATTCAGATTGCAGGATACGGACATCACTGAACAGTTCAGACCACTCATGGCCACTCTCGGCTGACCACTGAAAGGAGGAAGGATCGACTGCGGTCCAGATGAGCACCCAGATGGCCTAAACCCGGCGACTTCGTGTGTGCGCAGACGCTTGCGCAAAAGTCGCACGCATCTATTGTGAAAGTTCATTTCCCCCACCTTCCTATGAATATCTCACGTTCTTACTATCCCTCCCCCCGACCTGCCCGGCGATTCTCCGGCGTTCTGCAATCGTGGTTTCCCGCAATTCATCAGAGCACCTTTACGGGTCTTCCTGGCTCCCGGGCCATTCAGTCCGCGGTACGAAGGACCATGTATCGAACGTAACTCGTTCTTTCTGCCCCATCCGTCGTCATTGGCACGTTTCATCCCCTCCCCCCCTTCCCCTCCCCATCATGAGCAACCGTATCTTCACCATCGGCCTGCCAATCACACTCCTCTTTCTCGGCACTATGACTTCCTCGGCACTCGCTCAAACCAACACGGCGGTGCAGCCGGAAGACGGTTTTCTGGAGCAACCAAAGGCGATATTTATGGATGCTCCCGCTATCCCCTCACCGCTCTATCCGACACTCATGCAGGAGGTCCGGGCGGCGAATCTGCAGATGCATCTCATCGACACTCTGGAGATCGGCTCTCCGGAATACAAGAATGCGCATCGTCTCCTCGTTTCTAACTTGAGGATGTTGGAACGGCAACTATTTTTCAATCCGGTCGATCTCGCGCGATTCAATTCCTCAACGCATCCCGCCCGGTCCACCATGGATCAGACGATCTACTCCCCAGACTTCCCAAAGATTACTGTCAATACCAGTGCAGCGACATTCATCGATGCGGCAACCGTAGCCTTTGCAAGCAATGGGTATTCCCGCTCCTATGTTGGAAGCGCACCCACCCGTCGTTCAATCATTGTCGCAGTCGAAGAGCGAAACGCGCTGAACCTGCTGAGAGCTCTTTAGAACATTGCATGTTCTTTGCTGCCCCCGCTCTTGGCGGGGGTGTCAGAGAATGCGCTCATCACTGTTTATTTTCCCCTTCACCCATCATTCCATGGTACTCACCTGGTTTCTCCTCATCGGCTTCCTGTTCTTTGGCGGCACTGCACTTGCACAGCAGGATACGGCGTTTTCGGAAAATCCATTCACCGATGTCCCCGTCAACAGTACGTACTATCAAAGCATTGAATATCTCCGCACGCAGAATGTGCTCAAGGGATACCTGGATGGAACGTTCAGGCCTGCGACGCGCATCAATCGAGCGGAATTTGTGCACTTTGTTGTCAATCCCTTCATTGTGGATACGAACAACATGAGCGACTGTCTCAGAGCAAATGTCCCGACAGGCGTAAACACCGTTTTCTTCTCTGATGTTGCCAGAGATTCCTGGTACGCCACAGATGTCTGTTTCGCCAAAATGAATGCCATCATCGATGGCTATCCGAACGGCACATACGGCCCCGCAAATTCCATCAACTTCGTAGAGGCAGCCAAGATCATCTGCAATGTCTTCAGTCTGAGTATCGAAGCAAAGGACACCGGAGAATTCTGGTATCGCCCCTACGTGCAGCGTCTCTCCGATCTGCGTGCCATCCCCGTCAGTATCACGCGTTTTGATCAAACGATGACCCGCGGAGAAATGGCGGAAATCGTGTATCGCCTAAAAGTGAGCGAGAGGAATAAAACGAGCGCGACCATCAGCAATCTCCGTTAATCACTTTTCAGTTCTTCCCCCCATTCACTATGGATATTATCTGGTTTCTCCTCATCGGCCTCATCGCCGGCTGGCTCGCCGGGCAAATCATGGGCGGTGGCGGATACGGCATCATCGGTGACATCGTCGTCGGCATTGTCGGCTCACTCATCGGCGGTCTCCTCTTTCGCTTGCTCGGCATCACCGCGTACGGGACTCTCGGTGCCATCGTGATGGCGGTCATCGGAGCCATCGTACTCATCGCCGCGCTGCGCACGCTGAAACACGCGTGAGGCCTCTTTCAATCCTATCCTTGTCTTCACCCACCCATCCTATGACCGCACAGCACTTCACTACAGAACAGGCACAGGATACCGCTCTGAAACTGGATATCTTCTGGAGCGATGTCCATTTCGATCTCGAGCAATTCCGTATGGGAATGGACATCGAGCTTGAGCACGGCAAGCGTGATGTGCAGACGAACGTGACCAACGATGATGCCCTCATGACGGGCAAAATCGCTCTTGCCCACCTGCGCGAGATCCCTGATTACTACACGCGCCTCGCCCACATGGAAGGTGAGGCAAAGATCATTCCTTCCCTCTCCAAAACATGAGCGAAGATACCATCCAGCCACTGCAGGAACGCATCACCAAGATCGTCGGAGACGAAGAACGCCTCAACCGGAATAGGGTAACGGGCATGAAAACGAAAAAGGATCGTCGGGACGCCGAAAAGCGCACCGAGACGAGCAATCTGGCGACACTGGAGAGGGAGAAGGCACAGCAAATGGGAGCGAATGCCGAGAAGGAGCGTAAGTTTCAGGAAGCATTGCGGCGCGAGGGTGAAGAGCTGGTCGATTTGTCAAAAGGAATCCGGGATGATTACATCGCAGAGATCAGGCATCGGGAGGTGGCCAAGGAGCAACTGCAGACCAAGATTACCGCTCTCGAAGGGAAGTTGCGCACTATTGAAGGGGCAAGACCGTCCTGAAGATGAAGAGTTGGTCACATGCTACAAAAACGTGTACATTGACCATTCACACTCATGCAAATAACCCTCTCCATCGGTCCTGAACACTTATGAGAAAAACTATTCATTCCGCATCCAATGGCATAGCCCTCAAACTCAAGTTTTTGGCCAAGGAAAAAGAGGTCGTCAGGCGCAAGCTGGTGGTGACCGCCAGGGAAAAAGAGGTCGTCAGGCGCAAGCTGGTGGTGACGGCGAAGAAACTGCGTCTCAAAGCCAGGCAACTCGCCGCAACCGCCAAGGAAAAAGAGGTGGTCAGGCGCAAGCTGGTTATAACGGCGGACGCACTCAGGATATCTCGAAAAACGCTTGAGAAGAAAGTTCTTGAGCGCACCAAAGACTTAGAAAAGGTCAGAGCGAAAGACGAGGCGATCCTGGCAAGTATCGGTGAAGGCCTGGTGGCAACGGATAAAAACGGACGGATTCTTCTCGTGAACAAGGCATGTGAGAGATTATTGGGCTGGAAAGAGGGAGAGACACAGGGAAAGTTGCTCTCCAAGGTCATACCGATGTCGGACTCGACCGGCAAAACCATTCCGGCATTGGAACGCCTGATCACCAAGACCCTGAAGGATCGTTCCACCACAACCACAACCACAACGATGTACTACAAGCGGAAAGATGGAACGTCTTTTCCGGTTGCCCTAACGGTTGCGCCCATCTTCATCGGCAAAGATCTGATCGGCGCCGTAAAGGTGTTTCGAGATATCACCAAAGAAAAGGAAATCGAAAAAGCCAGATCGGAATTCATGTCCATCGCATCCCATCAGTTGAGGACGCCTCTCACGGCGATCCGATGGGTCCTCTCAAGTCTGAAGCGGGAAAATCTCACCGAAGATCAGGCGAAGCTGGTGAAAACCGCACACGAAACGTCCATGAACATGGCCTCGACCATCCGGCGCATGCTGATGATCTCCCATCTTGAAGAGGACGGCATGGAACCGGAACTTGAACAGGTGGTCTTGCAGAGGGAGCTGGAAAAGATCTCCCGTCTGCATGATGCCCACCGGCAGAGGAACGGGCTGGAACTCGCCCTTCAGTGTCCGCAGGATCTCATGGTACGAACGGATAAGCAGCTGCTCATCGAAATTCTGGATAACCTCCTCAGCAATGCCCTCAAGTATACGCCCAGAGGCGGGAAGGTGCGCATGAGTGTTACCAAAGAAAAAGAGTCGATCCGTATCGATGTGGCGGATACGGGTTACGGTATTCCGCAGGAGGAGCAAAAGAGAATCCCGGAGAAATTCTTTCGTGCATCGAATGTTGCCAGCCCGGTGGAAGCCGGCACCGGCATCGGCTTGTATATGGTCTATAACATCGTACGTCTGATCGGCGGGACGATCTCTTTTGTCTCACAGGAGAACAAGGGCACCACGTTCACTCTTTTATTTCCTTCCTGATTTTTTATGAGCAAACACGTTCTCATCGCCGAAGACGACACTGCTCTCGCCGATTTGATGGCAAAAGTTCTGAGCAAATACAACATACGTGTCACGATCACCTATAACGGGAAGGAGGCGGTTGAGGCTCTGGAGAAGGAAGTGCCGGATTTGCTTCTCCTCGATATCCTCATGCCGGTGCTGGATGGTCACGGCGTCATGAGGTTCATCAGGGAAAAGAGCTTGGAGTGCCCCGTCATCGTGCTCTCCAATCTCAGCGACAAGGAAACGCGGGACAAGTGTAAGGAAATGCAGGCGCAGAATTACTTCGTGAAGAACGATCTGGACGATGATGATCTCTGGCCCGCGATCGAAGGATACCTGCGCTAGAGAACCGACCGACAGACAGCAGACTCGCTTTCCATTTTTTTCTTTTCTCCTCCCACCTATGGACAAGCCACAGAAACACGTCCTCGTTGCCGAGGATGAAGCATTCCTCCTGAGCATGATCCGCAGCCTGCTCGCCAAGCACGGCGTTCGTGTGAGCACTGCACGTGACGGACAGGAGGCAATCGACAGTATCGATCAGGATCCTCCCGATCTTCTCCTCTTGGATCTGCTGATGCCGAATGTCGACGGGTTCGCCGTCCTGCAGCACAGGAAAAAGAAGAAGTTGAAATTTCCCGTCGTCGTCTGCACCAATCTGAGTGACAAGAAAAATATCATCAAATGCAATGATTTTGATGTGAATGAATACCTCATCAAAAGTGACATGGATGATGATCAGATCTGGAATATTGCGGAGAAATACCTCGTGTAAACGACAGGCTCTTCGTTTGCCAATACTCAAGGGGCTACGCTGCGTTCTGATAACACGATCACAGTTCGATGACGAGCGCATTCTTCGGGCCGGTGGCGATCAGTTCTTTGACGCCGATCCAGTCATGCAGAGCGTTCATGAGTACCTCCGTCTGATACCAGTATTTCTCCCCCCGTTTTGTGCCGGGGTCGTTGGTAATGAAGCCGTCTCCTGCGTATCCGACGACGACCAGCATGTGATAGAAAGGACCTTCGCCGCTAAAGAAAGGGTTTTTGAGCGCGCGACCAAAGGCCGGAATGATAATGGGATTCCCCGCGACAAGTTCGCTTTTGAGACTCTCGGCCGTCACATCAGAAAGCTCACGGAAATGATATCCGTAGAGGCTCTCTGCGATTGCCCCCAATTGAGCAACGCTCACATCGTCGGCGTAGCCATGCGCCCTTTCCCAGGCCACCATTTGCTGTATCTCCGCTTCCGCATCGATCATGCTGAGCGGTGTACCCGCAAGGAAGTGATGCACCATGATGAGCGACATCTCTTCACATGCTTCCTCGTGGAGCTGATCCCAGACGGCAAAGGGTGACTGTGGTGCGAATGGCACCTTGATGAGCAGGCTTGCCGGTTGCGACGATGAAGGGGATGTGGGAACCGATGATCTCGAAGAAAATGCCTGAGACGAAGAAGAGCGCTGCAGAACAAGCGGATGATCGATGATGACTGCAGGTTCAGGAAAGTCCGGTTTCTGCGCACAACCACTCATCAGCACAGATCCGACGATCAGCACGGAGCCCATGGTGGCGAATGGATGCATACGAGTGGGGTGAGGATGGCAAGCATAACATTTCCCCACCTCAATCACACTGAGTATGGGTGTTTCTCTTGGCCTTGCATGAGGGAATGGAAAAGCATCCCGACCCCGGAATCTCGTTGACACAAGACAAATTCGTCTTACACTTGCCCCGTGAATTTGCGGTCTTCCGCCTTCGGCATGATGCACATGATGATGCACCCGCTGCGAGGGCGTAGGTTGGCGTAGAGATCTTCCCAACTTGCGAATAAGCCCTCGCCACCCGCGAGGGTTTTTTCTTTCTATTCTTTCCCCCTTTATCCCATGGTCGTTCTCCTCCCCCATACCGCCCCGGACGGTACGACTGTCCTCGTCAATCAGGTCGAAGGCAGGCGCACGCCCGAACAGCTGGCCGAGCAGGCCGAGGCTGCGCGCCATGCACGCGTCGTCGTAAACCATACGACCGGCGAAGTCCGGCGCGCTTGCGACGGCGTCGTCCTTCAGCAAACCAAGTCAGAGGCGCAGGACACGCAGGAATAAGGCTCTTACAGTCCGGCCACCCGTAGCGGAAGTTCTTAGAACCTCCGCTACGGGCAGAACGGCTGTCTACCCCCCCTCCGTCTTCAAAGCCTTCTCAAGCCCGTACCGCACTGCTAAGATTCCCTAACGTTATGGCAGAACCACAATTCCGCACTCCAAAAGGCACGCACGACATCCTCCCCGAGGAACAGCGTTACATGACCTACATCAAGAAGGCTGTGCGTCACCGCTGCCGCCAGGCAGGCTATAGACGCATCGACCCTCCCATCTTCGAGGACCGGCGCATCTTTGAGCGCGGCATCGGCGAACACACCGACATCGTGGAGAAAGAGCTCTTCACGGTAAGCGGCAAACGCAGGGATGAGGGCGAGGAGAAGACGAGTGAGTTCGCCCTGCGCCCGGAGTTCACCGCCGGCATCTGCCGCGGATACATTGAGCACGGCATGCAGCAGTTGCCCCAGCCCGTGGAGCTCTTCGCCATCGGCCCCTGTTTCCGGCACGATCGCCCCCAGAAAGGCCGCTTCCGCCAGTTCCACCAGTTCGATCTGGAGGTGATCGGCCTCAAAGATCCCAGCCTCGATGCGCAGCTGATCCACGTCATCACCAAGATTTTCGCAGACTTGAAGATCCTCGAGCGGCTCACGCTCCAGATCAACAACATCGGCACAGCCGAAAACCGCGCCGCGTACGTGCAGGCGCTGAAAGATTTCTTCATCGGCAAAGAGAGGAACCTCCCCGAGCTCGATCGCGCCCGGCTCGACACCAATCCCCTCCGGCTGCTGGATTCCAAAGAGGAGGATACCCAGGTTCTGCTGAAGGGCGCGCCCACCCTCGAACAGTTTCTCAGTGACGAGAGCAAGCAGTACCACGCAACCCTGCTGGAGTACCTGGATGCACTGGGGATCTCGTACGTCCCGAATATCCACCTCGTGCGCGGTCTGGATTACTACACGCAGACCGTCTTCGAGTTCTGGGATCAATCCACCGGCGCACAGAACGCGGTGGGGGGCGGCGGCCGTTTCGACGGCCTGATCGAGCTCCTCGGCGGCAAGCCGACGCCGGGTGTCGGGTTCGCCGGCGGGATGGAGCGGACCATCTGGCACATGAAGGAGGCCGGCGTGCAGGCCCCGCACAAGGACCAGGTGGATGTCTTCGTCGCACAGCTGGGGCCCGAAGCCAAGAAGAATTGTCTGTTGCTCATCTCGGCACTCCGCGAGAAGGGTGTGCACACCGTCGGCGCGCTGGGCGAAGCGAGCCTCAAGAGCCAGATGCGCCTGGCAGATAAGTTTGAGGCCACGTTCGCGCTCCTGCTCGGCAAGATGGAAGTGAAACGCTCTACGATCATCCTCCGTGACATGAAGAAAGGTCAGCAGCAGGAGGTCCCCTTCGACGGCATCGTGGATCATGTGATCAAGCTCCTCGGCGAAAAGAATTTGGATACGTACACCTTGAGGGATCAGTTTGCGGGAGCGACGGACGACTAACGCAGGGCGTAGGAATAGGGTGTAGGGCGTAGGGTCACGAAAATTTCGTATTTCTTTTTATGCCCTAATCCTACGCCCTACCCCCTACGCCCTAAATATCCAGGTTCTTCACCGTCTTCGCTCTCGTTTGAATAAACTTTCTTCGGGGCGCGACCTCGGACCCCATGAGGGTGGAGAAGGTGGCATCGGCCAGCTCGGCATCGTCCATGGTGACCCGCATCATGCTGCGGCTGTCGGGATTCATGGTGGTATCCCACAGTTGTTCGGGGTTCATTTCGCCCAAGCCCTTGTACCGCTGGATATTCACGCGCGGGGATTTCTTCTCTTCTTTCTTGCCCTTGCCCTCCTTCATGAGAGCCTTCATCTCTGCGGTCTCCTCTGTTCCTTCGGTCTCTTCGGCCTCCTCGATCGCATTCACATCGACACCCCACTTCTTCAGAGTCTTCTCTTTCTCCTCCTCGTTGTACGCGTAGGAGATGTCCTTGCCGTGCTGGATCTTGAAGAGCGGCGGCTGGGCGATGTAGATGAACCCGGCCTCGATGAGTTCCGGGAAGTAGCGGAAGAAGAGGGTCAAAAGAAGGGTGCGGATGTGCGCTCCGTCCACGTCGGCATCGGTCATGATCACCACGCGGTGGTAGCGGAGTCTGCTCAAATCCTTCACCTCGCCCACGCCGACCCCGAGCGCGATGATGAGCGCTTTGATCTCGTTATTGGCCAACATCTTATCCAGCCGCGCCTGTTCGACATTGAGGATCTTGCCGCGGAGCGGAAGGATGGCCTGGAACTCGCGGTTGCGGCCCTGCTTGGCCGAGCCTCCTGCAGAATCACCCTCGACGATGAAGAGCTCGCATTCGCTGGGATCGCGGCTGGAGCAGTCGGCCAGTTTTCCCGGCAGCGTCATACCCTCCAGCGCGCCCTTGCGGATCACGGAATCGCGGGCGGCGCGGGCGGCGAGGCGGGCGCGGGCGGCGAGGGTGCACTTGGCGACAATGTCTTTGGCTTCGCCCGGATGCTCCTCGAAGTATTCGGCAAGCTTGTCATTCACCACGGTCTCCACGGCGGTTTTCATCTCGGCGTTGCCGAGCTTGGATTTCGTCTGCCCTTCGAACTGCGGCTCTTTGAGGCGCACCGACACGATGGCCGTGAGACCCTCGCGCACGTCATCGGCCGAGAGGTTCTCGTCTTTCTCTTTCAGGAGACTCTGGGAACGCGCATAGGCGTTGATGGTGCGCGTGATGGCCGCCTTGAACCCCGTGAGGTGATGGCCGCCCTCCGTGGTATGGATGTTGTTGGCGAACGTCGCCACCATCTCCTGAAAGGACTGCGTGTACTGCAGCGCCACCTCGACGAAGCCCTCGGGCGTGTCTTTCTCAAACCAGATCGGCTTGCCGATCACGTCGCGTGACGCGTTTAAGTGCGACACGTACGCAGCAATGCCCCCCTCGAAGTGGAACCGGTACAGGCGCGGCTGCTTCTGATCCTCCTCCGACCGCTTCTCGCGCTCATCGAGGAGCGCCACGGTGATGCCCCGGGTGAGGTACGCCTGCTGGCGCAGGCGGTTCATGATCGTCACGAGCGAGAACTCGAGCGTGTCGAAAATCTGCTTGTCGGGCCAGAACCGGATGAGGGTGCCGCGCTTCTTCGTCTCGCCCTTTGACTTCACATCCGCCTGGGGCTTGCCGCGCTCGTACTCCTGCACCCAGACCTTGCCGTCGCGGTAGATCTCGGCCCGCATCTTGACGCTCAGGGCGTTCACGACGGAGGAACCCACGCCATGCAGCCCGCCCGAGACTTTGTAGCCGCTATCGTCGCCGCCGAATTTGCCTCCGGCATGGAGCGTTGTGAGTACGATCTCGAGCGCGGATTTCTTGATCTTGGGGTGGATATCCACCGGGATGCCGCGGCCGTTATCATACACACTCACGGACCCGTCATCGTGCAACGTGACGATGATCAGGGAGGCATGGCCGCCCATGGCCTCGTCGATCGCGTTATCCACGATCTCGTAGACCAGGTGATGGAGCCCACGCTGATCCGTGGAGCCGATATACATGCCTGGACGCTTGCGGACGGGCTCCAGGCCTTCCAAAACCTGGATATTCTCTGCGGTGTACTGCTGTTTTGCGCTCGCCATATCTTGGTGGATTCTAGTGAGATCAGAGGCCGGAGGCAATGGTGGAGAGATGGCAACCTCAAAGCCATTTTCCCTGATGGGTACAAGCGATCTTCCTGAGAGGGGCACAGCAGGAAAGACTGCTTTGGAACACGAAAACTCCATGAGGAGATGAGGATTTCTCTTGCAAACGCCTCCCCTCTCCCTTACCCTCGCACGGCTATGGCTATTCATGCACACCGCCACGGTGAAGAATCCAATGACCGCCTTCAACAGCGGTTCAAAGGGCAGGTCCAGCGTACAGGGCTCTTAAAGCTCCTCCGCGAACGTGCCCGGTTCAAGCGGGCGGCCAACAAGCGCATTCTCCGCATGCGCGCCCTCAAGCGCGAAGGCTACCGTGCGGCAAACCGCAAGAAGAAGTTCTATTCGAACATGTAACGGGGCCGCGGCACCGTGTACGCGGGACGGTCCTTTTGACGTGGGAGCATCACCGTCTCGTCCGCTTCAGAAGCTCGATGGCTTTCGTCATCTGCTCATCGCGTTCTGCCGTGGCGACCACGACATCGGGCTTCACGCCCGTACCGTCGATCTTGTGCCCCAGCGGGCTGAACCACTCGGCAATGGTGAGTTTCAGGCTCGATTTGTCGCTGAATTCGAGCACCTCCTGCACCGTTCCCTTGCCGAAGGTCTTTTCGCCCACGATCGTCGCCCGGTCGGCATCCTGCAGGGCGGCAGCCACGATCTCGGATGCCGAGGCGGATCCCTCATTCACGAGCACCACGATCGGCACTCTGGCGTCAATCGTCGGCTCATCCTCCGTCTTCTCCATGCGTTCGCCCGAACGGGACCGGATCTTCGTCACCACCGATCCCTTGGGCAGAAAGTTGCTCGCCACAATCGTCGCGGCATGGAGCAGCCCTCCGGGATTATTCCTGAGATCGAGGATGATCCCCTGCGGATCCTGCTCCTGCACATGGCGCATCTCGGGTCGCAAATCGGTCTCCGAGAGCTTGCCGAACTGCAAAAGTTTCACCACGGCGACTTCCTCCTGCCACTTGATCTCGATCTCGGGCACTTTGATGATGTCGCGCTTCACCTCCACATCAATCTCCGTTCCGCCACGGCGGATGCGCAGCTTGGCCACGGACCCCTTTGGGCCGCGGACCTTATCCACCATTTCCTCATACGGAAGGTCCATGATGCTTACGCCATCCACGGCAATGATCTGATCGTTGGGCTTCAGCCCCGCCTTCTCCGCCGGTGAACCGCTGAGCGGCGTCACGATGGTCAGCACTCCTTCGCGATCCTCGACCTGTGCACCGATGCCCGACACCTCCCCCTGAATGCGCGACTGGAACGCACGGGACCCCGCCGGACGGTAGAATGAGGAGTACGGGTCTCCGAGGCTCTTCACAATGGATTCAGCCGCATCGTAGGCAACATCCTCCGGATTCAGACGATCCTCGTAGAGGAAATCATCCTCAATGATCTTCCAGAGCGCATCGAGAATCTGGGCCTTGGGCAGGCTGCTCAAACCCGTCGTCTGTGGCTTGCTGGGCGTGAAGCGGATCTCAACCGTCGGGATCGTATCGTTCTCCTGCTGCTCCCCCCCCTGCCCCAGCACCTTGCGCAGGAAGAGCCGGGCCTCCTTGCCCATGAGGATCTCTTGCACACCGAAGATCCCGCTCGAACGCGGCACCATCCATCCACGATCCACCGCGACCCGCACTGCCCGGGCGAGCCGATCGCTCGACCGCGCATCACGATACGTTGTGGCAGGATCGGCCGTCATGTGCCGCAGAGCGACCACGACCTCAAGCGCCTGCCCCCGCGTGATCGGCTGCGCTGCAAAGAGTTCTTGTCCGAACGTTTCGAGTGCCCCTGCGGCGTAGGCCGCCTTCACCGCCGGCTGCAGATCGCGCGGGACACGACGGTACGGCAGCACGGCTTTGTCGCCGCCCGTGATCCCCAGCACCTTCACCGCCGCGCGGATGAATTCCCCACGCGAGACCGGGACGGTATCGGGCACAGTCAGCACATCCGCTACGTTCACGGCTGCGATTGCCGCCAGCGGCAGCAGCGCAAGCCCGATGCCCGAGAGAAAAACGGAAGCTGAAGAACGCAGGGTGCGCATGAGGGAGGAGAGGGAATGTCCCGAGAGTGCGCACCTGCACCTTGGTCTCGAGAGCGGAGGCATTCTACCTACCCTCTCTCCCCGTCACAACCAATGCGATGGTCCCGTCTACGATCCCATCCGCACGAATGTATCAGTGACAATGAGATGCCCGTGCTCTTTACGATTTTCATTGCAGAAGAGCAGAGTGCTCAGAATCCAGAAGCCACCCAACACGTAGAAGAGCGACGGGATGAGGATGAGGGACACCAGATGCAGGTACGATCCGTCCGCCAGCCCGAACAGCTCACCCAACGTGCGCGGATTGCCCGGCAACAGATCAGGCAGCGACACCATGAAGTTGAAGAGCCCGTGCAGAACCACCGCGATCGTAAAGCCCGTCAAGAACATCTGGCGGCGGAAGACGACCTTCTCGGGCAGGTGGAGCACCACCCACGCCAGACCGGAGATGAGTGATGTCTTACCCTGCCGTCGCGCGTCTTCCAGCATCGGCTCTGCGAAGATCGCCACCCCCAGGAAGTAGCCCAGCACGCCCGTGGCCACGATGTGCACCATTGTGGTGAGAATGGAGCGCCCCACGACATTGCCGATGAAACCTCCCCAATCCGCCGAGGACGGCGCCAGCAGATACTCGCGCACGAATCCCACGAAGTACGTGGGGTTGATGACGTTCTCGGCAAAGGCAAACCCGATCGCCACAATGATGCCCAGCTCCATGACGTCGTTGATGCTGCGAAAGAATTCCGTGCCGCTCTTCTTTAAGACCCAGTACTTGCTCGCCTCTTCGATCACGCCCACCAGCAGAAATGCGATGAGGGTGGAGAACAGGGTCGACTGGACGGAGGGGGGTTCCATGATGGTGCCCGTGACGAGCGCGCTGGAGGAACGTGTGAAGTTTTCGGGAACGATGCGGAAGAGGAGGAACTGGAGCTCGATGCCCCGGCGCACGAGCGCGTCGTAGAAGAGGATCGGAGCAGTCGAGAGCATGCCCGAGAAGAACATGAGCAGAACCAGGCTCATCCGCTCCCAGTGGTACTTGAGAAAGAGCGCGCACCAGATCACCGCCGGAATGAGGGCGATGCCGATGGCCAGCAGGTGCGCCGTGCGCTCGATGCCGGCCTCCTGCCACAGCACGTGGAACCCGACCCAGAAAATGAATGTGCCGAGCACCGTGGCTTTGATGTGTGCGATCCACGGGCCGAAGAGGAACCGCCACGCGAGAGCGAGGCCCACGACCCCCAGGGCCATGAAGAAAGCATCGGGACTCTGCGTCGTGTCGAGGAGGGTGCGCTGAAACCCGATGAGCACGAAGCTCAGGATCGTGCCGAGGATGATGGCGAAGAGGTACTCCTTGGCGTGGCGCCACCGGATGATGCCGAATCCCGCAACGGCGAATGCCGCTGCAGCGAAAAGCACGCCGCGCCTGAGACCCGCGGTGCCCTCGAACGGCGCGATGGTCCCGAACGTTTTGATCGTGAGAATCAGCAGCAGCACCGTGCCGACGACAGATGCCAGAATGATGCGCAGCGACGGCAGGTACGGGTGCCGGTGCTCGATCGAGGAGAGCGGCTCCACATCGAGGAGCGACACGTTCACGATGCCGATCCACACCCGCGTGAGCAGCACCGAGAGCACGAGGAACATGAGAAGCATGCCCACGACCATGAACACGCTCTTGCCCGCCTGGGCAGCTGTTTCCTGTGCCAGGAGAACACCCGGCAGGAGAGCTGCCGCCAGGCTCACCATGGAGAGGCCCATGCGACGGAGAAGGATGTGCATGTGTTTGATTTGATTATAACATATATTTTGTTATTTGAGAATATGTCGAATCATCCTCCAAGCGAAGCGGAGTGGCGGTTTTCGCACGCTTTCGCTACGCTCCCTCCGACCTATGCCAGCCACCTCCTTAGACCAGCTCGTCTCCCTCTGCAAACGCCGGGGTTTCATCTTCCCGGGATCGGAGATTTACGGCGGTCTGGCAAACACGTGGGACTACGGACCGCTCGGAGTGGAGCTCAAGAACCGGGTGAAGCGTGAGTGGTGGAAGGCCTTTGTCCACAAGCGGCCGGATATGTTCGGCATGGATGCCTCGATCCTCATGAATCCGAAAGTGTGGGAGGCGAGCGGGCACGTGAGCAACTTCAATGACCCCCTCGTGGACTGCAAGCAGTGCAAGGAGCGCTTTCGCGGTGACAAGCTGCTCGAGGAAAAACTGGGCATCGAGGCCGTGGCAGTGCTGAAACTGGCCCAGATCGGATCCATGCTCAAGGCCGAGAAAATCGCCTGCCCCTCGTGCGGCGGTCATGAGTGGACCGAGGCGAAGCAGTTCAACATGATGTTCAAGACGCATCAGGGGGTCGTGGAGGATGATGCCGCCCTCGTGTACCTGCGTCCCGAAACCGCGCAGGGCATGTTCGTGAACTTCAAGAATGTCCTGAACACCATGCGGCCGCGGCTTCCCTTCGGGCTCGCGCAGATCGGCAAGGCATTCCGCAACGAAATCACGCCGGGCAACTTCACTTTCCGCACGCGCGAATTCGAGCAGATGGAGATCGAGTACTTCGTTCTGCCGGGCGAAGAGAAGCACGTCTTCGACGAATGGAAGGAAACTGTGTGGGACTGGTACACGGGGCTGGGCATTGAGAAGAAGAGCCTCAGGGTGCGCGAGCATGACCAGGAGGAGCTCAGCCACTACAGCTCCCGCACCATCGACATCGAGTACCAATTCCCGTGGGGATTTGGCGAGCTCTTCGGTCTCGCAAACCGCGGGGATTTTGACCTGAAGCAGCACGAGAAATTCAGCGGCGAGGACCTCACCTATACGGACCCCGATGACCCGACCAAGAAGTTCCTGCCCCACGTTATCGAGCCCAGTTTCGGCTGTGACCGCACCGTGCTCACGTTCCTGCTCGAGGCCTACACCGAAGAGAAACTGGAGAATGGAGAGACGCGCATCGTCATGAAGTTCGATCCGAGACTCTCGCCGGTGGATGTGGCGATCCTTCCGCTCTCAAAGAAGGAACACCTCATCGCCAAAGCACAAGAATTGTACAAAAAAGTTGTACAAGAAACGGGCCTCGTCGTGGATTTCGATGTGACGGGATCGATCGGCAAGCGCTACCGCCGTCAGGATGAGATCGGCACCCCCCAGTGCGTGACCGTGGACTTCGGCACGCTCGGAGAGGATGAGAAGCAGGGCGCGAAAGATACCGTGACGATCCGCGACCGAGACAGCCTGAAGCAGGAGCGCGTGTCGACCCACGATCTCGCCGCGCGTCTCATCCGGCGCTAGGCTTCCTTCCCCTCCCACACCATGACATCCTGGTTCTATCGGCTCTTCCGCTGTTCCCCCAAACAGGCGGCGCTGGCGGCACTCATCGGCTTCTGCATCGCAGTGGCCCTCACGCTGTTCGCGATGAGAGACAGGGTCGCTCCCCCTGCGGCGGAGAATCCCGCGCTGGCCCAGTGGCAGCCCGTCAGCAACACGCGCCTCGGCTACGCATTCCGGCTCCCCCCGGAATTCTCGCTCACCGCAAAACAGGAAGATACTTACACCCGCTATGAAGCCGGCGACCGGATCGTAGAGGTCTTCATCCGTCCTGCAACCAGCATCGAAAAGGGCCTCCTGCTCCTGGATCAGGAACGAGCCACTGCCTACGAAGGCCTCCCATCCGTCCGGATCGATCAGGAAGAGGAGACAACGGTTGCGGGACAGGATGCAGTCACGCGTGAAATCCTGCTCAACGCAGCAGGGTTCTCCGCCATCGAGACATTCGTCTTCCTCAAGGGAACTGTCGTCTCGTTCTCCACGCTCTTCGCCACTGCAGAGGCCATCGGCGAAGAGGAACGTGCTTTCCACGCCCTCGTGCTCTCGGGCGTGACCTTCCCCTAAGTATCCGCAGAACCGCGTTCCTCCCTCATGCCGACCGCGGGCGCTGCCGGATCATTGCCCATGCAACAAGCGCGATCATGGCGAAGGCGGTGAAGGCCATCATGGGAATGGTGATGTAGCCGAACTGGAAAATTTGGGAGACGGAACAATCCACCAGGGGATCTTCACAGGTTCCGGCGAGCGCAGGCAACAGGATGGAACGGATCTGGCCCACGTACTGATTGATGGAGAACACCATGCCCACGAGGCTGAGCAGGATCGCATACGGGGCGATGCCCCGGTCCCTCCGCAGAAACGCGAAGGCGAGGAGCAGGGCCTGCGAGTACATGAAGACGCGCTGGAACCAGCAATCCTTACAGGGCTCCCAGCCGAGCACTTCGGAGAATGTGAGACTGCCGAGCGATGCCGTACCCGCCACGAAGAAGAGAATCAGCAATCCCCACTGCGACAGCAGGCGCGAGAGCATGGTGGGCCGCCGGATGATGAATGTCTCGATGAGTGAGAGAACGAAGTAGCAGACGATGAAGAGATCGCCGGCAAGCGTGACGAATGAGAGTGCACGAACGATGAGGGCTTCATCCGGCATGGAATGGAGGGAAAAACAGCCCCACCCTACCACAGAACCCGTATTTTCCAGCCAATCGCCATTGCGCGCCTTCAGGGAGTTCTGTATAAACGGTGCGCACTTTCGATTGATCGCCGCGGTCCTGGTCCCGAGTGCGCCCCGAGGGGCGCATGAGGGAAATCCTCCGCACAACGCGAGTAGATGTCGAAAGGGAGACAAGGAGCGTATCACCGGTTGCATTCCTGAACCTCATCCGAGGTTCCCTCCTCTGCCCCCTCACCCTATCCCCTCCCCCCTATCGCATGTCTCTGCCGACGGAAAAAGAACTGCTCGCCGCTGCGTGCCACATCGGCCACCCCAAGAACAAATGGCATCCGAAGATGGCGTCGTACCTCTACGCCGTACGCAAGGGCATTCACATCTTCGATCTCACGCAGACCTGTGCGCACCTCGCACGCTGCGTGGAGGAACTGAAGAAGCTCCAGGCCGAAGGCAAGACGATCCTGTTCGTCTCGACGAAGCAGCAGAGCATCCCGCTGATTGAAGAGATCGGCGAATCGCTCAAGCAGCCCACCGTGACGAAGAAGTGGATTCCCGGGCTCCTCACGAACTGGTCCACCCTCAAGCGCCGGATCAAGTACTACCTGGAACTCAAGGAATCGTTCCGCAACGGAGAAGTGGAGAAGTACACGAAGAAAGAACAGGTGCAGCTCCGCAAGAAACTCACCAAGCTCGATACCGCACTCGGCGGCGTCTCGGGAATGGTCAAGATTCCGGATGCCGTCTTCGTCATCGACGCCCTGCGTGACCGCGTGGCCGTGCTCGAGGCGAACGTGCTGAAGATTCCGGTGTTCGGCATCTGCGACAGCAATGTGGATCCCTCACTCTTCCGCACACTCATTCCGGCCAATGACGATGCTGTGAAATCGATCGGCATCATCCTCGCCACCATCCGCGACTCCCTCGGCGGCTCCAATAAAGAACACAGCCCCGAGCTGAGAGAGGACAACAGAGAGAGTGTCATCGGCATCAAGTCCTAAGTCATCAGTCCTAATCCCTATTCCCTACTCCCCGCTCCCATGTCCCCCATTTCCGCCTCCGCCGTTTCCTCCCTTCGCCAGCGCACCGGCGTTTCCATGATGGAGTGCAAGAAAGCCCTCGATGAGGCACAGGGGAATGAAGAGAAAGCCATCGAAATCCTCCGCAAGCGCGGCATCGCGCAGGCAGCCAAGAAAGCGGCGCGCGACCAGTTCGAAGGCCTGATCTTCCTTGCACAGGGAGCAGGAAAAGCCGCCCTCGTCCTCCTCAAGTGCGAGACGGATTTCGTCGCCCGCGACGAGAATTTCCGCAAAGCCGGTTCCGCACTTGTGGATGAACTCCTGCAGAAAGGCGAAGCAGCCCTGAAGGCCCTCGGCGAGAAGACGGTTCCCGCACTCGTGCAGAAGCTGGGCGAGAATATTTCGATCGGCGAAGCCCGCCTCGTAACTGGCCAAACGCTGGGCACCTACCTGCACACGAACAGCAAGATCGGCGTCGTGATCAGTCTGGAGGGTGGGACGGAGGATTCCGCACGCGATGTCGCCATGCACGCCGCCGCCATGAATCCCACAGTGACCCGCCCGGAGGAAGTGACGGCCGAGAAGGTCGAAAAGGAGAAGGAAATCTGGCGTGAACAGCTGAAGAAAGAGGGTAAGCCCGAGGCGATGTTCGACAAGATCATGCTCGGCAAAGAGAAGAAGTTCCGGGAGGAGAACGCCCTCGTGAAGCAGACGTTCGTGAAGGACCCCAGCAAGACCGTGGAGCAATTCTTGGGAACAGCCAAAGTCGCCGCGTATGTGCGGCTGGCCGTGAGCTGAAATAGGATTGAGGGTTAGGGTTAGGGTTAGGTTTAGGGTTAGGTTTAGGATTATTGAATGGAGTGGCTTATTTTGTTTAGTCCTCATCCTATCCCTAACCCTATCCCCTCTCCTGAGGCCGAGAACAGCAGCTTCACAAGCTTACAGAAAGGGTCTATAATGGAAGTTGATGCAAACACCAAGTATCCTCATTGCAGAAGACGATGCGGTACTCCGCGAGGTCTACGTGAAGAAATTCACGATTGCCGGTTACAACATCCGGGCAGTCCAGAACGGCCAGGAGGCCATTCAGGAGGTCGAACGCGAGAAGCCCGATATCGCCATCCTCGATCTCAATATGCCTGTCTTGGACGGATTCGCGGTCCTGGAGCGCTATCCCCGTGCGCAGCGCACGTTCCCGGTGATCATCCTGAGCAATTTCGGCGATACGAAGAACAAGGAGAGGGGCCTCGGTCTGGGGGCGGATGACTTCTTCATCAAGAGCGAAATGACGATCAAGACGCTGCTTGAAAAAGTCACCACCCTCATGAAGGCAAAGACGATGTGGGGGAAGTAATGGGAACCGGTACAGTGCGATTTTTGAGTGTAGACTCAGGTTTCTTCTGTCTCTCCAGAGCCATAAACCCCTACTGAGGAAGGCTAAAACGTGCTAGAATGGTAGGATACGCGCGACGTGAATATCCTCTACGCCCTCTTAGGCCTCCTCGCTATCGCCGCAGCAGGCGCCACCCTGCTCTGGCTGCTGCGCCTGCTGGAGGATTTCCGGCGCGAACAGGACTTGGTCTTCCTCCAGCTGCTCGTCCCCAAGAAAGAGAGCAAGGAGGACAAGGAGCAGCTCTCGGAGCAATTCTCGAGCGGGCAGGATTTCCGCGAGGTGCTCGGGGTGATGGAGCACCTCTACCAGTCGCTCCACAGCCTCTACTCCACTTCACCGCGCCGGTGGTGGAAGGGCCAGCCCTTCTTCTCGGTCGAGTACGCCGCTCTCGCCGGCGAGATTCTGTTCTACATCGTCTGTCCCCGCTCCATTGCCCCCCTGCTCGAGAAGCAGATCACTTCGTTCTACCCCGACACCATCATTGATGAAGTGGAGGACTACAACATCTTCACCGATACGTCCGTCGTTTCGGCGCAGGTGCTTCTGGCCAAGAAACCCTTCACCTCCATCTTCCGCACCTATCAGCAACTGAAGAGCGACCCGCTCAACACCATCACGAATGCCTTCTCGAAACTCAAAGTCTCTGAGGGGGCGGCCGTCCAGTTCGTCCTGCGCCCCGTCGCATCGGGGTGGCAGCAGCAGCTGCAGAAAGAGGCCATCCGGCTCATCAACCCGAAGAAGACGGGCCTCTCATTCTGGAATCCCCTCTCGTGGCTGAGTGCGACGGTGAGCATGCTGCTGCCGGGCAGCGATCTCTCGCCGCAGCAGGAGCAGGCCACCGGTGAGCGCGTATCGCAGATGGTGGAGGAGTACAGCAAGGCAGTGGATGAGAAGGCCGGCAGCCCCGGGTTCACCGCGGTCATGCGCATCGTGACCTCCGCAGACACCGTGGCCCGGAGCACCGTGCTGCTCGATACCGTCCTCGCCTCTTTCGAACAGTTCAACGATGTCCGTGGCAACCGCTTCCGCAAACCGCACTTCGTGCGCCAGCGCCAGATCATCGAGCGGTTCATCCGCCGCTCCCCCCGCCGGACGTTCCTGCAGTCCCTCGCATCGCCCAAGCTTCTGTTGGGCACCGGCGAACTCACGACGTTCTTCCACCTGCCGAACACGAAGTACAACAAAGTCGACACCATCAAGTGGCAGAATTTCAAAATCGCCCCCGCGCCCAAAGATATTCCCGAGGAGGGCATCTTTCTCGGCATCAACAGCCACCGCGGCGAGAAGCAGAAGATCCAAATGAAGAATGAAGATCGTTTCCGCCACTTCTACATCATCGGGCAGACCGGTACGGGAAAATCCTCGATCATCCAACTCATGGCCCGCCAGGATTTTCACTCGGGCAACGGCGTGTGCGTGGTCGATCCGCACGGCTCGCTCATCGAGGATCTGCTGCCCTACATCCCCCGCGAACGCGCCGACGACGTCATCTACTTCAACCCGGCCGACATGGAGCGCCCGATGGGCCTCAACCTGCTCGAGGGCAAGACCCCCGAGGAGCGGGATCTGATCGCGCTCGATGCCATGAACATGATGGTGAAGATGTTCGGCAACGAGGTCTTCGGCCCGCGCATTCAGGATTACTTTAGAAACGGCTGTCTGACGCTCATGGAGGATGAGGAGGAGGGCGGCGCCATCACCGATCTCGTGAAGCTGTTCACCGACGAGGAGTGGCAGAAGTACAAGGTTTCCCGCGTGAAGAATCCGATCGTCCGCTCCTTCTGGGAGAAGCAGATGGCCATGACCGGCCAGCGCGAGAAGCAGGAGATGATCCCCTACTTTGCCGCGAAATTCGGCCAGTTCTATACGAATACGCTCATGCGCAACATCGTGGGCCAGACGAAGAGCGCCTTCGACATCGCCGACGTGATGAACTCGGGCAAGATCCTGCTGGCGAACCTGAGTAAAGGACTCATCGGCGATATCAACTCGCAGCTGCTCGGCATGATCTTCGTGAACAAGATGCAGGTGGCAGCCATGCGTCGGCAGCGTGAGGATGCGCAGAAGCGCAAGGATTTCTTCCTCTACATCGACGAATTTCAGAACTTCGTGACGCAATCGATCGAATCCATCCTGTCGGAGGCACGCAAGTACCGCCTGGGACTGATCCTCGCCCACCAGTACATCGACCAGCTGGAGAAGGAGGACAAGCTCTCGGGCAGCGTGAGCCTGAAGGGCGCCGTCTTCGGCAACATCGGCACGATGATCTTCTACAAGGTCGGCCCGCAGGATGCCGAAGTCTGCGCCAAAGAGATGGCGCCGGTCTTCTCGGAGCAGGATCTGGTGAACCTGGATGCCTTCAAGGGCGCCATGAAGCTCTGCATCGACGGCAAACCCTCCCGTCCGTTCACGATCGAGGTCCCCCGCCCCTGGCTCGACACAACCTTCACGAAAGATGCGCAGGCAGCCGAAGCCTTCAAGCAGCTCTCGCGCTTAACCTACGGGCGTCAGAAGGAATTCGTGAGTAGGGAAATCTTGAGACGGATCGGGTAGAGATCGCATTCTTCCCCGCACATTGTTCGTCATAATCATCGATTATTTGAATCTATTTGTCTTTTTACGCTATTTTGAGAAATATTCGAATTGTGTTATAATATTCGCGTCACCCAACATCCACATCTTTCCCCCCTTCCCTATGGTGTACAGCAGAAACCTCGTGGTGGTGAGCCTCCTGAGTGTACTCGTCGGTGCACTCGCCGGTATCGGCACCATGCAGTATGCGCAAGTCATGGCCTACGGCGGTGTTGACCCGAATGCCGCGAAGAACCTCACGATCAAGAAGCAGGTACGCACCTGCATCAATCCGCGCAGCATTGTGCAGAACCTCTTCTGGGGCACCTCCAAGGAGCGCCCCTGCCCCGTCGTGAAGAGCGCGGAAACGGATCCGGTCCTGCACGGCGCCCCCACGGTCGTGGAACCGGTCAGCGATGATTGCGCACAGACCGGCAATGCCCGCCGGCGCGCGGCCTGTAATTCCGGTGAGGATCTTACCAACGAAACAAACCGATAACCGTCTTCCTTGTTTTACTTCCATTTTCTTCCTTCCCTTCCTATGGCAAACCGCCACATCCGCGTCGCAGCGCTCACCGGCCTCCTCGTCGGTGTCCTGATGGGTGCTGGAGTCGTGCACTACGCCGAACTCACAGCCGACTTGCTCATCGCGCGCACGGATTACAACTACCGCAGCCAGCGATACAACCGCGAGCTGGATATGCAGGGACTGAACCGGGATGACGGCATCGTAGGTGCCCGCCGCCTCGAGTGGAGCAATGACGAAACGCGCACCGAGAAGGCGCCGGCCACCGGCCTGCGCGGCGCGGCCCTCGAGAGGCTCCGCTACTGTGAAGGCCAGAGCCCCGTGCGGCGCTCTCAGTGCCTCGTGAACGCGGCCAACGCAATCCTGCAGGAAGCAGCCGGAGAGGAGTAATCCCTTCCAGAGCTTTCTCAAAAAGGCGGGTAGCAGTACCCGCTCTTTTTTTCATGAGAGACAAACCTGCGGTTTTTCTCTCATGAACTCTCTTTTCCCTAAATTGTGTCGCTCCAGTGCTGGGACCCACCTTCGGCACCCAGCACTTCGCGACAGATTATTTGAATATGCAACGTATCCCATTCATTTTTCCTTCGCGCGAGCACACACGACATTGAACTGCTTGACGATTGCATCAATGCGTTCCACCAACGTTGAACGAGATTCACCACACAAACAAAGACCACTTATCGCGAGATCATCCACAATACCGCGCAAATCGTGTCTCTGCTTCGCCTCCCCAAGAACCAATGGAAACCCCTCAGAAGTCCACTCCGTAATGGCAAGAACCTGCGAAACTTGAAATACTTCCTCTTCGGAGACATGTTCGTCCGGACGAAGTGTACCCAGCAGAACACGAGCCTCCGTTTCCTTCTCTAATGTTGCGCACAGAAAATCGTTGTACGCCGCAATGGGATTTTCCGGTTCCATCCTATTACCGGACCGCCACCGCAGCCCCGACGGGCAACGCGTGGACGAGGTAGCGCTGTGAAATGGAATCGGGCGGCCAGCACGTGTACAGAATCAGCTCCTCGCCGTTGCCGTTGTCGTTGAAGGGGGTGGTATCGGCCGCATCCACCGCCTGCTTGTGTGTCACCTCGTACGTGTAGAGAGATCCGGCGTAGGTCACGTACACGCGATCGCCGGGGTTCAGGCGATTGATCTGGCGGAAAATCTTGGTGAACTGCGACAGATCCCACGGGTAGCCGCTCGAATGGCCGTAGACCATGATCTTGCCTCCCGTGCCCGGGTACCCGAAGAGGTGCCCTACCCCCAACTTGAGGGGTTCTAAGATGCCGTTTTTCGAGAACGGATCCTGCGGGTGCGTGATCGTGAGATCGCTCAGGCTGATCGCCGGCACAGAGATGGCAAAGTACTTCTCAGAAGAATAGGGGGCCGCAGTGACTGCTGTCCGTACAGCGGCCGGAGCAGGCACGTAGGTCACCGGAGCAGGCATCACCGCGGCAGCCACCTGGGGCTCCGCACCCGAGAACGCGGCCACATTGGTCGTACGCACCACCGAGAGGCGAAAGGCCATATCGAAGAATTGCCCACGGGTGATCGTCGTGCCCAGACGCAATCTTCCATAATGCATGATGAGATTCCGCCGGATGGCGGCGTTGATCGCCGCGGTGTACCACTGATTGCTCTGATTCTCGACGTAGGGCGAGAGTTCCGCAGGGACATTCATTGCGCCGTTCCCTTCACCCATCGTGCGCATAAGGAGCATCACCGCCTCCTCGACCCCCAAGAGCTGTCCCGGCCGGAGCGAGCCATCCGGATACCCCGTGATGAGCGATTTCTCAAACGCAGCCTCCACGTACGGCGCGTACCACTGCGACTGGTCTACATCCCAGAAGAGCGGCATGGCCGGCAGGTGCCCCTGATACCACGCGACACGCTCCTTCATGGATGCATCGATGTACGCGAGCGCTTTCAGCGCCTCGGCACGATTGAGCGGCATCCCGGGCCGCGCCAGCCCGTCGGGGTACCCCCGAATCACGCCCAGCGCCTTCAGTTCCCCGAACGATGTTTCGTAGACCGTTCCCTCAGTATCAGGAAAGGAGGCCGCGCTGCCCGCAACCGGAACGGCAAACGCAAGACACACGAGCACGCCGGAGAGGAAACGCCTGAAGGGCATAGAGTGTAGTGAACTATGATATGTATTTTGAATAATTTGTCAATGCACAACCGGGGATCGCATCCTTGGACAAAAGCCTCAGGAACCTCAATAATCCAGCGTTCTATGGCACTTCATCACTCACTATTCTTATGGCTCTGCATATAGGCATTGTCGGGCTGCCGAATGTGGGCAAATCCACCCTCTTCAACGCACTCACGCATACCCGCGGGGCACAGGCGGCAAACTACCCCTTCTGCACCATCGAGCCGAACGTAGGAGTGGTGGAAGTACCCGACGCAAGGATTACGAAGCTCACCGAGCTCGTGAAACCTGAAAAGATTATTCCCGCTGCCATCGAGTTCGTCGACATCGCCGGACTCGTACGCGGTGCGAGTAAGGGGGAAGGACTGGGCAACCAGTTTCTCGCCGCCATCCGCGAGGCCGACGCCATCTGCGAGGTGGTGCGCCTGTTTCAGGGCGGCGACATCATCCACGTGGAGGGATCGGTGGACGGCAAGCGCGACCGCGAAACGGTGGAGACAGAGCTCATTCTCGCAGACCTGGATGTGCTGGAGCGCCGCGTCGAAAAAGTGCGCGCAGCCGCACGGACGGGGGACAAAGAGAAGCAGCGCGAACAGCTGCTCATCGAAAAGCTCCTCGCGGCACTGAAGGCGGGGCAGCTGGCATCGGCGGTTCCCCTCTCGCCGGAGGAACGCTTCTTCGCGTGGAATTTTCACCTGCTCACGATGAAACCGGTGATCTACGCGGTGAACGTGGGCGAGCGTGAGCTGCACCAGATGAGTGCGCATCACGTGCGCGAGCTTTTGGGTCTGCCCGAGACCGCTCAGGTCATCATCATTTCAGCCAAGATCGAAGAGGACCTGCAGGATCTCTCGCCCGGGGAGGCAGAGGAATTCTTGAAGGACCTCGCCGTCACCTCGTCGGGATTAGACCAGCTCATCACTGCCGCCTACGCGGCCCTCGGCTACCAGACCTTCTTCACGGCGGGGCCGCAAGAGGTGCGAGCATGGACCATCCCGAAAGGCGCGTTCGCCCCGCAGGCCGCCGGCGTGATCCACACGGATTTCGAGAAGGGGTTCATCCGCGCCGAGACCATCGCCTATGAGGATTACGTGACGCTCGGGGGCGAACTGAAAGCCAAAGAAGCCGGCAAGATGCGCGCGGAAGGAAAAGATTACGTGGTGCAGGACGGCGACGTGATGCATTTTCGCTTTAGCACCTGATGCCTTTCATCTCCCGTCAGGAACCGTTCACCTGTGAGCACTGCGGGGCGAAGGTGGACCCATTGGAGCACGGGAGCTGCCGCAACCATTGCCCCCGCTGTCTCTGGAGCAAGCACGTGGATGACCGCGGCCCGGGGGATCGCGCATCGAGTTGTGGCGGGCTCATGGAACCCGTCGGCGTGGACTTTCGCGGCCCGAAGGGCTGGATGATCGTCCACCGGTGCACGGTGTGCGGAAAATCGATCACGAACAAGTGCGCTCCGGATGATGACCAAGCCAAACTCAGCGCACTCCACCCCTGATTTCTGAAGTAATATTTTGTTCAACTTCGATGGCTTCAGCAAGGGCTCTTTTTGATTTGCTCTTGAAAAACTTACCACAGAGGTCGTAGGCTGCGCAGCCTCATGCGTTGGTTTTGGATGCTCTGCGCTTTCGGCCTTTTGTTCGTCGCGATGTAGTCTCTAGGCTGCCTTCTTGAACTGCCCCAGATACTGCTCGCTGAATTTCTGAGAAACCGGCAGTGCTTCGGCGATTTTTCCTTCGGGAACAAGAACGAGCTGGTCGACATGGGTCAAAGCATCGGGCTGGACAGAGAGCGTGAAATCCCCTTTTTCCAGCGCACCTTTGAGATCCTCAGAAAGGCGAAGAGTCTGCAACACGGAATCGAGGCCGTGCTGCTGCACATCCTCTTGCACCTGCGCACGGAGTGCTTCGGCGAGTTTCGGCTCTGATTCCATGGCGAACCGGAGTTCCGCCAGAAGCGCGCTTCTCTCCATTTCACGTTCCAGATCTTCGGGGCCCTTCACCTTCTCGCGCAATTTCTCATACTCCGCCGGGCTCCGGAGCCGTTCGCGGATGCGCTGACGTTCCTGTGATGGAAGACGGTCGAGCCAGGAGTCGGGCATGCGGAGAGTATACAGGGATGAGGATGAAGTATGCAGCAGGGCGGATTAGCTGCAGCCAGATGTGGCTCCACAATCCAGGCAGACCTCACAGCTGCCATTACGTTTCACACGGACTCCGCCGCAGCCGGAACAGACGGAACCGGTGAATCCCTGCTGGCGGGCGGTCTCGATGTGGGAGGATACGGGAGGAGTGAACCGTGAGAGATCCTCTTCTTCCAGAGCGGTGTGCGACACGCTGGCGAATCCAACCGCCTGCCCGCCCGATCCGTGTTGTGGATCGGTACGGGCGGGTGCGCCTTCGTCCACGATCGGCAAGCTCATGGCAAAGGCGTCTTTGCTCTTGCTCCCCTCGCGGTACGCCTGTTCCACCAGCTCGTGGTTATGAAAGCGCATCGCGCTGTCCTTGGAGAGGAACTTGAGTGCGAGCCATCTCCCCAGGTAATCCATAAGACTCTTGACCATCGGAATCTCTTTGTTGGTGGTCATGCCCATCGGTTCAAAGCGCGTGCGCACCAGTTTATCGCACAGGACTTCGAGCGGAACGCCGTACTGCAGGTTCATCGAGAGACTCAGGGCCAGCGTATCCATGACGCCCGAGAGCGTGGAGCCCTCTTTGGCCATCTTGATGAAGATTTCACCGGGCTTGCCGTCTTCGTAGAGCCCCACGTGCAGGTAGCCCTCGTGCCCCGCAACGGAGAACTTGTGCGTGAGAGACGGGCGCTCATCGGGGAGCTTGCGGCGCCGGGGCACCTCCTTCACCACGATCCGTTCCAGCACTTCACGCTGGACCGCCGGCTCCGCCTCGGCCTGCTTGGCCTTGCGGGAAACGGCGGCGAGAGGCTGGCTCAGCTTGCACCCGTCGCGGTAGAGCGCGTTGGCCTTGAGCCCAAGCTTCCACGAGAGCAGGTAGGCATTTTTGATATCTTCGACTGTCGCCTCGTTGGGCAGGTTGATCGTCTTCGAAATAGCGCCCGTGATGAACGGCTGAATGGCCGCCATCATCCGGATGTGCCCCTCGACGGAAATGAGGCGCTGTCCGTACTTGCCGCAGCGGCTGGCACAGTCGAAGACCGGCAGATGTTCGGGCTTGAGGTGCGGCGCCCCTTCCACCGTCATACGGCCGCAGACGACGCTGTTGGCCTCTTCGATCTGCTGATCGGTGAATCCGAGAGCGGAGAGAAGGTCGAACCCGGGCTCATCTGCGCGCTTGGGCGGGAACCCCACGCGCGTGAGCACCTCAGGCCCGATGGCCCAGTTCGAGAAGGCGGAGCGCAGATCAAAGGCCTGACGCAGTCCCTTCTCGACCTTTGCAATATCCTCGTCGAGGAACCCTTTGCGCTTGAGGGATTCGCGGTTGATGTAGGGCGCACCCTCCAGGCTCAACGTGCCCAAGACCCAGCGCATGATGTCGCGGATCTGGACATCGGTATAGCCGAGGATCTGGAGCGCGGACGGCATGGATTGATTGACGATCTTCATGGAGCCGCCTCCAGCGAGCTTCTTGAACTTCACGAGGGCAAAATCCGGCTCGATGCCCGTCGTGTCGCAATCCATGAGGAGCCCGATCGTGCCCGTGGGCGCGATGACGGTCACCTGTGCATTGCGGTAGCCGTGCTCCTCCCCCAGGGCCAGCGCCCGGTCCCAGCACTCTTTGGCTACGGTCAGCAGCTCAGGGAGCGCCAACTTCTGGTCGATGCCCACCGGCAGCACATGCAGCCCCTCGTACTCGCGTGCAGGGGCATCGTACGCGGCGCGGCGGTGATTGCGGATGACACGGAGCATGTGCTCGCGATTGCGGGCGAATCCTTCGAAGGGACCGAGTTTGTCAGACATCTCGGCAGAGACGGCATACGCCTCGCCCGTGAGGATGGCGGTGACGCCCGCGGCGAACGCGCGCGCGGCAGGAGCATCGTACGGAATGCCCATGCGCATGAGGAGCGCGCCCAGGTTGGCATGGCCCAGCCCCAGCGTGCGGTAGCGATAGCTGAGCTCGGCGATCTCGCGGCTGGGGAACTGCGCCATGAGCACCGAAATCTCGAGGACGATGGTCCACAGACGCACGGCATGGCGAAAGGCCTCGACATCGAGCCGCTGCGTCTCTTCGTTGTAGAACTTGAGCAGATTGATCGAGGCGAGGTTGCAGGCCGTGTTGTCGAGGAACATGTACTCGCTGCAGGGGTTGCTGGCTGCGATGCGTCCGTCGGCGGGACAGGTGTGCCAGTCATTGATCGTCGTGTCGTACTGCACCCCCGGATCGGCACAGACCCAGGCGGCGAAGCCGATCTTCTCCCAGAGCTCGCGGGCGCGCAGAGAGCGGCATGATTGGGGTTTGCGCCCCTCGGCCTCGGCGCGCTTGAGTTCCGTGCGCCAGAAGAGCGGCCATTCGCCATCCTCCTCCACCGCCTGAAAGAAACGATGTGGAACGCGCACGGAGTTATTGGAGTTCTGGCCCGAAACCGTCTGGTAGGCCTCGTCGTTGAAGTCGGTGGAGTACCCCGCATCCGCGAGCGCCGCGACTTTCTTTTCTTCCTTCGACTTCCACTCGATGAACTCCAGAATGTCGGGATGATCGAGATCGAGACAAACCATCTTCGCGGCGCGGCGCGTCGTGCCGCCGGATTTGACGGCTCCGGCCGCGCGGTCACCGATCTTGAGAAAACTCATGAGCCCGGAGCTCATCCCCCCGCCCGAGAGCGGCTCCCCCGCTGCACGCAGCTTGGAGAAATTCGAGCCCGTGCCCGACCCGTACTTGAAGAGGCGCGCCTCGCGGACCCACAGATCCATGATGCCGCCGGGATTCACCATGTCATCTTTGACGGACAGAATGAAGCACGCGTGGGGCTGGGGATGCGTGTAGGCATCGGTGCTCTCGTGCACCTCGCCCGTCTTGGGATCGGCGTAGTAGTGGCCCTGTGCCGGCCCCGTGATGCCGTAGGCGTAATTGAGACCGGTGTTGAACCACTGCGGGCTGTTCGGCGCAGCCATCTGATGAATGAGCATGTACGAGAGATCGTCTTCGAACGCCTGCGCGTCCTGCGCCGTCTCGAAGTACCCCTCCTGCTGCCCCCAGTGCCGCCAGCACCCGGCGAGCCGCCGGATGACCTGCTTCACCGACTGCTCCGGTCCCATCACCAGATTCCCCTCCGCGTCACGGATGAGCTCCCCGCGCGCATCGGACTGGGGAATCCCCGCACGGCGGAAGTACTTGCTCACCATGATGTCGGTGGCCATCTGGCTCCACTCCACCGGAACCTCCACCCCCTCCATTTCAGAGACAATCGAGCCATCCGGATTCTTGATCCGGCTCGTTCGCTGCTCACACGCCACCTCCTCTAAGGGATCATTGCCGGGCGTCGTGAAGAGCCGGCGGATGGAGAGCCCCCCGCGCTTGGAACGGCCGGAGGAGGACTGCTCAACGGAACGGGAGACGGATGAAAGCGGCTGCATGGGAGAGTGACGTAAGGAATGGATGACACAGTATCTTGTGTGTCAGACCGTGCAATGACACAAGATATTGATGGTCTTCGGTCCGGTCAATGTCGGGAAGTTCGTGGACGCCCGAACAGTCCACCTGCGAAAAGGGGGCTACTGTCGCACAAAATCCTCATGGGGAAAAGATGGGATGATGGTGAGTGCGGATCATTTTCAAAAAGCAGTAAAGGGGAAATCCCCTGGGCTCCCGACGCCGGCGTTCTTCCCCTATGATGTACGCATGCCTGTCCTCGTTCTCGTCGCCGGCACGAATGAGCCGAGCAACAGCGCCGTGCTGGCGGAAGCCTTTTCCATGGGCATTGCTGATGAGGGTATTGCCGTGGAGAAACTGCGTCTCAAAGACCTCTCGATCGAGCATTTCACGCTCGCACACTACGATCCATCGTGTCCGAGCGGGGACGATTTCTGCCGTATCCAGGATCTGCTGCTCTCGGCGAAAGGCCTCGTCATCGCCACACCCATCTGGAATTTTTCGGTGCCGGCGCACCTGAAGAACGTCATCGACCGGATAGGCGCGGTCGCCCTCGACCAGCAGACACGGTCCAGAGGACAGCTGAAAGGTCTTCCCGTCTCCTTCATCTTCGCCGGCGGTGCCCCTCTGCTCGCCTGGCGTGCACTCATGTTCCTCACCACCCTCTCCGTCACCGAGGCATTCAAGTACTACGGGGCAACCATCCTCGGCAGGCACTTCGAACCGCGCTGCATGCTGGGTCGCGGCCGCTTCGGCCTGGTGGTGGATCGAAGGCCCGGGAGCCTGCAGGCCATGCGCCGTCAGGGGAAGCGTTTCGGACGCATCGTGAAGACCTATGCGCAAACCGGCACGCTCCCTGCCCGTTTTCAGCTCCAGCAGAAGTTCTTCTCCTTCCTGTACCGCGTGGGAAACCGCATCATGTACCCTATCGGGAAGTGGCAGTGACGATACGTAAGGAATCCTTCAGGATCCGATCAGCGTCACCTCTTCGTCGATGCACCCTGCCTCCCGGAAGTTCTTCCACGTCTTCTCTCCCCCTTCGATCAGAACCGACGCAATGCCGTGGAAGGAACCGGAAGGAGTACCAAGCGCCTTCCAGAGCTCTGGAAGATCGAACAAGCCGTTTGCGAGAGGAATCTCGGCCACCGTGACTCCCCTCTCCTGAAGCGCCTGCCGTTTGGCTGCATCACTTCCGGAAGAGGTGATCATCACCGTGCCGGATGCGCTTTCGCCGGTCACTACCCTGGCTGTGAGCGGAAGACGCAGGTGTGGATCGAGGATCACTCGCAGCGGAGAGGGTAAATCTTGAACAAATCTTGTATTCAACTGTGGATCGTCCGTCACGATCGTCTGCACACCGACGAGAATGGCATCATGACGGGCTCGAAGCCACGTATGCGTCCAGCAGTCCTGCTCCTTGGAAGTGATCTTGAGCGGGCTCCCATCCGGCCGGGCAATGGCTCCGTTCTTTGTCCGGGCACTGTGGAGGGTCACCCACGAACGGCCCTTCGTGCGGAGTGAAATGAATCCGCGGTTGAGCCACTCGCACTGCGCACGCTCTACGGGACCCGTGACACGGATCCCCGCCTTGAGCAGGCAGGCAATCCCCTTCCCCGACACTTGAGCATCCGGATCGATCATGCCGAACACCACATGTTTGATTCCCCTCTTGCGGATGATATCGGTACAGGCAGGAGTTTTTCCCTGGTGACAACAGGGCTCCAGATTGACGTAGAGGATATCCGCAGGTTCGATTGCCCCGCGAAAATCCTCGAGGAGCGCGCGCTCCGCATGCCGCCCGCCAAAGCCTTCGTGAAACGCCTCTGCAATGATCTTTCCGTTACGGACGAGCACGGCCCCGACGAGCGGGTTCGTGCCGACGCAGCCCCGGCCGTGTTCTGAGAGCTCCAGACACCGATGGATGAAGACCTCATGCATGACTCCAGTATGACACAGGGGAATCCCGCGATCTTAGCTTATACGGTAAAGAAATCCGGATGCTGCTTGAGGTATCCCCGGATGAGCCTCTTCTGTTCCGGCTTTGCCAGCTTCAAGGCTTTGCTGATGACACCTTTCTTAAATTTCATCTCAATGCGCCTCAATGAACCGCTTCTCGAATAAATCACGCGCATTTCCCTTACCAAATCCAATTCCCCACATATCTCTTTTCTGGTGAAACACTTTCGCACGAGAAAGTTTGAGTAACCATCCTGATATTCAGCAAGACTTTTGCAGTTGAGAAAGTTCTGAGGACCGAACAAGAGCTTGTCATCGGAATTTGCAGGAAGCAAAGCGGCCGAAAACAAGCCGCTACTTTCGTTCTTTAAGAGCTGGTACAGCGGACACCGGGGGCACCCATACCTGCAGCAAGATGCTCTCTCAAGATCATAGATGAACCGATAGCCACGCCAGTTATCGAGAATGACTGTCATAAAACCGTCAAATCGTTCAGAGAGTTCTCTGAATTTTTTCCGGGCCTGTGCAAGGATCTTTGGATCCATCTTGATCATGTGAATAAGAGGGGTCTCAGCGTACAAAGACGCTGAGACCCCATGAATCATTCGGAGGATCCGCGAAGGAGAGGAAGCGGGCAGAGCGTGTAGCCACCGAAGGGGTCGCCCATGCCCTCCACGGTGGCCCGGCAGCCTCCGCGACACTTATCCCAGCGATCGCACGTCCCGCATGGCTGCCCGACCGTACTTTTGGTCAGTGCCTTGCGGGTGCAGATGAGCGGGGACTCGTACGCCGCACGGATGGGATCTGGATCGGAAACATGGGCCAGCTGCACGGTGCTATTGCTACAGGACCGGATGTGCCCGTCAACTGCGAAGTACAAACCCTTGTCGTAGAAGGGGCAGGAGCCGAATACATGGGGCATCAGAAGCTTGCTGATCGGATCGCAGAATTCAGGAATGGCGTTCTGTTTCCCGCGCTCCTGCAGCCCCCGGATGAAATCGGCCAACTCCTGCGCCGTCGGCGCAACCGCGAAGTATTCCGGGCCAATCGGCTCGCCTGATCCCATGAGCTCAAGATCCACCCCGATGCCGCGTGACCGGCAGAACTCGATGTAGCCCGGAATGAGATTCAGATTCTTCTTCCGAACCAGATTCTGGAGACGGAAGAGCGGATCCCTGTACCCCGCTTCGAGAAAAACATTGATCCCCTCGATCATCCGTCTCGCCATCCCCTCGTCCCGACCGATCATCTCGACCTGAAGTCTGATCTGCGCCGGGTCGCCGGGATCAGCGATATTGAGCTTGCCTGTGATGTGCACACGGCGTTCAAAGAGCCAGCAAGCCATCTCCGGGGTGATTGCCACCATATTGGTGAAAATCCACGGCAGAATCCCGCGTTGGAGCAGCTCGCTGACGTAGGACTTCAGGTGGGACCAGAGCAGAGGTTCCCCACCCAAAATGTCCATGGTCTCGAGCTCCTCACCAGACCTGTACTGCCTGCACAGGTCGAGGATGCGTATGGCCTCTTTGAGCGACATGGCGCCATCGTTCAGGGCATTACGCCGGACCATGTAGCAACCCGGGCACCGCAGCTGGCATCGGGTTGTGACCTCTATGATGCCATACCGCAGTCCGGCGTTCCGACCAACCTCGTTGTACCGCGTGTCTACGCTCATCTTTCGTTCCTCCGACAATGTGAAAGGACAAACTACGTTCTCCCGAAAGTGGGATCCGCATGCAGCGGACTTCGCCTGTTGAAACAGAGAAAGAACGCCCTCGTCGCACTGCGAGGAGGAGATGAGGTCGATCGGACAAAGCGCTTACTGTTTCGACACCATCCTCTCCCCGCTTGCCCGCCGTAGCGCTGTGCGCGAAGGTGGGCGCTTGGAAGAATGATGTCTATGAGTCTTGAGGACGGAACGGTAGCCGCCTTCGCCGCCGTTCAGGAACCCCGCAACGCGTGTGACGGTGGCTGTACTGGAAGGAGCGCACTTCGCAGCCTCGCGGTAACTGATACCTGCGAGGAGGAGCCGTGCCACTTCCAGACGCTCGCTCAGTGCCTTCAATTCGGCAAGGGTCGCGACGTCGCGAAGGAAATCCCCTACCTCCTTCTCTTTCTTGCAGGCGAGAAATGCCTTACAGAGACGCCGGAACAATGGATCCGTTCTCCAGGTGCCTTCGGTGAAGCGTCTTTTTCCCATAACAGCAGAAGCCTACCGTGTCCGAATGAGTGTGTCAATGTGATAATACACTAAAATAGTGGAGGCAGACGAAAGCGCGAGAGGGGGTCATACCTCCCGCGCTTATTTGTCGGTTTGGCGCCTCACCACGCGACGCAGATCTGCGCCAGGATGAGGCCGGCGATCGCCAAGCCTCCGCCGAGAATCTGCCCGAGGGGTCCGAGGACCCATCGTGCGACAGGCTTCTCATGCCGCTCCAGGCTGATACAGAACAACAGTGTTCCCAGAGCCACCAGTGGCCCGGGAATGAAGTCCCGCATACCCGGAACGTGCAGCTCGGTCGCCCACAGACCGCAGATGACTGCGGTGACGAGGAACATCCCCGCCTTGAACATCTCATCGCGTGCGAGGACGCGGAAGAAGTTCACGAGAGCGACAGTAGAAACGGCGGTGAGAAAGACGATCATGTCTCTTCACCTTTCTCTTTCCCCGGTAAGAGGAAAGTTTGCGGAATGCCCATCGTGGGTCATCCCAAGGTACGAGTTGTGAAAAACCGACAAATAAGAATATACAATATATATTTTATATAGTCAATATCATCCAATCCTTCTTCCTTTTCCCTTTTCCCTTTTCCCTTCGTCCTAAGTCCTAATCCCTAATCCCTATTCCCTACCTCTTCACCACCCCCACCCGCTTGGCAATCACCTCGGCTGCCACGTTGCCCGGCACCTTGGCATAGTGACTGGGTTCCATGGAGTAGCTGGCGCGGCCCTGCGTGAGGGAGCGCAGATCCGTGGCGTAGCCGAACATCTCGGAGAGCGGCACGTTCACCTGAATCGTCTTGGCTGAGCCACGATCGCCCGTACTCTGGATCACGCCGCGGCGGGAGTTGATATCGCCCATGACGTCGCCGAGAAACTCCTCGGGCGTGACGATCTCCACCTTCATGATCGGCTCCAGGATGATCGGCTCTGCCTTTCTGGCGGCATTCTGGAAACCGATGGATGCGGCGATCTTGAAGGCCATTTCAGAGGAGTCGACATCGTGGTAGGAACCATCGAGGAGCTCCACTTTCACATCCACCACCGGGTAGCCGGCCTGGATACCGCGCGTCATGCCCTCCTGGAAACCCTTGTCGCAGGGCGAGATGTACTCGCGGGGAATACGGCCTCCCACGACCTCGTTCACGAATTCGTACCCCTTGCCCGGCTCCTGCGGAATGATCTTGAAAATGACGTGACCGTACTGTCCGCGGCCGCCTGTCTGCTTGATGTACTTCTCTTCGTGCTCCACCTCTTTCTGGATCGTCTCGCGGTAGGCCACCTGCGGCGTGCCGACGTTCGACTCCACTTTGAACTCGCGACGCATACGATCGACGATGATATCCAGGTGCAGCTCGCCCATGCCCCCGATGATGACCTGTCCGGTTTCGTCATCGGTGCGCACAGAGAAGGTCGGATCCTCCTCGGCCAGTTTCTGCAGGGCGGATCCCATCTTCTCCTGGTCAGCCTTCGTCTTGGGCTCCACGGCCATGTGGATGACCGGCTCCGCGAACTTGATGGATTCGAGGAGGATGGACTGATCTTCCCCGCAGAGTGTGTCTCCCGTACGCGTGTCTTTGAGGCCGATCACTGCTGCAATGTCGCCCGCCTCCACCTCCGTGATCTCGGTGCGGTGATTGGAGTGCATGCGAACAATGCGTCCGATACGTTCTTTGGTGCCCGAACGCGAGTTGATCATGTACGTGCCGGCCTTCATCACGCCGGAGTACACACGGACGAACGTGAGGCGTCCCACGAAGGGATCGGTGGCGATTTTGAAGGCGAGGACGGTGAGCGGATCATCATTGGAAGCCTTGCGCTCTTCTTCCTTGTCGGTATCGGTATTGATGCCCTTCGCAGGGGGAACATCGAGCGGAGAGGGCAGATAGGCCACCACCGCGTCGAGCATGAGCTGCACGCCCATGTTCTTGAGAGAGGAACCGCAGACCACCGGGTACAGCTTGTTCTTCACGGTGCCGACGCGGAGCCCCTTGATGATCTGTGCATCGGTGAGGGCGTTGTTCTTGAGGTACTCGTCCAGAAGGTCGTCATCGGCCTCCGCGACTTTCTCCATGAGCACGGCACGGTACTCCGACACCTCATCTTTCAGATCTTCCGGGACGGGGATCTCGGTGATCGTCTCACCGTGTTCTCCTTCGAATTTATACGCCTTCTGCGCGATGAGATCGACGACGCCCGTGAAATCGGATTCCGCGCCGATGGGGAGCTGAATCGCCACGGCGTTCTTGCTCAGACGGTCGTGGATACTGCCAAGGGACATGTAGAAATCCCCTCCGGTCTTATCCATCTTATTGATGAACGCCAGCCGTGGAACGGCGTACTTATCGGCCTGGCGCCAGACGGTTTCGCTCTGGGGTTCAACGCCCTGCGAGCCGTCGAAGACCACCACGCCGCCATCCAGGACACGGAGGCTTCGCTCCACCTCGGCCGTGAAATCCACGTGCCCGGGAGTGTCGATGATGTTGATCGTGAAGACGGTATCTTTGCCATCAATATCTTTGGCCTTCCAGCTGCACTGCGTGGCCGCAGAGGTGATGGTGATACCGCGCTCGCGCTCCTGTTCCATCCAGTCCATGGTCGCCTCACCCTCATGCACCTCGCCGATTTTGTAGTTCTTGCCCGTGTAGAAGAGGATGCGCTCGCTCGTCGTCGTCTTCCCGGCGTCGATGTGGGCGATGATTCCAATGTTGCGCAGATTCTTGAGATCCATGGAAAGGTGAGGAAAACGGAATACAGATGAAACGTGCATCCTGAGCACGGGATGCTCTGGGCATCCTCTCGAAGTGGGCAAACTATAGGGAAAGGGGCGATCCCGTGCAAATATTCTGGGGGGAAACTGCCACAGGGAGCTGCGTTGACAATATCCATATCAATAGTAATTTTATGGCATGCTGCACGAGCAGGAACACCCCTCCGAACGCCCGTCCCCGCAGGAAACCGGGAACGTCTCTCCGGCCTTCGCGGTCATCAACCGGATCATCGCCGGACAGCAGAAAGCGGCACAGCAGGTACGCAAGAGCCCGGAATTTCTGGGTGCCGTGACGAGCGAAACACAGGGCACGCAGCGGTCCCTGGTCCTGCCCCTGCGTGGCAAACGGGACAACGACACCGACCCTTCCGCACGCATTCTGGAGGATATCAGTGAACCCAATGGGATCACGGATCTCCGCGCGGCACTGCAGACCATCGCGCACGGCGAGCCCCACGGTCTGTATGTCATCGACTGTACGGACCTGGGCCAGAACGGCTCAATCTGTGAAGGCGGCATTGCCGTCCTCGTCGGATTCTGGAAGGACCTCGGTTATCCCCAAGGCGCCATTGTGCTGCGCAATCCTCCTGCGCCCTTGCTCGCCTCTCTGCGCACCAAACAACTCCTGCCTCGCATCTTCGCGCTGGAATCGCCAGAAACGGACGCGGCCGCACAGAAACACGCCGAAGCGTGAGACGACGTTGCTCACGGGTTACTTCGCCAGATGCGCGAAGGCCTTGTTGGCTTGCGCCATCCGCAGCACATCTTCCTTCTTCTTCACTGCAGCACCCTGCCCCGAAGAAGCATCGAGCAGCTCCAAACCGAGGCGCTGGGACATGGGCATGCCCTTGCGACTGCGGGCCGCGATGAGCAGCCAGCGGATCGAGAGTGTCTGTTGACGGTGCGGGTTCACCTCCACCGGAACCTGGTACACCGCTCCGGCCACACGTTTGGGACGCACCTCCACAAGAGGGGTGACATTGAGCAGCGCTTTCTGAAAGACTTCGAGAGGCTGATCTTTGGTACGGCCCTTCACCACTTCAATCGCATCCCAGAACACCCGGCGAGCCGTGGACTTCTTGCCGCGCTTCATGAGGCAGCAGATGAACTTCTCAATGAGAGGATCGGAACCTTCGGGGATGTAGGATTTGATGGGCTTGGGCATGGGAACGACGAAGAATGAAGAATAAGGAATTAAGAATAACGGAGAACTGAAGCAGAGAGGAAGCCAATAATATGGAATTCTTGATTCATAATTCAGGCTTTTTTCGGTCGTTTGGCGCCGTAACGGCTGCGGCCCTGCCTGCGGTTCTGCACACCCTCGGTATCGAGGATGCCGCGCACGATGTGGTAGCGCACGCCCGGAAGGTCTTTCACGCGGCCGCCACGGACGAGAACCATCGAGTGTTCCTGCAGGTTGTGCCCCTCACCCATGATGTACGCCTTCACTTCGTGGCCGTTCGTCAGGCGCACGCGGGCGATCTTGCGCAGAGCGGAGTTCGGCTTCTTCGGCGTCATGGTCGTCACTTTGATGCAGACCCCGCGCTTGAATGGCGCGCCCTTGGGGAGCGGCACGGCCCGCATATGCAGCGTGTTCCAGGTGTACTGCAGTGCCGGCGCCTTGGACTTGCGTCGCCGCTGTCTGCGTGGGTGCCGGATGAGCTGATTGATCGTTGGCATGCTGGGCTATACGAGGGAAGAAAGCCGAGGAAGGGTACTTGGAAGCAAAAGGGATGGCAAGGAAAATCAGGCCGCTTGCGGCGCTGGTGCGGGACTTTCGGGTGTCACGGAAAGACCTGCCTTCTCCGCTCTCTCAGCCTTCTCAGCTTTCTCAGCCTTCTCGGCCTTTTCTGAGAGGTAGCGCTGCCGGTACACCTCGCCCGTGGGAATAAGGCGCCCGATGATCACGTTCGCCTTCAGATCCTGCAGGTTATCGACGCGGCGGGTTGTGGCTGCCTCCACGAGCACGCGGATCGTCTCTTGGAAGGAGGCACCTGCCAGCCAGGAATCGGTGGCGAGGGCTGCGCGCGTGATACCGAGGAGCAGGCTCTCGTAGGTAATGAACTTGCCTTTGCTCTTGTGCTCGCGCTCGATGCGCTGGTTCTCGGTGTCCACGACGCTGATATCGACCGTATCGCCGGGGAGCAGATCGCTGTCCCCCGCGTCGATGATGCGGACTTTGCTGAACATCTTCTTCACGATGATCTCGAGGTGCTTGTCGTTGATCGTCTGTCCCTGTGAAGCGTAGATCTTCTGCACTTCCTGCACGATGTACTTCTGCACGGCGTAGGGACCCTTTTTCTCGAGCAGTTCATGCAGATTGAAGTGACCGATATTCAGGGGATCACCCACCTTGATCATGTCCCCCGTACGCACGCACAGCGACTCGCGGCCGCCGAATTCGTACGTGCGCTCCTGAATGGAGCCGTGGCGGACCCGCACCAGACCGTTCTCGGCATGGGTCACTTTGCCAGCAACCGTGGCCTTCACGGTGGAACGATCCATCACAGACCGCGCCAGTACGGTGCGCTCCTTCACCTCCTGACCCTTCTTCACGGAAATCTCATGACCGGCGGGAATGCGATACGAATCCTCTCCCAGTTCCTGGGCGAAGATCTGCACCTGCGTCTTGCCGCCCTGGTGCTTCACCTTCACCTGTCCGGCGATATCCGAGAGGACGGCCGGCGTGCGGGGGCTGCGTGCCTCGAAGAGCTCCTCCACGCGGGTGAGACCCTGCGTGATATCGGAACCTTCTGCGACTCCTCCCATGTGGAAGGTACGCATGGTCAGCTGCGTGCCCGGTTCACCGATGGACTGCGCCGCGATGATGCCAACCGGCGTGCCGATCTTCACCGTCGCGTTGTCGCCGAGATCGCGTCCGTAGCACTTCTGGCAGATGCCGCGGAGTGTTTCGCAGGTCATGATGGAACGCACCGGAACCTCCTGCACCTTGTGCTTCTGGAGCTTCTGGAGCAGCACAGCATCCACCTCGTCATTGCGCCGCGCCAGCGTTTCGCCGTTCGCGACCAGATCCGCTGCGAGTGTGCGGCCGAAGAGCCGGCTCTCGAACTTCTCGCCCACCTCATCGGATTCCTTGCGGGTGATGGTATGCGAGGCCATGGTGCAGCAGTCCTCAGCAATGATGAGAATATCCTGCACGGCATCGACGAGGCGGCGCGTGAGGTAGCCGGCTTCAGCCGTCTTGAGGGCCGTATCGGACTTTCCTTTGCGGCCTCCGTGCGTGGCGATGAAGTACTCGAGCACAGAGAACCCGTCTTTGAGGTTGGATTGGATCGGCAGCTCGATCGTGCGGCCGGAAGGATTGGCCACGAGACCTTTCATACCGGCGAGCTGTGCGACTTGTCCCCAGTTTCCACGTGCGCCCGAGTCGATGACGTAGGTGATGTCGTTCTCCTCAACGGCCAGGAAGCCCTCGGTCATTCTGGCGGAAATTTCATTCTTCGTCTTCGACCAGATCGTGATGGCGTGGGTGTACCGCTCATCCTCGGTCACCAGACCCTTCCAGTAATACTCATTGATCATGCGCACGCGCTTGTTGGCCTCGAGCAGCAATCCATCGCGTTCGGGGGGGATGAGCATGTCCTGCGCGCCGATGGAAATGCCGGAGATCGTGGCAAACTCAAAGCCGATATCTTTAATCCGGTCCGCCAGTTCCACCGTTTCTTCGCGTCCGACGACATCCAGCGCATGGGCGAGCATGGCCGACAGATCTTTCTTGCGCATCGTCTTGTTGATGAGGCCGAGGGCTGGAGGAACGATCTCCTGGAAACGGAGACGCCCGACGGATGTCTCGACGATCTTCGGCTCTTCGCCGGGGAGTGAAGTGCGCACTTTGATCTTCGCCTGCAGATCGACCACATCCTGCGCATAGGCGAGGAACGCCTCTTCGGGGGATGAGAAGACCATCCCCTCCCCCTTCTTGCCGCTGTGCACCTGCGTGAGGAAGTAACAGCCGAGCACCATGTCCTGCGCCGGATTGATGATCGGTTCTCCGGCAGAGGGCTTGAGCAGGTTCTGGTGTGCGGCCATGAGCGTGGCAGCCTCGTACTGCGCCTTTTCGGAGAGCGGCACGTGCACGGCCATCTGGTCTCCGTCGAAGTCCGCGTTGAACGCGGCACACACGAGCGGATGCAGACGGATCGCGAGCCCTTCCACGAGCTTGGGCCGGAATGCCTGAATACCCAGACGGTGGAGCGTGGGTGCGCGGTTGAGAAGCACGTACTTGCCGGCAATCACCTCTTCGAGAATGTCCCACACCTCCCTGCCTCCATCCTGCACGAGACGCTCGGCCCCCTTCACGTTGTGGGCGAGCTCATCGCGGATGAGGCGGCCGATGACGAACGGCTTGAAGAGCTTCATCGCCATCTCTTTGGGTAGACCGCACTGGTAGAGTTTGAGCTCGGGCCCGACGACGATCACCGAACGGCCGGAGTAGTCCACACGCTTGCCGAGCAGGTTTTGGCGGAAGCGCCCCTGCTTGCCCTTGAGCATGTCGGAGAGCGAGCGCAGCTTGCGCCGGTCGCCGGCCGTGAAAAGCGTCTTGCCCGCCCGCGCGGAGTTATTGAGCAGCGTGTCGACGGCCTCCTGCAGCATGCGCTTCTCGTTTCTGCAGATCACCTCGGGCGCGCCGATGCTCATGAGTTTCTTCAGACGATTGTTGCGGTTGATGACGCGGCGGTAGAGATCGTTCAAGTCGGACGCAGCGAAGCGGCCGCCATCGAGCTGCACCATCGGGCGCAGGTCCGGCGGAATCACCTGCAGCCGCGTGAGGATCATCCACTCCGGCTTGATCATGGCCTTCTTCAGGCTCATCACGAGCTTCATGCGCTTCATCAGCTTCTTCAGTCGTTGCCCACTCGCCTGAGTACGCTCCTTCGCGAGCTCTTCGTACATCTCATCCAGACGGATATTCGCGACGATCTCTTTGAGGGATTCGGCTCCCGTTCCCGCACGGAACACGTGGCCGAATTTCATGTTCACCTCGCGGAATTTGAGTTCTGAGAGCACGGCGCCGACGTGCAGGTTCTTCAGGTCATCCAGCGCCTCGCGGTGATTGGCCTTGAGCGTCTCGAGCTTGTCGGCGTACTCCTTGTCCAGCGCATCCATCTGGGCACGCGTGGCCTTGGATTCGTTGAGCTCCTTCTTCGCCTGGTCATACTCGCTCTTCACCTGTTTCTTGCGCTGGTCCATAGAGGCATCCAGCTCCTTCTCGGCTTCTTTCTTCTGGTCTTCGTCCACCGAGATCACGATGTAGGCCGCGAAGTACACGATCTGCTCCAGAGTCTTGATCGGCAGATCGAGCAGGAGACCGATGCGTGAGGGGGATGAGCGGAGGAACCAGATGTGCGTGACCGGCACGGCGAGGTTGATGTGCCCCATCCGCTCGCGGCGGACGATTGAGCGCGTCACTTCCACTCCGCACTTCTCACACACCACGCCCGAGTAGCGCACTCCTTTATACTTGCCGCAGAAACACTGAAAGTTCTTGGTGGGCCCGAAGATGCGTTCGCAGAAGAGGCCATCCGGCTCCGCACGCTGGGTGCGGTAGTTGACGGTCTCGGGCTTGGTCACTTCACCGCGGCTCCATGCGAGCACGTCTTCGGGGCTGGCGACACTGAGCGCGACGGCATCGAAGGAATCGGTGGCGGCAGAGATCTTGGGGGCGGGCATGATGAGGATTGGGAGTAGAAATGCGATGTCATGGTGAGCTCTGTCGAACCATGACTAAGATGAAATCACTTGTCTGCGTGTCGTCCTTCGACAGAGCTCAGGATGACACGCGCAGGGAATGAAAGAACGGAATCAGCGTACAAAAGACCGCAGCTCTTCCGCACTATTCGTCTGAAATAGGGGAAAAACTCCGGCGATTTCGTGAGCATCGTAAACGCCCGCAGAGAACCATGCAAGGAATTCCCGTGCGAATTGTCTGCCCCCTACTTGGGCACCTTACGACCGCGGTGCGCTTCTCTTGAAGGTCGCCACGACCTGTTGTGTCCGGGTGATCTCGGCCGTCAGTTCCGTCATGAGATCCCTGAGCGCTTCCACCTGCTTCGGATCCATCCTGTAGGTGGCAGCCACGTCGACGTACCCCTGCGCCTTGCCGTGCACCACCTGACCCGCACGGATGATCGCGTCATACTGCTCGAGTGTGGGGCTTGCGAGCGGATTACGCATCTCGGCCAGCTTCGTCTTCGCCTCACCGAGCATCAGAGAGAAATTCTTCTTGTAGATCTTCTCTTTCTCTTCCTGCGTGTTGAGCTTCTCCCAGGTTGCATCGGCGATCTGCGTGATGAGGAATTCCATGCGGATGCGCTGGGCATTGGAGGCACGGGGGAGATTCTCCTGCAGCACCTGCGCGTCCTTCTTCAGCTGTGCCACCATCTGCTCGCGCTGATTGGTCTCCTCCCACGTACTGGGTGACTCGATCTGGACGCGTTGCAGGCGCTGATGAATCTCGTCGATCTTCGACTCTACATCCACTTCGACTCCGGCGCGCTTAAGCCCCTCGCGCTCGGCGCTCTGCGCACGCACCGCACCGAGTGCACGCTGCGCCTTCTCCACAGCCGCCGTGATGATGACTCTCTGCTCCGGCGCTATGAACGGCACGCGCTCGCCCATCAGCCGCAGGAACTGATCTGCCGCATCGAGGTCTGCGACTGTCTTCGTTTCGAGCGCACGCTGCTCCGCGGCCTGTGCTTTGTCGATCAGCCGTTTATCCAGCGCATTCTCGGTGCTCTGCAGAGTCGCCAGGCGGTTCGGAACGAGCCGGACAAGCGCACTATTGTTCGTCAGGAAGGAACGTTCCTGCGCAAGGAGGCTGTACCCCTCGCGGAAGTGCCGGTCTGTCGCCCCGTCTGCGGTGGCGCGTTCGGCGGCGGTATCCGACTGCTCGGCAATCTGCTTGAGGAGTGTCTCGGCTACGGCACGCAGCTGAGCAATGCGATCTGCACTGCGATCGAGGAAATGTGTGAAGAGAACCTGAACTTCTTCGAGGAGCGTCGTGAGTGCCCGCATCTTCGCGCTCCTGTCAGGATTGTTGATCGCAGGAATGAGCACGCGATCGGTTTCCTGCGCGAGTGGTTCCAACTGCGCCTGTTTCAGCGTTTCGACATCCTGCCGGGAACGCGCATTGGTCCCTTCACCCATGCCACGCTCGGTGTCGATCAGATCCCGGATCGTATCAATGCTCCTCTTTCCACCCATTGTGCCCGTGTTGGCCACGCGCGTCGCCTCGCCGCGCAACTGTTCGCCGCGCTTTTCCGCAAGCTGCTGCGTGAACTTCGCGTGCTGCTCGCGGAGGTACGCGAAGCGATTGCTGCGGTCTCCGAACTTCTTGAGAAAAACCCCTTCGCGGTTGATGGCGGAGAGCGTGTGGCGGAGCAAATCTTCCGTCACGCTGCCGCCGTCACACTCGATGATCGCCGTGTTCGTCACAAGCTTGAGCGGCGCGTGCCGTTCATCCACGAGCTGGTCGGCGCGCTGCTTCAGCGCTTCGATGCGCGCCTTACCCGTGACCGGCTGGTACTCCTGCAGGGCCATGAGCTCCTGCTGAATGGGCTGCCACCGCTCGTCGAGTGACTTTCCGATCGATGCCTCGGTCTTCTGCTGGAGCATTTCGCAGTACTTCTGTGAAAGGCTGCGCACAATCGGCAGAAGCTCGGCGATGCGATCCGCATGCTGGTCGGCCTGCTTGTTGAGCCAGCGGTATTCCTCCTTCGCATAATTCAGCGCCGCGCGAACATCCTTTTCCTCTGTGGAGCGTTCGGCGATCTCGGCCGCGACATCGGTGCGTCGCTTGACGAGATCGATGGTACGGCTCTCGACCGCCTGTTCGCCGCTGAAGTGGTCACGCATGTACTTGCCCTCCTTATTGATCTGCGTGAGGAGCGTGCGTGACTGACCCAGGAAATCTTTCTGCTGTTCCGGAGAAGCGGGCGTGACCACCACTCCCCTGAGGTTCGTGACCCTCTGCTCCGCAGTACGCACCGCCTCTTGTGCCTGCGTAACGGGATCCTGGAGCGATTGAATCTGGTCATCCAGTTCCTGCAGTGGCGTCGTGTACTTCTCGTCCATTTCCTGTTCGAGGGGCAGGACGGCATCTTCCAGGGGTGTCACTTTCGCCTGCGCTTTGTCGAGAAGCTTCTGTCGCGCCTCGGTCGCGGCGGCAATGCGTTCCCTCCACGGCTTGGCCGGTACGGGAGCGATTCTGAGCGCCGTCTCTTCGTCAGTCACTTTCTTGAGCGCATCCGTCAGAGCTTTCTGGGCGGCTGTCACTTTCCTCTTCGCTCCATCCAGCTCTGCTTTGGCCTCGTAGAAGGCACGGATCAGCGGGATATCCTTATTGAGTTTGGCGTCGATTTTTGCGATTTCTTGGGCACGGAGGACGGGGCCTCCGACCACCGCTGCCTTCTCCGCATCGGCCGCCTGATTGCGGACAATAAGAATGTCATCCACCTTCTTCGTCGGGTCGAGGTAGGCAACGTCAACGTTATTCGCCACTGCCTCCGTTCGCTTCTGGTCCACTGCCAGCTGCGCGGCATCCGCCGCATCTTTCACAGGCTTCAGATCGTCTTCCAGCTTCTGGATCTCAACCGGCAGCGCATCGAGCTTCGCCTTGGCCTCGGTCTCGGTCTGCACTTTGGCCTTGGCGGTATCGAGCGCTCTCTTCTTTGCGTCGAGCGCCGTCTGCTTGGTGGTCCGCTCCCGATCGAGCTTGTTTCTGTTCTTCTTCAATTGAGGCAGGCCCTGATCTGCCGCATTCACCTTCGCAGCCTGCAGAGCGCTCTTCGCGGCTGCCACCTGCTGCTTCGCCTGTCGGATGGCCTTGTCTCCGTACACCTTATCCAGAAGCACATCGTAGTTGGCGAGCATCTGATCCGTCTCTTTTCTAATGCCCTCATTTGTCTGACGCAATTCGCCCTGCTTTCCCTTCGCACGCTCCCAGTAGACATCCACGATCCCATTGAGCTGTTCCACAGCCTGACGTTCGGCAGTGAGCGCCGTAACGAAGACCTCCGATGACGGAAGCTGGAAACCTGTGTGTGCCTCTTGGATGCTGGTAATGCCGGCATTCGCCTGCCGCACCATCTCGTTCCAGCCCTGAGCATACTGCTGCTGCAATTGATCGAGGATGGCCTGAAACTGCCTCGCGGTTTCCGGATTCCCGATCGATTGAACGCGCTTCTGGAGCGCTGCGACCAGCGTCTGTCTGCGCTGATCAATCTGCTGCAGCCGGGCGTTGATCTGTGCTTTGGCCTGCTTCCAGCTCTCGAATTGCCGGTCACCCCCCTCCCGGTACGATTTCATCTGCTCATGAAAAAGGTCTGAGTGACCCCTCATGCGCGGCTGGCCGGAATTCTGATTGGGTGTCATGCGGCGGCGGGAAGATCAGAAATGCCTTGTTCGGCCTCTTTGATCTCCTCTCGCTTCTCCGCAGATTCCACCGAGGAGCGTTCGACGCGGTTCATCTGTTTCTCGGCGTCGGTGAGCGCGACGGCAAATGCCTCCGCTGCATCGTTCTGCTGCTGCAAGACACCCGCAAGCTCCTGGTCGGAGGCGGTGAGCTGCTTCAAAAACTCCGCGCGATCAGCCTCATTCAGACCCTGCGAAGCCTCCTTCGCCCGGGCAACCTGCTCTTCGGGAAGGGCAGTGAGTTTCTCCAGTTCTTGAGAGAAGGTTTGGTGGTTCATGGGAGTTTGTGTGTTCTTTCCTACTATTATAACAGAAAGCTATTTCTCCCTCAATGCGTTATTTGAGCCCTTCTCCAAGCCAAATCTCTCCTATTTCCCTACTTCCCTATTCCCTCCTCGATCAGCTTCTTCCCCTCCTGGATCTTTTCAATCCCCTCCTGCATCTTGGCAGTACGATCCTGAAGATCCTGCAGCATTTCCTGAGCATCCTCCGCAGCCTGCTTGCCCGTCTCAACCGTCCCCTCCACTGTTGCGCGCGTTACGGCGATTGCACCGCTCGCTGTGCCGGTGAGCTGCGCCCACCACTCCCGGGCACGGGCCTGCTGACGTTCGACCGGCGCGCAACCAGAGAGGAGGAGTGCCAGAGCGAAAAAGCTCCACACGAGCAGGAGCGAGGATCCCCCTGTCACGCCGGATCGGGCGCGGCGTGTCATCATACGATCACGCGATAGTAGAACCGTTCCCCTCTTCGGCCCTGTTCGGGGCCTCGGCCGATAAGCCCTGCTCCATGCCGAACTTGCGGAAGAGCTGTTCGAAGGACCCGTCGGATTGATCGAGCGCCTCGTGCAGCATCCTGACCTCGTGATCGCTCAGTTTGAGTGAAGAAGAGGCATTTTGACGGGCATCTGTTTCGATGGGATGCGCCCCCAGTTTCTCCATCCCCTGCAGGGAGGCGTGCAACACGATGAAGGCGTTACAGGTCTCACACTTGAGCTGCAGGAGCATGGCATTCTCGTCGACCACGCGCACGTTGCCAAAGTCCACCGGCACCTGCTTGCCGCACTGCGGGCACCGCATCTGCTGGCGGATTCTGAGGAGGATTTGCTGCAAGGTGTGAGGATCGATCTCCATCTCTTTCCAGTATACCACGAAGGGGCCGCGCACTCAAAGAAATGACCAGTGCCAAAGAGGCGATTTCACACGCGAAGACAGAGGCGCTACACTTCCATTCCGTGCCCCGCCCGCAACGGATTTCGCGCCACGAAGAACAGTCCGCACAGGACGCCGTTGTGCGGGTTCATCGTGCGCCCCGCGGAAAGAAACTCACTGCGACGCCCGCTCCTGCTGCACTGGCACCGGCCCCCGTCCTGCCATCCCTCACGACACCCACGCGGGGCTTCGCCCTCCACGCTGTGGCCGCCCTCACCGCCATCGTGGCCGTCGTTGCCGTTTCGCAGGGAGCCCTGCGCGGCGATGCACCCACCCTCACGGCGCAGGTGACGACGGGCGAGCGATCCGAAATCGGGCTGGAGCACCAGAAGCCTGTCTCCCTCGCTCTGTCACTCACCACGAATGGCGCGAAGGGCGTGGCAGACATGCGCCATGACGCCCTCGAAACGATTGCCGTGAGCGTGCCCTCCTCCTGGTCGAAGCGCGAAGTGGGCGGCGTGCCCTTCGCGGCCGTCACCATGGATCCCCCGACGTTCGGCTTCACACGTTACCACCTGCCGCCCGGCGCGATCGTCTCATTCGACCTCACCCCGCCCGCCACCATCCTGCTGCACAATCCTTCCGGTGTCTCTGCAGAGGTACGGCTGACGCGCGTGGATCTGGAGAAAGATACCGTGGAGCGGGATATCATCCTGGTGCAGGAAGGCAGCACGCTGCTCTGGTGAGCAGGTTCACACGATGCCGCGTTCCCCCTCCGGCCGCTCCGGCGCGGGCCTGTGTTTCTTCTGCTCCTCCGCGGTCTGGTGAGGCAATGCACCCGGATTACTGCGCAAAGCACCGGCATCGGTGTGGCCGCGATCGCGCGCCGTACGGTCGGCGAGCAGGTGCGCCTCGCCGAAGGTCAACCGTCGTCCGTTCGTATCGCCATTCACGAGCGCATCGGCCAGGACGGCCTGATAGGCTGTTGATCGTTTTTCTTCTGTCCCGTAACGCGGCGCCCAGTTGGTCGTATCCCCCTTCGTCTGGGTGATGACCGTCACTCTGCCCTGGGGCGCCGTGGTGTAATCGGCATATCGCGCGAAGGTCTCGTGCATCCCTCCCCCGTAACATGCAATGGTGTTGAGAGTGAAACGGGAATCAGAAAAATGAGCGAAGAGGTTCGTCACCTCCGAAGGGTACAAGCGGTTGGCACCGAATCCGAAACCGGAGGGCAGCCCGTGGGCCTGAATGTTCACGTAGAAATTGCGCACGCCGACGTCATGGAGTTGCTGGATGCGTGCGTGCAGAGCGGCGTGCGGTGCAAGAGCGCCGGAGGAGCCGTCGATCACCGAACCGCCCTGCGGCGTCACCACGTTGTAGCGGGTGGCCAGTGCCTGCGCAAACAGGGCTGTTCCTTTGACGCTCTCTCTCATGAGATCATTCGAGAGGTCTGCAATTTCTACATAACCCAGGGGTTCCTGGCCGGCGAGTTCAAAGTGTTTCATGCCCGCCGCATCCCTCTGCTCGCTTTCGTAACGCCTGATCGATGCATGCGCGTACGCACGCAACACCGAGAGAAGATGGGTGCCGCTGCCGAATGCCGACGGTTCAATGTGCGCCTTGACCTGCGGATTCACGGAAGCCTGCAGCACATACGAAGTCTCCAGCAGTCCGCCCCTCACCCGCGACACCTGCCACTCGTACCCGTCGATCATGACCAAGATCATGTTGCCGTTCTGCTTGAACGGAACGTGTTCCTTCGCGAGTTGTTCCGCCACCCACGTGGGCGAGCTGAGCGGCATCCCCGGATGAGCCCTGATCTCCGCCAGCCACCGGTTCAGTGCAGGAGGATCGACATGCACCCGCCAGGACACCGGAATCTTCGACTGCTCTTCTGGCTTTTGGGGAGCTGGTTCTCTCATCTGTTCCTCGTAGAGATGCAGTGTCTCTTCGAGATGAGCGAGTGCGGTACCGCGTTCGATTTCCGAGAGCTGCCAGAATCTCTGTAGGTCGGCGATGCGGCCAGAGAAGGTCTGCCAGTAGGCATCCCACTCAGCCGGCGATCCGCTGCGGCGCTGCCGGTAGATCTGCTCCAGGTTCCGTGTGCGTGCCTGCGCCGCATCGAAGCGGCGGCGAACCTGCGAATCTTCCGGTGGCACGGCGGGCGCGGGCGTCGGTTCCTTTTCTTCTTGGCGCGGAAGAGGCTTCTCTTTATTTCTTTCTCTGAGGAGCCAGTCAAAACTCGGCTTCTCTTTTGGCTGTTCCTGCGGAGCGGGAGTGTTCGGCTTCGGCTCTGCGTTCTCCTTCTGCTCCGGTTGGGCTCTCTTCCTGAGCATTTCAAAGGGATTATCCGCGCCCTCCAGCGCGAGCAGGCGGGCTTCGTGCAGGAGCGCATCATCCCTATCCGGATACAGGGGGAGCAACATAGGCATTGGAATGTCTTTCAGTTATTATACAATATTTGTTGAATTTGATCAATCTTGTCCGACCACGACTCTGAAAGCACATCTCAGAGAGTTATGCGACAATGCGCCGGTGCTTATCCTCCCTCTCACCACCCCCATCCTCAAAGACGGTGATGATCTCGCCGCTCTGCTCGCCGCTCACGAGAAATTTCTCGAGGGCGACATCATCGTCATCTCTTCGAAAGCCATCGCCACCGTGCAAGGCGCACGGATTGATTTACAAAAAATCCAGCCCTCGCCCGAAGCGCAGGAGTGGGCCAGGCGGAGCGGCCGATCGCCCACGTTCCGTCAGGCCGTGCTCGACGAGACGAAGCGACTGAAGGGACGCGTGGTGGGCGGGAGTGAACTCGCCATGCTCACCGAAGTTTCACCAGAGGGGCTGAAGGGAACGCTGCTCGTGCCCAATGCCGGACTCGATCAATCGAACGTGCCGGATGGCTTCGCTATCGGCTGGCCCCTGGATCCCATCGCCTCGGCCACACTCCTCCGGACGCGTCTGCAGGAATCAACCGGTAAGCGTCTCGCGGTCATCGTGAGCGACAGCTGCTGCCGGCCGCGTCGGTGGGGCGTGACGGCCTTCGCGCTCGTCGCATGCGGCCTGCAGCCTCTCACCTCCCAGATCGGGAGAAAGGACCTCTTCGGCCGCCCCCTCACGATGACGGTGGAAGCAGTCGCGGACCAGCTGGCCACCGCCGCCAATGCGGTGATGGGCAATGCCGATCAGTCCATCCCTGCGGCCATCATCCGCGAGTATGGTGTTGCTCTGAACGATTTCTGCGACTGGGTGCCGGGCATCGAACCGGAGGATGATCTGTTCAAGGGGGCGTTCTGAAGGCCTCACCCCCCAACCCCCTCTCCCATCCTGCCAACGCCTGCAGGGAGAGGGGGCGCACATTTTTCTGTTTACATGCTCATTCAAAAAGAAAGGGTGTTCCCCCTCTCCAGGGCGGGTGTGTGATGGGTTTGGAGAGGGGGATAGGGGGTGAGGCAGAAACAACTACACGTAATCCTCCGAGTGCACCCGCTCCTTCGGGATTTTCCATTGCTCCAGCGCCCTGATCCGCACGGCCTTGACCATTTCCGGCCCGCCGCACACGTAGATGCTGCGCTCGGCGAGATTGCCGATGACCTCTTCGGCAACATCCTGCACGTGGCCGGTGTGCCCCTTCCACGAAGACGACGGCTGGCTGAGCGTGAGATGCAGGTGGAGGTTGGCATGTGCCTGCGCGAGCGCCGAAAGCTGATCGGCCCAGAACAGGTCTTCATCTTTCCGCACGCAGAAGACCAGATCCATCGGCCGCGTGTCGCCCTGGTGGAGCGCCTCGACGATGTGGGAGCGCAACGGCGCGACACCGGAACACGTGGCCAGAAAGAGGAGCTGCTGTTCCTGTGCCTTCGGGGCAAGCGTGAAGTTCCCCAGCGGCCCCTGGAACAAAACGTCATCCCCAACCGTGAGCACCTCAGAAATCCACCGTCCCGCGCGGCCCCCCTGCTTGATCTTGGCGACGAAGAGCAGCTCAGGTTCGCTCGGCGCGGAGGCGATGGAGAAGGCGCGACCCTGCACATCGGATCTGCTCTCGACGAGCGGTACCTGGAACATCACGAACTGCCCCGCCTGAAACGAGAAGCCCTGCGGGGTTGCGAGCGTGAACTCGTACACGTCATGCGCGATCTTGCGATAGCTGGTGCAGCGGGCGGTGAAGGTGGGAGTGGGCATGATGTGTAAGGAAAGCCATGTCATGGTGAGCGGAGCCTGTCCTGAGCGGTGCCGAAGGATCGAACCATGACAGGAACGTCACCCTTCGACAGAGCTCAGGGTGACAGCCGAGAAGGTAGCAGAATCTCCCCCGTCTCCACCATCTGCAATACCTTGGGATACCACTCCTTTTCCAGCTCCTGCACGCGTTTCTGGAGCGTGTCGGGCGTGTCGCCGGGCAGCACGGGGCAGGTTTTCTGCAGGAGGATGCGGCCGGTATCCACGCCTTCATCCATGAGGTGGATGGTGACCCCGCTCTCCTTCTCCTGCGCCAAGAGCACCGCCGCGTGCACGTGATGACCGTACATCCCCTTGCCGCCGTGCTTGGGCAACAGCGCGGGATGCACGTTGATGATCCGGTCCTTCCACGTCTGGATGAACCAGGAGCTGAAAATAAACATCCAGCCAAGCGCCGCGATGACCGTGTTCTTCTCCACCCCCAAAGAAACAACGGCGTCGTGCACGCGCCGGTCAAAGTCTTCGCGCGATTCCCCCTTCACCTTCGGCACAATCTTGAACGGCAGCCCCGCCGCCTTCGCCTTGTCGATGCACGCCTTGTCCGCACTGTCCGTCACGAGCCCCAGGCACTTCGCCGTGAGTGCGCCCTTCTGCATCGCCTCGATGACGGCTTGGAATGTAGTACCCCGGGAAGAACTGAGCACAACAAAATTCACAGTGGCATTGTACAAGGAATAATGGAAGAAGCTGAAGAATATCTGAACCGTCTCTCCATGCCTTCCACATTCAACACACTCACAGCACTATTGGGAGGGGCGCGCCGCGGGGGGTGAAGGGGAAGGCCCTGTTTGCGAAGCGTCGACGAGTCAGCTCCGAATCCTTGTAGGAGCTGACGAGGAGACACGGGGCCGGGCGGAGCGGGCGTCGGCGCGCCAGTCTTTTGGCTCCACCTTTGTGACGACAAAGGTGGAAAAGGGTGTAATCGTACATTCTCATTCCAGCACTTTCACAAACTCATCAAACAGGTAATTGGCGTCTTCTGGTCCCGGGGTTGCTTCTGGATGAAACTGCACCGAGAAGAACCTGCCCGATTCGTGCGCTATCCCCTCCACCGTGCCGTCATTCGCGTTCGTAAACCAGATATGCCAGCCCGCGGGCAGCGCATCTGGCTTCACCGCGAAGCCGTGGTTCTGCGACGTGATGATGCACCGCTTTCCGGGTTCCCAATTTCCCGAGTTCCCGAGTTCCCATTCCACGCACGGCTGGTTCACCCCGCGATGGCCGTACTTGAGCTTGAAGGTATCGCCGCCGATGGCAAGCGCCATGAGCTGATTGCCCAGGCAAATGCCGAAGGTGGGCAGGTTCTTTGCGATACTCCACTGGATCTGCCGGATCGTCGCGTCGCACTTCTTGGGGTCGCCGGGACCGTTACTGATGAAGACCCCGTCGAACGTGAGTGGTGAAGACGCGAGATCATAATTCCACGGAACGCGGTGCACGGTGATGCCCCTCCTGAGAAAACTGCGGAGAATGTTATTTTTGATGCCGCAGTCGAAGACGATGACGGACTTGCCGGTCGCATTCTCTTGAGGTTCATAGGTCACGGGTTCCTTGCAGCTCACCTCGGCAACCAGATTCCGCTCATTGGGATCCTCAATCGTCGTGCTTAATTCTTTATTCTTTATTCCTAATTCTTCACCCTGGACAATCCTCCCCAGCATCACACCGTGCTCGCGGAGCTTCTTCGTCAGGGCCCGCGTATCGACCCCCGTGATGGCAGGGATCTTGTGATGTTCCAGCCACCGCCGAAGCGAGCTGGCCGCAGCCTGATGACTGAAGTCCTCGCTGCCCTGTGCCATGATCACACCGCGCACGTGGATGCGCTCACTCTCGAGGTTTAAGGCAAACCCGTACTCGTTCTTCTCCTCGGTGGGTACGCCGTAATTGCCGATGAGCGGGTAGGTGAAGACGAGGATCTGCCCCTCGTAGCTGGGATCCGTGAGGCTCTCGACATACCCAGCCATGCCCGTGTTGAAGACCACCTCACCATCGGTATCGACTGGTGCACCAAATGACTCACCTTTGAATGTTGAGCCATCTTGGAGAATGAGTTGAGACATTAAAGAGAAATGGTGCCGCCTGCCCGGCGGAGCCGAGTGGAGCGAGGCGAAGTCGGGTCTGCAAGGATGAGAGTGGCCATGTGTCGCGGGCAGGGTACACGAAGAAAAGAAGACGCTCTACCCGATCCTGTACTTTCCTCTCACGAGGAAACTCGCTCACTTTCCCCCGAACGCCAGCAGCTTGTCGATGCGTGTATGGTAGCCATCGATGAGCCGGAACACGGGATTCGTGAGAACGCTGAGCGTCCCTTCAACGCTGCGCCTGCCCAGTGCAAGCGTGCCCATCGCAAGGTGCGTGGGGGCGGTGACGACCGCACGCAAGGCGTTCTTGGCTGCATACCCGATGCCACCGATGGTCTGCGACACATAGTCCGCCCAGCCCGGCGCCTCCACTTTCACTCCGGCTTTCGACGCCTCTTCGGGTGAACGGGGCCGAAAGATGTTGAATAGATTGAAAGACATGGAGAAATTATGGAATGGGAGGCACAATAGGGGGAATCGCCCCGGGAGCGACAAGTTTGCCAGCGATGCCCTGAATGATATTCAGAATCCCGATCGAGAGATCCCTGCCCCATGCAATCACCTCGGGCCAGGCTCCATGCATGGTGATCCACGGAATTGCGATGGTGGCGGCAAGCGTGGTCTTGGGATGAGCTTTCCACATGCCCGCATACCACCTCACAGCATCCTTGGGGAACAGAAGTGTGCGCTTGATCCCGAGCATCACTGCAGCAAGCAGATTGGTCCCCTCGGGAAATTGGAATTTGTGATTGATCGCAGTCCTGAGATCGCGATAGAGCTCGCCCACCGTGGCATCGAGTCCGCGATAGAGCTTGTCTCCGGAGAACTTGAGCGTGTTGATACCGGCAGCTCCGCCTAGACGGAACGGATACGTCAGCGCCCTGAAAATGCTCTTGACCCCTTCCTTCGGCGCAGTGACGAAAGTGTCTTTCACCGCGCGACCAAGGCTGAGAGGGGCATCTGTCCTCTTACTGCTGAGATACCGCGCAGTCCCGCCTGCGGCCAATCCCGCGATTCCCAGTGGAGGCAGAGCAATTCCGATTGCCGTGAGGATTGCATTGCGCGTTTGCTTCAGCCCCTCAGTGATGGAAGGCAACTGAACATACTGCGGACCTTCTTTCGGCTTGAGCGGTTCTGGCACCAGAGGTGCATCTGCCTCGGGCACGACATCTTTGACGGCTTTTCCTGTTTCTTTGGTCTCCTTACCCACCTTCTTTTCCACAGAGTCACCCTTATCGTCTTTGGGCTTCTCTCCACCTTCCTTCGGTTTTTCTTTTCCTTTCGGTGCTTCCGCAGAGGCTTCGGGCGTCTTTTCTTTGAAGAGCAGGCGCCGTTCGGCCTCAGTGGAGGTTTCCGCACGATGATGCGGGAGGGGAAGAGCCGAAGATGGGATGAAACGGAAGCTCATCATTGTATAGGTTATTTCTTATCCGGTTCTTTCTTTTCTGTATGGGCTCCTTTGCCCCATTTGAAATCCTTGATGGCAGATGCCGCCATTCGGACAAGCGCATAAATTCCGACCGCTCCGCCAATCGTCAGAGTGACAGGTGTTGAGACGGTTATGCCCCCCAACACGCCTATGAGTTTGCCGGCGAGAAAGACACCTCCAACCGACAACCCCCCGACGATGACTGGCTTGACTACCACGTCAATCGCGGCTTCTTTAAAAGCAGAACCAACGGGAGCGAGTGCCTCTCCAGTCTTCTTGCGCACCCAACCCTGCTTGGCATTCGCCTGGAAGGTTTCGACAACAGCAATGGCAAAGGCTTTACCGGCATCAACGTTTTTTCCAATCTCTTCAATTGTTAATGGGAGGATCACTCCATCTGGTCCAGATCGTGGTTTGGGGTTCTTTTCTGCAGAGAGCGCTTTTCGCAGTTCCTTCAGTCTCGCTGCGCACTGATCCAGCGCATCTTTTGAAGGGCTTCGCTGAGCACGCAAATTCTTTAGGTCCTCGGTCTCCGCCTCAATTTGCATTTCAATTTCGCGTACTTTTGATGTGTTCACTGGAGGCCGGTGTTCAATTCTCTGATTTTTCAGTTGCTCCTGTACCCGCGGAGCGGTCTCCAGAGCCAAGCCGCGCGGCGTCTTTATGGCGCCGGTCCGGCAGCGCTGTACTGATTCCGCAGGTATGACGATAGATTTCAACCACGACTTTACCCCTTCCTCCTCACGCCATTCTTTGCGCTTCGCCTCGTCCTCCGCCTGTGTGACAAAATCACCGTTTCGATAGAGTGATACCACATCACTACGATAGGTTGTAGGGTTATAAATCGGCTGACCCTCCTTCCCTACCAGTTCATTTCGCTCATTCACCTCAATGTGCACTTGCGCTTCCTTATGCCTGCACCACAGCCTCCGCCCGGTCCATGCGATGCCACCGATAATGGGAGCTAGGGGTCCGTAGGTGAAGAGGAGCGCAATCGATGCGCCGACAATGGCACCCGTGATCTGACTCTCACCCTCCTGGCGCTCACGTTCGGCGAGCATCTTGCCGTATGTGATGGAAATCTGCCGCATGTGCAAAATTCTTTCTGCAGCATCGGGTAATCGGTTTCCCGCAGTATCAAACGGGTGATAGTTCGCCAGAATCTTTTCCGCTCCGTTCCGCGCATTCTCCTCTTTGGCAGCTGAATTTTTGCACGCCTCCACCATCACCGTGAAGCAGTATTGTGCATACCGTTCCTCGGTTAACAAATGGGGAATATTGGCGAGACGATCGCGTATGACCATGTGAAACGCCTTGATGAACTCTTGCTCTCCTGGTTGATCGATCAATTCAACGGTCGGTTGGTTGATTTCGCGCTGGAACACTCGCTGATGCTCCTCTAATGGGACACCATCCAGGTGCAGGGAATCTTTTGTGCACTGATCATATGCGATTTTGATATCCTCGTGTTTCCTTTTTGCGTACACCCAACAAGCGGGCCGGTATAGCAGTGGAGCCGCCGGCAGCCCCATGCAGACAACGTTCGCAAATCCGCTGCCCATTGCCCCTCCCACCCCAAGAAGATTCTGGAATCCCTGCAATGCGGTGAGACCCGTGATACCTCCTACAACCCCACCCGTAACGGTACCACGCACTCCATGGTCAATGGTATGCCCAAGCTGCTTCCAACGTTGGCGACTTTCTCGATATCTACGATATAAGCTCTTCTTCTGCTTTTTTTGTTTCGCCGCAGCAAGAATCGCAGGCGTTCCTGCTGCAGGAGTTTCTACAGCATAACCATCACCTGATTCGCTGCGCGAATCATCCGCTTCAGCCACAGCTTCCTGCGGTTCGTGACGCAAACGATCACGGAAAATCTCTGCTATGTCTTCAGTAATCAAACCTCTATCAAGATAGAAACCAATTCCTGCTACGCGCTCCGCATGAGAACGGAGTCTCATAAGTTCTTGATAATATCCTTCATGTCGCTCCGCCAATGTGTCAGGACGTTGTGCCTGCGGTCTGCTCTGCTCTCCGGATCCCGCAGTATTGTTCCAGGGCTCAGTGGCAGCACCACCCAATGAACGTTCCTCAAGAAACTCCTGAAACAAATTCTGTTGATTATCCCGAGTCCACCCGTCCGGAAGAGGTGGGATGAATTTCTGATCTCTCCATCGTACATATTCAGCAACGAGGGGAGGATCCGCGGGATTGCCGTCAGACATCAGAAACTGTATTCCGCCCTCTCCGGCAGCTTCACCGGCTATGTCCTGTGCTTTTTTTCCAGTTGCCTCACGTTGACCTGCAATATTCTCGGATACTCCCATCTTTGGTGTTTCACCATGCTGTTTCTCTTCATGGAATTTAGAAATTTCTCTCTGTAATTCTTCAGGAGTGAGATCCTCAGGACCATCTAATCTTAAATCCGCACCATGGTAAAACCAATCCTCAAACTCTTGCCACTGCACATCACTGAGACCACCACGCGGCAGGTTCGGTTGACCCTTGTCCTCAGATGGGATATCGCCGTTGTCTTCTGGAGGGATGATGGGCATGGTTTATAATGATAAACAATTATGGATTTTTGTCAATTTACCACGGGACTGCTTTTGCATCTGTGTGGTGCGGTTGGATGAAATTGTTTGCAATCGATGCAATGGTCGATGCACTCATAGAAGCCCCCAGTGAAAGACGCATTTCGGCATCTGTCGCGTAAGGCGAGAACCACGTTCCGGGATTACGCATTCTCCGGCCGCCGCCCGTGAGCAGGGAAGGAGGCGCGAGCCTGCCATGCGCCGTCAGATAATTCACATACTCCTGATACTTCCCTTTCTCGCCGCCAAAGAGCACATACTCAAGTAATCGAGAGGCATCATCCGAAAGCACATGATCCTTGCCCTCCGCCGTCATCTGATAGAGAGCGAGAAGCGTGTGCTCGTACGTGGCCTTGATCCGTGGATCTGAAAGAAGTGTGGCCCGCGGAATCTTACTGAGTGCCTCCGCCGTTTGAGAGAGCAGAGCAGCTGCTCCCTGATCAAGGAAACGCTGAAAGCGGGGATGCCCGGGATACTCGGATCGCTTGGATGCAATTTCATTGGCGAACCAATCCGCAAACTGCATCCGTTGATCCTCTGTCATGCCCCTGTTCTCTATTAAATCATCGAGATATTTCTTTCCTATGGCCTCTGCCTTGGGCGCGGTCTTACCGAGCAACCCCGTGACAAATTGCTCAACATCTTCCGGTTTGGCACCCATATCCGGATTCGCCAGCACTGGCAGTGCATCGAATTTCGCACGAATTTCCCCCTCCAGGGCACCAATACCCGGCCTGTTGAGCGCTGCGAGAAGTTCCTTACGGCCAGCCGGACTCCCGATTTTTGTATCCAGCTGACTGCGCAGACGATCCACATCAGTGGTGGGCATCCGCGTCGGCGCTGCAGGAGGCGCACCAGGAGCCGCAGGTGCAGCCGGAGCCGATTCCGGCGGTGCCTCGCCAAGCAGAATCCAGCGAAGATCCTTATCATTCGCCACCTCCAGAAGATCGACAGGTTCGTCGAGCTGAGGCTTACCCGGCACTGCAGGCTGTGCAAACTGTTCGTAGAGTTCGAGGTTTGCCCTCGCCATATCCGTATGCGAATCGAGTGTCCCGCGCCGCATAAGCAACTGCCGGTAAAACTCCTTTGCCTGACCCTTGAGCAGCTTCAGATCAACGGGCTTTTTGTCAGCATCGGTATCCAAGATCATCTCAGCCATGACATTTGTCATGAGCGTCGAGACGTACGCCTTGTAACGCTTGAATTCATCCGGCTTAAGGGTCTTCTCCGCGTCCATGAGCAGATTCCCGATATAGGATTCCATCTGCTTGAGCAGGAATGCCCCCGCTTCATCACGCGTGACGTACTCGTGGATTCCCGGCCAGAGAAGCCAATCGAAGACCTGACTTCGAATCAGATCGGGCCTCTTTTCGACAAAGAGCTTCATCAGTCCGACGAACGTTTGCTGATTACCGAGCGCCGAAAGCATCACGGAAAGACTGTAGTTGTCATAAAAATAGGGATAGATAAGATCCTTCGAATTTTCTGTGTGGAACTGCTTTGCATCGGCAGTCCAGGATGGCCTTAGCGGAAGCGTGAGATGAAGATCTTTTGCCGGCTTCCCCTTGAGCGACTTGATTGCGCGAATACGTTCGGCGGCGAGGAAAGAGAAAACCTGTCTCCGTGCAAGCTCGTACGTGAGAAGACGGTCCTGCGTTTTCTCGGGACCGCCATCTATGACAAAACCCTTGATGCTCTTGAGCAGATCTTTGAAATACACCTCATGATTGGGCGGTAATTCTGCGACTGAGCTCACCTGTTTTGAGAGCTCTTCAATGAAAGTGCCGAGATCCGAAAGCTTTTCTTTGTGTTCGGGAGTCTTCCAAGAGGCATCGATATCCCAGCCGGTGACCGACTTCAACTCCTTGATAAAGGAATCAAGTATTGGCCCCGTGACCCCATTCCTGAGCAGTGTGCGGTAGGTGGCAAGGGCGATATCTTTTCCCCCGTTTGCGACGAAGATAGATTTGTCGATCACCCACGAGGCCGCATCGGGCGTCACGCTCACGAGGGTCATCCCCCCTGCCACCGTTGTGGTACTGAGGAACCTCCACAGCGCAGAAATACTTTCTGTCATCTCCGGCTTCCCTTTGGCCCAGGTAAGTGCCGCCCAGTTCTTGAAACCATCCCATCCGGCTCCTGCGTAATCGACTGCCGCCCCCGCAATCTCCGGCACCTTATGCACCCCCTGCTTCATCATCACCCACGCCTGCACGCCGTACTTCTTCACGAGCGCCGCAGCTTCATCGTAGGTGTAACCGAACAGGTCGGCGACGGCCTCGAGGTAACTGCGGTTCTCGAGCATCTCTTTCGTGGGCATCTGGCACTCCGACATGATCACCTCGAACATCGTGGCAGGCTGCAGCCCTGCGGAACGCTTCATGACGTAGCGCTGCCGGATGAGGTCCGCGCCCTGCTCGGCATTGGTATCGGTATTGCCTCCGGTGAGCCCGTTGATGCGCGCGACATCCGCGCACAGGGCTTCGAAAGCGAGATATGCAATCTCATACGGCTTTTCTGTGGAATCTATTGTACCAAGATTATCTGCGATATCGGTGATCTGGAGTGATGCGGGCTTTCCGACCGAGAACTTCTTGCCGCCGCCGGACTTCACGGCATTGCGCCAGTCGAGGAGCTCTGCAACGCTCACGGGATTCTTCTCATTCATGAGGGCGCGGATCGCCGCCTGCCCCGAGGGCTGCATGAGTACGGCATAGCGCTTGTCTAAGGCCGCGCCGCGTCGGCGGAAGGCCTCGAGCGGAGAGGCACGGTCCTCCTTATTCTTAAAGCGCAGGTTCTCACCCATGAGATCGCGGCCCGTGCGCTGCTTGATGATCGCATTCGCGCCGAGCAGAACCGGGAGACCGAGGAGGACAAACTTGCCCTTCTTGCTCTTCCACGCCTCCTTAATCATCCAGTAGGCGGCAAAGAGAATGGCAATGACCTCGGCCTTGCCCACCATATCGGTATTCCACAGTTCCTTCATGGATTCGATACCAGTGCGCAGCCATCGGTCGACGGGATTTGTGAATTCGTCTTCATCCTCAATCTGCTCGCGGGCCTTGATCGAGCCGCGCATCTCGAAGAGGAGGCGTTGCTGCAGCACATCCACCGCCATGCGGGCATCGGCCACCGTGACTTTCTCTTCGCGACCCTGATGGGTGTAGGTCTGTTCCGCGCCTGTGATGAACGCCGTGATGAACGCCGCCTTCGCGGGGGAATCCTGCAACACGATGAGGAGCGAAGCGCTGACTCTGTCGGGCGGATCCATGAGCCAGCGGCCCACGTTCGCCGCCAGATTGAGTGCGGGATTCGCCGGATCTTTTGTCTGGCGGAGGAGGTCTAAAGCGCGGGGCTTTAAGGTGAGACCGCGCTGCTTCAAGGGCGCCGTAATGTCGCGGCCCTCCTGATTCTCGACCAGGGCACGCGCATCGGTGTAGCCCAGGAATGCCTGCTTGTCCGTCGCGTTCATCTTCGCCATCTGCTCATCCACAAATGTGTCCTGTGCCTCGGGCGTCACCAGAGCCGCAGAAGCCTGCAGCAGTTGCTTTGCCGCTTTCAGGCCCGCTTCGGGATCTTTCGTGGTTCCCTTGAACATGGACATCCAGAGCGTCAATTGGCGGAGTCTCTTTGAGCGCATATTCCAGCCGAGGACATTCAATTGTCCGATGACATACTGGTTGGCCATGAGCAGCGCCCGGGCCTGCTCGATGTTGTCTCTGGGCGAGGTGACCGCATCCCCTTTGATCGCCTGCTCCTGTGCGGCCTTGAGGTGCCCGAGTCCGACTTCGGACCTCTGCAGCAGATCTTTGGCCCCGTTGGAGGTGGTGAGCAGCGACCCGAGAGCGGCCTTGCCTTGCTCAAGACCCTTGCGGCGATCGAGGATCGTGCGGAGGGCAGGATCACCCTCACTATCCCAGAAATTGCGGGGAATGGATTTGATGTAGTCCCACCAGATGGGCGCCGCTGCGGCGACAGTTGTTCCGAGCGCGCTCGCATACTGCTTCGCAGTGTCTTTCCACGTGAGCTCGTGCACGCCGCCATCGCGCATGGCCGTGTGCCACTCGCTCGCCTTGACCGTCACCTGCAGCGTCTTGATTGCATTGGTCACAGCCGGCTCTTTGCCTTCTTTCACCACCCCCGTGCCGTCAATGGTCTCGACGAGTCCCGGATCCCCGATGGTGTCCTTCCAGAATTTTTCGGCTGCCTGTGCCGCCTTGGCGCCCCTCTCGAGAGGATTGGCGCCGTCGCCGTAGAGCAGGAACCCGACCATCTCCATGAACCTGGCCTTGTCCTTCAGCACCTTGCGATCCTTTCCATTGATTTGCTTGGAATCGAGCAGAACAGATTCCAGGTATTTCTCGACAGGATCACTCACAGGACCAACCGCAAGCGCATTAATTTTCTGCGCCATCTCGATGAGTGTTCCGAGACCGATCTGCAGTTTTGATTCCGCCAGTTCATTCGCGGCCGCCTCGGGCAGTCGCGCACGCAGGGCGAGCGCCGAGAGCGAGATGCCCGTGGGATTATTGAGCTTCAGGGTTGCACGCAGGTACTCCGCGGCTTTTTTGATGGCGTCTTCCGTGACCACCTTGCGCTCTTTATCACTCGCCAGACCGAGAGTGCGCAGAAGATCCGTGCGGTTCTTCGGCTCCAGTTTCACCCCCATGAGCTCGCGCAGGTTCGTCTCGAAGATATCGAAGGAGAACATGCCATCCCGCGCCACCGCATTCTCGAGCACCGCATCCATGTCGGAACCGCCGAGGCGGTAGAGGTACTTCAGGCGCTCGGGAAAGCGCCGCATCAAATGTTCCTTTCTCTCGTCATCCACCCGCGTCAGCGCTTCATCGATCTTGCCGATCGCGTCGCCTACGATCTTCTGGTCTTTTGATTCCAGCACGCCTGCGGCACTGCGCACGAGCTCCAGCAGGAGCTTTCGGCGGGCCGTGGGATCGACCGTCGCATCGAGAGGAGCAAGAGCGGCATCGGCGACGCCGACTGTCGTGAGCCTGGCCTTCCAATGCGCGGTCTTGCCCAGTGCAGTTTCGTCCGCCCAGAGCATCTCTTTCTGCAGATCCAGCAGCTTGTCGAATTTCTCTTTGAGTTTGGGCTGATCGGCTCCCCGGCGCATGAGCTCCAAGAGTGCCTTGCCCTCGTCGCCGCCGAAGCCCGGCAGCTCCTCGCCGTACGTCTTCTTCGCAGCATCGATTTCGCTCAGGGTCGTGCGGAAGATCTCGGCGCACTTCTTGGCCTGGTCCGTCGTTTTGTCCTTCCAGCCGCGCACTTCACTGTCTTCGCTCTTGAAGGCCTCATGCGCTTTTCTGAGGAAGACCAAGGCGATTTCGTTGAGCCATTTCTTCGTGAGCTCCCCCGGGGGAAGCTCCACCTGTGCGGCGATCATCTGCTGCGTTTCGGGATCCTCCAGAAGCTTCGCCAGATTCGCATCACCGGCATAGCTGGCAGCGTCATGGAGCTGCTTGATGACCTCGGCATAGCGCGGACCGAGCTTCTCCAGATTCTCGCGCATGGCCTCGCCGCTGCGCTCACTCGGCTTCTCGGAAGACATAAAAATCAGTCGCGCTTCGCGCAGGCCCTCAGACCCGAAATACGGAAAGAGTTTTTGTGTCATAAAATCTCACTATTGTACCAAAAATCGCCTTTTCTCTCAAGGGGAGGCTTAAAGCCTTCGCTGAAGCCAAGAACGGGAGGGACCTATGACTGATAGGCCTCTCTGCGGTGGCGGACGGCAAAGACTTCGATGACGTGCATACGGCCCTTCACATCCACGAGGATGCGATAATCACCCACACGGAACCGAAATAAACCCCGACGGCTGCCTTGCAACGGTTTGGCAAAGTGCAGCGGATCGACATGGGCGGCATACCACTCCATCTTGTCGAGGATGCGCGCAGCGATCATTGGCGGTAACTGCGCGAGGTCTTGATGCGCTGACGACGATATTTTGATGCTGGGAGTCCGAGCATCTGCCGGACCTCCTCGGTCGTGTACCACTCGCCTCTCGCGATCTGCCTCCGGGCCTCGGCGATATCCGCTTCCAGTTGCTCCATTGTCCGCTTCCTTCGCGGTTTTACGGGGACTAAATGAGCCACCGGCTCGCCGAAGCGCATGATGACGAAGTGGACATTGTCCCTCCGTGCCTCGTTGAGGATCTTCTGCATATTCGCCCGGAGGGAGCGGACGCCAATCGTGCGGGTCTTTGCCATGGTATGAAGGGGAAGAACGATCCATAGTGTACACAAATGTGTACGCAATTTCAAGAGATCCTCAAAGCCCCCACCATTTGCGACCAAACCACATCAGGGCAATCCCAAGCCCCGAAAGCGCCCCCAGCGCGCCCACTTCGGGGACGGAGGACTGTTCTGCAACAGGGCCTGCGGCGGTAAGGGTGGCTGGGAGTTCAGACAGCGCGTAGGACATGAGGAACGAACCGGATTGAAAGGATGAAAAGGAAATAGAAGAAATAGAGGATTGAGAAGCCACGACGTAGCGCGTTCGCGAAAATGCGGGCGTGGTCGCGACGATGGATTTCTTTGTGACTGCAATAGATGGGGCAGGTGACGACACCGTTGTCTGACAAGCATTCGGTAACTCCGGAGTGGGGTCGGAACTTCTCCATTCCCCATCGCAGAAACTGAACGATATGCCCGACTTCAGCTTCGGAATCGTGACGTGATCCGACCAGGAACCATCGGGAGCGATGAGCCACACGTCATCGCCCGAATCATTGAGCTGGAGTTTGGTTTCATTTCTGGAAAAAATCAGATACTCCCCTGCTCGGATTCTGGAATCCACAGGAAGCTTCCATGGCTTACTCCCGCCTCCGCTCTTCGAGCTACGGTGGGCAAGCCCGCCTTCACGGAGGTCATCGAGCATCCAGCCTCCGAGAGAAATTTCGTGGTCGGTCGGATTCCAGAGTTCGATCCATTCATCACCCATCATCTGCACTTCACTCAAGATGACTCCGGTTTCTACACGGATAAAGGGAAGCGAAGAAATAGAGGAAATAGAGGAACTAAAGGAAAGAGAGGAAACCGATGAAATCGAGGATGCAGAAGAAACAGAAGAGTGCACGACGGATTCCTCTTCTGGCAGCACAGTCACATCAAGCGTACTCACCGAGATCCCGCCGCAGAAATCGCGCACCGTGAGGCGCACGGCATAGTCGCCGGGATCGGAAAACGTGTGCGATGACGGGTTACACGCGCTGCTCACCGCGTCATCGCCGAAATCCCACACGCATGCTGCGGAAGCGAGGGAACCCGCTCCCAGTGCGGCCTGCAGGTTGAGCGTGACATGCCCTTCGCCGACGACGAACGCGCTGCCGACTGTGGCTGCACCGGCATCCTGGATGATGATGCGCGGAGCGAGCGGCTCGCTGACATTCTTTCTTCCTTCGCTTGGGACGCAGAATGCATGAAGCGCAAAGGGAGGATTGGGATCGCGTCCGAAGCTCACTTCTTCCGCCGTCAGAGGATACGCAAACGCATCGATGAGCATAGAGCCGCTCATGAGGCTCACGCGCTCGCCGCTGTTATCGAGCGGAAGGGCTGTCTGGGATTTTCGAAAAGAAACATGCTCGCCCGGGAGCAGGAAAAAATCAGCACCGGATCGCGGTGGGATGATGTACTCCGCAGAGGAATTGCCATCGTCGAGCACCCATCCCGCAATATTCACAGAACCCGCTCCCAGATTCGCGATCTCGATCCACTCGTCGGTATCCGCTCCGATGGGATTCGCGAGGACTTCGGTGATGAGGACAAAGGAGGAGGAGGAAGCAGAAGAAGCAGAGGATGCTGATGACACCGCAGTGTCATCCCGAGCGTAGTCGAGGGAAGAAGATGACTCGCTGCTCATGAAGGAGCCGGAGGATGAAGAAGCAAAAAAAGTGGAAGAGGTTGAAGAAGTGAGAGAGGCCTGAGAGGAAGCAGAAGATGCAGAGGAGAGCGGCCCTTCGCGGCCGCGGTCCAAAGCTATTTCGCCCGGCGTGCCGAAAATGGGTGAACCATCTTTGAAGCCGAGAGACGCCACCGCTGTGCGCCAGTTTTCGGGAATGTTTCCGGAAGCGGAGAGATCGATGCGCTCCATACTGGCCTTGGGACCGCCCGAAGGGTTCGCTCCCGCGAAGGGATTGCCGACTCCGTCATCCACTTCGTCGCGGATGACGCCTGCCGCATCGCGGAGTCGTAAGAGAAGTTTCGTATTCGGCAGGGCCATCGCCGTTGTGGTCATCCAAGGATCGGAGGCGAGTCGTGACGATGTCGCGGGAAAGTTGCTGATCACACGCGCCTCCGAAGCCGACAGAACCGTGCCCGTTGCGAACGCAATGATGATTGCCTCTTCGCCGGAACTCTTCAGGCTCGTGAGCGACCATCCCGAGAGATCACAATCCGATGCGGGGAAACAGGCGAGTTCCACCCACTCATCCGAGGTGGAGAGATCCGATCCCATCCACAGCACTTCGCTGATCACGACACCGCCCTCGCCGGCAAGAACGCGCCCGTGCAGCCCCGGCAGAACAAGGCAGAGCAGCACACCTGCGGGGAGCAGGTACAGCGAAAGCCGATGGAGGAACAATCGGAATGCCAAAGCGTTCCATTGCACCCCCGATCCGGTGTCTTGGCAGGAGTCATAATCAAATGCCGGAAACACGGCAGGTGTTTTTTGGCTTCCACAGGCTCAAAAACAGGTTCCATCCTCCTTTGGAACTCCCCTGCCCTCTTTCACTTCTTGCGCGCGCAGGGAGCGGAGCATCCGTACCGGCCCTAGCCAGTGCCCGATGCGCTCGAAGGAAACCACCGCATCGAACGACCGAGTCGTTCGTACAGAAGTTCCACCATCTGACGCTGCGGATGTTCCACGTGGAGAGGAGTCTAGCAGCACCCCGCACCGCCAAAACGTCAATGCAACCTTTTGGCTTGGGGAAAACACGGTGGCTTCAGAAAGCGCTGACTTTCTCTCTTCGCAAAGACGCAAAAATTCGCTAGAATGTCAGCGTGCTCATTCTGAGCGTTTTCTCTGCTCTCTACGATCCACGTTTTTCCCCTCTGCTCCCCTTCTTTAGAATCTTCCTCCTGTGACTTTCCTCTCTCGCCACACATCGGTCCGCCTCCTGCCAGGGAGGATAGACAGGTAAGAAGCTTTTGAGTCGGAGCAGGGCTTATTTCCCTGCCCCATGTCCCCATGGACTACACCATCGTATTCCTCGCACTCCTCGCAGGGTGCTTGCTCGGCGTTCTCGCCGGCTGGTTCTGGTTCTCGAAAGGAAAGCACGTCAGTGTCTCGCTCCAGAACGAAATCGCCAAGAAAGAGCAAGAGCTCGATCGGCTGACCCTGCGCGTTCAGCAGTCGCAGAGCCAGATCAAAACGGCGGAAGCCGAAGCGCGTGTCACGGCGAAAGAAATTCTCTCCGAGGCCAAAGCGCAGGCCACCGAGATGGAGGCGAAGATTGAAAAGGAACAAGGCCGCCTGGAGGAGAAAGAAAAATCCCTCGACGAGAAGGTGCACGAAGTGGAGCGCCAGCGCGCCAACGTGCAGAAGCAGGAATCGGAAGTCGCCACGTTGAAGACGGAACTGACGGCGGCGAGCGCCAAGCATCGCGAGGCGCTGGAGAGTGTGTCGAAACTCACGCAGGAACAGGCAAAAGAACAACTGAAAGAGGAACTCGTCCGTGAATTTTCAGATTTCTACGCCGGCCAGGCCAAGCTCGTGAAAGAGCAGTTCAAGGAGGAGGCCGAGGAGGAGGCGAAAAATCTGCTCGCCGAAGCCATGCAACGCTACGCCTCTGAGGTCGCCACGGAATCCACCGCGACCGTCGTGCAACTGCCTTCCGACGACGTGAAGGGCAAGATCATCGGTAAAGAGGGACGCAACATCACCGCGTTCGAGGCGGCAACCGGCGTGGACATCATCATTGATGATACCCCCGGCGCCATCGTCATCTCGGGCTACGATCTGGCCCGCCGCTACGTGGCGAAACTGGCGATGGAAAAACTCATCAAAGACGGCCGCATTCAGCCGGCACGCATCGAAGAGGTCGTGACAAAAATGAAGGAGGAGGTCGGCAAGATGATGCTGGAGTTTGGCAAGCGTGCCGCGGAGGAACTGAGCATCACCAATTACCCCCAGGATCTGCTCAAGATTATCGGGCGGCTTCGGTTTCGCACCAGCTACGGCCAGAACGTGCTCAAGCACTCTCTGGAAATGGCGAACATCGGCCGCATGCTCGCCGAAGAGATCGGCGCCGATGCCAAGATAGTGGCCGAGGGTTGTCTGCTCCACGACGTGGGTAAGGCCCTCGATCACGAAGTGTCAGGCACGCACGTGGAGATCGGTCTCGAGATCGCACGAAAATTCAAAGTGCGCCCCGAGGTGCTGCACTGCATCGCCTCCCATCACAACGATGTGCCGATCGAGTCGCCCGAGGCCTTCATCGTCGCCGCCGCAGACGCCATTTCCGGCGCCCGGCCGGGTGCGCGGCGCGAGTCGTTCGAGGCCTACGTGCGCCGTCTGAAGGAGTTGGAAGAGACCGCCAAGAGCTTCGAAGGCGTCAAGCGCGCCTTCGCGATTTCGGCCGGCCGCGAGGTGCGCGTGTACGTGGATACCGAGAAAGTGGATGACCTGCAGCAGGCCAAACTGGCCAAAGACATCGCCGAGAAGATCGAAAAGGACCTCACGTATCCGGGAGTGATCAAGGTCAACGTGATCCGGGAGCGGAGAGTGGAAGAGACGGCGAAGTAGAGAGATGGAAAAGACAGGAGTGCACTCGAGGAAACCTGCGTCGGTTCCCTCGCCTGCACTCCTTGTTTCTTTGTCTGTTTTCATCGTTCCCGTCAAGCCATCACGGATGCGCTGTATTCCTGCAATGGTACGATTCAGCAAATACTTCTCCCTCTTTCTCCATGGTTACCAAACGACTGGCCGTCCTCTCCATCCTCGCCCTCAGTGTCGGCGCGGCTTTTACCGGCACGCTGTGGAATTTGCAGGAAGATTCCCTGCAGGGACAGCTCGCCGCCGGAAGTTCCGTGACAATAGATGACGGAGATGCGGGCTTCAGGACTGCAGGACAAGGCTGGCAACGCTTTCAGCATGCGCTGGGCTATGGGGGAGATCTCGTCTCTCCGGCCGTCGTCACCGACCCCAACCTTTCGGCGACCTGGACCTTTTCGAATGTCACTGCCGGTTCCATCAAGATCTACGTCACGTTCAAAGCCTACAGCCTGCTCACGAATCAGGCCCCCTACACGATCAAGGATGGGGTGACCACCATCGGCACCGCAACGGTGAACCAGAAAGTCGATCCTGCCGGCAATGTGTTTGACGGAAAGAACTGGGTGCTGCTCGGCACGTACACGGTGAGGGGTCCGACCGTTTCGGTCACGCTCTCGCGCCCGCAGGCGCTCACCACCAACGGCGTCATCGCGGATGCCGTGCGCATCGAGCGCGCGATGTCCCCCGCGCAAGCCATTACCGCCATTCCCCGTGCCGATTCGGGTTTTCCTGCATGTAATTATTCCCTTCCCTACAACGGGTGCGGAGCCGCACAGTGCATCAGCGGATCGTGCGTGCCCAACGATCAGATTGATGCGTTCCTCGGCATGTCTCCTCCCACCAATGGAAAGGGATGTACCAGCAATCCGGAGTGCTTTCCGTACATCTGTGTGAGTAACCCGCGCATCAGGCAGTATCCCATGATCGAGCCCCGCGCACGGTGCAACACCACCTGCGACTACTCCGCGCCCTACAACGGCTGTCAGGGCAACACGGAATGCATCAACAACCAGTGCGTGCCCACAGGTTCTGTAGTCAGCTCCGCCCGCAGCTCATGGGCGAGCCAGGCCTCTTCCGCATCGCAGGCAGGCTGGTGGACGAAGCCTTCCAGCAGCGCCGCCTGGAGCGCCACCTATTCTCCTCCGCCTCTGCCCGTTGCCTCTTCCGTTTCTTCCTCTGCCTTCAATTGGTTGCCCACCTTCGGTTCAGCCAGCAGTACCCCCTGGTTTGGAGGAAATGTGTCCAGCGCGGTCTTCGCCTCTGCAGGCATGTGGTACTCCGCAGCCGCGAGCATGCCAAACAGCGGCTACATCCCTCCTGATGCAGGCGGCGAATCGGGAGGACAGATGGCCAGTGATTCCTATGGCATGATGCCGCCGAAAACCGGTGGCCAGGAGGGAGGAACGTCCGGTGGAATGTCCACCATCGGCGACTCGGCGTGCTTCGTGATCCGGAATTTTAATCCCATCTACCCCAGCGACATCACCATGGAGTGCTCCATGCGCGGGGGTGTGTGGAATACGCAGATGGGCTGCTGCACCTGCCAGTATGGGAACACATCCTGTGATCCAAATTACGGCGAGTGCCGCTGCTGCCCCGACGGCACCCTCGCCTCCTGCACCTTCATTGAAGGACCGGGGGGGGATTACCCGACGACCAGAGTGGAATGCACCTGCCAGCCGGTCGAGTGTCCTCCCGGCTACTACGTGGGTCCGGGCAACGTGTGTCTGCCCGTCTCGCAGTGCGGCGACGGTTACCTCGAACCGAGCGGCATCCCGCGCGAGGTCTGCGAAACAGGCTCGAATGAGGGCTGCCCTGTCGGACGCAACTGCATCGCCTGCAAAAGCTGTTCCCTCTGCGGCAATACGACGCTCGAACCCAGCGAGGCCTGCGAGGCTGACTACTCCTGCGGCGAAGGGAGCGCGTGTGACGCGTGTGCCTGCTCCCCCTCTGCAACACCGCTCACTGCCAACGTGACGACCACCCTCAACACCGGCAGCCCCAACTTCTCGACTTCGACCACTCCGCAGAACACCACGCTCTCCTCGTGGTCACTCCAGGTCTTGCCGCACAACACCTACGACATCTACGTACAAGTCACCAAGGGCAATCCCAACCAAACTCCCTGTCCCCCCAGCTTCTGGCGCGTGTACGACGGAAGCCGGCAGGTCCAACCGCTGTTCGTTCCTTTCGGCAGCCCGCTCTGCCCGGCATGGCCCGACCTGACGAAGACCATGGTGTGGATCAAAATCGGACAGGTGGCGGCGGCCTCCAACTCGCTCAGAGTGGAGCACGCTCCGACCCCGCCCCCCACGCCCTCCGAGCCGATGTCCCGCCCCATCGTCGTCTCTGCCATCCGCATCGTGAAGAACGTCAGCTCTACTCTCCCTCCACCACTCGGCGTGACCCTCATCGACAACGGCGATCCTGGCTTCCGCGCTTCCGGAGGGGAGTGGGAGGAGCGACAGTTCCCCATGCCCGGCGACTGGTCCATCGGCCCCGTCTCGACCCCCCTCTTCGACGACGACATCACCCTGAAATACGGAACCCTGCCGAATTCTAATGCCATGGCCTCGTGGAGCTTCTCCGTTTCCCCCGGCCGCTACCGCGTGCTGGCCACCTACGGAGCCCTTTCAATTAGCAACTTCGTCAATAAGAACGCCGTGTACTCCATTCGCAACGGCGCTCCGGAGGAGAGCGCAAAGCAGGTGGGAAGTGTAACGGTGGATCACTCGTTCCCGCCCAATGGCCCGATGTATCGCTTCGTCTCGTGGAAAGATCTCGGATCCTACACCATCTCAGGAAACCGCCTCTCCGTCGTGCTCACCAACCCCTACGGCCTCAGTGCCGACGCTGTGCGCATCGAACCTGTCGATGCCCCCGTTTCCTCATCCAGTTCGTCGCGCGTGAGCAGCGCGGTTTCGAGCATCGCTCCGGTCTGCCAGGCCCAGCCCTGGCAGGGTTGTCAGGAAGGCTTCATCTGCCTTTCGCAATGCCCCAATGGTCAGTGCCTCCAGCTCCCGCTCGACTGCCCTCCGGGCACGACTCTCCGGTACCAGGGCATCTGCGGGAACAACGGATGCCTGGGACAGTGCGGCGGCTGCATCGCTACGACTCCCTCCTCCAGCTCCATCTCCCGTTCGAGCAGCTCGCGCGTCAGCAGCGTGAGTTCATCTTCTGCCGGCACCTGTGCGAGAGAAGGCGAAGTCATCGACGAAGCTTCCTGGCGCCCATGCTGCTCCGGTCTGGTGGCCTGGCCCAATCTTGCCCCACAGCCCTCCGGCCAGTGTCCGGATATCACCTTCTCCCTCGTCTGCATCCGTCAGTGCGGCAACGGCAAGTGCACGACAGGCGAAAACTACTGCAACTGTCCGATGGATTGCCCCCGCCCCGTCTCCAGCTCATCCGCTGCCTCGCAACCGCGCAGCTCTTCGTCAGCGATTTCTGAACAGGCCCGGTTCTGCTGCATTGCAGGATTGTGCCAACCCTCCTTCACTCCCTCCTGTCCGTATACCTCGTACGACCAGTGCAAGCTCGCGTGCGGCCGTTCCTCCTCCTCCGCCCAGGGCGGCCGGTGCGGAGATGGCCAGCTGAATCCGGGCGAGCAGTGCGAGGCGAATATCCCCTGCCCCAATCAGGAATTCTGCAACAGAGACACCTGCCAGTGTCTGACGAGCTACTGTGGCAATGATCGTGTGGAGGGACAGGAACAGTGCGACGGATTCGATGACCGCTGCGCTCCGCCTCAGAGCTGCTCTGCTGACTGCCGCTGCGTGAATCCGCCGCCGGGCTCGCTCAACTGGCGCACCCTGGGTGAGTCGTACCTCATCAGCACCATCTCGGAATACGCCCTCTTCAGCAACGGTAACTATCTCTACATCGTCGGCGGCAAGGATTTCTGGGGACAGTCTGATGATGAATTCCGCTCTGACAATGGGCTCTCGTGGCGCAGAGTCGCCTCTCTGCCACAGCCGCTCTCGAATGCCGCCTCACTGAAGTTGGGTGAGGTCGGCGCCCTCCTGCTCGGCGGTCTCGCCGATGAAAGCAGCGTGGCACATTGGGCGTTCGAAACCCCCAACCTTCTGACGGTCGGCTTCAGGAGCAACCCTGATCTCGCTCTCCCGGTTCCCCGTTACGATGCTGCAGCGCTGCGCGTGGGGAATCGCACCTACCTGCTCGGCGGCTCCGACAAAGCTTCGCCCTTCTCAGGTTCCCTCTTCGGCTCTCTGATCAGCTCACTCATCGGACAGACAGCCGTCGCACGTCCCTCCAGAGAAATCTATGTGCACGATGGCGGAAGCTGGGCTCGCATACAGCCGGACCTGCCCTTCCACGTCACCAAAGATGACGCCTTCACAATCGGCGACAGTCTCTTCATCCTGGACCGCTCGAGTACGCGCAAGGTGTACATGTCGAACAACGGCTCTTCCTGGACGCAGGTGTCTACCCTCCCCTCCCAGACCGCCAACGCCCGTCTGCTGCGTCCCGTGACGCACAACGGCTCTATCTGGCTCATCGGCAAAACGGGCTCGTTCGCCGGATCGGCTGCGGTCACCCGGAACGGAACGGACTGGCAGATTGTTTCCGGAGCACTGCCTTCGGGCCTCAACGACTTCGTGCCCGATCAGGCCGTCTCTCACCAGGGGGAACTGTGGATGCTGGGTACGGTGAGCGACTACTACATCGGCGGCAACGGACGAAACGGCAAAGTGCTCGCCACAGGTGCGGCAGGCGGTCCGACCTGCGGCAATGGAGGCATCGAAGGGAACGAACAGTGTGACGACCAGAACACCCGCGCTGGAGACGGCTGCTCGGCGAGCTGCCAGATCGAGAGCGGATGGACCTGTAGCGGCCAGCCCAGCATCTGCGAACGCTCGCCCGCAGCTTTCATGCCCTGGACCAGGGTGAGTGACATGCGCGTCGGAACGAGCCCGCTCGCTTCCGTCGCGTACAATGGCAACACATTCGTGGCGGTGGGCACCTCAGGAAAAGGCGCCTATTCCACGGACGGCATCAATTGGACGGCCATCAGTGACATGAAGGTGGGATCAACCTCCCTGCTCTCCGTCACGTACGGCAATGGAAAGTTCGTGGCAGTGGGCAACTCGGGCAGAGGCGCCTACTCGGTCAACGGCATCAATTGGACGGCCATCGGAGACACCAGGAGCTATGGCGAACACCTGTTCGATGTCACCTACGGCAACGGAAAATTCGTGGCGGTGGGACCGAATGGCAAAGGATCCTATTCCACGGACGGCGCCACATGGACGGCCATTAGTGATTTGCAAGTCGGAACGACGTTCCTCAACGCAATCACCTACGGCAATGGCAGGTTTGTGGCGGTGGGAGAGGAAAACAAGGGTACGTACTCGACCGATGGGATCCGCTGGACGGGAATTGCGGACATGAAAGTGGATTCGTCCATCCTGCACGGCATCACCTACGGCAATGGCAGGTTTGTGGCGGTGGGCATGTCGGGCGCAGGGGCCTACTCCGCCGACGGCCAGACGTGGGTGCGGAATGTCGTCGGCAGCCTGCAGCAGGGATTCTCGGAAAATTATCTGTCCGTCACCTATGGTGCCGGCAAGTTCGTGGGGGTGGGAGACGGCGGTAAAGGCGCGTACGCGTGGTTCCCGGGAACCGGACCTTCTTCCTCTTCCAGTTCCTCTGCAGGGTACTGGCAAAACTGCCCCAGCGGCTACCAGTGTCTCGCCCAGAAGGTGAACAACCAGTGCGAGCACATCCCGCTCGACTGCTTCAACGGCCAGCTTGAATGCACCGACGCATGCGGAGATCTCAGCTCTTGCATGGGATCTTGCTGCCGTTGCGTCCCCCGCAGTTCCTCTTCTTCCTCCTCCGCAGGCTGCGCGAACAATGGCGAGACCGTCTACTCCTCCTCCGTCTTCGGCCCCACCAGCTGCTGCAGCAGGAACGCGGGCATCCGACCGAGCAGCACCCTTGTCGGTGACATGTGTGTGGCTCCTGATAACGGTTCTCTGGGCACGTGCATCGACAATTGGTGGCAGACGTGCGGTAATGGCACCTGTGGTACGGGCGAGGATAAGTGCACCTGTGAACAGGATTGCCCGGACTGCACTCCTGCAGGGAAAACAGCTCCAGTCATTCCCGGCGCCGCCTGTTGCCCGGACCTCACGGGAGTGAATCCGGGATCCGTTCCCCAGCCGGACGGCTCATGTCCGACGGAGCTCCCAGTCGGCGGATTACTCTGCACCGACTGCGGCAACGGCACGTGCGAAGAGTGGGAGAACCACTGCAATTGCCCACAAGACTGCTCTCCTCCAGGCCCGACCTGCGGTAACGGCTGGCTGGATCCCCAAGAAGACAGCCAGTGCGAACCCAGCCTCAACTACGACAAGTGTCCGCTGAAGGGGCTCGTGTGCGACCAGCAGAACTGCCGGTGCGTCGCTGGCGGATCCTCTTCCGCTCAAGCCTGTATTCAGGAAGGCAAGACCGGACCGGTCGTGCAGTTCCCCCCGCCCTGTTGCGCCGGCCTGCAACAGATCTCAAGTGATCGTGTCGGTCCTAATGGCTCGTGTCTCTTGACAGGAGGTTCATTCACCTGCGCGCGCTGCGGCAACGGCCAGTGCGGGCCGGGAGAGAACTTGTGTAACTGTCCGCAGGATTGCCAGACCATCTGCCCTGCCCTCTCCCCTCCCTACTGCCCGAACGGCGTGCTGGTGCCGCAGCTGGGTCCCGGCCCCAATGGTTGTCCACAGCCGCCTGTCTGCTGCAATGGCGCAAATAATCCGCAGGCCCAGTGCTCGATCAATCTGAAGTGCGGTAACGGTTCGTGCTTCATTGAATCGTGCACCTGCCAGTAATTCTTTTTTCCTTCGTCCTCCTATGGTCCCCCGCCTCCTGCGCCTTCGCTCGCTCATCCTCCCCATCGGCCTCTTTGCGCTGTTGGCGGTCGTGCTCATCATTGTGGAGCCCACGGCGCTGTGGAGGTCTCAGGCCATTCCCGCCTCCTGCGGGAACGGAACGATTGATGTGGGCGAAACGTGCATGGAACCCGGTCTGGGCACCTGCCCCGCTTCGCAGGAATGTCTGCAGTGCAGATGTCAGGCGCCCAACACGAATTTCCGCTGCGGCAATACCTACGGCCGCACGGGCGGGTGCACCCGCGCGGGCCAGCTATGCATCGTGGGCTGCCTGAGCGGGAACCGTATCCTCACCGGCAGGTGTGATGCACAAATGAACTGCTACGGCTACTGCGGCGACGGCAAAGTGGATAGCGGTGAACAGTGCGATACCGGAAATTCCAGCGAAAATTCCGACGGATGCACGGAAGGCTGTTCCATCCGGGAGGGGTGGACCTGCACCGGGTCGCCTTCGCATTGTACCCTGACCGCCACGGCGGCTTCGGCCTCGGCTGCAGCGGCTTCCCTCGCCCTGGCCAACCGCGCAGACATCGTGCTCGACAACAGCGACCGCGGCTTCATGTCGTACCTCGGCAGCTGGTCGACCAGCACCGCGGGCCACATGGGGTCTCAACACGTGCATGCCTCCGGTCCGCAGGACTGGAACCGGCCTCTCGAATGGGGCGGGTGGTCTGTCACGAGAGTTCCTGAGGGCGATTACAGCATGTACGCCACATGGGAACCGAGTTCCGGCTTCTCGCGCCAGGTCACCCTTGAAATCGACCGCTCCTTTGGGCTCCTCTCGACACCGACCGAGGACGCCCGTTATACCCGCGCAACCATCAACCAGCAGAGCAGCCCCACCCCCAGCTGGACGTGCAACGGCAGAAAGTGGCAGTACTTCGGCAATCTGAACATCACCAAAGACTACAGCTACCTCGGCGTCTTTCTGTACGCGGAGAATGGCGCACCGCGCAATGCCCAGTTCGCCATCGATGCCGTCATGTTCGTACCAAGCTCGCGGCAGCCCACCTGCGGCACTTCTGTCATTGCCAGTTCCAGCTCCTTTGCGGGCGTGCTGCCAACCCACCGTGATTGCCAGGGCCCGAACGGCACCATGATCTCTGTTCCTCTGAATGTGCCGTGCCCCACGTACTCTGCCTCCTCTCCGTCTGCGGGCGGGGACCTGTACTCCGATATAATCTACACCGGCGATGTCATCCCACAGCCCAAACTCAAACTCAAGATCGAAGGCCCCACCTACGGCCCCGTCGATACTCCCTATACACTGACAGCAGTCGTCGAGAACACAGGAGACCTCTTCGACAAGGCCACAGAATTCACGGTCTCGTGGATCATGAGCGGCCCTGAGGTGCTCTCCTACCCGCCCACCTGCAAGAGGAGCTATCCCTCCGGCGGCATCTCGGGATACCCCGTCTACTTCACCTGCCCCGTACCGGCCATCACCCCCGCAACACCAGGAAGGCAGTTGTCCTTTCCCTTCACCTTCCGGCTCAACCGCAGCAAATTCACTGGCAGAAATACCTGTGTCGATCCGACCTCGATGATCTTTGAATTGAAGCCCATCATCATCCGGCAGCGAACACCTGTGGGCAACATTATCAATCACCAGATCGGCCGGCAGAAAGTGCCGCTGCTCTTCACGCACAAGTGTCCTTCGAGCTCGAGCAGCAGGCCGCTTGCGGCGTGCGGCAACGGCATCCGTGAAGGGAACGAGCAGTGCGAAGTGGGCGTTGCCTGCCCGCCGATCAACTGCTTCGTCGCCCCCTGCCCACAGCAAACGTGCAACTTCCAGAACTGTTCCTGCTCTCTCCCGTCCTGTCCTTCTTCCCCCCCGCCCGCATGCCACGACGGCGTGCTCTTTCCGCAGATCGGCAAGGACGCCAATGGCTGCAGCCTCCCCCCAGTCTGCTGCCAGGGGGCCGCCAGAGGAGGCCAGTGCACAACGTATATGAGCTGCATGAGCGGCCGGTGCATCGTGGATGCGTGCACGTGTGCAAATGCTCCCGCTGCCCCGATCGAACCACAGCCTGAGCCGGGCCCCAGCCCCGAAGATTCTGCCACTCTCCACCCAGATATCATCTATCCCGGCGACACCATCCCGCAGCCCGCGCTTACGTTGAAAGTCGAAGGCCCCACCTACGGCCCCGTCGATACTCCCTATACACTGACAGCAGTCGTCGAGAACACAGGAGACCTCTTCGACAAGGCCACAGAATTCACGGTCTCGTGGATCATGAGCGGCCCTGAGGTGCTCTCCTACCCGCCCACCTGCAAGAGGAGCTATCCCTCCGGCGGCATCTCGGGATACCCCGTCTACTTCACCTGCCCCGTGCCCGCCATTACTCCGGCAACGCCGGGCAGGAAGTTCTCTTTCCCCTTCACTTTCCGGATCAATCGCAGCAAGTTTAGCACGAGCAAGAGCTGCATCGACCCGACCTCGATGATCTTTGAATTGAAGCCGATCTTCATCCGGCAGAGGACGCCGGTGGGCAACATCATCAATCACCAGATCGGCTGGCAGAAAGTTCCCCTGCTCTTCACCCACCAGTGTGTGTCGAGCTCGAGCAGCAGGCCACTCGCCGTATGCGGTAACGGCATCATGGAGCAGCCGGAGTGGTGTGACGATGGAAATTCCGCCTCAGGAGACGGCTGTTACAAGTGCCTCACACAGGGCGGTTTTTCCTGTACCAAGGTCTACGGCCAGAAATCTGTCTGCACACGCACGCTGTGCGGCAACGGCAAGGTGGATACCGGAGAACAGTGTGACGATGCCAATGTTGTCGGCAACGACGGATGCGGTGGAGACTGCAAGGTGGAATCCGGCTTCTCGTGCGCAGTGTTCAAGGACCGCCCCTCGAGCTGCAGCCGGGGAACGTGCGGCAACGGCCGCTGGGATCTGTACGAAGACTGCGACGATGGCAACAAGAACAGCGGCGACGGCTGCAGCGCAGCGTGCAAGTACGAAGCGGGGTGGGTCTGCAACAAGACTCCCAATCCCGACGTCTGCACCCGCGGCACCTCCGTGCCGGTCCCGAAAATCATCACGTATTGATCATCCGTGGAGAACGTAGGCCGCCCCCCGTCGGGCGACCAGTTTCTCCTGTTCCAGCTTTCGGAGCAGCCCCTGCAGCCACTGACGGTGCTGTGCATGGGACCAATCGGCCGCCACGCACCTGCCGAGTGCGTCGAGCGTAATGCCCGACGGTGCGTCGCGCAGGGCTCCGACAATCCTGCCACGCATGATCCGGTTCGGGACGAAGCGGCTGGCGATCTTGCGACCAGGCTCGGATTTCGGACTTCGGACCTCGGACTTCGGGAAATTCGCACTGGTGGCTTTCATGATTCCCTTCGCCGTGAGCGGACAAAGGTCCCACCGAGGATTCTTCTTCGTCTGCACGAGGGAGCCAAAGTCCATCAATGCCGCATGCCAATTTCGCGCATCGTGATCGCGCCCTCCATCCATGGCTGCATCCAATGTCTCTTCTGCAATTTTCAACAGATATCGATCATCTTTTTTCCAGGTCCCATCCGGCCTTTCGGGCCCCACGAACGTGCGGTGCAGGATGCGGCGGATGTTCGTGTCGATACACGGCGTGGGCAGATTGAAGGCGAAGTTTCGGATGGCAGCAGCCGTGTAGTGTCCGATGCCTTTGATCGATTCCAATGCCTCGAGACTGTCTGGAAAAATGCCACCGCACTCCTCCACAATCTTCCGTGCGGCATCACGGAGCCGAAGCGCGCGGCTGTTATAGCCCATGCCGCGCCACGCGATAATCACTGCGCGACTCGACGCGCTCGCAAGAGCATGCAGCGTTGGAAATTCCTTCAGGAAGCGGATATAGATCTCCTTCACCCGCTCCACCTGTGTCTGCTGGAGCATGACTTCGGAAACAAGAATGCGGCACGCCCGTTCGCTCGCGTCTGCTGTGCGGAGGTCGCGCCAGGGAAGGCGCCTCTTGTGGACGAGATACCAATCCCACATCGTCTCTGCGAAGGCCGAAATGCGCTCTGATCGCCGCATAGGCCGAGCATATCGGAGAGCTCTACCCTGCGCGAAGTCTCAGGAATCCTGCCCGCTCCATCCTCCTCCTAACCCTCATTTTGACCTTGAATCCGTTGACTCCCCCTTGCATTCTCCCTAGACTTTTCGGGCAAAATGAAGCTAGAGTGCTTCTGATATTCCCCTTTTCCCTCCTTTGTTATGGCAGAGCAGAAGAAATTTGACCGCAGCAAGCCGCACGTGAACGTCGGCACCATTGGTCACGTCGACCATGGTAAGACCACGCTCACTGCAGCTCTCTCCCTCAATTTCTCTCCGGAAGGCGAGAAGAAGGGCTACGCCGACATCGACAATGCCCCTGAAGAGAAAGAGCGCGGCATCACCATCAACACCGCGCACGTGGAGTACGAGTCCTCCAAGCGCCACTACGCGCACGTGGACTGCCCGGGGCACGCCGACTACGTGAAGAACATGATCACCGGTGCCGCTCAAATGGACGGTGCCATTCTTGTGGTCTCGGCTGCGGACGGACCCATGCCCCAGACCCGCGAGCACATTCTTCTGGCCCGCCAGGTGAACGTGCCGTACATCGTGGTCTACCTCAACAAAATCGATCTCGTGACGGACCCTGAGCTCATTGACCTGGTGGAGACCGAAGTGCGCGAGCTCCTCACCAAGTACGAGTTCCCGGGTGACAAGACACCGATTATCCGGGGCTCTGCCCTCAAGGCTCTCGAAGGCGACCAGGCCCAGATCGACAACCTGAAAAAGCTCCTCGAAACGCTCGATGAGTGGATCCCCATTCCTGAGCGCCAGACCGACAAGCCTTTCCTGATGTCCGTGGAAGACGTCTTCTCCATCAAGGGACGCGGCACCGTGGCTACGGGTCGTATCGAGCAGGGCAAGGTGAAGATCAACGAAGAGGTCGAGGTCGTCGGCATCAAGCCGACCCGCAAGACCGTCGTCACGGGTGTGGAAATGTTCCACAAGCTCCTGGACGAAGGAATGGCCGGCGATAACGTAGGCCTGCTCCTGCGCGGTATTGAGCGCGAAGATATCGAGCGCGGCCAGGTGCTGGCCAAGCCCGGCTCCATCACCCCGCACACCAAGTTCGACGCCGAGGTGTACATCCTCACCAAGGAGGAAGGTGGTCGCCACACGCCCTTCTTCAAGGGCTACAAGCCGCAGTTCTACCTCCGTACGACCGACGTGACCGGCGCAGTCGAGCTGCCCGAAAACGTGGAAATGGTCATGCCGGGTGACAACGTGAAGTTCGTCGTCACGCTCGGCGCTCCGATCGCCCTGAATGAAGGAACCCGCTTCGCCATCCGCGAAGGCGGCCGCACGGTCGGCTCCGGCGTGGTGACCAAGGTCCTTGAATAGCAATCCATCCGTTCGGGGGAGGCACCCCTCCCCCTGCGGTTTTCACTCTGCTCTTTCTCCCCTCCTCTCCCATGGTTCCCCCAAAGAAGGTTCCGGCCAAGAAACCTGCCTCCGCGAAGAAGGAAGTCAAAAAAGCTCCTTCCACAGCGAAGAAGCCGGATGCCCCCCAGCCTTCGCTGAAGCTTCAGCCGGCAGGGAAAAAGGAGACCGTGGTTGTTTCGGAGAAGAAAACTGCCCCAGCGCATGTCGTAAAGTCGCCCCCGTCGATCCGCATCCGCCTGAGCGCCTTCGATCACACGGTTCTGGATGAGGCAGCCGCCAAGATCATCGACACGGCTGAGCGCAGCGGCGCCGTGATCCACGGGCCCATTCCCCTGCCCACCAAGATCCGCAAGTTCACCGTGAACCGCTCGACCTTCGTGCACAAAGACGCGCGCGATCAGTTTGAGATGCGCACGCACCGCCGCCTGATCGACCTCAAAGAGACCACGTTCAAAACCATGGAGAGCCTGCAATCTCTGAGCCTGCCCTCCGGCGTGGATATCGAAATTAAGATGGGCTGATTCCCCACGGCGTGGTATCGCCTGCCGGCCGTAGCTCCGCTTCGCGGAGCGAAGGCTGGAGATCAAGATGGGATAACACATTTGAGCCTCCCCTCTCCCCGCCCCTCTCCCGATGGGAGAGGGAGTTTGCTACTTCCATTTCTTCACATTCAGGCCGGCCTGTGCCGCCGCCTGTTCGGCTTCCTGCTTGCTGGCGCCGGACCCCTGTGCCACCCGGTCAGAACCTACGAACACGGCGCAGGTGAATTCCTTGTCATGGTCCGGACCGCTCTCGGCCACGACATCGTAGTGCGGCGTGACCCCCAGGAGCTCCTGGGCTTTCTCTTGGAAGACACTCTTGAAATCACGGTGTTTGCCGGCCTTCAGGAGCTCGTCTAAGCGCATGAGGATGTGAGCGAAGCAAAACTCCCGTGCGGCATCGAACCCCTGATCCAGGTAAATGGCCCCGATGAGCGCCTCCAGCGCATTGGCCAGCGTGGACTCCTTATCGCGGCCGCCACTCGCCTCTTCGCCGCGGCTCATGAAGAGATAGTCTCCTAATTTGAGTTCACGGGCGACCACCGCCAGTTGCTTGCCGTTCACGAGCGCCGCACGCCAGTTGGTCAGCTCACCCTCGGATTTGTTCTCGAATGAAAAGAGATGCTCCGTGGCGACGAGCTCCAGCACCGCGTCACCCAGAAACTCCATGCGTTCATTGTGCTTCTTCAGACGCGCCTTACCCGTGGCACTGCGATGCGTGAGCGACTGGGCGAGCAGGTCTTTATCTTTGAACGAGAGATGCAGTGATTTCTCGAGGAGACTTAAGGGCTGCGGAGGCATGACAAACGAAGTGTAGAGGACTAAGGACAAAGGGAAAAGGACTAAGGATACTGCTTTCGATGGCAAAGAAACAACACGTCCTTCGTCCTTAGTCCTTCGTCCTGAGTCCTCCCCCCATACCCTGTGCAATCGCATTCAGAACGCCGTTTACGAACTTTCCGCTTTCCGCTGTGCCGTACTCTTTGGCGATCTCGATGGCCTCGTTCATGATCACCGGCGGCGGCGCCTCTTTCAGGAACAGGAGCTCATAGGCTCCGACGAACAGCACGCACCGTGCGATGGGATCCATGCGATCGAGCGACCATCCCGGCGCATGCATCTGAATGGCGTCTTTAAGGGCGTCTTCCTTCTCCACAACACCAAAGAGAAGTGTTTCTGCAAACGCCTGATCCATCTCACCCAATTCCTGCGCATCGCGCAGGAGCGCTTCCACCTCATCACAGGCCCTGCGTTCCCGCTCGAAGAGCACTTGCATGACAGCGATACGGGAGAGATGACGACGTCGGGCCATGGGAGAGCGGAAAGAGCGGGGGCGCTTACGCCTTGATCCGTGTGATGCCCTTCAGAGCCTTCGAAGCCTTCTTCTTGGGGGCTGCAGTCGCGGCATACGGGGATCGCTGCTTCTGGAGGAGCTTACGGATGCGCTTCTGGACATAGATGGAGTGCTGCCGTCTTCCACGGCTCTTCTCCCGCCGTTTCTTGGGTGTCGGTCGCTTGGACATACGCGGCGTAGGTTAGCGAAAGAGGCATGGTTGTGCAAAGAAAAAGTCGCAGGAATGGACGAAGGATCGGGAACCAGGGAAGTAGGGAAATCGGGGATTTAAGAAGTAGGCGAACGAAAAAAGAACCCCAGTTCCCTAGTTCCCTCATCCCTAGTTCCCTATCGTCTGTTGCCCGAGAGCGCGAGCATGAAACGCAGGATGTACAGGAAGAGGTTGAAAAGATCGAGATAGAGGCTTAAGGCGAGGAGGAAAGGATTGGCCCCCAATCGCCCCAGCGTCTGCACGCGCTGCACGTCGTAGGCAGTGAACGCCGCAAAGAGCACCACGCCCACCCCCGCAATGAGAACCTCCGCTCCCCCCGTGCGCAGAGCCGGAACGAAGACCTGGAGAATCGCGATCACAATGAGCCCGATGAGCCCCATCAGGAGCATCCGTCCCATGCCCGAGAGATCCGCCTTCGTCGTGAGCGCGAACACCGCGGACCCTGCGGCCATGAAGACCGTCGCGAGCAACGCATTGAGCAAAATCGCCGCCCCGTTCGCGTAGCCGGCAAGCACGTAGAGAATGTACGGAGCTATCGTGAGACCCGAGAGGAGAGGGAACGCAGCGAAGAGAATGATGTTGAGCGGCGAGGAGCGCATCCACAGTCCCGACGTGAAGATGAGAGCGAGCTCCGCGATCAGAAAGAAGAACTGCACCCCCGAACCGATCAGAATGCGCGCATTCGCGATGCCGAGGAATGTCCCCACAACGGTCAGGGCGAGCGCCAGTGCGAACAGGCCGTACACTTTGGCTTCGGTAGAAGGCGTCAGGACAATCGGGCGGCTGCGCAGAGAGGTGAATGCCATAGGACCTCATGATAGGGACCTGCGCTCTGAAAGGGAAGAAGCGGACGCCGCAGTGGGAGAGCCGCTCCGGCCCCGGTGGTCAGAGAAGCTTCTTTCTGGTACAATACATAGATTTATGCGAAAGCTCCTCACGACCCTCGGTGCAGTGGCGGCGGCTCTCCCCTCGGCCGTGCTCGCTGCGTCCAATCCGGATCCGGGCATCATCCAGACCTGCGTCGTGCCCGGCATTTCGTGCCTCGGCGGGGATCTCGCATCGTACATCGATTCCACCATCCTGGACGGAGCGCGCACCGCGTTCACGGGGCTCCTGTTCGGTGCGATCCTCTACTACGGCATCAAGCTCCTCATGACACCGGAAAGTGATAACGCCGTGACCGAGACGCGCCAGGCCCTGGAGTACGCGCTCTTCGGCGTCATCCTCATGCTGGGCGCCCAATTGATTGCCTCGAGCTTCGTGACGGGAGGAGTGGTCCAGCCCGCAGGTGTGAATACCGTACTGGAGACCGTCATCACCTTCATCAAGGCCATCATCGCGGTGGCCCTGCTCGTGAACATCACCATTCAGGGATTCCGCATGATCACTGCCACGGAGGAAGGAGGCGTCACCAAGGCGCGCACGCGCTTTCTGCACGGTGTCTACGGCGCGGCCATCGTGCTGCTCGCCTCGCCGATCGTGCACATGATGTATGGCAAAAGCCCTTCCGCAGGGGAAATCGAACTCATAGGCATCGCCAACTACATCATCACGATCTTCGGCCTTCTGGCAGTGGTGGCCCTGATCGTGGCCGGCATTCTGCTCATTGTCTCGGTGGATGAGAGCTTCAAGGACCGTGCCAAGAAGCTTGCCACTGCGAGTCTCATTGCCATCGTGGTCGTCGTGTCTGCCGGTGCGCTCGTCAACTTCTTCATCATCAGGCCATGACCATCCGTTCCGCCGCGCGCTGGCTGATCACCGCCTTCCTCCTGACGGCTCCCATGGCCGCGCAGGGATACTTTGAAGATACGATCCAGCATGTGGGAGGAGCCCTCTCGGCCGGGCTGGGCGGCGGGGAATTCGGCTCGATCTACCAGACGATGATGGAATCGTTCATCGGCCTGGTCTCACTCGTGGGCATCGTGATGATCGTCCGCGCCGGTCTGGTGCTCACCGTCAGTCAGGATGAGGGGCAGTTTGAGAAGACCAAGAAAACCATCATGGCTGTCTCTGCGGCGCTCATTCTCATCAACCTGGCTCCGCGGGTCGCCGAGGCCTACCTGGCCTACAAGGGCGGCGGACCGGACATCATCACAACGGAACTGAAGGGGCTCTTGAGTTTCTTCGAGACGCTCGCGGCCATCGCAGCCGTCATCTTCATCATCGTCAGCGGCATCCGTGCCGTGATCAGCTACGGCGGGGAAGACGGGCTCGCCCACCTTAAGCGCACGATCTTCGGCGTGGGAGCCGGCGTGCTCCTCATTGCCACAAAACTCCTCATCGTGGATGCGGTGGTCATTGAGCGCACACCCGGAAAGATTCTCTCCATCATCTCCACATTCGTGAAAGTCCTGCTCGGTTTCGGCGCGTTCGTTGCGACCATCGTACTCATCTGGGCCGGCCTGCTCATGATCGTGAATTTGGGCAAGGACGAACAGTACACACGGGCAAAGAACCTGGTGGTGCGCGTGGCCATCGGTCTCATCGTGATTTTGATCAGCCTCGCACTGGTGCAGTTTTTGATTTCGTGACACGTTATTGCTTCCAGGCCTTTTCCAAGTACTCCTGAACGCACCGGTGGGAGTTGAAGTACCCCGAAAGTCCGATGGCACGCTTCATGCGTCGGATCCAGCGTGCGCGCGCAGTGTAGTAGTACTCCGGGATGATCTGGTACTGCAGCTCGGTGTAGATGTCTTCGGCGTCAATCGAGCGCGCCGTATCGTCCGACGTGGCCTGGACGAGCGGTCCGATGCGCCAGCCGGCCTCGGGGTCGCGCTCGTAGCCCTCGATCCACCAGCCATCCAGCGTGGAGAAATTCAACACACCATTGAGGCACGCCTTCATGCCGGAAGTGCCCGAGGCTTCGTGTAACCGCATGGGCGTGTTCAGCCACACATCCGCCCCCTGCACAAGAAGCCTGGCGAGATCGGGATTGTAGTTCTCGAGGTAGGCGATCTTCACCTTGTCCTTCAGCTCATGCGACCGCTCCACCATGCGCTGAATCACCCCCTGCGCGAACGAATCGGACGGGTGCGCATTGCCGGAGTGCACGATCTGCACGCGGCCCTGGCACACATCCGCCAGCCGTTTGAGATTGTCGTACAAAAGTTCCGGCTGCTTGTACGAGACCACGCGGCGCGCACTGGCAATCGTCAGAATTTCTACATCGAATGCAAGACCCGTACGACGGTTCACCTCTGTCATCAAACGCATCTTTGCCGCCTGGTGGGCCTTCCACAGTTCTCCGTCTTCGAAATCGCGGCAAGTGGCGGTGAGGATGGAAGGATCTTCCCTCCAGCCCCTGCTCTTCGCATCGAAAAGCGCCTGCATCTCTTTGCTGGACCACGTGAGGTGGTGCACGCCGTTGGTAATGGAATCGATCTGGACCCCCGGGAACATCTTGCGCGAGACTTCTGCATGGATGCGCGAAACCCCGCACGTGAAGCGGCTCATCGTCATCGCCAGTTTCGTCATCGAGAGGGCGTTCTCCCCCGCGATTTTTTTGATATGCCACGGAAGATTGTCTCCGGCGATCCGCTCAGCCAGGTCATAGGGGAACACGTCGTGTCCCGCTTCGATGGGCGTGTGCGTGGTGAAGGCGCAGGACCGGCGCACCGCCTCATCCTGCCACTGTCGCTCCCGCAGGAGCTCGAGTGTGAGGAATGCCGCATGACCCTCATTCATGTGGTACGTGCCGATATCGGTATAGCCGAGCGCCCGCAACATCTTGATGCCGCCGATGCCGAGCACCAGCTCCTGACGGATGCGCATGCTGAGATCGCCTCCGTACAGACGATGGGTGATCCGGTGCACCTCTGGCGGATTCTCGGGCAGGCTCGTATCGAGAAAGATCACCGGCACCGTCCCCTTTTCGCCTTTGAGATCGAGCTGCCATGCCCCCACGACCACGGGCTGCCCCTCGATCATGACAGTCACGCGTTCCGGACGCTTCTGTAAATGTGCGGCGATATCCCACTCGATCTCCTCGTAACGCTGTGATCCATCCGGGTTCAAGGTCTGTCGCAGGTACCCGTGCTTCCAGCATCCCGTCACGCACACCGCCGGCACGCCCAGATCCGCGCACGACTGCATCAGATCAGCCGTGAGGATACCGAGGCCTCCCGCGAACGTGGGAATCGTGCTCTTGAGCCCGATCTCCATCGAGAAGTAGGCAACGGTCAGCCGCGGTTGACCCTGAACATGCTGAGGGGCGAGAGGAGAAGAGGGCATGATGTTTTTTATTATTATACAATATATTGTATAAAAAAGATAGTTCCGCCCGGCCAGCGCAAGTGACCGGAGGCCTGGAAATCCGTATCCTCTGCGCGGCATGTCCCCTCTTGATCCTCACATTTTTCGGGCGTACGACATCCGGGGAAAAGTTCCGGCGCAACTGAATGAAGAAGTCTGCCGCCTGATCGGCCGGGCATTCGGCTCCATCGTGCGGGAGCTCTACACGATCGAACATCCCAAACTGGTCGTCGGACGGGATATGCGCACACACAGTGCTTCACTGGAACAGGCTCTCATCGAGGGGCTCGTTTCCACCGGCTGCGAAATTCTGGATATCGGCATGACGCCGAGCCCCGTGAACTACTTCGTGATCTGCCACCGGAAGCTGGATGGTGGCCTGCAGGTGACCGCGAGCCATAATCCGAAGGAGGACAACGGCATCAAGCTGCAGATCCGCGACGCGGTCGCATTTGCGGGCGAAGATATCCAGACCCTGCTTCAGAGAATTGCATCTGGAACATTCCTTTCGGGCAAAGGTTCGGTGAAGACCATCGATGGCATCGGCCCGTACTTGGACTGGCTGGAACAGCAATTTGGCAGGTGCGCCGACGGCGCGAGAGTGGTCATCGATACCGGCAACGGCACCTCCGGGCCCGTCATGATGGAGGCGATCAGGCGCACGGGAGCGCAGGTGACCGGCCTCTACCTGGAACCGGACGGGACCTTCCCCAATCATCCGGCGGATCCCAGCAAACACGCCACGCTGCAGGAGCTGCAGGAGCGCGTCGTTCGCGAAAAAGCCGACATCGGCTTCGCGCTGGACGGCGATGGCGACCGGCTGGGGGTGGTGGATGAGCAAGGGAACATCCTGAGCTGTGACCAGACACTGCTCTTTTTGGCTGAAGATACCCTCAAGCGCTTCCCCGGTAAGCCCATCGTCTTCACGACCAGTATGTCTTCGACGCTGGAAACGGAGATTAGAAAATGGGGAGGCACACCCGTCATGTGCAAGGTCGGCCACTCCTTTGTGGAACATGAAATGCAGAAACAGGGGGCGCCGCTCGGCGGAGAACAATCGGGGCACTTCTTTCTGGAGGATCTCGCTCACGGCTATGACGACGCCCTCATCGTGGCGCTGCAGGTGCTCAGGATTCTCAAGAGCGGCAAAGAATCTCTCTCACTTTGTCTCGCGCACTACCCCACGGTGTTCGTGGCGCAGGAGCTCAGGCCCGGCTGCCCCGATGACCGGAAATTTGAGATCGTCGCCACTATCATCACGCACTTCCAGAAAAATTATCCGGTGAACACTCTGGATGGCGCGCGCATCGATTTCGGGGACGGAGCATGGTCCAACATCCGTGCGAGCAACACGAGCCCGAAGCTCTCTGTCTGCATGGAGGCGCGCTCACCCGAAAAACTCACAACCATTGCAGAGCTCATCCATGAGCACCTGAAGACGTACCCAGAGATCTCACTCAAAGAGTGAAGATTCCCCCTTGCATGAGCCTATAACAGGCATAGGATGCCGTTCCCATGCCCGCGCTTCGCATCGAATTCCTCCCGCTGCAAGACGCCCTCTCTCATACCAGCGAGGAAAACGAGCAGGTGCTCAACGCAGAACGCGAGGCCATCATCACGCAGGGCATCGAGAGTCTGCGCTTCAAAATGGCCGGATCCATGCAGTGCATACTGTGGGTATCTGGTACAGAGGAAGACATCGTGACCTTGCGTGCCTACCTCGATGGGCGGCACTTCATATACACATGCTACGAAGGAACGAGTGCGACGCAACAACTGCCGCAATCGGGCGATGGCAACGAAGATACGGGCCCATCCAACCCTTAAGACCGAGCACAATATTTGCTCAAACTTTTCGGGTGTGCTAGAGTGCCCAGCGATGTGGCCGTTTCGCCGTCATGTCCGTGAAGAAAAAAAGGGAGGCCGCCTGATCAAGCGCCTCGTTGTTGGTTTGATTATCGGCGGTGCGATCGGCTCGATCGTGGGAAGCAAGGTCTTAGATAAACACCGCCGGGAGCAGGGGGTGGATAAGGACGAGGACTAAGGATGAAGGACTAAGGGAAAAGGATGAAAAAATAATAAAAACCCATCGTGCGGCTCATGACAGAAAACTGCGCCTTTAGTCCTTAGTCCTATTCCCTTAGTCCTACTCTTCGAGTTCCCCTACCAGACTTCTCTCCATCAACTCGCGCAGTCGATGGCTGCTCGATGTCTGTGTGAGCGCCCACATGAGTTTGACGAGAGCACACTCGAACGTCATGTCTTTGCCCGAAATCACGCCGAACTGCTCCAGCGTCGCCTGCTTGCGGAACCGGTGCAGATCGACCCGGCCGCGAATGGTCTGGGAGGTCATGACAATGGGAATCCCCTGTGACGTCACGCGCCGGAGCCACGGGAACAACCGCTCGGGGAGCATGCCGGGCCCGTAGGCACGCATGATGATGCCGTGCGGCTTGGTCGAGAGGATTGCATCGAGGAATGTGGTGGTGAGCGCAGGGTGCAGCGTGATCGTGGCCACGTGCGGGTCGAACGTCGGCCGACACAGAAGCTGCCGCTTGCGCCGCACAACGCGGTGCGGAGCCAGATGAACACCCTCATTGAATTCCGCCAGTGGCGGGGTACGTGTGGTGGCGAAGGTCTGAAGGAGAGACTGATCCACTTTCTTCGCCCGGCACCCGCGGAGCACATGGGGCCCCAGGACCACACACACCTCGGCAATATCGAGCTGCGCGGCACGGATCGCAAAGACCAGGTTCATGCGCCCGTCACCGGCAATATCGTTGATAGGCAGAAGCGCGCCCGTGAGAATGACCGGTTTACTGAGGCCCTGCAGCGCGAAACTCAGCGCCGCCGCCGTGTAGCTCATGGTGTTCGTGCCATGCACGACCACGAACCCATCGAATTCGTCATACGAGCGTTCGATCGTCTGGGCGATTTCGACCCAGTCCTCCTGCGTCACCTCCGACGAGCCCACATTGCTCAGGCTCACGAACTTCAGCGCCACTTCGCGCTGGAGCTCCGGCAGAAAACGGTGGATTTCGTTCAAAGACTCGATGGGCTCGATGCGCCCTGTCTTGCGGTTCATTTTCATCCCGATGGACCCGCCAACGTAGAGGAGTGCGACTTTCGGGCGCGCCATGCGTGAATGTTACTCGGCACGACTGATGGCGCAATAAAAATGTCCAAGGAACTTGTCTACTCATGCTCCGCTCATCGCCCGCTCCACTTCTGCAATCGTCTCGGCGAGCTTCCCCTCCCGGTTCACCACCTGCGCGGTACAGAGGGCGGCATCCTGGAGTTCACGATCCATGCTTTGCAAGCGATGCGCAAGCTCCTCGTCGCTCATGGGCGCACGCTTGCGGATGCGTGCGATGAGCTGTGCGCGGCTCTCGGGGAGAATGAAGACGGAAAGAAGGGGAAACCGCTTCGTTGCCCCCGCGAAGAGCGGGTGCACCCGGATACTGTGAAACCCCTGAATATCCACTTCGCGCACGACCAGCTTGCCCTGCTCGAGGGCTGGAACAATCTCCTGCTCCAGCGTGCCGTAGCGGGCGCCGACATGCACCGTGGCCCACTCGAGCACCTTGCCTTCTCTCACGAGCGCATCGAACTCGGCATCCGTCAGGAACCGGTAGAGGTCATCCCCTTCGCCGGGGCGCCGCGGGCGCGTGGTGGCGCTGCGCGGGAAGACGTATTCGGGATGCTGTGCTTTGAGCGCGCGCAGCACCACGCTCTTTCCCACACCGCTCGGGCCGATGATGAGTACAAGCTTGCCGGAAACGGGGCCAGAAGAAGCCATGGCTGGTCCGCATCCTACCTCACTCCTGCGTTGCCTGACTATGCAAAGAATGCTATACTACCTAGATTTGTTCTTTCACTCCCTCTCCCTGACAAAAAAAGCAGTGAGCAGTGAGAAGTGACACCGCGACTTCACGGCTGCGGAGGCCTCATACGCTCCCGTCGCCCGTGACTCTCGCGTTCCTCCTGAAGATCTTCTTCAGGCCCCGCACCCTTCCGTGTACGCACGGAACGGTGCGGGGTCAGTCACTTCTCTCTCCTCCCTGCTCTTCTCTGCACTCCGTGCAGAACGCGGCTGACCACCGCGCAACACTGGAGCCACTTAGGCTCCGGCAAACACAAATATTCCCCGCTCCCAGGGTATAAACGGGAGGCCGACGCCCGAGCACTCGGGCTCACACCAACACAAACAGTGGTGCGCGCCCACACTCCAGCGCGCTCAAGGACAGGGAGCCAGACTGGTCACCTGGAATGTGATCTCCAGCACACCTCACTCGTGTTGGAGTCACCGGGGCACTCGCCCCTCGGGCGGGTGCCCTTTTTGTTTACCATTTGACGGTCGATACGGAAGCAGCAGATCCGCACGAGTATGGAACGGGATCAGGGAGGTCGGCTCGTCGGGCTGGCACTCCACGGCCACCCAGACCGTTCCGTCGGCTTCCACCCACCTCCCAATCACGATACCACTCCACCCGAATCGGGCATGGCGCACGGCATCCCCTTCCTCCCAGCGCGCACGCAGCAGGAGCTCTGTTTCCTGCCGCACATCCAGCCGCCCATGCGTCAGACGCCAGGGCACAAAAGATGGTTGGGCAACCTCCGCTTCCGACGCGGAATCGATGCTGCCGGCTTCGAGGAGCTCGGGCATGCGAATTGGGCCGATCATACACAAGCACGGGACAACAACAAGCCGTCACATACTGCTCACCACTCATAGAGCCACAACTTGTGCTCTCTCCCCATCCAGTGCACGGACGTGTGTGCAATGGGTGGATGGTGCGGGAAAGGGAAAGCGCACGACACGACTGTCGTACCCGGCCGCAGTTCCTGATCGAATTTCCGTTCCAGTGACGGCATGACAGTCGGAAACAGGTACAGAAAAATGCAGTCTGCATCCCGCACACTCTGTCTTCGCGAATCGCCAAGACGAAACGCGATCTTCTGGCCCGACCACCAGATGCGCAACTTTCCGAGCAGCCACACCGTGGGCACGAATTCCCATCCCGTTGCGCGAAGACCCCCATGCAGACGCTTCGCGGCAATGAGGATGCGCCCGTCCCCCGCTCCCAAATCGTAGACCGTCTCTGTGCCCTTCAGATGCGCAAACCGCACCATCTCCTCCGCGACGCCGTATGGAACCGGCACGAAGGGAACCCACACCAGAAGATTCCCCACCGCCGTCACGATGACGCCGAGGATCAGAACAAAAGTCAGGCCGAGGAGCAGGTACGCAAAAAGGATGCCGCCACTGTACGCTCCGAGCGCACTGACTCCCACACTGACGCATGGTTTACCATGAGCGAAGTCTCGCCCGCAAAGCGGGCGGACGAGTCGAATGGTGGAGCTGAGGGGACTCGAACCCCTTACCTCTTCCATGCCATGGAAGCGCTCTACCAGATGAGCTACAGCCCCAAAGGTGAATTGGAGCCGAACGCGAGCCCAAAGGGCGATGCGTAAGGCCCAAGATCCTTTGCCCGCCGTAGTCCGCCGAAGCACGCAGTGCGTAGGTGGACGAAGGGGGCTGGATCAGAAAACACCGAGAGTATAAAAGATCGCAGAATAGTTCTTGTCCTCCTTCGCCAAGGCTTCGGAGGACATTTCCCAGAACGTCCTCGGCTTTGCCTGCGGCGTTCTGGATAAATGGTGCGCCCGGCAGGATTTGAACCTACGACTTCCAGGTCCGCAACCTGGCGTTCTATCCGGGCTGAACTACGGGCGCACGAGAATGAAGAGAAAGATCGGGAGAGCCCATAGCATACAATCCCGCCGTAGCCCCGCAGCAGCGGGGCGCAGGTGGAAACTACGGGCGCATGGGTGAGGAGAAAGAGCGAGAACAAAAAGCCCCAAAGGGCCGTGAGAGCGTAGCATCCGCGCCAAAAGGAAACAAACGTCTTCGGATGTTTCCTGTACAGGACGAGGCTTTGGCGGAGACGGGTCGGTTTCCTCTATACTGGATGCATGAAAGTCACCCTTCGACTACGCTCAGGGTGACATCCTTTCATTCCTTACATATGTTGGTCACCCTCCTCCTCGGCAGCAAATCGGATACCGAATTCGCACAGAAGATCGTAGATACGCTGAAGGAATTCTCTGTTCCGAGTGAGATCGTGGTCGCCTCGGCACACAAGGTGCCCGAGAAGGTGGCGGAAATCATTGCGAAATTGAATGCCGATCCGCAGCCGCAGGTCATCATCACGGTGGTCGGCATGAGCAACGGGCTTGGCGGTGTAGCCGCAGGAAGCTCTGTGCACCCCGTGCTCACCTGCCCGCCCGCCCAGAATCTGGAGGAGTATCAGGTGGATCTGCACAGCAGTCTGCGCATGCCATCGGATGTGCCGGTGATGACCGTGCTGCACCCCAAGAATGCCGCTCTGGCAGCCGTACGGATACTCGCCGAAGGGAACCCGGAGCTTAAGAAAAAGGTGGCCGAGCGCATTGAGAAGATCAAGGCGGGCTATTAGAATACCCCTTCCGCCATGTACCACAGACTCGCCCTCCAGCGCGGCGTTGAAGATCTCTCGCATGCTCTCACGAACATGATCGCAGCCGAATCGGGCAACAACGCACAGGGACGAGACATCCGGGAGATGCGGCGTGATCTTGGACTCCGCTACGAGCGCCTGCTCTCACTCGTGTACCGTTCGTCGGAGAAAGGGGCCCCGGAATCTCCGCAGACTCCTGAATTGCAGAGGGAGGTGGATCGCCTACGCGACACACTGCATGATCAATACAACCAGCTGCCGTCGAGCTCCCGCCCGATCGGCTACGGACTCCTGGAGGAGTTTCGCAAGGTCCTGCAGGCCAGCGCCCTTTTCTGGCCCCGGCGTGAACACGCCGCCGCCAACCGGATTGAGCAGTACTTCTCCGGGAACACCCGGGCACCGGTACCGCAAAAACGCTCTCCGCATGACATGAGGGGATCGGTCTCTCCGGCGACGCAGAACCGGATCGACAAATACTTTCGGCAATGAAGAGAGGGGTGGCTGGTGCTACCATGGCGGGGATGGAACTCACCCTCCCGCTCCTGCAGGAGAAACTGAAGGCATGGAAAGGCTGTCCGCTGCACGAAACGGCTAACCCCGTGCTGGGCGAAGGCAATCCGCAGGCGGAGGTCATGTTCATCGGCGAAGCGCCGGGCGAACAGGAAGACAAACTCGGACGCCCGTTCGTGGGACCCGCAGGCAAGTTCCTCGATGAGCTCCTCATGTCGATCGGGCTCAAGCGTGCAGACGTGTACATCAGCAACGTCGTGAAGTACCGCCCCCCCGCGAATCGGGATCCCACCGATGATGAGAAGGCGCAGTGTATGCCGTGGCTCAAGATGGAGATGGCTCTCATCAAACCGAAGGTGATCGTTCCGCTCGGACGCCATGCCCTGGGGCACTTCTTCCAGAAGCTCAGCATCACCGCCGCCCACGGCAAGCCCCAGAAGCTGACCGATGACGTCACGGTCTTCCCCATCTACCACCCCGCCGCTGCGCTGCATAACGGAAATCTGCGAGAGGCACTGTTTGAGGATTTCCGAGCGCTGGGGCTGTTTCTCGAGACAACGAAGAAGAATAATGAATTAGGAATTAAGAATAATGAATTAGGAATTAAGAATGATGAAAAGGAAGTCATTCTTACTTCATAATTCTTCCTTCATCATTCTTTGCCATGACTTCCCTCCTCTTCGGTCTCTCGCTGGCGGCACTCCTCTCTGCCACCTCCCTCGTGATCATCCTGCTCCGGGTGAGCCCTCTCACGGCGCCCGGACAGGCGATTCCTGCATTCTTCTTGAGCCTCTTCCTCTCGGTGAGCACGGCCGGCGCCCTGGTCTTTCTGCTCCTGTGGAGACTGCTCCCCACTCACAGCTGGGATGCCGGCAAGATCATGAGCGTGTCGCTGCGGCAGGGCGTCTTTCTGGCGCTTGCGATGGTCACACTCGTCCTCTTTCACCTCTGGCAACTGCTCACTTGGTGGATCGCGGTGCTGATTTTCCTGGTGTTTGGGTTGATCGAATTGGCACTGGACCAGTGACGAGGGAAGTAGGGAACTCGGGAAATAGGGAATTCGGTTGAGAAGTGCCATCTTTTTTGAGTCTCTAGTTCCCAAGTCCCCTAGTTCCCAAATTCCCGAACAAAGGTACACTGTCTCCGACTATGACCGACCAAAAGACCGATTGGGAATCCTTCGACGGACGCCTCCGTGCAGCCAAGACGGCTGAGGAGCTCGCGGCAGTCGAGCAGGAACTGTTCGGACGCAAGGCAGGCGCCATGACCCTTGCCCTCAAAGGCCTGCACGAAATTCCTGCGGATGATCGCAAGAAAGCCGCTGCGGAACTCAATACGTGGAAACGGGCATTCGAGGAGCTCATTCAGCTACGCCGGAAAGAACTGGCAGTCCCGTCGCAGGAATCTTTGAAAACTTCGGATCGCATCGACGTCACGCTGGAATTGCCGCAGCGCGAGCGCGGCCACCTGCACCTGATTCCGGAGTTCATCCGTCAGGTGGAGGAGGTCTTCGGCCGGATGGGTTTCGACATCGCCACCGGCCCGGAGGTCGAAACCGAGGAATTCAATTTCAACCTGCTCAATATCCCGCGTGACCACCCCGCGCGCGACGCGCAGGATACGTTTTGGATCAAGACCAAAAATCCTGAGGACCGCCTGCTCCTCCGCACCCAGACCTCCCCGATGCAGATCCGCTACATGCAGAGCCACAAGCCGCCTCTGCGCGTGATTGCGCCGGGTAAGGTGTACCGCAAAGATTCCGACGCCACGCACTCCCCCATGTTCCACCAGTTCGAGGGACTGATGATCGGCAGAGACGTGACACTGGCAAACATGAAGGCCGTGATGATCACCGCTATCCGTGAGCTGATCTCGCCCAAGGCGGAATTCCGCTTCAGGACGGGCTTCTTTCCCTTCGTCGAACCGGGATTGGAGGTGGACATGCGCTGGCAGGGCGACGAGGAAGACAGCCGCGAGGGCAAGTGGCTGGAGGTGGTGGGCTGCGGCATGGTGCACCCGAATGTGCTGAGGAACTGCGGCATCGATCCGAAACAGTACCAGGGCTTCGCCTTCGGCTTCGGGGTGGAGCGCATGATCATGATCAAACACCAGATCCCCGACTTACGGGCGTTCTTCGCGGGGGACCTGCGATTCCTCAGACAATTTTGATTCTTAAAAACCCCCCAGTCCAACGTGGACTGGGGGGTGAGTGCTACCTGCGCTTGGGCAGGCAGCTGCTTGCCTATGGCAATGGGCTTCTATTGGGGCTATGGACTAGCCCTGCAACAACATTCCGCGGATGAAGTCATCCGCAAGGCCCGTCCCGTTGATCTGGGTAGACGTGCCAAAGTCCTCATCGAACCACGAGAAGTAGTCGTCGCGCAGATCAAGGGTGGTCCTGAGACTGGACTCTCCACCGCTCGCGGCGGCAGTGTTCGGGTTGGTCACGTTGACCCGGAGCCCGAACGTGGCGCTCGCTCCGCTCCCGATCGCGACATAGGGCGCAGAATGCCTGAGATCTGTGAACGTCACACGATAGCAGCCGGGCGACAGCACCACCACCGTCGACGGGATGGCAGTCAAAGCCGCGTTGGCCTTGTTGTACAGGGCAAACGACAACGTATCCAGCTCGACGTTCAGGGTGTTGACCTCAAACGTGAGCTGATCCAGATCGACCCTGTTCAAATTGTCCCGAGTGTTGACGTTGGCCGCGGCAACGAACTGAAAAGACCCAATCTCCGCGACACCCGAGGGCATCGCAGCCGTGGTGGGACCGGCATTGGTGACGCTGGTCAACTTGGACATCACCACGGTCTCCTCCGGGGAGCGGATGTCGACATTCAGTGTCGACTGTGAGGACGAGGTGACTCCCCGCACGTAGACCGTATCGACCACAACGGTGAACGTGTCTCCCGACACGCCGCCATTGACGTCCGACTTGATCCGCGCGCTGATCGCAACATCTTTCTCCTCACCCGCACCAACGATGAGCTGCTGGGCATTCATCCGGGCGCCGAAATCATCGCCCGGCTCGGCTCCGCCCGGGGTAGCAACCGCAAGCGGGACCGCGCTGCCGTTGACGAAGAGTTCGAACCGGTCAATGGAACCGGCGTCGCCCTCCACGTCCAGGCCGACATAGTACACGTCGCCGGCCTCGAGATCGGCACCGAACTCCGCACTCACCAGCGACTCACTCTGCGCCCCGCCCAGCATCAGCCGCGGCTGGAGGAGCATGGAATCCTGTTCCGCACGGAAGGTTCCGTGCTTATAGATCGTCACCGGCACACCCACGCCGGAGGCAATCGTGAACTGATTGTTCGTGAGACTCGCGCCGTCGTCGAGCGTTTCCGCTTCGACGGGGTTTTGCGACGCGAACCACACCTGCAACGTGTTGTCGGGGGCGGGCAGCGAGCTGCTCGCGATGTCAGTCGTGAGCCAGAAGCGATCGGTGCTGCCGGCCGGGACCACGATGCCACCGCTCACGAGGTTATCCGCATGGACTTCCCCGTTCACAGAGACAATTCCATCCTGGATGATGACATCCCGACTCCCATCCTTGTCGGAGTCGAACCACACGGCGTAGTTCTGCCCATTCACCAGGTGCTCACCCTCAAAGGCGAACGCTGTGGTGAGCAGGTCTTTTGCACCTTCCGCGTAGACATCGAAGACGAAGACCTCGACGTTCTTCTGGTTCTCGACGACATGCAGAGAAGACTGCATGGCGCGCGGCGTCACGGTGACGTGGGGGACGCTGATCTCCTGCCAGTTGCCCGAGATGGTGCCGCCGGGGGAGGTCTCCACCGGGCCGTTTCCATCCAGTTGGCTGGTTTGGATTCCCCACCATCGGTTGTTGATGTCCACGCCGTCCAGAACGGAGGCGCGGACCCTATCGCCGCTTTCACCACCAGTCATGTCCACACGGATCTCCCACGTGCTCCTCCCCTGGTCGAGCACGAAGCTCTCGAAGAGGTAGAGTTGGGAATCCCCGTAATCGCCGGGAGCCATCACTGCGTCAATGGTTTGACCCGTCACAACGTTGCGCAATTCAACGTCCGTGACCAGTTCCCCGGCGTCGATGGTTTGGCCACCGGCATTGCTCCCTTCGAGGAGCACGGGGATGGAATAGGTATTCAGTGCCTCGCTGGCGTCGAAGTTGACGCGCGCGAGCACTACATCATCGTCATCCGGGCTGATCGTCTGCGACGCCGGCCCATCGATGCCGACATTCAGCTCAGCGCACTGCTGAACTGTGATAGTCGGGTTCTTGTACCCGAACTGAAGCACCTGCACCCGCCCGTAGCTGCTCTTCACCGACAAGGCCGGCTCATTCAGGCGGTACTTTCCGACCGGGGCAGTATCGTGGAATTGCATTTCCACCTGCAGGGGCAATCCCTGCTCGGGGATCTGCATGCCCCAGCCGGGGAGGTTGAACGACAACTTGCCGTCCTCCGCGACCTGGTCGGTCGCGAGCGTCGTTTCGTAGTAGCCGTCGAGCTCGCCCCACGTGCCATCGCGGCCCGTGAGGTCGGCCTTCAGCACTCCGGAATCAACGCCTCCGCGCGGCCCCTGGATCCCGTAGCTCATGCTCTTGATATGGGTCCACGGCTGCAGTGTCACGACCATTTCTTCGGCGCCTATTGCCGTATCACGCCACTCCGTGACCATGCTTTGGTCACCAACATTCGATGTGAAGACGGCGACCTTGGCGGTGATGGCGGCCAACAATTCCCGTGTCTCCAGATTTTCATAACGCGTCTTCCGACCTGTGCGCACTCGTCCCCAATCCTGACTGCTCCGACTCTTTCTTGCAGTACTCATCGTTTCTCACCCTTTCCTGAAAATAGAAGCCGTTAATGCCAAGGAACAACGCGCTAGCGCCGTTCAAACACTTGGCAGAACGGCCAGAAACGCTTTGTTCAATCTACCATTATTTTAGAAATAGTCAATGCTCTGGAGGCTCGTGGTGCGACAGTAGAACCATCGGTAAATCGTCTGCTTCTGATCAATCTGATAACAATTTCGCCAATTGCACATTTTTGGCTCCGGCGCAGCAGACGTAGGGTTTATGCGGCAGTTCTAACCATGCTGTCTTGGCGACTGGTAGTCGCGGATGTCTGGTGACAAGGGATACACACCACGACGATCTTCAGGCTCTGTCACTTCATCGGGATCTGGCTGGAACCCGCGCAGTTCCGCAATCTCGCTCAGAGGATCACCGTGCTGAGCAATCTCCCGACAGGCCTCGTGTACGGTGGCAGATAACATCTGATCCGTTCTCTCCTCTCCCTGACCAAGACGAACGAAAAATTCCTCAGGCAGTGATTCGTTCGTTGCACGGGGTGTAGTTTCCATAAAGAAATTATAAACTATAATTAATGACTGTCAAATATTAAGGAGAAATGGATTAAAACGCGTATCCCGGTCATAGAAATCCTCCTGCTCCCTCTTCTTGAGAAAACCAATAATGCCATACGTTGCAGGGGTGAACAGTACTTCGATCCCCACTTTGAGCAGGTAATTGCTCACGATGAGACTCAGGGCAATCGCCCACGGAAAGACGCCGAACGCGCAGGCGAGCGCGATAAAGAGGACAGTATCAATCCCCTGCCCCACGAGCGTTGAGCCGATCGTGCGCACCCAGAGGTGACGACCGGACATTGCCACTTTCATTTTGGCGAGGACATAGGAATTGGAGAATTCGCCGAACAGGTACGCGAGCAGACTGGCCAGAACGATCGCGCCGGAGCTGACGCTCCCGAGAATCACGCTATAGGCCTGATCACCCGCGTAGCCCAGCCACGCCTCCTCGCCCGGCAGTATTTGGATGATCCAGAGACTCAGGCTCATGAGGAGCGAAACAGCAAATCCAGTCCAGATGACGCGCCGTGAGCGCGCGTACCCGTAGACCTCGGTGAGGATGTCACCGAAGATGTAACTCAACGGGAAGAGCAGCGTACCGCCGTCGAAGGAAAGCCGAAGGCCCAAGATGGAAACACCCGCATCCACGATCTTCGCAGACGACGCAATATTGCTGATGAGCAGCACGGCCACGAAGACGGCCATGACGATATCCACGTAGCGGTAGGGACGCATGGGCTCAGTGTAGAGACAGAACGAAGATTTGTGGAACAATTGACGATTTTCTGATTTGCGACTTGCGATTTTTTTCCAAATCGCAAATCCGTCACTGTTCTTCGGGCCGGCGGATATCGATCATGACCGTCTCGGGCGTGCGCTGATTGAGCGTAAACCAATGCTGGATGGCCTCCCGCACTTTCCTCGTCATCTTCTGCGGCACGGAACTGAACCCGACGATCGCCAGGACGCTCTCCTGGAACGTGACGCTCAATCCCATCACCTTGTGATCGACCGACGCATCCACGAAATCGCGCAACGAACCGAAGGACGGCTCGGGGGATGGAGGCGGAGGGAACGTTCCCATAGAGCTATTCAACGGGAACGGGGAGCGGATGTCAATTATTCATGACATCCAATTTTCCGGATCCCGAATGAACCGACGTGCGGTCTCGATATGTTCCTCCGTGATCCTGCCCTGCTCACTCGCGACATCGAGCAGGATCGAGAATGTGGAGAGCGGATGCAGATGCACCTGCGCGATTTGCGCCTTTTCGATGCCGGCGAGAAGCTCGTAGCTGAAGATGGCCACGACATCCGAAACCGTGGCCTTGCCCTCATTGCGCAGCGCCTCGACGGAGGCGACGGCGCTGCCGCCCGTACTGAGCAGATCCTCGATGAGCACCACGTGTTTTTCGGGTTTCAGATCCCCTTCGATGAGCTTCTTGGTGCCGTGATCCTTGGCCTTGGCACGGACATAGATGAAGGGCAGATGCAGCCGGTCGGCCACGAGCGCCGCCCAGCCGATGGCCGCCGTGGCCGTTCCCGCGATGCAATCCGGCGGGACGGAGAGAGATGCCACGCGCGAGACGAACGCATCCACGATGAACTTGCGCGCATCAGGGTGGCTGTAGAGCATGCGGTTGTCGCAGTAGACCGGCGACTTGATGCCACTGACCCAGGTGAACGGAGGATCGACCGAGAGTTTGACGGCACCGATGTTGAGCAGGAGTTCCGCGATGCGCTGTCCGTGGGGCAAGGCAGGAGGGGGAAGTGTATCCTGACGCTACCATGTTCGCCCGATGCCCTCAAATCTCATGATTGCAGAAGAGATGCACAGTCGGCTGGAAGCGCTCCGCGACGCCTTCCTCCAGGAGAACGCGAAACTCAATCTCTCGGCCTTCCGTACACCCGAGGCCTGCTGGACGGGAAATATTCTGGATTCGCTTGCCGCACTGGAAACGGAGCCATTGCGTACACTCTCCCCTAGCCCTAACCCTAACCCTAACCCTCACCCTCACCCTAACCCTAACCCTCACCCTCACCCTGCTCCGAGCATCCTCGATCTCGGCACCGGCGGGGGCTTTCCGCTGCTGCCACTCGCCCTCTGTCTGCCGCAGTGCTCTTTCGTAGGGATGGATGCCACGCAGAAAAAAATCGCCGCCGTGCAGCGCATCATTGATGCCTTGCAGATCCCGAATGTCAGCCTGATCTGCGGCCGGTCGGAGGAACTCGCCCGCGAGAGCGCGCAGCGCGAACAGTATGACGTTGTACTCGTACGCGCGCTCGCCGAGCTCAATGTGCTGCTGGAACTGGCAGCGCCCTTCGTGAACGTGGGCGGGACGATCCTCTGCTGGAAGAGCCTCACCATTGACCAGGAGTTGCACGATTCTCTCCTCGCCCGCTCGGAGCTCAGTTGTCAGATCGAACAGCCCTACGCATACGACTTGGGCAGCGCCTGGGGCAAGCGCCAGATCTTAGTCTTCAGGAAACGGGCAAAGACGAGCAAGAAGTATCCGCGGGCCGTCGGGGAACCGAAGAAAACACCACTCCTCTAACAGAAATTCACCCCTCGCCTTCGCCTTCCGCCGGCTCAAGGACCTGCCCGAATTTCTTGCGTAGCCCGGGCACACCCAAGCCATCCTGAGATCGTTTCTTTTTGCCATCATGGAAGGCAGCGGCGAGGATGCGGCCATCCGGACCACGCACGAGCTCTTCGAATGACTTGCCGGCGATTTCATTGGGTTCGTCCTTCATAGTTGTACTCTAAACATATCACTCTCTCTGTCAATAATGACTCTGCTAGAATTTTGGCATGCCCAAGCCCTACACACCCAATGACGCCTGGAGCCGGAAAGCAGCCAAAGAAGGCTACCGCGCCCGCTCGGTCTACAAGCTCATGGAATTGGACGAACGGTTTCACCTGCTCAAAGCGGGACAGACGGTGCTCGATCTCGCCGCCGCTCCGGGCAGCTGGCTGCAGTACGTGAGCAAGCGCATCGGATCCAAGGGGCTCGCCATCGGCCTTGATGTGAAACCCATCGCCCCCATTGCGGACAATGTGCGGACGCACGAACAGGACATCACGCACCTGGAGGAGCTGGATGCGCTGCTCGAAGCACAACACCTGCCCGCAATCGACCTCGTGCTCTCGGATATCGCCCCCTCCACGAGCGGCATTCGCGATGTGGATCAGTGGCGGAGCATCGAACTCAATCAGGCCGTGCTGGCTACAGCGGAGCGGTGGCTGAAATCCGGAGGATACTGTGTGGTCAAAGTTTTTCGGGGAGCGGACTTCGATGCCTTCCTGCGCGAAGTGAAGGCGCAGTGGCGCGACGTGAAGATCGCCTCGCCGCGTGCCAGCCGCGACCGCAGCAAAGAGGTGTATCTGGTGATGAAGAAGCCTTAAGAATACATGCGATATGTCATGGTGAGCTCTGCCTGCCTCGCCGTAGCTCGCAAGCGAAGGCTGGGTCGAACCATGACCCTCACAAATTTGCCGCACTTCGACCAGGCTTCGCCGAGGCTACGCCCGGCAGGCATGGCTCAGTGTGACAAATTTTCTGTTTCGAATATTTTTCCGAATAAGTGAAACTCTGGCCGATCAATAAGTCCTGTATACTGGCCTCCATGATCGTCCTTCGGGAAGTGACGAAAACCTTCGGGAAGAAGACCGTGCTGGATGCGGTTTCACTCACGATCAACCCAGGCGAGTTCGTCTGCATCGTGGGCCCGAGCGGCGCGGGTAAATCAACACTGCTCAAATTGCTCATCGGCGCGGAACGGGTCACCACGGGTGGGATAGAAGTGGATGGAGCCGATCTGCGCGGCGTCCCGCCGCCGGTGCTCCAACTCTACCGGCGCAGAGTGGGATTCATTTTTCAGGATGAACGCCTCATCCCCCACCGCACCGTCGCCGAGAACGCGGCCTTCCCGCTCGAAGCCAGCGGGTGGAGCGACGCCGCAATCCGCGAGCGCACCGGCGACGTGCTGCAGCTTCTGGGTCTTTCCGCCCTGGCCAATACACTGCCTGCAGCTCTGTCGGGCGGCGAGCGCGCCCGTACCGCCATCGCGCGGGCCATCATCCACGAGCCCATGATCCTGCTCGCCGACGAACCGACCGGCGATCTGGACCCCGAACAGTCCCTGCAGATCCTCCGGATTTTCCAGCAGCTCCATCAGGCCGGAACGACCGTCGTGCTCGCCACGCACGACAGCCACCTGGTCGATTCGCTGCAGACGCGCGTGGTACAGCTGAAAGACGGAAAAGTCGTGCAGGACGCCACGGGCGGCTACCCCTCCGCACCGCCCCCTGCCGCCAAGCACGAGATCCTCACGAAGACACCGGAGGAATCCCCTCCGGGCAGCGAACCCCCCGAGAAACGCACAATCAAGATAACGGCGATTCACTCGTAGGACTCTCTGCGCTGACCTTCTGTGGTACTGGAGGAGAGGAAGAGAATGACATGAAACGGATGAGTGCACCGCTCATCAGCACGAAGTACACCATCTCCGGCAGCAGTGTGGTGAACGGCATCATCTCTCGTGCAAGCAACACGACATCGGCAACGAAGAGTGCGAAAAAGTGCAACAGGAGCGCGAGCGAAAGCAGGCGGAATCCTTCGGGGCGAAGAAAAGCCAACAGTGCGAGTGCGGCAAGCACGAAGAACAAGGCTCCATGCTGCAGTGAGAAGTAGTAGTGCAACGGGTCGGCAAGCGGTATTCCGTAGAGCCGTTCCACGAGCGACGGTGAAAAGAAGAAGAGGGAGGCGAAAGAAAGATTGATGGCACAGGCGATGAAGAGGACCGCCCGAAGGCTGCGGGTATTTTGCATGCGAACATCGTACCTTCCCGGACCGTCTTCGGCTATGCTGTGAGCCGACTATGACCACCTACCGCGACGCCGGCGTGGACATCCGCGAGGGGGACCGCGCCTCTGCCTGCGCCTACGCACACGCCGTTTCGACCTTCGCATCGCGCAAAAACATGATCGGGGCTCCCGTGGAGGAGAAAGATGGCTACGGGGGGTTTCTGGATATGGGAGATCACTACCTCGTCATCAGTGACGACTCTACCGGTTCCAAGATCGACCTCGCCTTCGACGTGGGAACATTGGACACGCTGGGTTTTGACCTCGCCGCAATGGTGGCCGATGACGCCGTGTGCACGGGCGCGGAATCCCTCGCCATCTCCAACACCATCGACGTGCCGAAGATCGACGCAACGATGATCGACCAGCTGATGGGCGGTCTGGCCAAAGCGTGTGCCGCGCAGAAGATCGTCGTGCCCGCCGGCGAAATCGCCGAAGTGCCCGGAGCCGTGACGCGGGGCGTGTGGAGCGCCACCGTCGTGGGGATCGTCGCCAAGGACCGCGTCTTGAAGCCCGAAACGATCAAGCCGGGCGACGCGATCATCGCCCTCAAAGATGCTGTCGCGCGATCGAACGGCTTCTCGCTCCTCCGAAAAATCCTCGCCGATGCCCACGGTAAAGAATGGTTCAGGAAGGAGTGGAAGAACGGCACCACATGGGGAGAGATCCTGCTGACTCCAAGCATCATCTACTCCGCCGCGATCCTGGAATTGATCGGGCGTTTCGGTGAACCGATGAAGGTACCGGTGAAGGGGCTGGCGCACATCACGGGCGGCGGCATTCCCAGTAAGCTGAAGCGGGTACTGAAAAAATCCGGGTACGGAGCGGCGCTCACCGATCTCTGGGCTCCGCACGAAGCGCTGCTGGATGTCATCAAGACCGGCTCTGTTACCACAGAGGAGGCGTACCGCACGTGGCACATGGGCAGCGGCATGCTGGCGATCGTGGAGGAACAGTACGCGGCAAAGGCGATCGATCTGCTTACGAAGAACGGTCTGCAGGCGAAGCGTGCGGGAACGGTGACGAAGGAGCCCACGATTGAACTCACCGCATTCGACGGGAAGACGCTCTCATTTAAAATATAACAACATCATGGACCTCGAAGCTCTTGAGGGCTCCCACTCATTCAATACGTTTCCATCTCTCCTCTCCACCAACGGGGGAGAGGGTAGGGTGAGGTGGCACTTGGGAAAGCACAACATCCAAGAAGATGCCCTATTCTTCGCGGTGAAGTGAGGGTCGTTGTTCTCGCAAGCGTGAGGAGCGTACCCTCGCCGCAATGGAGAAGCTTCACGCTCCCGTGCAGCATCGCCCCCGGCGTCCGCACCGGTCCTCCATTGCGCACATTTCGATCCTGCGACGCATTGCATTCGCCGGCGTGCTGCTGGGAGGTCTGTGTGAACTCGCTGCCGACAAACAACCATCGCCGGATCACGCGCCCGCCCGCGTGCAGGCAGGCAGTATCGATACAGTGCTCTACGATTGCCGTGCGGCATTGGGCACTCTCGATCTGGAAGAGCGCTTCGCTCCACCGGACGAGGAGTTTCCTCCGGATCCCGGCATTGCACCATGGAGCATGACGAAGGTTGCGGCGGGAAAGGTGTGGTCCACGTGCAAGAAGCTCTGCACGAGCCCCTCGGATACCGCAGTGGAAATCAAAGATGATATTCGGGCTTCTGTGCGGTACGTACGGGATTACCGGATGACAGAAGAGGAGGTGGACCGCAGCGAACCCACGGCACTCGACTGCAATGACCATGCGAATATCACCTGCCAAAAACTCGAGCGGCTCGGCTACCCGATGTACCTCCTCTCGATCTGGCCGGAGGATCCTGCACTCCGTTTCGATCAGGGATGGCACCAGATGAGCGCGTGCAAACTGCGGGAAAACTGCTTTCTCATCTTCGATGATCAGAAACAGACGCTCTGGCACGGGAGCCTGGCTTCCTTCGCACGCAAGTACGGATCGAAGGTGACTATGCGCATCATCCCCCGTTTCGGTATTTCGGCGTTTGCAGAACCGAAGTACAACAATCCCGTTTCCAAATTCCTGGTGCAGGCGAAGCACGGCATCCCCGGCGAAGAAATAATGCAATCGCTTGATCTCCCACAGCCAAAGCAGAATTTCCCGCTCCTCGCTGGGAACGAACAGGACGCTGATCCGCACATATTGACAAAAGACCGAACCAGACTATGATGGCCCGCACATGCACTCGAGGAACCTTTTCCTCGGCCTGGCTCTCCTCCTCCTTACGGCGGAAGGCAGGCTGCGTGCGTGAATGAAAATGGAATAACAGCACGAGCCTCCCTTCCGAGCGGAGGCACGTCTGACATGTCAGACGTGCCGAGGCAATGTTTTTTGTAGTTCCCTTTTCTCAACATCCCATGGAATCCGCATCATCCCCCATCACAGAACCACAACAGGTCATCGTCTTCGACACGACGCTCCGTGACGGTGATCAGGCTGGTGTTCTGTTCGATGAAGATCAAAAAGTTGTCATCGCCCATTCCCTCGAAGATATCGGCGTCGACGTTATTGAGGCAGGTAATGCCTTTTCCGGCACATTCGATCAGCGATCCATCGCGCGCATCGCCCAAGAAGTGCGCAGGCCGGTCATCTGTTCCCTTGCCATCTGCAAACGCGAATCCGTGGAAGCATCTGCGAAAGCGCTGGAACGTGCCGAACATCCCCGCATTCACATTTATCGCGCTTCGTCGCGCGAGCACCTGGATAAAGTTTTCCATGGAATGGGAGAGGAACAGTACCTGGATGACATCGCCGCGCACATTGAACTGGCACGGAGATACGTTCCGGATGTGGAGTACAGCGCGGAGGATGCGACGAACACTCCGCGGGAATTCCTCGCGCGTATCGGGATACGTGCCGCAGAAGCGGGCGCCACGACGTTCAACATCCCAGATACCTACGGACAAGCGCTGCCGACGGAAATGGAAGAACTCATGGCCTACCTCTCCCAGAATATCCCCGCCATCCGGGAGCACAGGATGCGGCAGAGCACACACAATCACGACGACCACGGGCTGGCAACGGCCAATACGTTGTATGCCCTGAAAGGCATGGGCGACGCTCTCAAGCAGGCAGAGCTCACGGTCAACGGATTGGGCGAGAGAGCAGGCAACGCCTCCCTTGCAGAGACTGTGATGACGGCGCGTTATCGAAAGGACAGGTTCCCGATGGTGAATTTCGATCACATCAGGGCGGAAATGCTGGTACGACTGAGCCGCATCGTCAGTGCACTGAGCCGCGTGTCGGTCCCCCGCAACACCCCATTCGTTGGTACCGGGATCAATGCGCTGGGCACGGGAACCCACGTCGCAGCGCAGGACCGCATCGGCATCCGCAACGGCGCGTACCGCGATAATGTTCCACAAGATGTCGGATTCGATGATTTTAACATTGAGTTTGGCGCGACGTCGGGCAAAGGCGTTGCTGACGTCTACGCACGGCAACTGGGGTATCACATCCCCGAGACAGATCTGGTGCCGTTCACGGCATTTGCAAAAGCATTTGCGGAAACGAAACGCGGAACGGAGTGCCGCATCGTCACGCCCGACGAATACCGAAGTCTGCTCTTCCAATATTTCGGCGTGGGCGTTCCAATTGAAAGCACGGGAGGAACACAATTCCTGCGGGCAGCGAAGAATGGTCAGTGGGAAGTACATCTGACCGTAAGCGGCCGGAACGGGGAGCAAACGCTCACGGGACATTCGGAGGAAAAACAAGGGGTCCTCCAGGCTGTAACCGCCATCCTGCGTGAACAGTCCGGACTCGACTTCCAGCTCATCGATCAGTGGGAGGAATCGGATCAGACGCAAGGAGAGCGCAGTGGCAGCGTAACCGGCGTCACGATCCGCATCGGAAAAATGGAATGCCAGGGAACCGCACAAGGCACCGACGTCACAGAGACGACAGTCCGTGCCCTGTTCGACGCGGTGAACAAAGCGAAACTCGCATCTCTTCTTACGGAACAGCAATCAGCTACTTCCGTAGGTGCCCCCGGGCGAGTAAAGTAGCCAGCAAATCTTCCCCTTCTCTTCCATGCCTCACATTTTCGGTCTTGTCCTCCTCATGGGCTTCGTCTTCATGGTCATCTGGGCCGCGCGCTTCGCAACGAAGCAGCAGTTGAAATCCGCCATCTCGTGGTTCCTCGCCATTGGTATCATCGGCGCTCTGCTCGGCGGAACCTTCGGTATGCCGCTGCGCCGCATGGGCAGCCTGAAATCCGGTGCCGCCTGGATGATGAGTCAAGATGACAAAGGCTGGTTTGGCTGCCCCGGTGCCAACGGAGCTCTGAATGCCGGCTCGGCCTCCTCTGCGGCCCGCTAGCCATTCCGGACGATGACGCAGCATCCCGATCTTGAGCAGGCACTGGCTGCGCATGAAGAAGCCGGTATCCACGGCTCGCGCTTGCGCGAGTACATTCAGGATATCGTCCTCGGAGGCAATGACGGCATCGTAACGACCTTTGCGGTCGTAGCGGGCACGGCCGGCGCGCACCTCGCGTCGGTTGTCGTCGTCATCCTCGGCCTCGCCAATTTGCTGGCAGACGGCATCTCGATGGGCGCCGGAGTCTTTCTGTCGCTGCGATCGGAACACGATCGGGCACTCCGCGTCCGTAAAGAAGAAGCTCAGGAAATCGAAGATGATCCCGAAATCGAACGGGAGGAGGTGCGCCATGCCTTCAGGGCAAAGGGATTTTCCGGCGAACTGCTCGAGAATGTCGTCGCCACCATCACGGCCGACAAGGAACGCTGGGTAGATGTCATGCTGCACGAAGAACACGGAATCACAGGCTCCGAACAGGACCGTCCGGTCTTCAAGGGCCTCATGACGTTCTGCTCCTTTGCATTCTTTGGTGCCATTCCCCTCATCCCTTACCTCCTCCCCGTCCCCGATGCCCTGCGCTTCGAAGCGGCTCTCGCCTCCACGACCGCCGCCCTCCTGCTGCTCGGCGTCACCCGAAGCGCCGTCACCCGCGAGCGCATCTTCAGGGGTCCGCTCGAGATCGTGAGCGTGGGGCTGCTGTGCGCAGCCGTGGCCTACGGCGTGGGGGCGGTGCTGCGAAACTTCGTCGGCCTCGCCATCTAGGCGCCCCCGTGCAAACAACGTACAATGACTGACGTATGGCAGCCATCACCTTTCTGGAAGTCGACCCGGAAGATGCGGCGCTCGTGAAGAGCATCTACCCCGATGCACTCATCCTCAAAGAAACCTTCACGGTGAAGGGTGTTGCCGGGCAGTGTGCGGATGCCGAGGTTCTCTGCATCTTCATCTACTCGAAGCTCACCAAAGCGGAATTGGCAAAGCTCCCCAAGCTCAAACTGATCATCACGCGGTCGGTGGGGTACGACCACATCGATCTTGCAGCCTGCAAAGAGCGCGGGATCGTCGTCTGCCACGTGCCGGACTACGGCTCGCACGTCATCGCCGAGCACGTCTTCGCCCTGCTTCTCTCGACCATGCGTCACATCACCGAAGGCGAGAAACGCGTGGAGGGGGGCACCTTCGACTATCACGGGCTCAAAGGGATGACACTCCGGGGCAAGACCATCGGCATCGTGGGCACGGGCAAAATCGGCCGCAGGGTTGCACAAGCCGCACACGGATTCGGCATGCGCATCATCGCCTTCGACCGGTGCCGCACACTGGAGCTCGCGGACCTGCTGGGCGTGGAGTACGTCTCATTGGAGCAGCTCTTGCAGCAGAGCGACATCATCACGCTGCACCTGCCCGCAATCCCCGAGGCGGAGCACATGATCAATGACAAGACGATCAGGCAAATGAAGAGCGGCGTGATTCTGGTGAATACCGCGCGTGGCTCGCTCATCGACTCGAAGGCGCTGCTCCAGGGCCTGAAAGGTGGCAAGATCCGCTACGCGCTCCTGGATGTCCTGGAACATGAGAAAAACTTTGCGGAGAACAAGGAGCTCATCGATCACCCGAATGTCGTGACCACACCCCACATCGCCTTCTACGCCGACGTGAGCGTGGCAAGCATGTACACCGACTGCTTCGAATCGATCCGGCAGTGGCAGGCCGGGCAGACCCCCGAACACGTGGTGCATCCGGCGACGAAGGTGTGCGACCTGCCGGGCATCAGGGCTGTGTGACGCCTCCCCCGAAACAGGGAATCGTGATGGTGCAGGTCGTGCCCGCGCCTTTTTTCGATTCAATCACGATGGTCCAGTGGAACGCGTCGGCGATGAGCTTGGCGATGTGAAGCCCCAATCCCGACCCTCGCGGCTCAACCGACCGGGCCGCCACCCCGCGGAAGAACTGGCGGAACACGCGCGGGCGATCCTCCGCCGAAATGCCGATGCCATTGTCGGTGCAGACGATCTCGCACCGGTCCCCGCTGTGCCCGACTGTCACCTGCACCTGACCCGTCTGCGCCGCCGCGTACTCGGCAGCGTTGGTGACAACGGCACCGAGCACGATGTGCAGTAACCCCCGGTTCGCGAGTACCGCACACGCACCCCCCTCGCGCCTCACCGTATACGCCCGCCCGGAGAAACGTGATTGCACCTCGCGCACGACCTCTTCCACAACGGTGAACGGATCCAGCTTCTCGGGTGCAGACAGACTGGCCTGATGGGCAGTCGAGAGCAGCATGAGATCGGCTGTCAGGGTATCAATGCCCTTGTTGGCCTCGTAGCGCTGCCTGAGTTCATCCAGTTGCTCCGGCGCAAGATCACTGGAGTCAAACAGCCATTCGAGCGGCCAGCGCACCTGCAAGAGAGGCTCGGGACGCGTGGTTGCTGCCGCTTCGTGGATCAGCTCCTCGCGGAGGTGCGGCCTCTCGGCCGCCTGCTCGAGACCCACGAAGTAGCGGATCGTCTGCTGCCGGTCGACGATGGGCACGACGTGGAGTTCCTGCCAATACAGTTCTCCGGTCTTGCGATGGTTCTCGACGAATCCAACGTACGGCTGCCGAAAATCCCGGATCGTCCGCCACATGTCCTGGTAGAAGGCGGCGGGCATCCGTCCTCCCCACACCTCCCCGGGCTTGTGCCCGATCATTTCGCTGAGCGTAAACCCCGTATTGCGTTCGGCTGCCTTGTTGGCATATACGATCCTGCCATCCGCATCGGTCACCACGACATGAATGCCCGATGGCTCGAAGCCGGGAATGAGTGGAGCGAGATCATCGGGGAAACGCATCAACAGAGAGGGGAAGGGAACGGACAAAACAGCATAGCGTCATTCTACAGGGTAGGGGCGGAGGATCGAGCATCCATTTGACAGGAGTACCAACTCTTTGTACGATGGGTGCAACAGCGTCCTTCCAGACCTCGTCAACGAGAACCTGATCGAAGGAACTGTCATTTACTTCCTTCTTTCCTATTCTCTGTATGGCAGATCAGCAGATCACCTGCCGCGACTGCGGTGCCGCATTCACGTTCACGGAGGGCGAACAAGAGTTCTACGCCTCCCGCAATCTGAATGCCCCCCAGCGGTGCAAGGATTGCCGCAACAAGCGTAAGGACGAGCGGAACCAAAAGTTCGACGCCGTCTGCGCCCAGTGCGGTGCTCAGTGCCAGGTGCCCTTCAAGCCGAAGCCAGAGTCCGAAGGAGGCCGCCCCGTGCTCTGCACGGCGTGCTTCCGAGCTTCGAAGGCAGCGTAATCAGCTTCCTTTTCGACTTCAAAAGAGCTTCGCAGGTGCGGGGCTCTTTTTTGCAGAGAGACCCCCCTGCTGAAAAACCCCTTCACAGCAGCAGAAATCTTGCTAGGATGACCCCCACTTTCAATGACTTCCTGGATTTCCCGCATCGTGCTCTCGTTCCTGCTGCTCTCGGTTGCCACACCGGGATGGGCGGTTGCGCCGCTCCCGCGCAAGGAATTTTCTGAGCGCGAAAAAGAACGCATCCTGCTGCCGTGTAAGAAAGTGAGCGCCGACCGGCGCATCCGTTGCGAAGTGCGCGAACTCAAGCGCGCCGAGGCAGAGTGGGGCAAGAGCAACCCCATCAATGCGTTCGCAGTCTACGACTGGATGGACCTGGGCGGCCAACACCGCCGCGACCGGCTGCAGCAGGAACGGGCCGACGCGTTCGCTGAGCACTGGGAACAGACGCGCAAGGTCTACAGCGAGTTCACCCCGACCAGGGATGTGAACACGCAGCGCCTCCCCTACGTGAATGCCATCCGCGAGAGCCGTTTGGATTGCATGTATGTCCAGCACGGCCGTGCCCGTGCCCGCTGCTTCGACATCCAGATAGACACCGCCCAGAAGATGATGCGCACGCCGCCCCGATAAACGAAGAAGAGCGCTTGCCCTGATCCTAGGGGGGAGGTATGATGTCGGCATGCAAAAGTCAGAGCAGATCTTCTGGAGCCTGGCCGCCATCGCACTGCTGTACCTCGTCATGGGCGCCCCCCTGCCGGGGAACAGGTCGGTCGCAGAGGCGCAAAGGCCAGCCGCGGGATCCTGCCACACGGGTGGCGGAGGATGCGGGTGTGGAGGTGGCGCAGCCCTGCCGTGATCCATCGATTGCATCGTTCACCCATGCGTACGATCTTCCTCATCGCCTTCGGCTTTCACATCGTCCTCGGAACGAGCTGCCGTGTGCAGACGGCTTCGGCGCAAGACACGCTGCCCGAGATCATGATGTCGGTCGCCCTTGCCTCCGCGCCCGCATCCCACGCCGGATGTGCGCCGCACGACCAAGAGGCCCCCGCACCGGCAACCGGTGATGTGCCCTGTCTCGGACACTGTCTGTCGCAGGCTACGCAACGCTCATCGGACCTGTCACCCCTTGAAATCCCCTCCTCCCCCACGGCAACCCCCCCTGCCTCGTGCAGCGCGTGCTTTGCGGGAAATGATCTGATTCTTCCCATTGCGGAGCATCCACCGCTCTCGCCCCCTTCAATCTCCATGGTGGTTCTGCGACAGTAGGAAGGAAGAAGACGCCAAGCGCGCACTCTCTTCCATTTCCTTCTTTCTCTCTTCCCCCATGTCTTCATCCACTGAAAAACGGCAACTCACCCTCCGCATCGGAGGGATGACGTGCGGCAGCTGCGAGCTCCTGCTCGAACGCAAGCTCAAAGCAGTGTCCGGCGTCCTCCACGTTGCAGTGCACCACCGCAAGGGCACGGCGGAGATTACGGCTTCGGCACATGACCTCCCCTCTTTCGCACAACTGGAATCCGTCATCCGCGATGCCGGGTACCGCGTGGTCACAGAAGAGGAAATCGTCACTGCGCGGCAGGACTGCCGCTTACGACAGGAGCCGGATGCACCGGACCAGCAGAAATGGCTGGAGATCGGCGGCGCACTGCTCATCATCTTCGCCCTCTACAAGATTCTGAGCGCGTACGACCTGGTGTCCCTCGCCCCGTCGACCGCAGGAGCCCTTACATTCGGCGGCGTGCTCGTCATCGGCCTCGTGGCCGGCATGAGCAGCTGTCTTGCCGTCACGGGCGGCCTGCTCCTTGCCATGGCCGCAAAGCACAATGAGATGCACGGCAGCGAAACGCCCGTGCAGCGCCTCCGGCCCCTGCTGCAGTTCAATGCCGGCCGCCTCATCTCGTACTTTGTCCTGGGCGGGCTCGTGGGACTGCTGGGCCAGTCCATCACGCTCAATGCGCAGATGACCGGGTACATGAGCGTGGCAATCGCCCTGATCATGCTCTACCTCGCCCTCACGATCTTAAAAGTAATCCCGAAGGGGAGCTTTCCGATCCGGCCGCCCAAGGCCTTCGCCCACTGGATCGCGAACCTCTCGGAGAATGACCATCCCGCAGCGCCCTTCGCCCTGGGAGCGCTCACGTTCTTCCTGCCCTGCGGATTCACACAGTCGCTGCAACTCGTGGCACTCGCCTCAGGAAGCTTTCTCTCGGGTGCGCTGACGATGTTCATCTTCGCCCTCGGCACGCTGCCCGCCCTGCTCGGCATCAGCTACATTTCGGCAAATGCCAGAGGATCCTCCTCACGCCTGTTCCTTCGTTTCGCAGGAACGCTGGTCCTTGTGCTCTCGCTCTACAATTTGAACAGCGGTCTCGCCCTCGTCGGTATCGATGTTCCCCGCACATTCGCCTCCGCATTCGGCACGCAGAACGCGCCTGTCCCGACCCCCGCCGCACCAGTGCAGAACGGCGTGCAGGAGGTCTCGATGGTCGTCACGGGTTCCGGCTACGAGCCGAGTGACATCGTAATCCGCTCGGGCATTCCCGTGCGTTTTCACGTCGACGGCACACAGGCAGGAGGCTGCACGCGCGGCTTCGTGATCCCCTCTCTCGGCATTCAGAAGGTGCTGGCAGCCGGAGACAACCTCTTCGAATTCACGCCGCAGAGCCCCGGCCGCATTCCCTTCAGCTGTTCCATGGGCATGGTCCGCGGCTCCTTTACGGTCATCTGATTCCCCCCTCACCCATAAAAACTGTTGTTTCCATCCCCGGCATCCACTGCGCATCCTGTGCAGCCCTCATCAAAGACGTGAGCCAGGACTTTCCTTCCATTCAGCAGACCGACGTGAACGTAGACAAGAAAACGGTCACACTCGACCACGACCGTCACTTCGACCTTCCGGCATGGACAAAAGCCGTCGAAGACCTCAACGAAACCTACCACGTCCGGACCCTGTCGTAGCCCTGTGATCACCGCTCTGTCCTCCTGCCCTGCCGGAGAAATCCGGCAGGGCGGAAAGCAGAAGAACTGTTTTCCACCTTTACCTCCCCCCAAGGTCATGGTACGGTCTCTGCATCGTCCTCTCCCCATCATGACCGAACAGAAGCAGAAAACACTCATCGGATACAAGAAAGCCCAGAGTCTCCTCAGAAAGATCATCGAGATGGTGGAGGGAGACCGCTACTGCATCGATATTTTGCAACAGAACCTGGCGGTCATCGGGCTACTCAAATCAGCCCATCTTCTCCTGTTGGAGGGGCACCTGAACAGCTGTTTCAAGAGTGCGATCGAAACGAGCAGCCCCGCAAAGAAGCAGAAGATGATCGATGAGATCCTGGCGGTGACGAGGATGGCGAACAAGTGAGCGAGTGAGCACAGATCATGTATTTCGCTTCTTTGATACCGTTTTTTGTGGCGGAACAGATCTTGACGGTACAGGATGATACCTATACCCTAGGTATAGGTATTACCCCCTCTTCCTATGTCTCAATCGGTTGCTCTCCATATCGCAGGTATCCACTGTGATTCCTGCATCAAGCTGATCCGCAGGGAACTCGACGATCTGAAAGGGATCCGCGAGGTCACCATCGACACATCGGGTGCTGCACACATCGCCTTCGATGCGCCCCTCACACTCGATGCCATTCTCGAGGCGATCGGCCGCGCAGGCTATAGCGCCAAGGTGTTGCATGAAGAACAGGAAGCCCCCGCAGACATCACGATCAAGCGCAAGACAGTGGCGGCAGGCAAGCCGCTGAAGATGCAACTCACGTCCTCCGTGGAAGCCGAGGGAACAGTCGTCGAAGATGAACACGGAAAACCGCTCTTCGAAGGCAAAATCTCGCAAAAGAAGCATGCGGAACTGAGCATTCCCGGAGGAGACGAGTCGGCGAAGAATTTTCTCACGCACCTCGTGCAATCCGCCAATTTCTCCTCCCTCTTGGACGCGCTCCACCATGCCGGTGACAAACGGTCCATTCCCGCAGGGACCGCTGGTACACTGCAGGCGACACTTCCCCTCGACACCGCCATGGATGCCCCCGCTTCCTCCGGAACGCAGAAGGTGTCTCTCTCACTGAGCGGCATGCACTGTTCCTCCTGTGCCATGCTCATTGAACGATCACTCAAGAAAGTTCAGGGCGTGAATCAGGCGCACGTGAATTTCGCCGCCGAGAAGGCTTCTGTCCTCTTCGACGCATCGAAGACGAATGTGGACCATCTTGTTCGGGCAGTGCAGAAGGCCGGTTACACGGCCACTCTGGTTGATGAGAAGGATCGCGATTTTGACCGGCGCAAGCGCGAAGCGGAAATCCGCCACTACCGCCGCGGGTTTCTCTTCAGCTTCGTCCTGAGTGCGCCGATGCTCTACTTCATGCTGCTGGATTTTCTCCCGTGGCTGCCGGGAGCCGTGGTGTTTCCGGCGTACGTCGGTGTCGTCTCGCTCGTACTTGCCACGCCGGTGCAATTCATCGCGGGTGCCGGCTTCTACAAGGGATTCTGGTCGAGCCTGAGAATGTGGACATTCTCCATGGATAGCCTCATCGCCATCGGCACATCGGCGGCGTACGTGTACAGCGTGTTCAACTTCATCGCGTTCGCCTCCGCACACAATACAGTTCTGGGGCTGCAGGGAGCCAAAATCCCAGAGCTCTACTTCGAGACCTCCGCGTTCCTCATCACGTTTGTGCTGCTCGGCAAGTGGCTCGAGACCAAAGCGAAAGGACGCACTTCCGACGCCATCCGCAAACTGATGGGCCTCAGGGCCAAGACCGCACGCGTGGTCCGCAACGGCAAGACCGTGGATATCCCCGTCGACGACGTGGCCGTGGGCGACATCATCCTCGTGCGTCCGGGTGAGACCGTGCCCGTGGACGGCACCATCACCAAAGGGCATTCGTCGGTCGATGAATCCCTCCTGACCGGCGAGAGTATTCCTGTAGAAAAAAATGCAGGCGATAAAGTGATTGGAGCCACCATCAACAAGAACGGAAGCTTCGAATTCCGGGCAGAACGCGTGGGCGAGGAATCGACCCTCGCGCAGATCATCCGTCTGATCGAGGAGGCACAGGGCAGCAAGGCCCCCATTCAGGGCTTCGCCGACCGCACATCCGCGTGGTTCGTTCCGGCTGTTATCCTGATCGCACTCCTGACCTTCGGCCTGTGGTACTTCGTCTTCGGCGCGTCGCTCTCGTTCGCGCTCATGGCCTTCACGTCGGTGCTCGTCATCGCCTGCCCCTGCGCACTCGGGCTCGCAACACCCACCGCCCTCATGGTGGGCACCGGCAAGGGCGCCGAACGCGGCATTCTCATCAAGGGCGGAGAGCCGTTGGAGGCCGCGAGCAGGATCCAGACCATCATCTTCGACAAGACCGGCACGCTCACGCACGGCAAGCCTGAGGTGACCGATGTTCTCACGTTCGGTTCGATGGCAGAAGAAGACATCGTGGAAATCGCCGCAAGCCTGGAGCGCTCCTCCGAGCATCCCCTCGCCGAAGCGATCACCAACCATGCCACAGAAGAAGGAATCGAGACGGGCGATGTTGAAAAATTTGCGGCCATCCCCGGTCACGGCATCGAGGGCGTGATCCACGGCACCAAGTACTACTTCGGCAACCGGCTGCTCATGACCGAGATCGCGGGGCTCCCCTTCAGCCGGGAGGATCGCAAAATTCGCAAGCTGGAGGAGCAGGGTAAAACCGTGATGATCCTCGCAACGGAAAAAGAGCTTCTCGGCGCCGTTGCCGTTGCAGACACCGTCAAAGCAACATCACGCGAAGCCGTGCAGACGCTGAAAAACATGGGCCTGCAGATCGTCATGATCTCGGGCGATAACGAACGTACCGCCAACGCCATCGCCCGCGAGATCGGCATCACCACCGTGCTCGCCGAGGTGCTGCCCGAAGATAAGGCCAACGAGGTGAAGAAGCTCCAGGAAGGCGGCAAGAAGGTCGCCATGGTGGGTGACGGCATCAACGACGCCCCCGCACTCGCACAAGCCGATGTAGGGATAGCCATGGGCTCGGGCACGGATGTGGCGATGGAAACAGGCGGCATTGTGATTATCAAAGACGACCTGAATGACGTTGTGACCGCCCTCGAACTCGCCCGGGAAACCATGTCCAAAATCCGGCAGAACATGTTCTTCGCGCTCTTCTACAACGTGATCGGCATCCCCATCGCCGCCCGCGCGTTCTATACGACCTTCGGGCTTCTGCTGCAGCCGGAGCTTGCGGGCCTCGCCATGGCTTTCAGCTCGATCTCCGTCGTGACGAACTCTCTGCTCATCCGTTTCTTCAAGCCCCGCAAGCGCAATTTCATTTCCTTCCTGGCGCCCTTCGTGCTGATGATCGCCTTCACGGCGCTCTTTCTGGAATTTGCGGCCTTCAGCTCATCGCTCATGAAGAGCGGCCCGGGCACGGGCATCCCCGCACAGACGGTACAGGAGGTGAGCGCTCTCATTACGCCCAAGACGGCGGTGATCGCCTACGAGGGATCCGATCCGGAGTTCCTCATCGGCACAGATACGCTCCCGGCTTCGCTCCCCGCTGAGGAGGGAACGACCGCGACCCTGAGTGACCGGCAACTGGTGCTCGGCTCATTGGAGGGGGCAGCCATGCGGGAAGAAGGCGAATACTCCAGCATCGGCGACACGGTCCAGGAATTCCTCGGCATGCCCACTCCCACGGTCATCGGCATCCTGAAACCCACGGGCACCGCACTCGATCTCGCACACATCGTGAACCGGCTCTCGTTCGAGGTCATTGCCTCGGGCGCAACCCTCCTCGGCGTGAATGATGAAGGCGATCTGAAGCTGTTTGCGTTCATGACGACTCCGGCTTCTATTCCCCCCACCTTCCGTTCGATCATCACTCTCCTCGCCCTTGAGCCGCGCATCATCGACGGCAAGCGCACCACCCCCATCTTCGTGGGGTCGAGCGAGGCGCAGATGATGATCGAAAACGGTCTCTTCACCAATGCAGGCGACGTCATCGACGGCTTCTTCGGCAACCGTGTGCTGATCGCAGGCATCCTCCCGAAGACGGATACCATCCTCGACCAGCTGCATTTCGTGCCTGCGACGCTGAGGATTCAAAAGTGATAACACGGTTTCGGAACGGGCCACGATCCTCGTGGTGGCCCGTTTTTCTCCGACCTCTTGTTTGAACAATTTTTTTATTCAATGTTAGGATTTCTTTGCACCTAGAGCCTTGAAAGTCTTGCTGCAATCCTTAGTATGCCTCGAAATTCTTCCCTCATCACCATGACTGAAGTGCCGTATCATGACGAAGATCCCCCACAGAAAACCGGGCACACATCCCAGGAGGATGCCATGACGCGCAGAGATTTCCTGAAAGAAACCCTGACGGGTACAGCCGCCCTCACCACTTCCCTCCTCCCCGATATGGCCACTGCTCAGTCACACGATGATCACGCTGCAGAACACGGACACCACCCCGATATGGTTCCGCTGCTCGCAAAAGAACTCGCCCACCCCTTCAATCAGAAGCCCGAGGAATGGCTCGATGACCACGAGAAGCAGTGGCAGGAATGTTTCGACTGCAGCAATGCACCCGTCACCGAAGTGGAGATGGTCTGCATCGACGAGCGCATGCTTCTGCAGGCGACCACGCAGTCCGGCAAGCGCGTGCTCCGCATGGCCGGATCGGGCGTGCTCTGGAAGAACGTAGATGAACTCGTCGATGCCGTCGTGACCTACGTCACCGCACTTGGGAAGGAACGGCCTCTCCATTCCATCACGGTAAAGTTAAGCTCACACATCGCCTGCGGTGCTGCCGGAATCGCTTTCGGAGAGTCCCCCAACCCCGACAAGGCAGCAGAAAACTTCCAGCGCGGTACCATCGTCGAACGACTCAAAGCCCGCGGCATCAACGCCGTGCACACCGGCGATGCGCCCATGACGAAAGGGCCGCACACCGGCATTGCGGCAGCAGTGGACTGTACCGACGGCCGACTGCAGAGACTGCCAGGCATCAACGCCTTCACGGTCTCTGATCCGCACAACGTTCCGCACGCCATCGAAGAGGCCCTCCTGGCCCTCAAGATCGCTTCAGGCAGCCATGCCTACGGCGAGAAGCTCCCGCAGTTTACGTTCATCGTCTTTTCGGATCCTGCCCGTCCGCAGATTGCGCAGGAAATCATCACTGCGTTGAGGCAGCAGACACAGGAGTACACAGCGAAAGGCATGGATATCCGCATCGTCACGAAAACGGCGCCGGCTGCCAAATAGAGACTGGAATCCTGCCCTAACCCTCACCCTATTCCTACTCCAGCGCCGCCTTGGCCGCCGTCAGCTCCGAGAGCTCTGAGGTGATCTTCGCCTGCCGCGTCTGGTTGTAGACGATAGTGAGATCATCCAGGAGCTCCGTGGCGTTGTCGGAAGCAGCACGCATCGCCACCATCCGCGCAGAGTGCTCCGAGGCGCCGGCTTCCAGAATGGCCTGGTAGACCTGGATCTCGGTGAGTTGGGGCAGGATGGTCTGCAGAATCGCATCGGCCGAAGGCTCCAGGACGTATTCCCCCACCCCCTCGGCGTGGAGGGCGGCCTGCGATTCTTTGCGGTACTTACGCGGGAGCAGGCTCTCGAGCATTTCTTTGAGCTCGGTCGTCGAGAACGGCAGCAACACCTTCACCGTCGATTCCTGGACCAGGGCCGAGATGAAATCGGGGTAGATGAGCGAGACGGAGTCGTAGGTTCCCGCAAGAAAGCCCTCGGTGGCCATGCGGGCGATGGGCAGGATATCTTTGAAGGTGGGGTAGCTCGAGAAGGCCGGGAAGGCTGCAACCACCTTCTGGTTCATGCGCGGCAGAAAGTGCTGGCCCTTGCGGCCGACCGCAATGAATTCGACGGACTCGAACGTGGGGAGCTTCTTGAGGCCCTGAATGTACTGCGTGGTCGTGCGCAGCAACTGGGCATTCAGGTTGCCGCACATTCCGCGATCGGGTGTGAAGAGGATCGCGAGGATCTTCTTCGGCTCTCGTTTCTGCAGGTAGGGATGCAATTCGGGATGCACATCGGCCAGCTTCTGCAATACCTGCCACGCGAGGAAGGCGTAGTGCCGCAGCTTCTGCGCATTCGAGACCGCGCGGCGCATCTTGGAAGCCGCCACGAGCTCCATGGCCTTGGTCACCTGGTGGGTGGCCTTGATGGCCTTCATTTTGCGCCGTAAGTCTCTGAGACTGCGAGCCATGTATTGAGCGAGTGGTTGGAGTGAGGAAAGGAATGAAGAATGAAGAAGTGAGAATTATGAATAACGCATGATATCGCCATACTTAATTCATAATTCCTCATTCATAATTCTCACTTGGAAACAGAAATAAATCCTGCTTCGGCCTTAAACGTTTGAAGAAGCCTCTTCAGCGTCTCTTCCGTCTCGGGCTTGATCTCGGCCGTGAGCTCCTTTAAGAGCTGCGGATGCTTGTTGCGGAGGAACGAAACGAACTCCCGTTCAAAGCGACGGATCTGATCCACGGGCACGTCATCGAGCAGGCTGTTCACACCGGCGTAGAGCACGGACACCTGCTCCGCCACGGGTACCGGAACGTACTGCTCCTGCTTGAGGAGCTCGGTTAAGCGCGCTCCCCGGTCGAGCTGCTTTTTGGTTTCGGCATCGAGGTCAGATCCGAACTGCGCGAACACCGCCAGCTCGCGGTACTGGGCCAGGTCGATGCGGAGGCGCCCCGCAACTTTCTTCATGGATTTGCGCTGTGCGGCGGATCCCACACGCGAGACCGAAAGACCGATGTTGAGCGCGGGACGGATGCCCTTGTAGAACAGATCGGATTCGAGGTAGATCTGTCCGTCGGTGATCGAAATGACGTTCGTGGGGATGTAGGCGGAGATGTCGCCGGCCTGCGTCTCGATGATCGGCAGAGCCGTGAGCGATCCACCGCCATGCTTCTCATCCAGGCAGCACGCACGCTCGAGGAGCCTGGAGTGGAGGTAGAACACGTCGCCCGGGTAGGCCTCGCGTCCCGGAGGACGACGGAGCAGCAGCGAGACCTGGCGGTAGGCCCAGGCGTGCTTCGAGAGATCGTCGTAGATGCAGAGCACGTCTTTGCCCTGATCGAGGAAGTACTCGCCCATGGCGCATCCCGCGAAGGGGGCGATGTACGAGAGCGACGCGGGCTCTGATGCGCCGGCCGAGACGACGATGGTGTACTCCATGGCACCGTGCTTTTTGAGTTCCGAGACGATCTTGGCGACTTTGGATTCCTTCTGGCCAATCGCGACGTAGATGCAGATAACAGGGCGATCCGTGTTCTGCGTTTCTTTCTGGTTGATGATGGCATCGAGCGCCACGGCGGTCTTGCCCGTCTGGCGGTCGCCGATGATGAGTTCGCGCTGGCCGCGCCCGATGGGGATGAGTGCATCGATCGCCTTGATACCGGTCTGGAGCGGCACGGTCACGGACTTGCGCTCGATAACGCGGGGGGCGATCTTTTCGATCGGGTAGCGCTGCTTGCTCGCAAGGGCCGAGCCGCCGTCTTTGGCCTCGCCCAGCGGATTCACCACGCGTCCGATCATTGCCTCGCCCACGGGCACCGAAAGAATCTGGCCGGTCGATTTGGCCGTATCGCCCTCTTTGATCTTGCTGTCATCCCCAAGCACGATCACACCCACGTGATCCTCTTCGAGGTTGAACGCCACCCCCATCACGCCCTTGCCGAAATCGATCATTTCTGCGGCACCGACTTTCGAGAGGCCCGAAACCGTGGCGATACCGTCACCGACCGAGAGCACCGTGCCGACGTGCTCATGCTTCACATCCTTGCGATAGGATGCGACGCGATCTTCGAGGGCCTTGAGGAGTGTCTGGCTGACGGACATGGGTTAGGGGGGAGGGATAGGGTGAGGGTTAGGGGGAGGGTTAGGAAACAGAGACGGGCTCGGCGAGGCGGGCTGCGAGCACCGAGAGGGCACCACGAAGGGTGGCATCGTACCGCTCATCGCCGACCTGGAGGAGGACGCCCCCCATCAGCGCTGGGTCGGCACGCTCCTCGATATGACAGGCGCGCTTGAGAGCCTTCTCGACAGTATCCGCAATCTCCTTCGCCAGAGGGCCGGCATGGCCCGATACGGTCGTGATGCGCACGGGCACTGCGCCATCGCGCTTGAGCCACTCGCGCTCCACGAGACGCAGAAAGGCATGTGACTGCCTGGTCAGTCCGTGCTGAATCAGCATCTGGGCGGCAGCCTCCCCAAGCGCACCCACGTCCCCTTCCGGAATCGTCTTTGCGATCTCTACGAACGCCCGGGCAAGGGAAGCGGCAGACACCTTCATCGCATCGACTGGGGAAGTTCTGCAACGAGGTTCTCCTGAATACGCTTCTGGTCGGCGGGGGTGAACTCCCGCTCGAGGAGCTTCTCCGTCATGCGTACGATCACGGTATTCACGGTCTTCATGACATCCTCCATCATGACCCGGCGCTCCTCATCGATGCGCTTGAGCGCGTTCTGGAGCGTTGTTTCCGCCTCTTTCTTGGCAGTGGCCATCATCTCTTCGTGCAGGGCCTGGGCCTCTTTGCGCATGCGGTCGAAATACTCGCCGCTCTCTTTATCGAGACGCTTCATCTCTTCCTCGCGGAGCTTGTGCAGCTCCTGCATCTGGTTCTCGACGCGCTTGGCATCTTCCATGGCCTTGCGGATGCGCTCTGCGCGGGCATCGAGCAAATTCAGGATGGGACGGTAGAGGAAGAACCCCAGCACTCCCATCACGATCGCAAAGTTCACGATCTGCGCGATGAGCAGCTGCCAGTTAATGCCGAGTTTTAAGAGCAATTCCATGGAACGCGGGAGGAGAAGAATCGATGGTCAACGGCAGGCGATCAGCTGCTTATGCTGTTCACTGATCGCTCAACGCTGAACACTGGAAATCAGACGAACTTGATAATGAGGGCCACGACGAGCGAGTAGATCGCGATGGCTTCCGTGAACGCGACGGCGAGAACCATCGGCGTCTGGATGCGGTTCGCGGCCTCGGGATTGCGGCCGATGGCCTCCATGGCCTTGCTCCCCATCCAACCGATGGAGAAGGCAGGGACGAGCGCACCGAATCCCATGGTGATGGCCACCAGCAGGTTCTTGTCGATCGAAGACACGGCGGTCTGGGCGACTTCTGCGACTTCTGGCATAAAAAAGTGGGAAAGAAGTGGAGATGAGAAAACGCCGCGGATTGTAGGGACGGGGCAAGAGACAATCAAGGGTCTAAGAGCCGACTCCGCCAATATTTGACTGTTATTATTTGTATTGCTTACTCAATATCTTCAGATCTCTTCACGTGGCCATGATGGCGTCACATCGATCCTCCCAAGGCCGTGAGGAGCGCAAACGGAAACATCCCCGGTGCCATGTAGAGAAGCGTGAACAGATCCGATACTACGGGCTTGTGTAGCGAGGAAGAAAAGAGAAACTGAAGGGAAAATGCAACAATCATGAAATAGAGAACGAGAATGGCTGCCGAGAAGATCCTCCAGCGCATGCGTGTAGAGAACAGTGCAATGGACAAAGGAAGGAAGAACAATAGTGCGTGGAGCAGAGCAAACACGAAGTAATTGCTGAACTGATCAACTGCATCCAGAGGAACAAATACGATTCCCATGACGAGCCAGAGCAGCGATAATCCCACTGCACTCGAGAGTATTTTGATGGCGCTGTTCATATTGAAAACGATAGCAGAATTACCGCACATCCTCAAAACCACCGGGCTCCATGTCCCATCGCCTCATGCGCGTTCACGCGTGCGCCATTTCCACCGCATGCCCCCCTTCATGGCCGTGCTCTTCATGCCCGCCATGCGCCGTCACGGCCATCTTGAGGAAGACAGCGGTGAGCATGGAGAAGACCAGCGCCTGGACGAAGCCCACGAAGAGCTCGAGCCCCAGAAACGGAATGGGAGCGACGTATGGCATGAGGAAGCCGATGACCACGAGCAGCACCTCGCCCGCGAAGATGTTGCCGAAGAGACGGAAGGTAAACGAAATGATCTTCGCCATCTCTGCGATCAGCTCCAGAATCCCCACGAAGGACCCGATCGGATCGCGCCAGGGCGCCACGAAAAATTTGTTGGCGTACGGCATCACGCCGAGGGCCGCGATGCCAAAGAGTTGCGTGGCGATGACCGAGATCAGCGCGACGGCGAGGGTCATGTTCACATCCGCATTCATGGAGCGGAAAATCGGCAAATTGAGCATGTGCCCGTCGTGCTCACCTAGAATCGTGATGCTCCCCACGCCCGGCAAGATGCCCATCCAGTTGGCCAGCATGAGGAAGAGGAAGATCGTGGCAATGAGCGGAAAGAACCGCCTGGTCTGCTTCGTATCGCCGATGATGGAATTGAAGAAGTTGAACAGCCCCTCCACGATGAGCTCCAGCAGTGCCTGAAAGCGCCCGGGGATTTGCTTGAACTTGGTCCGGCGGGCGAAGAAGACCACGATGAACACCACCGCCATGGCGAGCCACGCCATGATGAGCGTGTTACGGACTTCGAAAGAGCCGATGTGTGCGATTGTTTCGGAGGCCAGTGGCGGAGCTTCAATGCCGGACATCGGGGAGGAGGATAAAGAACGAAGGGATGTGAGAGCAAATGAATTCTCGACCAGACGCAGCTTCTTAGGTTGTAGCTTCTTAGGAATGTTTTAAGGAAATCATCATCAGAAAAACTAAGAAGCTAATCAGCTAAGAAGCTCCCAAAATCTCCTTCACTTTGCGATAGACCCCTATCACCGTCAGTACGATCGCCAGCACAAAACCCGTGATCACGAAAATCGGGGTGGTCTGAAGGTACTTATCTAAGTAGGCGCCTCCGAAACCGAACACAGCAACGGGAACCGCGATGATGAACCCCAGGTTCCACGCGAGCCGGAGGCTCAACATGAGACCCATCCCCTTGGATCCATCCGAACGCGGCGCGTCATTCACCACTGCCGGGGGTGGGGACGGACCGTCGCCCGCCGCGCCGGCGACGCACCACGTGCAGGCGCGCCAACTCGCGCTCGAGGATGGCCGTGGCCTCGGCAAAGCCCTCGCGGTCTTCGCGCTTCTCGCGCTGGAGCTTCTCCGCTTCGGCTTTGGCCTTCAAAATCGCCTCCTCCTGCAACTCATCGGCGCGATCCGCCGTATCCACCATCACGCGGATGGTCTTGCCATCCACCTCGATGACCCCGCGTGAAACCGCGAGCAGCTGCTCACTCCCCTTCTGCCGGATCGTGATCGCCCCCGGCGACACGATGGAGATGAGCGGGATGTGGTGCGGCAAAATCGTAATTTCCCCCTGCGGAGTCGGAAGGGACACAGAGTCCACCTCCCCTTCGAACATGGGACGGTCGGGCGTGGTGATTTCTAGACGAAGCATGTTGGAGAATTATGAATTAGGAATGAGGAATTAAGAATGATCGACTGGATTTGATCAGGCCGTTGATGAGCTTATGTACTTTGACACTCTGCTTCTCCACAGACATGAAATCTTCTTGGGCAACATACTCGACATCCCGCGCGATGAGCATCTGATTCTGCACTTCCGTCACGGATCCGAGAGCGATCGAATAAAAATGAATTTTCTCCGCGTAGGAGATCCTGCTGAATCCCTCAGCGATATTGGATGAGATAGAAACGACCGCCCGGCGCAATTGGGCAACCAATCCGAACATTTCATCTTTTGGGAACTTCCTTGTGATTCTGTAAATCATGAGAACAAGTTTATGGGCATCCTGCCAGGAAAACAGATCCGTGAAGACTCTGATTTTTTCCGACGCGGTGCTGGGAGATGCAATAGGCATGGGTGCTTCGTTCATAATTCATAATTCCTAATTCTTACTTCACGTCTTCGATTCCGCCCTTCATGTAGAAGGCCTGCTCGGGCACTTCGTCGTACTTGCCGTCGAGAATCGCCTTGAAGCTCTTCACGGTATCCTCACGCCGGACGAACTTGCCGGGAATACCCGTGAAGGTTTCGGCCACGAAGAAGGGCTGCGACAAAAACTTTTGAATCTTGCGTGCGCGTTTGACGGTGAGCTTGTCCTCATCCGAGAGCTCCTCCATGCCGAGGATGGCGATGATATCCTGCAGCTCTTTGTAACGCTGGAGCACCTTCTGCACGGCGCGTGCCGTCTGGTAGTGCTCCTCGCCCACCACCGCAGCAGAGAGAATGGTGGAGGTGGAATCGAGCGGATCGACGGCCGGGTAGATGCCCAGCTCCGACAGGGCGCGCGAGAGCACGAGTGTGGAATCGAGGTGACCGAAGGTCGTGGCAGGCGCCGGATCGGTAAAGTCGTCGGCCGGCACGTACACCGCCTGCACCGAGGTGATGGAGCCTTTTTTGGTCGAGGTGATGCGCTCCTGCAGCGCTCCCATTTCGTTGGCGAGCGTGGGCTGGTAGCCGACAGCGGAGGGAATGCGTCCGAGGAGCACCGAGACTTCGGACCCTGCCTGCGTGAAGCGGAAGATGTTGTCGATGAAGAGCAGCACATCGCGCTGCTCCTCGTCACGGAAGTACTCGGCATGCGTGAGACCTGCAAGACCCACGCGCAAGCGCGGTCCGGGCGGCTCGTTCATCTGGCCGAAGACCAGTGCTGTTTTGGCGAGAACGCCCGATTCTTTCATTTCGTAGTAGAGGTCGTTTCCCTCGCGGCTGCGCTCCCCCACCCCGGCGAATACCGAGTAGCCGCCATGTTCGGTGGCAATATTGCGGATGAGCTCTTTCACCACGACGGTCTTGCCCACGCCCGCTCCGCCAAAGAGACCGACCTTGCCTCCTTTCAAGATCGGGCAGATCAGGTCGATGACTTTGATGCCCGTTTCCAGCACTTCGGTTTCCGTGGATTGCTCGTCGAAGGTGGGAGCGGCACGGTGAATGGGTGACCGCTTCTTCGTCTGTATCGGCGGCATGCCATCCAGAGGATTGCCCAATACGTCGAACATGCGCCCGAGCGCCTCGGGACCGACGGGAACGGAAATCGGGCTGCCCGTATCCGTTACGGCCGTACCGCGCGCGAGGCCATCGGTCGGGCCCATCGCCACGGTGCGCACTGCGCCTCCATCCAGGTGCTGCTGCACCTCGAGCGTCAGCGTGTCTTTTCCGCACGGAACCGTGAGTGCGTTGAAAATCGATGGGATCTCCTGGGCGGGGAACATGCAGTCCACCACCGCACCCATCACTTGAGAAATGGAACCTGGCATAAATGGAGAGGGAATCAAAAAGAGTGAAGTCATCCTAGAAGAGACCCTTCCACCTGCAAAGGGGTAAAGAGGGAACTTTTTCTGGATGCAGAGAGAGTGGCATCTCTGCAAAAAATCCTCCAAGATAGCGACATATGGAATCTGCACAACCCGACTCGAAATACGTCAAACGCACCGTCTGGACCTTCGCCTCCGCATCCTTTCTGCACGACATGGGCGCGGACATGATCTTCTCGATCTGGCCGATGTTCCTCACGACCGTGCTCGGGGCGAACATGGCCGTGGTGGGGCTGATCGACGGACTGGGTGATGCCTTCGTCTCGATCGCACAGGCTGCTTCAGGATACCTCTCGGACCGCCTCAAGAAGCGCAAACCCTTCGTGTGGCTCGGCTACTTCTTCGGTGGTATTGCCAAGGTGGGCTACTCACTCGCCCCCACCTGGCACTGGGTTCTGCCGTTCCGCCTTCTGGATCGTTCGGGCAAGATGCGCGGCGCCCCCCGGGATGCGATCGTCTCGGACCTCTCGACGGTCCATAACCGCGGCCGGCACTTCGGAACTCTGCGCATGATGGATAACGGCGGAGCCATAGTCGGCATTCTCGCCTCCATCGTGCTGGTGCAGCTCATCCCCCTCCGCACGCTCATGCTGATCGCGGCGATCCCCTCCATGCTCGCCGTGCTGCTGGTGCTCTTTGTCTACCACGAACAGCAGCCGGACGGCACCAAGGTCTTCAGGGGGATCCACTTTAGGGATTTTTCGCCCAATCTGCGCCTCTACACGGCTCTGAGCGCGCTCTTCATGCTCGGCGCCTTCAGCTACTCCTTCCTGCTGCTGTCGGCCAAGTCGCTCGGTTTTTCCATCGGCACGATGCCGGTGCTCTACCTTCTGTACACCGCCGTGGCCGCTCTCCTCTCCATGTACTTCGGCCGCCTCGCGGACCGCATCGGGCGCAAGACCGTGTTGCTCTTCTCGTACGGATGCTGGATGGGCGTGGCACTTCTGTTCATCCTCTTCAAATCCCCTGCCGTAGTGATTGGTGCTTTTGCGCTCTACGGTGTGCACATCGCCTCGTTGGAACCCGTGCAGAAAGCACTGGCCGCGGAATTGGCCCCGAAGGATCTCGTCGCCTCTACTCTCGGCGGCTACCAGATGATCATCGGCCTGGTGAGTTTTCCGGCTTCCTTTCTCGCCGGCATTCTATGGGACCGCTACGGTCTTATCGCGCCGTACCTGCTCTCGCTCATCCTCACCGCCCTCGCGGGATTCCTGCTGCTGTTTCTGAAAGACGGGAGTGTGCAAAGGACTTAAGCGACGCCCACGGTTTCCTCAAGTTTCTCAATGCGCCCCAGCATGCTCGTGCGATGGACGTAGAGACGCTGGAGTGCCGCGTCGATTTTGCCGAGATGCCCGTGGACCTCCGTGAATCCGGCCGTCATGCGACTCTCCAGCCCGCCCATGCGACTATCCAGCCCACCCAAGTGTTTCTCCACTCCACCCATGCGCTTCTCCAGACTGTCCAGGCGAGTTTCCAGAGCGTACCGCATTCCCTGCAAGTGCTGCAGGAGAACAGCATTGGTAACGCCGACGGTTTTTGGTGATTTTCGGACCATGGGAGCGCCAGTGTACCATGGATGCTATTGCACAGAATCACCCGAGAAAATGTAGCAGATGTGATACTGATTTTTTGGCTTTGAGAAGATCAGAAATACGTTCTAAACCCTCATAGAACGGGGCGGGATTGGTTTGATCGCAGTATAGGAAGCGTGCCGCGTTCAGAGGATGAATACCCCCGCGATCGAGAAGTAGATCACGATGCCTGTCACGTCGACAAACGTCGCCACGAAAGGGCTCGAAGCGTAGCCCGGATCAACACCGAACCGCTTGAAGAGGAGCGGCAGCATCGAGCCGACGAGCGTGCCCCACAGGCAGATCGCCGCGACGGATTGCGCGATGACAAGCCCGAGGATCCAGCGGTTCGCCGTCCCCAGCACCCCCTGCGGCGTGAGCGAAGCCCGGACGAATGCCACGGCTCCGAGCGTGAGACCGAGGGCGATGCCCATCACGAGCTCGCGGCGCATGACCTTGAACCAGTCACGGGGCGCGACGTCGCCCAGCGCCATGGCGCGGGTGATGAGCGTGGCGGCCTGCGAGCCGGAATTGCCCCCCGTGGAAATGGTGAGCGGCACGAAGAGCGCGAGTGCGGTGACCGCGGCGATGGAGGATTCGAACTGCGCGAGCGCAGTAAACGTGAAGAGCTCCGCGACGAAGAGCACCGAGAGCCACACCACGCGCTTGCGCCAGATCGTCGTGAATTTGCTTTCGAGGTAGCTCGCCGAGAGCGGATCCATACCTCCCAAGCGGTACACGTCTTCGCTGGCCTCCGCTTCAGCCACCCTCAGCAGATCGCCCAAATGAATGACTCCGACGATCTTCTGGTGGTCGTCGATCACGCACGACACATCGGCCCCCTCGCGCTGCATCGTCTCGAGCACATCTTCCTGGTCGGTGGCGTGATGCAGCACCGGGATCGGCCGCGCGATCTGCGAGGGAACAACATCACCGTTCGACGACATGAGTGCGCGCGAGGGAATCCACAGAATGCCATTCTTGCCCGTGAGCAGGGCAATGGGTATCTGCTTGTGATGCGTGCGCATGTACTCCTGCACCGACGAGAGAATCATCGGAATTTTCGCCTGCGGATCGACCTCCAGAAAATTGAGATCCATGAGACCTCCTGCTGTTTCTGGGCCGTAGGTGAGCAGCTTTTCGATCGGCTTGCGGCGGTCTTCGCGCATCTTTTCTAAAATGTGCGGATGCCGCTTGGAGTGCAGACGCTGCAGGATATCGGTCGCCTCGTCTTCATCCAGAAAGTGCAGGAACCGGGCGATGACGGCATCGGGCAGGCGCGGCACCACCGAGTGAATGCTGGCCTCTGAGAGAAGCAGGACCACATCGGCCTGCACCTCGGGCGGAAAGACCGCGAATGTTTTTCGCTTGCCATGACCGAGCGCATCAATGATATCCGCGATCTCACGGGCATCCTCCCGGAGCAACACCCGCCGAAGCTCCTGATCATTCTTCGCCTGCAGCAAGCCGTCGACCTTGTGGAAGAGCTCTTGGTTCATGGTGCGAAAACCGGTATCGGGTGCGCCCATGCTACTCCGCCCCCATGCGCGGGAGGAAGGGAAACCTGCCCCACTCTGGCTGCGACGAAGCGATCGCAGAGGTGGCGGAAGAAAAGACCGCAGGTGCATTGACAGTGGGCCCGAAAGGGAAATAATCAGCGCCTTTCCCACTCTGCCATGGCGAAGAGATCACTCTCCTCCCCTTCCGAACGAACATTCTCTCTGCCTCAGCGCAGAGGAAAAAACTGGCCAGCCACGCAGCAGGAGCTGGAGGCAAAACTCGTCGAGCATTCCGAGCGCTTGATCCGGGGGGCACGCTCGGGCCTCTCGGCCGCTGCGACTGCCGGCGGAGAGCTCTGCGATGCCGCACAAACCGAAGAGGTCGTACAGGATCAGGCCACCACACTCGAATCGCTCCTTGCCTCGATCGCACGTATTCAGGCAGCCAGACAGAGGATGCGGGATGGCGTGTACGGCATCTGTGAAGGGTGCGATTCTGCCATTCCCGTGACGCGGCTGGAGGCCGTGCCCGATACGACGCTGTGCATCAACTGCGCGCAGGAGCGCGAGCGCAACGGAATCCACCGTGTTCTCGAGCCGTCCTTTGTCAGCCTGGCAAGATACGAAGGCGTAGAGCAGGAGTGATGATGCAGGCACGGGCACCCACCGGTGATCACGCCATAGAAACGGCATGATCCAAGCAGCTGTACCGACATATCCGTTGAAAGAGCGCAATTGGCAGGAAAATACAAAACACGTACGGTAGACAGCAATTCTTCCCCTTCTTCGTCTATGGCTCTCTCTCCCCTTCACTGGCGCAAGTACGTCGCGGAACTCCTCGGGACCGCAACGCTGACGTTTGCTGTCTTGGGCTCTCTGCAGCAGCAGACCGCCACTCCCTTCGTCGCTGCCTTAGTCCTCATGCTCGCGGTGTACATCATCGGGCCCGTCAGCGGCGCCCATGTGAACCCCGCCGTCACGGTGGCTCTCTGGAGCATCCGCAAAATGAAGACCCCCGAGGCACTGGCGTACATCGCCGCACAGATCGTCGGGGCCGTCGCCGCACAGTTCCTCTTTCAGTACCTGCTGGGCGGCCTGCCGCTCGTTTCGGTGACTCCGGGCTGGGGCATCGCCTTCGCCGAAGCGATGGGTGCGTTCTTCCTGCTGCTCGGCATCGCCGCAGTCGTCCATGGCAAAGTGCAATCCGCCGCAGGGGGCCTGACCATCGGCAGCTCGCTTTTACTGGGTATTTTGCTGGCCTCGCTCATGAGCAACGGCGTGCTGAACCCCGCCGTGGCCATCGGCATCCGCTCGATTTCGCTCTCGTACCTGATCGGCCCGTTCGTCGGCGCCGTCGCCGCGGTGTACCTGTATCAGTGGATGGTGAAAGAGTGATGAGCTTTCTGGCATTGAAAAAAGCCGGCCCATCTGAGCCGGCTTCTTCATGTGCCTTGATCTTCATCGTGTCTGCAGGATCCTCGCGATGGCAATGGCCACCTCACCCCGTGTGAGAAGACGCTGCGGCTCGAGCGAAAGCCCCCTGTCGGGGAAGAGTTTGTAGACAAACGCGGAACCGACATACGGTGCGAACCAGTCCTCTGCAGAGACATCACTGAAATTGTGCTGCTCGTTTTGAGAAAGCTTAAAAGTGATCGAAAGCATCTTGAGGAATTCTGCCGTGTTCACCATATTCGCCGGACGGAAGGTCCCGTCCGCATAACCGCCGATGATGCCAGTTTCAGCCGCCCGGATGATGAAGGGCACATACCACTGTCCGGCAACCGCATCGCGGAACGGCGAGACGCCTTCCTGGGAAGTGACGGACCCGTACCGCGCAAGGAGAAGGAACTTGGCGGCCTCGGCGCGATTGACGGTCTTCTCCGGCCGGAACGTCCCATCCTGGTAGCCGCCGATAACGCCCTTGTCGGCAAGGAAATTGGCGGCTTGACCCACCTCATCTTCGAGACTGACATCAGAAAACCAGTTGTGCCGGGTCTCGACGGGATTGGTCTGTACCTCATCCTCGAATCCGGCCGGTGGAGTGCTGAAACTCTGTCCTGCTGAGGAAGTGGAAAAGGAAACGCACTTGCAGCTCCTGCCGCATTTTTGATCACTCTTGCAGGCTACAGTCCCATCCGGAGCGGATGGATCACACTGCTCAACGGTATCAAGAACACCATTGCCGCATTCCGTCGTAACCGGAGGCGGGGGGGGAGGCTGCGGGAAGAAATAGAGGCACTTGCAGTCTTTGTTGCATTGGCCATTCGGTCCGCACTGCGGGGCATAGCTCTCTGCAGAGGGATCACACTCTTCGTCCGTATCGATACGCTTATTTCCACAGGTGGTCGCAGTGCAATCCCGCGGGCAGGAACACTTGTTCTCCCACGGCTCACACGTACCATTGCCACAATTTGTGCACAGCTTGGCACCGACAGGGAGCTCCGTCGGGCAAGAGCCGTCCGCCTGGGGGGCATTGCCCGGATTCACGCTGGTCAAACCGTAACAACAAGGAGGATCGAATGGGGTGGAGGCACTTTTTTCACCTTCCTTGATGCAGACGGAACAATCCCGCGGGCAGCTGCATTTGTTTTCCTTTTCTCCGCACGTACCATCGCCGCAAGACTTCCACCAGCCGTCGATGCAGGTGCCTTTGGAGCCATCGCTCGTGGCGACGCACTGATCACCTGCAAGATACGCATTCGGCATGATCCCTGCGTTCTTGCTGCAGCACATCGTGGGACCGAACTGTGTGGAGCCGTAGACTCTCTGGCCGTCCTTCGCGCAGGTCTCAGAGGCCATAGAAGAGGAGGATCGCACACAGATCACTGACGTACGGCAGCCACGCTCATCCAGCTCCGTCCCGCCGACGAGCGTTCCATCGGGACAGTATGGAGCAGAAAAGGCGGGGCAGAGTTTACACTGCGACGTGCAGTAATCCCCATTTTGGGTATTACCATCGTCACAATCCTCACCGGATTCGCGGATCCTGTTCCCGCATCGGGCCAAAGCGGACGACGAGGAAGAGGATGCGGAATCGCGCTTGCATGCGCCATTCTCACAACCATTGGGACAATCGAAGGTGGTGAAGTAATTGCACATGACCGTTGCACCTTCTCTGCATGTTTCTGCACAGCGAGCTTCTTTGAGAATGCTGCCTTCGCAGTAGTCGCGCACGACTGACACCGGTACGCTCCTGAACTGCTGCGCATCCCATTGAGAGATCTGCGTCCCAGAGACGAACCCGGGGTTATAGAAATTCTCTCCATCGGAATCGTCGCACGGTGGCAGAGAAACGGGGGGGAGTTGAGGACCTGAACCAGGCTCCACCATTTGCGATCGCAAACGTTGACTATCGGTAGCCCGGAACATTCCGAACAGAGCAGTACAACCAACGAGCACGCTGAGAAGCGCTATCGTTCGCATGCGGTGATTCATGTGTATTTGGGTAAGAATAAGATTGTAAGTATTATAACATTTTATGGTAAAAATGTAAATATTCAGCGAAACGCTGTAAAATATATCTTTTGTGCATTTTCATTAATACATCTCTTTCCGGATACCGGGGGAATAGAATGAAATCCGTGCGATCCCCTTCCGCTCTCCTCGGCCTCTGCCTGCTTCTCACGGCCTGCGTCTCGCCTTCGGCGGGATCCTCCACCCTGACCGGCAGCGCATCCGTCACTTCACGGGAACAAGCCGGAGTGCTGGAACAGGTGCCTGCAGAACTCTCGATCGCGCACTTCGCCCAAATGCGACTGGAAGGAACCGACTTCACCCTCGGCGATATTTTGGAAGAGAACGCCGCCTACACGCGCTACGCGATCACATACCGGAGTAACGGCCTTCTCATCAGCGGGATCATGAATATCCCGAAAGGTACGGGGCCTTTTCCGCTCGTCATTCTCAATCACGGGTACATCGCGCCCTCGGTCTACACCCGCGGCCGGGGCCTCAAGCGCGAGCAGGACTATCTGGCACGACAGGGCTTCGCCGTGCTCCACACCGACTACCGCGGGCACGCCCTGTCGGACGCAAGCCCCGACGTGCGCGAGGTCTACGACGCCGGGCTGGAGTACGCCATGGATAGCGCCAATGCGATCAATGCCGTGCGGGCTGCCGATCTTCCGCAGGTGGATGCGAAGCGGGTGGGCATGCTGGGCCACTCGCTCGGCGGCGGGGTCTCACTCAACATCGCCGTCGCGCGGCCCGATCTCGTGAGCGCGTTCGTCCTGTACGCCCCCGTGCACAGTGACGCGTGGGAGAATTTTGCGCGCTGGAGATCGAAGCGGGACGACAAAGATCGCACGCTCGCTGTCCTCGGCACGCGGGAGGAGAATCCGGAAGCGTGGGATGCCCTTTCATCCCTCACCTCACTCAAAAACATCACTGCACCCGTGCTGCTCTTTCAGGGCACCAAAGACGCGGACGTGCCGCCGGAGTGGTCCGATTTTCTCGATGCGCAGTTGAAAGCACTGAACAAAGACGTCACCTATGTCTCGTACGAAGGCGAGAAGCACGAATTCATTCCAAAGTGGGAGGATTTTATGAAGCGGACGACCGCGTTCCTGCGCGGGCATCTGACGGTAGAATAAGTGCATGCGACTGCGCTTCGCCCTCCTCGGACTCTGCTTCCTCCTCGCAGCCTGCGAGTCCGCCCCGACGAAACCCGTCGCTCAGGATGACTCAGACGGATCGCAGTCTTTCGTGACAGAGGAGCAGAAGATATGGAACGACCCCATCGATCGCGCAGACGAGCGCGTGACCAAAAAGCCCTTCTCTATCTTCATCACGCCGGCGGATTCCCCCGTGCAGCCGGAGAAGTTCAAGGGCTACCACACGGGAACGGACTTTGAACTCAATCCGGGCGAGACGGAGCATGACGTAGCCGTGCGTGCCGCCTGCATCGGCAGAGTGATCTATCGTCAATGGGTGAAGGGATATGGAGGCGTGGTGATCCAGCGCTGTACCCTGAATGGCTCACCCGTCACGGTGCTCTACGGTCACCTTTCACTCGCGTCCGTGGATGCGAAGATTGAGCAGGAACTTGCCGCTGGTGAGCGGATCGGGGTCTTGGGAACGGGCTTCAGCACAGAAACGGATGGCGAACGCCCGCACCTGCACTTTGCCATTCACCGCGGAGCGGACAGGGAGCTCGAGGGCTATGTGCAGACGAAAGAGGAATTGGACGGGTGGGTGGATGCGGCGACGGTTCCCGGCGTGACAGTGTGATAAAATCCCCGCATGGAGAAGGAATCGAATCTTGCGTTCATTGACGGGCAAAACCTACACCTCGGCACTACGCAGAACGGCTGGAAGGTCGACCATGCGAAATTCAGGATATATCTGAAGGATAAATATCAGGTGGATGAGGCCTACTATTTTCTCGGTTACGTTTCGGAAGAACAACAGAGTCTCTACAGCAATCTGCAAAAGGCAGGCTTCATCGTCCTGTTCAAAGAACATATCTCCACCCTGAAAGGCACCAAGAAAGGCAATGTCGATACCGATATCGTTTTTGAAATCATGAAAACAATCATTGAGAGAAAAGATTTCAATAAGGTGCTCCTTGTTTCAGGTGACGGCGATTATAAAAAAGTTGTTGATTTTCTGATTCAGAAAGGAATGTTCAAGAAATTACTTTTTCCGGATAGAAAATTTGCCTCCTCTCTGTATAGCAAACTCGGATCGGAATTATTTGATTATCTGGAAAACCCCGGCATCCAAGCCAAAATTGCATTTACCTTAAAGAAAAGGGCTCCTTAGGCACGGGGCCGTTCGGATCCCAATTCGTATGGATACGTGCACATTGTATATCTTTTCCTTGAGCTCCCGCAAGGCGTCTTATCCCCTTTTTGAAGGCACTCTAGAACGAATTGGACGGGTGGGTGGATGCGGCGACGGTGCTCGCGGGCGAACGGGCAAAATGATTGGTCGGGCCGAGAGCGTCTGCTAGGGTACCGGGGATTTTCCCCTTGAATCCCATGAAACCACTCACGGCATGTTCTTCACTGCTCCTCACCTGCCTCGTGCTGGCAGGATGCGGCGGGCAGCCGCAGGACGTTGAAAACGACGCCCTGTCGGGATCGGTGATCCGCGTCAACGAGCCTGCGGCAGGCAATACCTGCGCGGCGGCGTGCGAAAACTACGTGAACAAGTGCCTGACACTGGTGCCGGGAGCCGGCGAGACGCTGTTTCAGCAGGGCCGCGACTCGTGCATGGAAGCGTGCGCGCAGTGGACGAGCGAGAAGACCGGTTGCATTGCAACGGCCGCCAGCTGCGAACCCATGACCGAGGTGTGCGGGTTGTGAGCGGAATGCGGCGTGGGAACGGATGAAAGAGATCCTGTCTCAGCTCTGAAGAAAACAAGCCGGGAAGAAAAACCTATGAGTCGTTTCCACACAGAGCAGGCTTTGCTATCCTCCTGCATACGTTGGGGAGCCCACCTTCGCCCGCTTCGCGGGACTACGGCGGGCGAGAGCCCATTCCTGCTATCATCGTTTCACGTTGGGGAGTCGCCAAGTGGTAAGGCACCTGCCTCTGGAGCAGGCATTCGGGGGTTCGAATCCCTCCTCCCCAGCCATCCGGCTTCGTTCCTCGTTCCCGCTCGGGAACTACATAGCACCACACCTCCAACGCTGCTACCATCGGACTTCTTTCCTTCCCTCTCCATGGATGCTTCTTGGCGGAAAAGAATGACCGTCTACGGTGCGCTGGCGCTCTCCCTCTTCTGGGTGCTGACCGCGTGGAATGTCTGGGAGAAAGACGTCTCGGCATTCGGCTGGAATATATCCGTGTTCATTGTGGGCGCCATGGCGATCTATGCCTTCGCGTCCGAAAAACGAACGTGGCAACGGGCGGACCTGCTCTTTCTCATACCGCTGGGATTGATTGCGGTCAGCTATGCCCTGTACGAAAACCCGTACATCAAACTGGTGAACTGCCTGGTCGTGCCGACGCTTTTCGCAGCCGCATGGATCGTGTCTTCGACGCGCAACTCCCAAAGCGTCGTGTGGAATATCAGCTGGCTCCTGAGGATCGTTGAACGTTTCGTCGGGATCGTGAGCGCGCTGGCAACAGCCGTGTCACTGACCATCGGGAGCGTTCTGCCCTCCGGCAACAAGCGGTCCGACCTGCACAAGCGCATCGCAATCGGTGTGGTGATTTTTGCTGTTGTGGCCTGCCTCATCTTCATCCCGCTCCTCTCCGACGCTGATGCGCGCTTTGCCGAACTGGTCCGGCAGGTCTACGAACCGTTGCTGAAAATCATTTCTGTGGAAACACTGGTGCGCTTCGGCGTTTTTGTCCTGCTTACGCTCCTCTTGCTCGCCGGCATCGTCCGCTGGACACGGGAGGAAACGTTCGCATCGACGCAAATGAAGCCCATGGACAGCGTTATTTCCGGCATCGTCCTGGGGGGCGTGCTCGGTCTCTACATCCTCTTCCTCCTCACGCAACTCTCCTCCCTGTGGGTGCCGACGCTTCCGACGGAGTTCCTCGAAACGGAACGGCTGGTGAAAAACGGCTTCTGGGAGCTCTTCTTCTTGAGCGGCATCAACGCGTTGCTCTTTCTCATTTACTACCGCCGGACGGCCCGGCCCGTGCAGCACATCCTCATGGTATTCATGGTCGCGTCGCTCCTGCTCCTGTTCTCGGCAGCCAACCGCATGGGCATGTACGTGTACACCTACGGCTTCAGCTACGAAAAGTTCTTCGCGCTCTACACCGTGCTGTTTTCGATCCTCCTCTTTGTCCGGTTGATTGCGGCGCTCTTTCAGAAGGGCAAACCCGACATGGTGAAGTTCATCGTGGTCGCGTTTGTCTGGATGTACGCCGTGGCGACCGTGTTCCCCGTGGAGCAGGCGATCTTCCGGCTGAACCGGCGACTGGCCGCGCTGCCGACTTCGCGCATCGACATGCTGGAGCTGAAAATGCTCTCGGGTGATGTGTACGGCCTTGTCCTCGAAGAAAGCACGCAGCCGCAAGCCGATGAACGATGGCAGGAGTGGCTGAACAAAGCGCGGGAGACTTCGGCGACCAAGGAATTCTACGAAATGAACTGGCAGGATGTTCTGCTCCGCAGCCGGTACGGGAGCTGAAGAACGAAACATGCGGAACGGTCTGCTTTTCCCTCCTCCCCAGCCACTATGGGCATGTGACCCATGTGCCCTATAATTGACACATGAGCGACAAGTCATGGTTACTCCAAGAGGATCTTCGTGAGTATGTATTGAATAAAATGCGCACAGAGCAATGGCTTACCTTGCATGACTCAAGAGAAAGACGGGAGAGTAGGCAGCTAGTTGATGATCTTTTGTTTCACTGCTGCATGATTCCTACTTCACGAATTCCCGAAGAACTTAAGCGTTCGGATTGGCATGATTGTTCGATAGATGGTCAACCAGGCTGTGTTGGGTTTACCAAAGGAAAAAGGGGAACCATCGAGTACAAGCGTTTCGGCAGTTTTTATGATTATGAACCACTAATTATCGAAAGGGACTTTGGTGGTGTAAAAGACGGATACAAAGAACTAAATGAGGAGTTTCGTCTCTACCACAATCTATTTTTTGATGAACAAAAAAACACGTTTCAAAAAGTCTTAGACAATGGAGATTTGGAAGATGTAGTAAAGATGAATGGTGATTACATTGGTGCTCATCTGAAACAAGTTAGGCAATTTCTCGGGATCAAGGACATGGCTTTGTGCCTATGTTTTACTTTTTGCAGATGGTCATATAAGACCCTGGAAGAATTAGGCATCGATGAAGATCGTATCGCCTTTGAACATACGAATGACAGTGCTCGGTTTTCATTTACTTGTATGACGTGGCGGGACAAATTCGGAGGGGATACACGAGCAAGTTTTTCAAGAATGATCGGAAAAGTAATTCTTACTGGTTTACCCAAAGAGAAAAGCGGAATTTGGCCTTATAAACAGGATGAGGAAGAGGAGCGAGAATATCCCAAGTATGTAATTAAAACAGACGAAAACGGTGATCCTGTGTCATACACATGCAATCACCATATGCTTGGAAATTTTTTCGGTGCCAATCCTGATGCTCCCCAATATCTCACGCGGGTGTTCTTCAAGCGAGAAGTGTTGGAAAAGTATTATAATGACCCGAAATACACCGTTCACGATGGACATCTCACCTGTGGTCATATGTGGAGCATGTACATTGATAACAATCTCAAAAATTATGTTTCTGCTTATTTAGGTGATCTGGGACGTGATCTTCCTTTTGAAGATCATGCTCATTGGCTTGCGCACAATGTCGTTCCAGGTGAAGCAATCAGCAAGACATCGTTGAAAAGAGATTTTTATGCGCAGTTTTCAGAGCCAGAAAAAGCGGACCTCCTTTTCAGACATAGGTTTTCAATTTTTAGAAAGGATTGGGAGGAGAAGAACAGCTGGGAATTATTCGGAGAGTTACCGAAGAAGGATGCGCATCATCTAAATTCGCTGCACATTCCTCTGCGAAATACGCAGGCAGAATTTGATAATCAAATTTTGTCATTGGCTCACGTCCTGATCGAATCAATCAATATAGAAGAATTGATCAAGCACTGTTCTCGGCAATACATTAATAAAGAAAAACAAGGAAGCATCACATGGCTTTCTCGTTTTATGTCTGAAAAAAGCTGTGCTGATGCCGAATTGCATATTTCCTTCCTACGTGATTTGCAGAAGCTAAGATCAAAAGGGGCGGCACATAAAAAGGGCAAAGAATATGATGCTTTGTTAAAGAAATTCGGCATCGACAAAGTTGGATACCAAATAGGGTTTGAGCGGATACTTCTAAAGGCGATTAATTTTATTGAATATCTAAAGGGTTGTTTTGCTTGATCCCGACCGTCTTGCCCTCCCATTCCTAAAACCCAACCTTCAAAAAACCCTGTCTGGGACCCAAGTAAATAGGTAACTACCCCTTTATGACTAGGATCAACAGTTGCATAAACTCATTACTGGCACCTAAAACAATACTTTTCATACTAAATAAGATGATTGTCAGTTTGTGCTAGTTGTATGAATGTGAGATTCTTTGCGCATATGACAGCTATTCTTTCACCTCGATACGATATGGCGAAAGATAAGGCTGCTGAAATTTTGCGGCAGTATGAAATTGAGGAACCAATAATTCCAATTACCCGTCTTGCAGAAAAACATGGCCTAACTGTGAAAGTACTTCAGTTTCCAGAAACATTGAGAGATGTTGCTGGCTTCTTTGATCCAGAACAAAAGATCATTTTTGTGAATCGTGCAGACCCACCAAATAGACAAACTTTTACTATTGCTCATGAACTTGGTCATTTTATTCTAGGACATAAACCAAATGAGTATGGAGTTTTACCAAGGTATCCACGTCCAAAAGAAGATAATCCAATAGAGAAGGAGGCGAATTGTTTTGCTGCGAGTCTATTGGTTCCACTAGATATGCTCAAAAAAATCATGAAGCAATATAGTCTTAATAAGACCGACGCAGATCAAGAACTCTTAGCTGGTATATTTGGCGTATCCACTGATGTTATCAAATTTAGACTGAAGTGGATATGAATTCACTGCCAACAAAAAATGAGGCGCTTAAACTCTTGGGTACAAAAAGAAGTATGACACCAACCATACCCGTTACCCTCTTTTCTCAATTGGAAGATAGAAGGATGACTGCGATGCTTCTTGCACAAGAAAAACAAGACATTATCGCAATGAGAAAGAAATGGTCTGGTTGGATTCTATTGTGCATCGTTCTTATCGTGATTTACGACATGGTAATGATTCCCCTAATTGGAGTTGGAGTATTTGCGCCACAAGATGAAGGTGCCAAGTGGCTTATTGGTCTTTTAATTACTGAAAATTTGGCAAAGGTACTTGGACTAGCATATATAGTAGTAAATTGGCTGTTTAGCGGAGATTCAGTAGGACTGCTTCCTGAAAAACATGAAGACTAACCGTAATCAGTTTTTCAAGCTCCTAGAGCTTGCCGCGACAACACGCGTGAAGGGAGCAGATCAAAAAAGATGCTGTGAAGCCTTCCGATTATTGTATCTCCACTGAAAATCGGAAACGTAAGCGTGAAGCATCTTCCGGTAAATAAGCACGTCCTCTCTGGCCGTTACTCCTGCCGCAACTGTGTCTCACCTTCTTCAGACAGACTGTCTTTCAAGAAGGCGAAAGGTAGATGCATCGGGTTCCAGCCCCCTCTCGAACAAAACATCGTGTACCTCTTGTGCAAATTCAAGTGCTTCCTCTTTCGATGTAAATTCTAAATCAGACACAGGTAATGGACACAGTACTGGATATGGTTGTCCGTCGGCGAGGGTGTGCGCATACGGTCCAACGCATCCGCCAATAAACCAAATGTTATTCTCTTCATGAACATGTAAATCAAAAATATGTTCATTCTCTGGAAGGGACATAATCTGTACTTTCTCAAGTACTCTTTCGATCTCTTGCTGAGTGGTTTGCATGTGCTAAACAATCGAACCAAGTCACTACCTTGTCTATCTTTCTAGACAGTAATTAAAAATATGCTTTTTCGTCGGTGCGATTCAACAGAGGATATTCAATCCTACTACAACCCCTCAAAAAACTTCACCATCGCCTGCGCGGTACCATCCGGCCACAGGTGCGGGTAGTACGTGCCATGGCGATCCCGGTCGATCGTATGCGGGCAGAAGACCACGGGATTGAGCGGACAATCGGCGTACTGCATGCACGAGAGGGATGAAGGCTCCGTTTTTGCGCTCTTTGGCGAACACGTATTCGCCGCGATGCGGATATCGCGCATGGCCTCCGCAGCCACATGGGACGAAAGCGTATCTTTGGGATTATTGATGATCAGCGCGGCCGTGGGACCCGTGCAATTCTTCATGGTCGTGGACCCGCCCACTGTTGCCGAAGCGCGCACCACTCCCCCGCGCGCGCACGCGACGGAATTGGCAAACCACGCGCCCAACGAATGCCCGACGACGTAGATGCGGTCTAAGTCGATACACGCACTGTCGCCGATTTCGCGCACGATGGCATCAAACAACGCGAAGTCGCGCAGTTCCTGTGCCTTGTCGCCGGGGTCAGACCACGAGTAACTGCCGTTGCCATTGGGAATACCGGACGGGTAGGCGATGAAGGAATCGGATGCAGAGCGGTCTAAGCCGAAGTAAGCGCGCACCTGCGCGTTACCGTTGGTGCGGCCGTGAAACGCGACGATGAGCGTCGAAGGGGTAGAGGTACTGGCATGGGAGGGTTGCGTGAGCAGATACGTTCTCTCCTGCCCCCCGACAGTGAGCGTAAGCGAAGGATTGCGTTCGGATTTGCCGCATCCGGGAGAGAGATGGGGGAGCACGCGATCTTCATCGTGCCGCACGTAACGCGCGATCAGGTCGGCGGCGCGCTCGCGCGTGATGGGAGCCCACGGAATGTACGACCAGCTTGCGAGGATCTTCTTCGCATCAAGCTCATCCACGTACGGCTGATACCACTTTTCGCCGCTGCCTTCGGCAATTTCGCTGCCGTACGAAAGCACCGCCATCTTGATGGCCTCGGCAAAATTAATCGGCTGCTCCGGCTTGAAGACCTGGCGGGAGCCCACAGTGTAGCCCTGGATAATTCCACGCCGCTTGGCCGCGCACACGAACGGCGCGAACCACGCATCGGACGGAACATCGGCAAAGCAATCTTCCGTGACCGGTTCCGCGGCTCCCTTCGAACGGAAGACGAGCTTCAGGAATTCCGCACGGTTGACCGTGTCTTGGGGGTGAAAGAGCCCATCGGGGTACCCGCCGATGGAGCCTTTGTCTTTGAGGTACTGAGTGCTCTCCTGGTAGCCGTACCACGAGTTCGCCATGTCCGGGAATGGCGGAGCACTCGCGGCCTGCGCGAACGTGAAAGGGAAGAGAAGCCCGCAGAGGAGCGTAATGCATCCCAAAGACCAATGATCATTGCGCCTGCTCATGCGAGGAGCATAGCGGAGAACCGTGCCCTTTCGCTCCCAGTCGCCCTGATCATCCCGCCATGCGGGTAGGTCCTCCCGTTCCGTGGCTTTCGAAGCCGGGAATTATGCAGAGATTATGGTGGCTTTGGGGAACGAAGGGGCCTAGAATGCCCTCGTCATTTCGACACATTTTTTTCCCCATTCAGTAGTATGGCTTCAGGAACAATTAAGACGAAGACCGAAAAGGGCTTCGGTTTTATCACCGTCCCCGGTTCGGCTGATGTGTTTTTTCACAATAGCGCCTGCAACGGACAGTACGACAATATGAATGTTGGCGACACTGTTACGTTCGACATTGTGAAAGGCGACAAGGGTCCGAAGGCGGAGAACGTGGTCGCTGGATAATTCGTCTCTTAGCATTTACCCCGTGCCGCACCGAAAGGGTGGCGCGGGGTTTTTGCATGTTGCAGAGCATGTCATCCTGAGCGTAGTCGGATGAACACTCGCCACTCATTGCGTGCATAACCGCAAAATTCTTAAGTAATTGGGATCCTGAGTATTCCCGCAAGTGCCGAATTCTGGTAAAGTGGATGAGATGTCCATTCGTAATATTGCCATCATTGCGCACGTCGACCACGGCAAGACCACGCTCGTGGATGGGCTCCTCAAACAGGGCGGCGCATTCAAGGACTATGAAGAGGTGGGCGAGCTGATGATGGATAGCAACGTGCAGGAGAAGGAGCGCGGCATCACCATCTACGCCAAAAATACGTCCATTCATTACAAGGATTGCAAGATCAACATCGTGGATACTCCCGGGCACGCCGACTTCGGCTCGGAGGTGGAGCGTATTCTGCGCACGGTGGATTGCGTGCTGCTGGTGGTGGACGCACAGGAGGGCCCCATGCCGCAGACCAAGTTCGTGCTGAAGAAATCGCTGGAGCTGGGCTTAAAACCCATTGTCGTGATCAACAAGATCGACAAGCCTGCCGCACGCCCCATGGAAGTGGTGGACGAGGTCTTCGATCTTTTCATCGCGCTCAAGGCCAACGAGCAGCAATTGGATTTCCCCTACATCTTCACCGTGGCGCGCGAAGGCGTTGCCAAGAGAACGGTGGAGGACCGCTCGGAGGATCTGACTCCCCTCTTCGAGCTCATCATGCAGCACGTGCCCGAGGCGGAGCAGAACCTTACGGCGCCGTTCCGCATGCAGCCGAGCAGCCTGGCGTACGACAACTACTTAGGCAGACTCGCCGTGGGCAGAGTGTACGAAGGCATCGCGCGGGCAGGCGACAAGGTGTTCATCAAGACGGAAGACGGCCCCATGCGCACGGCGAAAGTGGCGAAAGTGATGGTGGCGGACGGTCTCAAGCGCACCGAGGTGAGCGAAGCGCACGCAGGCGACATCGTGACGCTCGCGGGGATTCCCGATATCAACGTGGGCGAGACCATCACGACGGATGAGAACGCGGAGCTGCTGCCGGCCATCCGCATCGATCCCCCCACGATCTCGATGACCTTCCTCGTCAATAACTCCCCGTTCGCGGGCAGGGAAGGCAAGCTCGTCACCACCCGCCACATCAAGGCACGTCTGGAGAAGGAAAAGGAGACGAACGTGGGACTCAAAGTGGAAGAAATCCCCAATTCCGACTCGTACAAGGTCTCGGGCCGCGGCGAACTGCACCTGTCGGTGCTCATCGAGGCCATGCGCCGCGAGGGATTCGAGCTGCAGATTTCGCGGCCGGAAGTGATTATGAAAGAGGAGAACGGGGTGAAACTGGAGCCCATCGAGCAGGCCATCGTCGACGTACCCGAAGAATTCACCGGCACCGTGATCGATATGCTCGCTCGCCGCAAAGGCGAGATGGTGGATATGAAGACGCACGAGCATCACACGCGGCTGGAGTACAAGGTCCCCACGCGCGGGCTTCTGGGCTTTCGCGGCGACTTCATCATCGAAACGCGCGGCGAGGGAATCCTGACCCATTCCTTCATCGCCTACGAACCCCACAAGGGCACGCTGCAGCAGCAAATGCACGGCTCCATGATCTCAATGGAGAACGGCGTGACAGTGGCCTTCGCGCTGTGGGGGCTGCAGGAGCGCGGCAGGCTCTTCATCATGCCGCAGACCAAGGTCTACGTGGGCATGATTGTGGGCGAGAGCAACAAAGCGGACGAGATGACCGTAAACCCCACGAAGGAAAAGAAATTGAGCAACATGCGCGCATCGGGCACCGACGAGGCCATCAACCTCGTGCCCGTGCAGCCGATGACGCTGGAGCAGGCGCTGGAGTACATCGCGGATGATGAGCTCGTAGAAGTGACGCCCCTCAGTATCCGGCTTCGCAAAAAGTTCCTCTCCGACAACGAACGCCGCCGGGCGCGGAGATAAGCGAGTCTTTACGGTGTTTGATAGAGCGTGGAGCGTACATCGGATGCATCGCTATCCACCCACTCAAACGTGGTGGTGCCGTCATTCCACACCACGCTGCCCGCCGCACTACGGTCATTGAAATTCACCAGGCTCACCTGCAGCATGCTCGTTCCGGATGGAACGGTCTTGGAACTCTCGATGTAGCCCCGCAACCCCAGCGTCACGTAGTCTCCGAAGGGAATGATCGCATGCACCCCCTCTGCCACAAATGCAGAACACGTCACGGTGAAGGCACCGGTGATGCCCGTTTCGGTGCAGGTGGAAGCGATGGTGGGCGCAATCGTATTGATGAGGACGAAACTGCCGGTCTGAAAGCGCACGCTCGTCGCCGTCACATCGAAGGTGAGGTCCGTCAGATGGACCGAGCGCGATCCGCGGGCGGTGGCCGGCTTCTCGTGCGCCCGGAAACGGAAGGAGCCAAACGTGCGCAGCCCTGTCGGCACCACCGCGCCGTCGAACTCAGTCGCGGCATTGGTGATGCTCGCGATGCCGCTGTGCACGACATCATGCGTGGAACTTTCGATGGCGTTGTTTCCCCCTGCGGCTGCCCGTCCGATGAAGATCTCGCCCTCTGCGCTGAAATCCCCGTCGTTCTGCACCAGGTCCTCCTGCGAGGCCACGCCCGTGGCTTCCACGGCCGGATCAGAGACGGACGTGCCGGGCGTCAGCATGAGGGTGACGGCATCGCCGCTCACTGCCCCGTCATCGGCAGGCTTGAGCACCGCGCGCACGATCACATCGCGGACAATGTCTTTGTGCACCGAGAAATTCACAGAGGTGCAGAACTGGCCGGTCGCGGGGGTCCGGCATCCGGAGGTGTGCGCGATGGCGAACGGCGTGGCAATGCCCGGATCGTAGAATTCAATCTGCTCCACAGCATCCGTCGCCCCGCGAATCGCCAGGCGCCGGACGGTGATCTCCTCATCGGTCGCACGGAAACTCAAGCGCAGCAGATCGCCGGTCTTGCCTCCGGCAAGGAGCTGATGGCTGCGCGTCGGCGCGGTGGCTTCACGGACGAACAGATTGCCGCGCTCGGCGACGGTGACGGTCTCAGATTCCTTGGTGTACACCGCAATCCAGCAATTGTCCGTACGGGGGCATCCGCCGTCATCGGTCCGGATGCCAATGAGCTCGCGCCCGTCGAGCGCGCCCACGGCCTCCACGTACGCAGAATCCGTCGTGCGGAAACCGAGCGCCACACTCCCCGCCGCCTGCACCAGATCGGCGCGGATCTCGAAACGTTTTCCGCGAATGATGAAAATGCGCGCATCCAGCCCTGAGAACGAGAGCACGCCCTCCCGCACAATCCCCGATCCCACGATTGATTCCGGACGCCCATCACCGTCAACATCTTCATAGAGTCGGTAGTTCACGGCTGCGCTGAGCGCTCCCAGTTCCGCTTCGAGCTTCAGACCCGTGAGGATGGCATCCTGCCAACGCGCATTGGCGTCGAACGAGAAGAGCACGGTCTGGCTGGAGCCGCCGGCGCGCGTGTCTTCGCCCAGAGAGCGCTGGTCCAGGCGAATCGCGGAATGCTGAATCGTCTCAGGAACGATGATGCAGATGGAGCTGCAGCCGTCGCCATCTTCGCGGTTGCCGTCATCGCACTGCTCCGTGCCCTCTCTGCGACCATTACCGCAGACACCGTGGATGGAGGGAGAAGAAACCGAGGATGTCGAGAACGCCGACGAGCGGGATGAAGCGCGCTGCTCGACAGTTGCAAGGGGCTGCCCGAGAGCGACGAGAAGCCATGCGGCGTCCCCCCGCGTGAGCAGATGGCCGGGAGTGTGCAGAAAGTACTCCGCGATGCCGCGGTCCGCGACGGCATCGAAGAACGGGTCATACCAGTGATCAGGCTCGCGAAAGTACTGCGGCAGCGGCATCTGCCAGGCCATTTCGGCCATCTTCAGCGCCTCGGCCAGATTCACAGTCTGCCCGCCGCGAAAGGTGCCGTCGGGATACCCATCGATGAGACCGGCCTCCTTCGCCACGCACGCAGTCATCCAGTACCACTGCACCTCGTCCTGGAAATCGGCGAAGCACGCTGTCGTATCAGTCACATACATCCGCCCGAACACCGCAAGTGTGACAAGTTTTAAAAACTCGGCACGGTTGATAGGAGTATCGGGACGGAAGATGCCGTTGCCGTACCCCTGCGCGATGCCGCGCGTTCTCAACTCCTCGATCGGTCCGGCTTGCGGATGATGGACAGTATCCAGAAACGGCTCTGACTGGGCAGACGCCGCAGAGACGAGCAGGCCGAGGAGAAAGAGGGGGAACACCCGTCGCACGGTGGTCCATTATATCAAATGCGCTGACACGAAACGCCACACCTTGCCGATGTCGCAGTATCAAAATTCTTGTGCATCACAGAGCGATATTCGCATGCCAGACAAAAAAGAAAAACATACACAAAAAAAACAGAACAATACAGAAACAAACAAAATCTCCGGAAACGCGCCTATGTGGCGGCGATAGCGGAGGGGGTCATAGGCGCAGCGCTTTCTTTCGTCCTTTCTTTGTCGCGCCTGACAAAGAAAGGACAAGAAGTCTCAAATCGTCATCCCACTTGTTGTTGATACTCCTGATCGGCCTGTGCTTGCTCTTTGCGCTCTGCCTCCTCCTTCTTGATGAGCTTCTCAGGCGTCGGCTTGGTCTGGGCGCTCTCCACTTCGCCTTCCTCTTTCTCTTTGATCGTTTCGGTGTGGAAGGGCTTCGGCTTCTTTGCCTCCTCTTCCTGCTTCGCGTGCGTGGCCGCATCCTCCTGCTTGCCACCGACCTGCATCTTGAGCTCCTTCAAATTCACCTTCGTTTTGAGCTCTTTGAGTTCCTGCGCCTCCCGGTCCTCCAGTTGCTTCCCCTTCTGCGCTTCGATTTCGCGCTTGAGCACGTCCTTGCGCGGATCAGCACGCGTCAGACGTTCCTGCTGGGAATAGCTTGCCCACACATCTTCGTCATCGCGAGTGCCCATGGAAACAAGTATACCCCCATGGCTTGCCATGAGGAGCAAAGTGACGAATGGAGGGGCAGTTCGACTCCGCTGCGCTCCGCTCACTGTCATTCGATTCGTGCCACGAGAAAGAATGGCCCGAGGGCCGAAAGGGCCGAGGACCATGAGTGAGCCAGCACTTTCCGATGAAAGTGCTGGGCGAATCGAATGGTGCCCGCGGCAGGAGTTGAACCCACGACCTCCTGGTTCGAAGCCAGGCGCTCTATCCAGCTGAGCTACGCGGGCAGCGTGAAAAAAGCCTATCACGGTTATCGCGATCCTCTAAATTTTCAGGAATGCCCTGATCCCCCGAAGTATTGTAATATATGTAATTTATTGTATAATATCTATATGGGCGACATGCTCCACGAGATCGGCCGTGATGTCGGCAAGGCGATCGAGGGGCCCGCAACGCTCCCCGTGAAGATCGCTGAGAACGCCGTGCGAAAGCTGGAGGGCAAACCCTTCGTCGCTTCGACGAAGCACGACATCGCGGATGCCACATGGAATCTGCTCGCCATGCCGCACCGCGTCCTGTGGAGTGTCATCAAAGGCGTGAGTAGAGGAACTCTGCGGCTCACATGGAGCGCGATCAAGCATCTGCCCCTCCCCCTCCCCGTGCTCAACAGCTGGAAAGCTGATCGCATGAAACAGGGAACGAGTACGCACACGTCCCTCAGTACTCTCCGCGAGCAACTCACGCTTCGATCCGAGAAGAAATTCACCACGCCAACCGAAACGGAGTACAAGCAGGCTGTATAAGAAAAGCGCCCCGCATGTGCGGGACGCTCGTCAGGAACCACGTGCGCTCTAGCGCCTCTTCTTCTTCGTGGCCTTTCGCTTCTTAGTCTTCCTGACTTTTTTCTTCCTCTTAACCATAGAATGAGTGGGAAGAAGTAAAATGTATCTTGATACTGTATGCAGAATTGCCCGCAAGGGAAATTCTTTCTGCAGCGCATTCGACGAAATGTGCCCTCGTTCAACACGCACCCAGTACCACCATTACGCGATGTGAATCGTGTGTCCGAGTTTTTTCTGCTTGGTCATGAGGTACCGATGCTGCTCGGGCGTTCCTTGCGACAACTCGATGGGAATGCGCTCCACGACTGTGAGACCGTGCCCCTCGAGTCCGACGATTTTGCGCGGGTTATTCGTGAGCAGCCGGATGTTGCCGGCTCCGAGGTCGCGAAGGATCTGCGCGCCGATTCCATACTCACGCAGGTCCGGCGCAAATCCGAGTTGCTCGTTGGCTTCAACCGTGTCCAACCCCTGCTCCTGCTGAATCTGATAGGCGCGAATTTTATTCGTGAGTCCGATGCCGCGCCCCTCCTGCTTTAAGTAGAGGAGAATGCCGCGCCCCTCGCCCTGAATCATCTGCATGGCCGTGTGGAGCTGGTGACCGCAATCACAGCGGAGCGAATGGAGCGTGTCACCCGTGAAGCACTCGGAGTGCACGCGCACGAGAACGGGTGCGCCTCCGCTCACATCGCCTTTCGTGAGTGCGACGTGCTCCCCGTTCTGCAGCAGATCGCGGTACACGTGGATGGTCCACTCGCCGGTTTCCGTCTGGAGGAGAGAGCGGGCCTCGGAGCGAACCAGTGTCTCGATGCGACGGCGGTACGCGATGAGATCGGCAATGCGGAGGATGGACAGCCCGTGCGCTGCGGAAAATTCCTGCAGAGACGGCAGACGCATCATCGTGCCGTCGTCGTGCATGAGTTCGCTCAAGACAGCGGCCTCTCTGAGATTCGCGAGACGGCACAGATCCACTGCGGCTTCGGTGTGTCCGGCACGCACGAGCACGCCGCCATCCTGCGCGCGCAGGGGAAACACATGTCCGGGCCGCGCGAGATCCGACGGCCGGGCATCCGGATCAATCGCTGCACGCACGGTGCGCGCGCGGTCGTGCGCCGAAATGCCGGTATCCACTCCTTCCACCGCTTCGATGCTCACCGTGAACGGCGTCTGACGCTTGGATGAATTTTCGCTCACCATCGGCGGGAGCCGGAGTCGGTCGGCGATGGCGTTACTCAGTGAGAGACAGACAACTCCGCCGGTGTGCCGGATGATGAAGGCCATCGTCTCTTCGGTGATGTGCTCTGCCGCGAACACCAAATCGCCCTCGTTCTCGCGCGCCTCGTCATCCACCACAATGATCATGCGCCCGGCCTTCAACGCCTCGAGAGCCTCTGGAACCGTTGCGAATGGTGTACCCTGCCTGCCCACCGTAGCATCGGCGAAGGCGGGATCGAAGGGTTTACCCTGGGCAGAGTCGAAGGGTGGCATGGATGAGCAGTATACAAGTAGAATCCCCGGCGATGCGCGATATCTCCGCCTTTCTCTCTGAACACAGCATTCCCTTCGAGAAATTCGACCATCCGGCTGTCTTTACCTGTGAAGAGGCAGAGCGCCTCTGCCCGAAAATGCCCGGCACCGCCACCAAGAATCTCCTCCTCCGGGACCGGAAGGGAACACGAAACTTCCTCGTCGTGGTCAGCTACGACACTGCCGCGGATCTGAGGGGTCTCAAGGATCTACTGGAAGTGGATAAGCTCAGCTTCGCCTCACCAGAGAGACTCAAGTCACTTCTGGGGGTGGAACCGGGAGCCGTGACGCTGCTCGGCATCGTGAACGACAGCGAGGGAAAAGTGGAGGTCATCCTCGATGAAGCGATCTGGAATGCCCAAGCCTTGCAGTGCCATCCGCTCGTCAACACGGCGACACTGGTGATTCCGAACGAAGGGATCGTGCGCTTTCTCGAAGCCACGCATCACACGCCTCGGATCCTCCGCGTGCCGTCACGCTCCGGACAAAATCCCTAACCCTAACCCTAACCCTACACCTACCCCTCCGTAAGGGCAGAAATCCGGCCGACTCATCCGGCCATCACTGTGCAAGGATGGTGTACGTCTGCCGCGCGTCACTCGGGGACATGCGCCCGACGGCGATGACGTACGTGCCCGGCTGGAACTCGTAGTGCTGGTTGCATGCCGGACCCGAGAAGCCGAAGAGATCCACACCCTCCATGGGGTAGATCATGCACGTCAGCTGCGTCGAGTCGCTCACCGTGACCTGCAGGCTCTGCACGGCGGAAACCTCGAACGTGTACCAATCCTGGTAATCGCCGGGGGCCAGCGTTCCGGTGCGCGACAGGTTGTAGGGCAGGGTCTGTGCCTCGCCGAACCCGTCGCTGCCGTCACCCGTCGTCGTCTCTTCCACCTTCACGGTGAACGTGGTATCGGCAATGGTGGACTGCATCTGCAACTGGTAGCTGCCGGGCTTCAGGGCCGTCTTCAGCGTGCACGTGGAGCCTTCTTGAAACCCCACGAAGTACTCGTACGAGAAGCCGGATTCCGCCATCAGGTAGAGTCTGCACGACACGCTGCCCGGCTGGCCGGACTGCAGGCGCACAACAGTGGAGACGACCGTCGCGCGGTCGAGCACAAACCGGTACGTGAGAGACGTGCGGCCGGAGAACTTGCCCGACGACTCAAGAGGGAACGGGACGTCGTACCCTCCCGCGCTGCTGGAGGACGACGCCTGCTGCATCGCCGTGGAACTCTGGCTCTGGGAGGCAGCCATAGTGGAAGAGGAGGAGCTGCTCCCCTGACGACGCTGCGTGAGATCGGCATGGAGCGCGTTGTAGATCATGGCTGCCGCCTCGCCGCGGAGGAGCGGCCAGTCGGGGTAGAAGCGTGAGGCATCCTGCCCCGCGATCGGCAGAATCCCCTTGGTGTACGCCGTGTACAGGTACCGCGTGTACCACGCCGAGATCGAGACATCCACGAACTTCACCACCTGACGCGCCTCTTCGCCGATCTCCTCCACCGGAATGCCGATGACCTGCGTGATCATCTTCAGTGCTTCGACGCGGTTCACAGGATTCGCGGGACGGAACGTGCCGTTGGAATATCCTTCCACGTAATGGTGGGCGGCCGCATCGCACACGTAGGATTCGTACCAGCTCAACCGCTCCACGTCAGAAAAACATGCGCGACTGGTGGAGTCGGGTGTTTTGCCCGTGGCCTTATAGAGCATCTTGAGCATCTCGGCGCGATTCACCTGCCGGTCCGGGTAGAAGTACCCGTCCGGATTCCCTGTGAGAACCCCGGCGTTCACGAGCGCATCGACCGGTTCCTTGAAGCGATGCTCTGCAGGAACATCAGGGAAAGCCGCCGCACCGGCCGGCAGGGCCGGACCGAGGAGCGCAAAGGAAGTGAGCAGAGAAATCCAAACGCGGGAGCGCATACGGAGGAGAGGGAGTATTCGTCATCGTACAAGCATTTCTGCATGCTCTACAAGATGCCACACCATTTCGCGCCCCTCACGCTACCCATTTCCTACAATTCATGAGTGCAGGGCTTTGAGCTGCGCAAGCGAGTGGAGGACGGCGCGCGCCGCCTCGGCTCCCCGGTTTCCCTCCCCCGTCACGCGCCCCTGCACCTGCGCACTATCCTTCACGTACAGGATCTCGAATGCGAACGGGACGGTATGACGCACCTGCAGATCCATGATGGCGCGCGTGGCGTTCTCGGCGATCAGGCGTGCATGGTGGGTTTCGCCCTCCACCACAATGCCGAGACCGATGAGCGCATCGACCTCTTTGGCGGCGATGAGGGCTGCACCGATGAGTGGGATCTCGAACGATCCTGCCACCGGGAACGTCCGCACGTTACCTGCTGCGATCCCCGCCTGTGCAAGGACCTGCCGCGCCCCCTGCACCATCGATGACACCGCTTCATCATGAAAGAGCGCATGCACGATGCCGATCCTCCACGAGGAGGAAATGCGGGCGGGCAGCGGAAGAGGAGTGTGCGACTGCATCAGGAGCATGTTACCGCAGCGCGAGGAGCGTGCGGACGAGAATATCCGTTTCGATGTTCACCGCATCCCCCATCCTCTTTGTACCGAGTGTCGTGGATGCAAGCGTCATCGGGATGAGCGCGACCGTGCAGGATTCCGGCCCCACATCGGTAATGGTGAGCGAAACACCGTCCAGGCAGATCGATCCTTTGGGGACAATGACGTGCATGAGTTCCTTCGGAACACGGACCGCCAGACGCACATCTCCTCCCTGTGTTTGCAGGCCGGTCACCTCGCCCACCCCCTCCACATGCCCCTGCACCACATGCCCCTCGAAACGGCCGTGTGCGGGAAGCGCGCGTTCGAGATTGACGCTATCGCCAATCGCCAAATCGCCAATCGTGGTCTTGTGCATCGTCTCTGGCATCACGTCGAACGCGAGTGTGTGCGCATCCATTTCTACAACCGTCAGGCACACGCCCGAGATGGCGATGCTCGCTCCCTTTTTCAGGTCATCAAATGATGTCGGCCGGCTCACGGTGAGCCGGTCATCCTGCCGATCCAGGACCTTGGCCGTCGTTTCGATGATGCCCGTGAACATGGGAGCGTATTGTACCCGGCGGCGGGAGAATGCGCTGATTTTCCGCAGTAAAGAAGCGATGAGTGCATGGGCTTTCTCCTCCGAGATTGCCCCTAGACCCTAGACAGGACTCGAAATTTTTGCTACGCTGGGCTCTCAGCCCCGCACGCGCGGGGTTTTATGTTATTCCACAATTTCTGATGGATGCAATCATCGTCAAAGGCGCGAGGATGCACAACCTCAAGAACGTGGATGTGACGATTCCGAGGAACAAGCTGACGGTCATCACGGGGTTATCCGGCTCGGGCAAGTCGTCGCTCGCCTTCGACACGATCTTCGCCGAAGGGCAGCGCCGCTACGTCGAGAGCCTTTCCGCCTACGCGCGCCAGTTCATCGCGCAGATGGAAAAGCCGGAGGTGGAGTCGATCGAGGGCCTGTCGCCGGCCATCTCGATTGATCAGAAGACCTCGCCCCGAAACCCCCGCTCCACCGTGGGAACGGTGACCGAGATCTACGACTACATGCGTCTGCTCTGGGCAAAAGCGGGCAGCGTGCACTGCACCGTCTGCGGTCGCCAGCTCACCCAGCAGTCTTCAACGCAGATCATCGAGACCATCGCGCAGATGCCGGAGGGGACGAAAATTTTCCTCTTATCCCCCCTCGTCGAGGGACGCAAAGGATCGCACGTGAAGATCCTCGACCTGATCCGCCGCGAGGGATTTGTGCGCATGCGGGTGGATGGTCAGATCGTCACGACGGATGAAGAGACAGAACTCGATCCGAAGAAGTCGCACACCATCGAAATCGTCGTGGACCGCCTCATCGTCCGCGATCTCGAAGTAAAGGAGGGACAGAGCAATCCCAATCGCACGCGCCTTGCGGATTCCGTGGAGCTTGCGCTCAAGAAGGGCGAAAACTCGATCATCGTGCTCGAGAGCGACACGAACAAAGAAACGCGCTTCTCGGAACAGTTCGTCTGCCCTGATCATCCCAACGAGGCCGTCGCGCAGCTCGAACCGCGGAACTTCTCGTTCAATTCCCCGCACGGCGCCTGCGAAGTCTGCCACGGACTCGGGGCGATTCTGCAGGTGGATGAAGCGGTGCTCATCCCCAACCCCCGTCTCTCGCTGTCGGAGGGTGCCGTGCATCCGTGGGCCACATCCGTTTCGCGCATGGGTTTCACCACGCGCCTCTTGGAAGCGCTTGCAGAGCGCCTGGGATTCAGCATGGATACGCCTTGGGAGAAGCTCGCACCCGAAGAACGGGAGGCCATCCTCCATGGATCGGCCGAAAAGCTCATGGTCGCCTTCGAGAGCGAGAAATTTGACGGGAACTACGAAACGAGTTTCGAGGGGGTGATCCCCAATCTCGAGCGGCGCCACCGCGAGACCGACTCGAGCTACGTGCGCCAGCAGATCGAGGAGTACATGCTCGAGCTCCCCTGCCCCTCGTGTCAGGGCAGACGCCTGAAGAAAGAGATCCTCGGCGTGACCGTGGGCGACCGAAACATCGTAGACGTGACGGACCTGAGCGTGGCGCAGGCCAAGGCTTTCTTCGTCGCGCTCGTGCCGGAAGCCAAGCGCAAAACGATACCCGGCATCGCAACCGTTACGCATCTGCCCGCCATCACGCCGCTCTCGGACTACGCGTATGCCGTGGTAAACAAGATCCTGCGCGAGATCATCGCGCGCTTGAGCTTTCTCGAGAACGTGGGGCTCACGTACTTAACCCTCTCGCGCTCGGCCGCAACGCTCTCGGGCGGCGAGGCACAGCGCATCCGCCTGGCCACGCAGATCGGCTCCGCGCTGCAGGGCGTGCTCTACGTCCTGGATGAACCCAGTATCGGTCTGCACCAGCGCGACAACGCCCGTCTCATTGCGACCCTCACACGGCTGCGTGAACTGGGTAACACCGTCATTGTGGTGGAGCACGACGAAGAGACGATGCGTGCGGCGGATTTTCTGCTCGAGATCGGACCCGGTGCGGGAAAGTACGGCGGCGAGATCGTGGCGCAGGGCACGCCAGAGGAGATCGTGAAGAATCCTGCATCCGTGACCGGCCAGTACTTGAGCGGCAAGAAGGCGATTCCCGTGCCGGACAAGCGCCGCAAGGGCAACGGAAAATCGCTCACCATCCGCGACGCACACCATCACAACCTGCAGCACATCGATGTCACCCTCCCGCTCGGAACCTTCATCGGCGTGACGGGCATTTCGGGCTCGGGAAAATCGAGCCTCATCCACGGCATCCTCGGGCCGGAGCTGCAGCGGGTGCTGAATGGCGCCAAGTCGCGCGCCCAGGACTGCGGTGCGATCGAGGGGCTGGAACACCTCGACAAGGCCATCGTCATCGACCAGTCGCCCATCGGGCGAACACCGCGCTCTAACCCCGCCACCTACACCGGACTCTTCACCGAAATCCGTGATGTGTACTCCTCGCTTCCCGAATCCAAGCTGCGCGGGTACAAGACCGGCCGCTTCAGTTTTAACGTCAAAGGCGGACGCTGCGAGGACTGCGAAGGGGACGGCATGAAGCGCATCGAGATGCACTTTCTGCCCGATGTGTTCGTGACGTGCGAGACGTGCAAAGGCCAGCGCTACAACCGCGAGACGCTGGAGATCACCTATAAAGGAAAGAATATCGCCGATGCGCTCGACATGACGGTGCGCGAGGCGCTGGAGTTCTTCTCGGCGATCCCGGGCATCAAGAAGAAGCTGCAGACCCTCGAAGACGTGGGGCTGGGCTACCTGCACCTGGGGCAGAGCGCCACCACCCTCTCGGGCGGAGAGGCGCAGCGCGTGAAGCTGGCGACCGAGCTCACCAAGCGCGCGACGGGCAAGACCTTCTACATTCTGGATGAACCCACGACGGGCCTGCACTTCGACGACATCGCACGGCTCTTAGACGTGCTCCAACGGCTCGTGGACAAGGGGAACTCCGTCCTCGTGATCGAGCATAACCTGGATGTGATCAAATCGGTGGATTACGTGCTGGACCTGGGACCGGAGGGCGGCGATGCCGGCGGAAAAATCGTCGCGCAGGGGACGCCGGAGGAGGTGGCGAAGGCAAAGGGCAGCTTCACCGGCGAGTACCTGGGCGGGATGCTGGCGAAGCCGAAGAAGAAGTGAGGATCGAGAGGATGTATCGCTTCACATTCGCGAAGATCTCTGTTCTTTCGTCTAGAGCGGCGATTTCATCGCTGGTGAACCAGCAGAGCCGCTCCCCCTCGTCCCGAGCCAGGCAGAGGGCTTGCGCCTCATCGAGGGGACGCGCCAAGAAGACAAAATCCATGTGCTGGTGAGCGGGTTCGTTGCGCTCTTTGGAAGCGGGGATATGTTCGAGCAGGAGCGCGATCGGCTTTTTGAGGATGCTCCCCTCCTCCGGATTCCCCGCAAAGACATCGGCCTGCTCCTCTCCGATGATCTCCACATCGAGTCCCATTTCCTCCTTGCACTCGCGCCGGGCTGTCTCTTCCGGCAACTCGCCGGGATCCACGTGGCCGCCCGGCGGCATCCAGCGCTTGAGGCGCTTATGCCAGAGCAGGAGCGTGCGACTGTGGGAATCCACCACGAAGGCCGAAGCGGTGAAATGTCGTTCCATGAGGCTTGGAGTATACTGAAGGTTCGCTTCCCCTCCCCCCTAACCCTCCCCCCTAACCCTACCCCCTATCCCATGACACTCATCAATTCAAACTCCTCCGCCCTCGCAATCGGCGATCTGCTCCCGCACTTCAGGCTCCCCGCCGTCGATGGGCTCACGGTGGATACGCGCGGCATCAAAGATCCGTTCCTCGTCGTGATCTTCACCTGCAATCACTGTCCGTACGCCCAGGCCTACGAAGACCGGATCCTCACCATGGCCGAGCATTTCGATCAGGAGGGCGTGCAATTCATTCTGGTGAACAGCAATGACCCGACGGATTATCCGCAAGATTCTTTCGAAGCCATGAAGGAGCGCTATCAGGAAAAGGGCTATCCCTGTCCGTACTGCTTCGACGAAACGCAGGAGGTCGCCCGTTCCTTCGGCGCGCTCTGTACCCCGCACTGCTTCGTCTTCGGACGCGACAGAACGCTCCAGTACAAGGGCCGTGTGGACGATAACTGGGAACATCCGGATCAGGTGAAGCATCGCGATCTCTGGAATGCCATTGATGCGCTGGTCGAGAACCGCGAACCCCCTGTTCCGGAAGCGAATGCAATTGGATGCAGTATTAAATGGAAAAACTAGAAGCCCCTGCCCGCCGAAGCTCCAAGAGGAGCGAAGGTGGGAATGCCATCGGGTGCAGCATCAAATGGAAAGCGTAGAAGCACTTGCCATCCAAAGCTCCAAAAGGAGTGGGGGCATGCCACTTTGGCTGCACGATCAGGTGGCGGACGGAGGCAATGTAGATGATTGCTGCTCTCTCTCCAGTGATTCGGGCGAGGGCGTCACCTGCACTTCGGCCACAATGTGATCATGGTCGGGAGCCTCTTTGAATGTGTGCGGATGCCGCATGGTGGACATGCCCCCCATCTCGCCCACGCGCCACTCGAAGACATCGGGGTGCAGACGGGGCATGAGCCCGTACGGGGGATCGTTGAAGCTCGTCGCGATATCTGTGAGTGCGCAGACAACGGGCTGGGGATTGTCGGGCGTGATGTTGTCCTTGATGAAGCGTGAAACGATGCGTGCGCCGATTTCGGAGTTATTCTGGGCGACCATCTGGTGAATGTGGCGGTACACGCTGTGGCGGTCATGCTCCCTGCGCGCACTCGGGCTCCGGGCCGCGCGCGCTTCGTCTGATGTCGCCTCGTGCCAACGCTCGTACAGGTGGGACTCGGTGGCGGCGTTCGTCCCCGCGATCACCATCGGCAGAACCGTGAGATGCAACGGAACCTCCTCGCCCTGATTCACTTTGATGCGCAGGTCTCCCGCACTCTTGGCTCCCACAACTTCCCCCACCATCGAACGCGGGTTGTCGGCGATTTCGATGAGCGCGGAACCCAGTTGCTGTTGCAGCTCATCGACGGTGACCTTCGGGAACTCGTTCGTGGCCACATCACAGAACTGCTGTTCTGTCTCCACGTTCTGCAGAAGTGTATCAATGTGTGTGCGGAACATCGTGCTCAATCCCCGCGTGAGGTCGAACTGCATGCCGAACACACGGTCGGGATGCACCCCGGCCTGGATGAGATCCTTTACGGCAGAACGGACAGCCTGGAGCGAGAAATCGATGACGATGATCCGATGAAGACGATTCAGGATCACTGTCGCCGTGTGCTCGCTGATGTCATGCCCCACGGGCTTGAACCCCGGTCCCGCCAGCCCCAGATTCATCTTGCCGAGTGGACGGCCCGTCATCTCCGACACTTCAAGGATTCTGTTCGCGATGATGCTGTCCATCCACTTGTAGTGTTGGGCCCACTGCGCGGCGTACAACTGCATGTTCTTGCCCCACGCTCCTTCATGCAAATAGTCATCATAGGCATCAGCCGTATCTTGGAAGAACACGGCGATAGGATCGATGGGGGCGTCAACGAAACGTTCCTCCATAGTGGGGAGAAGGAGCAAATACTGACACAATTTCAACGTTTACGCAAGATGCGCCTCACCCCCGGCACTTCGAGGAGTGTATCGTACAGATCGCTGAATTGCTTGAAATTTTTGACCTCCAGGCGGATTTTGTAGAGGGCATCCAGAGGCGGAATAGCATAAACCGAGAAATTCGAGATGTTGATACTGCGCTCCGCAAAACATTTGGAAATGCTGTAGATCATGCCGGGCTGGTCCTGGGAATAGATCTCGATATCAATGAGGGAAGCTTCTTTGTTGAGCACGCGGGTGCGAGGGAGCAGGTGCAGCCACTTCAGAATGCGGATGGGCCAGCTGGTCGGCGTGATGAGCAGGAGACGGTATGCCTCAATGACCGTACTGACTGCCACCAGCCCGCTGCCCACCGATTCGAGGAGCGCATCGAAAGAATCGAATCCGCACTTCTGCGCCAGGCGCGCCTGCAGAGGGCTGAAGTGGAACAGCCACCAGATCGGCAGGCGGTATTTGACGCACTCGGCCTTGAGCAGGCTGGCCCCCTCGCGCCGGCGCTCCGATTTGGGGTGCCGCTTCAACGTCTGCCGCAACCGCTCGCGCGCGCGCACGGACTTCACTTTGTCCACCCACACCGATCTCCGGTCGGACTTGCCGCCGTTGAGGAGCACAAGCTCCACGGTCTCCCCCTCCTTCAGCTCACGCGTGGCCTCCGATACCTCGCTGCCATCCACCCGGATACCCGCGAGTTCGCGGATGCAATCCGGATCAACTTCATAGGCAAAATCCACACCGGTCGCGCCGGCGGGGAGCGTGATGACTTCGCCCGAACTGGTGAAGACGTTGATGCGCTCGGCCAGTATCGTCTGCTGCAGATCCTGCAGGTACTGCCGGTCATCGAATGCGAACGCGTGTAGTGCGCCCAGCGCGTGGCAGACGTCGCCCTCCTTCTCGGGTTCCCAGGACGAAATCTTGCGCTTGAACGAGTACTCATGCATGGACGATGTCTGAATGCGCAGGCGGAACTCGTGGTTGCGCGAGAGGAATACCGTCGTGTGCAGGGCGCGGTACCCATTGGGCTGCGGCGTCGAGATGTAGTCGCGAAAGGAGGCCGGACGTGCCTGATGGTGCTCGTGTATTTCACCCAGCACCCAGTAACACTCGAAGGGCGAGGGACGCTGCACCACCACCAGGCCCGAATCGATGGCATTGGCATTCGTGAGGCGACTCACGATGCGGTGCATCTTCACAAAAATCTCATAGTCGGTCATGAGCGACATCTCGGCACGGACCTCGGCACCGGTCTCCTGGTCCACCTGCCGGATGAACTGTGTGCGCTCGGCGCGCACCTCGGCGCGCACGCGCTCAACCGCCTGCCGCCACTCCGCACTCTCCTGCGGGTACGCGATGGGAAAGCACACGTTCTCGAACCGCTCTTTCGCCTCCCACCATCCCACGAGCCGGGCGAACGGCACGTAGATATCGAGCGTCTCGAGCGCGATGCGCTCCTGCTTCTGCGACCGCAGGGCCGAGAGCGTCTCGATGTTGTGCAGACGGTCGGCGAGCTTGATGAGAATGACGCGCAAGTCGTCATTCGCCATGAGCAGCATCTTCCGGAGCGAGGCAACTTGCCGGTCCGAGATCCTGCCCTCATACAGACGCTTGCTCATCTTCGTCACTCCCTCCACCAGACGAGCCACCGTCTGTCCGAACTCACTCTCAATCTGGTCGAATGTCGCGTGGCCGTCTTCGACGGTATCGTGCAGAAGTGCTGCGATGAGCATGTCTTTCTGCGCCTCCAATTGGGCCAGATACAGCGCTGTCGCGATGGGGTGCGTCACATAATCGTCACCCGTCACCCGCTTCTGCCCGGCGTGATACTCGACGGCGCGAGCTAAAGCGCGCTCCACGTCGGCGCGGTCACGCACCCGAAGGTACGCGAGTGACTCGCGGAACTGGCGCTCATGGTCCGCCATGGTTGGCTATCATACCACGAAAAATGCCCTGCGCGCGGATTTTTGCGCCGTGCCTGTCTTACGAGCGGGAACGCACGATAGCCACCAGAGCCCCGAGAATCGCACCGGCAATTTGCGAAACTTCACGATGGGGATTGCGCGTCATTTCTGCATGCAGGGCCTCCTGCGTTGCCTGTGTATCAGTAACGCCCCCTATGCCCAGCGACCGCAAGCGGGTCTCAACCATCTCCGTAATAGCCTGCCCCCTTTCCGAAGCCGCCCCCCTTTCGGCAGAGGGTACAGCAACGACGCCTTTTACCGGCACAGCAGCTGTAACTTCGCCCTTCAGATGGTATAGCGGATCCATAATAGGCGCGAATTTTCGCAAGGAACCGCCGTGCTGTCAAAAACTTTCACACCAATATTTGACATCGATTCTGCGCGTGCAGGATGACGCCACCCCACACCCTTTGCTGTACACTGCCAGTGATGTTCGATCCCGTTGATCCGAAACAATCCCTGCCGGCCCTTGAGGAAGGCATCCTCCGCTACTGGAAAGAGGAAGACACCTTCAAGCGCAGCCTCAAACAACGCTCCACCGGCACGGGTGACCTGCTGGATGGACCGATGGGCCAGAAACAGGAGACCTACAGTTTCTACGACGGACCCCCGTTCGCCACGGGGCTCCCCCACTACGGCCACCTGCTGGCGGGAACGATCAAGGATGTGATCCCACGCTACCAGACGATGCGCGGCAAGTATGTGGAACGGCGCTTCGGCTGGGACTGTCACGGGCTCCCCGTCGAGAACATCATCGAACAGGAGAAGGGCATCAAGTCCCATAAGGAGATCGAAGAGATGGGAATCGCAGCGTTCAACGGGCTCTGCCGCACGGCAGTGCAGCGCTATGCCAAGGAATGGAGGACGGTGGTGGAGCGCATGGGACGCTGGGTGGACATGGACTGGGATTACCGCACCATGGATCCGGAGTACATGGAATCGATCTGGTGGGTGTTCAGCGAGCTGGCGAAGAAGGATTTGATCTATGAAGGCCACAAGCCCATGCATATCTGTCCACGGTGCGTCACACCACTCTCGAACTTCGAGGTGACACAGGGCTACAAAGACATCACAGATACGTCCGTGACGGTGAAGTTCGAACTCGCCGACGAGCCGGGCACGTTCATCCTCGCATGGACCACGACCCCGTGGACACTGCCGGGGAATTTGCTCCTCGCCGTGGATCCTCACATAAAATATGTGAAATACCAGTATGGTTGTGAACGCTATATTCTCGCCAAAAAAATATTTGATCAGAGAAAGGATCCGAAGAATTTGCTGCATCCTCTGTTGTATGCAAAAGCGAAAAGGGAAGGTGAGGAGATTGAAGAAAATCCGGAAAGCGTCGAAGATATTTCAATCAAAACCCTTCTGGGCAAGCGGTACATTCCGCTCTTCCCCTACTTCCAGAACCAGAAAGAATATGCGAACGCCTACCGGATCGTGGGGGCGGACTTTGTGACTGCGGACGAGGGCACCGGTATCGTGCACATTGCGCCGGGGTTCGGTGAGGACGACTACAACCTGGGAAAGAAGGAGAAGCTCCCCGTGCTGCAGCACGTGAACATGGAAGGGAAATTCGTTTCGGAGGTGACGGACTTTGCGGGCATGGAAGTGAAGCCCATCGCCGATCCGGGCAAGACCGACCGTCTGGTGACCAAGTGGCTCAAGGAACACGGCAAGCTCTTCGACGCAAAACCCTACACGCACAGCTACCCGCACTGCTGGCGCTGCGACTCCCCTCTCCTGAACTACGCTACGAGCTCATGGTTCGTTTCGGTGGAGAAGATCAAAGAAGACGTACTCGCCGCGAATGCGGAAACGGAGTGGGTGCCCGCGCACATCCGCGACGGACGGTTCGGCAAGTGGCTGGAAGGGGCACGAGACTGGGCGATCAGTCGCAACCGCTACTGGGGCACGCCTTTGCCGATCTGGCGCTGCCCGGAGACGAAGGACATGACCGTGATCGCCAGCAGAGAGGAGCTCACGGCGCAGAAGAAATTGCGCTTCACCAAAGTCACGGCGCTGCGCCACGGCGAGAGCGAAGGCAATCTGGTCCCTGTCTATCAGGGCAAGGAGCCCGGAACGAACCTGACGGCCAAAGGAAAAGAGCAGGCACGCAAGGCAGCCGACTACCTGAACACCGCAGAAGTCACTGCGATCTACTGCTCCCCGCTCGCCCGCACGCGGCAGACTGCCGAGGCAATCGCCAAGAAGACGGGGGCTCCCGTGATCGTGGATCCGCGCCTGTGCGAGGTGTGCTTCGGGGACTACGAGGGAAAAACCGTCGACTTCTCGGACCTGACCTTCGTGAAGGCGCGGCGCGCCCACAAGCTTTCGACGGCAACGCCCGAGAGCATCTATCACTTTCCGGGCATGGAGAAATGGAGCGATGTTGCACAGCGCATGCGTGCGTTCATGGAGGATGTTCTGCCGCTCCACCGCGGCGGCCATATCGTCCTCGTCACGCATGCCGACCCCATCCAGAATATCCGCCACTTCTTCAGCAACGAAGATCCCGTGAAGCTGAGCCACCAGCCCTACCCCTTCTTCGCCACTCCCTACACGTTCTACTGGGATCACGAGGCGGGAAAGGAGCTGGACCTGCACAAGCACATCGTGGACGAGATCACGTGGAATGCGGGTTCCAAGAAAACCGACACGCTTCTCACCGTCGTCCGCCACGGGCAGACGGATTACAACAAACAGGATCTGGTGAACGGCGGCAACATCGATACCCTCCTCAACGAGACGGGACGCGAACAGGTGCATGCACTCGCGAAGAAATTAAAGAAGCGGAAGTTCGACGTGATCATCTCATCGGATCTCAAGCGCGCCGTGGAGACTGCGGAAATTCTCTCCGCAGAACTCAAGGTGCCGCACACAGCCCGGTGGAAAGAATTGCGCGAACGCGATACGGGAGACTGGACGGGAAAGCCCGTGAAGGACTTCATCACGCTGCTCCCCCGCAGCATCACGGCAAGCCCCGCTCTCCACCCGGGCACGCCCCCCGGTGGGGAAAGCCTGCAGGCATTCCTGCAGCGGCTCGAAACCGTGCTGGAGAAGATCCGCGCGGAATTCCCCGGCAAGCGCGTGCTCGTCGCCTGTCATTCGGGTCCGCTCAGGGGCCTGCAGGCGATCGTGGACAATCTTTCCTTCGCAGAAGCGGCCGTCATCGATCCGAAGAATGCAGAGACGACCGACCTCGCCCTCCCCGCTCTCATGCACCGCATCCCCGAGGTGCTCGACTGCTGGTTCGAGAGCGGCTCGATGCCCTACGCACAATCGCACTTCCCGTTCGACTTCGCACAGGCCGGCAAGGGCAAAAAATCCCCGCCGGGCTTTCCGGCGGACTTCATCGCCGAGGGCATCGACCAGACACGCGGATGGTTCTACACGCTCATGATTCTCTCTTCCGCGCTCTTCAAGAAACCGGCGTTCTTCAACTGCATCGTCAACGGCATCGTGCTGGCGGAGGACGGCAAGAAGATGAGCAAGCGGCTCAAGAACTACCCGGAACCGACCGAGGTCGTCAATCGTCACGGCGCGGATGCCGTGCGCTTCACATTCATGAGCTCGCCCGCCGTGCGCGGCGAGGATCTGCGCTTCTCTGAGAAACTGGTGGAGGAGACGGTGCGCTCCGTGCTGCTCCCCCTCTGGAATGTCTACAGTTTCTTCGTGACCTACGCGAATGCCGCCGGGTTCGAGCCCACAGGATCGCGCGGACACTCCGGCCATCCGCTCGACCGGTACCTGCGCGCCGAGGTGCAGGACCTGGTGAATCGCATGACCAAGCAACTCGACGGCTATGACCTCTCTGCGGCGTGTGCCGAAATCCACGAAACCATCGATGCCCTGACCAACTGGTACGTGCGCCTGTCGCGCAGGATCTTCGCCGGCAAGGGGGCAGCCGATGAGGAAGATACGAGCCCGTCTGCAGAGCTGAGTGAACATGACGCGGAGCAGGCAGCCGCGCTGGGTACGCTCTACGATGCGCTCCTGACCCTGTGCCAGACACTCGCTCCGTTCTGTCCTTTCCTCACGGAGGCCATCTACTTAAACCTGGTACCGGAGGCTCACACCTCGATCCACCTGAGCGATTGGCCCGAGCCGCGCGCCCTCACCGCCGAGGAATGGGAACTCCTGAAACGCAACCGCCTGATGCGCCACATCGTTTCGCTCGGACACGCCATCCGCTCCGGCAAGAAGATCAAAGTGCGCCAGCCGCTCGCGCGCGCAACGGTTGCCCTCCCCCCCTCGCTTGCCGCTCTCAGGCTCACCGAAGAAGACCGCGATCTGCTCAAGAACGAACTCAATGTGAAAGATCTGGAATTCACCGATGATCCGGGCACGCTCGCCTGCCGCATCGCACAGGTGGACGCGCGCAAAGTGGGCCCACGTCTGGGCGCCCGCGTGCAGGAGATCATTCGCGCCGGCAAGAGCGGCGCATTCACCGTGAAGGAGGATGGCTCTGTGCTGATCCTCGACGAAGTGCTGGCGCCGGATGAAGTGGCGATCGTCTACCGCGGAAAGGAGGGGCAGGATGCTGCGGTCGATCAGGGCATCGTCGTCTGCATGGAGACCGCCATCACGGAAGAGCTCAAGCGCGAAGGGCTGGCCCGCGACGTGATCCGCGCGGTGCAGAAGCTCCGCAAGGAGGCGGGGCTGCACTTCACCGATCGCATCGCACTCAGCATGGATGGCCTGGCGGACGTGCAGAAGGAGCACGGGGCCGCCATTGCCCAGGAAACGAATGCCCTCTGGGAGCAGAATGACGGCGAGGCCCAGTCCGTCACCATCGACGGAACCGACGTGACGGTGAGGCTGCAGAAGAGGTAGACTGCCCGCCATGGCCGACTCTTCGGGTTCATTGCCGCTCAAGATTACGATGAAGGCGATTTTGAATATCGCCCTCGTCTGGGGAATGGCGACGTACCTCAGTCAGTACTTCGAGCTCACCGGCGGTTGGCGCGCCATCATCATCGTGGGTGCGCTCCTGACACTGCTCAATATCCTCGTGCGCCCGATCCTCGCCATCATCACGATGCCTCTGCGGCTCTTCGCCACCATTCTCGCCGTGATCATTTCGAACGGCGTCTTCGTGTGGCTGGTGCACCTGCTCGTGCTCAGGATGGACCCCGCCATCGTGGGGCTGGAGATTTTCGGCGGCGTGTGGGGCTGGATCGTGGTCGCCGCAGTCATCGGGTTCGCGAACTGGGTGATGAAAGAAATCCTGAAGTGAATTCAGAGCTTCTTCTGCACGAAATCATGCAGCGCCCAGGAGAGCCCTTTGATGACCACATTCGACGGAGCCTGGTGGTGGGACCAGATGAAGCCGAACTCTTTTTCACTCTTCTGGAATCCGAAGACGATGAAGCTCGGGATCCCGAGATCTTTGAGAAAGGCCTCGACGCGCTTCTGAAGTTCTGGCTGATCCATAGTGGAGGGGAAAAGTGCCCCCAGCGTAGATGGTCGATGGACTCCGTGTCGAATGGTACAATGCCCTCCATGCATCCTCTCCGCCGGATCGTCCCGCTCGCACTCGTTGTCCTCGGATTCACTCCATCCATCGCGGGGGCGATGTTCTTTGCGGACGTGCCCGACACGCACCCGTATGCCGAATCCATCGATCTCCTGCGTCAGCGCGAGATCATACAGGGGTTCATCGTGCCCGGGGAACGCCGCGTCTTCTGGCCGGAATCATCGGTGACCCGCGCGGAATTCACGAAGATGATCATCAGTGCCCTCGCACCGCAGACCCTCATCGAGGGCTGCCTGAGCGACGCCTCCTCGCTCGAGAAGTACGGCCTGGGCATGCAATTCTCGGATGTGCCGCCGGATGCATGGTTTGCGCCGGTGGTGTGCGTGGCGTGGTCGTACGGTTTCATCTCGGGCTACGGAGACGGCAGCTTCCGTCCGGACCGGTCCATCTCTCTCGATGAAGGGGCGAAAATCCTGTCGATCGCCTTCAGGCTCGCCCCCGTCAAAATTCCCGACCTGGATCTGCTGGGGAAGGAGTGGTACAAGCCCTACCTCCACTACATGGACATGGCGGAGGCAATTCCGCCCTCGGTACAGGATCACGCCCACATCCTCACGCGCGGAGAGGTGGCCGAGATGCTCGCACGTCTCTTGAAGCTTCCTTCAGAGCTCCCTCCCGTTCAGCGTATCTCACTCGATGAGGTGGAAGTGTCGAATCCCGTCACCTGGAAAACGGAGGAGCAGCCGGACCTGGGCTTCTCGCTCTCCTACCCCAACGTGTGGCCCAAGCCCCGTCTGCTCAGCCGCAGCGTGTTTGACAGAGAAACACAGCCGCAACTGCCGTCGCTCTGGAAACTGTACATCGGCCCGCAGCGCGAGTGCTGGGGCTGGAATGCCTGCGTCGAGACGGATTTCTCGCTCACGGCCTTCGACCGCCTTCATGCACGCGATGCAATCGCCGAGCTGGAAGAAGCCAGCAATGTCTACATTCTCTCCGATCAGACAGTGGGGCGTACCCGCACCATTCTCTTTGAGGAACAGATGGCCTGTACGACACGCAATGCCCTCATTCTCACACCCCGCCACTTCCAGCGCTTCTCGTTACACTGCGGCAGTACGCTCCATAATCCTGAAACGGCATTCATGCGGATGCTGGCCAAGCTGAAGGTGAGCGAGGACTGAGCACCTCGAGTGTTCAAAGGCAATTGCACCGAAGACAAGGGAGGTTCACAATCGTCCCCTTTTCCCCTTATCTCCATGCGTACACGCTCCATCTCCGCTCTGCTCACCTGTTCCCTGCTCCTGCCGCAGCTGGCGTCTGCGTACTTTCCCGAAGACGTGATGCTGCCGCCCAAAGCTCCCGCCATCATCATGATGGAGGAGCCGGTTCTCCTGCCCCTGCCTCCTCCCCTGCCCGCCGTGGGGTCCGTTGCCTACACATGGGATTCTGATGCGACGATCAGGCGCTCCACCTTCGTGGCTGCGATCGTGCGCCGGCTCTTCAGGCCCACGGAACGGTGTTTCCCCAAGCTTTCGGAATCCGATTACTCTCTGTTGGCACGTGATGTGGAGAAAGATGCCTCGTACGGCATCGACCTCTGCACGGCCATGCGCGCGGGAGTCATGCGCGGCTTGACGGACGGCACCTTCCGCCCGAACGCCCTCGTGACACGTGCCCAAGCGGCCAAAGCGCTGGCCAAGGCCTTCCACTTGGCTACAGACACCACGGATCCAAAGGAATTCTGGTCCGATCATTACGTGGATGCCCTCATTGCTGGCGGCGCGCTCTCGGCGGATGCCGACCTGGATGGACCCATCACCCGCGGGGAACTCTCGACGATGCTGTGGGCGGTGCGTGCGATGGCGAAGGCACGAGAGTGAGGATTGTTCTCTATACGTTCAATGCCACCCGAATCGAAAGAAACGGGTGGTGTTTTTGAAGTGATAGAAACCGCAGAAGAATCAGGAAAAGACATGCGTGGATACGCCGAAAGTGTACAATGGTGCCCTTGATCGTTCACAGCATGGGGATGATTTGGTTTCGACAGCGTGATACTGGTGAAGTTTCGCTTCTGTTCGGGAGGGCAACGGTTCCCGCACCCACTGTTGCAAACAATATCTGCCACTGCAGATGTACCGGCGGTCTTTAAGAAGGCGTTCGCGAACTTCACGTTTGCGCCCGCATTCGCACTGGCTGCCTAAGTCCGCTCTACGCGGACACGTCTCACCCTCGATTCTCGCTACAGGGATGAGGCGTAATCAGCGAGGCAGCAGAGCCGTCTGATGTCGCGGCCCTGTGGTCAATCAGGCATCATCCCTCACACCCTTTCTCTGCTTCTCTCTTAGGGGTGTGAGTACGAGAGGAGCACGACAGTACAAGCAGCTGCACTACACGTTGGACCCGGGTTCGATTCCCGGCATCTCCACCACATATTCGGCAAACGCACCTCGTGTGCGTTTTGGCGAATATGCTGTTGCAAGATGTTGGGCCTCCCGCCTGCCCGCCGTAGTTCGCCAGAGCCGAGGGCGGAGGCGAACGAAGGAGGGGCATCTCCACCACTGGCTTCTGTAAGCCAAAATTCAATATCTGCAATCACTGATGAATCAGAGCCCGTTCAATGAATACAAACAAGCCCCAAAGATGAAGAGTGGGATAATAGCGCTCCCAAGCATTCCAAAAGCAATATATTTCCTCCCTCTCCTCAAGAATAAACGAACACAGAGATACAGAAGCCCCACGGCACAGCCGATCCCGATGATGATGCCTGCAATTTGGCCTCCGAATGCATTGCCGACAGAAATGGCAAAAAGACCGATGAAGAAGTTGACGCCCATCCCTCCGATAACGGTCAACAGTACCCCAAGAATGAAATCAAAGACCATGCGAATGACACCATCCCCTCCCTTGCGGCCGAATTGGTAATGCAGATATGCGATGAGAACACAGGTCGTCGCCACGAGGGCCAGAACTGCCGGCATACTGTTCGTGCTGGTAACCAACAGGAGACCTCCGAGCGAAAGGAATACCATCAGGGCAATCCCCAGAAGGAAGGAGGCGCTCGATTTGCCGGTATCGCTGTAAAAGTCCCTTTTACCCTGCGATGTGTCCATACATATATGGGGAATGGAAGAGCCTTACTGCATAGTATACCAGCACCACCATCGCGGCATACTGGTACCCGGTGAGCCCAAAGAGAACGCGCGGCTCGACGCGGATGAATTCGAGGAAGAAGCGAAAGAGAAAGTACGCGATCATGAACCCGGCAAAGAGCGATCCGTCCGGCTGTTTCTTTTTCAGGAGAAGCGCCAGCATGAGAAATGCAATAACTCCGAAGAGTGACTCGTAGAGTTGTGTCGGATGCCGGAAAACACCATCGCCGAAATCAACGCCCCACGGTAAATTCGTTGGCATTCCGAAGCAGCAACCACGGAGAAAACACCCCCACCTCCCCACCGCAATACCGGCAGCGAGCGCAGGGGCAATGGCATTACCAATGCGTTGTTGGATATGTAATTTCCGTTTGATGAGCTGCACCGCAATCGTGCCGCCAATCAAGCCCCCCACAATGGTTCGTCCTGAGAGAATGGTATCAATGTTCCATCCTCCTTCCGCAATATGTGGATATTGAGTGAGCCAGATCGGGATTTTCGCGCCGAGCACTCCCCCCACCAAAGCAGCAACGAGAATGGAGAGGGAATGGCTATGTTGTTTTTTCAGCTTCTTCAGGTAATAGAGAAAAACGAGTATGCCTACCGCGAGTGCGAGCAACATGAAAAAGGGATAGGACTCCACCGGCAATGCCCCAACAAAAAACAAGACAGGGCGGATGCCCCAAGAAGAAGAGGATGACGCCGAAGGAAGAAAATCAGTCATGATGTTGCTCTCCGAAAAGACGTCGCGAGAGCGGACAACAGCCTCCCGTCGCGCATGTATAGAGCTTGGAAGCCGGACAGTAGCCGGAGGCTGAGATCGTCTTCATAATTGAAAGAAGGAGAAGCAGACGCCAGCCGATCGGAGAGAGTGGAAATACGTACAAACAAAAGAGGCAGGCCCCGCTCCACAACGTACCCAGCGTGTGTGCAAAACGCATGGCAGAGCGATCCAGAGTCTCGGTGAACGAAGGCAGAAAGCGCCCAACCGTCTGCGTATAGAGAACGATCATCGGCGCGCGATCCACCCCAAGAACGGCCGAAAGCCCCAAGAGAATGAATGCCAGCCACAGTACGACAATGGAATGCAGGAAAAAAGCAGCCCAGAGAATCACCGTAATACTCACACGACAGAAGAGAAAAGCTGCACGCTGGACAGAGACAGGATGATGCGTCTTCATAGGTGAAAGCGTAAGAGTTTGGGAAAAAACATGCCAGTGATCTTCCGGTATTTAGAGTACCCAGGGAATTGCTCCTCAAGCAGCATTTCCTCTTGCCGTGCGCGCCATGTCATGAAAGGAAGGAAGATAACGACCGTGAGTAGGAAAAGAAGCCAGTTGAAGTAAAGAAAGCTCCCCGCAAAAAACATCCAAACGAGCGATGCGTAGAGTGGATGCCGGACAAATGAGTATGGTCCCGAGTGAATGAATGTCTGATTCTCGTACATTTTGATCTGATTTGCCCAATTGTGCCCCAGTGCCACCCTTCCCCAAATATTCACGAGTGTCCCGCCGACAATGACGACGAGAGAGAGACAAGCAATGGAAATATGAAGTGCAACAGGTGGCGGTGGGAGGGCGCCGACCTGGAATCTCGCACAGAGATAGTAGACAAGGAAGAATGCCGTCATTGTTCCGGTTTCCACAATACTCCGCCGCTCTTTTCGTACATGCTGAGTATTGGATCCTGCAAAGTTCAAAATAACTGCCACGAAGATGGCGACGACACAGAGAAGAACAATCGTTGTCATGACGATGTCAAAAATTCCGAGGGGGGTAGCGGCGAGCCGACGGAGGAGTGCCATCTGCGTCATTCGGTTTTTCGATGAATCATATTGTACGCGGAGAAGGGTATTTTCCGTCCATCGGGCGTAATGATATGCACACATTCCTTCTGCATGGAGCGCAGATCAAAATTGTAGGGATCCACAAACGACGTAATGCTAATACGGAACAGGTTTTCATTGAGGTATTGCGCACGCTTGTGCAAGGAGCGCAGCAGGGCTGCATCGGCAAGGAGATCGATAAGCTTGAACGGTCCCCTGAAGCAATCACACCCCTGTGCCGCTTTCATATCGATTGCATCATCAAGGGAAAAAGCGAAGGTATTCTTGATTGCCGGAACGAACTGCTTCAGATCAATTTCACGTGGCAGCGGAATCCATTTTCCCTTCTTGTCTTTGTGCAGATACGTGAGTGAAACGCGGTCAACATCGCAGGGCAGAGGCACAAAATCATTTCGGGAGAGCAAGCCGTCCGTTTGCTCCTCAATGCACCGAATAATGCCGGTCAATGTTATACGGCCCTTCGTGCTCATGCCCTCAGGAATTCTGCCGAAGAACGCCATGGGCTGGAAATTCACACCACGGATGCCCGGGGTATCGAGCCCGAATTTTACGATCGCTCCGATGTCGCCGTCGTTCACTCCCTGCACAATCGTCGCAACGAGCGTCGTTGGCACACGGTGGCGCTCAAGATGTTCAATTGCTTTTCTCTTGATGGAACTTACATCTTTCCCGCGCAGCAAAAGAAGTGCTGCGGGGTTCAACCCATCGAACTGCAGGTAGACTTCAAATCCCCCTTTGAACTCCGCGAGCTTCCGGACAAATGCTTCGTCGTTCGCCAAGCGTAGTCCATTCGTATTAAGCATGACATACTTGAAACCCTTGCGCTTTCCCAGTGTGATAATTTCAAGAATATTCGGGTGGAGCGTCGGTTCGCCGCCGCTGATCTGGAGGATTTCAGGCGGCTCGAGCTCGGACTGAATGTAGGTATCCATCATTTTTTCGATGACTTCGAGTGGAAGAAACTCACCACTCCCCGATGCCGCGTAGCACATGGGACAACCAAGGTTACAGGCATTCGTCACTTCGATGAGTCCGATGCAGGTGTGCTGGGCGTGCTGAGGGCAGAGACCGCAATCAAAAGGGCAGCCTTTCTTGGTTTCTGTCTGCCTCCTGCAATCGGTCCCGGGTTTGTCGAAGTCTCTTCGTCTGATGAAGTAGTCTGCATCTTCCTCAAAAAGCTCCGTTTGGGGACCATGCGTTGGGCAGTATTTCTCCAAATAGACTGAGTTTTGTTTGCGCAGAAGTTTTGCAGGCACTGACTTCATACACTGCGGACACAAGCCCGTCGTCGCTTCGATGAAATAATCGAGAGGGGTGGCTGTCATGAGAAAAACTTTGTCCCATGATACATGTAATCTCGAATTCACGTTGCCGCACTGGTCATCCATTGCCCATGCCACACATAAATCAGCTCCTCCAAGCGGTTCCAATATTTCCGCACTTGGTCCACCACTCTCCCTCACTCCATTTGTGGTATACCAGTGCCCAACAGATGGAAACTCGCTTCGACGTCATCATCGTCGGTGCAGGACCCGCGGGGCTGCAGTGCGCGCGGACGCTGAAAGGATCAAACAAATCCGTGCTGATTGTGGACCGGAAAAAGGTGATCGGGCCCAAAACCTGCGGCGGGGGCCTCACGCACCAGGATGAAGGCTTTGGGATACCAGAATCCCTTTCGCACCCCGCGCCGACACACACCATCCGCGTGGGCGGGCACGACACCGTGATCCACCTGAAGCACGGGCTTCGCTCCATCACCCGCTTGGACCTGGGTCAGTTTCTTCTGAAGGAGATCTCTGGCACTGCGAACATCACCGTGCTCACCGATACGAAAGTCACCGAAATACAGAAAGACAGCGTCGTGACGACGCAGGGAACTTTCGGTTTCACCTCCCTCGTGGGCGCGGACGGAGCCGACTCCATGGTGCGCCGCTTTTTGAAGTTGCCGCGCAAAATCACGCTTGGCTTCGCCATCGACGTGCCGGTGAAGACAGAACGGGTGCTGTGGTTCTTTGATCCCGCACGCATTGCGACCGGGTACATGTGGGCTTTTCCGAAGCGGGAGGGCATCACCAACGTGGGCGCGTACTACGATCCGGACGAAATTCCGTACGAGAAGGTCATCGAGGCATTCAAAGAATTCATGGCGGATGAGGGGTTCCCGTTCGATCCCGAAGCCGTACGGGGCGCACCCCTCGGCGTGCTGTACAAGGGCGCTCTATTCGGCAACGTCTTTCTCGCAGGGGATGCCGCGGGACTCACCGAGGCCTTCACCGGCGAGGGTATCGCCTTCGCGCTCGCATCGGGGCAGGAGGTGGCGAAGCGCATTTTAGATCCCGCATATCCCATGCCGGAACTGGAGCGCATGCTCGCCTTAAAGCAGCGCCGCGAGGGCATGCTCAAGCGCCTGCGGGCCCACCCGCGCCTTCAGACTCAGATGCTCACGCTGGGGGCCAAGCTGCTGAAAGCAGAGAAGTTTCAGAAGTACTTCGGGACGTGATGTGCCCTCACTCATCGCCCTCCTGCTGCGGCCATCCCTCCGCCGGCGGCAGGATACATGAAACAGTCATCCCCGGTTCACTGGTATTCTTCTGCGCAGTGAGAAATCCCTGAAAGTGCTCCTGAATGTTCTGGCGCAGATACGTGAGCCCCATCCCCGTCCCCCCGAAACGCTGCGTTGTCGTTTCGCCCGCTCTAAAGAGCTCTTCGGGATCGCGATTGCCGATTCCCGGCCCATCATCATGCACCTTGAGCAGCATACTGCCGTCTTTTCGTAGGTTGATCGTGACGATGAGTTTGGATCCCTTCTTTGTCTGCTCCATCACTTTAAACGCGTTCAGCATCAATTCTGCAAGCACTTCTCCGATGAGTCCTGCCCGGGGAATCAGATCCTGTTCCTGCTGCTCTTCAGGAATATTTGTGACGAATTCCACTTCGTAGGAATGGTGCTCCAGTCTCAGTACATTGTGCAGAATTTCCCCCATCCGGCGCTCCGATTGTGCCATGATGCGACTGAAATTTCCGGAGGCGCTGATCCCCTTCTTCGCTTTCTGAAAGCGGTTGGCGAAGGCCAGTTTGGTTATGAAGTATTTTTCGAGAAGAAACTGGAGCCGTTGCTCTGCAGCATGCACTCCGGTCCCGCCGATTTCCTGCAGGATGATCCGACGGCAGTTTTCGGCAGCTTCGGTGTCTCCGCGCTCCAATGCAAGCGCCAGTTCCCGGCAGGTCGGTGCGATCAACATATGCATGAATTTGGGGCAGTGGTGCGCGATCTCCCCCATGGCAAAAGCACCCACAGGACCCAGGTGCCTGCTCGCAACCTGCTCCATCTGCATCAAGAGGCGGCTCATGCGCTCGACAATGGCCGAGGCCCGCGTGCCCCAGTCGTTCGCCCGCGAAGAATCAGGAAGCCCCTGTTCGAGTTGCGCAGTGATATCTGCCACGAGATCGCGTGCATCCGGCAGGATCGCCCACTCGATAGCCGGAACCAACACTTCACTGATGAAGCGTTCCTGCAGCTTCTCGGCGCTTTCGTCGGGTTGCTGCGCGAACGTGGTCATGCGTGAAGAGACCTGCGTATCCGCACGCTTCTGTGCGATCTGTTGATCCTGTCCGGCTTCAGGGAGCGTAGACCCGGGAATCTCTGGTGTATGTGGATGTTCGTCAGGCATGAAGACAGAGAAAAAGGCGAACTACTCCGGCATCGCCAGCCCACGCGCAGCAAGTGCATCACGGTATTTTGCAGCGGCAGTACGGTGCAGCTCGTGCACGATGGCACTTCCCGGACGTTGAGTCATGGTGGCAGCAGCAAGTTCCAGCGCCGTCTGGAGCGCCTGCACTTCCTCATCCGGCACAATCGATCCTTCGGGGAGAGGTACCGGGCCGCACGGTAGAGAGATTTCCGCCATAGGTCACTCATTATAGCAGATTGGCCTCATCTGCGCGACCACTCCTCACTCTCGGACCACTGTGACGAGTATCCCCCTGTACCGCTTCGGGCGCGCGATGATGACCTCAGGCTCCCGCTCTATGAAATTGACGCAATTTTCTCATATCCGCAGCAAGATCCTGGGCAATCGCCTGAGGAAAGGGCCCGGATGCGAAGAGGAGTTTTCGGACTTCTGCTTCGGTCGCCTCGATCTCTGCAGGAACAGGACTGCTCGGTCCCAGGCCTTTGCCGGGCTCGTAATGGGGCCGCTGCAACTTGTCGAGTTCGCGTGCAAGCTCCATCGCATCTGCGGGCAAATCTTCGGGCCAGGTATCCGCCTGGCTGGCTTGATGGATGTCTGCCTCGGAATCATGGAGTGCTTCGACGGTCGGCATGGGAGAGGAGGGGGAAAGGGATGCCCCCTTGTAGTCACGGTGAGTGGAGCAGTCAATCAGCCTCCGGGTCGGCTGCACGGTACTGTTCAATTTTTTGACAACAGACAGCGTGGTTCGCTCAGCCCTTCTGCATGCGGAAACGAGTGAGCATCTGCCAAACTTCACACGGCTGTTTGCCCCGCTTACATGTTGCGGATCACCGGGGCAATGATGCGGTGATGGATCGGGCGCGCGTGACGAACTCGTCCATCCGCGCATCGGGGATGCCCGCGATGTTCACGCGCCCGTCTTGCCCGAGGAAGATGTTCTGCCGCTTGAGTGCATCCACCTGAGCGGATGAGAGCGGCAGCAGCGCGTAGAGCCCCCTGCCGGCCAGCGCCACCGCAAAGGATGGAAATGCCTCCTGCAATAGACGGCGCTTGCGATCAATGTGTGTGCGGACCTCTGCGATCTCTCTGCGCCACGCATCGCCGTGCCGCTCCTGGACAAGCGCCACAATAGACTGCCCGGGCACGGGCGCCGCGGAGTGCATTTCGCGCGCCAGGATCATGAAGTGGCGTTCCAGATTTTGATGCATCGCCGGGTCATCCGCGATGACGCAGGCCAGCCCCGTTCTGAGTCCGTAGATCGAATGGTTCTTGGAGGCCGACCATGCAACGAGCAGCGGAGCGCCGCTCTCTACGAACAGACGGGCGGGCCCGGCATCTTCCTCGACTCCACGCGCCAGACCCTGGTACGCCAGATCGAGCAGGACCACGTGTTGCGTAGCGCCGAGGAGTTGGGAGAGTTCCTTCCATTGTTCAGGCGAGAAATCCACCCCCGTCGGATTGTGGCCGCCGCCCTGCAGCAGCACTCCGCATGGGGAGCGCATGGAAGCCAGTTTCTCTTGGAGCGAACGCAGCGTGGGCCTTCCCTCCTGCAGATACGAAACTTCCTGCACCGAAAACCCGAGCCCGGTGAGCAGCCGGCGATGATTGGGCCACGACGGAACCGGCAGGATCACTTCAGTAATACCGAGGAGTTTCAGCAGCTTGAGGTTCAACGCCACGGCCCCCGTGCCCCCCGTGGCCGCGATCGAAGCGATGGCTCCGGACCGGTCGCCGAAGATGAGCTGCGTGACGCAGGAGCGGAACGCCGGCAGACCGAGGAGTGGCGGATACGCAAAGTCCCCTTCCGCCAGAGCGGCTGCCGCCTGCCGCACGCACGGCAGCACGAGCGGCTTGCCCGCCTCATCGAGTATCATGCCCACCGTGGCATCGATGGCCGCGGCCCCCGCGGCCTTCGCCTCGGCCGCAATGGCGAAGATGGGATCAATCGGCGCAGGGCCAAGCGCTGAAAACGGGGAGGGGGTCATGCGGGGGAAATCATATTCCGCCTCAGACAATCACGGTAGGATGTCGCCATGATTTGGCCGCCCGTCACCATGGCAACGCAGCACCCGGACAACGCATCCGTCCCGTGGTGGCGGAAAGATGCGTTCATCCCGACGCAGGACGAAATCGAGGAACTGCTGCTGCTCTTCAAAGAACTCCCCATCGACGAGTACATGTGGGACTGGGAGGGCAAGTACGTGGATGAGGCTGTGGGGGAAAAGCTCTTCTCGCGGGCACAGGATTTCTTTCAGCAGAAAACCCTGGGGGAGGATATCCACCTGACCTTCCGCATCCCCTCGTGGCAGGAGGGCAAGACGCACCGCGCGGCACGCGCCTTCATGAACATCCTCTCGCTCGCGGACCTAGCCAAGGAAATCGGACTCAGGCGGCCGCCGGTGACCGAAATGTTCCTGCCGCTCACCACATCGGCGGAGCAGCCCATCGGGGCGCGCCGCGCCTTTCGCGAAATCGCCGATTACCACCGTGCGATCTTTCACCGGAGCCAGGAGGACGAGCATCACCTGCTCGACCTGATTCACGTCACACCGCTGGTGGAGGATATCGATTCGCTCTTCGCGATCGAGAACATTCTGGAGCCCTACTGGCAGGAGCTTTTGAAGGAGAAGAAGGATCTCAAGACCCGCGGCCAGCGCGTGTTTTTGGCGCGTTCCGATCCGGCCATGAATTCCGGCCTCATCCCCGCCGTGCTCGCCGTGCGCGCCGCCCTGAGCGCAGCTGATCTGCTGGGGGAGCAACTGGGATTCCCCGTCCACCCGATTCTCGGCACGGGCTCGCTCCCCTTCCGCGGCAGTGTGAACCCCGCCTACACCGAAACATTTCTGGATCAGTACGCGGGCACGCGCACGTACTCCATCCAGTCGGCCTTCCGCTACGACTACCCGCTGCCGGAAGTGGAGCGGGCGCTCGCGACGATCAAGGCCGAAGCCCCCAAGCGCACCGTGAAGCGCATCTCTGACGCAGACCGCCAAAAGCTGCGCGCGCTCGCCGAAATTTTCGTCACCATCTGGAAACCCGCGATCGAAGCACTGGCGCCGATGGTGAATCGCATCGCGCCGTACGTGCCCTCGCGCCGCGAACGCCTGCTGCACATCGGGCTCTTCGGCTACAGCCGCGGCATCGGTGCCGTCAAACTCCCCCGGGCCATCACCTTCACGGCGGCGTTCTACTCCCTCGGCATCCCTCCCGAACTCATCACCACGGGGCGGGGACTCAAGATCGCGCATGAACGGAATCTTCTGCCCCTGCTCGAAGCGCACTACCCCGCCCTGCGCGAAGATCTGAAACATGCGGGCAAGTACCTGAACCGCGAGAACCTAGATCTTCTCGCACGGCGCGACACGGCATTCGAGGGAATCCGCGAAGACATCGCCGCCATCGAGGAAATTCTCGGCATCGCTCTGCAGCCCGAAAAACCGCATCACATCATCCACCGCAATATCACCTCAAACATTTTCCATCGGCTCATGGCGAACACTGATCCCGCCGCCCTCACGGCCGATATCGTCGAGGCCGGAAAGATCCGCTGTAGCCTGGGGTAAACCGTCAATCTGGGCCTGCCGGGGAGCATTGACAGAACTCAAAATACGGGTAGCATAATTCTAACGTATGTCAAAGGTTGCGATGTCTGAAACGAGAGAGAGTACCCCCGTCACACGTCACGAAGCCGGCCCATCATCCACCCTTGCTACCCTGAGTGCGGAGGTCTCTCAGGTGAGAGATTTGTTTCGTGCTGCCTATGCCGCATTCGAGCGGACCAGCCGTTTCGTGGTGCTGGCCAAGTACGGACAGGCGCAGGCGATGACGGATGCCCACGATATTGAGGTCTTCATGGAACAGATCCGCAGGGCCCAGCAACCGAAGCGCCGCATTGCGAGAATCATGCGCCTGTTTCAAAAACGCGACACCCTGACCCATAATTTGCTCGTGGATTTCTGCCTCGAAACGCTCCCGCCCGAAGATATCGCTGCACTGGAACAGCAATTGCAGCAGACAGGAAATTCTTTTGCACAATTAGAAGAGCACGCCATGCGAACGATGTCCGATGCACTCTCTGAAACACGGCAGCAGGCCTCTGCAATCGCGGAAAAAATCCGGGCAGAGATGGAGAGCACGCGCCTGCAGATCACCACTCTCGCCCACAAACATCCCCGCACACACACCGAAACGGCAAACCAGATCGACGCGCAACTCACGCCATTCCGCTCATTGCTGACCGCACTCGAACAGACAACTCTCCTGCCGACAGAACCACCAAAGCCCCTGCACCGCATCCACAGGAATGGATCTTCACACAGCCATAAGAACGGCCACGGGGCACAGCGCACGAACCTTGCATCCCCTACACCAAAGGGAGCGTAAACGTGATCGTCGTCCCCTCCCCCTCCGTGGAGTACATGGAGATTTTTCCGCCGAAGCGTTCGATGATGCCCTTGGCAATGTACAGACCCACACCCGTCCCGTTGGGATCGAATTTTCCCGCATTGGATCCGCGGCTGAACCGCTCGAACATGCGTGACAGGTCTTCGCGCGGAATGCCCGCCCCGCGGTCCTGCACGCTCACCTCCACAGACCGGTTGTGCCGGAGCACACGCACCGTGATCACGCCGTCTTTGGGCGAGTAGACCATGGCGTTATCCAGGAGCTCGCGCAGAACACCGGCGAGCAGGCGTCGATCCAGATGGAGTGTGCAGTCTGCGGATACATCCACCTCGAGCTTCTGTCCCCGTTTGGCCAGCTGCTGCGCGATACCCTCCTTCGTCTCATCGAGTACGCTCTGCAGAGAGACTTGTTCGTCGGCAACACGCACATTCCCCTCCTGAATACGATCAGCGGCCAGGAGCACCTCCGACACATGACCGAGGCGCGAGACGCCGTCTTCCATGATGAGAATGTTCTCCTCCATCTCTGCGCGCGCCGCATCGGGCAGGCGGGGCAGTGCCTCACGGAGCGATTCCACCCCCCAGCGGAAGATGGTGAGCGGCGTACCCACCTGGTGCAGAATGAGCTGCAGAAGCCATCGGCGTTCGTCATCGAGATGACCCATTTCCTGCACCCGACGGCGCCAGATGATCGCGATGACCGCGAAGATGACGAGCATGCCGCCGAAGAGCACGAGCAGGAGCGACTGCATCGAGAAGATGCTCTGACGGATCTGTGCATAGTTTTCGGCCGTCATGTCGATGCCGAGTACGGCTGCCACGCGTCCGTCGGCGTAACGGATGGGCGCGTAGCCGGACAGGGCGTACCCCCACTGGTCGAGAGTGACGTCTTCGTCGGTGGCAGGACCCTGGAACGCGGCATCCTGCAGGGCCGGAATGGTCGAGATATCGTACGGTTCACCAGGCAGACCCGGCCCTTCGGATAACTCCACAATGCCGTTGCCGTTGCTATCGAGCTGCTCCGGCGTATTGAGCGCATCGGCATCCACCACAAATTCGAGCGTCAGCGGATCTGCGGTCCGGCGCATGATGTATGCAAAGCGGATCTGCGGCGACCGCGCACGGATATCATTGAGCCGCCAGACAAGTTCGCCGAATTTCGTCGACTGCATCTCGGATGTCGAACGGATCGCATCGAGCTCCTCGCCGGCGAAGGAGAGCGCGGCAATCGCCGCTTCGTTGCGCAGACGGTCCTTCACCAGCCGGTCAATCACCTCGCGACTGCGGAGGAAGAAGAACACGCAGGCGCACGCGACCGTGGCGAATGCAATGCCAAGCAACACAATCGTCTTCCAGGAGAAGAAGCTTTTCCTCCACGGTGATGGGGATGTCGTAGGAATCATGTGTGTTTAACCCTATTGTACCAGATTTTGGCTTCTAAAGCCACATTCGTTGTGTTCTGCGTCTGCCATGTTTGAACCATTCCGGCGGGCCTGCCCTATCCCCACCCCACCCCCCCTTGCTACACTGCGCCCCTGCATGCGCCCCATGAGTACCGATGACATCCGGCAGCAATACTTGGATTTCTTCAAAAAGGAAGGGCACGCCGTGATTCCGGGCGCCTCGCTCGTGCCTGAGAATGATCCCACCGTGCTCTTCACCACGGCCGGCATGCATCCGCTGGTGCCGTACCTCATGGGCGAGAAACACCCGGCGGGCAAGAGGCTCACCGACGTGCAGCGCTGCATCCGCACGCAGGACATCGACGAAGTGGGTGATTTGAGCCACCTCACCTTCTTCGAGATGCTGGGCAACTGGAGTCTGGGCGATTACTTCAAGGAAGGAGCGATCGAGATGAGCTTCAAATTTCTCACCGAGGTGCTGCAGATTCCCGTCGACATGCTGGCAGTGACGTGCTTTGAAGGGGACAAAGATGCGCCGAAGGATGAGGAGTCGGCGAAGATCTGGGAGAAGCTGGGCATCCCCCGCGAGCGCATCGGCTTTCTGCCCAAGGCCAAGAACTGGTGGGGCCCGGCAGGGCAGACCGGCCCGTGCGGACCCGATACCGAGATGTTCTTCTGGATTGGAAAAGGCAAACCGCAGGGCAATCCCGCGACGCATGAAAAGGAATGGCTCGAGATTTGGAATGATGTTTTTATGCAGTACAACAAAAAACTCGTCCCTTCCGATCCTTCTCTCCCCTCCGGGGAGAGACCGAGCGAGGGAGGGACCTTCGAGCCCCTCGCGCAGCAGAACGTGGATACGGGCATGGGATTGGAGCGCGTCGCCAAGGTGCTGCAGAACGTCGCGAGCGTGTACGAGACGGACCGGATGAAACCGATTATGGATTGTGTGATGGAAATGGCCGACCAGAGGGATGAGCGACACCTGCGCATCATCGTGGATCACCTCAAGGCCGCCACGTTCATCATCGCGGATGGCGTCCTCCCCTCGAATGTGGATCAGGGCTACATCCTGCGCCGCCTCATCCGGCGGGCCATCCGCTCCGCACGCCAGCTGAAGATCGAGCACGATGGCACGTTCACGCCCGCAGTCGCCGAGGCAGTGATCGCCCAGTACGGGCACGTGTACGGAAGGCTGAAGGACCGGAGAACTGAAATTCTCGAAGCCCTGAGCCGGGAAGAGCAGCAGTTCGGCAAGACGCTGAAAGAAGGAATGAAACAGTTCGAACGGGCAACGGAACATGCGGGAACACAGATGGATGGCACCGTGGTCTTTCACCTGTACGACACGTACGGCTTTCCCCTGGAGCTCACGAAGGAGCTGGCCCTGGAAAAAGGGCTCACCGTGGATGAGAAGGGGTTCAAAGAAAAATTCGAGGAGCACCAGGCCCTGTCGCGGGCGGGCGCCGAGCAGAAGTTCAAGGGCGGCCTGCAGGATCACAGCAGCGAAACCACCAAGCTCCACACAGCCACGCATCTGCTCAATGCCGCACTGCGGAAAGTGCTGGGCGATCATGTGTACCAGAAGGGCTCGAACATCACAGCGGAGCGGCTGCGCTTCGACTTCAGTCACGTAGACAAAATGACGCCGGAGCAGCTGAAAGAGGTGCAGCGACTGGTGAACGAGACCATCGCCGCCGACCTGCCCGTGGCCTACCACGTCACGAGCGTGGAGGGCGCGAAGAAGGAGGGGGCGATCGGGGTCTTCGATGCCAAGTACGGCGCTGAGGTGAAGGTGTACGTGGTCGGGGACGACAAAAAAGGAATCTTCAGCAAAGAAATCTGCGGCGGCCCGCACGTGGCCCGTACCGGTATGCTCGGCTCCCTCACGATCCAGAAAGAAGAGAGCTCTTCTGCAGGTGTGCGGCGCATCAAGGCGGTGATCGAAGGAGGCCCGGCAGAGATCACGGTGGCTCAGGAAGAGTGAGGAAGAATGTCATGGTGAGCTCTGTCGAACCATGGCATGTGTCGCCCTTCGACAGAGCTCAGAGTGACACTGGTTATGCGGAATATCCGAAAAACCAACATCGAGTTGATGTACCATATCGCCGACTTTCTCATGCGTCTGCGCTTACTCCTCTTCGCTGCACTCATACTCGCCCTGCCGATGGCCGCCTCGGCCGAGGAACAGACGACGCTGCGCTTGGGCGACTCTGCGGAACAGGCCCAGTGGCAGACCATCGGACTCAAGAACGTCGGCCTGGTGCCCGATGGCATTCATATCACGACATCCGTCCCCGGCATCCTCTCGCGGCCCATCGGGCTTTCGCACCGCATCGACGTGGTCGAGATCCTGTACACCAGTCCACGGGGAGCTTCCATCTCATTCATGTGGCGAAAAAAAGGGAGCGCAACAAACAACTACATGCAAATTCCTGTCACACTCCAGCCGAGTCTGGCACCCACATCGATCATCGTGGACCTGAGTGCGGTAGGAGGATGGGATCCTCACACTGTCTCGATTGGCTTTCAGATACCGCCCGGCTCCGACGTCATCTTCCACACTATCGAACTCAGCGGATGGAGCATTGGGGAGAAAGTAATCGAATCGATTCGGTGCTTCTGGATCTTCGATGGACTCAAGGCCTACAGCATCAACTTCTTTTGGGGGCCGCTCCTCTGCACCTCCCCCATCACCCGCACGCACCTCTTCCAAAGCCAGCCGCCCGCCGCGCACTCCGCCCTGCGCGTAATCTACGCGCTCCTCATCCTCGGTACCGCCGTCATTCTGTTCCGCGCGTGGAAAAATCCCCACTCCGGGCAGAGAGCCACAATCATCCGGCGCGTGCTCGTTCTGTTCTTCGTCTTCTGGATCGTGCTCGACATCCGCATGGGAGCCGAGTTTCTCGCAACGTGGACCTATGATGTGCGCTCCTACCTGATGCAGCCCATCGGCAAGCGCACCTTTCGCACGTTCAACTTCCTCTCTGATTTCGCACTGGCGACGCGCGGCATCCTCTCAGACCAGCCGCGGTACGTGCTCATGACCCCGACGACCAACTTCATGAACTTCATGCGCTATCAGACGTATCCCAGCGCGCCCGTATCGCCCGCCGACGGTTCCGGAGCTACGATCTGGCTCGTCTACGAGCGACCTGATCTCGCCTTCAGCACGGATGGACGGATCGTGCAGAAGGGACAACCGATCTCGCCGGTCGGCCAGATCATCCACGAATTTATGGATGGCACCTTCGTCTTTCGCACGACGCCTCCTGCATCGGCAACACCATGACGCTCCTCTGGCTCCCCGCCGGCATCATACTGCCAACGCTCTGTGGTTGGCTGCTCTTGCGCCTCCTCGAAGGCCGCACACTGGTGCTGCTCTGGCTGGAGCGCCTTGCGCTCGGATTCCTGCTCGGGCTCACGCTCACGATGTTCGTCACCTTCCTCGTGCACATCGCCGGACTGATCCTTTTCACGCGCTTCGGATTCCTCTCGGTGCAGGGCTCGCTCACGTTCCTGCTGCTCCTCTTGAGAATTCTGCAATGGCACCTCTTCCCTAACCCTAACCCTAGCCCTAACCCTATCCCTCTTCCAAGGTCCGACCTGTCCCCCGAAGCCTTGGCGAAGGGGGAAGTCCGCATCCCGAAGTCCGTCTCCGTCCTCCTCGTCCTCCTCGCGATCTGGACCATCGCAAAAATCGCCTTCGGCTCCTTCATCCTTGCCACGACTCCCCCGTACTTCGACGACACGCTGAAGAACTGGAACTACCGCGCCAAAGTGTTCTTCACGACACAGACCATCGACATCGGGCAGATGGGCGGTGAAGACACGGGACCCCTGAGCAGCTATCCGCCGACCGTCTCGCTCGCCAAGGCATCGCTCGCCTCATTCGCCGGGCAGTGGCACGAAGGGCTCGTGAACAGTATCCACTTGCTCTGGTTCCTGGCCTCTCTCGCACTCCTCTACGGTGTTCTGCAGCGCCAAGCAGGACCAAGGTGGGCGCTGCTGGGCGTCTACCTGCTCGCGAGCCTGCCCCTCTCCCTCTTCCACGGTGTGAATGCCTACGCCGATGTGTTTCTGTCGGCACACCTGTTCGCAGCCGGATCACTGATCTGGAGCGCTCTCACAGAACCGGATGCCGCACGTCGCTCAAGCTTCCTGCGTCTGGGTGCCCTCGCACTGGGTCTGCTCATCTTCACGAAGAACGAAGCGCTCGTCCTCTACCTGCCGATCCTCCTCGCCCTGCTCATCGGCAGCCTCATCGTGCTCAACCGGCGCGGACGCATGACGGGGCGCGAGGTGCGCGCCACGCTCGCCTGGACCGTCGGCTGGCTGCTCGCCATCGGCTGCGCTTGGGTGACTTTCAAATGGACCTACGGACTCGGATTCGGCAACGCCAAGTCTCTCTCCTCCAGCTACGAATTCGGCTGGCAGCCGGGCGTGCTCTACGCCCTGTGGGTCAACACCTTCTTCGAGGGCAACTGGCACCTACTCTTCCCGGCTTTCCTCCTGCTGCTCGTTCTGCAGGGCAAACAAATTCTGCGCTCGCCGCTCGCGCCGCTCGTGCTTCTCGTACTGGTTGCGATTCTGCTGCAGGTTTCGCTCTTCCTCTTCACCTCGCTCTCGGCAGAGGCCTTGCGCCAGACGGGGCTCGCCCGCGGATTCGTGCAGCTGGCTCCGCTCGTGGTGATGCTGGTCGTTCTGTTGACACGTGATGCCATGAACGAACAGTGATGAAGTATGAAGAATGCGGTATGCAGGATGCGCGTGAACAAGCCTCCTTCATACTTCATACTCTTCCCTGTATACTCGCTGCCGCTATGCCATCGTACGCCGCCTTCCTCGGTCATCAGCCGCGCATCTCGCTCGCAGAACTGGCCGCCGCCGTTCCGGGCTTTCTGTATCGCAGGACCATCAAAGATGCCGTCGTCCTCTTCGAGAGCCCCGTGGAACTCGATGCGGCTTTTCTCGACACGTTGGGAGGCATCGTCATCCTCGCCCGCCGCGCCACCGATCAGGCGGTGACCCCTGCAGAAGTTCCTTCGCTGCTCGTGAGCGAACTCAAAGATGCGCGCCGCAGTAAAGTCACCTTCTCGCTCCGCACGCTGCTCCTGCCGCGCCCGGCCATCCACACGCTCTACCGCCAGTGTAAGGAAGCACTCCGCAAGCTCGGCCGCCCCTGCCGCTATGTGGGCAGTGAGCGCGAGCCTGCGCCTCCGGTGCTGCTGCGCGATGCGGGCCTGCTGGATCCCAAACGCGGCTGTGAACTCGTGCTCCTGCCCGAGAGCGAAGAGGAAGATAACCAGACCTTCTGGATCGGCCGCACCATCGCCGCACAGGACGTCAACGCCTACACCAAGCGGGATATCGGCAAGCCCGTGCGCGACACGACCGTTGGTCTGCTGCCGCCCAAGCTCGCACAGATTCTGCTCAACATGGGCGCGTGGCTGTCGCGCGGATGCCAGACTCCCCTGCACGATCCCACACAGAAGCGGGCGAAGAAGCCCGAGCCTCTCACTGTGTTCGATCCCTTCTGCGGCACCGGCGTGATCCCCATCGAGTGCCTCGTGCGCGGCTGGCACGTGCTCGCGTCGGATCTCGCGCAGAAAGCCGTGAACGGCTGCGAGAAGAACCTGGAGTGGCTGCGCAAGGAACTGAAGATTCTCAAAAAAGATGCCGAGAGCACCGTCTGGAAGCAGGATGCCCTCAAGCCGTTCGTGCTGAAGCAGCTGCCCGCCATGGTGGTGACCGAAACGACCCTCGGCCCGGCGCTGGAGGACCGTCCCACGCAGAAATCCGCCGCCAAAATGAAGACGGAGCTCGAAAAGCTCGAGGCCGCGTTCATCGAGAACTGCAGCAAGACCCTGCCCGGCGTGCCGCTCGCCCTCACGTGGCCCTTCTGGAAGATCAAGAACGAGACGATCTTCCTGGAACACGCATGGGAGGCCGCACACAAGGCCGGGTACATCGCAACCCTTCCTCCGGGCATCGAGCCGACGCGCGAAAACCGCCTTTCGCTGCTGTACCGCCGCCCCGATCAGTTCGTGGGACGCGAAATCGTGCTGCTCCTGCCGCGGAAGAGGAAGTAGGAAGAATATCTGACATTTTTCGCTATTTCTTCCCAGCCGGGTATCCGTATACTGACGCCAGTCGTACATCAGTGACTGTCTTGTTCTTTGCATGCATCGGTCCCCTGCCTGCCCGTCCGTAGTCCCGCAGTCGCGGGACGAAGGCGGGTAGCTCAATGGTACCCTTCGACTCCTCCGCATGCGGAGTCGCTCAGGGCAGGGAGCAACCGGCAGTTCTTTCCATCAACGTTCCCCTGTAGCTCAATGGTAGAGCAGGGCGCTGTTAACGCCAAGGTTGCTGGTTCGAGTCCAGCCGGGGGAGCCATCTCTAACAACAATCAACCAGTTCAACACCTGTGTAATAGCCGCGAGGCCCTGCGAAGCTCGCAGAGCGAAGCACGGGCCGGGGGAGCCAACTTATTGACAAGTATTCATATCAGTTTAGAATAAAAATATGGCTCAACTCCCGGGGTACCTTGAGGCATTTCAGGAACAGTTTGCTAGCCGTTTTGAATACCTGCCTCATTCCGACCCAAAACAGAGCGGAATTCGTCTTGAAGATCATCAACAAGAAGCGATGAAGGAATTATATGAAGGATTACTCCTGAATCGAGAACGAATGTGTGCGGTTGCAAGCTGTGGTTCGGGAAAGACGCTTGTCGAGATAGCTGCAGTGTCTGCATCACAAGCAGCCAAAGACCAGCTTGGGATTAATAGCGATCGAAAGGATCTTGTGATCACCGAAGGTCGAACAGTTGTTAGTGGAATTCGAAAGCAATTTGAATCGTTGGGAATTGAAACAGGAATTTGGTCCGGAAATCGCAGAGAATTTGAACCACCAATCATCGTAGCGGGAATTCATGCCTTACAGATGGCACATTCACGAAGGGAGCTTCATAAATATCTCCCCTCCCAAGCAATCGACCTCTGTGTCGTCGATGAGGTAGATCGATTCCTAACGAGTTTGCGTTCAAAAATCATTGATGCACTCAATCCACGAATTACAGCAGGATTCACAGCAACAAAAGAGTGGCCCGATGGCAGACATATTTCTGATAGGTATGGCCCCGTTGTTCATGAACTCCCACTTTTAGAAGCAATGAAACAACGCATTAATGTTGTGCCGGAACTTTTCATTTACGAATCACAAATTAGGGAATCAGACCTTAAGATTAGAAAGGGTGACTACGATCCTAAAATATTACAAGCGGCATGGAGACATGCGGAATTACATAGAGCAGTTCCAGATGTATATGGGCATCTCCTTCCCGAAAATATCCGAAAAAATTGTCCAACTCTCGTATACGTTCCTAGTAAGGATATGGTTGCTGCCACTACAGCATCATTCCAGGGACGCTTCCCGGAACTCACAATAGTTGGGCTTACCGGTGAAGATTATTCGCATGAAGTTGAGACTGCCCTTGATGGTTTTCGAGATGGAGAGGTGCAGGTGATTGTCCTGTGCGAGATGGGAGGACGAGGCATGAATTTAGAGAATGCAAAATTGCTCATCGATGCCTACCCAACAAAATCGCTCAATAAACTTGAGCAAAGGCATGGACGCATTTTGCGTAAAATCCGTCCAGGTAGTTCTCTCTGGAAAAGAGGATGGAAAAAAAATGATGCTGTTATCGTGCAAATAGTCCCAAAATCCAATAAGTTCCGCCCGGCGTTGTTCACAGACATTATTGGCGGATGGCAAGAGCTTCAGAGATTGCGTGGCGAGAGAGAAGGAGAAACGAATGGCGGGAGTCCTGAAGGAGATCTTGTTGCGCAGATACGTGCTCACATTGAAGCAAAAAATCCACCTCTTCAGCTAACTCTTATTAGACGCATAAACCTTCTCGAGCAGATCAGGAGAGAGAGACCTCAATTTGATGAAAAAGGGTTTTTCCGCATTCCACGAAGGTATGTGCGTAGAGATGATATTGAGCCAGAGCAACAGTGAATAGTATGTCAGAAGCAGAACTGACACCAGAGGCGTCATCTGAGGAGACCATTCTATATGGGCATATCAACGCCTGGGCCGAAGCTCTAAAAATTAAGCCTTCAATTCTTTATGCAAGATTGAGAAATGCCCCATACATACAAGGAGTAACGAACAAAGGAGATGTGGCCCGTGCTTTCGTCGAAGAAGATGTCAGACGCTTATGCATGGATTTACTTCTACCAAAAGAAGACCCGCAATTATGGAAACAACAGTTGTTGCAACGACTCAAAGAGAACAAGATATCGGATAGAGTTGAATTGAGATTGTGTGGAGTGAGTAGGTTTGCAGCATTATCTTTCCAGGGAATAGGAAAAGGAATTGCTTTTTGCGGGGCTGTAACGGGTAGGGCTCTCACACAACTGCGAGTAGAAAATCTGGAGGAACTAGCTGATGTACTCCATCTGCCTGAAATGTCTGAGGAGACAAGAATTCGATTCGTTGCGATGCTTGAGGAAAAGGCAGGAATAATTGATGTGGCCACAATGCGCAATATTGGAACTAACAAATTTAGGAGAGTTCAATTCGATGGATATCATGGTGCAGCATTATTTCGAGTACTAACGGGACAAGCATCAAAATTATCTCGGAGAGATGGTCTTGAAATTGCTGCTATTCTTCATCTACCCACCGCTCACGAAAATACGAAGGCTCGATGTAAAGAACTATTGAGAATAAACGGAGTAACCGATTGGGTAACTGCTCGTCGAAAGGGAGTTAATAAATTTAGGGAATTTGATTTTAAAGAATTCGGAAAGGCAAAGAAAATGTATTTTAATCTGACAGGAAAAATCCCAAAAAATCTAACCGCGGAAAGTATGGAGGAATTCTTTAGGATTATCGATTTGCCGAAAATCAGTGAATCAACAAAATGTGACATTAGGGGAAAAATGGAAGCTTTGGGTATCCGTACAAAAGGTGAATTACTGCATTTTGGAGTTACCCGATTCAGAAGTGCCCAAATTGAAGATTGGGGTGGCACTTTCGAGTTATTCAGTTTATTAACAGGGAAAACGTCAAGATTAGGAATGCTCGAGATGGAGGAAATGGCGGATATGCTTTGCATGCCATCTAATGTTGGTGAGTCGGTTGCAAATCTTCCCGTCGCCAACGATGATGGAGTTGTTATAATCAATGGAATAGAACTAAGAACAAGGAAGGGTTGGCGAAAGATTCTCAATGCTGAACACAAGATCATCACCGAAAGCCTTCGGACTACAGAGGGAATCAGAGGAAAAACAAGAAATGGACTTGTGGCAGTTTTTTATCCGAAACCAGTACTGAGAGAATCAAGGAGAGAGGAAAAACCTGCGTTAACACGCACCAAGCAAGTAACTGATTGGGCATTGTACCCCGAGCCACTTGCGGACGATTCCCTCTCATTTGACTATCATGACCAAAAGTACGGACTGAAACTCTATTGGGCAAAAAGGCTGGGGGTGACGCCAACAACAATAACTAACAGGCTGGGTGGGTTAAATGGGAACGGAATAAGTGGAAGATTAAAAAACGGTAAACTCTTAGAAAGAAGGTTTTTCTCAGAATTTACGATACGAAGCGTTGCAGAAGATTTGTTTCCCGCTGGTGAGTCTTCAGGAGGCTAAATATTCGGAAGAGTTCTGAAAACACCCAGTCAGCGGAGCCATCCGTCTTCGTTCGATTCGTTTCACTCATCGAACTACGCCGAGATTTGCTCGGTAGTTCGATGTGCGTAAAAACAGGATGGCGACGGATGGGAATGGCTCGGCGAAGCCGGAGGCGGAGACGGCCAGCCGGGGGAGCCAATATTTCTATGAAAAGTCCCGTTTGAGAGATAATGCATACTGTGATTCAATCACTCTATGGAAATCACAATTTTTCTAGCACGATTTTGGGGAAGTCTTTTTATGATTCTCGGTGCACTGTCTGTTGGCGCCAAGTTTTTAGGGAGAGTGATCGAGTATACCGACAATAAAACCATTACGGTTTCTACCGGTTACATTACCTTTTTGTTGGGCTTGGCTACCGTCGTTTCACACAATATCTGGACCGCCGACTGGCGGATTGCCATCACGATTTTAGGATGGACTACGTTATTGAAAGGAATTGAAAAAATTTGTTTTCCTGATCGTGTTCATCGAAAAGCCCAGATGTTCAAGAGCAGGCAGGTACTGTGGGGCGGCGTTATTGTTCTCATTGGTGCCTGGTTTTTTTGGATGAGTTTTTAAGAAGCGAAGAAGCATACAAAAAAGCGAGCCCGCACTCAGTATGCACGCTTGCACAGCTTTGAAATACCAGTAGCATTACGCCGATGAAAAAATACCTTTTGCCCGGCGCCCTCGGCATCCTGCTCCTCCTCGCGGCAGCGTTTCTCTGGCGGAATAATGATGAAACGGCCGGCCCCGTGCGCGAGGCAGTCGCCCAGGCCTTCAGTGAAAAATACAGCCGGCCTGTTGGCACCTTTGCCATCGAAGTGCAGAAAGAGACCAATGCATTCGCGCGCGGTACCGTGCGCTTCGAGGGCGAAATGGGCGGCGGCATGTGGTTCGCAGCCAGGACGGCCCGTGGGTGGGAACTGGCCTTCGACGGCAACGGCATGATGAATTGCGAGATCGCGAATGCGTACGATTTTCCCAGTGACATCGTGCCGGGCTGCATCGACACGCAGAACGAAGACACATTCGTGCGGCGGTGAGGGTCCCATCGGGGACGGCGGTACGACGATAGTGTTTTAGCAACAATCGGCCATGTCTGTCCAAGCGACAGAAGCCGCAGATCTCGTTATGCTGCAAAAAGTCACGCACATCGGTTCATGCAAAGGTCCCGGCTCATCATCGGCTGCGCGCTCCTTGTCGCTCTGGCCGCCTCCGTTTCACTGATCGACCGCCGAGATTCCTCCGCGGCACTGACGGCAACGGTCTTGTACGGGACCGGGCAACTGGGGGATGTCTGCGAGACGAACTGCGATTGCGCCTTCGTATCGGAATGCACGTGGTGGTCGCAGTGGTACGACTGGTACAGCGGCCACATGTACGGCGGATGCCAGAAAGAAGAAGGGCAACAGCAGGGCACCTGCGTCTGGATCACCAGCGTCCAGGATTCCTGCTGGGTGAACATGGTTGCCGGCGTGACCTGCCCGGGCGGCTTCACGTGCGGCGCCGGCACCGTCTGCATGCCCGACGGGAGTTGCGCCACTCCCCCCGCACAGAACTGCGGATCGAATGGGTCTGCCTCTTCCGGAGGGACCGGCGGCCTGGATTCCTCGTCGTCAACCGGGGGCGTGAGCAGCGGTTCTCCGCAACAACAGTGTATGGCCCTCTACGGCGTGTCGGCATGCCCCGGGGCGGGAGCGTGCTTTCCAGCCGGCACGTATCCCTGCGCGCAGGTGATTCCCTGCTGTAACACGTCCGGCTCTTACACCAATCCCAGCCTCGTCTGTTGCCCCGGTGTCTCCTGCGACACGCAAAGCAACACCTGTGTGCTCCCCGTCACTCCCGGCAGCAGCTCGCCGGATTCGATCCAGCCGTCTTCCTCTTCTTCGGTATCTTCCTCTTCCTCCTCTCAAGAGCTGCTTTCCTGCTGCCTCGGAACGAGCTGCTTTGATAATATGCCGGCGGATGCGTGCGCGATCCACGGCAGTCCGGCGGCCGGCTCCGCAGCCAGTGTCCGCAATGGAATCTGTGCCGGCTTCCCCTGCCAGCCCGACGCATCCTCCTCTCCTGCAGAGTCATCCTCTTCCCAGACACAACTACCCTCTTCTTCATCCTCCTCCAGTGTCTCGAGCCGGTGCGCGGATTCTGAAAAACGTTCCTGCTGCTACAACATCGGTTCGCTGCACTTTTGCAATGATAACGTCTGTCCCGACGAGTGCCGCGCGCATGGGGTCGAACCCTATGGCCGCAACGGGGTGTGCAAAGAAAACGGCTACGCCCAATCAAAGTGGGGCCGGCTCTTCGCGCAGTTTTTCAGCCAGTCTCCCGTATACTGCCCGACCCCCGAGGCTCAGAAGTGCTGCCGCACGGACTGCCAGACATACCTGATGCCCGCCTTCACGAATCCCGACAGCAGGCATGCCCGGTGCGTGGGGGAATCTGCCGCGGAATGCAAACGGGAAAAAGATATTTGGGTCGACGGTGTTGTGAGAAAGTGCGCTCCGGGCTCCATGCAACCGGCTACGCAGTGCACTGCGGGCTGCAACACCTCCCCTCCAGAGAAGATTTCCTGCTGCATGAATCCTCTCCAGAGGCGGACCGAACAGCTCCTGGCAGCAGCGTGCAGCAGCAGAGGAGGCTTCCCCGTCACGGACGCCACTCCCTGTTCCACCATCCTCTGCTGCACCAATGCAGTGCAGAAGACGATCGAGAACCTGACCGCCGCCCAGTGCAGCAGCAAGAGCGGCGCCTTCGCCGTGCAGAATTCCAGCCAGTGCGGCGCGCAGAGCGACTGCGCCACGATTCCCGTTCCCGGCGGCTCATCGGGCGAGACCTACCTGGGGTGCATCTGGAAGCAGAATGCGTCGGAGTGCTCGTGGCAGATCGAGGGAACGGACATCACTGTCGCGCTCGATCCCAAGCCCGTCACCAAAGGCGTGTGCTGCTGCCCAGCGCCCGAGACCAAAACCTGCTGCCGCATGGTCTCGACACCCACGGCAGGGGGCGCCCCTCCGTACACCACCTCCTGGCAGTGCACGCACGGGGGCAATGCCGACGGCTCGCCCCTCCCCTCGTGCGGCATGCAGAACGTGGGCGGCACCATCTACCATCCCGGAACCGTCATCCCCGGAAACTGCGCAGACAAGTGCAACGCCAAGACGCAGGAAGGGGGCTGCTGCTGCAACGTGAAGAACGGCACATTCGCAGGGAATCCTTCGCTCTGGATCAGCTACAACAGCGGCTACGGTACGGCGGGCCAGTCGCCTGCGGAGGTCTGCTCCTCGTTCGCGGGATCCTTCGTGCCGTCTGCGCAGCTGGGAATGCGCACCTGCAACGATGACTTCTGCAGCCCGCAGGGTTGGTGCTGCACCGCCGACGGCCCCAAAAAGATGCGCCGGAACGAGTGCAATACCAGCGCGAACGCCGGAAACTTCGTAGAGGGTACGGATGCTTCGCCACCAGCGGATTTCTGCCTCAGGCCGTGCTGCAGCGAAAAGATCAACGGAGGCTGCAGCACGGTGTCGAAGACGGACTGCAACACGTGGGGCGGCACATTCAAGTCTGACGCACGGTCCTGCTCACCCTCTCTGTGCGGAAAATACGTTCCCTGCTGCATCACGCTAGCAAATAATCGCTATGGTTGTGTCGATAGTACGTTCCCGGCTCCCACCACTGCGGAGGAATGTAAACAGCAGGGACGAAAACAGCTCTCCGGAGACAAGTGTCCGACAGGAAAAGCACTGCAGGAGCGGTGCGGCGGCAGCGAAGAGAAAGTTTCGTGCTGCGAGCGGACAGCAGAGAGTGCACCGTGGACCTGCGCGGTGAAGAATGTAAACGAGTGCAACAATCCGACGAACCAGGTATCGCTCGGCAAGGCATCTGCCGATACCTGTCCCGACAACTGGCAGGAAACGTGCAAACAGTCGGAAGAGACCGTCGCCTGCTGCCCCATCGAAAGTAATGGAGAGGACACTGCACGCAACCCCACATGGACCTGCACGAACTTCCCCAAGCCCGAGAAGGAAGCAAAGTGCCAGAAGAATTCGGATTTTGGTAAGACCTGCCCCGCTGGCGCCAATTGTTACAAACCTTTCGAACGTCAGGTGGGGTGCTGTTCTATCAAGGGAACCTGCTGGCACCTCAGCCTCGCGCAGGGCCAGAAGTGTGACAGCCAGAACGGCGTGAACGTGTTCTACAGTGACGTTTTCGATCCTCCAGATACCTGCACCGCGCAGACCTGCACACCTGCGAACACTGTCGCCTGCTGCAAGCGTGATTCAGAAACAGATCCCGACTGGTCGTGCAGCCCTTCTGTCTCCAGAGCGTCCTGCACCGGCTCCCTCATGCGGCCGATCGCGTCGACCACCTGTCCCGCGAATCTCAACGCTCCATCCGCCTGCGGTCCCATAAAGCTCGTTCCATGCTGCAAAAAAACGGATAACGCCTATACGTGTACCGCTCAGTCCCCCTGCGACGAACAGAGTAGGCAGATCGAAGGCGACGCGTGCCCCACAGATGCCGCCGAAGTCCAGCGCAAGTGTCAGCCGCCCGAAAAGCAGGTGGCCTGCTGCGCGCGCGAATCGGAATTTTCTCCGTGGGGCTGCGCGGCGGTTGCCGAGAGCCAGTGTGTCAACGGACCGAACGTGAAGAGCCTCGGCGAGGCTGCATTCTGCCCGGAGAACTGGAAGCAGCAGTGCCCCGACACCATGGTCGCCTGCTGCGGCGCAAAACCCGCGAGCGGCCTGTGGACCTGCCAGCTGCTGCCGGCCGGATCCTGTGTGGGAGAGAAACGATTTTCCACCTGTACGAACCCCCCGCAGAGCTGTGAGGAGGTGGTCGAAGAGACTCCTGTCGCCTGCTGCCCGAAGGAAGGCGGTTTCTGCAAGCAGAACCAGAAACGCGAAGACTGCGACGATGAGAAACCGATCAACGAGGTCAACTCCTGTGACGGCGTCAGTTGCGCAGCGGTGCAGGAAGTCGCCTGCTGCGTGAAGCGCCGGGTCTCCGATTCGTTCCCCTACTGCCAGACGGTGAGAAAAGAAGACGTGCGGACCGCGTGTTCCACCGTGTTCACCGACTACGCCTCGTGCAGCCCGGCCTTCGAAGCCCACTGCAGAAAGACTGCGAATGAGAAAGTGGCCTGCTGCCCGATTGACGGAACCAAATGCGCGGTGACGCAGGAACAGAACTGCAAAGATCAATCGGTATTTTCGTATATATCCTTCGTGTCCGACGATGGGCGCAAGCGGTACAGTGCCAGCAAGGTGTGTTCGCCGAGCAAGGATACGATCTGCGAGCAACGGCATGCGGCGGAGATCGCAGAAACGAACGAGGCGGACGGAACAGATGAGACAGAAATTCCTCTTATCGGGCCCCCTCCGACCACCGGGTTCTGCAGCGTGAGCAGTGACAGTGTTGGCGTGTGCTTCGACGCAATCGCCCAGACCGTCTGTGAAGGGTTCCCGATCAATGGAACCTTTCACGGAGAACTCCCCTGTTTCCCGGCCCCTGCCCCCAATGATGCCGACCATCCCTCAGCTGACGATCCCCTTCCTGCTCCAGAAACCGTGACGGAGACCGAAGACACCCCCTCCTCGTGCGGCGACGGCATCGTGAACGCCAATCCCGCCGGACGCCCGCAGGAACGCTGCGATGACGGCAACCGCAACAGCGACACCGAACCGGGTGCCTGCGACACCGACTGCACGTACCGCAATACCTTCCTCACCATCGGACAGTTGGTGCAGGACCTGCAGATCTTCATCGGCGACGGAGCGCCGATCTCCGCCGACCCCGAGACCTACGGGGATACGCGCTTCTTCATCATCATCGGGCTGGCGCTTCTCTCGATGTAACCGGTGGAGCCATTGTAGGCATGGCAAAACCAACCAGTGCCCGCTCCGCTCACATGTGCCAGCAACACGCCGTTTTGCACTTCTGACAGTACTGATTGCCGTACTCGTGCTGTGCGCCGGCCGTGCACGCGGCACCGCAACAGAGCGAACGCATGTGCGAACGCTGCTCGGGTGTGAAGACCACTCCGTTCTCTCTGCCGATCTTCGCATGTTTGTGACAGTAGGATCTGCCGTGCGACGGGCTGCGGCAGCCGTTCACCTTGCAGGCAGTGGGCAGAGGAGCAGGAATGAGAGGAGGGGGAAGAAAAGTGGCGTAAGACCGTGATTCTACGTTTATTTGCGGAACTATTCAATGGAATGCCCCCTCTTTCTTTGGCGGGAGGAAGAGCTGATTCCGGGCCGAAACGGTTCTAAGCGGCAGCGCGCTGCTCCTGTATTTTCCACTCGCTTTCGTCTTGTTTTGAGCTTGAGTGTGAAAATTCCCACTATGCGGGTCCCCTCGCCCACCTCTCCCCCTTCCCGGGGGGAGAGGAGCAGCGGAATGATGATTCCGGAGTCAGGAAAGTACTCAGCTATTGACTCGTCAATATTGTGCCCTCATTTGTAGGTGAATGCGGTGGAGAGGACTATCATAGGCCTTCCTTACACAAGCAATGCCAGACGCAGTCCCCCAAAAACCCAGCCCGAGCTTCCTCACGCTCGGTATCGCCCCGCAGATCCTCGGGATCCTTGCGAGCCGTAATTTCACGACGCCGACACCCATCCAGCAGCAATCGATTCCGCCGGCCATCGAGGGGAAAGATATCGTTGGCATCGCGCAGACGGGCACAGGCAAGACCTTCGCTTTCGGCATCCCCATGCTCCAGCGACTGGCGCAGAAACCCGGCCGCGGCCTCGTCATCGTGCCGACGCGCGAGCTCGCCAGCCAGGTGGATGAGTCTCTGCGCACGTTCGCACCGCAGCTCAACATTCGCACCGCCGTACTCATCGGAGGAGCCTCCATGCACCTGCAGCGCGAGATGATCCGCCGAAACCCCCGTGTGGTCATCGCCACGCCCGGACGCCTCAATGACCACCTGCAGCACGGCACCATCACGCTCAAAGAAGTGAACATTCTCGTCTTGGATGAAGCGGACCGCATGCTCGACATGGGTTTCCGCCCGCAGATCGAAACAATCTTCCGGCACGTGCCGAAGGAACGGCAGACCATGCTCTTCTCCGCCACCATGCCCTCGGAAATCATGAAGCTCGCCAACGCCCACATGAAGCTGCCCATCCGCATCGAGGTGGCGCCTTCGGGCACGACGGCCAAAGGCATTCAGCAGGAGCTCTTCATCGTGCACAAAATGGAAAAACTTGCGCTGCTCGAAGTGCTGCTCAAGGAACACCACGGATCGATTCTTGTGTTCTCGCGCACCAAGCACGGTGCCAAGAAGATCGCGCGGGCCGTGAACGTCATGGGCCATGCCGCAGCCGAGATCCATGCCAACCGTTCCCTCAGCCAGCGGCGCGAGGCGCTGCAGGGATTCAAGACCGGTAAGTACCGCATTCTCATCGCCACGGATATCGCAGCCCGCGGCATCGACGTGACCGGGATCGAAGTGGTGATCAATTTCGATCTGCCCGATGATCCGAACGACTACGTGCACCGTATCGGGCGCACCGCGCGCGCGGGACGTGAAGGTCGTGCCATCTCGTTCGCGACTGCGGAACAGAAAGGATCCATCCGCGACATCGAGCGTCTCGTCCGCTCCACGCTGCAACGCAAACCCACGCCCCTCCTGCAGCGTCTGGCTCCGACCCCCGACGATCACCGTCCGGATTTCTCCAGCCGCCCGCCGCGCTCCCCCTCCTCCCGTCCACCCTTCCGCTCTTCGGGCCGTACACGGTCGTTTCGGGGATTCCGGAGGCGCCGCTAGGCAGAGCTCCATCGCTTTCTGTGTCTGATGTGCGAAATGGACATTTATAGTTTTATATTGTATAATATCTAAAACACTCACTCTCATGCCGGTCCTCACACACATCCTGTCGTTCCTGCTGGCAACGAGCGTCATCTGGTTCCTCTCGGGCATCCTGATCGATGCCACGGATCAGGTGGCCAAACGCTACCACAAGCCCGGCTTCGCCGTGGCCTTCTTCGTACTCGGGTTCCTCACCTCCATCAGTGAAATGTCGGTTGCGGTGAACGCCACCGCACAGGGCATCCCGCAGGTCTCGGCGGGGAACCTGCAGGGAGCATCGCTCGTCATCATCCTCTTCATTATCCCGCTCCTCGCTGTGCTCGGGAACGGCGTGCCGATGACGCGCGTCATGCTGCCCAGCACGGTCGCACTGCTCCTCTTCGTCGTCCTGCTGCCCGCCCTGTTCGCGCTCGACGGAACAATCATGCCGTACGAGGGCGCATTCATGCTGCTGCTCTACGGAGGTCTCATCCTCCGCATCCGCAAGAAAGTCCCCGCCCGCGAAACGGCATCCAAAGCCCTGCGCGAAACCAAAGAGACGCTCACCCGCACGCGGTATGCCACGGCGATGGATATCGCGAAAATCATCCTGGGGGCTGCGCTCATCTTCATCGCAGGAAACGTGCTGGTGGATGAATCAGCCTACTTCGCCCGCCTGCTCCATCTGCCACTCTCCTTCGTCGGGCTCCTCCTGCTCTCGATCGGCACCAATTTCCCCGAGCTCGTCGTCGCCCTGCGCTGCGTGCTGGGCCGCCACAAGGATATCGCCTTCGGCGACTACATGGGTTCGGCTGCCGCCAACACGCTCATCTTCGGTGTGCTCGCCATCGCCAACGGCGCATTCACCATTATCATGAGCGAGGCAGTGCTGACGTGCGCCGTCTCTGCCATCGGGTTTACGCTCTTCTTCCTCTTCGCGCGGACGAAGGAGAAGCTCTCCCGCACGGAAGGCAGCATCCTTCTGGTTCTCTACGGATTGTTCCTCCTCTTCCAGATTCTCAATGCCCTGCGTCTGCCGGATGACGTGCCGCTGGAAGCCATGAACAGCACGACGCGTGCCGCCGCCACCGTCGTGGAATGAAAGGAGGTTGCCGCATTGCCCTCATCCGCATCGCCACCGTACAATGGTGGTTCATGCGCGGACGACGAATCGAGGAGGCGGCGAACAGCATCACCCACGCGGCGGGGTTCGGATTGAGCGTCGCCGCACTGGTGCTCCTCGTCGTGTGGACCGCGGACCAGGGAAGCGCGCGGCAGGTGACGGCGGTGAGTCTCTACGGAGCGGCCCTGGTTTCGCTCTACCTCGCCTCCACGCTCTACCACAGCCTGAAAGGGACAAAGGCAGGCCGTCTGTTGCAGCTCATCGACCGCTCGACGATCTACGTGCTCATTGCCGGAACCTACACGCCCTTCGCCCTCGTCGCCCTGCGCGGAGGATGGGGATGGAGCCTCTTCGGGGTGATCTGGGGTCTCGCTCTCGTCGGCATCCTGCTGGTCAACCTCTCGGTGCGGAAGTTTCCGGTGCTCACCTGCGTGCTCTATCTCGGCATGGGATGGCTCTCGGTGATCGCGATCGTCCCGATGCTCGAGCGCCTGCCCGCCGTCGGCATCGCGTGGCTCTTCGCCGGAGGAATCCTCTACTCGGCTGGCGTGCTCTTCTTCATGAGCCGAAAATTCCTCGCGCATACGGCTTGGCACCTGATGGTCCTTGGCGGGAGCGCCTGCCACTTTCTGGCCGTGTGCGCTGTTCTGCAATAGCCCATTCTGCCATCCGGCAGCATTACGTGAACCCGCCTGGGAGAAACTCACGAAGTACGCGGAGCAAGATGTGATGGGCAAAAATTTCCTCCGGCGGCACCATCACCTGCGGAAACCGGCATGCAAAAGAAGATCCGTTCCGATACGATGACGACGCCATGAAACGTACATCTGCATTCGCTGTAGCCGGAACGCTCACCTCCACTCAGGGGGCCCTGCTCTTGCCCGTCGTGGCGTTCGCCATCCCCTTCCTCGTCTCGGGCCCACAGTGGCTTACGGGGACGGCCGTGAACTGCCTGCTTCTCCTCGCGGCCGCGCGTCTGCCACGGCAGTTCGTCTGGCCCGTGATCATTCTGCCGAGCCTGGGCGCCGTGGCACACGGGGCGCTCTTCGGTCCTTTCACGAGCTTCCTCGTCTTCTTCGTCCCCTTCATCTGGGCGGGCAACTGGCTGTTCACCGCATCGTTCCTGCTCCTGAAACCTTCGGTGCCCGCTCCGATCGCCATGGCTTCCGGAGCCCTGATCAAAGCGACGTTCCTCGCGCTCTCCGCTCTCCTCTTTTTACGTCTGGACCTCGTGCCCGCACTCTTCTTGCAGTCGATGAGCCTGCTGCAGTTCTTCACCGCACTTGCGGGAGGGCTGCTCGCCCTCGGCATCCTGAGCTTTCTGCGCTCCACCCATGAATGACATTGAGCGCTGCATCGCGCTTCTGAAGAACAAGGCGCCTCTCGTCGCCCTGCTCGCGCCGTCTTTTCCCGTCGTCTACACCTATCCCCTCATCGTCGCCCGCTTGAAGAAGCTGGGATTCGCCGCAGTGCTCGAGGTTTCGGCGGGAGCGGTGAAAACCAACGAGCAGGTGATCGCGCTGCTGAAGAAGAATCCGCACGCCCGCTACATCGCAAGCCCCTGCGCCGGATTCGTGCGTCTCGTGCGCAAGAGTCATCCACAGCTCCTCCCATACCTCGCCCTCGCAGCCGACTCGCCCATGGTGGCGACGGCACGCATCGCCAAAGAGAAGTACCCCAACTGCCAGCCGGTCTTCATCGGCCCCTGCTTCGCCAAGAAGATGGAAGCATCCGAAGACTATCCGGATCTGAACATCCTCGTGCTCACGTACAAGGAGCTCGACGCAGTGCTGGAGCATTTCAAGATCGGCGAAGACGCAGACACCGCGAACGCGGCATTCGATGTGGCTGCCGCCGCAACGAGGATCTACCCCATGGATGGCGGCCTCACGATCACGAGCGGGCTCAAAGGAATCCTCAAAGAGGAGGAAATACGCATCATCTCGGGCTACAAGCAGATCCCCGCTGTGCTCGAGGAATTCGAGAGGAATCCCACGATCCGCTTCGTGGACGTACTGTTCTGCGAAGGCGGCTGCATCGCCGGCCCGGGGATCATCTCGACACTGTCACTCGACGAACGAAAAAAGCGGATCACGGACTACCAACAGTCTATGGACGCAGCACATCTGTGAGCTTTTCCAATCCTATTTCTTGAAGTGCGAGCGTATTGCTTTCCAGAGCCCCCGAATGGCGCCGGGAATCTGACGTCGGTACCGCACACCCGCGTACACGATGCCCCCGATGAGGATGAGCGGAGCCAGCTGCCAGCCGATCGAGAGCAGCGCTCCGATGAGCACGATAATGAGGGCAAGGCTGAGGAGTTCCACACGGCTATTCTGACTCTGCGCACAAAAAAACTAAAGCGAAAACTATCCTTCCTGCGGCCGCATCTTTGGGGCTAGACTCCAGACAGTTCCCCTCTCCCCTCTCATGCGACAACCCGGCTTTACTCTGACCAAATTCACCGTCGCCCTCGCGCTGCTGGCCCTGCTCGCAGTCGCTATCTTCATCTTCGCCGATCCGGCGGGCCGCATTCAGAGCGGGCGCAACAAGCAACGTCTGGCGGATGTGACACAGATCATGGATGCGTTGCAGCGCCACCGTGAAGACACCGGCCAGCTCCCCGCCAGCATCGATACGCTGCCCGAAACCGTGCAGATCATCGGCGAAAATCCCGGCCCCTGCACCTCCATCGAGTGCGAAGGGCAGCGTGTTGCCGCAACGAACTGCGCCATTACCGATTTCGATACCGTCTTGCAGCCCTCTATCGGACAGCTGCCCTTAGACCCCAAGAGCGGGTCGACGCACGACACGCGCTACTTCGTCAATCGCAACACCGACGGGACGGTCACGGTCGGCAGCTGCGAAAGGGAACGCACCAGTGTAGAGACATCCGGATCTGTGCTGGGAACAGCGATCACGCGCTGATCACGAGCAGTGCTGCTGCGACCTCTGGTTTCCCGCCTGTGTGGGGTACTGCCCGGTCACGCACGCCATGCAGAGAGAGCGCATCTGGAAACCGATTGCGAGCGCCGTCGCCTCGACGGGGAGGAACTGGATGGAGTCGACCCCCAACCGCGCCGCGATGAGCTGCAGCACTTCGGGAGGGAGCACGCCCGAACGGAGCGTGCCGTTGAAGTTGTGACGCGCGATGAGTTGTTTTATCTCGGGAAAATCGATGCCGTAGTAACACGGCGAAAGGATCGGCGGGCAGGCGAGCCGCAGGTGAATCTGCGAAACCCCTCCCTCCTTCCGGAGCCGCCGGATGAGCTCGCGCATGGTGGTGCCGCGCACGAGGCTGTCATCGACGAGGATGATGGTCTTGCCCTCCAGGCGATCGCGACGGATGCCGTACTTCCGGCGCGCCTTATCGGTGCGCGCGGGATCACTGGTGGTGAAGGTGCGCTGTCCGGGGAGCAGGTTGGTGAGACCTTCCTCCTCGAACGGCCATTTCTTCTCGTGTGCGTAGGCTTCGGCTGCCTTGCGCGCGGAATCCGGCACAGCCACCACGACGCTCCCCTCCGGTGAGACCGTATCGAGCAGCGCCAGAATCCGGCCGCATGCCTGGCGCGCGGACCCTATACTCATCCCGTCGAAGCGGGACTGCCAGTTCGAGAAGTACACCCACTCAAAGAAACAACGGTGCGGATCGGGCTCGGCGACCTGCGTCAACCGGATGCCGTCATGGTTGGCGACGAACAGTTCGCCCGGCTTGATCGGCATGACGCGTGCTTGCGGTCGGACTGCGCGGATGGCTGTATCTTCGGATGCAACGACGGCTTCCTCCGTATAGTTCAGCGGATGCCTTCCCTGCTTGTCACGGTATGCAGCGAGTGTTCCGTCGGGCAGGAGCATCACAACATTGAATGATCCATCCACCTTCTCCTCCACATCACCGAACACGGCCGCAAGGTCATGAACAGTGTATTTCTGGATACCGTGGAGAATCTGGAGCTTGAGAAGCTCGGTATCGCCCTGTGTCTTCAAGACGGAACCGCGCCGGGATGCCTCCTCCCGCAATTCCTCGGCATTGGCAAGATTGCCGTTCCAGCCGAATGCAAAACGTTCTCCGTGCTTGCGGGACTTCTGCACTTCGGGCTGTGCGAGGGAGGGATCCTCAGGCCCCATCGTGGCATAGCGATCATGGGCGATTGCGGATGAAGCCGAAATTCCCCGAAGGCGGCGCGGCGTCAGAACCTCCGCGGCATGGCCGTTATCCTTCATGACATGGAATGCACCGTTCTTCGGCACGGCAATGCCCGCAGCGCATCCACCGCGATGGTCGAGCTCTTTGGCCATTGCGACGACCATGGGAACGACATCCCGCGTGCCCGCGAGATCCACCGCTCCAGCCACAGCGCATTCATGGTGTAGTTCTTCCATAGAGAGAAAAAGTATTCTACAATACTCTTTCGTATTCGCACCACGACTCTGCACACAAAAAAGCGGGAGGAATCGCCAGAGGGTACACTTTCTCCCATGCAAAACCGCACCACCCTCCTCGCCGCCCTCTGCGGCATCGTTGTCCTGTCCTCCTTCTCTCTCGCTCTCTCCCTTCCGGCGGAAGCGGCCCCGCAGCCCGCCGCCCAGGTGAACGGCAGAATCGAAGGCGAGAACCGTCGCGAGAAAGACAGTGAGATTCACACCTGCAAAGAAGTGGGCCTCTGCGCACAGAATGAGAAACGGGTTCTGCTCGGATCCAAATCGCCGAAAGACGTCTTCTCCGCGCTCCTCAAAGGGTGCCGCGCCAAGCGCTGGCTCAATGACGATGTCGTGCTCAAATGCCCCGAAAACACGCTCATCGCGGGGGCGAATGAGGAGCGTGTCTTCAAGACGCAGGATCTGTTCTCGGTCAGCCAGGTGAATGTGGCGGTCCTGCAGGAACAGGGCACCAAGGGGACCGGCGTGCGCGTAGCCATTCTCGATACCGGTATCGACGCCAGTCATCCCGAGATCTCGAGCCGCGTTGTGGAGCAGACTTCCTTCGTCGTGGGGAGCTCCCCCGCGGACGGCAACGGACACGGAACACATGTGGCCGGCATCGTCGCCGGTGCAGGAGCGGCGGTGCACGCCGATGAGCTGGGCAACAACCGCATCCTCGGTACCGCCCCCGAACTGGACCTGCTCATCGTCAAGGTCTGCAGCGATTCCGGCTGGTGCGCCGAGGGCGATATTCTGGCAGGCATCGAGTGGGCGGTGACGCATGGAGCCAAAGTGATCAACATGAGTTTGGGCGGCGGCTCGTTCATGAACCACTGTGACTTCGACCCCCTCGCCGACAAGGCGAACTGGGCCGCCAATCAGGGCGTGCTCGTGGTAGCGGCCGCCGGCAATGGCGCCCAGACGGCTCCGGGGGTTTCGACGCCGGGCTGCGCCTCGAAGGCTGTCTCTGTGGGGGCGCTGGACCGCAACAACGTGCGCCAGCCCTGGTCAGGGGACGGTCCGGCACTGGATCTCATGGCTCCGGGACTGGGTATTCTCTCTTCACTGCCCTGCGCTGTTTCTTCCACCTGCCCCGAGGCGGGCTTCGGCTGGTGGAGCGGCACGAGCATGGCCGCCCCCCACGTGGCCGGCATCGCCGCCCTCGTGCGCGGCGCGAACCCCGCCCTCACGCCCGATCAGACACGTGCCATCCTCGCGGCGACCGCCTACGATCTGGGGAACGCCGGATTTGATGAGTCCTACGGTTTCGGCCGCGTCGATGCCTACGTGACAGTGCAGCATGCACGTGACATGGATAGCGACGGTTCGCCCCTTCCGATGGACTGCAATGATGACGACGCGCAGATCTCGCCTCTCGCCCCTGAAGTCTGTGACAATCAGATCGATGATGACTGTGACGGTGCGGTAGATGAAGGCTGTGCCCCGCCGCCTGCGTCTTCGTCTTCCTCCCTTGCCGCTTCCAGCGCGCAATCGTCGGTTGCGGCCGGCCCGGTCTGCGGCAACGGGCTTCTTGAAGTGGGCGAAGAGTGCGAGCCGAATCTGGGATGTCCCGCAGGAGTGTGCACGTCGTTCTGCACCTGCGCCGCCTCCTCCGTCTCCTCCCGCAGCTCTCGCCCCTCTTCCTCCTCGCGTTCCTCCCGCGCAGCCTGCGAGGAACAGCAAAAGGAATTCATGGAGCACGTCCGGGGTTTCGACGAATTGCGCAACCTCTGGGGCAGAATGCACCGGTGCGATACGAATAAGATGGAGGAGCTGAAGCGGAAGATGGAAGCCCTGCGCCTGCGGCATCCCAACTGTTCCTTCCCCTTCCCCCCGCCCATTGAGCAGTGCGAGAAGGATGTCGTGTGCCCGATCATGCGTCCCCTGTTCGCCAATCTTCTGCGGGATTACGAACAACGGCGCTGCCGCAACTGGAACCAGGTGAGCGGGTGGGAGAAGCAATTGTTCGAGGATGTGCAGCACCAGATCGAGGACGTGATCGAAAAGTACCCCCAGTGCGGGTTCTCGGTGCCGCCCCTCCCCCCCTGTCCCCCCTCCTTTTCCTCCTCATCCTCCCGGCAGAATACTGACGATGAGAATGATGATGACGATGAAGATGAAGATGAAAATCGCCCGAACAGTACGGGAAACCGGAGGGAATGATGCAGGGGGAATAGTGGGCTTCCGGCCTTGACTCTCACAGCGGGACGCACAATAGTGCGCGCCCATGCCCCCTCTGAAGACCGACGCACCGGCCCGCTCACCTTCGCCCTTCGACGAAGTCTTCGAAACGGAAGAAATCATTCGCGATAAACATGCGGGGCCCATCGGCAATCCCTACGAGGCGAAACCGACTGCCGCAATGATGGCTCTACTGAGGGGTAACGGCACTCCGGGTGCCGAAGCGGCGGCGCCGGACACTGACGACAGCGCATCAGCGACCAGTGCGCTCGAACTGTAGCAGCCACCGCTTGCGCGGCGTTCCACCGACGTACTCCCCGATGCCCCCCGACGCGGGCACAACGCGGTGACACGGCACGAGAATGGGGAGCGGATTTTTGCGGAGGGCAGTGCCCACAGCCCGCGCGGCGCGGGGGTGCCCGATGCGCGTGGCCAGCTCCCCATAGGTGATGGTGTGGCCAAAAGGAACGCGAATGAGAGAGCGCCAGACCAAGCGCTGAAACGCGGTACCCGGGAGCGGCACATCCATGCGACACGAACAGGATCCGGAGAAATACCTCTCAAGTTCCCGCAAGGCTTTGGATCGCAACGCGGAAGAGAGGTCCGCTTTCTCGATGTGTGCCGCTGCCCATTGAAGGATGGCTTTTCGGTGCATGAGGGGGAATTGTAGCGGATGGGGGGAGGTGACCTCACCCCTTTCCCCTCTCCTCTCTGGAGGAGAAGGGAAATGTTGATGTTGGATGTTTGTTTGTCAGGAAAACGGAGCGTAGGATCGGCCGCCCTATGAATGAAGAAACCAGAGACGCGCTGGAGCGTAAACACAAATGCGCCTTTGTAAAGCGGCTGAGACGGAAGATGACGCATGAAGAGAATATGCTCTGGAAAGTACCCAGAGCACGCAGGTGCCGGGGACTCAAATTCCGCAGACAGGTGAATATCGGGCCATACATCGTCGATTTTCTGTGCAAGGAATCCCGCCTGGTCGTCGAAGTCGATGGCGGTATCCATGAGCGAAAGGACCGGAGAGCATACGATCGCGAGCGGGACGCATTCCTGCACGGCTGCGGTTATTGCGTCATGCGCATCAAAAATGCAGAGGTCCGGATCTCGCTCCCCGGGGTATTGGATCGGATTGGCAACGCAGGAGAAAAACTTGCACAACACACCACTACACAAACACCTCCCCTCTCCTGAGCGCAGGAGAGGGGCCGGGGGTGAGGTCGGACAGAAACAGCAAACATCCACCCCCGTTCCACCACCCACCAGAACGCCTTTCTCCGCTCTCTGAAGACATAAACAGGCATTCCACTCCACGGCACCTCCCTGCGGGCATTCCGGTTGCCGTCCTTCTCCTCTGGAATGGGGGGTGAATTTCCCCTCCCCCTCCATGCCCCCGAAATCCCCTTCTCTCAGAGAAAAGCACCTCTCCTTCGAAAGCCTCGAATCGCGGCAGATGATGTCGGGCACCGCTTTGACGCCCATGCAGCAGGAAACGGTGCAGGCGGCTCATATGGTTCTGCGTGGGGATCCCGTGGAACTGCTGGAGGGCGCGAAGGAATTCAGCAGCGCGACCGTGGAGTGTATTGCGGATAGTCCCGTCTTCACGGATGGCTCGTTCACCATTGAAGCCTCGGTGCGGCCCAACGCCATCCGCGCACAGGTGCTCGTATCGAAGTACAACTCGCAGAGCGAACCGGGGCAGAGCTTCATTCTTACGATGCTCGCAGACGGCCGGCTGCGGTTCTGCGTCTACGGGAATCCTGCGGCCAATGAGATGCAGATGACCGAGACCGATGGGGCGCTGCAGGCGGGGGTGTGGCAGAAGGTGCAGGCGAGCTTCGATATCCAGAGCCAGAAGATGTCTCTCATGGTGGATGGCGTGGCTGTTCCGGCAACGCAGGTGGAGGGCCTGCCCCCGGTGACGGCGATCTACGATAGCGTGAGCCCCGTGCGGGTGGGCGATACGATCTTCGGCGGCGGGCGGAGCTGGATCTACGAGGGCGGAATGGAGAACATCACCTACTATCCCGTCCAATCGTTCGACGCGCAGGAGGAGGCGGCCGCAACGGATGCGGTCATCGCGGAGGAGGAGACACCGGCAGAACCAGTGGCAGAGGAGCAGCAGACCACTGTTGCCGCGATCGACGCCGTGCTCCGTGCCGAGCCTGTGGCATTACTATCGGGAACAAGGGAATTCAACGGGTCATCCATGGAGTGCATCGCAGATAGCCCCGTCTTCACGGATGGATCGTTCGCGCTCGAGACGCAGATACGTGTGAATGCCATTCAACAACAATCCATCATCACCAAATATGATTCTGGAGCGGAAGACAGGAGCTTCCACTTCTGCATGCTCAACACCGGGCAACTGCAATTCGATGTGTTCGGCGATGCAGAGGGACGGAGCTACCTCACCTTCCGGACAACCGGTACTCCGCTTGCCGTAGGGCAGTGGCAGACCGTGCGGGCGATCTTTGATCTGGAACACCGCCAGCTTTCCATCACGGTGGATGGACAGGATGTGCCGGGCGAGACCATCCAGACGGGAGCGGACATCACGGCGCTCTACGACAGCAAGACTGCGGTACGGGTGGGAGGCAGGAGAACGGGTGGTGGCGATGGAAATTACCTCAACGCAGGCATTCAGGATGCGCGCTTCTCCCCGATTGCATCCTTCGTGGCGCAGACACAGACGGATACGGCGGCCGCGGAGGAGGAGGCAGCATTGCCCCTCACGGAGGCGGAGGCGGAGGAGCTGACGACGGTGGCAGACACCACGGTCACGACACCTGCAGAGGGACAAGAGGCAACACGTCTCCCATCTGAACAGACGACGGAGCAGGCGGCGCTCTCGCTCACCGAACGGCAGGTGCAGCAGTACGAAAAGCGCATGGCCGGTGCCAACGAGCGTTTGGCAGGGTGTGAAGCCGCTCTCCAATCGGCGCAAGACGAAGTGCAGTCCCTCGAACAGACGATCGCTTCGGCGTCCCAAACCATCGCGGCAGCGGATGGCGTCCTGCAGAAAGCCGCCCTGGAAGCGCAGATGGAAAAGAACGTCGGCACATCCTCTTTCCGGATCGACGGCATCTTCCCCAATCGCACGATCTGGCTCAACTACACAGATATGCCGGCTGGTTACGATGCGGTGATGTTTGGCAGCGGCTTCGGCGAGCGCGAAGCGATGCCGGCGGGATCGGGCACCGTAGATTTCGGCATTCCCCAGGGCATTGCGGCCGATGCCCAGATCGGCATCATGAAACACGGCACGAACGAAGTGGTGGGCACGCTGGTGGATTTCCGCATCCTGAAGGGATACGTCCGCGAGAACGTGGATGACCGCAGCATCGCGTTGCCGGGCCTGAGCGCGGTACGCACGATCAGCGCGGAAGAAGTGGGGCAGAGGCAGAAGGAACGGAGCGGTGCGGCAGAACAGTTGGCCAAGGCGGAATCCGCACTCCCGCAGGCACAGGCGGATGCGGCACAGGCTCTCTTAGACTGGCAGGCCGCCCAACGGGAGACGATCGCCTACGGCAGCATCACGGGCATCGAACCGCAGGTGACAGAGCTGCGCAGCGGGGAGATCCGCGTCGGGTTCCGCGTGCACTACCGCTCTCCCGATGCGGATTCCCGCATGGAGGTGTACCGCGACGGCATGCGCTTAAGCCTGACTGAGCTCAGCCACCCAGCCGGCCAGCCGGACGGCGCGTTCGTGTACGCTCCCGAAGATGGCAGCTGGCACGGCGATCTCGAGTTTCGATACTTCAGCCGGGGCGCAAATGGCATGAGACAGGTCGACAGTGCGACGGCAACGTACAATACCCGTGAATCCCTCCAGAACGCGGCACGCGTGACATCCACATTCAACAATCTGACGTCTCACGATACCGGCCGCCTGGTGGATACCCCGCTCCCCTACGACGTGAAGGTCATGAGCGTGCGCGGCTCGAGCGCCGTGCTGCACTTCACCTCGCCGGATGACGAGAGCGTGATTACCTCCAGTACGGGAGGGCTGTACGGACAGGAAATGCACTCGCACCCCGGAGGCACGACAACGGGGGTGGCGCTCCTCACACTCACGCCGAACACGCCGGGCCAGTATGCGTTCTCTCTGCAGGATCGTAGCGGCACGGTGCGCGATACCGTCACGGTGCAGTGGGACGGCAGCGTTCTCACGGTGATGGATGCCCAGGATCAGTGGTCCGCGGACGGCGCTTCTCTGGCCCGATCCGCTTCTCTGTCGGCACTGGGCTCTGACGGCACACCCGCCGAACGGATCGCGCAGACACTGACCGAGGAGACAACAGAACTCCTGGAGCAGGAACGACTGGAACTGCTGCTCGAAAAGCAGATAAACCTGAGCACGAATCCCATCATCGACGGCGTGAACCGCGCCCTGTGGGAGACGCAGGCGCAGGATCTCTACGAACGATCATCCCTCTTCGTCTCCCCCGAGAAGATGCACGAGTATTTCTTCACAGTGCATCCTGACTGGCGGCCGGAAAACTTCCAGGCAACCGTCATGCGCATGTGGCAGGACGGCGGTAGCAAGGGTCAGAGCGGCGACACGCGGGACTGGCTCAACGGCGTCATCCTCGACCAGCTCAACCGGTTCGACCGCGATCTGCACATCTTCTCGGCCGCCGCGGCGGAAATCATGCAAAAGGGAGTACGGGCCTGCATCGCGATCCGGCAGGGGCAGAACGAGGGTCCGCTCTTCCGCGAGCTGGAGGAGCTCATCACGTCCCGGAACTACTGGGAGGCGGTGGGACGCCTCAAGGGGATCGGGGTCTTGCTCCCCACGCGGCACCAGGTCATCGCCGAAGCGAACCGCATCGTCGCCCAGCGCATCGACGACTTAGTCTTCAAGGATTCGGAGGACACCCGCCTGCACGACAACTATGCGGCGCGCCAGCGCAGCGGCATCTGGTCCGCGGAAATCGACGGCAAGGTGAATGTCTCTGTCCTCGCGGAGCGCCGGACCGTCGCGCGCGGGTACACGCAGCAGGAAGTGAGTGAGAACGAGGCGCGCAGACGACAACGAGCCGCCGACCTCGTCCTCCGGGCCAGACTGGAAAACGATCCACGGGCACAGATGTCCGTAGCCATTAGCGACGATTCCAACATCCAGCGGGAACGCCAACTCGCCAATGGCACCACACAGATCACTATCACCACGGCGGAGGCGGAGCGGATGGCGGACCGGGTGGACGAGGTGATCGAAGCGGGGAACGGGGACCTTGATGTAGTGAGCAGGGAGCTGGTCGCATCACTACATTACGCACCGGATGCGGAAGGGACGGAGGCGATTGCCGAGCAAATCGGCGAGATCCCCGCAGGGGAAGACATGAAGGGGGAAATCACGATGAGGCCGGAGGCGGGGAAAAAGATCTCCTCGACGTTCACGCTCACGGAGAAAAAGATGGTGAATCTGTGGGCTTCGCCGGGCAAACCCTCCTTCGGCGGCATACATACCTCACTGCCCCCCAATTACTCGCTGATTCTTTCGGGGACTACTGTGGACGGGCACACCGTCGGACCCTACACATCCGGCAAGTCCGTGGCCTCGGCGGAATCTGTCAGTCTCGCACTGCTCCCGGGGACATATACGATCACCGTGAGGGACGATTCAACATTTGACTGTGCGCCTTCTGCAACTTCGGTGCAGTATGAAATCAAACCCTATCGGTCGCAGAAGATTGAGGGGATGGTCAGTATCGAAGGGAGGGATGTGGCAATGCCGGTGAGCATGAGTGTGGCGGAGTTTGAAAACGGACAACGAATCACTGACTACAACAAAGTGTCAGAACTCGATCCCTCCAAGCCCGTCTGGGTGGTGGTGCATGGGAGAGGGAATAGTGAAGAGAGTAGTCAGATCGCGGAATTGACTAAGAATCTTCATGCATTGGGCGCACAAGTCGCCACCGTGGACTGGCGAGACGGGGCAGCTGATAATGCCACGCCCATCGGCCTGGAAGGTTCACGCTGGATTGAGAGCGTGGGCACATGGGTTACCAATCAATTGCAGGCGGCTGGCTTCAGCACGCAGAATATCTGCCTCGTGGGCCACAGCTGGGGTGCATACGTGGCATACGAAATTGGCAAGCGGACACCGGGCGGAGTACAGACCTTGATCGCGCTGGATCCGGCGGCGGATTCCAAGCTGCTGGGTGGAGGAAAGTACAAAGGAATCGAGGATCCCAACTTCTCATTCGCCAACATCGCGGCGAACTCGTACGCGTTCCATTCAAGCACATTCGGAGACAGGAATCGCGCACTCACGGCGCAGTACGCTTTCAGCATCGTCGCTCCCGAAAATTACGAACAGGGATCGTGGGACGCCGCTGCCGCACAGATGGTCGCTTCACAACACTATTTTACAGCGCTTGGAATTGAAACTGCCGATGAACTCCGCGATGCCTACAATGAACACGGATTTGCCGTATCTCTCTTCTCAGGACTCTTGAGGAGACAGAAGGAGAATCCTAGCGATGTAATAGCAAACCGATTTTCCCTGCCCAATCTCCGTTCCAATGCTGCGGAATTCAGCGCGCGGGAGAATAATTGGGAAGGCTGCTTCTATGCCAACCCGTCGTTGACGACATTCACGAGTGGAGCGGATAACGGAAAGCAGGCATGGATAGCAAACGCCTACCAGTTCTATTCGCAAGATGAAAATGGTTCCCCTATCCTAGGAAACTAGTATGAGATTCCGTGCCCCATACCTCATTGGCACTCTCGCCCTAACTGTCTTAGCTCTGATCGTCTATGGTTGGATGACAATCTTTGGCTGGCACCGGCCCTACATCAATTGGGCACCGTGGGATCTGGCCGAGTATCTCGTAAAGAACGGGAGGCCAGCGAACGAGTGCTGGGATCTGATTTGGTTTGAGATTATGTCGCCCACTGCCGCAGAACAAAGAGCATCGTGCATTTATTCGTACGCCAAAACCGCCAAAGATCCCTCCGCATGTGAGCTTCTGATGCCGAGCAGTTACGGATGGTCATGCTTGGGGGCAGTGAAGGGCAAACTCTGGGAAGGCGTTGGCTGTGGAAGCACCAAAGAGAAAATAAACTGCGGAGCATATAACGTCTTCTCGCCAAACTTGGGCATCGATGATTGTAATGCCTATGATCAACGAATCCTCCGCGATTGGTGCCATGAAGAGCGTTCTGCTTCGTTGCCGAACGTGTATGAGTGCGACAAGATCTCCACCGATCCGCCTGGCTTGCGGGAAATCTGCGAGAGACGATATGCCTTTAAAATGAAAGATCCTTCTCTCTGTGCCAAGATGCCAAATGAAAAGAAACGAAAGCTTTGTGAAATGGAAATTAATGCGTGGCAGCAATACTCTCAGAATTGGTCTTTCGCTCGATAGTAACCACTCGTGCTTTTCTCTCTGCGTCGTTTCACAGGCCACCCCGTAACAATATTCATCGTGTACAGAGAGATCCAGCCGCCATCCTCTGGCCCCGGATCGTACCTCCCCTAAGCACGTCACATGCGGAAGCTCCTGCTTGTTCTCGGCATAGTTGCCGCCTTGCCCGTCATCGGCATAGTCCTTCTCATTGGACGCGGTTTAGTGCTCCAGATGATTGGCTATCCCGTCGATATCTCGCCCTCAGAGCTTGCGCAGGCCATTGCTTCAGAGAAGGGTGATCCCACGCGCTGTAGAAAACTTCAACAGACCATGCCGACTATGGGGCCTTCCTTGGCCGAAAAAAGAAGGCTCTGCATCTACATCTACGCCAAGCTCACGCACGACCCCTCTGCCTGCGAGCTTCTGATGCCGAGCAGTTACGGATGGTCATGCTTGGGGGCAGCAACAGACAAGCAGCCGTGCTTGTTTGATTTCAAAGAGCCGCCTGAAGTCCGAGGCAATGGAATCATTGCTCCATTGGCACAGTGTGTGCATGGTGACGCTGCCACACAAAATAACACCTGCTGTGCAGTTGCACGCATCGCCTTCTATGACGAAAAGAAGGATTGCTCCTCTCTCGTAGCCACACGAGATTTCATCGATCAGTGCTACCACGAAGTGGCAAAGAAAAAAATCAACATGGAAGCGTGCTCGAAGATCGAAAACGCAAATATCCGGTCAGCTTGTCTGGTTGGAGTCCGTGCACTCGTAAGAAAATAATGGTTCCCCTATCCTAGGAAACTAGTATGAGATTCCGTGCCCCATACCTCATTGGCACTCTCGCCCTGACTGTCTTAGCTCTGATCGTCTATGGTTGGATGACAATCTTTGGCTGGCACCGGCCCTACATCAATTGGGCACCGTGGGATCTGGCCGAGTATCTCGTAAAGAACGGGAGGCCAGCGAACGAGTGCTGGGATCTGATTTGGTTTGAGATTATGTCACCCACTGCCGATGAAGCCCTGCAAAATGCGCAAACCTTCGTAGAATCCAGACTTCAGAATAACCCGCAACTCACAAATATCATTCTTGTTGGTTACAGCTGGGGCGGAGGAATGGTGCATAAATTCAGTCAATGGATAGCGAAAAATCACGGCAATATCACGATAACTGGATCGGCATATGTTGATGCAGTTACCCAAGGAAACCTTGCTTGTGGTTTCCCGGAACCATTTATTCCGGTAAACACATGTACTATGCTAAATATTTACCAATCAAATGTTGGCATCGCCTCAGATGGTACACTTAATGGCATGGCAATGAATAATAATGGATCAATCCCGATGATACAGATTGATTGCGATGGCATACAGGATTCGCAAACGCACAGTACCATCGATAATTATGCGGCACCCTTCGTTCTTCGTTATATTTCAAGTCTCATTTCTTACGGGTCATGATTCCAAACGTAACAAGAACTGTAGGAAATCGCAGGAGAAGCGCCGTGTTTGGTGGTTTCCTTGGGTTCGGCCTAGCGCTTCTTGCACTTACTCTCCCATTCGAGCATCCAATACTGTTGTGGGTTCTGTTCTGGATACCGTTGTTATCAGTAATAGTTGGTGCTTTGCTCGGATGGCGTGGACGTCTGCCGCCATTTAGGTTTGTTCTGTCATTCGCTCTCTTCACGCTACTCATCGGTCTAACCGTATTCAGCCACAAAGCCAAACAGCAGTATTTGCAATTGCAGCGAGAAAAAATCGCTGAAAATTTGATGCCACACTACGCCATTTCCATCGAAAAAAAACAGTTGTACAACGGCGGAGATGGTTTTGACAATGAACCGATGCTTTCTATTACTTTTGAGGATGAAACACCTTTTGAGGGAATTGCACAATTCTACGACAGAGAATTGTCTTCCACGGGATGGAAAAAGGTATGGCCAAGCAGTGGAATGCGTTGGAGAAGGGACTGGTATGAAATTGGGCTTGGAAATATTGCTTCTAATGGGCAGAAAAAACTCTATTCTTCAACCATGTTTTTTTATGGATCATGGATAGACGATATCCTCTACGCATACCGAATTGAGTAGTCATAGCACCATCCCACATCATACGCATATCTATGATCAAATTCCTTTGGAGGAAGGAGAAAGCACAAGTACCAATTACTAATCCGTCTTTTCGTGTCATATTTTATGCATCGACACAGGCTCCTCATCATCACTGTCGTCCTCATTGCAGTTGGTTTCGTCGGATTACACACATTCTATTACGAACATGCCCGCTCGCCGGAGGAGCTTCCAATGAAACTGGTGAATGAAAACAGGCCTGCCAAAGATTGTTATCTTTTTGTCACACTGGATCCTTGGTTCAGGCCAACGACTCGAGAATTGAGGAATAGATGCATACGAGAGTATGCAGAACTCTCTCATGATCCCTCCGCCTGCGCACTGCTGATGCCGAGCGAGTATGGCCTGAGCTGCATCAATGACGTCACTGCGCAGGAATACGAAGATCACATGGATGCTGGATTCTTTGAATGGGACGAGTGCAGTAAACCGCAATCTGATCCTCTACGCCTGGATTGGTGTGATTTGCTGCGGGCGCACAGAAATCGTAGCGCTGCGGATTGCCTCCCTATCCGTAACGCCGTTATCCGTGCGGGATGCACACTGAAGTTTGAAGCCTGGGAAAAGTACCCCGAATTACGAAACTCCTTCTCCTTCGGAAAGGCAGCCCCGTAGCTCCATTCCCCCTCCCCCATGCGTCCCTCCTCCTTTCTCGCCCTCTCCGTCATCTTCCTCCTCGGTTGCCCCGTTATGGCATCCGCCCGGTTCCTTCCGCAGGCCTCATCGTCGCGGCCAACTTACCGCGCCACGCAGGCGAAAGCGCGCAAGGACATGCGGATCAAGATTCCGACCCTGCCTTCTACTCCACTACGCGCGTACCGCGATGTGCTCGGAGGGTGGAGCGTAGAGTATCCCGAAGACTGGAGCCTCACGTACGAAGACAAAGAAACAGGCACTACGCGGCAGCAATACGACTGGACGCGTTTTGAAAGCCCCGCCTATCTGGGGACGACGCTCTCGGTGGGCATCGCGCCTCTCGGCAAGGCCGCGACAATGGACCGCATGCGGCAGGATTTCGAGAACTTCTCGCGCGCCCCATTCTACGCGGAAGAATTCGAGGGAGGGCGTTTTCTCCTGATGCCCGAAGCCCTGTCATCCGAGGGTTCCACCTGGCAAAAGAAAGAAACGCTCGTGAGTACGTTCACACACCGCTGCCAGAGCAAGACGTGCAAAGTCCGCCAGATCCGCATCCCCTCGGGCAACCGCATCATCGTGCTGGAATTTAGCGCGATCGCAGACCGCTTCGATCGCAACCTGCGCTACTTCGACGCGTTCACGAAGTCATTCGCGCTGCTAAAGTGACATTGATACGGAAAAAGATCGCATTGGGGAAATTTCTGCTTCTTACAAATTATTTCAATAATCGTCGCGAAGCTGCGGGTGGCTCTGACGGGACCCGTAGCTGAGCGACACCGCTAAAGGGAAAAGAGAGCTCATGAGAGAAAAACCGTAGGTTTGTCTCTCATGAACCCTTGCGTTCCACCACCCACCAGAACGCCCTTTTGGTCACGTATACAATTACGTACAGCCCGTAAACCAAAATTGCTCGATTCCATTTTTTCAGCCGCTAGTATGCACGCCCCTCTCGCGTTCCATACTGTCTCTTGGATACCTCCTGCCACCAGCGGCCCCGGTCCTGCGCGGTCCTCACCTGCCTCATCGACGCAGGTGCTCCGTCGCTCCCGCCCGCCGCACCCCTCACTATGGGACGCTTCTTAGCCTTCCGGGATGCCATCGCCTTCGCCCGCCGCGCACACGACGGGCAAAAGAGGGCGGATGGGCGTGTGTTCGTCTCGCACCCGCTCGCCGTGCTGCAGTTTCTGCTCACGGCCGGCACCGACCTGCCGCACGAGGCATACGTGGCGGGGCTGCTCCATGACGCGGCGGAGGATGGCCAGGCCACGATCGCCGGGATCCGGGCCGCCTTCGGCGCGGATGTCGCCGATGCCGTCGAGGCCCTCACGCGCGCAGAACGGCCCAAGAGGCTCAGTGAGCGCGCCCACGAAGAGTCCTACCTCGCCCGGATCGTCGAGGTGAACGGGCGTCTGCCGTACGTGCTCCTCATCAAGATGGCCGACCGGCTGCACAATCTCGAAACGTCGCAGTACCTCGCCCCCGCGCGCCGCGAAGCCCTGCTCAGCGAAACCGCCACGCTCTACCTGCCGCTCTTTGCGCGCGAGGAGGCGCGGCAAACCCGGCATGCCGATGCCTACCGTCTGCTCCTCACGATGCTCGAAGAAAGCGTTGCACGCCTGATGGAAGAGGCCCACTAGGCCTTCACCATGCTGAGGATTTTCTGCGCCTACTGCTTTTTATCGGGAAGGGAGCTCTTTTCGAATTTCCCGCGGAGCAGGGTGGTCGCGCTGTAGTCCTTACCGCCGAAAAACTTTGCAGCGAACGCGGCGGCCTTGGCAGCATCGTAGTACTTGCAGCTGAACACATCGAGGAAGACGGAATTCGTCTCTTCGGCAAAGTGGCCCGACACCAGCGATGTTTCGATCAACTGCACCATGGAATACCCGTGTACCCGCGGATCATCGCCAAAGTTGACGACCTGCGTCTCGCCGTACCTCTTCATATCGATCAGCTCGCACATCTGCTGCGTAAACAGTTTGATGGCCTCTGCGCTGCGGACGGTTGCGGGATTGCACCCGTGAACATCGATGGAAGTCAGCATCCCCCAGGCACCGCTGGAATTGTATTCCTTCATGGTTGGAACAAAGACCTGTGGCATTGCAATGATGGGAAAGAGTGAAACGAGGCAAAACGTTACATCCTTGAGTATTCAGCACAATAAAAAAATATGGCGCTTCTGCGAATCTTAATCCTCCTATACTTGGTGAAAAACGCATTTATCCTTCCACTCCCGCCACGCTACAGCTTCACCATGCGAAAAAACAAGGTATAGTCATCCAGTGATTCGAGTGCTTGCATCCACGATTTCGGTGCACCTGCAGCAGAAACTCCTGCACCGGGAGTTCTGGCTTCAGCTCTTTCTGGAACGCATTCTGCCGCTCACGATCCCTCTGCTCGCATGGAAAGCGATCTTTGATCACGCACAGGCAGATTCCCTCGGCGGATGGGCCGAGAATGACATGATCGCCTACTACCTGCTTGTGTTCATCATCGGGATCTTCACCGATATCCAGTTTCATTACGAGATGAGCTCGATGGTGCACATGGGCACGTTGAACCAGTGGCTCATCCGTCCACTTACGTTTCTCGAAACGACAGTGAGTATCATTCTTTCGCGCATCGTCCTCCTGCTGATCCCTGCGCTCACCGCACTGCTTCTGTGTTTGTGGATCTTCCCCTCTGTCTTTGCGGAGCTCTCATTCGCGTCACTCATCAATGCCATCATCGTAATGCCCCTCTCACTGGTACTCTTCAGCCTCCTCAGTACTGCAGTCGGCATGTGTGCCTTCTGGGTGATCAAAACGGATAGCATTTTTGCTCTGGTCATGCTCATCCTGGAGTTCTTCGGGGGCCGGCTCCTCCCCTTGGATCTGCTCCCTGCTTGGCTCGAGCATATCAGTCGCGTGCTCCCGCTCAGGTTTGGCATCTCCGGCCCGGTGGATGCCATCCTGCATCCACAGTCTGCCGCGCTTTCTGCTCTGCTCCTCGGACAGGCGCTGTGGAGCATCCTTCTCTTTGGCTTAGTCATCCTCCTCTGGCGCGCCGGCATACGGCGCTACGACGCCGTAGGTGGCTGATCAGTATGCGGTACCTCCTCTCCATTTACCAACGGGCCATCAACCTCCACTTCCTGCGCTGGAGTCGCTATCGCGCCGATGTGCTGGTTTGGATCGTGACCATCTGGTGCACCCTCGGCATTCAGGCGGTCTTCCTCTACGTCACCTTCACGGTCAGCGGCGGGAACTTCTTCGGGTACGCGGCCAACGAGGTCATTGGTTATTTTGGAATGGCACTCGTCGCCACCGGCATCGCAGAATCAGTCATTGTTGGCGTGATCATCTCGCTCAACAAGGCTGTCTGGCGTGGGAATCTGGATCACTGGCTCCTGCAGCCCCCTCCGTTCCTGCTCCGCCTCGTGACGGAAGAGCTGGGCATCGTGTGGTACTGGCCGCACGTTGTCGTGGGGAGCGGCATCATCTTCTGGGCCTTCCCTGTTTCACTCTGGTTCATGGCTTTTTTGACCGCGTTCGTTGCCAGCACCATCGAGATGGCCCTCGTCCTCCTCTTCTGCATCCCCTCGATCCGGTGGGGCAGGTGGGATCCCTATGAAGGTCTGTGGGAATACATGGAAAACGCCCGTTCTATCCCTATTGGACGAAGTCGCAGTTTTATGTTATGGCTTGCTTCTTTCGGTGTTTTGCAGTATTCTCTCGCCCTTGAAGTGATCACAGGCAGACTGTCGATTTTGGTCCTTCTGTTGATCTCCGCCTGTGTGTGGGCCCTCGCCCTCCTCCTCCTCAAAGTCCTTCTTCGTTCCTACGGTTCCGCCTCTTCCTAAAGTCCCCCGCCCTATGGCCGATGCGATCACCGTCAAGAATCTCAAGCGCACGTTCCGGCACTACGAAAAGAAACCGGGCCTCCTCCCGACGATCAAGAGCGTGCTCTGGCGTGAGTGGAGTGATGCGCATGCCGTAGACGGCATCAGCTTTGCTATTCCGGAAGGAAGCTTTGTGGGATTTCTGGGACCCAACGGTGCCGGCAAGACGACCACTCTCAAGATGCTCTCGGGCATCCTCAGCCCCACCGCAGGCTCCTGCAAGGTGCTGGGCTTCACGCCTTTTGAGCGCAAGCGCGCCTTCAAGAAGCAGATCGGCTTTGTGATGGGTCAGAAGAGCCAGCTCATCTGGGATCTGCCGCCCACCGATACCTTCGTGCTCCACCGCGATCTGTACGAGATTCCGCGCAATCAATGGAATGAGACGCTGGATACGCTCACAAAGCTCCTCAGGGTCGAACACGTGCTCGGTACCCCCGTGCGTCAGCTCTCGCTGGGCGAGCGCATGAAATGTGAGCTCATTGCTTCGCTCCTGCACAAGCCCAAAGTGCTCTTTCTGGATGAGCCCACCATCGGCTTAGACGTGATCTCACAGGTGCACCTGTGGGAGTTCCTCGGCACGTACCAGGCGAAAGAGAAGATGACGGTGCTCTTGACCTCCCACTACGTGCACGACATCGCGAACCTGTGCGAGAACGTGATCATCCTCAACAGGGGCAAGAAGGTCTTCGACGGTTCCTTCGAATCGCTCGTCAATCGTCTGGAGCCGGAACGCTGCGGCATCATCCGCTTCCACAAAGATCAGCTCGAAAAGGGCCAGACCGAAAAGATTGCAGAGATGGTGAAGAACAAGCACCTGGAACAGGTGGACCCCCGCACCTACCGCATCGCCGTGCCGCGTGAGGAGCTCTCTGCCGCCACCCAGTGGATGCTCAGAAGCTTCCCCATCGAGGAACTGCGTATGGAAGAAGTGGACCTGACGGAGGTGATCGAGAAGGCGTTTGCGATGGAGTCACGGGCATAGTCATGAGAGACAAACCTGCGGTTTTTCTCTCATGAGCTCTCTTTTCCCTTGAGCGGTGCGGCTCCAGCGTTGGGGCCCGTCAGAGCCACCCAACGCTTCGCCGCAAATAATTTCATTGCATCAACTGATACCACGACAAGAAAAATGGAAACCATTCACGTGAAGATTAATAATGATCGGGAGCATGCCACGCTTGATTTACTCCTGCTCCTTCACCTCCTCAAGCGGCACTTCCACGGTGAACGTGGTGCCTTTACCCGATTCGCTCTCGAACCACACTTTGCCACCCTGCGCCTCGGCGGCGCCCTTGGCGGCGAAGAGGCCGAGACCATTGCCCTCCGTATTGCGCACGTTGGTGGCCCTGAAGAGCTTGCCGAAGATCTTCTCTTGATCCTCCTTGGGGATGCCGCAACCCGTATCCTTCACCTCGTAGCGGAGCGTGTGATCTGTGAGCGTGACATTCAGCTCCACCTTTCCGCCCTCCGGCGTGTATTTGACGGCATTACTGAGCAGGTTCTCGAGCGTCATGCGCATCAGACGCTTATCCAGCGACGCCACGGGCAGCTTGCCCGGGATATTCTTGATGAATTGCTGCTTCTTCATGGTCGCCTTGGGCTCGATCACGGCCAGCACTTCGGTAAAGAAGGTGCCCAGATCCAACGGCCCGCGATCCACCTTCATGCGGCCCAGCTGAATGCGCGAAACATCCAGAATCATACCCACCAGGTCCACAAGGTCCTCTGTCACCCCCTGCATGGTCATGAGCTGTTTCTTCTGTTCCTCGTTCAGTTCACCGGAATCTCCATCCAGCAGCATCTCGAGGTACCACTTCACCGAGGTCACCGGTGTTGCCAGTTGGTGACTGACGATACTGATGAGTTCGTCTTTTTGGCGGTCGAGGTCTTTGAGGAGGTCCACACGCGATCCCCATATCCTAAGGAGGAAGAAAGTTAGAAGACCAAGTAGAATGAATAACGCCACAATAAACGCAGTAAAAGGTATGAGCGTGGCAAAGACATTATTGAGATATTGTGTTACATCAACATCGATACCAATAATTGAATCGGAAGGCACCCCTTGGTTATCTCGGATAGGTGCATAACTTGAAAACACGTAACCCCAGTCATCCTGATAAAGATCATCAATCGTAGGTTCGATGAACGCATTACCACTAAGCAATCCTGGAGATTCGGTCACATCGTAATCGGTACCGGGAAAATCACTCTCATCTTGTGATTCACCGGTGAAATTCAATTCTGTCTTCAGAGCGATCATATCTGCATCAGCCACAAATTTGAGTAGGCTCGGATCATCTGTCCTGTGAAAAATGTAGACATATCTGATGTCCGAATTTCTTCGTTTAATTTTCCGCAATGTTAATACTGTCTTCCGATACAAATCAGTATTGACACTCTCTCCACCCAATTCATGCAACTGCTCGATTTCTTTCTCATCAAATAAAAGTGAAGCAGTCGAACTGATCGCAATAAGTTTGTCCTCTAGGCGCGTAAGCAGCAGATCTCTTGTATATCCAAATAGAGAAATCGTTGCTGCTCCAGCAATGAGCCCACAGAGAATTAGCACCAAATAACTCTTGCCTTTATCAAGAAACCAGATAGCTGTTGTTTGTATAAGTTTCACAAACAAATTATACCATAATTAGAAAGAAATTGATACATCTTCGTCCTCCGCATATATGGCTTTGACGGTGATAATATTACCATCTATTTGAATTGCATAACCTGTACTTGCGCCCGATGAAACCAATGGATCAATTGGAAGAGTAACAAGATATTCTTCTGTAAGCTTGGAAAGGTCTACTAAATCTGTGCAATCAACCTTAACGTCAGTTCTACAAATATTTTTTTGAGTACTATCCAAAATTCCTGGCGCTTGTTTGTTGTGATCACTCATATACTGCTTAATAGCAGATACTAATGTTCGTAAATGTTCCTTCCGGTCTCTGTTCCTTAACTGAGCTGTGGCAACTAATTGCTCTTCATGGGCAAGTCTTAAATAACTTGAAAAAGCAAACCCCCCTCCAACCAGTAACAATAGTAATATTGACGCCCAGATATATTTCATAATAGCAATGTAAACCGAGTTAATTCGTAAAGCCAGTACCAGTTCGTCGTCACAATATAATTGACTTCTTATCCGATATATGGAGAATTTCACCTTATGTCTAGTATTGCTCTGCTTCATCACCATTTTATCTTGGATGCACATTTGCTAAAGCCATTCGATAACTCAGAAAATGAGAAAATGATTCACGCACTCATTGAAGATTTGCTGAGTACATTAAAAATGAAGAAGCTCGGTCCATTGGAAATCTATCCTGCAACCGATCTTCTCGCACCTGGTTGGTCATTCCTACAACCAATTACAACAAGCCACATCTCTGGTCATTATTTCGATGAACCAAATGGGCAACCACATATTCACATGGATATATATAGCTGCCAAGGATTTGACTGGAAGGTGGCGCTGATCACGTTAACAAAGCACCTACCTTTAGGTTTGTGGCAGGCCACTTTTATAAATCGTGCAATCAATTCCCATAATTCTTCGGGTGACAAACGATCAGTACTGGATATCCGAGGATCTGGAGAGAAAGTAGAACAAATGCAACAGATCCTGTGATTAATACTAATTTGGAAGTTGCAAACTAGTATTCGAGTTCTATCATTTGCAATAGTTCCCAATAAATCATGCCGAAGCCAATCTCCTCATTTATGGAAGAAAACTTCAAGCACTTCAACGCGTTTACAACGCTGCGGGCTGCGCGGGCATGGGTAGACCATGAAAAGAAAGGAGGGAAAATGTTCCTTGCTATGGCAGGAGCAATGAGTACGGCCGAAATCGGCATTTCACTTGCAGAAATGATCCGGGAAGACAAGATTCATGCTATTTCCTGCTCAGCTGCAAATCTGGAAGAGGACATCTTCAACCTTATCGCTCATAACGAGTATGAAATGGTTCCAGATTATGACAATCTCACGCCCGATGATGAGGAGGCCTTGCGCGACCGTGGCATGAATCGCGTCACTGATGTATGTATTCCAGAAAATGTCATGCGAAAAGTAGAAAACAAACTTATTGAATACTGGGCAGAAGCTGCAAAAAAAGAAGAACACCACTTCCCGTACGAGTATCTCTTCCGGCTGTTTGATGAGGGATTTCTAAATAACATTAATCAGGTACCTTTTGCGCATTCTTGGATGGCTGCGGCATGGGAAAAGAAAATTCCGATCTACTCCCCTGGTTGGGAAGATTCAACTTTGGGCAACATTTTTGCTGCTCGTGTAATGGATGGAACTATCCGAAGCCATGCTGCAATCAGACACGGCACAGAACAGTTCGCACACTTGATGCAGTGGTATCAGGAAATAAGCAAAAAATCATCTGTTGGTTTTTTCCAAATCGGTGGTGGTACTGCCGGAGATTTTGCCCTGTGTTGTGTGCCTTGTATTCTTCTAGATTTGGGCAAGGAATGTCCCCATTGGGCATATTATGCTCAGATTACTGACTCTACTACATCTTACGGTTCCTATTCTGGCTGTACTCCGAAAGAGAAGATCACTTGGCACAAAGTCACCAAGAACACTCCAAGTTTTGTGATCAATTCCGATGCAACAATTGTTGCTCCATTAATTTTCTCTTACGTTCTTGGAAAGTAATTTGCACTTAATGTTCAGAACAATGTAATCAATAAAGCCAATATTGAAAGCTAAATCCTTGAGTTTAATTATCTCCGAAGATGTTTTATAAATCGCGGACTCACGAATGTGATAAATCGTACAAAAACCAAAAGAGAAAACAGGCTGGCAAACAGAAAAATTGGTGAGAATGCCTGCCTTGATAGGGCGTCAACCTTACTCGCATCTACATCAACTCCAATAATTGCATTCATTTTGCCATTCTTGTCTTTAATAGGCGCATGCCCCGAAATCCATTCTCCCCATAAATCGTAAACCATCTGATGATCTGCAAATGGTTCATGCATAGCCTTCATAAGTGAGGATTTGACTCCCTCATAATCATAATATGAATATCCAGGTGGGCTGATGTCATTCCTCAGTCCATCTTCGGAAAAATCTGAAAATGATCGAATATTGAGTGAATCTGCATCTGCCACGAACTCGTAGAAATACGGATCATCCGTTGCCCGCAATATGTAGACATATCTCACCGTCGCATTTCTCTTCCGAATATCCTGCAGCTGTGCCACCACTTTTTTGTAAACGGTTTTTTCAACATCATGCCACGTATGAAGCTGATCCAAGTCTTCCACATCAAACTCTGGTGCAGCGGTTGCAGCGATTGCCGTTACCTGCTCACGTACACGCTGGAGATTGAGATTGTAGCTATACCGATACATCCCCCACGTCACCCCAAGCGAAATCAGCGCACACACCCCCAAAATCATCAGCACTCCCCTAGATCGCAACACCTTGAGCAACTCAAAGAAAAGCGGCCGATTGAAGGCCGCGAGACGGATGAAGACGAAAAAGAGGAAAAGCCCAAGGAAGACATAGGCTACCTTGAATGACTGTGAAGTGAGATCCCGCACCTGCTGCAGATCGATATCGACGAAAAGAACAGCTATGGCCTTCCCTTCCGCATCGAAAATAGGAGCTGATGCATCGCAGTATGCACCCCATTCGTCACTGAGAAAGTCTGCGGCCGGTCTATGGAGTCGCTCCTGAAAGAGCGGATCCACATGTGGATAGATCTGCCCGGGCATAGTGAGCTGCTCAAAATCCTCGATAATACCGTCCCCGTCCAGATCCTCATCCGGCGTGCCGTAATCGGCATCTGCAACCACTGCCCATGATGCGTCCTTCGCCTCAATGGGACGATCGATGTAGACAAATCGGATGTTCTCATTGCGTGTCTTGATCTCGCGCAGGTGCGTCACGAGCTTCATAAACTCCGGCTTCTTCACATCCTCCTTCGTACGAAGCTGTTCGATGTCTCTGGCATCAAACTCCATGGCGGCAGTGGCGGCAATCGCCATGGCCCGTTCCCGCACCCGCTCGCGATTCAAATTATACGTATGCCACCACAGCCCATAGGTAATGCCCGCAGCCAGCACGGCACCCCCAAAGAAGAGCGCCACGCTATTGCGGCTTAAGAAGAACTCACGCAGGCTCGAGAGTGACCGCGTGCTCAAAGAGATCACCGGCTGGGAAGATTGCGGGAGGGTGAGAGCCACGGTCTGCGGCTGCGTGGGCGGCTCTTTGGCACGGCGCCACAGCAGCTCGAACATGGTGCGTTCGGTGTGCGCCAATTCGGGATACTTGAGAAAGCACGCGCGCTGCTCCGCATGGTTGAAGCACGCCACCGTCTCGCCGACGATGATCTTTTCGAACGTGATGGGGAACTCCTCGTCTTTGATGAGCTGTGTCTCGCGATACTCGAACACGTCGCGCGACTGAAAGCGCCGCCCGAGAGAGGTGGAGGGCGCCAGGACGCGCGAGAAAATGCTCCGCTTGTGCCGCTCGCGGAAGTACTGCACGCGGAAGGCCGCCAACGGGTCTTCCTCCTCCTTCATCGTGACGGGGCGGTAGTGCAGAAACTCCTTCACAGAAACCTCCAGGAGCTTCATGTAGGCCTTCTTGATGCCCTCCTCGCCCTCGAAGTACTCCATCTCGGGCCGCTTGCTCTCGCGCTTGAGCGACGCAATGAACGATTCGAAGTCCAGGGCACGGCTCTTCATGGCTTTGAGCTTCTCCTCGGTATCGTCCTTCACCCACTTCATGACCGCATCCAGAGACTTGAGGAGCATCTTGGGCGTGTCATTCACCATCTCGCGGCTGATGATGCGGCGGCTGAGGAGCTTCTTCACGGCGAGATCCAGAACCCCCGTCGATTTGCCCGTTTTGGCGGCCAGTTCCCTGAGTGTCAGCGCCTCGCCCTCGAGGAGCTTTTTGAGCACCAGGAGCTCGGTCGCAGAGAATCCTGCTTCCGTAAGATACGCCTCGATGCTGGCGGGGAGGTCAGTCATGCAAACTTGCACTCTACCCGAATTTTTGGCTGTGTAAAGCGCTTAGGACACCTTCATGTTTTGTCCGGCCCTGCGCCACACAGGTTCGGTCAGGGCGTTCCATGCAGGTGCAGAACGTCTGATTTTGGCTTAGGTAAGCCAAAATATAAACACTCACTGGAACAATCATTTGTGGATGCTCTATCAGGAAAATCCAAGGAGTTTCACTGTGATGTCGGAGCACATCGCTCCATACGTTCCTTCCCTTTTCTGAATGGAGGTTTCCAATGGCGGTTCCTTGGCAGGTGATGAATCGGATCAGATCCAAGGTACGCGAGATCGTCCGTGAAGATGTCGACGAGAGCTTCTTCACCTACGATCGTGGTTCGGGCGAGATCGTCTCGAACCGGAAGATTGGTGGCTACCACTTTATCTTCGATGCCGAAGGCAATCTGATCAAGCAGCACCAGGACTGACCTGTGCTCCATTCGTCCCGGGGGAGTGATGCCTTGCAGCCACTCCCCCAACATTTTGCTATCATACTATCTTGGATGACTGAGTCTTCTCCTCCATCAGAGAATGTGCAGAATGCACAACTGTTCAAGCAAGACCTGCTCGAAGCGTTCGAGCATCTGTTTGTGCAAACACAATGCCAACGAGATATTGCCGAAGTAGTGAAGTCTCTGGACCAGAGACGGCCGATCGCAAGCCTCATGCAGCCAGTCAAAGGCTCATTTTCCACCATTTTCCTCCCCTTCCACGCCGGAGGAGTCCGCTTTCGGGCCATCGCCAAACGTTGCCCCTTCCACCCAAAAATTTTGGAGTTCTGCGCACTCGCCGGAAAGATCGAGAACCTTTCCGACGAAATGGGTATCACCGGAGAAGAACCCTCTGAGGCAGACAAGGCAAAACTCCTGCCTCTCCTCAAGGAATTCCTTGCTATCCTGCCTGCTCCTGAAAAATTCGCATCGTGGCTGAAGTGAAACAAACAATGCACGAGGACATGATTGTGCGACGGAGTGCGATTTGCGCCCTATTCACCACCCCTCGACTGCGCTCGGGATGACCAATGGGTGACGCCGGGATGGCAAGGAGATGCCGCTCAGGATGACAACAAAGAAGTGGACAGAACAAAACGTGTATCGTGCCTGAAATGAAACAACTGCGCGAACCCCGCACTTGTTGCGGGGTGGAGCGCAACCATTGAAGGGCAAGGATGGTCCGCGGAAGGAAAACCGCAGGTTGTCCTTCCACGCAATCTCACACCCCCTTCGCCACTTCCTTCGTGATCATGCCCTCTTTCACGAGCCGCTCGGCATCTTTTTGGAACGTGCGCATGCCGGCTTCGCCGCCTGTCTGCAGCACCGAGGGCAGCTCCTGCAGCCGGTGATCGCGGATGATGTTGGCCACGGCCGGCGTATTCATGAGAATCTCGCGCACCGCTGTGCGGCCGCCCTTTGCCGATGGCACCAGCCGCTGGGCGATGACGGCTTTGAGCGAGAGCGAGAGTTGTGACTGAATCTGCGATTGCTGATGCGGAGGGAAGACATCGATGATGCGGTCAATGGTCTGCACGGCATTGGGTGTGTGCAGCGTGGCGAGGATCAGGTGCCCCGTCTCGGCCAGGGTCAGGGCTGCCGCGATGGTCTCGAGATCGCGCATCTCGCCCACCATCACCACATTGGGGTCCTGCCGCAGCACGTGGCGCAGCGCCTCGGGGAACGAGGTGAAGTCGGAGTGCAGTTCGCGCTGGCGGATGACGCACTTGCCCTGCGGAAAGACAAATTCGATGGGGTCTTCGAGCGTGACGACACTCGCGGCCCGGGTTTGATTGATGTGCTGCAGCATCGCCGCCAGTGATGTGGATTTGCCCGATCCTGTCGGCCCCGTGAGCAGGATGAGCCCGTTCTGAAGCTCACAGAAGGGTTCGATCATGCCTTGCAGCCCGACCTCGGCGAGCGAAGGGATGGCAACGGGGATGAGGCGCGCCACGAGCCCCGGGCGTCCGCGCTCGAAGTGACAGTTCACGCGCAGGCGCACCCCGCTCTCCGAAACGAACGAGACGTCGATCTCGCGGTCCTGGATCAAGCGCTCCCACTGCGCCTTGCCGAGCACCGCGCGCACGAATTCCTCGGCCGCTTCGGCGGTCATCTTCTCTGCAGAGAGCGGCGAGAGAGCGCCGTCGATGCGCAGCAGCACGGGGTACCCCGCCGCCACGTGCACATCGGACGCATGTTGTTCCTGCGCCGATGTGAACACCTCTGAAGGAGTGAGTTTCATGTGCTCAGGAGGCGGAAGCATTCCGCGAGAAATAGTCACGGTACCACTGGATGGTGCGCCGCATGGCGTCGTCGAATCCGAAGCGCGGCGCCCACTGAAGCACGCTCCGCGCCTTGGAGGAATCCAGATACTGACGTGGAATCTCATTTGAGGCCTCGTTGCGGATGTCGGGCTTTAGGTCAGAACCCATCAGGGCAGTGATTTTCTGCACCACATCCAGCACCGAGAGCGGCGTGCCGTACGAGAAGTTGAATGCCTGTCCCTTGAGATCGGGTGAAACGGAGAGCTTCTCCGCCGTCAGCAGGTATGCCTCGACGCCGTCTTCCACGTACAGGTAATCGCGTACGAACGTGCCGTCGGAACGCAGACTGGGACGCTCATTGTGCAGAAGGGATCGCAGCGTGCCCGGCACGACGCGGTTCCAGTTCAGGTCCCCTCCCCCGAAGTAGTTGCCGCACCGCGTGATGGCGACGGGAAGCCCAAAGGATGCGGCATAGCTCTGCGCGATCAGATCGGCACACGATTTGCTCACGTCGTACGGGTGTCGCCCCTGTAGGGCCATCGACTCAGTGTAGGGCAGCACGTCGTGCTCGCCGTAGGCCTTGTCCGAAGACGCAGTGACAATGGACTTCACCCCCGTGCGCCGGCAGGCCTCCAGCAGCAGCCACGTGCCCTCGATATTGGCATGGAAGGTCGGCACCGGACTCTTGTTCGCCACGCCCACGATCGCCTGCGCCGCCAGATGAAACACCGTATCGATCTGATACTCAGAAAGTATGCGTTCGAGCAGCGCTCCATCGCACAGATCACCGCGGACCAGTGTCACGCGCTTCACGGCTCCGGAGTGCATCAGCTCCGACTCGGGCACCCAGTCGCGCACCAGACAGACCACGTGCGCCCCAAGCTCCAGAAGCCGTGCCACAAGCCAGGAACCCACAAAGCCGGTCCCGCCCGTCACGAGGACGGGCTGGTCGCGCCAGAAGGCGGATCGGTCAGAGGCTGACATCGAGCGTGGAGGAACCATGACGTTCCTGGTCCCAGACCGCCCACGGGGCATTGCTCTGGTTCCAGAGGTCATTGAGGAAGGTGAAGTCGCGGAAGGTATCCATGGCGTAGAAAAACCCGTCGTGTTTGTACGCCATCAGCTGGCCCTCTTGTGCAAGACGCTCGAGCGGCTCCTTTTCGAGCATGCTTTCGGGCGCGTCGCTCAGATAGTCGAACACACGCTTGTCGAAGACGAAGTAGCCCACGCTGATCCAGCTGTGCATTTTCGGCTTCTCTTTGTACGTCACCACCTTGCCGCTCTCGTCGAACTGGATGAGCGCGAAACGCGAGGCGGGATTCACCGTCGTGACCGTGGCCAGCTTGCCGTGGGAACGATGGAAGGCGAGGAGCTTGGGAATGTCGATATCCGCGACGCCATCGCCGTACGTGACCATGAAGATGTCATCGCCGTCATCGACGTACTTTTCGATCTGCTTCACGCGCGAGCCGGAGTTATTGTCTGCCCCCGTTTCAGCCAGGGTCACCTGAAAGTGCCGCTCATTCGGCTTGCCGTGGTAATCAATCGGCTTCTTGCGATCGAGCGTGATGGTGAAATCGCTGTTCATCGATTCGTAGTTGAGAAAGTAGTCTTTGATGATCTCGCCGCGGTACCCCAGGCAGCAGACGAAATCAGAGAACCCGTGAAAGCCGAACGTTTTCATGATGTGCCACAGAATGGGCTTGCCGCCGATGGGCACCATGGGCTTGGGCCTAAACTCGGTTTCCTCGCGAAGCCGCGTGCCTTTGCCGCCGCAGAGAAGAACGATCTTCATGTGTGAAGGGAGGAAGGCATCGTCAGGTCAGGACCGCCGTGAGACGCAGCGCACCGAAACCGGCCCAGCCGCGCTGCAAAGAACAACCGGGTTGTCTCGCTGAACGCTCTCAGAATATCCGGCAGCCGCACACTCCCGGATGTTCCCGTGAGACGCGGATAGTGCCGGACCGGCTCTTGCCTCCAGGTGAGACCGCACCGCTCGATACGAAAGAAGAACTCCGCATTGAACGCGTCACCGACCGTAATGGTCGGGCGGATGAGCGGCCAGACATCGTGGCGAAACGCCTTCATGCCGCAGTCGATATCGCGTGCGCGGATGCCGAAGCAGATGCGGATCACGCCGTCCCACATGCGGCCAAGCAGCAGACGCACCCAAGAATCAGAACGCTTCGCGCGGATGCCCGAGACGAAATCAACGGAGGCGAGATGAGGAAGGAGGGTATCGAAATCCTGCACATCGAATTGGCCGTCCGCATCCATCCAGGCAATGATCTCTCCCTGTGCGGCATCACACCCGGAACGTACGGATGAACCGTAGCCCCCGTTGCATGCACGCGTGACGACGCGAAGGAGCGGATACCTCTGGCAGAGCTCACGCAGAACAGACGGGGTGCTATCTGTGGAGGCATTGTCCACCGCAATCACTTCCGCATCACTGCGCCCTGTTTCCAGCCACTGCATGACCTGCTGCACCGTCGTGGCGACCACCTGTTCCTCGTTGTAGCACGGCAGGACAATCGAAAGTTTCGGCATACGATGGGGAAGTGTGTATGTAAGTACAATTATACATCTTTATGCCATATTTTACAATGAAGCGCAGCCCCGCATTACTCCCCTCTCTTCCGGCACACCTGGCTCAAAATCTTGCCCATTTTCTCCATGGCATCCTCGGGGAGTTCGCGTTCCACCGCCTCGTCGATCCATAAACTCATGGCCTCCACCTCCTGATCGGCACTCAGGCCCCCGGGCACCTGCGCCACGAGGTCGCGGCGATCGGCGATCAGGCGCACGATCTGCTGATCGATCTTTTCGAGTGTTGCCAGAATGTCGTCGGTCATCATCATACTGAGGAGGGAAACAGTGGGTGGACCTGCAGAGAGGCTGAGCGAGAGGCGAATAACGGAAGGACGGCTCCTTCTTATGGAGTGCCGGCGGCATCTTCACGCTTCATACGGAGATTGCAATTGACAGTTGGGAAGGTTCGGGAGGTTTTAGATGTTCGTGCAGATGGAGATGTACCGATGCACCATCGCATCAGGCCTTCTTAAACTTCTCGCACTGCTCAAATCTCCGTACAATGGCATCCATGGAAAAGCGCGCTGCCGCTGCACGCATCGAGAAACTGAGGAAGGAAATCTGGCGTCTCAATCGCGCCTACTTCATCGAAAACAAGCCTGCAGCCAGCGAGGATGTGCGCGACGCCCTCAAGCAGGAGCTCATCGCTCTCGAGAAGGAGCACCCCGATCTCGTCACCCCCGATTCGCCCACCCAGCGCGTGGGCGCCCCCCTGGACGGTCGGTTGCCCAAAGTGAAGCACCTCTCGCCCAAAGAATCGCTCTCAGACATGTTCTCACGCGAAGAGATTGAAGAGTGGATGGACCAGATGCGGCGCGCACTGGGAAAAGAGGACATGCACTTTCACTGCATCGTGGAGCTCAAAATCGACGGGCTGAATATCTCGCTCGTCTATGAGAAGGTGCAAGGCGAACCCCGCTACCGGTTCCTCCGCGCCCTCACGCGCGGCAACGGAATCGAGGGGGAGGATGTGACGCACACGGTGCGCACCATCGAGGCTCTGCCCCTCGGTTTCCCGGCAAAGGAATCGGAGAAGCTGCCGAAGTACCTGGAGATTTCCGGCGAGGTGTACATGACGAAAGCGGCGCTGAAACACCTGAACAAGGATCTGCCCGATGCAGAGAAATTCGCCAACCCCCGCAATGCCGCGGCGGGCAGCGTGCGGCAGCTGGATCCCAAAGTGACGGCAAGCCGCGACCTGAGGATTCTCTGCTATGCCCTGGATCCGCACGGCGCGGACGCACTCGGCATCGAGACGCAGAAGGAGCTCATGGAATTTCTGATGGAGGCGGGGTTTCCCGTGCACCGCGGATTTGAGATGTGCTCGACGGTCGAGGCGATTCAGAAGGTCTTCGACGGATGGAAGAAGGAGCGCGAGAGCCTCCCCTTCGATATCGATGGCATCGTCATCAAAGTGACTGAGCGGCGCCTGCAGCGCGATCTGGGCTCCACCGCCAAGGCGCCCCGCTGGGCCCGGGCCTACAAGTTCCCCGCCGAGCAGAAGACGGCGCGCATTCTGGATATTCAGCTGCAGGTGGGCCGCACCGGCGCCATTACGCCCGTGGCGCACCTGACGCCGACTCTGGTGGCGGGCACCACGGTCGCGCGCGCCACGCTGCACAACGCCGATGAGATCGCGCGGCTGGATGTGCGCATCGGCGACACCGTCGTGATTCAGAAGGCGGGCGACATCATCCCCGAAGTTGTCGAAGTCCTGACCAAACTGCGCCCGCACGGCACGAAACCTTTTCACTACCCGAAGCACTGTCCCAGCTGCGGCTCTGCTCTGGAGCGGCCGGAGGGCGAAGCGGTGCACCGCTGTCCGAACCCGCAGTGCGCGGCCATGCGCCAGGAGCGCATCGAACACTTCGCCTCGCGCCACGCGCTCGACATCGAGGGGCTGGGCAAAGAAACCGTCGAGGTCCTGCTGGCGGAGGGGCTCATCACCGATCCGGCGGATATCTTTTCGCTGACGATGGAGGACCTCATGGGCCTGCCGCTCTTCAAGGAAAAGAAGGCCACGAATCTGCTCACGGCAATCGAGCAGGCCAGGCGCGCGCCTCTGGACCGTTTTCTGTTCGCGCTGGGCATCCGCCACATCGGGCGTGAGACGGCGGAGATTCTGGCCAGGCGCCTCGCCTGGCCGGTGCAGGAGACATATCTCGAAGTCGCCGAAGAGATCGGGCCGCAAGTATCGCTCTTCGCCGGGGGCAAGAAGAACGTGCGCGTGCACGGCATCGCGATGGCGGGCATCCTCGCCACGCTCAAGAAACTCACCGCCGAAGAACTGGCCGCCATCGATCAGATCGGACCCGTGGTGGCAGATTCCCTCGTGGAGTGGATGCACGATGAAGACAATGAGGAGCTTCTCAAAAAATTCGCGCACGCGGGCGTGATCGCTGTCCAGCCGGAGGGCAGTCACGCCCCTCAGATCTTTGCCGGCAAGACGTTTGTGCTCACCGGAACGCTGCCTTCCTTAAGTCGTGAGCAGGCGAAAACTCTTATAAAGGAGCGTGGCGGAAAAGTGAGTTCCTCAGTGAGCGCCAAAACCGACTACCTGCTCGCGGGGGCGGAACCGGGCAGCAAATGGGATGATGCACGGAAGATGGATGTGAAGACGATCGATGAAAAGGAGTTTCTCTCACTCTTGAAGCGCTAAAATGGGCTGATGTGAGGCAAACTTGACAATTCGGAGCTCCAGCAGGAAGATGTACCGCATGGCTAGCACGTTCCACCCAGAAGAGCATAGCCACAGGCATGAGCACGGGCCGAACGGCAATGGGAATGGCAAGAGCCTGCACTCGAAACATGTGCGAGAGTGGCTCGGCATTGAGGGATCGCTGAACTACTACAGCCTGCTCGGTATCACCCCGGCCGACGCCGATATTCCGGAGCGGGTGCATGACGCTGCCACCGACCGCATCGTACAGCTCTCGGCGCTCCTGCATGAGGAAAATCCCGACCATGACGAAGCGAAGAGCATCACAGATGCCATAGAGAAAGTGGATAAGTGCCTTTCGGATCCCGAGCGGCGCAAGCGATACAACCAGAGTCTGTTTGCACAACATCCGGAACTGGTGGCGTTCTACCAGACGCACACGACGCGCTCAGCCGTTGCGCAGAACCTACCGGAACACACCGTCGAGCAGAAGAAGCCGCTCCAGCGCATTGCTGCGTGGGTGAAGAAAAATCCTCTGGTCACCGGCATTTCCGCAGCCGTCCTCGCGGGTTCCGGAGCCCTCTTCATGGCTACACGACCGCATGAAACGGCAAAGCAGTCTGATGTGTCGGCGGCTGTCGCGCACATGCCCGAAAGCGAAACCCTGCCGCCAGCAACCATCGAGAAACCCGCAAAAGCGCCTGATTCGACGCCCCCAATCGCAACACCCGTTGCGGTGAACGTTCCTTCCCCGGTTGCCGCGGCACCCGCCCCGGAACCGAAACCGGAAAAACCCGCCGAGACACCGGCGGAACCGGTAGCCGTGGCGTCGCTCCCCACTCCTGCCACTGTTCCGGCCAAACCGGAAATTGCCCCCGCGTCTCCCGCTCCCGCTCAGCCAGCCGAAGCGAAAACCTCTGTGGAGCAGAACCCCGCCGCCCGCCTTCCGATGCCCACAGCCGAGGAGCTGGCCCCGTTCAAAGATTTGCACAAGAGCCCGACACTCGCCGAACTCTCGGCCAGAGAAATTCTGGAACAGGCACGCGCCAGCCGTGATGCGGCGGAACAGTGCGCGCTCTACCGTGTCGCGGAACAGAGGGCACGCGCCAAGGGAGATCTGGATGGCGCCATGGCCGCGCTCCGCGAAATGCGCGAGGTATTTGACGACGACGAGGTGATCTTGGCCGAAGCGGCCTCCGTCGTACGCGATGCCGCCGGACAGAAGAATGGCAACGTGGCGCTGGTCATGCAGCATGCACAGACGGTGACGCGGGATCTCTGTGATGGCGCCAACTTCGAAGAGGCGAAGCGCTTTCTCTCGCGCCTGCAGGGCCGCCCTTCCACGAGCAAGCAGCAACTGACCGAAGCCACGCGCTTCGTGGCGAAACTCGAGGCGACCTACATCCGGCAGAACATCGCCGGGCACCTCGAAACTCTGGAGCAGACTCCCGGCGACCCCGCAGCGAACCGGGCAGTCGGTGAGTTTTCCTGTTTCGAGCGCGGCGACTGGTCTGCCGCACAGACCGCCTATCTGCGCAAATCGGATGATACCGCACTGAGCGACCTCGCCACACGCGCGGACCGGCGCGCGATGCTCTCTGCAGAAGAACTGTTGGAGTTTGCCCAAGAGCTCCTCACAGCGTATCCCGCCAAGCCCGGCGTTGCCGCGCTCGCACTTGAATGCTGCGACATCGGTAAGCAGAAAGTCGCGGGACCAGCTGTCGTCACACGTCTCAAAGATCTGCGGCTCACGATTCTGCAGAAACATGGGGCGGTTCTGCCACTGGCCCTCCACATCACTCCTCAGGAGGGGCAGACAGGCCAGTCGACTCTTCCTGTGACCTCGATAGAAACGGTGGATCTCCCCGGTTCTGTGAACCTGCTCAGTGGCAGCCCCGCCGACCTCATGCAGCGCAGCAATGTCCTCCGGCCGGCATGGCAGGTCTCGGAGGTGAATGGCGCTCCGGTGCTCGAAGGAAAATCGGGGCATCATTCATGGATTTCGTTCATTCATGTCCCCCTGACAAAGGAAGCGCAGGAGATCCTGCGCAGCGGCAAACCCTACACGTTCTCGTTCACCTTCTCGCGCACCGAAGCAGGCAGGACGCCGGATAACGGATCCCAGCAGGGAGGAGCCGCCTTCCTCGTTCCACTGCCCACCGGCCGGCACGTCGGTCTGCTGTGGGACGGGAACATGAACGCGGATTTCGCCAAGAGAGGAATGTACCGGTCTGGCATCTACGCCAGTGGATCTGATCTCTTCGACCAGAGAGCCGGAAATGCGCCGTTCCGCCTCCACCGCACCCAACCCCTCATCCAGGAAGACGGACGGGAGTACGTGTGTCAGGGCACCATCACGCCCGAGGGCCCGCAGGTCCGCATCGTCGCGAACCTCATCGAGAAGGCGCGCAATACCGTCCTCGCGTCAGCGACCCTCGTCGCCCCATCAACGATTGATAGCAATCCCTATCTCACCAAGGAAAAGGATAGTCCCCCACTCGCCGGACCGGCCGTAGGATTCGGCGGAGCCGGCGGCACCATGACCGTGCGCGGCGCCACACTCGCTCCGCTCCATCAGCGCAAGAGCCGCTGAAACAGCGCCACAGTGCCATGAAGGACCGTGCGCAATTGTCATCGGGACGTTTTTCCATGATAATCAGAAAGGAACGGGGGTGCCCTTACGCTCCCTCTCCCGCACACCGTGATGGCCCCCTCTCCCACACCCCTGCCGACTGAAACCCCTTCGCGCTTCTGGGGAAACCGATGGTCGTGGGGCATCTTTCTCTTGCTCTTGATCATTGCCCTCTCCAACGGATTCGCTCTCTGGTACGTCCTGCACGAGCACATCGTCTATCACTTCGACTCCATCGGGTACTGGACCCAGCTGGCTGGCCTCAAAAAGAATCTTGCCGCCGATCCATGGAACGCAATCTACTGGGCCTGGAGAGGCTTTCGTATTGATGATTACCCGTCTTTCACCGTCGTTCCCCTCCTCCCCTTCATTGCACTCTTCGGGGTCACGCGGCTGGCGTACATCCTGGCAATTGTGAATACCTTCGCTGTGCCATCCATTGTCGCGTTTGTGCTGCTCGCCGACATATTCATCGGGCTTGCTCATCCTCTCCCCGCCTCCAACGAGTCAGATGCTCCGCGGCTCGGCCGCTCACTCCTCGCCCTGGTGACCATTCTGCTTTCGCCGATTTTCTGGATCACCTCCATCGCCGGTATGCCCTCCGTCGGCGGCCTTGCGATTGTCTGCGTGGTTCTCTTTCTCACGCTCAGGAGTTTTCCGAACCTCCGGTGGCGCGACGAGGTGACAGTCGGCGTGCTGTTATTCTTTCTGGCGCGGTTCCGTCGCTGGTTCCTGATCTGGATTGCCGCTTATTACGCAGCGCGTCTGATCCTCATCTTGTTCCTGGCTCTCCGAAAGCGGGACTGGCGCTCTGCCCTGCGTTCCATAGCGCAATTCTCCTGCAGTATTGGCATTTTCTCTACCTTGCTCTTCGCCGTGACCACGCCCTTTGCGTGGCGGGCTCTCTCCACCGATTACTCCGTACTCTACGCACCATACCAAATCCCTAATTTTGGATGGCTGCGGGCCATCGCAGTCGCTCATGGTCAGTTCGGTTACATCTCTCTACTCATCGCTCTTGCAGGATTGCTGTTCGCTCTCTTTCAGCCGCGTCTTCGGCTCATCGCTGCCTTCTTCATGATTCACTACATCATCGCGTTGTACCTGCAAATAATGAACCAGGGTTTCGCTTACCAGCATCTCTATCTGCTCCTGCCAACGATCCTGCTCTTCTCGGTGTATTTTTTCTTCAGGATCGCGCAGGTTTCCCGCTGGTTTCGTACCACCGCTGCCGTTGCCACCGTCGTGTTCGGCTTTTTATTCCTCGCGGTGTTCTATCCGCCGGTGATGGCAAAAACATCAAAATTCGTTCCATGGACTTCAAAAGAAAAGTGGGCACCCGCCGTGCAAACGGATCTCGACAGCCTCCGGAGTCTGCATCGAACACTCTCCGATCTCACGTATGGCACAGACGACTCGATCTACGTCCTCTCCCTCACTGGAATCCTTAATTATGAAATGCTCCGCAATCAACACTTCACGTTCCCTGATGGGCCGGATCTCTCTGATCGGGTGTTCATCACCGCCTCTTTCGATCTCAGTGATGGCTTCCCCTCGAACTTCTTCAAGGCAAAGTACGTGGTGATTCCTGAGCCACCTCAGTATTTTTCAAGCAAGCAGTACTCCCTCACTGTGGCCTTCCCTCTGGAGCGCATAGTGAACAACGAGGGTATCGGCAAAGCCTATCGTCGATTGCCCTATCGTTTCCCACTGAGAAACAATGTCACAGTCAGCATTTTTGAGCGGACCCGCAAGTTCACGCGGGCGGAAATCCGTGAATTCTCCGGGGCCCTGCGGTCTGCCTACCCCACCATGCCATTCATTTACACGGGATCGATTGTCCCCGGAGTGCTCTCCGGCTCTTAAGTCCCATCCGTGTCCGCAGTGAAAGAATCTCCTGGAAGGAGTAGTGTGTCCACCAATGAGCCGTCTGCCCCGTTTCACATTCTTCCTGGCGCTGTTGGCACTGACAGGTGTCATCGGGGCGGCAATCTTCATCCGTTTCAATAAATCGGAACCGAACGGAGCGGCTTCCCCAAAAATAACCATCGAAGCGGATGCGTTGGTTCTCGGCGGAAGTCTGGGGGGCTTGAGCGCAGCCATTGTGCTGGCAGAAGCCGGGAGGACTGTCATTCTGGCTACAGAGAATTCTGTGATTGGCGGACAGGCGGTTGAATCGGGCATCAGCGCATTCGATGATTTAGACAATCCCTGGGAACACTGGGGGCTCTACGGTGAATTGAAGGACTATCTGCGCAGCAAGCACAACAATGGCAAAGCCGGCCTTGGGAGTCCCCGGGTGGGGGCAATGGCCAGTCCGGCCCAGGATATTGAGGATTTCTTCCTCAAAAAAATCTCCGAGTATCCGCGCATTACACTCCTCAGACGCCACCGATTCGTCGAAGGGCGCAAAGAAAAGAACACATTCAAGGAGGCAATCCTGGAAGACATGGTAACGCAACAAACGGTGCGTGTGCGCTTTTCTTACCTCGTCGGCGCCACGGCGATAGGCAACTACTTCAAGCCCGCAGACGAGCCGTTCGATGTCGGATTCGACACGAAAGAAGAGACACAGGAGCCGAATGCCCTGCCGGCTGTCGTGCGCGATGCCTTCGTGAATGGGCTCCAAGATGGTAAGACGCAATTCCCCGGATGGGGGAACCGTGTCCAGGCCGTCAGCTCCCCCTTCATCCTCTTCGATAAAGGATATGCGGGAGATTTCTTCCCCATCGATCGACTGCAGGATAAAGAATGTTGGAGCCCCGCGGCAGCCGAGAGCTTCATCGTCAACGGAACAGTTTTGCAGGCAACGAAGTCTGCGTGCACCGCAGAAATGACCCTGCTTCCCGGTTTCAGCGATACGTATGATCTGTACTTCATCAACCATGGAAACCGGTCCGTCGATGCCGTCATCCACTGGCCGTCTCCGGATATCACTCTGCATCTGTCGAAAACAATGGATGAACGCGAGCGTTTCGTGAAGATGGGAACGTTTTTCATCGACCCTCTCAACGCTCCCTCCCTTTCCTTCAGCTCACAAACGAGCGGCCTTTCTGTCGAGGGAATGATCCTGGTCAAAACCAATCTTCACCATGCCCCTGTGGTGATCTCGGCCCCCTTCGCCGAGAAAATTGCCATCGAGCGGCCGGGTTTCCCCTTTGTGGCATCGGATGTCTACCTCATCAGCAGCGACGAAACCTCTACCGGTTCTGCGTTACAGATCAGCATCGGGGATGTGCCCTACAGCGCAACAAGGGAAGGGAAGCATACGTATCTCCTCCGCGGCGTGATCATCCAATCCACAGGAACGATCCTGCTCCCCCCCGAGACCAAGAAAACGGTTACAAACATCCTGATCGTTCCTACGGGTCTTCCCGATCCTCGTTCCGTCTTCCGGCCGCCATCCCCCAGCGGGGGCAAGAACAAACCGGAAAAAACATCCTGGGACTTTACAGTGGCCGAGAGCGGCGATTACGTACTCGGCGTGCATTGGCAACAGAAACGATGGATCAAAATTGCACTGTGGGAGAGCAGGGCCAATAAAGAAATACTGGCCCTGGGTGTGCAACCTCGTTACCCCAATCGAACCGTGCAGCCCCTGAGAGTCCTGCGCCTGACTGCAGGAACATTCTATCGGCTCGAACTGGATCCCTTCACGAATTCCGCTGCCGATTGGGAAACTCCTCCGGCACTCTCGCTCGAGACATTGGCGTCGACGAACGCGCTCTACAGCCAATCGGACCAGAACAACGCCAGCATCAAACAGGTGCCTGTTCCGGGTATGTACGACCTATGGGTCCGCGGCCCGAGCGCCTCTGTCAAAGTCCTATCACCTCTCTCGTCCATGTGGGGCCTGCAGGGCGATATCAAGCTTCAAAGTCCGAATGCGTTTGTGTATGCAGGAACGGCTTTCCTCCACACTTCTTACAGCCTGACTGCCAATGGCGCCAGCGAGGTCATGGCGATCCCCTCTCTGCAGACCGACACGTATCATGGCAAGATCGCTGCTCGAAGCGGTTCTGCCACCGTTGATCTTGCATCCTTGCCTCCGGGACGATGGTCGGTTGTTGTGGGAGGATCGAAGACCCCGGATGCAAACAGCTCCTTCGCTGCCGTCGTCCAACATGACGATGCCGACTTTGCAGACCAGACTATTCCACTGTTTCCTTCTTTGGCCTCCCTCATCGCCAAGAGCCCATTCCTGCATCAGGGACTTTCGAAGATGATCATGGCCAAACTTCCGAGCGATGCAGAAGATATCTGGTACTTTGAAGAGATCCCCAACCTCATCGACTCCTGGCAATTCGGGCTCAATCGCATGATGATCGGTCGACCGGTAAAAGGCGCGCCTGCAGGGCTCTTCCACCTCAGAAATATCGTGTCTTCAGGATCGGTGATCTCCGGTCTTTTTCCGATAGACATCCATTCCCCCGTCGCCCGCTCCACCATGGGCGCCACCATCATTGCAGAACCCTCCAACGATTATTTCCCCGTTCCGGCAGACAGTGTCGAGTCGAGCGACATCGTCGATGGCTCACGCAAGCGCTCGTACCAATTTTACTACTGGATGAAGTACATCATGCCCATCGATCATTCATTCTTCGATTGTGACGCCGAACGCGATCTCACCTGTTCGATGAAACGTGTGACACTCCTTCTGGGCATGTTCCCTGGATCTTCGGATCTCTTCGCCACCAAGCCCTACTATCGTGAGGGTAGAAGAGCAAAAACATTGGATCAAATGACTGAAATGGATCTCACGCTCGCCTTGGAATCCTGCACTGAGAACCCGAACGCCTGCAATGATGCAGCGTGCGTGAGCTTCGTGGAGAATCGCCAGTACTGCCTGAAGCGAAACCAAGAGGCCCAACTCTCTCAACGGGCAGTTGCAGCCGTTCACTACAGCATTGATCTGCACCAGTACTACACCCTCGATGAATTCTACGGGACGAAAGGCATCTCTGCATTTCTGCAGTACTTCACCGACAAAGGCATTCTGAATGGGAATTCCCACCCCCTGGGACGCCTGCTCGTGTTCGCCCGCCCTTCTTCACTCAAGCTCGGCTCGCTCATCTCGCGCGAGACAGAAAATCTTGTGTTCGCTTCGAATATCCTGGGAGCCACGCAGCTCGCGAATGGCGCGCTTCGCATCCACATTAACGAAATGGCCATCGGGCAGGCCGCGGGGCACCTGCTCGTCTACTGCCTGAGAGAGGGTGTTTCTCCGGCTCAGCTGCTCAAAGATCCGGTTCATCTGCGCGCCTTCCAGCATGCACTCATCGAGAAAAAGGTGATCATCTACCCCATCCGCGACATGAACGCCGATTCCGTCCTCTCGAGAGCGGTGCAGCACCTGATCGTTGACGGGCTGCTCCAGCCCAAGCTCGTTCCTCTTCAGCCATCGTCTGCGTATCATGCCTTCCAATTTATCGTCGATGCAGAGAAACCCCTGTCTGCATCTGACGCCCCTCTTCTGAAGGCGATCTGGCAGAAGGATCTGCCCATCGAAACAATGGAACCTGCGACTATCCTCTCTCTCTTTGCAGGGGATCCCGATCAAATGTCAGAACAGAGAAAGCAGCAGCTGCTCTCGCAAATCGGCCTCCCGCAGTCCGGCTCCACTGCGGAGGTCCTGCTGAAAAAATCCCATCTCTTCCGCCTCATCTACCTCGCAAAGGCGAAAGAGCTCGGCTGGACAAATGACGCCGGAACTCCGTAACGCATGAAGAGCTCTGAAATGGCTTACTGAAGCCAACATTTCGATCGGTGCCGTATGATGGAACCAGCCGTCGAAACACAAATATTGACAGACTACTGTGTTCGTTTCTTCCCTACTGCACAGGCAATGCGCTGACATAAAAATTGTGCTATAATCTTATGAAACATGCACATCACTTCCATCTTCCATTGCCCGAAAACTGCGGACGCGCGTGAGTGCGGCTATAACCTCGCTCAATATAACCTGAGCCTCATCGAAGCGATGCTCAAGCAGGATCCCTCTCTCCATATTCAAATCATCACTTCGCAGGCGGGCCGGCCCCTCATCCTGCGTCCTTCATTGGCCAGCGCCGTTGAGTCGGGGGCTCTGACCATCCGTCCCCTGCTCAAGCGCAATCTACTCAGTCTGCTGTCGCTCGCCTGGCGCGTACGCTGGAGTAACTGCGACGTCGTTCATTTTCAGCACGAAACCTATCACTACGGCGGACCGCTCAGTCTGTATGCGTTTCCCTTCCTCCTCGGATGGCTGCGGTTGTGGACACATCCTGTAGCGACACTGCACCATGTTGTAGACCCTCGCCGCATCACTACGGCGTTCACTGCGATTTTCGCTTCCCGTCTCCCCCCTGTCTTCATCCGCTGGGGCTTTGCAGTCTTCTACAGGCTCATGGGATGGATGGCATCTTCTCTCATCGTCCATGAGTCGTGCGATCGCATGATCCTCTCGCAAGAGTATGGGTTGAAGGACAGTACCATCGTCGTGATCCCGCATGGAGCAGACGATCATGCAGGGTCGCCCCACTTCGACAGAGCGGCGGCATTGGCGGAATTCGGTGCGCCGCAGGATGCAGGAATCGTGTACGGATTTTTCTCGTACTTCGATCTCTCTAAGGGAATCGACACTCTCATCGACGAATTCCTGGCCTATGCGAAAACACACACCCGCGATGTACTGATCATCGCAGGCACACGCAACCCCTATCACCTGCACCATCAGGCTGTCACATCTGCTCTGGATGCACTCCGGGCACGTACAGAGCGCGAAGGAAACGGCAGAATCATCTGGACAGGCTTTCTGTCGCCGGACCGTGCAATGACGTTCTATCACACTGTTGATTGCATCATCGCGCCCTACCGGATATTCAACGGCGGCAGCGCGGCGATTGCCAAGAGTATCGGGTTCCGTGTTCCCATTCTTCTCTCTGAGGCCTTTGCCTCCTGCATCTCCAACCCGGCAGTCATCTTCTCACTCCAGAAGCACTCACTCCACTCCGCCCTCACCGCCTTTGCGGAATCTCCTGAGCGCCGGGCGCAGATCGTTGAACAAATCGATACATGGCGCAAGGAACGCCTCTGGCCTTCCGTCGGGCAGAGAACACTCGCACAGTATCGGACGCTCCAGAATATCCACACTGCGCAGATTCTCATGCTCGGCGCTTACGGGCAGTACAACCTCGGCGACGAGCTCCTCCTGGCATCGTGTCTGGAACGCCTTCCACGTTCATTGTGCGTCGTTGCCTCGGCACATCCATCTGCCACTGTACAGACGCATTGCATACGTTCGGTGCCCAGCCATTTGAGCTTTGCCCTGCTCGGGGCTTTCTTCCGCGCACACACCATCCTCGTGGGGGGCGGAGACCAGTTCAAATTACTCAAGCAAACAATGGGATTGAGCCGGCACTCCCTCCTCCTGCGGGAGGCGGCCCTCGTCCTCGCGGCGAAGCTGCTGAGAAAGAAAGTGTACTTGCTGGGTGTCGGGATCGGCGATCTCTCCACACGACGTGCACGCTTTCTCACTGCAACAATTCTCAGACTCGCCGATCAATGCACATTCCGCGACCGGGAGAGCGCCAGAGTGGCGACGGAGCTCGCTCCCCATGCGCATCTCTCTGAGAGCGCGGATCTTGCTTTCCTCAGCCAAAAGACCGGGAGCGCTGTGGCAATGACCGCACCGGATCATCCCCTGGTGGGCATCGCACCCGTTTTCCAGATTGACCATGCTGATGCCTATCCCGCCATCATCTGCGCACTCGGATCCGCTGCGGAATCCGTCCTGCACCAGAACACCGAGACGAAGATTGTTTTCTTGCCCTTTCAGAAAAGCGGACAGGCACATCATGACATCATCACGAGCGGCGAGATCCTGGATCATATCCGCGAACGACAACGCTGTTCCATCGAAGATCATCTGGATCTTGCAACCGTGGAACAGACGTATCGCTCGCTCGGTTCTGTGTGGGGCATGCGCCTGCATTCGCTCATCCTCGCCTGTCTGTATCACGTGCCGTTCATCGCGCTCATCTACGACGTGAAGGTGCGCAAGTTTTTGGAAGAGATTGACTGTGCGGAATGGGGCATCCCGCTGGATGCCTCCTTCTCCGCCGAAAAGCTCCTCGCACTGCACCGGCACATGGAATCCCGCCTGCCGGAACTCCGCGAGCATTTGCGCGCACAGGCGGAAAAACTCTCTGCACGCGCGGCGATCAATGCGCAACTCCTGCGGCACATTGCGGAGGAATGTACCGGACAATATATTCCCGAGTATGCATCGCCGTCGGCTGATGATGTGCACGATCCCTTCCGCCACCCAACGCTCTCGTGAATGAGCCTCTGCCACTCACCGGCCCACAGACACCAGCCGCATCTGTGCCACGGGCGGATGGAATCGAATCTGATGAGCACTTCTCGCGGTGGCGCCGACCTGCATTGTGGGTGTTTCTGATCTTCCTCGGTATTCACCTCTTCATTTTTCGCGGAGTGGTCTTCGCATTTCCCGATCTCATCAGCGGCCGCGCTGTTCTGAATACCAGTGAGCTGGTTCCCTTCTTTGACCCTTCCTCACAATTTTTCGAGCAGGCGGGCGGCGCGTTCAGTGACCTGACAGGTGCCTATGAGTTCCGTATCCGCTACTCGCTCCTCACCACATGGATGCGGTACTACCTCATCCTGCCCTTCGCTATCATTCTCGTTCCACTCCTCGGAGCATTCCTGATGTGCCTTGTCGCCAGTGATTTTTTGAGCAGGCTTCTGCCGAGCGCCTCTCCCCGTCGCATTCTGTATGCCACGGCAATGACGACTCTCCTGATCCATCTGATCATCCTGCCGGCGAAGATCACTCACTTCTACACACTCATTCTGGGATTCGACGTTTTTGTCATCTCTCTCCTGCTTTTCCTTCAGGCACTCCTTCTGGAGCCGAAGCGCCCCGTACTCATGCTCTTCGCCACCAGTCTCGTTGCACTGGCGAATCCGGACGTGCACTTTCAGGTGCTGTATCCGATTGTAGTCGTCTTTGTGTGCACCATCGTCGCCTTCTTGCTCCTCGTGACGGGCGGAAGACGCACATCGGCACATCCCACCGGCACCGATGAGCACAGGACACTGTCTTTACGGCTCTGGAAGCGCATTCTGATTGCCCTCGTGTTCACCGGCATTTTCACGACTCTGCCCTACGGCCTGTTCGTTCGTTTTTATGTGCTGCAGGACATTGAGAATCTGGGAGATGTCGTGCCCGATACCGTCGCATCCATCCGCGCAAGTTCACTGCCTCTCATCAATCAAATGACCTTTGACATGAGTTCAGTCACCGATAATTACCTGCGCGGAGGATACATCACTGCAACACCGCACTTCGCCAAGCTCTTCTATTTCCTCCTCGCCCTCGTCCCGTTTCTGGCCTCCATAACCATACCGGCACAGGAACGCAGTCGCCTGCGTTCGTTCCTCATCGTGATCGGCCTGCTCATGCTCTTCGGCATGTGGTGCAGCATTGGATTCGCCGATACCCTCCTCATCCCAACATTCCACATCATCCTGGCTGCTCTGTACCGCCAGCTCTACCTGCTGCCCGACCAGATGGCTGAAACGGGCATGCAGATCATCACGGAAGTGATTCACGTGCTCCGCCTGCCGGACCGATTTCTGTTCATCTATCTGGCCACTATGGCAGTCCTCATGCCGCTCGGTCTGCTGATTGTGGAGCATCACTGTGCGCAACGTGCCACGCAACGATTTCGACTGGGAAAAAATGTCGGAACCCTGATCTGTGCTGTCGTCTTCTTCCTGCCGCTCTTCGCCCATTGGGAGAATCGTTCCGCACTGCTCACAGGAGATTTCGGCGGGTTCCTGCGCCCCTACAATGTCCAACCGCTCCACGAAATCAAAGAGGCTCTGAAATCTCTTCCCAGCGGGAAGGTGGTGGTGGTCCCGCCCAGCGAAGGTCCCTGGATCGGCCGAACCGCCGATGGGCACGAGTACAAATTCATCGATAAATTCTTCATCTATTACCTCGATGCTCCCAGCTTCTATTTCGGCCTGACAGGCAACTCGGAGAACAAATACTGGTTCTTTCTCATGCTGCAGTCGTTGAGCCAGAATGAACACTGGTGGATCAATGTATTTCGGAACCTGAATATCCGCTATCTCGTCATCAATAAAGAGCTGCAGGCCACGACTCCGGGTGCATGGTATCTGCGGAGTATCGCACAGGCATTGGATGGCCAGTCGCGGGCCATGCCGCAATTCTTCAGAAAAGTCCTGGAGAATGAGGGATTCGTACTCTTCGAATTCATCGATCGCCCACAGGCCGGAGCGCCAACCATGCTCGTAGACACCGACTGGAATACGTTCCGATGTTTACAGGAACGCATCCTGACCTTCACAAGGGATTACCGCATGGTGACTCTCAGCGCCGCCAAAGCACCATCGAGCGGCGCGACACTGACAGTGCTGGGGAATGATCGGGAAAAAACGCAGCTCGATCTCTTCGCGCAAGAAAACCCCAACCACTTTTTCCGGCCCGACCAATCCAGTTTCACTTTCAACCCTGACCACCTCCAGAGTTCACAGTACTTTGACATGGTCTTCCCGATGCTGAATGTTCTGACCGGCACTGTGTACAACATCTTCCAGGTCATCATTGCAGGTCCTTTCGATACCCTGACAACCTCGTTTGCCGGCATCATCAAACCCACGATGATCCGTTTTCCGATCGTTGCCCCCAAGAACGGAACGTACGAAATTTTGCTCCGCAGCGTCCCGACGCTGCACCGCATCGCCATACGCGTGGACCGTGGACCCTATACATCTATTTCCATCACGCCCGACAGCTCTTCCACGTACTATGTCGCCGGCGAGAGTGCGCCTTTTGGCAGGCGTCTGGCGGTCGACGCCACAACCCTGACCCCCGAGACACTCAGCCCCATGATCCCGAAACAGGTCATGCCTGCGGGTGATGAATTTAGCTATGTGCATCTCGGAACCATGGATCTTCTCGAGGGCAAACATCAACTCTTTCTGACTAAGAATGATAGCAACCCCCTCGTCATTGACGGTGTGCTGCTGCTGCCGGTGCAGAAACAGACGACGCAACCACCCATGCGCAGCACCGTGCGCTTTCTTGATCCTGCTACTTTTCTGCAATGACACCTGTGACGACTCCGCCGGCTTCAGGCATGCTTGTCCCTCCGACATGGCGCAACAGGCTGGTACTGCTCCCCCTCCTCTGCGCATTCGCCTTGGCTGTGTACGTATTCACCCAGGAATGGAGACCTCAGAACAGAGTGCGCGTATTTTCCGATATCACGCCAACACTGCAGGCTCTGCTCTTCCGGCAGGGTACGCGACTCGATCTCTACGACGTGTCATCGCCGAAAACAATCCGCACGGCCACTCCATTCGAAGACGCACAGGAAATCGCCAGACCCGCACGCCTTCTCTCTCCAAAAGCCGTCCTCATCGCCTCGGAACAACATGCCCGTGTCCGGGACATGGCTTCTGCGTACGCATACGACCCTCTTGCGGGAAGTGGAAGCCCGCTCGTCCTCTTAAGCCGGAATACCAACTTCACCTTCTCGCTCTCTGATGAAAGCCGGAACCCGCGCGTGCGCATTGCATTCTCCGGATGCGGCGACATTGCAGACATCCCCCTGTCCGCAGCGGCGGACTGGTACGAACCCGCCCCGCTCTTCGAGGCGCTGGGTGTTCCGCAGCAACGCCGCATGGTGCTGTCTCCGGCCGAGACGACTCTGGCCGTCATCGATCACGCTGCCCTGCCCCGTATTTCCGTCGTTCATCTCACGCAGCGGACGGCGATGACGCTTGCTGTTCCATCCTTCGACCCCGAACAGGTGCACTTCTCTCCGTTCTTCGTCAACGACCAGATACTGCTCTTCAGTGTGCTGGATCGCAGCCACTGGGGAACAGTGCTCTACCGCCTTTCGGACGGGACGTACGAGATGCTCTCACCCACATTTACGGATGCCGCCTACCACTCTGCAACGGGAAAGGCCATTCTCATGCAGAGCTTCTTCGACAATGACCGGAACATTCCTTTCGGTTCCACGGTGCTATTGGGACAGGAGCGCAGTATCCCTGTAGCAGATCTGGAAGAAATTATCGGTCCACGCGACAGCCAGACGGCACTGCTCATACTCGGCCTCCTCTTCCAAGATCTGGAGGCAACCTCCCTGCAATTCAAACGTGATCTGACCATCCGCTCATTCAATGTGATCGAGAACAGTCAAATGCGCGAAGCGCTCCGCTCGCTGTGGGATGAACACCGCCTGAAACTCAGTAACGCCGTCGGTACATTCCAGATCTTGCGCCTCGAACCGGATAACACGCTCACCAAACTCGATACGGTTTCGTTCACCGTTCAGCCGCCGGCAACAGTGGCGACATTCACACAGAATATCGAGCCCCTGCTCCGCTCCCTTGAGGTTTCCGACACCTTCATTCAGGAATACCGTAAGCGGAATGAAGACACGATGAAGAGGGGGGAGGAGTACCTGCTGGTGGATGAGCTGAGCTTCTAATCAGGCGGAACACGGCTCTCAATTGCGCTGTTTTGTATTGCCCACGGGTGGCAGCTTGCTATGCTGGCGAGCGGTTGCCTGCCGTGGTGGCGGAACTGGTAGACCTGCCTGCCGGCAGGCAGGCGCGCATGCATTTCTAGAAAGATATGTACACAGTTTATGTTCTGCAAAGCACTACCCATACATACCTGTACGTTGGCTTAACGCACAATCTTCTCAAGAGAGTGAAACAACACCAGGACGGGAGAGAGAAAACTACTCGTCCTTACCGGCCATTTCGATTGGTGTACGAAGAACATGTCCCATCCCGAGCAAGGGCAAGGACCAGGGAAAAATATCTGAAATCTGGTTGTGGCAAAGAATGGCTGAAAGGTTGTATAGCCCAATCAGACATTGCTGCGAGCCGTCGAGCTGCCCACCACTGCAAGCGGGGCTGACGCTGAAACGCAGGAAGTACCGGCTCGTGGATGACCTGAGTTACTGCAATGGCACTGCGATTGGCTCTGATCACGCTGTTTTCGGTTGCTCGCCTCAAGCGTCTTGCTATGCTGGCGAGCGGTTGCCTGCCGTGGTGGCGGAACTGGTAGACGCGCTAGCTTGAGGGGCTAGTGTCCGTTCTAGGACATGGGAGTTCGAGTCTCCCCCACGGCACCATTCTCACTCGCATCTTCAACATCCACACGACAGAGCGAAATGTATACATACATTTCGCGCACGAAAAAGCCGCAGGGGAGCATGCGGCGTAGACTTTGGTTCCCTTGCGGAAACCTTGTCCTAAAGAAAGTCAGTTTGCAGCGCTAGGATGCGCTGCCATTACCACCGGACGACGGCGCTTCGGCCTGAGCCTCAACGCCCGTACCAACGACCTCGGCCTGATCCTGCGCGGACTCATTGCCCGCATCGGAGGAGGCTGCGGCCGGTTCGGACTGAGGCGCCTGCGGCTCCACGGGATTTTCCGCGGTGACCGGATTGGCCTGCTGTGCCTCGGCCTCCCGACGCCTGCGCGCCGGATTGGCCGGGTGGCTTGAGCAAGACACATGTGGGCAGCTCGCACACACGTGCTCCTGCCTCTGCACGTCGCGACGCGACGGGGAGGACGGATAGTTGAACATGGAGCCGATAGCGCTCCACGGATCGGAGGTAACCCCGCGACGGCGCGATTTCGGCGTGATGCCGAGGACGCGCCGCGATTCCCGCATGAGCGGTTCGACGGGGCAGTGGCCTCGCCGAACGCAGGTGTCGCAATCCTCCTGCTCGAGAGCCTTCAGGTGCGAAGGTGACATTGCCCGCAGCAAGCGGGCAAACATCGCCTCATCCTGCGCCGAGCCGTCCGAAGACTGGGTACCAGCGGCTTCCTGTAAGGCAGCCGCCAGCGGACCACGAGGGATCAGCATCTCGCCCGGTTCCAGCGTGGCGTTCAGCTCACGGAGCTTCTGCGCCGCATCGGCCATGGAGGCGGCCTCGATCGTATAGCCACCATGCCCATCCTCGTGAACGCCGGGGATCGGCTGTTGGGCCTTGCGGCCGAGGATGCGCTCGATCAGCGAGGCGATACCGCCGGACGTACGCGTTCGCTTCGGCTCCCCAAGGGTGACCCGATAGTCGGGGCCGAGGGTGGCACGGAGCTGCTGCGCGAGGGCCTGCGCCAGAGTCTCGGAGGGACGCTCCGAAGACTGTACAGGCTCAAGGCCCTCGAAGATCGGTCCCACCATCGACATGGCGGGCAGTTCCGGCTCTTCGCTACGCATGAGGCTCGCAGTGTCTACCACCGTGGCCAACCGCACGACTTCCATGGCGAGGGGCACCAGAATGTTCAATTCGTAGCGACCCTGCCTCTCGAAGACATCCACCTTGACCAACAGCGGATCGCGCTGCCGGCTGGTGAGCTTCTTCACCTGGAACCGAACCGGGCGGTCCGTCCGAATCCAGATCTGATCGCGACCGACCCTGAAGTCGACCGCCCCCTCCACCCCGTCCATGACTTCCGGGACGAAGTGAAAGCGCTGTGACTTGAGATCGGTGTACAGGATGACCGTAGTCTCCTGCTGCATCAGACCGTGACGCACTTCGACCACGCCGAAGTCGGCACCGCTGGCGATCAATTGACCACGAAGACTCCCGCGCAAGTGCGCGAACAAGTTACTCGGTTGCATGACAGTAATCCTTTTCTGTGACTTCCATTTGCCTATGCTCCCCCACGATATCCTTGCTCTGTTCGCGCTCCCCAGCGAAACAGAACAACGGCTTCATCGCGGGTGACGCATCCCTTGATCCTCTCTGAGAGGCTCAGAGCAAGGGTGAGTGGGGGAAACAAACAGTGATGTTAAGGAACCGGGATTGCCGTATAAAATAATACATATTCCACATATAGTCAATAATCGAACTACTGTAATATACAGCAAAGAATTGGCGATTTGGTTAATTTTTCCCGGATGATGCTCCTCTCATCCAGCGCATCTCAGGCAAATCGCACAACAGAAGAAACCTATGCCTCCGTTTTCCCGTCGTCGCGCTCCAGTGCCTGCATCCATTCCTCAAGCTCCGGCACCTCGAACGGAGAGGGTTCGCCGTCATGATCGGCAAGAGCCAATGCCGCTCCCGCTCGATCGAGCCTCTCGATGTGACGATGACTGAGGAGTGTTTCTTCGGTGGGAGCCTTTTTCATAGGAAAGATTTATAGCACACTGCGCTTCCTTTCCGCACCACCGGTGAGCAATCGAAGTCAGGAAAACATTCCCTGACCGGTCTGGCAGCCACGAAATCAATCCACCGGAAATCAGCTGAACGAAGGCCACTGTCTCAATCGCTTTTTCTCTTCGCGTGTGAGCGGCAGCGTATCGGCAAAAGCAAGAAGGGACGCACGTGTCACCTTCGCCCCGCGCGTCACTTTCTTGAGCTGTTCGTAGGCGCTGGCAACACCGTGCTTGCGGAGGAGGATCTGAATGGCCTCGGCCAGCACTTCCGGATGCATATCGAGCTCGTGCTGCAGCGTGCCGCGATCCACAGTGAGTTTACCAATGCCCTTGAGCAGCGAAGCCACCGCCAACAGGTGATACCCGAAGGCCACGCCGATGTTGCGTTGGACTGTGGAATCCGACAGATCGCGCTGCAGACGGCTCACCGGCAGCTTCTCGGCAAAGTGCGAGAAGAGCGCCGTCGAAAGCCCCAGGTTCCCCTCGGCGTTCTCGAAATCGATGGGGTTCACCTTGTGCGGCATGGTCGAGGAGCCCACCTCGCCGGCGATCACCTTCTGCTTAAAGACCCCGCGCGAGATGTAGAGCCAGGTATCGCGGCTGAAATCGAGCAGAATCGTATTGATGCGGCTGACCGTGTGGCTCAGCTCCGCCAGGTCATCGTGCGGATTGATCTGTGTGGTGTGGACGAGGGGATGAAGACCAAGGGACCGTACGAACCTCTGCCCGAATGTCTCCCAGCGCACATCGGGATAGGCGATGCGATGCGCAGCGTAGTTGCCCACCGCCCCGCCGAATTTTCCCTGCATGCGGAACGCTCTGAGCTCGAGTAGCTGCCGTTCCAGACGGTCCGCAAAGACCGCCATCTCGCTGCCCACGGTCGTGGGAGTCGCCGGCTGACCGTGCGTGAGGCTGAGCAGCGGAAGGGTACGCCATCGGCGCGCCATCGCGGCGAGGGTGCGGTGTAGGACTTTCAGCCGTGGAAGAACAACCGTTTCCAGGGCGCGGTGGAGGAGAATACCGTAGGCAAGGTTATTCACATCCTCGCTCGTCAGGGCGAAGTGGAGAAAGGGCAGGGCAGCTTTGAGCCCGATCCGCTCGAATTTTCCGCGCAGGAAGTACTCCACCGCTTTCACGTCATGGTTCGTCTTGCGCTCGATCTCCTGAATCGCTGCGGCATCTTTGGGCGAGAACCGTTCGATGATCTGCAGCAGAGCCTTCACCTTTCCGGCCTTCAGGCGCGGCAATTCCCGCACCCCCTTCTCTGCCGCCAGTGCGAGCACATAGCGGATCTCCACCTCCACCCGTGCGTGCATGAGGGCTTCTTCACTGAAAAAAGGACGCAGCGCCTCGGTCTTCTTCCGATAGCGTCCGTCTAAGGGCGAGAGCTCCTGCATGGCTTCCTATCGTAGCAGAAACCGGTACACGATTACTAGCAGACTGCCGACTTCCTCCCGCGTTCTGCTCATGCCTGCACGGATCCATCATCCGCCGACTCTTCGACCGGAGATTCCTCTTCGGGTTCCTCAGGCGTATCAGGGACTTCTTTGCGCCCCTCGAAGATATCGAGGAACTCATCCACCGACATCGTTTCTTTTTTGAGGAGCACTCTGGAGAGCATTTCCAGTTGTGTGGGGTACTGTCGCAGGTACTCGACGGCGCGTGCATACTGCTTCTGAATCGTCTGCCTCACGAATTCGTCGATTTTGCGGGCCATCTCTTCCGAATAATTGCGAGCGGCGGCCGGCTCCACGCCGAGAAACATGGTTCCCTGGCGCTCGCCGTACGCCACGGGACCGAGCGTATCGTCACCCATGCCGTAGTGCATGGCCATGGCACGGGCGATCTGCGAGGCACGCTCAATGTCGGAACTGGCACCGGTGGTGTTCTCGTTGAAGATGATTTCCTCCGCCGCGCGCCCGCCCAGAAGCCCGCAGATCTCGTCCAAGAACTTGGTGCGGCTGGTGGTGTAGGTGTCTTCCTGCGGGAGGAACCACGTCATGCCGAGGGCCGCTCCGCGCGAGACAATCGAAATCTTGTGCAGGGCATCGCTCTCGGGGCACAGATGGCCGACAATCGCATGCCCAAGCTCATGATAAGCCGTGATTTCCTTCTCATGCGGCGTCAGTTTGCGGGAGCGTTTCTCGGGCCCGACCGTCACCTTCTCGGTGGCATCCACCAGGTCGCGCTGCGTGAGTGAGACGTGCTGACGCTTTGCGGCGAAGATCGCCGCTTCGTTCATGATGTTCTCCAAGTCCGCGCCGGTAAGCCCCACCGTCTGCTTGGCGACGTCATGCAGGCGCACGCCCTTGGCCAGCTTCTTATTGCGCGCATGCACGCGCAGAATCTGCTCGCGCGCCTCGAGATCGGGCTTGTCGATGAAGATGCGCCGGTCGAAGCGTCCGGGACGGAGTAGCGCGACATCCAGCACATCCGGCCGGTTCGTCGCCGCAATGACGATCACATTCGTCCCCTGCTCAAAACCGTCCATCTCGGTGAGGATCTGGTTGAGGGTCTGCTCGCGCTCGTCGTGGCCGCCTCCGAATCCCGCCCCGCCGCGCTGCCGCCCGACGGCATCGATCTCGTCGATAAAAATGATGCTCGGCGCATTCCTCTTGGCACGGAGGAAGAGATCGCGCACCCGGCTCGCCCCCACACCCACAAACATTTCCACGAACTCGGACCCCGCCATCGAGAAGAACGGCACGCCCGCCTCGCCGGCCACCGCACGGGCCAGGAGCGTCTTGCCTGTTCCCGGTGCCCCCACGAGCAGCACGCCCTTGGGGATCTTGGCCCCCAGATTGATGTACTTGCGCGGGTTCTTGAGAAAATCCACCACCTCCACGAGATCGTCTTTGGCCTCTTTGCACCCCGCGACATCCGCGAAATGCGTCTTCACCTGCGTGGCATCCGCCACCTTCGCACGTGATTTTCCGAACGAGAGCGCCGTCGATTGGCTTCGCGCGATCCCCCTGAACAGCCAGATCACCCCGCCGATGACGAAGATGAAGAAGAGGAGATCCGGCAGGATGGCGAGGAAGATGTTGGTGGCTTCGCGGTTCTCCACCTCGACGACCGTCGGATTTTTGGGGTCGTTCCAGTTCAGATCGCTCACGGAGTCACTGGCTTCCTTGTAGGAACTGAGGATGGAGCCGGAGGCCATGGTTGCGTAGACCTTGTTATCCCGGATGACGATCTTCGTAAAATCGCGCTCCGCATAGCCGCGGGTGATCGCGCTCAAGGGCACCTCGCGGGCCTGCGCTTCTTTCAGCTCCTCGCCGCGCGTGGGCGCCATAATGGAGTAGATGGACATGCCCACGAGGACGACGAAGAGCAGGATCCCAAGGATCTGCTGCCGGCCCCCCGATGGACGACGCATCACAGCCACGGGTACAGGATAGCGAAAGGCAGTGAAACGGGCACGTGTTTTCCCGGCGAATGCCGTACGGCCCCTGCATGGCAGTTTCGCCCGCACACGGAAACAAAAAGTTGGCGATTGGCGAACGAAGAGTGTGCTATTACACTAGCCGCCATGGATATTGCAAAACTCAAGGAGTCTCTGTCTCGTCCGGCCGTGCTCCTCGGCCTGCTCGTTCTGCTTCTGTCGTACCTCACGTACTTCCAGAACTACAGCTATCCCCCGCAGCTCTTCTGGGATGAGAATTACCACATCGCCAGCGCGCAGAAATACCTGAACGGCGTGTACTTCATGGAGCCGCATCCGCCGCTCGCCAAGCTCCTCATCGCCCTGGGTGAGAAGATCTATCATCCCAACCTCGCCGCAAACCAATTCATCACTACCGACTACGCCCGCGATCTGCCCGACGGGTTCTCGTTCGTCGGCTACCGCTTCTTCCCCACCCTGCTCGCCTGGCTCACTGCGCCGTTGCTGTACCTGATTTTTCTGCTCCTCACCCGCAGCCCGCAGTACTCAACACTGCTCTCGTTCTTCTACGTGTTCGATAACGCCCTCATTGTGCATGCGCGCGGGGCGATGCTCGATTCAACACTGCTCTTCTTTATCACGCTGATCATTCTCGCCTTTTTGCTCGTGCTCGAAACACGGGACAAACCCAACACGTTCTTCCCATCGGCGGCGCTCTTCGGGGCGGCCTTCGGTGCAGCCATGACCACGAAAGATACGGCCCTCATCATGATCCTGCTCCTGCCCTTTATCGCTTGGAAACTGTGGCCGGACCGCCAGAAGATCGGCCGGATGCTGGGCGCCATGGCCGTGGCGTTCGCCGTGGTGTTCTGCAGTGTGTGGTATGCCCACTTCGCCATCGGGAGCACCGTGAACCCCAGTCTGCCCGACAACGGCTACTACCAGGCCTCCGACGAGTACAAGCAGATTCTGAACCAGGGGCTGACGCGTTCCTTCAGCTCGTTCTCTATCATGCTTCGCGACTCACTCCGCTTCACCGGGCACTACGCCCGCGGCGTGCCGCGCCTGGATCTCTGTAAGAGGGATGAGAACGGCAGCCCCTTCTACTTCTGGCCGTTGGGAGCGCGCTCCATCAACTTCCGCTGGGAAACGCCAGACGGCACGGACTACCGCTACCTCTACCTGCAGGTGAACCCCGCCGTCTGGTGGATAAGCTTCGTCGCCGTGCTGCTGGCTATAGGGCTCCTGGCGTCCCAGGTCTTCTTCCCCTTCAGAGAACCGCTGAAGCACCGCTTCCTGCTCACAGCGTTCATGACGCTCTACGTCTGCTACATGATCGCCATCAGCCAGTTGGACCGCGTGATGTACCTCTACCATTACTTCCCGCCACTCCTCTTCGGCTTCGTCATCCTCAGCCTGGTCTTCATGGAGTTGAAACGCTTCTGGACATGGGAATTCACCGCCCAGGGCAAGAAAGTCGGGCTGCTCGTCGTCGGGCTGATCGTGTTCGTCGGCTTCCAGTTCTACCGACCGCTCACGTACTACCAGCCGATCACCGATGAGCAATTCAAGCGGAGAGCGTTCTTCGAGCTATGGGAACTGACGTGCGTGAAATGCGACAAGGTGAGCAGCCTGGCCATCCCCTGCAAGGACTGAGCCTCACTGACGCGCCGCAGGGCCTGACCGCCTGAGGGCGAGCAGATCGCGGAACATGCAGAGAATGACGCGGAGGTTCGCCCCCGTCTGCACTCCCTTGAGCCGCGGGTAGTGGTGCACAGGAACCTGTTTCCAGGGAATCCCCAGACCGCGCAGGCGATAGAACATCTCGGCATTGAAGAGCGCTCCCGTGGAGTGGACCGGACGGATGCGCGGCCACAGATCCCGCCTCCATACCTTCATGGCGCAGTTGAGATCGCGCACCCACACGCCGAGCACGAGAAATGTGAGGAACCCGAAGAGCTTGGCATTCACCTTGCGGATGAAGGGGTCGGCGCGCTGGAGACGGCGACCCGTCACGAACTGAAATTCCTGCAGGTGCGGAATGAGCTGACTCCAGTCCTCGGCATGGAATTGCCCGTCACTATCCATGAAGCCGACATAGTCCATGGTCGCCACGTCACATCCGGCTCGGACGGCGCTTCCGTAGCCGAGATTCCGCTCATGGCGCACGCATTTCATGGGAGTGGCTCCCTGTGCGTTTATGTTCTGAAGAATGTTCCACGTGCCATCCGCGGATCCGTCGTCCACTGCAACGATCTCCATTTCCACTCCCTCCTTCGCCGCCCACGCCCTCAGATCGGTCAGAGTGCCTTCGATGTTGTGCTCCTCGTTGTAGCAGGGCAGCACGATGGAAAGACGCATAGAGGCACTCTAACGAGAGAAAGCCGGAGTGCGCAAGAAAAGTGGGGGTTGTGGATCCGCGTTCCTGCCCGGGCTACACTGGCGGCGTGCCATCCGCGCTCATCACCGGTGGATCGGGATTCTTCGGGGGGCTTTTCAAACGTCACCTCCTGAAACAGGGATGGCAGTGCGTGAACCTCGATCTGGTCGAAGACACAGACACCCATCCGCAGCTGACCAGCATACGGGGGGATATTCGCGACAAAGCTCTTCTGGAAGCCACGTTGAGCGCGCACCACTTCGACGCCGTTTTCCACTGTGCCGCCATCCTCGCCCATGGCTCACCGGACAAAAGTTTTCTCTGGACGTCGAACGTGGACGGGACGAAGAACGTCGCCGAGGCCGCGGCCCGCCACGGCGTGAAATCCATGGTCTATATCTCGTCCAATTGCCTGTGGGGCGAGAGCATGGGGCGCCCGATCACCGAAGCGGATCCTCCGCATCCCATCGAGCTCTACGGCCGATCCAAGTGGGAAGGAGAGAAGGTGCTGGAGCCCTACCGCGATCATCTGCACATCACGACCATCCGCTGCCCGACCATCATGGATGCCGAGCGGCTGGGGCTGCTGGCGATCCTCTTCGAATTCATCGCCGACGGACGCAAGGTCTGGGTGGTGGGGAAGGGGGATAACCGCTACCAGTTCATTTATGCCGGTGATCTCGTCGATGCCTGCCTCCAATCCCTCTCGCTCACCTCCTCAGAAACGTTTCACATCGGCTCAGATGACGTGAAGTCGCTCCGGGACGTGTACGACTACGTCGTGAAAAAAGCGGGCACCGGCGCACGCATCGCCTCGCTCCCCAAGCTCCCCACGCTGCTGGCCATGCGCATCGCCTACTGGTTGGGGTGTTCCCCGCTCGGCCCCTACCACTACAAGATGATCGCCGAGAGCTTCGAGTTCGATACGAGCAAGATCAAGCGCATGCTGTCGTGGCGACCTACGCTCAAGAATGAAGAAATGCTGTGGAGGGCCTACGAATATTTCGCTCTGCATCGCGAAGAGCTCAAACACCGCGCGCACGCTTCGGCGCACCGACAACCGGCGAAGATGGGGGTAATCCGGTTACTGAAGTGGCTCTCGTGAGTGAGGGTGTTCCCAAAGACGGAGATCCGTTATGATGGACGGGATCTCCGCCTGAATGTCGTCGAGAACATCTCCTCTTCTGGTTACGCTCGGTGCAGTTGTGCTGCTCCTGTCCGTCGCTGGCTATGCAGCTGTATCCCGCGAGCTCATCCCCCGCATCACCGAAGGGATCTATCGCGTGGTTCCCAACGGGGCCTGGCAACCGTACGCCGGCACACTGCCCCCTGCGGATGGGACGCAGTTGATTGATGTTGAATTCAACTTGGTCTTACGGAACCTTCACGCCACTTCCCACCAGCTCATCGCCGATGACTGCGTCGAGAAGCTCGAAATCAATGCCCAGGCAGTGGGTCAGGATATCGTGCCCTTCTGCGATTATGCGCGGGGCAGGACACTCGACCTGAAGCGCGTGCTCCACGCGGGACCCAACAAGGTTTCCATGACCATTCAGAACGTCGGGGGACCCGCCTCCTTCAACTGGCGCATCTCGTGGCTGGATCCCCTGCTCCTCACCCTGCGCATTCTGCTCGTGCTCGGCATCCTGCTGAGCACTTTCCTCTTCATGAAGGGGTTCGCGCTCTCGAAGGTGCAAAACCTTCTCCTCGGCACATTCTCATTCGGCGTACTGCTGCGCTTAGTCTACGTTTTCGCCACCTCCTACGAGATCCGCGCCTACGACGCCGACGGACATCTGGAGTACACCCGTTACGTGGCGGAGCACCTGGCGCTGCCTGCCATCCGGGACGGATGGGAATTCTATCAGGCTCCCCTCTACTACATCGTGACCGGTCTCTGGATGCGTGCGGGAATGGAGATGGGACGGGCGCTCCCGCTCCTGACACGGGACATCCAGTGGATCGCCCTCTTCTCTTCCGTTCTGGCACTCGCCGGCATGGCCTGGATCGCGACGTTGCTCTTCGCCCGCAAAGAAAAAACTGAACGCATACTCTTTTTGGCCTCGGCGGCCGTACTGCCGAGCATCGTGTTCGTCTCTGCGCGTGTGAATAACGACGTGTTCCTCCTACTCATGGAGGTGTTCTGCTTCGCCTTCCTGCTGAAGTGGTGGCAGACCGGGCGGTGGCGGCACTGGTGGCTCTCGCTTCTGCTACTGGCCCTCGCCATCCTGTCCAAGACGAATGCCCTGCTGCTCCTCCCCCCTGTCTTCCTGCTGCTCGTCTGCAGACGCCGCCTCCCCCTCAAGACAAAGGCACTCACCGGCGCGCTGAGCCTGCTCCTGCTCACCCTCTTGGTCGGCTGGATCTTCACCCTGCGCAACGGCGCCTCGCTGAGCCAGCCGCTCGTCGTGAACACCGGCAATTTGAGCTCCGGCCTCTACGTGCAGAACACCATCGAAACCTTCACTGAATTCAATCCGCTGCGCATGGCACTTCGTCCCTACAATAATCCCTGGGACGATGGTGCAGGCCGCCAGTACTTCTGGGAGTACTTCTTCAAGTCCGCATTCTTCGGCGAATTCGATTTCGGTGAAACCCTCAAACCCCTTGCAATAGCAGTACTTGTCTGCGCGTTCCTGGCTCTGCTGTACGCCGTGTACGGAGCGTGGGTCAGCATCCGCAAGGACGGCTGGCGCACCCTGCCGGTCTGGGGCACGGCAGGCTTCCTGCTCCTCGGCCATGCCCTCCACCGCGCCATCACCCCGCACAGCTGCGCACAGGATTTCCGGTTTTCGCTCCTTCTGAGCCTGCCTGTCATCTTCTTTGTCATTCAGGGAATACGCTCTCTCCGCTCCCCGCTGCTCAAGTCGGTCGGGATGGTCGTCGTGCTGACGGGGATCGCACTGCAGGTTGTCTTTCTGATGGGAATCATCGTGCTCTTCTAGAATTATGGCCCCCCGCACCAAAAAACCCTCACGGCCCACACCCCAGAAACGGAGAGGGCTGCTCAAGCGCCCGGCCTTCTGGCTGACAATCGCGTTCGTCATTCTCCTGCCCGCTCTGTTCGCCCTGCGCTCCTCGCTGCTGCCGCGTGTCGGCGAGATCGCCTACCGCTTCGACGGCAAAGAGATGCATACAGGCACGAACCCTCTCTTCGTGAAATCAGAGGGAAAATACCTCTACATCCGCTTTTCTGTGTTTCTCCCTGCTGGCCAACCCACCACGTTCAAAATCAAACCGGATGACTGCATCGAAACCATGTCCATCAACGGAAAATCCGTGTCAGCAGATATCGCGAAGTACTGCGATTACTCCACATTCGGCCGCTCGCTCGATCTGTCGGACACCCTCAAAAAAGGAGAGAACGCTTTCCTGATTCGCCTCAAAGATACCGGCGGCAAAGCCGGCATCCGTATCACACCGCACTACACCACCGTTCCATTCGTACTGCTGAATCTGGGCCCCCTCCTCCTTGCGATCCTCTATGTGCTCGCCCTGCTCTGGCCTGTTCTCCGCACGTCCGCCTCCCGCCCCCTCTGGTTGATCGGCATCGGCGGAGGACTGCTGCGGGTCTTCTACTTCGTCATCACGCCCTATACCACCCGTGGACACGACATGCAGGCACATTTGGATTACGTCACTTATGTCGCTTCGCACTGGAAGATCCCTCTCGCCAGTGAGGGATGGGAATTCCATCAGGCCCCGCTCTACTACTTTCTCTCTGCACTATGGGTCAAAACGGGGCAGGTATTGGGTATCGCCAAAGAAACGATTGCGCGCATGATCCACTTTCAATCCCTGCTGTTTTCGATTGCTGCCCTTGTGGTAGGGATATGGATCGGCACTCTTCTCTTCAAACAAAAGGAAAAAACAGAACGCATGCTCTTCGCCTGCCTCGTCGCCTCATTCCCGTCGCTCGTCTATCACTCCGTGAGCATCAATAACAACAGTCTCTACATTCTCCTCGTCTTTCTGTTCATAGCCCTCCTCATCCGCTGGTGGAAAAAGCCCACCCCCCGCGCCTGGTACCTGTTGATTTGCGTGCTGGCCCTCGCATTTGTGACACGCGTCAGTGCCCTCGTCTTCGTGCCTGTGATCGGTTTTTCACTCCTGTTCCATGATGGAATCTCCTGGAGCAATACATTCCGCCAATCCGTGCTCTCTGTTGTCCTGCTGCTCCTCCTCGCCGGCTGGCTGCCCGTCGTACGTCTCGTCACCGAGAAAAACCCGACGAACAGTCTGACCTTCAACAGTCAATCCATGAATGCCAAGCTCGCTGTTTCAACCGATGCGCGGACATTTTTGACCTTCAACCCCATACGCGTTCTTGGGGCTCCCTACGCCAATCCCTGGAAAGACACTTCACCGCGTGAATTTTTCTGGGAGTATTTCTTCCGTTCGGCATTCTTCGGTGAATTTTCCTACCCTGATGAACAGAGAGCGATTGCAGTACTCATCCTTGCCTGCGCACTGACGCTGCTGCCTTTCCTCTTCTACGGCATTCTGCGCCTCACCCTGCAATACTCACACATGGTTTTCCCCTTGGGGCTGGTCATCATCTTCACATTGGGTTCCCATTTCTTCTACCGCATTTTCGCCCCCTTCTCCGCAAACCAGGATTTCAGATTCTCTCTCGCAGCCGTTCCCCCGCTCGTGTTCTACCTGGTGTGGGGCATCCGCTCCGGACCGAAATCGCTCAGGCCGCTCGGAACCTATCTCTCCCTCGCGCTTTCATCGCTCTCGGCGATATTTGTCGTGCTGCTTGGCTTTTTCTCATCCTAAATGCCTACTCAGGCTCGTTTTCGCCTACTGATGGCTGCACAGTCCATTCACCCACCTCGTTGCGCAGATCTCTGGATACCAGCTGTTCTCGCCCTCGTATTTTTTGTCCTGCAGGCACGATTTCTCCCTCTGGCAGTACAACAGGGAACGGATGAAGGAGTCTACTCAGAGGCCGGAAGAATGATTGTAGGGGGCCTCCTTCCACATAAAGATTTTCCATTCTGGCACATGCCGCTCCTGCCCCTGCTTATCGGCATGGGGCTCAAGATTTTTGGGCAAATGTCTGTTTTGCGCATGATGTTTCTCGCCTTCAACTGTATCTCCATTGTCCCCCTCTACGTCGTTTTTAAAAAAGTAAGTGGAAGCCGTTTCGCGCCTCTCCCCGCACTGGTGCTGTACCTGTCATTCCACGAAATGGTACATCACGATTTCCGTTTTCTTGCCATCCGCCAGCTTGCGAATGTGTTCCTCATCCTGTTCCTGTATTGCCGGTTGCTCCATCCCGAGGCACGCTGGGCCTTCTGGGTGCAAATCGTTCTTGCCGTTCTTTCGGGATTCCTCTTCCTCCCCGCACTCCTCAACATCATCGTTCTCTCTGTTGTCCTGTCGCTCTGGCAGAAGGTTAACGTACGCCGGCTCTCTGACCTGAAAAACACAGGCAGGATCGTTCTCATTGCATTCTTTGCCATTGCCCTGTATTTCCTGCTGATACCACAAGCCTTTCAGCAGGTTATCTACGAACAGTTCACGCGCTCGGGAGGGCGTTCCATTTTCCGAATCTTCGAGCTCTTTCATGCAGAAAGGGACAGCCTTCTGTACGTACTCAGCATCTCTGCACTCCTGGGCGCTGTTGCCATTCTCCGCCAGGTGCGGCCACTGGCGGTTGCGATGCTCCTCATCATCGCCCTCGCCCTTTTCCTTTCATCCAATTACTACCCCCATTATCTGTCCCTTGCCGGACCTGCATTCGCCTTTGGCATTCTCTGTCTTACGCTCATCCTGCAGGAAATCGGACAAGAAATGGCTTTGGCACGCGTCATCCCCATCTTCGGGAGCATGCTGCTCGTGAGTGTGCACCTCTGGATCGTCCTCCCTTCGCTGCTCGGAGAGTGGAACGGGAACCGCCACCCGGATTATCCCGCCTTCATCGAGCGGCTCCGGTCGCTCCCCGGGCCCCTGCTTTCCGCCCAGCCCATTCATGCAGTACTGGCGGGAAAAGACCTCATGCCGGAATTACGGGATGTTTACCTCCGTCCTCCAGTACCGCAGATACCACATACCAATGCCGCATTCGAGTCCATGCGAGAGAAGGCCTGCACCATCCTCCTGGAAGGGCGGCTGGAAGGCGCTATGACGAAGGAAATGAGAGAGCGATGGATACGGGAATCACCTGTTGTGGAAAAAACGCCATGGGGGACCATTCTGCTCACCGATCAGCCGCACTGCACATAGATTGGTCCCTAAACCTATCTCCCGTTATCAATGCTTACTGACCCGCTGGCGCGTTGAGTAGAACAACAACAGAAAGAGGCAGACCATTACTGCAGCACGCAGATTGAGGAGGGAAACGAGCAGAAGCGATTGTGCCGACATGGCCTCTTTCATGATGAGCTGTGTCGAGAACCCGATGATGACCGTACTCAGCATGATCAGCCCCTGGCGCAGACGAAGTTCATCATGGATGCAGGTATCTACGCCCCATGCCACCAATAAGGGCAGCAGCCACACAAAATACTGCGGGGACAGAATAGAGCTGGTGAGGAGGATCCAGAGCAGCAGCAGCAAATATTCCTCTCTATTGTTCCACCCTTTCTTCTGGGACCGTAACCATGCACGCGCAGTCAGCAGGACTATGCCAATGATCATAATGAGAAGTGCTGCGTGAGCTGCCCAAACTGGGAGGTCATGATTGTGATATGCCATATGATCCATCCCAATCTTGGCCTTTTCACCCAAAAACGCACGACGGATGAGCATATCTGTGCTCGACCAAACACTCTCGGCCTGGAACGTGCGGGAACCGTGGTATGTGAATACATGATGAACATTTTCAATAGTGCCCTGCGGGCTCAGAATGGCCAGGGGCAGAGCAAGACAGAGAAAGGCAGCCAAGAGTGCACCACTGAGCCACTGCTTTCTTTGGAGGCGGGCAACGGAGAGAAACGAGAGAGGAAGAAGGAGAAATGGAATGAACTTGAGCGCCCCCGCAATTATCAGGAAGAAAGCGCCAGAGGCAGGGAGCTTGCGTATATGCGCTCTCCAGGAAAGATACAGTGGGATCATCACCAGCATGTCGTTGCGCGCAAAGAAGACCGCCTGTCCGAGCAGGAAAATGGATAGGACGGTGGCAAGGAGAAAAATGGCTGCCTCCTCTCTCGCAATGAACCAGAGATACAGCCCTGCTCCGGCAAGCGCAAGGAAGAGAAACAGTAACCATGCAGAAGCAAAGGAATCGTGCCAAGGACTATTGAGCATGCCCCAGAATATTGTCGTCATCAATGGTGGATACTCGCTCCGTAATTCAACTTGCTCTCCTGCGATCTGTTTTGATGCCATTTCACCAATACCTCTATAGACCCCAATATCTTGTGTGCTGCGAATGGAAGGCAGGAACCACATGCCGAGCATCGCCAGCGCGATGTAAAGCGCGACGGTGGCAGGGACGATTTTTTTCATCTTTATATAATCTACACAAAAGCACTATGGAAGGTTAGGTTTATTTTCGACGATGGAAGGAGGCAAATGGAACGACCTCCGTAATGAACAAAGTGATGATTGTAACGAGAGTGATCAGGCTTATTGCGTCTGCAATTTTCTGAAGACTCGAAAGCGCCCATCGAGTCGGCAGACCTCTACGAAAATTTTCAAAATTTTCTCTGTCAGAAACTGGGATTCTGTCTCCGGGCTTACAATTGTTTTCAGTTGGAAACTGATAGCATGAAGGATTTAGTAAGTTATAGAAACCATCCTGTCGATCATTTACGGGGCCAACATGAAGCGATCCTATGCGGCGAAAATCAAGTACGGCACTCGGAACCCTTACGCTGCTGTTCCCCAGTAAATCCGGCCAGGTATCTTGTATTGCAGTGATAGGCAGCGAAAAAGATTGTGTGATTACTGGCAATGAATTTTTCTTCCAGGAGTCATATTCGACACGTATGTCCAACTCATTATTGATGAGGGCATAATTCCCTGTGACAAAAAAAGTCAGACTAATAACAACCGAGGAAACGGCCACGATGGTACTGGCACTGGGCCTCCATTGTTTTATGAAAGCGTAGAGAGACCAGACACCAAATACCGAAATAAAAAGAGAAAAGACGTAGAGAAAGCGTTGCGGTACACGGATGGACGAGAACGGAAAGAGACGGATGAGCGATTGGACGAGAAAACCATATCCTCTTGTAATTTGAAGAAAAAATATGAAGAGGAATCCACTGTAGGCCACGAGGAAAGAAAGTAGCAGCCATCGTTTTCTCCAATAATCTTTGAATACCCAGAGCAGAAAGAGACTGGAAAAAATACCGAGCAGTGTAATGGGCGAAAGAAGCATGGTGCTTTCATGCGGCCCCCATGGGGCTCCGGCAAAAAGATGCGCCCCCTGAGGAATAACCCAAAATGTTTTTATGATGAAAAGGAGCGCACTTGTATCTGGCTGGAACTGCGCGAGAGCTGTTGTCCGCGGGAAGAATCTCATGAGGCTGTATACGGACACTAATTTGCTGGAGCAAATGAGCAGCGCTCCGGGACTATAGGCAAGAATCCGCATGGCCAGTATCTTCAGGCGCTCTGTAAATGGAAATCTGCTGAGGGCGAACTCAAAGGGGAGGACAAAGATGAATCCGAGTACCGAGAGAAGAAGAACGAAGTACCCTCCCCCATAAAAAATGTAAGCAACAATCAGCGAAAATAGACATGCCTTAAGAAGAAGAGGGGAAGGCGAATCTTTTTTTCTATCCAGCAATAACCAAAAAAGGAAGCCGACCATCGGGAATGTGTGATACACAATGTGGCCGACTGCCATGTGGGCCAGATAGAATCCATTGGTGAGAATGACTACGGCAAGAACATGGGACCACGGTTTTGTCAGATGAATGATATCTCTGCCAAACAAATACCATCCCACATATCCAAGTGCCATGGTGATCCCTATAGCCAATTGAATTGCCAACCATGGATGGATGGCAAAGATGAAAAATTGCATCAGGGAGTAGTACGAATCCTCAGGATCGCCATACATTGGCATTCCTCCCCCAAAGTGAACTGCGTATCGGAAAGGGCTCAGACCCTGATGGAGAAAATGCCATTTTCCAGCGAGAAGCCGGAAAATGAACACATGGTAATCGTGACCAATGAACGGATAGCGGATATTCAATAAATAGAAAAACAACCCGAGCAATATTGCCAGAGGGACGAGCCACAACGATTTCATGAATAACCTCAACTCATGGCACTGTATCAAAATTCCATCATGTCGCAACGCCCCGTGCAGTAGCCATCTCAGGCAAGTGAGCTATGATAGGACTGTCAATGTATGGGATTATTTGTATTCGATAGACTATGCTGGAAATTGCAAAGAATGTCGGGGTCAAACGTTCGTGTAGATATGCGTTGAGCTTGATTGTCGCGACACTGGTGAACTCCCACCTGTGCATCCCACCCCTTCGCAGCCTGCTCATAAAAATTTCTGGCGCGAGTATCGGGGATCACACCATCATCCAGCGCTTCACATTTTCCAATGCCTATCGCGCCGGTTTCAAGGGATTGAAAATCGGGAATTACTGTTTCATCGGAGAAGAATGTTTTCTGGATCTGGCGGATGCAATCATCATGGGAGATTACGTCTCCCTTGGAGCGAGGGTCTCAATTTTCACCCATATCAACGTTGGATTTGAATCTCATCCTTTGCAAAGATTTTTTCCCCATGTACATGCACCGGTCATCATTGGCGAGGGCACCTACGTTGGTGCGAATGCAACCATTCTGCACGGTGTGCGTATTGGGAAAATGGCAGTGATTGGCGCTGGGGCATTGGTAAGAGAGGATGTACCGGATTATGCCGTGGTCGTTGGAGTACCCGCACGCATCGTCCGCATTTTGATCCCACAAAATCGCCGCTTTCAGCAGAACCAGCAACACGAAGAAGCCCGCCTTGCATCAATGGTGAACTCAAGGTGATGCGCTGCTGCACTGGTGGTCATCAGTTTTTCTATTTCCGATACCCCGCCCCCTCCGCCTCTTCTGCTGTGCGGAAATAGACGCGATTTGCAGGTGAAAGAGCAGATGCCGAGGCGGAATCGACCGGGTAGTACTTCTGTCCGCGCTTTGAGGCCACGAAGCGCATGCCTGCGGGCACGGTGATTTCCACGTTATTGGTGAGCAGCGTTCCTGCCGGAACGAGGAAGGAGCCGCTTAAGTCGGGGACGATGTGCTTGGAGCCGAGGAACAGGCGTGCCTCTCCGAGCATCGTGCCTTTGAGCTGCCCGTTGAAAACACCGTCGAGATGTATGGTCGGAACGATGGGCTGACTCAGATCGCGCACGGTGATGGGAGTATCGGGGAGGGAACGGCGCTCCGTGATGAGGCGCCCCAGCAGGTACCCGCAGACCAGGGCGAGGAGCATCCCACCGATGAACGGCGCCAGATCAAGCCACTTCGTACGCATAGGACTGGTGATTCTACTCGCGAACTTCTATAAGGGAAGCCTGCCACGGCGGTCACGACCGCCGTGGCCTGCCAAAGCAGAAATGCAAAGGGTATCCTCAGCCCCGTGCTCTCCCTTATCATTCCCGTCTTCAACGAGGCGCCCAACCTCTGGCCTCTCTACCGTGAGATCAACGAGGTGCTCGCACGGTTGCACCAGGCAGCCGAGATTTTAATCATCGACGATGCGAGCACCGATCGCACGCCGGAGGTCATCCGGGAACTCAAGAGCGCTGATCCCCGCATCCGGGGCTTTCGCCTGCAGGCGAATTCCGACAAGGGCGGAGCGCTGGCTGTAGGGTTTGCAGAGGCGCGTGGCGAAATCTTCATCACGTTGGATGGAGATCTGCAGAATGACCCGGCCGATATTCCCCTGCTCCTCGCAGCCCTGGAACAAGGTGCCGATCTTGCGATCGGATGGAGAAAAAAACGTGCCGACAGCCTCATGAAACGACTCTCGTCATGCCTCTTTAATTGCTGCGTGAGCGTTGTATTTCGAAAACGTCTTCACGACGCCAATACCGGTCTCAAGGCGATACATAGAGAAGTAGCACTCTCTGTTCCTCTCGCAGACGGTCTCTTTCGATTCTTTCCATTCGTGCTGGCAAGGCGCGGTCTCACCGTGGCCGAAGTACCCGTGCACCACCGACCACGCCGCAGCGGCAGGACCAAATTTAGATTCAGCAGGCGCGTTCTCAGCCTCGGTAAGCTCCCTCAGGCCTTACAAACAGCTCGCGCCACTCAGCAAGAGAATCCTCCACATTATACGGCCTTTTAAAAAATCGCGGCGAAGCGCTGGGTGGCTCTGACGGGACCCGGCGCTGGAGCCGCACCCTAAGAGGAAGGGTGGGTCCGTGGGAGGGACACCAGGGGTGGTCCTCCCACGATATGGTCATGGTATGATCGGGTCATGATCACCCCAACAGAGCTCAAGCCGTTCCTCCCCACCGCACTCGAAAAAACGGACTTCAAGGGACTCGGTGAGAAGTACGCCGGCAAAGTGCGCGATGTCTACACGCAGAAAGAGAAGGGACGGGCTATCCTCATCGCCACAGACCGCCAGTCGGCCTTCGACATCCAGTGGTGCTCCATCCCGCTGAAAGGACAGGCATTGAATCAGCTCAGCGCCTGGTGGTTTGAGCAGGTGAAGGATGTGATGCCCAATCACATCATCGCCGTGCCGGACGAAAATGCCATGGTGGTGAAAGATCTGAAGATGCTCAAGGTGGAGATTGTCGTGCGCGGCTATCTGACGGGCTCTACAGGCACATCTGCGTGGGTGAACTACAACAAGGGAGTCCGTAATTTCTGCGGGAATGCACTCCCCGAAGGCATGGTGAAAAACCAGAAGTTCGCCGGACCCATCATCACGCCCACGACCAAGGGCGAGGAGGATGAGTTGATCGACCCCAAGGGAATCGTGGAACGCGGCTTCGCCACACGGGAGCAGTGGGAGGAGATGGAAGATCGCGCCTTCGCCCTCTTCAAGAAAGGCCAGGAGATCGCTGCCACGCGCGGGCTCATTTTGGTGGATACCAAGTACGAGATGGGCTACGACACAGAGGGCAAGCTCACGATCGCCGACGAGGTGCACACGCCGGATTCGTCCCGCTACTGGGTCGCCAAAACGTACGAGGAGCGGCACGCCAGGGGCGAGGAGCCCGAGAGCCTCGATAAGGAGTTCTTCCGCCTGTGGCTCCGGAGCCAGGGATTCGAGTACGGCGGCAAGCGGCCTGAAATCACCGATGACGTGCGCCTGATGCTCGCGAGCAAGTACCTGGATCTCTACGAGCGCATGACCGGAACACCCTTCGTGATCCCAAACGATGCGCGCGTCGCCGAGCGAATCGAGCGCAACCTCCAGCCCTACCGCATCTGACCGATGGTCCAGCAATTCGCAAAAAGCGCGGCCAACGCCTTCAGGGGAATCACCTTCGTCTGGCAGCGGGAGCGCAATTTTCGCATCGAGAGCATGATTGGCATCCTCGTGATGCTTGCCGCTGTCGCCCTCGGCTTCACGTACATGGAGGTGGTCTTGGTCCTCGTCACGGTTTCGGTCGTGCTGGGTGCCGAGCTCTTCAATTCCGTCATCGAGGAGATTCTGGATGTCGTGGAGCCCCACTACTCGGTGCACGTGGGCCGGCTGAAGGATGTGACAGCAGGAGTCGTGCTGCTGCTCTCTCTCTTCGCAGGCGTCATCGGCGTCCTCACGATCATCCATCACTACACCTACGTTTTACCCTAGGGCTTCAGAGGAACACCCACAGACAGAGCACGAAGTTGAACAGCAGCTGCAGCAATTCCATCCTCCAGGAGAGCGCCTTGCGGAAGAGGAGAAAGAGCACGAGTGGCACGATGGCATAGCGGATGTCGATGAGCCAGCTGCCGCCGAGGTACAGGAGCGCAAGGGGATAGAGCAGAACGAAGCTCCGGCGCATGAGCGGCGTCACGATCATCGTGAGCAGGGCCAGTGCAGAGGCGAGGAAAAAGAGCAGACCGGGCAGGCCGCCTGCAGCCGCTGCGAGCAGCACCGCATCGCGGAAATACGCAGGGTCGCTGTTTGCGGGATGGTTGACGCGGAAACCGATGAAGAAGAGAAAGAAGAGCGCCGCAATGCCGATGAGCACCCACCGCCGACGCACCAGCAGCTCCGCAATACTCCGGACACGTGCGCAGACCAAAGGCAGAAAAAGTGCCGCAAAGATCGAAAGGGCAGTGAAGACGTTGCCGAGCGAGAAAGAGGGAAAAGGATGCGAGGCCGCCAGAACAGGATTGAGGGAGGCGCGCCCGGTAACCAAAACGAAGGTGACGAAGGCCGCCACCGGCAGCAGAAACGGCAGGCTTACCCTTACGAACACAGAGCGGGAACGGTGTGCACGCAGTCGTGCTGCCGACTCGTGCAGCCATTCAGAAAGTTCCGTCGGAACGATCTGCCATGTCGTCTCGCGTCCGAGCACAATAGCAAAGAGGAGCGGCACCCAGAGCACGTTGTTCTGGCGCACACCCACGGCCGCGAGCAGCAGCACACCCGAGAGCAGGGCCCATCCCCTGAGTGCGGCGAAGGTGGCGAAGAGGAGGATGCAGAGCGACAGCGTGTCGGTGTAGAGCAGTGGGAAGAACGGCAGCAGAATGGGCAGGGTGGCCACCTGCAGCGTGCGCAGGAGGGCGGATTTCCGGTCGAGTGAGAAGGCCACCGAAAAAGCGGCGGCGCAGCAGGCCACGCTCACGAGGAACGTCACGAAGCGTGCCGCGGGAACGGACGCAAACCCGCTCAGGCGAAGCATTCCTGCAATGAATAGGTGGTACCCCGGCAGCATCACGCCCCAATCCTGAAGCCGCATGGTGCCGCGCAGAAGCCCCTCGATGCGCTCAAAGTGGAAGACCTCGTCAAAGACCAGGGGTGCATGCTGGAGTGCCAAAAACACCTGGAGCGCCGCCGCAGCCGTCATCACGGCCAGCACGATTTCAATCACTCTGCGCAGGCCTGCGGACGAAGATGCATCAGCATGCATGGGTTACTCAGATGCGGCCCACGGCCCGAGCACCAGGTTCCAGCCCTCCTCCACTCCGGCAGCCTTCAGAAAGCCTGCAGGCACCTCGAGAGCGAACTGTGCGGGACCGGTGGAGAGCGTCGACGGGCAGGCCGCCCCCTCTTCCGGAGGACACGGGACCATGGATGCCTGCGAAACGAACCGCCCCTCTGCATCGAAGAAGGCAATATCCAGGGGAAGCAGCGTGTCTTTCATCCAGAACGAACGCACGGCGCTATCCTCGAAGAGGAAGAGCATGCCATTGCCGTAGACGAGCGACGTACGGCCCTGCAGGCCCCGCTGGTGTTCCTCAGGCGTGCGTGCGAATTCAACGGCCACCGGCACGCTAACATCGGCCGGACCGACAAGGCGAACAGTCCCCGCTCCCTCCTCCGGCGGAGTGATCGTGGCGCTGCATCCGGCCAGGGCAAAAAGGCAGAAAAATACGAGGGAAGCAGAGCGTGTGCTCATAGTGCGGTGCGGAGAGAAGTAATAGCTTTTGCGCGGTCTGAAGCGCGGAAGATGAAGCTCCCGGCCACCAGATTGTTGGCGCCGGCACGGATGCACTGCGGGGCTGTACGCTCATCGATGCCACCATCCATCTGGATCATGAGCTGAGGAAACCGCCGGCGCGCCTCTTCCACTTTTTCGAGGACAGACGGGATGAACGCCTGTCCGCCGAAGCCCGGGTTCACCGACATGACGAGTAGCAGATCCACTTCGCCCAGCACATCGGCGATGGCACCCAGAGATGTCGGAGGATTGATCGCGATTCCGGCCAGAGCACCGCCCTTACGAATGGCTTGCATCAGGGCTCGCCTGTCATCCGTCGCCTGCACTGCCTCGGCATGGAACGTGATGTTCTTCGGTTGCAACTGCAAAAACTTTTGCGCGTAGGAAGCCGGATCTTCCACCATGAGATGGATGTCGAGCGGGAGCGAGGTGCGGATCATCTGCACCACCTCGAACGGAAAAGTGACATTCGGGACGAAGTGCCCGTCCATCACATCGATCTGCAGCCAGTCGGCGTACGGCTCAATACTCTTGATCTCCTCCTGAAGACGCTCCCTGTCTGCCGAGAGGATCGATGGTGCGATGAGCACGGACAGAGCCATGCGGTCATGGTAGCAGCAGGGCTCCCCCTTGGGGAGCGCAGGATCACTGCAGAAACACGGCAGAGAGCGCCGGAATGAAGAAGAGCGCCAGAACCGTGCTCACCATCACCGCCACCGCTGCCTTCTCGGGGTGCACTTTGAGCACCGAGGAGTAGACCACGGTGTTCACCGCGAGCGGAATCATCCCCATGAGGAGCAGGACCCCGTGGACGTCTTCGGAAAAAACCTGGAATACCTGCCGGTCGAGCGCAATCAGGCAGAGCATGAGCGCGGGCCAGATGATTGTCTTGGCCACGGTGGTGAACGCAAGGAGCCGCCCATCAATGGCAGAGAACTTCTCCCCCGCGAGGCTGACGCCGATGAGCAGCATGCCGAGGACACTGAAGGCGCTGCGCACATCGCCCAGGAACACCGAAACCATCGCAGGTTCGGGCATGTGCCAGATGTTGAAAATGATACCGAGCGCGAATGCGTAGAGCATGGGGAGCGCCGCAGCCTTGCGCAGGCTCTCACGCACTGTGAAATTGCCGCGCGCAAGGGTGAAGAACCCTGTGGAAGACTCGTAGAGGACAAATCCAAGGGAACAGAGAACGATGATGCTGAGTGATTGCTGGCCGAAGAGCGCCAACCCTGCCGGGATCCCGAAGTAACCGGAATTGCCGTTGGCCGAGGCGAATGCGGCGAGGTTACGCATGGTGTCGCCGCGCTTCCACACGAGGCCGCTCGCGAGGTAAAAAATGACGCAGAGGACACTGCAGATCACGAGGAAAATCAGGGGGAGCGCGAGCGTGCCGCGGCTCAAAGGCGCGGTCCATCCGCCTTCGAAGACCACGATGGGCGAGAGGACATAGAGGAGCAGCAAAGCCACCGGACGGCGCTTCAGATGCAGAAAAACGCCGAGGACGTATCCGGCCGCGATGAAGAGGTAGAGCGGCAGGAGTTTGCCGACGAGCGCGAAGAAGACCGTCATTGCTTACGCTTCGAGATCCTGCACGCGCTTGAGGTGCCGCCCGCCCTCAAAATCGGTTTGGAGAAAGAGATCGACGAAGCGCAGGGCATCTTTGGGCGTGGTCAGCCTCCCGCCCAGGCTCATCACATTGGCATCGTTGTGCGAGCGTGCAAGCGTGGCGGTTTCGTCACTGTAGACGAGCGCCGCCCGGATGCCGCGGACCTTGTTGGCCGCCATGGCCTCACCATTGCCGCTCCCGCCGAAGATGATGGCGAACGTCTGCTGCTCCAGCGCCGCCGCACACCCCTTGCGGATGATGGCGGGATAATCCACCGATTCTTCGGAGAAGGTTCCGACGTCCACCACATCGACCCCCTGCTGCATCAGATGCTTCTTCACGGCTTCTTTGAGGGGGAAACCGGCGTGATCGGCTGCAAGGACGATGCGAGGAGGGAGTTGCATGGAGAAATGATAGCAGAGTACCGTGTTTCTGCATTCCCGCATCTCTCTGCCGATCTACTATTACATTGCCGCCGCTGTTGTCATCATCCTGATTATTTTGTGCATCAGGCAAATTGATCAGTATGAGCGTGGCATCCTGTTCACGATGGGCAAGTACAGTCACATGTGGAACCCGGGCTGGCACCTGCTCATCCCCATCTTCCAGAGCCTCACGAAAGTGGACGTGCGCATCAAGGCCGTGGACGTACCGGACCAGGAGGCCATCACCAAGGATAACATCCCCATCCGCATCAACGCCGTCATTTACTTCAAGGTCAACGACGCCGCCAAGGCCGTCATCGAGGTGGAGGATTTCTTCAATGCCGTCTCGCAATTGGCCCAAACCACCATGCGCAACGCCGTGGGTGAGGTGCAACTGAATCAGCTCCTCGCCGAGAAGGCGCAGGTGAGCGAGAACATCAAGAAAGTGGTGGATCGCGTGTCGGATGCCTGGGGCATCGACGTGCAGTCCGTGGAACTCAAGGACATCATCCTCCCTGATTCGCTCAAGCGCACCATCGCCAAAGTCGCCGAGGCCGAACGCGAGAAGCAAGCCGTGATCATCAGTTCGGAAGGCGAAGTAGCCTCCGCCGCCAATATGGCCAAGGCCGCCGCCATGCTCGCTGCTTCTCCCGGGGCATTGCACCTGCGCACCCTGCAGAGCATCAATGACTTAAGCTCTGACCAGTCCAACACAACGGTGTGGATGGTCCCCGTCGAAGCCCTGAAGGCACTGGAGGGATTGGCAAAGAAGTAGTGCTATCCTCCCCCTATGCTACGCATCCCACTGATTGCGGCTAACTGGAAAATGAACCCTGCTCCCATTGAGGCCTGGGGGCCCGATTCCCCCTACCGGCCGCAGAACGGCATTGAAACGATCGTCTTTCCTGCGTTCCTCGATTTGAAGGCCTGCATCGAGGCAGGGTTACCCACGGGAGCCCAGTACGGGCATCCGGATTCCACGGGTGCGCACACCGGAGACGTCAGCATGACGATGATCAAAAAGACAGGATGCCAGTTCGTGCTCTGCGGGCACAGTGAGCGGCGACGCGATCATGGCGAGGAGGATTCCGACGTGGTTGCCCAGGCAGAATCTGCGCTCAGAAACGGTCTTCACCCCGTCATCTGCGTGGGGGAGACAGAGGCGGAGCGCAAAACCAAGCGCCACAAGCAGGTCGTGGAACGGCAGGTGCGCGTGCTCCCGCTCAGAGAAGTGGTGACCATCGCCTACGAGCCGGTCTGGGCCATCGGCACGGGCGTCACCCCCACTCCGGAACAAGCCCAGGACATGCACACATTCATCCGGTCACTGATCCCCGAGGCGCGGCGCGCATCGACGCGCATCCTCTACGGAGGGTCCCTCACCGCAGAGAATGCCCCGGAGTTCTTTGAGCAGCCGGATATCGACGGCGGACTCGTCGGCGGAGCTTCGCTCACACCAGCGACGTTCCGCGAGATTCTGCTCGCAGCGGTGCGTACCAAGTGAGTGGCAGGCGTCTCTAGCCCCGGACAGGATTCTCCAGGATGGTCTGGCTGAGCCGGACGACGAAGATCGTGAGGAATGCTGTCACCAGCATGTTGATCATCGGCATGAGGATCGCCGCCACTCGCATGCCGAGGATGCCGACGACGAAGCCAACCACCATGGCCGCGACTACCGCGCACAGAGCTGCGGCAATCACGTTGCCGAAGATCTTGCCCCAGTAGCCATCGGTCTTTGCGTAACTCATGCTCGCGCTCTCGAGCACACCCTTGTGATCACGCACGAGGAGCAGGGGGGCGAGCACAAATCGCGGTCCCAGCACGATGGCAATGATGATGCCGAGAACCGGAATCCAGATGAACGACCGGATCATCACCCAGAGCGACAGCAGGAAGAGCGGGATGATGAGGCCGGGCGTGCGTGCCAGAGCCACCTGAAAGGATAGCTTCTCGTTCAGGGCAATGAGCAGGAAATACGCCGAAGCAATGAGTGAAATCACCCACATGATGAGCATGGAGGCTCCGATGACGGGCAGAAGTCCTTTGTACATCGACAGTACGGCACCGGAAACCGCCTCACCCTGTTCTCCGCCCAGTTGCTGCATCTTCTCCGCAAACTCATTCATGGCCGCTTCGTCGCCTGCCTGAATGCGCCGCTGGAGATCTTCCATCTGTTGCTGATCGAAACCCAACCCCTCGAACACCGATCCCGTCTTCTGCATAACGCGCTGCCCGACGAAGGATTGGCCGATGCCAAGGATGAGACCGAAGATGACCGCGCCGACGACGATCGGCATCAGCGCACGACGAAAGGAACCCCAGGAATTGGTGAGGAGCTGCCCGAGAGGAGCTGTCATGAAAAGGGGGGAAATTGTAGGCGAGTGTACACGGAGGGATGTGGGATTGGAATATGAGGGAATGGGGATTACCTATCGGTCAATTGAAAAATAGCAGCCTCTGCCGTCTCTCCCATACCCCAATCCCTACCTCCGCACCCACTGCCCGTGGCCCACCTGCTTCGCCGCCCCAGAAAGCTCCATCATCGTGAGAGCGGAGGCGATCTGCCCTGCGGGGAGCCCAGAGCGCTCCATGAGATCATCGGATGTCTGCGGCATTGTCGTGAGCACGTTGAGCAGGGCTGCTTCGGCCGCACTCTTCGGATCGTAGGATGACTGGGCGGCTTCGGAGGCAACCACCCCCAGCTCCAGGAGAATATCGGCGGCAGAGCTCACCAGTTTGGCGTGTCCCTTGCCCAGCATCTGGTGGCAGCCGGCGTAATTGGGATCGAAAATCGGCCCGGGCACGACGAAGACCTCACGGCCGTAATCCAGCGCCAGATCCGCCGTGATGAGCGCCCCGCTCCCGTGCGGAGCCTCCAGAACGACCGTACCCAGCGAGAGGCCGGCAATGATGCGATTGCGGGCGGGAAAGGTGTACTTGCCGGGCTCTGCATCCAGCGGGAACTCTGAGAGGTAGAGACCTCCTGCTTCGACAATCTCTTCGGCAAGCCGCGCGTTCTCTCTGGGGTAGATCTTTCCGAGGCCATGCCCGAGGACGGCCACCGTCCTGCCGCCCGCCGCGATGGTTTCGCGTGCAACCGTCGCATCGATGCCGAGCGCGAGCCCACTCACGGTCACGAGGCCTGCCCGTACCAGCTCCGGCACGAAACTCTCTGCCACACGCCTGCCGTAGTCGCTCATTGCGCGCGTGCCCACGAGTGCGATGCAGGGCTGATCCAGAATCGTGAGGTCGCCGCGCCAGTAGAGAAAGACAGGGGGATCGGCGATCTCTTTCAGGTGACGCGGATACTCGGAATCATCGATGGTGAGGAACGAGAGCCTGCGCTTCTTGAGCTCCTGCTCATAGACTGCCGGATCGCACTCCTCAAGGCGGTTGAGAACGGCAAACACGGTGTCCCCCCGGCAGCCCAGCTCCTGCAAAAGGGGCTCATCAATGTGCTGGAGCGCCTTGGTCATGTCTCCGTAGACCTGCAGCAGCGCCGCAAGACGCTTTGCGTTGAGTACATTGAGCCAGGACCAGATGAGGGCGGTAGGGCGATCCATAGGGCACGCAAGCATACACAAAAGCCCTGCGCCGGAGAAGAGTGGAGCCGCTGACCGGATTTGAACCGGTGACCCACGGTTTACGATACCGTTGCTCTACCAGCTGAGCTACAGCGGCGGTGGACGTACTATACAAACGGGGCCGCGCAAATCAAAGGACACGGCTCATTTTCCTATGGAACGAGCCCAATGGAGGATGTCTAGTACTCTTCACATCCCTGTCTTCACTGAAGACACATTCTCTGCTATACTGATGAGATTTCACACAAACACCCATGACCCTCGATGCCTGCATCGCCCATGCAATCCATTCGGACCTCGATATCATCGCGGCCATCCCTGAAGTGCAGGAGCTGGCCGTGGAGGAACTGGAGCCCTACATCGAACGCTACGTCGTGGAGGTGCAGAACTCGCTGCGGGAGGTCATCCAGGATCGCGGAGAGCCCTACCTGCGCTGCAAAGACGCCGCAGGCCTGTGTGCGACGTGTCTGGAGGCCGGAGTGATGCTGCCACCGGCGATGCTGCTCAAGATGTGCCAGACGATCCTGCAGCTGCTCACACTCGACGCCCGCTTCATCCTCGATACGGAGGATGGCAAGAGCCTGTACTACGTGAAGCTGGGAGTCGCGTGAAGGTGGGGATTCGGGGATAGGGAATAGGACAGAGGGGTACTTTGAAGAGCCAGAAAAGCAGGAACGGGCTTCTTCGTTCAACAAGATCCTCAGTAAAACTCCTACGTCCGAATCCCTTCCCTATTCCCTATCGTTTCTGCCACTGCGGCGCACGGCGGGCGCGCTTGAGGCCCGGCTTCTTGCGCTCCTTGATGCGTGCATCGCGGCGCAGGTAGCCGGCACGCTTGAGGTCACCGCGCAATTCGGGGCTGACGAGCAAGAGAGCGCGGCTCAGGCCGTGCCGCACGGCATCGGACTGTGCTTCCTTGCCTCCGCCACGCGTGATCGCCTCGACATCGATGCGCCCTTTGAGGTTCGCGAGGACGAGGGGCGACAGAGCGTTCTCTGTCTGGAATGCCGTATCGAAGTACTCTCTGATCTTGAGACCGTTCACGATCGCCTCGCCGGACCCGCCCTCAAAAACCTTCACGCGGGCAATGGCGGTCTTGCGCTTGCCGACGCCGCTCAGGTACTGCCGTTTCTTCTCTGTGGGTTGCATAGATTACCGGAGGGGAGTGAGAACAGGCTTCTGCGCCTCGAAGGTGTGATCGGCACCCGCAAACACATGCAGGCGCTTGAGCGCTTGCGGGCGCAGACGGTTGCGGGGGAGCATGCCGTGCACGGATTGCTCGATGAGCTCGACCGGACGCTCTTCAAACATTCTCTGGAGGGGAATCGCCTTCAGATGCCCCAGATACCCCGTGTGCGTAAAGTACGTCTTGCGGCGGAATTTGGCGGGCGTCATGGTGAGCTTGGCGGCATTCACGACGACGACGTGATCCCCGCACAACTGATGAGGCGAAAACAGCGCCTTATTCTTGCCGCGCAGCATGAGCGCCACGCGCGCGGCGAGACGGCCGAGCACCTGGCCCTCCGCATCGATGAGGAGCCAGCGTGGAGCCGGTGCTTTGGGCGTGGAGGTCTTCATTTCTTCGAGGGGGACTTCTTGACCTTGGCTGCTTTGGGTTCAACGGTCACCGCAATGCCTTCCACAAACATCAGATCCACGAGAGGCGCACCGTCGCCGATGCGGGCACCCACAGGCACCATGCGCGTGAAGCCGGAGGGCACGGAGGCAAAGCGCTTCACGTAGACTTCCATGATCTTGCGGCTGGCGTTCTTATCCGTCACGACGCGGTTGATCGCACGAATGGCATTGTACGGAGCGGAAGACTTGGCCACGGCGATCAGATGATCCACCATCGGGGCCACCACCTGCGCGCGCTTCTTGGTCGTACGCACGGATTCGTAGAGCAGCAGCGACGTGAGCAGGTTGCGCTTGAACATCCGCGCGTGGGCGGGTTTCAGGGCGAGCCGGTGACGAGAGAGACGATGTCGCATGGAGGAAAAGAGGTGCGCAGCGTAGAGGAAAAACGGCTCAGCTGTCCAAGGATTCCTCAGAGAGTTTGAGCCCGCGCTCGGCCAGGGTCTGTTTCACTTCTTCGAGGGCCTTGGCGCCGAATCCGCGGAAGTTACTGAGAGCCGCTTCCGTGCACTTGGTGAGTTGTTCGATGGAGCCCACGCCCGCATTAATGAGGGCATTGAGCGTGCGCGGCGAGAAATTGAGAATCTCGATCGGCGTGTAGCTCTCTTTCACCGACAGATCCATGCCCGTCTCGCCGACTTGCGGTCCTGCGCGCGAGAAATCGGCGATGAACTCGGGCTCCACCACCTTCTCGGTCGAGCCGAAGTATTCGAAGTAACTCTTGAGGAGCTGCGAAGCGAACTGTACCGCCTCCTCCGCCGAAAGGGAGCCATTCGTCTGCACATCCACGACGAGCTTCTCTAAGTCCGTACGCTGACCCACGCGGGCCGTCTCTACGGTGAACCGGACCTTCTCGACCGGGCTGAAAATGGCATCGATGTGGATGAGCCCCGGCTCGTTCTGCTTCTTGTTGCGTTCGGAAGCCGGCGCGTATCCCACACCTTTGCCCACGGTGATCTGCATGTCGATCGCTCCGCCTTTCTCGACAGTGAGGATGGGCAGATCCTTGTTCAGGACTTCGATATCCGAAGAGACCTTCAGATCTTCGGCGGTGACCACCTTGGGACCCTTCGCCTGGAGTGTGATGACCTCCAGATCCTTGCCGTGCTTGCGCATCTTGAGGCGCTTTAAGTTGAGCCCGATATCCAGAATCGTCTCTTGTACCCCTTTGACCGTCGCGTATTCGTGCTGCGCGCCATGGACGCGCATCGAGAGAACAGCGGCACCCGGGAGGCTGCTCAAGAGCGCACGTCGGAGCGCGTTGCCCAAAGTCATCCCGTACCCCGGCGGCAGGGGCCCGATCACGAAGACGGCGTGGGTGGCATCCCCTTTCGTCACGGGCGTGACGCTGAAGGTGGGGAGACCAATCTCTTCCTGAATGATGTGCATGGGACAGAGAGGAAGGAAATGGGTGGCCCGCACAGTGCGGGACGAGAGAGAAAACGGACTACGTACGAGAGTAGAATTCCACGACCTGACGGACATCAATGGCCTGTTCGGCATCGTCGGGCGCAGGAAGGGCGACGACCTCGACTTTCATTGCGCCATGATCCACCTTCAGCCACTTGGGCGGCATGTACTTCTCGTGCGCATCGATGATCGGTCCGTAGACTGGCGAGCGCTTGTTCCGCTCCCGCATGATGATGACCTCCCCCGGTTGCACGCGGTACGAGGGAACCGACACGCGCACTCCGTCGATGAGAAAGTGCCCATGGCTCACGAACTGCCGTGCCTGCATGCGCGTGAGAGCGAGCCCCGCACGGTAGATGACGTTGTCGAGACGGCGCTCCAGAAGCTGCTTGAAGGTCTCGCCCGTCTGCCCCGCCTTCTTGGTCGCCTCGGCGTAGAGAATGCGGAATTGCCGCTCCGAGAGACCGTACATATCGCGGGCCTTCTGCTTCTCTTTCAGCTGCTTGGCGTACTCCGAGGGGCGCGTCGGGCGCGTCTTCGGCCCCTTACCGGGACCGTAGGGCTTGCGCTGCAGAATTTTGTCATACTTGTCGGCCCCGTAGATGTTGGAGCCCTGCCGACGGCATCGTTTCGCCTTTGGACCTGTGTACTTCATGAGGAAAAAGTGAGGAGAGAATCGAAGGGATTACACGCGCCGCCGTCCGGGCTGGCGCACCCCGCCGTGGGGAATCGGCGTCGTATCGACGATGGCATCCAGATTGAGGCCCGCGCTCTGCAGCCCGCGAATGGACTGCTCCCGTCCGGGTCCGAGCCCCTTCACCTCCACGGTCACGGACTGAATGCCGTAGCCCTGCACCAGCTCCGAAGCCTTCTCGGCCGCCACTTTCGCCGCGTAGGGCGTGGACTTGCGGGTGCCCTTGAAACCGGCCATGCCGGCGCTGCAACCACCGAGCTTGTTGCCCTGCAAATCCGTGAACGTCACGATCGTGTTGTTCTCGCCGGCATGAATACAGACGCGCGCCTGCGGCACGGACTTCTTGATCTTCTTGCGGCGGACCTTGGGGCCGGCCTTGGCATCGGCGCCCTCGGCGGATGCCGCAGAAGCTTCGAGCTTCTCGGTGAGCGTCTCGGCCTTCTTCGGGGCAGAGTCGGACTTGTCCGCCGTAGCCTTGGCGGAGGGGGAAGCCGGTGTCTGGGGGGTCAAATCAGCCATAGCAGAGTGAGGGGGGTTTACGTCTTGGTGAGCGTCACGCGACCAGAGAGACCCGTCTTCTTCTTGCCACGCTTCGTGCGGGCATTGCGGCGCGAGGTCTGTCCGCGCACGGGGAGCTTCTTGCGGTGACGGTAGCCGCGCCACGTGCCGATATCCTGCAGACGTTTGACATCCATCGATATCTTGCGCGTGAGTTCGCCCTCCACGGTCTCGCGCTCGACGCGGGAACGGATGCGGGCCTGCTCCTCTTCGGAGAGAGCATCGGCTTTCTTTTCGAGGGGGATGCGGAGTTCCGCCAGAATCTTCGACGCCAGCGGTCGCCCGATGCCCTTGATGTGCGTCAGGGCAATGACGATGTGCTTATTGCCGGGAAGGACAACTCCAGAAACGCGGATCATAGAAGGGGGGAGACGTTAGCCTTGACGCTGTTTGTGCTTCGGATTCTTGCGGCAGACGATGCGGCGCACCATTTTGCCTTTTCCGCTCCGGCGGATGACCAGGCGACAATCCTTGCAGATGGGCTTGGCGGAAGCACGAACTTTCATGGGAGAGAGATGAGGGAATCTTCACCGGGCAGGTTCCTCCTGAGCAACAGGGGGACGATCCGGAGAGAAGCGGTAGACGATGCGACCTTTCTTGAGATCGTAGGGCGTCATTTCCACTTTCACCCGATCACCGGGAAGGATGCGGACGCGATGCACCCGCATGCGCCCAGCGAGGTGGCAAAGGAGTTCGTGGTTTTTGGCTTGGTCACTCGTGATTCGGACTCGGAACATGGCGTTGGGAAAAGTTTCTTCCACCACGCCGACGAGTTCAATCACATCCTGCTTGGACACAGAGCGCAAGAAAAAATACACGAACGAAAGCCGAGGCATCCTACAGAGCCGTTTCTGCGCCAGCAAGGAATTGGATGCCATTTTCACGAGAAGATGGAAATTTGTGTTGATAAACATACAAAATGTTATATAAGCACATTTCACCCGGCCGTCAGCACTTCTGCCCCCTCCGGTCGCACCAGCATGGTGTGTTCGTAGTGCGCCACCAGTGCATGATCCTTCACGTAAATCGACCATCCGTCGTCTCCTTCGGTAATGGCGTCGCTCCCGGCAGAAATGATGGGCTCGATGGCAATGAGCGTCATCGCCGGGAGTACGGGACCCGTTTTTGCGGTGCCCACATTGGGAATATCCGGGTACTGATGGAGCGTTTTGCCGACACCATGCCCCGTGAGGGCCCGCACGGGTGCAAATCCCTGCGCACGCGCCGTGCGCTCCACCGCAGCGGAAATATCCCCCACATGCGCACCCGCCTTCACGATGGCAATGGCCTGCTTGAGGGCCTCCTCTGTGGTCTCCATGAGCAGCTTGGCTGCAGGAACAATGGGCCCGACCGCCACTGTCAGGCAGGCATCGGTGTAGAACCCGTCCAAGAGCACCCCGCAATCGATCGAAATGATGTCGCCATTGGCCAGCACCTGCGACCCCGGGATGCCATGCACGCAAACATCGTTCACGGACGTGCAGAGCGTGGCCGGAAAGCCCTGATACCCTTTGAAGCCGGGGGCCCCCCCGTGGTCACGGATAAAGGTCTCAGCAATGGAATCGAGAAAGCCCGTTGTCACGCCCGGCTCGGTCAGCGCGGCGACGTGCTGCAGGCAATCATGGAGAATCTTTCCCCCCTTCCGCACCGAGGTGACCTCTGCTTCTGTGAAGATTTGGAAACGGGGCATCGAAGGGAAGTATAGCTTGTTAGGTTGTTGGGTGGTTAGGTGGTTAGGTTGTTAGCTTATTCGGTTGCTGAGATTGAGTTCAGTGCATGATCGAAAAGGTATGTTTTGGCTACGAACAAGCCAACAAGCCAATCAGCTAATAAGTTTCCTCATCGCTTCGTACACCTCCTCCACCGTCCCCCGCCCATCCACCTCCGTCAGTTTTCCTGCGGCTTTGTAGCGCTCGATCACGGGCTTCGTCTTCTCGAAGAACGTCTTCATGCGGCGGCGGATGATTGTTTCGTCGGCATCGTCTTTGCGGCCTTCGACTTGGGCCCTGCCCAGGATGCGCTGCACTCCCTCCTCCTCGCTCAGCTCTATCTCGATGCAGCGAAAATCTCTGCCCGCTTCGGCCATAATCGCGTCGAATGCCGTCATTTGATCCTGATCCCGCGGAATGCCGTCGAAGAGAATCTTCTGCGACTTCGGGCGCGCGAGAATCGCCTCTTTGACCACCTGCATGATGATCTCGAACGGTACCAGCTTTCCGACATCAATGTAGGACTTCACCGTTGCACCAAGCTTTGAACCGCCCGCTGCGATCTTGCGCAGTTCTCCACCAGCCTCGAACATTTCAAAATCGAACTCCGCGCAGAGACGCTTGGCTTGCGTGCCTTTGCCACTGCCTTGGATACCGAAGAGAACGAGGTCCATGCGAAGGTAAGGTAGTAAGGAAAGTATTGAAGGTAAGGTAGGTAAGGTAGGCAATTTGCGCAAATGATTGACGTCACGGTATGTGAGGTGTACGTTCGTACACATGGCCTACCAACGCTTTCAAGAAGGATTCAGAAAGCTCATTGTCTGGCAAGAGGCTCACGCTCTGACAATTCTTCTATACAAAGTCACTACCTCGTTCCCATCGCATGAACGCTTCGGTCTGACAAGCCAGCTCAGAAGAGCATCATCATCATCAATTGGCGCCCAGATTGCAGAAGGCTCAAGGATGAGTTCGTCAGCTCATCGACGTATTTATTACGAACGAGCATATGCATCAGCCGCGGAAGTTGATAATTTCCTAGAGCTTTCTCTCGATCTTCTTTACCTAACATCAGAGCAATATCAGGAGCTCCTTGCACACGTAAATCGCACCTCGTACCTACTGCATCAATTAACGAACTCACTGCATCAGAAATGTTCCCCTACCGTACTTACCTTACCTACTTTACCTACCTGACATCGTCCTACACCAACTTTTCGTAGTCGTGAGCGAGCAATTGCGCGTTGATTTGTCGGATCAATTCCATCACGACGCCCACCACGATGATGAGACCGGAACCGGAAATGATGAGATCGGCACGGCTCATCGTGGAAAACTTGGTAAAGGCGAGCGGGAGAACGGCAATGAGCCCCAGGAACGTGCCGCCCCACAGGTTCAGGCGACTCGAGGTGCGCTGCAGCACCTCCGCTGTCTGGCGGCCGGGCCGGATGCCCGGGATGAACCCTCCGCGCTTCTGGATCTGCTCGGCCAGATCATCCACTTTGAACGTCACTGAAACGTAGAAGTAGGTGAAGGCGACCACGAGCAGGAAATAGACGAGCAGGTAGAGGAGACTCGGGTTCTGCGGGCTCAAGTAGAGCGTGATGAAGCTCACGACGGAGGCGAAGCGCGGCGCCGTCTGCAGGAATTGAGCGAGAATCGCCGGGAAGGTGATGAGCGAAATCGCGAAGATGATCGGAATCATGCCTGCCTGGTTCAGGCGAATCGGAATACCGCCGGCGACCCCCCGTCCGGCCCCCTGATTTGCGTACGTGATGGGCACCAGTTTGTGGGCATCGGTGAAGAGCACGACTGCGATGAGCATCGCCACCGAGATGGCGGAGAAGAGGAAGAACATCCCCATCTGGCCCTGACCCCCCACCAGCACAGAGCTCAGGGTGGCGGGAATGCCCGAAACGATTCCTGTGAAGATGATGAGCGAAATGCCATTGCCGATGCCCTTCTCGGTGATGATTTCACCCAGCCACATCACGAAGAGCGACCCCGCCGTCACGTAGAGCATGGGCAGCAGAACGTACGGGAAGGACGTATCCACCAAATTCAAACCGCCACGGCTGAGGAGGATCAGAAAGCCGTAGCTCTGCATGAATGCGAGCGGGAAGGAAATCCAGCGCATGTAGCGGTTGAGCTCCTGCTGACCGTGCGCGCCCTCTTTGCTCAGGGCCTCGAGTTTCGGAAAGATCACTGTGCAGAGCTGCACGATGATGGACGCATTGATGTAGGGCGAAAGCCCGAGCAGGACCACGGAGAAATTATCGATGGAGCCGCCGGTGAGCGCGACGAAGATGCCCATGGGCCCGGAGGCGGAACGGGTGCCCAGGTATTGCTGCAACGCCTGGGGATCGGCGCCGGGAATTGTGATGTGCGCAACGACGCGGTAGAGGAACAGCAGAAAGAGCGTCATGAGGATCCGGCGACGGAGATCCTCGGAGTGCCAGAGCTGTCGTAAGTAGGTGAACATGGGATGAATTCCGCATGGGCCCAGTCACTCACTGCACGATCATGACCGAACCTCCGGCCTTCGTGAGTGCCAACCGAGCGGATTTGGAAACAGCGTGAACTGTGAGATCGAATTTCTTGGTGACGGACCCCTGGCCCAGAATTTTCACCGGCTGGCGCGTTGTGCGCAGGCCGTGCTGGCGAAGCGAAGCGGCATCGTACGCACCCGCCGGGAGCTTGGCCTCCAGCGCCTCGATATTGATCACTTCGAATGTGCGGTGCATCGGCCGCTTGAAGCCTGGGAGCTTGGGCTGGCGGATGATGAGCGGAACCTGACCTCCCTCGAAGCCGAATTTGCGGCCCTTACCGGCACGTGCCTGCTGGCCTTTGGTGCCGCGACCCGCCGTCGTTCCGCCGCCGGCACTGCTGCCGCGTGCAACGCGCTTGCGCTTGTGGGTCGAGCCGTGTGCTGGACGGAGCATGTGTAACATATCGCTTCCCTTGCGTAGGGATACGGGGGGGCATCGTAGTGGGTCGGCCGCCGAAGGTAAAGGGAGGAACACGCGTTTTCTGCGCATTTTCCCGTGCGAGTGCAAGCGGAGTATGGCCCTCTCTGTGGTACAAAGCGCCCGATGCGTCGATCTCTCGCCTTCATTCTCTCGCTCTGCACCCTCGCAACTACGGCGCAGGCACAGGCCCCCCTCGTCACACGGGCGGAGGCTGTGCGCTTTCTCTTTCAATCCAGCGGCCAAACCATCCCCGACCCCACAGGACCCCGTCCGGTCTTCGTGGATGTTCCGACGGGCTCCTGGCAGGAGAAGGCACTGTCGGCTGCCGTGGAGCGCGGAATGTTGCGCGTGGATGCTACGACCAAAATGATCGGCCCCGATTCGCCCGTGTCACGCGGGGAATACCTCTGGATGCTCGTCATGTTCTTCAGGCTCCCGGCAGGACCGGAACACCATTTCACCGACATTCCATCAGGTGCTCCGTACGCCCCCTTCGCGGGTTATGTCGAGCAGTGCCGCCTCTTTGCCCTGGAAAAGAAAACACTCCTGCATCCGGAACAATCCATGACACTGGGAGAGGCCGCACAGGCCGTGTATGCACTCTTCCTGTGCGCCCCTTCCCTGCGTCCGCGCACCACAACCCCCGTCGGCCTTTTCCCCCGGATCATCCGCACTTCTTCCGTCGCTTCCCCACCGCCCGGCACCCAGCTCCTCACCCGCGCCCTCCTGCCGATTCCCAGCACCAAGGAGCAGAGAAAGCTCCAGATCATCTCCTTCATCAATCATGAACGCGCCACCGCAGAACTGTTGCCTCTCATCCGCAGCCCACGCCTCGAACAGGCGGCCCAGGAGCATGCCAAGGACATGTACCAGCGGGGATACTTCGGCCACTTCACACCTGAGGGCGCCAGTTACGTCGACCGTATCCGGAATACGGGGTACCTCACCCTCCCGCCGGAGTTATGCCCCTGTCAGGCGATCTTTGATTTGAGCAGCCTGCTCTCTCAGCGCTCTGAAACTGCCCAGCACTATTTCATCACCAAGCGCACTCCTGTGTGCAACTGCTCTCCGCGCTTCGCGCTCGGCGAGAATATTGCGCGCGGCCAGCAGACCGCATCCATTGCCGTGAAGCAGTGGATGGCCTCCACATCGCACCGCCAGACGATTCTGCAGCCGCTCTTCCGCGAAACAGGCATCGGTGTCTTCGGCGACGTCTGGGTGCAGACCTTTGGATCACTGAGTTTGGAGTGAGCCGGGGATCTGCCTCACCCCCACTCTCCCCACCCACCCAACGCCAACGGGAGAGGGGCGCACCCTTTCTGTTTATGAGCACTTTTCAAAAAGAGTACGTGTTCCCCCTCTCCATGAAGGAATCGTGGCAGGGATGGAGAGGGGGCTAGGGGGTGAGGCAGGAAACTACTCGCCCTCACGTCCTCGTCAGCTCTACGAGCGTCCGTCCGAACTCCTCCGACGCTTCCGGCCCGTTGCCCGTGACGATCATTCCATCTCTCGTAACGGAATCACCGGTGTATACGGCCCCGGCCTGTTTCAGAATTGCCGCCTGGGTGCCCCGGCCGTCATCCCACACCGTCGCCTGCCTGCCTTCGAGCACTCTGGCCTTCGCCAGGATCAACGGAGCGATGCAGAGGGCTCCGAGCGGCAGAGAAGCAGCCACAGCCTCGTGCGCGAGCCGGAGCGCCTCCGGATGACGCACGTAGGCCTCTGCACCGGGCCCGCCGATGAAGATGATGCAATCGAAATCCGCGATCTTCACCTGTGCAAGCGCAATCGTGTTCAAGACGGATCCCCCGAATTTTCCGGTACACGTACCCCCTTCGCCACTCGCAACGGTGACCTCCAGACCCCCACGTTCAAGTTCGGCGCGCGTGCGCTCGTACTCACGGTCCTGATAGTCCTTCTGCGCGATGATGAGGAGAGCTTTTTTAGGCATATCACCAGTATACGGGATTCGGGAATAGGGAATCGGACTTCGGAAAAGACCCACAGAGCAGAATGTAGACAGAAACTCCCTCAAATCAGCTCTGAAATAATCCTCAGTCCAAATCCCGATTCCCCATTCCCTACTGAATGACGTCCTTCTTGCTCACTTCCGTGATCCCCAGCCGCTCCCCCTCCAGCGCCTCGGCATCCTGCCGGGCACCTTCGGTTTCCTTGAGCGGTTTCTTTTCGGGTGCGTCTTCGGAAGGCATGCCGCCCTTCCACTTGAGTTTTCCGAGCGCTTTCATCACCGCCTGAGCGTTCACGAGCTTATTGGAGCTCCCGAAGCGCTTGCTGAGCACATCCTGCACGCCCACCTGTTCCATGATGACACGCACGGCGCCGCCGGCGATGATGCCCGTTCCCTTGGAGGCCGGCAGGAGACGGATCTTCGCCGCCTTGAACTTCACGTTCACTGCATGGGGAATGGATCCTTCATACAGGGGAATCCGGATCATGTGGCGCTTGGCGGCCACGACGGCCTTCTTCACCGCCGCCTGCACCTCGGCAGCCTTGCCGGTGCCCAGGCCCACCTTGCCCTTCTTGTTGCCCACCACCACGATGGCACGGAAACGCATGCGGCGGCCTCCGGCCACCACGCGCGTCACACGATCCACTGACAACGTCACCTCATCGAACTCACTGGGAGTGCGGGGGCGGCGGTCGCCTTTCTTGCGGTCGGGGCGGGAGGATTTGGCCATTCTTGGGTGAGGAGGAGGAATAGGGGGTAGAAATCAGAATTGAAGTCCGCCTTCGCGGGCGGCATCTGCCAGAGATTTCACAATGCCATGATAGGCATAGGCATTGCGGTCGAAGACGATGGAGGTGATCTTAGCGTCTTTGGCCTTCTTCGCGATGAGCGTGCCGAGCTTCTTTGCGCCCTCTATCGTCGGCTTGGCCTTCGCCTCGCGCGTGGAAGCGGCGACGATCGTCTTGCCGGCATCGTCATCGATCACCTGCACGGTGACCTGCTGGAGCGACCGGTACACGGTGAGTCGTGGACGGACAGCCGTGCCGCGGACCCGTGCGCGGATGCGCCTCTTTCTGCTGAGCCGGTGATGGATCTTGGTGAGCTTCATGGGAGAGTGCTATGCGGCAGGAGCGCCCTTGCCGACTGCGGCCTTGCCCGGCTTGCGGCGGACTGTCTCGGTACTGTAGCGGATTCCTTTGCCCTTGTAGGGCTCCGGTACGCGGTAACTGCGAATATCGGCAGCCACCTGGCCGACGAGCTGCCGGTCGATACCCTGGACCGTCAGGAGGTTCTTGTTCTTCTCGTCCTGCGTGATTTGGATCCCCTCCGGGATCGCGAATTCCACCGGATGCGAGAAGCCCAGGTTGAGGATCAGTTTCTTGCCCTGCACCTGCGCCTTGTAGCCCACGCCGATGACTTCGAGGATCTTCTTGTATCCTTCACTCACTCCACACACCATGTTTTCAACGAGTTGGCGTGTGAGCCCCTGGCGCGCGCTGGCCGTGTCGCTGTCTTCTTTGCGCTCCACAATCACCTGGCTGCCCTCCACCTTCACCGTCACCTCGGGGAGGAACGTGTACTTCATTTCTCCTTTGACACCCTTCACGGACACCGTGGATCCCGTGACGGAGACCGTCACGCCGCTTCGAATCGCCACTGGTTTGCGTCCAATACGGGACATGGGAAGGTAAAAGGGTAAGGGTTAGGAGATTTCGCAGAGGAGTTCGCCGCCAATCTTCTTTGCGCGCGCTTCGCGGTCGGTGAGCAGCCCCTCACTGGTGGTGAGGATGGCCATGCCGAACCCGTTCTCGACGGGCCTCAGCTCTTCAACGGCACGGTACACGCGCCGGCCGGGCGTACTCACGCGCTTGAGCGACAGCGGACTGCGATCGGTGCGGAATGTGATGATCAGCTCCTGCTTCGGAGCCTGACCTGCCACCTCGGCACTCTGCAGGCACTGCTCACGGACGAGAAGTCCGCAGAGCGACTGTTTCAGCTTGGACCAGGGAGCGCTGCACTGCTTGCGTCCTGCCGCCTGGGCGTTCCGGATGCGTGTGAGAAGATCGCCGATGGGGTCAGAGAGGGTAGCCATGTTTTACCAGGAGGATTTGGTGATACCGGGGATTTCACCATTACAGGCGAGTTCCCGGAAGCAGATACGGCAGATTTTGAAGAAGCGCAAATACCCGTGGCGCCGCCCGCAGAGCGTGCAGCGGTTGTAGACGCGCGTGGGGAACTTGGGTTTCTTGCCGGACGCCTTGGCCTTGAGGAACTCCTCGAGAGCCTTGCGCTGTTTGTTGACGAGAGCAATGCGTGCCATGGGGTTTAGGACTTGGAAGAGGAAGTTTTCGCCGCACGAGCCAGGCGGAACGGCACTCCCATATGCTTCAGGAGCGCGAACGCAGGTTCATCGGCCTTGGCATTCGTGGTGATCTGCACCTGCACACCGAAGATCTTGTTAGCCTCGGGCGCCGGCACTTCGGGGAAGATGGAGTGATCTTTGAGCCCGATGGCATAGTTGCCATGGCCATCCAGCTTCGGCGTCACACCGCGGAAATCGCGGATGCGCGGCAGAATATAGCTCAGGAACCGGTCGAGGAATTCCTCCATCCGCCGCCCGTGGAGCGTGACGACGGCGCCAACCACGAGCCCCTCGCGGATCTTGAAGTTCGAGATCGCTTTGCGCGAATGGGTGAGCACCGCCTTCTGGCCTGTGATCTTAGACAGGCACTGCGCCACGTACTCATGGGACTCTTTGCTATCCATCTTGGAACGATTGATCCCCACGTTCACTGTGACTTTCTCGATGCGCGGCAAAGCATGGATGTTCGTGACCTTCAGCTCCTTCTTCAGGGCTTCGGCGATGGGACCTCGCAGCCGATCATGGAGAGATTCATACTTCTTCATGGGTCGTTAGGAACCACGTGAGTGACTGAATGATTCGGGAATGCGCGTGGGCTCGGGAACGCTGTGGTCGGTCACCTGACCCTTCGGCTCCTCCCCTTCCTGCACCGCCTCCGCTCCGAAACTCAGACGCTTCCAGAAAGGCTTGCGCTGCGGACCGGCCACTTTTTCACCCTCCGGAGCCTTCTCCGCCTGCTCTTTCGTTTTCAGGGGCGCGGCCTTGGGACCCTTCTTCGGCGTGACCTTGCCGGCCACGATCGCCTCACCGCTGACCTTGGCGATGCGCACCTTGCGGCCTTTCTCGTCCGTGCGGACACCGATACGCGTGGGCTTCTTCGTTTTGGGATCGAGGATCATGACATTGCTCGCGGCAATGCTCGCCTCGTAGCGGAGCCTCTGGCCGGGACCCTGTGCGGTCTTGCGGACATGGCGCGTACGCATGTTCACGTCACTCACGACCAGACGGTCGTCGAGAACGCGCAGGACCGTACCGGTCTTGCCTTTGTCTTTGCCGGAGATGACGAGGACGGAATCGCCCGTATGGATTCTCATAGAACGTCAGGAGCAAGTGAAACGATCTTCTTGTAGCCGCGACCGCGCAGTTCCCGGGCCACCGGACCGAAGACGCGGGTGCCCTTGGGCTGGCCGTCACTGGCAATGATCACGCAGGCATTGTCGTCGAAGCGCACTCCCCCACCATCGGGACGGCGGATGAAATCCCGCGTACGGACGATGACGGCGCGTTCGACAGCCTTCTTGCGGACCGTGCCGCGCGGGGCCGCCTCCTTGATCGCCACAACGATGATGTCACCGATGTGCGCATAGCGGCGCTTGCTCGATCCGAGCACCTTGATGCACATGGCCGACTTCGCCCCCGTGTTATCCGCCACCATGAGGATGGATTGCTGCTGGATCATTTTTTTGAAGAAGCAGAGGAGGCAGAGGAAACAGAGGAGGATTTCTTCTCGTGAACCGTATGCTTCTTCTCACGGTGAATGGTCTTTTCGATTACCTCCTCCTCTTTGAGTTCGCTCACACGCGGCACGCGCTCGAGTACCTCCGTCACGCGGAAACACTTGCGCTTGCTTAAGGGCCGGCACTCCGTGATGACCACGGTATCGCCCACGACCAGATCTTTGAATTCCCCCATGTCCGCCAGGAATTTCTTACTCCGCATGAAACGCTTCTGGTAGAGCGGGTGGAAGATCGAACGATGGACGGTCACCGTAACGGTGCCGGTCATCTTGGCCGAGGAGATGTGACCTTTTTTCGTTCTCATGAGCGTGCTTGGGAGGCGGACCTGTCCGCCGTCTTGTCCGCCGTAGCCCGAAGGGCGGAGGCGGAAGCCTTGGCGGAGGTGGGAACTGTACTGGGCTTTGTGACGCCCTGCAATTGAGCTGTGGTCTTTCTTGCCCACTCCGTTTTCATGCGCGCAAGCTGTCGGCGCTCCCGGCGGAGCTTGGCCGTGTCTTTCTCCTTCTTCAGTTGCACGCCGAGGCGCAACTGCTCGATGAGCAGCACCTGTGCCTTGATCTCTCGCGAGAGATCAGGGAGTTGCATCGCGCGGAGCTCGCCGGCAGTCGTGGTCTTCGTCATGATTTAGCGGAAGAAAGCAGCAGTGACAATCTTGGTCCGAATCGGAAGCTTGTAGGCTGCGAGACGCAGAGCGGCCACAGCCACGGCTTCCTCCAGGCCACCCATCTCAAAGATCATGGTGCCCGGATGCACAATGGTTGCGTAGAATTCCAGTGAACCTTTGCCCGAGCCCATCGGCACTTCGGCAGCTTTGCGCGAGACCGGTGTGTGCGGAAAGACGCGGATCCAGATTTTGCCTCCGCGCTGCACGCTGTGCGTGAGTGCGCGGCGCGCGGCCTCGATCTGACGGGCTGTCAGCTCGCCGCCGGTCTGGGCCTTGAGCCCCACGGTGCCGAATGAGAGCAATGTGCCACGCGTCGCCTTCCCACCGAATGCTCCGCGGTAGCGGTGTTGCTTGCGCCGTTTGATTTTCTTGGGTTCGAGCATGGGGGCTTAAGAAGAGTGGAGAGATGCGGAATGGATTTGCTGCACCTTCTTGAAGACGAGACCGTGGTACACCCACACCTGCACACCGATCGTTCCGTACGTGGTCACCGCGTGCCGCACGGCGAACTCAACATTCGCGCGGAGCGTCTGCAGCGGGATATTCCCCTGCTTATGCAGCTCTGCACGCGCGATCTCTGCGCCGTTCAGGCGGCCCGAAATCGTGACTTTGATTCCGATGGCTCCGGCGGTAATCGCCTTCTCCAACGCCATTTTCACAGCGCGACGGTAGGGCATGCGTCGCTCGATCTGGCCCTGAATCGTTTCGGCGATGACAGCGGCACTGGCATCGGGATTGCGGATCTCCTGAATGTTCACCTCGAAGGATCCTCCCCACTCTCTCTCGAGCTGCTTGCGCAGTTCCTCGATGGCCGCGCCCTGCTTGCCGATGATCACGCCGGGCTTGCTACTGTGGATGACGACGGAGGTCTTCTTGCCGCGATCGATCTCGATCAAGGCAATGCCGGCATCTTTCATCTTCTTCATGATCGAGCGGCGGATCTGCACATCCTGCAGAAATCCATCGCGGAATTTCTTGCCGCGGGCATACCACTTGCTCGGCCACGAGTGCGTGAGACCGATCCGAAAGCCATTGGCGTTCACTTTTTGACCCATGCAATGGAAGGAAACAAAAGAATGAAGGGAAATAAAGGAATGAAAGGATTACACGCTTTTTGAGGTGTTGGAATCGGAGGCAGCATGCTTTGTCGTCTTCTTTTTTGAAGGAGCGTCTCCTTGTACAGCTTTTTTCTGCTCCTGTGAAGTTTTTGCGCCATTCTTTTGGTTCCTCTTCCTTTTTTCTTTCCTTTTAATCTTCTCCCCTTCACCTTCCGCATCGGCAACTCCTAAGACGATCTCGATGTGGCTCAAGAACTTTCGGATGGGGCGCATGCGTCCGCGCGCCATCGGCACACCGCGGCGATAGCTCTGCGCCTGGTTCACCACGATGGTGCGGATCACGAGATCCTCGGGACGCTGCTTGTCGTTGTGTACTGCATTCGCGGTAGCGGACTTCAGCAAGGCGAGAATCATGCGCGCACCCTTCTTGTGCGTATGCTCCAGAGATTCCTGCGCCTCGGGCACTGTGAGACCACGGACCATCTGGGCGATGACGCTTAGTTTCTTGGGCGCGATGCGTGCGGAGCGGAGGTAGGCTCTCATGGGTTATTTGGAAGCGGGTTTACCGGCTGCGGGAGCAGCAGGGGCCGGTGCGGCGGCGGCAGAAGCGGCGGCGGTCTGTGCCTCTTGCATCTTGCCGCCGTGGATCTTGAACTTCGTCGTCCAGGAGAATTCGCCGAGCTTGTGCCCCACCATCTGCTCCGTGACGTACACGGGCGTGAATTCCTTGCCGTTGTGCACCGCGAACGTGAATCCCACGAACTCCGGCGGAATATCGCAATCCCGGGCCCACGTCTTGATGATCTTCTTTTCGCCGGCGCCCACCATCGCCATCACCTTTTTGAGAAGGCGCGGATCGACGTAGGGGCCTTTGCTGAGGGAGCGGGACATAGGGTTAGGGTTAGGGTTAGGGTTAGGGTTAGGGTTAAGGGGATAAATTACTTCTTGCGTGGCTTCTTGATGCGGCGGCGGATGATCCATCGGTTCGTGACCTTCTTCTTGCGGCGGGTCTTCACACCACGGGCCGGCTTGCCCCACGGCGTCTTGGGTCCGCTCCTGAGCCCGATCGGAGCGTGGCCTTCTCCTCCTCCATGCGGGTGATCCACAGCATTCATGGACTTACCCAGCACCTGCGGCCGGTGACCGAGCCAGCGGCTGCGGCCGGCCTTGCCGATGGAAATGAGGTTGTGATCGATGTTACTCACCGTACCGACCGTGGCGTAGCACTCCTTCCGGACTTTGCGCACTTCGGTCGAGGGCAGCTGGACGAGCACATAGTCGCCATCCAGGCCGATGAGCGTTGCCGAGGAGCCGGCCGAACGGACAATCTGCCCGCCGCGGCCGCGCTGCATCTCTACATTGTGCACCTTGTACCCCATGGGGATGTACTGCATCTGCATGCAATTGCCCAGCTTCACCTTCGTGCGCTCGGCGCAAACCACCTGGGCACCGATTGCCATCCCTTCTGGAGCGAGGATGTAGCGCTTGTCACCGTCAATGTAATGCACGAGCGCGATGCGTGCCGTGCGGTTGGGATCGTACTCGATGGAAGCGACCGTTCCGGGCACGCCGTGCTTGTCGATACGCTTGAAATCGATGAGACGGTACAGACGCTTGTGGCCGCCTCCGCGGTGCCGGACCGTGATGCGGCCGATGTTATTGCGGCCGTTGATCGCCTGCTTGCCAAAGGTCAGCCGTTTTTCGGGCCGCTTCTTCGTGAGGCCAGAGAAATCCGCGATCGTCATCTGGCGTCGTCCGGGAGTCGTTGGTGAACAGATGCGGATCGGCATGATCAGGAGTGTTTAAAGGTAGCGAGATCGAGGGGCTTGCTCTTGGGCTTCAACGTAACGAGCATCTTCTTCTGCGCCGGACGCTTCACCATGCGCTGCGAGGCCGCCCCGAAGGACCGGCTCTTGCTCAGGGTGCGCATCACGCGGATCGAGGCGACTTCGACGTCATAGAAGTGTTCGAGTGCGGACTTCACATCGATCTTGGTTGCCGCCTTGTCCACCCAGAGCGTGTACCCATGTCTGTCGGCGGCCTTCAGGCGCTCTGCTTTCTCTGTGACGACGGGGCCGAGGATGACGCGGGAGTAATTCATTTACGCTTGCTTGGAGGATTTTGCTGCTTTCTTGGCAGGGGCTTTCTTGGCAGTTTTTGGCTTCACAGAGGGCTTTTCTGCCTTCTTCTCTGTCTGCACTTTCGCGGGAGCCTCTTCTGCGACGCGCTGCTTTTTGGCCGTAAAGATCTGCTCCGCCTTGGTGAGTGCCTCCGTGAGGAAGATCACGTGATGTGCGGCGAGGATATCTTCGGGATTCAGGTAATTCACGAGGAGTGTCTTCACGCGCGGAATATTGCGGACGGAGAGCGAGAGGCCACTGTGTTTCTCTGGCAGAACGAAGAGAATGGAGCGGCCGAGTGCCACGGGGAGCTTCTTCAGCAGTGCATGGGCCTCTTTCGTCTTCACAGCATCGGGGTAATTCTCAAGCCCCAGAATCACGCCGCGCTTCGCCTGGTACGAGAGGCTCGACAGCAGAGCGGCACGGCGCATGCTGTGCGGCATGTTGCGGCTGAAGTTGGCCACGCTGCGCGGACCGAACGCCTTGTTGCCTCCTTTGAGCAGGGGGCTGCGCACGGAACCGCGGCGTGCGCGTCCCGTTCCCTTCTGGGCAAAGAGCTTGCGCGTCGAACCGCGGATTTCACTGCGCGTCAACGAGTTTGCAATCGAAGCGCGGCGGTTGCCCTGCTGCAGCATGACCGCCTGGTGCATGAGCCCCGTATTGATGGGAGCTCCAAAGAGAGCGGCGGACAGCTCGGCTGTCCCCTTCTTCGTGCCGGTAGCAGTGTAGACATCAATCGTCATTTCTTCGCGGGAACGGATTCAATCGTGACGTACACGGCAGCACCAGAAGGGCCAGGAATCGGCCCTTTGACTGCAAATACGCCACTTTTCGCGTCACACGCCATCACGGGGCGGTGCTTGAGTGTCAGTTGATCCAAACCCATGTGTCCCGGATAGCGCTTGCCCTTAATCACGCGACCCGGCTTCTCACGCATGCCCGACGAACCCGGTTCGCGGTGGTGGTGGGATCCGTGCGACATGGGACCACGGGTGAAGTGGTATCGCTTCACCACTCCCTGAAATCCCTTTCCTTTACTAACACCGACGATCGTGACCTGGCTTTCGGCCGGAACGGACTCGACTGTCACCTGTGTGCCGGGGTTGAGTCCATCGAGGGACTCGACCGCCCACTCCTTCTGCACGGCGTACCGCACGTGCTCCTTGCCTTTGCGCGACTTCCAGTTCTTGGGATCGATCCCCAGAACAACGGCATCGTAGCCGTCTTTCTCTTTGGTTTTCGTGCGAACGACAATGTTCGTCGGAACCCGCAGGTATGTCACCGGCACCGCCTCCCCGTTCTCGAGGAAGACTTTGGACATGCCGACTTTGCGTGCGATGAGACCGGAAGGCATAGGTGCGGGAGGTTCTTCTGGACCGTTTATTCCGAAGGGGAAGACGGTCTGGAACGTCGCAAATTGTTCGATTCACCCCGAAGAATGAATCGGAATGCGGAGGCATATTACGGACAATTGATCCGGGGTCAAACACTTTAGAAAGGATTTTGCCACTGCGCGAGCCACGCATTGGCCAGCGTACGAGAGATCCCTCTACACTGTAGGCACATGATTGCGACGTTCACCGCGCTCCATCCCATCTGGCAGGCGGCCCTCGCCACGCTCTTCACCTGGGCCGTCACCGCACTGGGGGCTGCGTCGGTCTTCTTCTGCAGAGGGATCGACCGCCGGATTCTGGAAGCCTCACTCGGTTTTGCCGCAGGCGTCATGATCGCTGCAAGTTTCTGGTCTCTGCTCGCTCCTGCGATCACGCTCTCGGGCGAAATGGGCTACGCGCCCTGGTTCCCGCCGCTGACAGGATTCCTCCTCGGGGGAATAGCGCTCTACGGAATGGATCGCCTGCTGCCGCACCTGCACCTCTTTGCGCCCGTGACGGAAGCGGAGGGAATCCGCACAAACTGGCACCACAATATTCTCCTGACGCTGGCCATCACGCTGCACAACATCCCGGAAGGACTGGCCGTGGGTGTTGCATTCGGGGCCGTGGGAGCCGGTATCAGCGGAGCATCGCTCACCGGCGCCATCGCGTTGGCCATCGGCATCGGGCTGCAGAATTTTCCCGAGGGTGCCGCTGTCTCGCTGCCCCTGCGCAATAACGGCCTGTCCCGTTGGCGCAGTTTTTTCATCGGCCAGAGCTCCGCGCTGGTGGAACCTGTGGCGGGAATCCTGGGCGCCGCAGCGGTATTGCTCATGCGTCCCCTCCTCCCCTTCGCCCTCGCGTTTGCGGCAGGAGCCATGATCTTTGTGGTCGTGGAAGAAGTGATTCCCGAATCGCAGGCGGGGCACAACACCGATCTTGCCACACTGGCGGCGCTGGCCGGTTTTGCCGTGATGATGACGCTGGATGTTGCTCTCGGATAATGCGGGATTACGTGATCTCAATAGTTTTCTTGATCTCAACACTGATTTGATAAAACTGTGGAATAGATGTATAATATCATTAATCTCCCACACACAAATTATGGTGCGGTTCACACGGTTCGTTCTCCTTGGGTTTGCGGTTAGCCTCATTGGATTACTGCAAACGGGAAATCTGCCTGCGGTATCGGCACTCGCACTGCCTTACTTCGTCTATCCGTCATCCTCGTCAACGTCATCGGCATTCTCGGAACCGTATCTCTCTTCTGCGAGCGCAACCTCGCCGTGGGACTGGGAATCCACGAGCTCATCGAGTGATACATCCTCATCCATTCCATGGTGGATGCCGGTCGAATCATCGTCATCGAGTGACACGCTGCCTATCCAGTGGCAAGAACCGTCTTCTTCATCGGAAGATACGACATCGTCTTCGGAATCGAGCGCAACCTCGCCGTGGGACTGGGAATCCACGAGCTCATCGAGTGATACATCCTCATCTATTCCATGGTGGGAGTCGTCATCGTCTTCTGAGTCGAGTTCAGCAACGCAATCGAGCTCTGAGGAATCTTCGTCTACAAGCGAGGAGTCGCTACCACTTCCCCCGTCCACTTCTTCCCCATCTTCATCTTCATCGAGCCGAGATTGTTGTCTCTGCCTCTATGCACAGAGCACGGAGTGTGGCGCCTATGCTGATAATTGGAAAGCATGTAATACAGATCCAAATTGTGAATGGCTCACCGATCAAAAAGTATGTTATCCAATGTTTAAAAGGTTCTGTAATAGCTGGCAAGCAGGACAGACCCAATGTTCTACGGAAAACACATTCACAGTACCGGAAGAAGATTTATTGTCAGTAATACCAAAAATCAATTCCTGTACCGGCCTCACCCAAATCCGCATGGGACACGGACAAGGATGTTTGAATTTTATTAAAAAAGTTGATGTCTGTATCCGCACCTGTGCATTCGAATGCGCCTCATTTGAAGACGTCGGCTGCAACGTATTCGCAGATGAAGCTGAGGCAGACAAGAGGATCGCAGAGCTGCAGCGTTGGATACACCGCTCTGGAGGAGAGGTCACTGTCAGTGCCAATCAGACAATATCCAATTGGCCAGAGTGCCAGACTCGCATCACATACAATCTAACTGCCAAAACAAAAACGTACGACAATTGTCGATCAGGAAAGTTTTGTTCTGGCAAAAGTACTCCCGTCAAATGCCAGGACTCCAATGGTAAAGTTGCCCAGACTTCATGCTGCCTCTGTGGTGATGGCGACGGCATATGGAGTGACACTTCAGGGCAATGCTCTGGCCTAAAAAATTATCAGGGATCCTGCACTGGATCATCGACAGCCATAAGCTGTATGGATGCTGGTAAGGATGCCATATCACAGATGCGAGAGTGCATTTATGAGGCACAACAAGAGTGTGTCATCAAGCGCGGAAAATTCAGCACTACAGTTTCTCCGGTGTCTATAACCACATATGTCCTCTTGTGCCATGCCTCTGCCCAAGAAGATTATTGGTGTGAGAGTGCCTGTAGGTAGAGAGCGATCGCCGTTCATTGTTTCAAGAGTCCAATACGCTCCTGTATTGCATTCAATCCCGCACCCATTCGCGCTATCCTTGAGCCATGCAGTGGGTCGATTCCATCGTCGGGGAGATCGAACAGCGCTTCGCGGCGGAAATCAAAGCAGGCAAGCCGCTGATCCTCAGAGATGAGAAGACGCTTTCGGGCCGCGTGCACGTGGGCTCGCTGCGGGGCATCGTCATCCATGGCGTGCTCGCACAGGTTCTGAAGGAAAAAGGGGTTGCGTGCGACTTCCTCTTCGAGCTCAACGACTTCGACCCGATGGATGAACTGCCGGCGACACTGACGAATCGCGAGGAATTCCGCCAGTACATGGGCCAGCCGCTCTTCACGGTCCCTTCGCCTGATCCGAAGAAAGCGCCGAATTACCCGCTGGTCTTCGGCAACGAACTGCAGGAAGTAGTGAAGGGGCTCCAAATTCCGATTACGTACTACCCGCTCGCTCCTCTCTATAAGGAAGGGAAGTTCAATGAGGTCATCCGCGATGCATTGGATCACGCAACTGAGATTCGGACGATCTACCGCGCAGTGAGCGGGAGTCTGAAGCCGGAAGACTGGTATCCGCTCCAGGTGATCTGCGAGCAGTGCGGCAAGGTCGGAACGACGCAGGTAACCGGCTGGGACGGGAAACTCGTCACCTACGCCTGCAAGCCGGATCTGGTGAAATGGGCCAAAGGATGCGGCCACAGCGGAACCGTGAGCCCGTTTGACGGTCATGCCAAGCTTCCGTGGAAGGTGGAATGGCCGGCCAAGTGGAAGGTGATGAACGTGAAAATCGAAGGAGCGGGTAAGGATCATTCCGCCGCCGGAGGTTCGCGCGATATCGGCCGGCGCATCTGCGAGGAAATTTTCCACTACCCCGAGCCGCTCAATATCCCCTACGAATTCTTCAACATCGCCGGCAAGAAGATGAGCGCAAGCAAGGGGCTCGGCGCTTCGGCCAAGGAAGTGTCAGATCTGCTTCCTCCAAAAATCCTGAAGCTCCTGATGATTCGCAAACAGCCCAACCAGCCGATCGATTTCGACCCGGAGGGCGTGACGATTCCGCAGCTCTTCGATGAGCATGACCGTCTGGCGGATTACGCTTTCGGCAGGCAGGAAAAACCGGAACCTGACTTCGCCCGCACGTTCACCCTCACACAAACGGATTTCCCGAAGAAACCTGCAGATCTCTGGCACATGCGCTTCACGCTCGTGGCCTTCATCGTGCAAATGCCGCACTTAGCCCTGCCGGAAGAAGCGGAAAAGGCAAAGGGTTCAGCCCTGACAGAAGCCGAAAAGTCGAACCTTCAGGAACGCGCGGATTACGCGAAACGCTGGCTGAAAGCCCTCGCGCCCGCCCAGTTTCGATTCACCTTCGTTCAGGACGCAGACTTTGCCCCCGAGGAGCTCCCTGCCCTTTCCGCAGCACAGAAGCAGGCTTTTACGATGATCCATCGGCAATTGAAAGAGACCCCCTGGACAGGCGAGGAAGTGCACAAGGTGCTGCATGCGGTAAAGACGGAATTGAACATGCCGCCGAAGGAAATTTTCGCCCCGCTCTACCAGCTCTTCTTCAAGAGAGATGACGGCCCGCAGATGGGCTGGCTGCTCTCGACCTTGCCGAAGGAGGAAGTGTTGAAGCGCATTGGGCTCTATTCTTGAGCCATCCTTTCTTTCCTTTATTTCTTTTGTTTCCTCTCCTAAGACGTTCATGAGCCCTCCCATGACAACACTTCTTCAACATTCCACCTACGGGCACCTTCTGCCCGAAGCGCACGGGCTCCTCGCCGCGCACGCCGACAAGACGAAGGCACACCTCATTGCCACGGGTGCAGTGATGGAGACGCTGGCAAAGAACTATGACGGTGACAGCGAGACGTGGAAGGTGGCCGGCATGCTGCATGACCTGGATTGGGACACATTGGCAAAGGATGCAGAGGAACACTGCGGCAAGACACTTGAGGAATTACTCGCGCCCATCAAGGCTCCGGCTGAACTGCTGGCCGACATCCGCGCGCACTACGCCGAGAAGTACGGAGCCGAGCATCCGCTCGATTCGATGCTGCGCAAGTGCCTGTACTGCGCCGATGAGCTCACGGGCTTCATCATCGCCGTCGCGCTCGTGCGACCGTCGAAGAAGCTGGCAGATGTGGAGGTGAAGAGCGTTCTCAAGAAATTTAAAGAGAAGAGCTTCGCGGCGCAGGTGAACCGCGAGCAGATCAGGAAATGCGAGGAATTACTTGGCATCTCTCTGTCCGATTTTATCGGACTGACACTCGAGGCCATGAAAGGCGTTGCCCATGAAATCGGGCTGTAGGCGGTTGCAGTCTGCGCGCCCATGCGTATGATGCTGCCCTTTCTCCCCTGCAATGCTGCAAGCCCCCTCTTCATCGGAAGAACTCATCGCACAGCTCACCGCACAAGTGGGCAACGAAGGCCTCCAACGAGTGTGTGATCTGTGTGGAGGCACGAATTTTAGTGCTGTCGATCTGAAAGAGAAAATTGCCGACATGGCAGAGGGTCCCGACAGGAAAATTCTGCAGAGGGTGGCAACGATCATTGCGCGCTTCCACGAGACGTTGCTGGGCAAGTGGAATGCTCCCGCGTGA